>NZ_JNZA01000020.1 GCF_000717345.1 Streptomyces lydicus | reverse complement strand
CCCCGTCGGAGGGGGTTTGTTCGCGCCTTTCGGCGTGATCACTACGTTAGCGGAATTCCTCGTCGGCACATAATCGCGCCGCGGTCCGAATTTCGGCATACCGAAATTGTTCCCGGTGAGGGGCCGTGCAGTAGTGGTGTGCCGCGAAGCGGCGGGATGGTTGCTCGGGGCCTGTCGGCTCCGTGGCAACTCGGAGGACACTACACGAGGGGGTGGGGTTGTTCAAACCCGCGCGGGGAGGGGGTTTGCCGGGTACTTTGGGGTCCATGACTACGCATGCGCTCGTACAGCAGTGGTGGCCCGCCTGACGGCGGCCGCCCAGCAGTGCATGCATGACCACGGCCGCCGCTTCGGCGGCCGTTCGCGTTTCTGCATCCGTAACGGCCGGTGAGGTCGGCGGTCTCGATGCGCACTCGGAGGAGTGCGGGACTTCGGGAGAGTACGGATGGACGAGATGGCGGTTCCGGCGTCGGGCCGTACGCGGATCTTCAGTGGTGTGAAGCCGACGGGGCATCTGACGCTGGGGAACTACCTCGGGGCGGTACGCGGGTGGGTCGAGGAGGACCAGCACCGTGCGGACGCGCTGTTCTGTGTGGTGGATCTGCACGCGCTGACCGTGGAGCACGATCCGGCGCGGGTGCGGCGGCTGACCCGGCAGGCCGCGACGCTGCTGCTGGCGTCGGGGCTGGATCCGGAGGTGTGCACGGTGTTCGTGCAGAGCCGGGTGGACGAGCATGCGCGGCTGTCGTACCTGATGGAGTGCACGGCCTCCGACGGGGAGATGCGGCGCATGATCCAGTACAAGGAGAAGACCGCGCGCGAGCAGGCGCGGGGTGGGAGCGTGCGGCTGTCGCTGCTGACGTATCCGGCGCTGATGGCGGCGGACATCCTGGCGTACGGGGCGCACGAGGTGCCGGTCGGTGAGGACCAGGCGCAGCACGTGGAGCTGACGCGGGATCTGGCGATCCGGTTCAACCAGCGGTACGGGGCGACGTTCGTGGTGCCGAAGGCGACGCTTCCGAAGGTGGCGGCGCGGGTGATGGACCTGCAGGAGCCGACGTCGAAGATGGGGAAGTCGCACGACCGGACGGCCGGCATCGTCTATCTGCTGGACGAGCCGGAGGTGGTGCGGAAGAAGGTGATGCGGGCGGTCACCGACGGGGGCAGCGAGGTGGTGTACGACCGTGCGGAGCGGCCGGGGCTCGCCAATCTGCTGGATGTGCTGGCCGCGTGCACGGGCGGGGATCCGGAGCGGCTGGCCGGTGCGTACGACTCGTACGGGGCGTTGAAGAAGGACGTCGCGGAGGCCGTGGTGGAGACGCTGCGGCCGGTGCGGGAACGGCACGCGGCGCTGGCCGCGGAGCCCGCGTACGTGGACGAGGTGCTCGGGCGGGGCGCGGAGCGGGCCCGGGGCATGGCCAGGCCGCGGGTGGACGCGGCGTACCGGGCGATGGGGCTGCTGGCGTAGCCGGGGCCGGTGGGGGCGGTCGGCCGGCCCCACCGGCGCGGGGGGTCAGCCGTTGCCGGTGGCCAGTTCGCGGCTGCGGTCGCGGGCGGCTTCCAGGGCGGCGATGAGGGCGGCGCGTACGCCGTGGTTCTCCAGTTCGCGGATGGCGTTGATGGTGGTGCCGGCCGGGGAGGTGACGTTCTCGCGGAGTTTGACGGGGTGTTCGCCGCTGTCGCGGAGCATCACGGCGGCGCCGATGGCGGCCTGCACGATGAGGTCGTGGGCCTTGTCGCGGGGCAGGCCGAGGAGGATGCCCGCGTCGGTCATGGCCTCGACCAGGAAGTAGAAGTAGGCCGGGCCGGAGCCGGACAGGGCGGTGCAGGCGTCCTGCTGGGACTCCGGGACGCGCAGGGTCTTGCCGACTCCGGCGAAGATCTCCTCGGCGCGGGTGAGGTGTGCTCCGGTGGCGTGGGTGCCGGCGGAGATGACGGACATGGCCTCGTCGACGAGGGCGGGGGTGTTCGTCATGACCCGTACGACGGGGGTGCCGGCGGCCAGCCGCTCCTCGAAGTAGGCGGTGGGGATGCCGGCGGCGCCGCTGATGACGAGGCGGTCGGCGGGGACGTGCGGGGCGAGTTCCCGCAGGAGGGTGTCCATGTCCTGCGGCTTGACGGTGAGGATGAGGGTGTCGGCGGACTTGGCGGCCTCGGCGTTGCTGACCGCGTCCACGCCGTAGCGGGCGTGGAGCTGGTCGGCGCGTTCCTGGCGGCGGGCGGTGACCAGGAGGTCGGAGGGCGCCCAGCCGCCGCGGATCATTCCGCTGAGGAGCGCTTCGCCGATCTTGCCGGTGCCGAGGACTGCGACCTTCTGGGTCATGGTGCGGGTTCGCCTTTCCGCTGCGCTGGGCCTTTGCCGTCATCCTCGCACCGTGCGGGGTGCCGGGCCGGTGCTGTCCGGTGGATGGGCGGTTCGGGGCGCGTACGGCGTGCGGTCACGCGGTGCGGCGGCGGAGGGTGGCCGCGCCCAGGGCGAGGACCAGGAGGGCGAAGGCGGTGACGACGAGGCTGTCGCGGAGGAAGGCGGTGGTGACGTCGGGGTGGTGGAGGACCTCGGTCATGCCGTCGACGGCGTAGGACATCGGGAGGACGTCGGAGACCGCTTTCAGGGTCGGCTGCATGGTGTCGCGGGGGGTGAAGAGGCCGCAGAGGAGGAGCTGGGGCATCAGGACGGCGGGCATGAACTGGACGGCCTGGAATTCCGAGGCGGCGAAGGCCGAGACGAACAGGCCGAGGGCGGTGCCGAGGAGGGCGTCGAGGACGGCGACGAGCAGCAGCAGCCAGGGTGAGCCGGTGACGTCGAGGCCCAGGACCCAGACGGACAGCGCGGTGGCGAGGGCGGACTGGACGATCGCCAGCAGGCCGAAGGCGAGGGCGTAGCCGCTGATCAGGTCGGCCTTGCCGAGGGGCATGGCGAGCAGGCGTTCCAGGGTGCCGGAGGTGCGTTCGCGCAGGGTGGCGATGGAGGTCACCAGGAACATGGTGATCATCGGGAAGATGCCGAGGAGCGAGGCGCCGATGCTGTTGAAGGTCTCCGGGCGGGCGTCGAAGACGTAGCGCAGCAGGGCGATCATCACGCAGGGGACGAGCAGCATCATCGCGACGGTGCGGGGGTCGTGGCGCAGTTGGCGCAGGACGCGGGCGGTGGTGGCGAGGGTGCGGGACGGGGAGAGGGCCGCGGCGGGGGTCCGGCGGGCCGGGGGCGGGGCGTCGGAGGTCATCGGACCGGCTCCTCGGTGGTGGTCTCCGGTGGTGCGGGGGTGGCGGCGGCCTCGTCGACGAGGTGGAGGAAGGCGGCCTCGACGGTCGCGGTTCCGGTGCGGTCGCGGAGGGCGCGGGGGGTGCCGTCGGCGAGGATGCGGCCCTCGCGCATCAGGAGCAGCCGGTGGCAGCGCTCGGCCTCGTCCATGACGTGCGAGGAGACCAGGAGGGTGGTTCCGCGGTCGGCGGCGAGGGCGTGGAAGAGGTGCCAGAGGTCGCGGCGGAGGACGGGGTCCAGGCCGACGGTGGGTTCGTCGAGGACGAGGAGTTCGGGGGCGCCGAGGAGGGCCACCGCGAGGGAGACCCGGCTGCGCTGGCCGCCGGAGAGGTGGCCGGCGAGGGCGTCGGCGTGCCGGGTGAGGTCGACGTCCTCAAGGGCGCGGGTGACGCTTTCGCGGCGCCGGGTGCGGGCGCCGCGGCCGGGGTGCAGGACGGCGGCGAAGTAGTCGAGGTTCTGGCGGACGGTGAGGTCGTCGTATACGGACGGGTCCTGGGTGACGTAGCCGATGCGGGGGCGCAGGCCGGGGTCGCCGGCGGGGCGGCCGAGGACGTCGAGGGTGCCGGTGACCTTGGCCTGGGTGCCGACGACGGCGCGCAGGAGGGTGGACTTGCCGCAACCGGAGGGGCCGAGGAGGCCGGTGATGCGGCCCGGGGGGATGGCGAAGGTGAGGGCGTCGAGGACGGTGCGGCGGCCTCGGACGACGGTGAGGTCGTGGGCGTGGACGGCGGGGGTGCCGGGGCCGTTCGGGGGTGGGGGGCCGGTTGGGGAGGCGGGGTCGTCGTCACCACCGTAATTCATCATGCGATGAATAATGTGCGGGGGAAGGGATGACGTCAAGGGGTGGCGTCAAGGGGTGGGCCATGGGGTGAGTGCGCCGCGGAGTGGTGCGCGGACGGTTCGGCAACGGCGCATGGGGGCGCGGGCGGCGCTTTGACGGCCGCCGGAGCGAACGGAACCCTTCCTTCCTGTCCGATAACCCTGCGTTTACAGGGTGGTTACATAACGGGTGGCGGCCGGGCGCGTCCGCCTCGACACAATGGGGGGACGTGTCCAGCCGCGCCGGAAGGGGCGACGATGACGACCATCCAGGTCCGCGGCCTCGGCCGGCTCCTGTTGATCGTCGTGACCCTCGTACTGGCCCTGCCGCTCGTCGCCGGCGGCACGTACGGAGAGCGGACGGCGGCCCCGCCGGCGGCCGGGAACAGCGCCGCCGGCACCGGCTCCCCGGGCTCCGCCCCGGTGGCGTCGGACCCCTCCGACCACCCGGAAGCGGCCGGTGACCGCTGCCAGCCGCGCCGTGGCGGACGCTCCGCGGCCACCCTGTGCGCGCCCGTACCGCCGGGCACCCCGGTCTCCACGGCCGGGCCCGTACGGACCGAGGGCGGGCTGCGGGTGACCGTCCCGCTGACCGGCCGTCAGGCCGTGCCGCTGTCGAGATCGGGCGAACTGCCGGTCCGCCACCTCGTTTTCCGCTGCTGAGCGCGAAGAGCTGCCCCAGGGGCCTCCCCCGGCCCGCGCATCCGACGGATCCAGCCGTCCTCGCATTTCCCCCTTCCTGGCGCGCGGCGCCCGGTGCCGGTCCGGCCTGCCCGGGCCGCGGCCGGGCCCGCGCCGGTGCCCGGCCCCCGGGCCCGGGCGGACGCGCGCCACCGCATCTCGCAACCGCTGGAGGCATGCTCATGCGTAGGTTCCGTGTTGCCCGCCCGCGCCCGTCCCGGCCCTCGATACCGTCCCCGGCCGCCCGGCCCGCCGACCGATCGTGGCGCTCGCCGGCCGTCTGGCGCGCCGACTTCACCGCCTCCCTCGTCGTCTTCCTCGTCGCCGTCCCGCTCTGCGTCGGGGTGTCCGTCGCCTCCGGGGCGCCGGCCGAACTGGGGCTGGTCACCGGCATCGTCGGCGGGCTGCTCACCGGGCTGCTGCCGGGCAGCAGCCTTCAGGTCAGCGGGCCCGCCGCCGGGCTGACCGTGCTGGTCTTCGAGGCCGTACAGGACTTCGGGCTCGGCGCGCTGGGCGCGCTGGTGCTGATCGCCGGGGTGCTTCAGCTGGTCATGGGGGTGCTGCGGCTGGGGCGCTGGTTCCGGGCGATCTCCGTCGCCGTCGTCCAGGGGATGCTCGCCGGCATCGGGCTGGTGCTGATCGCCGGGCAGCTGTACGCACTGGCGGACGCCAAGGCGCCGGGCGGCGGGCCGGCGAATCTGGCCGGGCTGCCGCGGCTGGCGATGGACACCATCGGGTCGGACCCGGCGCTGGGCGCGCTGGCGGTCGGCGTGTCGACCATCGCGGTGCTGGTGGCCTGGCCGCGGCTGCGGCAGCTGGCGCCGGCGCTCCCCCGGCCGCTGGCGCGGCTGGCGTCGCAGGCGCCGCAGGTGCTGCCGGCGCCGCTGGTGGCGGTGGCCCTGGTGACCGCCGTGGTGGCCGGGTGGGATCTGCCGGTGGCGCGGGTCGAGGTGCGGGGCCTGCTGGATGTCGTCCAGCCGCCGGGCGGCGCGGACTTCGCGCGGCTGACCGAGGCCGGGGCGGTGGCCGGGGCGGTGGGCACCGTGCTCGCCTTCACCCTGATCGCGTCGGCCGAGTCGCTGTTCAGCGCGGCCGCGGTGGACCGGCTGCACGACGGGCCGAAAACCGATTACGACAGGGAGCTGATGGCGCAGGGCGCCGGCAACACGGTGTGCGGGCTGCTCGGCGCGCTGCCGATGACCGCGGTGATCGTGCGCAGTGCCGCGAACGTGCAGGCCGGGGCGCGGACGAAGACCTCGCGGGTGCTGCACGGGGTGTGGCTGCTGGTCTTCGCGGCGGCGTTCCCGGCGGCGCTGGGAGTGGTGCCGCTCGCGGCGCTGGCGGGCGTACTGGTGCACGCGGGCGGCAAGTTGATCCCGGTGAAGGCGTGGCGTCCGCTGTGGCGGGAGCACCGTGGTGAGGCCGTGGTGCTGGCGGCGACGGCGGTGGCGATCGTGGCGACCAACATGTTCGAGGGGGTGCTGCTGGGGCTGCTGATGGCCGTGGCGAAGTCGGCGTGGGCGACCTCGCACGTCCACCTGGAGGTCGCGGGCCTGGAGGGCAGCGGCGTGGTGCACGTACGGGCCGTGGGCAACGCGACCTTCCTGCGGCTGCCGAAGCTGCTCGACCAGTTGGAGGCGCTGCCGCGCGACCGGGAGATCGAACTGGACCTGTCGGGGCTGCGGCACCTCGACCACGCGTGTGCGGCGGCGCTCGGCAGCTGGGAGGAGCAGCGCCGCGGCCCGGAGGGCACCGCGCGGGCGGCCGCCCGGTCCACCGCGCCCTGAGCGGGCGCCGTCCGGTGCCCGTAATGCGGTCGGATCGGCAACTGGGCGGCGTTCCAGGGGAAATGACCGTAGGGTCGGGGAGCTGTGATCACCGACCTCTGGGAGCGCTGTGACCCGCCGGCCCCTTCGCTGCTGCGGTGCGACCGCCGCGCTGTCCGTCGCCCTCCTGCTGTCCTCCTGCACGGGTGCCGGCGGGGGGACGGCGGGCAGCGGCGGGGTCGGTGATCCGCTGTTCCCCGCGCTCGGCAACGGCGGCTACGACGTACGCCATTACGGGATCACCCTCGACTACGACGTCGCGCACAAGCGGCTGGCGGCCACCACCGAGATCACCGCCCGGGCCGGCAAGGACCTGCGGTCCTTCAAGCTCGACCTGCAGGGGCTGCGGGTCACCGCCGTCCGGGTCGACGGCAGAGCCGCCGCGTTCTCCCGCAAGGGACACAAGCTGACGGTGCACCCGGCCGAGACGATCGCGAAGGGCGCGCAGTTCCGGACCGGCGTCGACTACGACGGCACCCCGCAGGAGATGACCGACCCGGACACATCGACGGAGGGCTGGGTCACGACCCCCGACGGGGCGTTCGTGTCGGGAGAGCCCGCCGGGTCCATGACCTGGTTCCCGAGCAACAACCACCCCTCGGACAAGGCGGCGTACGACTTCCGGCTCACCGTTCCGCAGCACTACACCGCCGTCGCCAACGGGCAGCTGCGCGCGGAGAAAACCGCCAAGGGGAAGACCACCTTCGAGTGGCACAACCCGGAGCCCATGGCGACGTACCTCGCCACCGCCACCATCGGGAAGTTCGACGTGCACACCTCCCGGACGCGCGACGGGCTGCCGCTGTACGTCGCGGTGGACCCGGCGGAGGTCGCCGCGAGCAAGGGACCGCTGGGCCGGCTGCCGCAGATCATCAGCTGGGAGAGCCGGCTGTTCGGGAAGTACCCCTTCTCCTCGGCGGGCGCGATCGTCGACCACACCCCGCCGCGGATCGACTGGCTCGCCCTGGAGTCGCAGACCAGACCGGTCTACGCGGGCGCGCCGGACACCGTCACCGTGGTGCACGAGATGTCCCACCAGTGGTTCGGTGACTCGGTGACGCCCAAGACGTGGCGGGACACCTGGCTCAACGAGGGCTTCGCGACCTACGCCGAGTGGCTGTGGGACGAGCACGAGGGCGGCAAGACGCCCCAGCAGCAGTTCGACGCGCTCTACCGGACCCCGAAGGACAACCCGCTCTGGGCCTTCCCGCCGGGCGACCCGGGCACGGCGAAGAACGTGACCGAGACGCCCGTCTACGAGCGGGGCGCGATGGTGCTGCAGCAGCTGCGGCGGGCGGTCGGCGACAAGACCTTCTTCCGCATCCTGAAGGAGTGGCCCACCAAGTACCGCTACCGCAACGCCGATTCGGCGGACTTCATCGCCTTCAGCCAGGAGCGCACCGATGCCGATCTGACCGGCCTCTTCCACACCTGGCTGTACGGCAAGGGGAAGCCGGAGCGCACGTACTGAGGTTCAGGACGGGCGGCGGGTGACGGTCAGATCGAGGGCGTACGCCTCCTCGACAGTGCCGTCCGGGAAGACGTCCAGGAGGGCGGTGCGCTCGGCCTCCAGGACGGGCGCGGCGGCCGCGGGGCCGATGGCGGCGAAGTAGGAACGGCTGCCGAGCATCGCGAGGTGGGTGTCGAGGGGCACCCGCCGGGTCCAGTGCAGGACGCGGGTGGCGGGGCGCAGCCCGAGGCCGAGGCCGCGGATCAGGTCGGGGGCCTCCGGGGCGACGCCGTGGGCGTGGTAGCCGGGGAGGCGGCGGGCGAGCCGGGCCTCCTGTTCGGCGGCCCACGGGACGCCGGGGTCGGGGACGTTCCACCACAGGGCGAGCGCGCCGCCGGGCCGCAGCACACGGAGCGCCTCGGGGACCGAGCGGGCCGGGTCGGTCCAGTGCCAGGACTGCGCGTAGCCGACGAGGTCGAAGCCGGCGTCGTCGGCGAAGGGCAGGGCGTCGCCGAGAGCGCGGACGAGCGGGGTGGCGGGGTGGGCGGCGCGCAGCCGGCCGGCCATCGCGGCGCCCGGCTCGACGGCGGTGACCTCGGCGCCGCGGGCGGCGAGCAGTGCGGTGGCGATGCCGGTGCCGGCGCCGACGTCCAGCACCCGCGCGCCGGCCAGCGGCCGGCCGGCCAGTTCCTCGACCGCGTCGAACAGGGCCGGCGGGTAGCCGGGGCGGGCGGCGGCGTACTGGGCGGCCACCGCGTCGAAGGCGCGGGCGAGGGTGGCATGGCCCGGGGCCCCGGGCTGCGGGGGCGGGAGGGTCGGCATGGGCTCATCGTGCCCGGCCACGGAACGGTACGGACCCGGAACAAAAACTCGTACCGGGTTTGATTTCAGACTTGGTCTGGTTATGGTGCCGGCATGGCCGGATTGCGGGAGCGGAAGAAGGAACAGACGCGGCAGCGGCTCGCGGCGACGGCCTGGCGGCTGTTCGCCGAGCGCGGCTTCGAGGCGGTGACGGTCAGCGAGATCGCCGAGGCCGCGGAGGTGGCCAAGGCGACGCTGTTCTCGTACTTCCCGACGAAGGAATCGCTCGCCCTCCAGGGCGTGGGCGACGAGGACCTGGCGGGCATCGTCGCCGGGCGGCCGGCCGGCACGTCGCCGCTGGACGCGCTCCGCACGCACTACCGCGACTTCGCCGTCGGCCCGATGACCGGGATCGACACGGAGGTCCTGGTCTCCCGGGTGCGGGTGATCTTCGACAGCCCGGCGCTCAGCAGCGCCGCCCACGCGCTGCTCTACCAGCAGCGGCAGAAGCTCGCGGAGGTGCTGGCGGCCGAGCACGGCGAGACGGCCGCGGCCCTGATGGCGGCTCAGATCAGCGCTTCGCTGGTGACCCTCCAGGAGACGTTCTTCCGGCGGCTGGCCGCCGGCGCCGCCCTGGAGGACGCCCGCCGCCGGCTGGCCGAGGACGTCGAGCTCGCCTTCGGGCTGCTGGCGCACGGCCTCGACCCCTTCGCGAGCGGGGGGCGGCCCGCGCGCGACGAACCGGCCCCGGCCGAGGACCCGATCACGACCGAGGACCGACCACGACCGACGGGCCGACTCCGACCGGCGGCCTGACCACGACCGACGGGCAGCGCACCACCGGCCACCACGACCGAACAGACCGGGACAAACACCGGAACAAGCACCGGAACGAGCAGTGAGAGGCGAGATGCGCGCACGGGGAATCAACTACGACACCGGCTTCCTGCCCGGGGAGGACGCCTCCCGCACGAGCTTCACCGAGGAGGTGGCGGCCAAGGACATGGCGGTGATCGCCGGTGAGCTGCATTGCGACGCGGTGCGCATATCGGGCGGCGATCCCGAGCGGCTGAGCGTCGCGGCGCGCTGCGCCGCCGAGGCCGGCCTGGAGGTGTGGTTCGCGCCGTTCCCGGTGGACCTCACCACCGAGGAGCTGCGGCCGTTCTTCGCCGACTGCGCCGAGCGGGCCGAGGCCGTCCGCGCGGGCGGCGCCGAGGTGGTGTTCGTCGCCGGGTGCGAGATGAGCGCGTTCTGCAACGGCTTCATCCCGGGCGACACCTACAGCGACCGGCTCCACGCGATGACCACCGCGGACCGCGACTGGTGGATGTCGCTCGGCCCGGTACAGCAGCGGCTCAACGGCTTCCTGGCGGAGGTCGCGAAGCTGGTGCGCGAGCGGTTCGCCGGCAAGATCACTTACGCCTCGGGCCCCTGGGAGGGCATCGACTGGGGGCCGTTCGACGTGGTCGGGGTGGACGCCTACCGGGCGGCGTACAACGCCTCGACGTTCCTCGAGGAGCTGCGCGGGCACCGCGCCCACGGCAAGCCGGTCGCGGTGACCGAGTTCGGCACCTGCCCCTACCGGGGCGCCGGCGAACGCGGCGGACTGGCCTGGCAGCCGCCCGCGGACGCGGTACCGGACGAGGGCGAGCAGGTCCGCTACCTCACCGAACTGCTCGACGTCTTCGAGGAGGAGGGCGTGGACACCGCGCTCTGGTTCACCTTCGCCGGGTACAAGTCCCGCAAGGGCGCGGACCTGTCGTCGTACGGCGTGGTGTCGATGCTCGACGAGGCGCGCTGGGAGCCGCGGGAGGTGTTCGCCACGATGGCGGCCCGGTACGCGCGGCCGAAGACCGGGGCCTAGAGCGGCCTGGAGCGGTCTAGCGGCGCTTCTTCGGCTTCTTCGCGGCCGGGTTGCCGGTACGGGCGCCACGCCGGCGCTCGTACCGCTCGCGGGCGGCCGCGTACTCGGCGCGGTGCAGCTTCTCGCCGGGCGCCTCGACGAGGCTGCGGCAGAAGTACGCGAGCAGCGACCCGATGAAGCCGATCAGCATCAGGCCCTGCCCGGACCGGTCGGCGGCGCTCGGCGCGGAAGGGTCGGGCCGGCGCACGAACCCCTCCCAGGTGCGGCGGAAGGCCAGCGCGCTGCAGATGGCGAAGCCGGCGACGACGAGGAGGCCGACGAACGGGCCGACGTCGGCGACCTCCAGGCCCTGGAACGCGAAGCGCAGCACGGCCGCGCCGGCCGCGGCGAGCGCCAGCGAGCCCACCGCGACGCCGGCCCGGCGCAGGGCGTAGCCGCCGTCGTGGTGGACCCAGCTCGTCCCGAAGAACCGGATCTCCTCCGGCTCGGGGCCGCCGCGCTCCGGAACGCCGGCCTCGGCGCCGCGGCGCTCCGGGCTTCCGGACGGGGTCTGCTCGTCGCTCATGGCACCGATTATCCCCGCCCGGGCGGAATCCCCGGCGGCCCGGGCCGCCGGGGTGGCCGGTCCCTCAGCTGGTGCAGGACGGCGCGACCATGCCGCTGCTGCCGGTCCGGACGTACGCGTCGGAGACGTACTGGCCGGGCGCGATGTTGTCCCAGATGTCGGTGGTGCCGCACGGGCCGCTGACCCGCTCGCCGTGCCGCTGGCAGCGGATCTCGATCCACGCGCCCGCCGCCAGCCGGCGGACGATCGCGGAGCTCGTGCTCGGCCCCTTGCGCACGTTGACCTGGTAGCCGGGCGCGAGCTGGAAGGTGCGGCGCTCGGCGGCGGCCTCCTGGGCCTCCTGGACGTCCTGCGTACTCATGTGGTTCCCCCCGTGTTCCCCCGTGGAGGGCCCGTCGCCGGGCCCGTTGTCAGATGCGCAAGCGGCACGCTAGCAAGCCTCGTTCATCTCGTACGTGCCATCGACTAGGCTCCGCGCGTCGCACCTGCGACCGAATGGCACCGGAAAACACGGGGGTGGATCCATGCCGTCGCTGCGCGAGACCGGGCCCGGCCCGGAAGCGGAGCGTCCGGAATACGCCGGGCAGTACCGCCTGGAGTCGCGCCTCGGCTCCGGCGGCATGGGCGTGGTTCATCTGGCCCGCTCCTCCTCCGGACTGCTGCTCGCGGTCAAGGTCATCCACGCCGAATTCGCCCAGGACCCGGAATTCCGGGGGCGGTTCCGGCAGGAGGTGGCGGCCGCGCGGCGGGTCAGCGGGGCGTTCACCGCACCCGTCGTGGACGCCGATCCGGACGCCGAACGCCCGTGGATGGCGACTCTGCACATCCCCGGCCCGACCCTCTCCGACCATGTGAAGCGGAACGGCCCGCTGGCGTCCGACGACGTACGGCGGCTGGCCGCGGGGCTCGCCGAGGCGCTGCGCGACATCCACCGCGCGGGCGTGGTGCACCGCGATCTCAAGCCGGGCAACGTGCTGCTGGCCGCCGACGGCCCGAAAGTCATCGACTTCGGCATCTCGCGCCCTACGGACAGCGAGATGCGCACCGAGACCGGCAAGTTGATCGGCACACCGCCGTTCATGGCACCCGAGCAGTTCCAGCGGCCCCGCGAGGTCGGCCCGGCGGCGGACGTCTTCGCGCTGGGATCGGTACTGGTGCACGCCGCGACCGGACGTGGCCCCTTCGACTCGGAGAGCCCCTACCTCGTCGCGTACCAGGTGGTCCATGACGAGGCCGATCTGGGCGGCGTACCGCAGGAGTTGACGCCGCTGATCGAGAGCTGCCTGGCCAAGGACCCGGCGGACCGGCCCACGCCGGACGCGCTGATGACGCAACTGCGCAGCGACGCCCCGGACGCCGGGCCCCTCACGCTGCCGGCCGGCGCGGCCGCGGAGGTGCCGCCGGGCGGCGCGGGGCCGGGGGCGGTGCGGATACCGGAGCAGCGGCAGCCCGTACGGGCCGAGGCCGCCCCGTCGCGCGCCGAGACGACCCACGTCCGGGCGGCGGCCCCCGGCGGGGAGCCCGACCGGGCGCCTGCCGAGGCCCCGGACCGGGGCCCCGCCGCGCCCCGCCGCCGCACCCGCTTCGCGCCCCGCCGGCCCCTGTGGGCCGCGCTCGCCCTCCTGCTCGCGGGCGCCGGGGTCGTCACCGCCGTACGGGCGCTGACCCCCGCCGACCCCGGCCAGGACCCCGCCCTGCAGACCCGTCCGTCCCTCGCGGCGGCCGGCTTCCACCCGTGGCGCACCACCCTCGTCAAGCGGCCCAAGGGCTACGCCGCCGAAGTCCCGTACTGCACCAGCGGCGACGGGGCCGTGTTCTGCGGCCAGTCCGGCCTGCCCGCGGCCCGGCTGAACCCGGAGACCGGCGCGGTGGTGTGGCGCCGCACGGCCGCCCCGGCCGGCCGGGACGCCGTCTCCCCGACCCCTCCGGTGCTCTCCGGCGGGCTGCTCTACGTCTTCGCCGCCGACGGCACCCGGCTGATGGCGCTCGACCCGTCGGCCGGCGGCAAGGGCGCCACCCGCTGGACCAAGGACGTCTCCGGATACGAGGGCGGCGCCGCCGTCGTCGGCGACCGGGTGCTCCTGACGGCCGCCGACGGCACCGTCACCGCCCTGGACAGCGCCACCCACCGGCAGCGGTGGCACAAGCGCTTCCCCGGGCACCAGCTGCCGGTGTTCACCTCGTTCGGGGACCCGCGCACCGCCTACGCCGCCGAGGCCACCGCGGACGGCACCGGCTCGCAGGTCACCGCCATCGACCCGGCCGACGGCCGGATCCGCTGGGCACGACGGCTGCCCGGCACGCTCGCCCCGGCCGGCACCGGCGCGTCCGGCGCGCTCTATCTCACCGCCACCGACCCGAAGTTGGTGAACTACACCACCGCCGTCGTCCGCTACGACCCGGCGACCGGCCGCACCCGCCGCCTGCCGCTGGCCGCGCCGCTCCAGAACACCGCCGCCGTGGTGCACGGCGAAACCGTCTACCTGCTGGCCGAGGGCGGTGCGCTGCAGGCCGTCGGCGCACGGAAGTGGGACACCGAGACCGCGGTCAGCCGGGGCTCGGCGCCGGTGGTCAGCGGCGACCGGCTGTTCTTCACCGCGGCGGACGGCCGGCTGCTGGCCGTCGACACCCGGTCGGGCGGGCTGCTGGGGCAGACCCGGCCGCAGCTGGCGGCCGACCGCCACAACGGCTTCCTCCAGGCGCTGCCCGCCCCGCGTGTGGACACCGCGCGGGACCGGATCTACGCGGCGGCGCCCAACGGGACGGTGTTCGCGGCCCCCACGAAGGACCCGGCCGGCTGGTGAAGGCCCGGCGCCCCGCCCTCGTGGCAGGGACAGGCGCACGCCTCGCGCCACACCCCGGGCACCGTGGTGACCTCGGGCCCGGGGGCGCCCTTGTCGCACGCCGCGTGCGTACCGATGTGGCACGCGGGTGAGATGTACGGACGCGGCACATAGCGGCGTACCGGGCTACGGGTGTCCATGAACGGGCCTCCGGCGACGGCGTCGCGGGCGTACGGGCTCCTGTGGCGCGGGAGACGGCTGTGGTGGCGGCGCTGACACGCGACGGGCGCGGCCTGCCGTGCGCCACGGTCGCGGTGCCTCCCGCACGCCGGCAGGACCAGCGCGAGGAGCCGTACCAGCCGCCCGGTCACCGCGCCGCCCTCGCGAGCACGGCGGTCAGCCGCCGCACCGTCTCCAGGTTGCAGCGCCCCAACTCGACCAGCGGGCGCGGGTAGGGGCGGGCGCACGACACCGGGTCGACGCCCAGTGACGGCAGCACGATGCCGGCCTGCCGGAGTGCGGCGGCCAGCTCGTCGCATGCCGCCCGGGCCTCCGTGTGGGGTTCTGTGGCCATTTGATACCGCTCCCGTCTCCCGTTCCGCTACCTGGCACACCGGACGGCAACTACCGTGAGTGATCCGGCTGTTACGAGAATGACCCCGGGGTGGGGCCCGATCCCACCGCTACGGGCCGTAATTCCACGCCGGGAGCCGGTAGTTCCACACCTTCCACAGAAGAGGTCGCCATGCCGCCGAGGACAGCCGTCACCGGCCGAAGCCAGGAACCGCGCCGACGCTTCGCGGAGGAGCTGCGATTACTCCGCACGCAGCACGGGGAGAGCCTGCGGCAGCTCGGCACGGCGCTGGGCTGGGACGCCTCCCTCTTCGGAAAACTGGAAAGCGGCCAGACCCTCGGCAGCCCGGAGGTCGCCGAGGCACTGGACCAGCACTACGGGACGCCTGGGTTGCTGCTGACGCTGTGGGAGCTGGCGGCCGCCGATCCCACGCAGTTCAAGGAGCGGTACCGGCGTTTCATGACGCTGGAAGCCGAGGCGACCGGCATTCAGCAGTACTCGCCGGCTGTGGTGCCAGGGCTGCTCCAGACCGAGACGTACGCCCGCAGGCTGCTGTGCCTGGGCGGGCTGAGTCCCGGCGCCCAGTTGGACCAGCAGGTCGACGCACGAATGAACCGACGCGAGATCCTGACCGGCGCCACCGCTCCCCAGTTCCGGGCAATTCTCGACGAGGCGGTGTTACGTCGTGCGCTGCTGGACGACGCGGAGTGGACAGAACAGCTGGACCATCTCGACAAGGTGACCCGGCTGCCTAATGTGACGCTCCAAGTGCTCCCCTTCAGCGTCGGATTGCGCGAGCTGCCGAACACGGACACCGCTCTGCTGCGCCTTCCGGAGGGAAAGACCGTTGCCTGGGTGGAGACGGGATACGACGGGCAACTGGTGGCAGAAATTAGCGGAGTTGAGCGACTCCAGTTCAGTTACGATCGACTGCGCGATTACGCCTTGTCCCCGCGCGAGACCGCGGCGTTCATCCAGCACCTCCTGGAGGAAGTCCCATGTCCGTCCGCCGACTCGACCTGAGCACGGTCGCCTGGCGCAAGTCCAGTCACAGCAACCCGGACGGCGGCAACTGCCTGGAAGTCGCCGACAACCTCCCCGCCCTCGTCCCCGTCCGCGACAGCAAGGACCCGCACGGCCCCGCGCTCGTCTTCCCCGCGGTGGCCTGGGCCTCGTTCGTCACGGCCGTCAAGGGCGGCAACTGGAGCTGAGCGCAAACGGAAGGAGCCCCCACGGGTGTGGGGGCTCCTTCGCGTGGGGCGTGGGTCAGCCGGATCAGCCCAGCAGGTTCACGTCGCGCACCGCGCCCTTGTCGGCGCTCGTTGCCATGGCCGCGTACGCGCGCAGGGCCGCCGAGACCTTGCGTTCGCGGTTCTTGGGTGCGTAGACGCCGCCGAGGGCCTCGCGGCGGGCGGACAGGGTGGCGTCGTCGACGAGCAGGTCGATCGTGCGGTTCGGGATGTCGATGCGGATGCGGTCGCCGTCCTCGACGAGGGCGATGGTGCCGCCGGCGGCCGCCTCGGGGGAGGCGTGGCCGATGGACAGGCCGGACGTGCCGCCGGAGAAGCGGCCGTCGGTGACCAGCGCGCACGCCTTGCCCAGGCCGCGGCCCTTGAGGAAGGACGTCGGGTAGAGCATCTCCTGCATGCCGGGGCCGCCCTTGGGGCCCTCGTAGCGGATGACGACGACGTCGCCTTCCTTGATCTGCTTGGTGAGGATCTTGTCGACGGCTTCTTCCTGCGATTCGCAGACGACGGCCGGGCCCTCGAAGGTCCAAATGGACTCGTCGACGCCGGCGGTCTTCACGACGCAGCCGTCCTCGGCGATGTTGCCCTTGAGGACCGCCAGGCCGCCGTCCTTGGAGTAGGCGTGCTCGACGGACCGGATGCAGCCGCCCTCGGCGTCCACGTCCAGCGACGCCCAGCGCTCGGACTGCGAGAAGGCGGTCGCCGAGCGCTTGCAGCCGGGCGCGGCGTGCCACAGTTCGACGGCCTCGGCGGACGGGGAGCCGCCGCGCACGTCCCAGGTCTTGAGGTGCTCCGCGAGCGAGGTGGAGTGCACGGAGTGCACGTCCTCGTTGAGCAGCCCGCCGCGGTACAGCTCGCCGAGGATGGCGGGGATGCCGCCGGCGCGGTGCACGTCCTCCATGTAGTACGTGCCGCCGGGGGCGACGTTCGGGGCGACCTTGGCCAGGCAGGGGACGCGGCGGGAGACCTCGTTGATGTCCTTGAGGTCGTAGTCCAGCTCGGCCTCCTGCGCGGCGGCGAGCAGGTGCAGGATGGTGTTGGTCGAGCCGCCCATGGCGATGTCGAGGGCCATGGCGTTCTCGAACGCGGCGCGGGTGGCGATGTTGCGCGGCAGGACGGACTCGTCGCCGTCCTCGTAGTACCGCTTGGTGATCTCCACGACCGTGCGGCCGGCGTTCTCGTAGAGCGCCTTGCGGGCGGTGTGGGTGGCGAGCACCGAGCCGTTGCCGGGCAGGGACAGGCCGATCGCCTCGGTCAGGCAGTTCATCGAGTTGGCGGTGAACATGCCGGAACAGGACCCGCAGGTGGGACAGGCGTTCTCCTCGATGCGGAGGACGTCCTCGTCGGAGACGCTGTCGTTGACCGAGTCGACGATCGCGTTGATCAGGTCCAGCTTGCGGACCGTGCCGTCGACGAGGGTGGCCTGGCCGGCCTCCATCGGGCCGCCGGAGACGAAGACCACCGGGATGTTCAGCCGCATCGCGGCCATCAGCATGCCGGGGGTGATCTTGTCGCAGTTGGAGATGCAGATCAGCGCGTCGGCGCAGTGCGCCTCGACCATGTACTCCACCGAGTCCGCGATCAGGTCGCGCGACGGCAGGGAGTACAGCATGCCGCCGTGGCCCATCGCGATGCCGTCGTCGACCGCGATGGTGTTGAACTCGCGGGGGACGGCGCCGGCGGCCCGGATGGCGTCGGAGACGATCCGGCCGACCGGGGCGAGGTGGGTGTGTCCGGGCACGAACTCGGTGAAGGAGTTGGCGACCGCGACGATCGGCTTACCGATGTCCTCGCTCGCTACGCCCGAGGCCCGCATAAGGGCGCGGGCGCCCGCCATGTTGCGGCCATGGGTAACGGTGCGGGACCTCAGATCGGGCACGATGGTCACTCCCTCGGGAATCGTCCGTACGACCGCCGGGCTCCGGGAGTCCGGGCCGGGACGGCCCGTCGCCCACCGGGCGGCGTCATAGAGCAGCTGAGGCCGAGGTTACGCTCTTGATCCAAGATCCGGACACTGGCGCCGGAATGTGAGACGGCTGCCCGTAGTGCGGACAGTCCGGGCAGTTCCCGCCCGGGACGTCACGGCTGGGTCAGATAGCGCTGGAGCGCCGGGGCGACCATCGCGATGATCTCCTCCACCTCCGCGGAGGCCAGCGGATCCATCTTGATCACGTAACGCAGCACGGCGATCCCGATGAGGTGCCCGGCGGCCAGCTGCGCCCGGAACTCCGGGTCGGGGACGGTCAGTTCGCCCGCCACCCGCTGGAGCATCCGGCGTGCGACGAGGCCGCGCAGCACCGCCGCCGCGGTGTCGTTGGTCAGCGCCGACCGCATGATGGCCAGCAGCGGCTGCCGGGTGACCGGGTTCTCCCAGACGCCGAACATGAACCGGGCCATCCGCTCGCCCACGTCCGCGCCGCCGCCCGCGAGGGTCTCGGGCATGGTCAGCGCGGGCGCGAAGGACAGCTCGATGGCCGCGCCGAACACCTGCTCCTTGGTGCCGAAGTAGTGGTGGACCAGCGCCGCGTCCACTCCGGCCGCCTTGGCGATACCGCGGATGGACGTCCGGTCGTAGCCGCGCTCTGCGAACTCCGTACGGGCCGCGGCCAGGATCCGCTCCCGGGCGCCGGGTCCCGGCTCGGCGGCGCGGGCGGGGCGGCCACGGCGGCGTGCGGACCCGGCGGGCTTGCCCCCCTGGCCGCCGTCCGCGGCCGCGTCCCCGCCGTCGGTCACGAGCCGGGGACCCGGGTCGGTGAGGCCAGGTGCAGCCGGGTGTAGGCGAGCGCCTCGGCGAGGTCGGCCTCGCGTTCGGCGGCGGACATCGCCCGCCGGGTGTTGACCTCGACGACCACATGCCCGTCGAAACCGGTCGCGGCGAGCCCCTCCAGCACCTCGGCGCAGGGCTGGCTGCCGCGCCCCGGCACCAGGTGCTCGTCCTTGGCGGACCCGTTGCCGTCGGCGAGGTGGACGTGCGCCAGCCGGTCGCCCATCCGCGACACCATCTCCAGCGCGTCGTTGCGCGCGGTGGCGGTGTGCGAGAGGTCGACGGTGAAGTGCCGGTAGTCGTCGTTGGTCGGGTCCCAGTCCGGCGCGTACGCCAGCATCTCGCGGTCCCGGTAGCGCCACGGATACATGTTCTCGACGGCGAACCGGACGTCCGTCTCGCCCTCCATGCGCCACACCCCGCGGACGAATTCCCGCGCGTAGCTGCGCTGCCACCGGAACGGCGGGTGCACGACCACGGTCGAGGCGCCCAGCTTCTCGGCGGCCGTACGGGCCCGCTGGAGCTTGACCCACGGGTCGGTGGACCAGACCCGCTGGGTGATCAGCAGACACGGCGCGTGGACCGCGAGGACCGGCACGCCGTGGTAGTCGGAGAGCCGGCGCAGCGCCTCGATGTCCTGGCTGACCGGATCGGTCCACACCATGACCTCGACGCCGTCGTAGCCCAGGCGCGCGGCGATCTCGAAGGCCGTCGCCGTCGACTCCGGATAGACCGAAGCCGTGGACAGCGCGACCTTCGCATCCGGAATGCGCACCACTGGCTCTGTCACGAGGGACAGCGTACGGGCCGGAACTGTGTACGGGGCAGGAGGTCCCGGCAGCCACCGCCCGCCGTCGCGGGCCGCCGCCCGCCTCCTCACAAGCCGTGGGGGCCAGGGGCCAGGCGTTACGGGTGCGGTACCGCGTCCCGTCGGACGTGACGAGTCTCACGCGACGCGGGAGCGCCCGCCCCCGCGCCGACCGCCCCTACGGCAGGTGGTCCAGCCGCCGCAGGATCACGCCCTCGCGCAGCGCCCACGGGCAGATGTCCAGCGTCTCGACCCCGAACAGATCCATCGCCGCCTCGGCGACCAGCGCCCCGGCCAGCAGCTGCTGCGCCCGCCCCTCGGACACGCCGGGCAACTCCACCCGCGCTTCCGCGGACATCCCCGCCAGCCGCGGCACCCACTCCTCCAGCTTCTTGTGGGTCAGCTCCCGCTGGACGTAGAGGCCCTCGGCGGAGCGCGCGGCGCCGGCGATCCGGGCCAGCTGCTTGAAGGTCTTGGACGTGCCGACGACGTGGTCGGGGCTGCCGTAGCGGCGGAACTCGCTCACCACCTTGGCGATCTCGGCCCGCACCCGGCGCCGCAGCGTCCGCACGTCCTCCGGGTCCGGTGGATCGCCCGGCAGGTCGCCCGCGGTCAGCCGGCCGGCGCCCAGCGGCAGCGAGACCGCCACGTCCGGGTCCTCGTCCAGGCCGTACGCGATCTCCAACGAGCCGCCGCCGATGTCCAGGACGAGCAGCCGCCCGGAGGACCAGCCCAGCCAGCGGCGGGCCGCCAGGAACGTGAGCCGCGCCTCGTCCTCGCCGGACAGGACCTGCAGGTCCACGCCGGTCTCCTGGGAGACCCGGCGCAGCACCTCCTCGCCGTTGGACGCCTCCCGCACCGCGGACGTGGCGAACGGCAGCACGCTCTCGACGCCCTTGTCCTCGGCCACCTGAAGCGCCTCCAGGACGGTGGCCACCAGGCGCTCCACCCCGTGGTCGCTTATGGCGCCGCCCTCGTCGAGGAGTTCGGCCAGGCGCAGCTCCGCCTTGTGCGAATAGGCGGGCAGCGGGCGCGCGCCCGGGTGTGCGTCCACCACGAGCAGATGGACCGTATTCGAACCCACATCGAGGACACCGAGTCTCATACGGGGAAACCTACTGCGCGGCCCCCACCGCTCTTGCGCCCCGGTCCCCCCATGGCGTCCCCCCAGGTCGGCGCCGTGCCCGGCGGCCACCCCGGCCTGCCGGACGGTCCGGGCGCCGGCCGCGGCCGCGCGGCGCGAAATCTACGGAATTGAGCAATTGCTCAAGGTCCCGCGGCGACCCGTACGCTGGATCTCGTGGCAAAGACGAAAAAGGCGAAGCACGAAAAAGCGCTCAATAAGGACGAGAAGCGGCGCGCCCGGCAGGCCGAGCAGGCGCGCCCCCCGGCCGACGAGGTCGGACTCGACTTCGCCCGCGCCTGGGTCACCTTCCCCGACCCGGCCGACGACGAGCAGCTCTTCCGCTGCGACCTGACCTGGCTGACCTCCCGCTGGACCTGCATCTTCGGCAGCGGCTGCCAGGGCATCCAGGCCGGCCGGGCGGACGACGGCTGCTGCACGCTCGGCGCCCACTTCTCCGACGAGGACGACGAGAAGCGGGTGGCGAGCCATGTGGCGCGGCTGACGCCCGACCTCTGGCAGTTCCACGACGTGGGCACGGAGACCGGCTGGACGGAGGAGGACGAGGACGGCGAGCGGCAGACCCGCCGCTGGCAGGGCTCGTGCATCTTCCAGAACCGCCCGGGCTTCCCCGCCGGCGCGGGCTGCTCGCTGCACATCCTCGCGCTGCGCGAGGGCCGCGAGCCGCTGGAGACCAAGCCGGACGTCTGCTGGCAGCTGCCGGTCCGGCGCACCTACGACTGGATCGACCGGCCCGACGACACCCAGGTGCTGCAGATCACGATCGGCGAGTACGACCGCCGGGGCTGGGGCCCGGGCGGCCACGACCTGCACTGGTGGTGCACGTCCGCGACCTCCGCGCACGGCGCCGGCGAGCCGGTCTACGTCTCGTACAAGCCGGAGCTGACCGAGCTGATGGGCAAGAAGGGCTACGCCAGGCTCGCCGAGCTGTGCGAGGAGCGGCTGGCGGCGACCCTACCGATGGCCCCGCACCCGGCGGACCCGCCGCGGCCTGCCAAGCAGCCGAAGCCGGACAAGCAGAAGTAGCCGGGGCGGATCGCTCCGGCGCGGCGGGCGCCGATGACGCCCGCCGCTGTGCGCCTCAGCGCGCCGGGCGCCCGTGGCCCCCGCCGCTGTGCCGTCTCAGCGCGCCGGGTGCGTCGTGTTCGACGGGGTCTCCGTCGAGGGCGGGGCCGGGGTGGTCGCGGTGGGGCTCGGGGCCGGGTTCGTGGGGGTCGGCGTGGGCGTCGGCGTCGGGTCCGACGGGGTCGGCGGGCGCGTCGGCGTGGGGCGCGAGGGCGACGGGACCGGGTGGTGCGGCGCCGGGTGGTGCGGACCGGGCGCGGGGCCGGTCGCGCCGTAACCGTCCAGCGTGACGGCGGTGCCGCCGGGCTCGATGGCGATCCGGGCCCGCCAGTGGCCGGTCGGCTCCCGGTCGTGGTCGACGTAGACCGTGATCGTCGTGGACTCCCCCGGCTGCAGCGAACCCGCCGTATGACTCATCTGGAGCCAGGCCGCGCCCGACGACGCCGTCCAGTGCACCGGCTTCCCGCCCGAGGCGCTGATCGTGATGACCGTCGTCGCGCCGCTCGGCTGCGCGGCGACCGTCAGCCGGCCCGGGCCCTTCTCCGACACCGCGGCGCTCTCCCCCGGCCGCAGCGGGGTGCCGTCCGCGCTGATCACCTCGACCGACACATCGGGCGTCCCGTCCCCGGCCCGGAAACCGGGCGCGGGCGTCGTGCGGGCGTTGCCGGCGTTCTCGTACGGGCGGCCGCCGAGCTGCGCGCCGGCCGGCGAGTCATTGGCCGTCACCGACGGGGAGCCGTCCACCGTCTCCCCCGTCGCGGGCGCGCCCCGGTAGGCCGCCCACAGGGCCAGCACCGGCGCCGCGACGACCGTGGCGACCACGGTCGTGGTCAGCGCCCGGGCCCGCAGCCTGCGGCGGCGGGCGGCCCGGTCCGTGGGCGCACCCACGGGGAAACCGCTGCGGTCGTAGCGAGGAGAACCGTTTGCCCCACCCGGCCGGCCACCGCGTCCCGCGCCGGGCACGCCCTCCGCGCGCCCCGAACGCGACCGCCGGGCCGCCCCCAGCGCACCGAGGACCGCGTCCCGGTCCACCGCCACCAGCGGCAGGGCGCCCCGGGCCGCCGGCGCGGTGCCCGGCCACGTCCCCGGCACGGTGGCCCGCTCGGCGGCCCGCCGGCACTCCGCACAGTCGTCGACGTGCCGCACCAGCTCCCGGCTCAGCGCCGCGCCCAGCAGCAGCTGACTGTCACCCGCCAGCTGCGCCACCTCGCGGCAGCGGCCGGACTCGACCACGGCCAGCGCCGCCCGCGTCCGCTCGACCTCGCACGACGCGGTGGCCAGCAGCGCCCGGGTGGCGATCGGGTCCGCGCCGAGCACCGCCGCCACCTCGTCCGCGGACAGCCGGTGACGCACCGAGAGTTCCAGCGCCTCCCGCTGCTCGGGGGTGGTCCCGGCGGCCTCCGGCCAGGCCAGCGCGGCCAGTTCCCGCTGACGCCGCTCGGTGTCCCGGACGGCCCGGCCGGCCGCCGCCCGCTTGCCGTCCGGCCGGCCGGCGTCCTGGCCGGCCCGCTCGGCGAGCCGGCGCAGACAGGCCCAGCGGGCCAGGGCGTAGAACCAGGAGCGGTGCCGCGCCGGGTCCGCGGGGCACCGGGTGTGGTGCCGCTCGGCGAGCGCCAGCACCTCGCCGAGCACCGCCGTCGCCGCGTCGTGGTCGCACAGCACCGACAGGCAGTAGGTGAACAGCCCGTCCAGATACGGCTCGTAGCCGTCGTCGTGGTCGCCCGCGGCGCCCGGATCGGGCCGCTCGGCGGGCCGCGAACGGCTCAGGCGCCGGTCGTCGCCGCGCGACCGGTGTGCGCCGGTGGAGTGCCTGGGGTGCTCGGGCCTGCTGCTCATCACCCCGGCGACGGTAGGCGGATGATGCAGCCAGCCCTGCTCGCCTTGCACACTTTTAACCCTTACGGGTGACCATCTCCCTCAAAAGGGGACACGAGCCGGCCTTTCCCTGGACGGGCACGCGCCGCGTGCGCCACCCGGTCGGAGCAACCCACGACCACGCCGGGGCCGGCGAGGGCCTCCCCGCCGCACCCGCTGCCCCTCCCCCGCACCCCTCTCCGCGCCCCTCTCTCCCGCTCCGCGCGGAGGCGTTGTCGGACCCCGCCGCTACGGTGACCCCATGGCAACTCGTAAAACGCCGGGCAAGGAGCGCCCCTCGTACCGCTGCACGGAGTGCGGCTGGACCACCGCGAAGTGGCTCGGCCGGTGCCCCGAGTGCCAGGCGTGGGGCACGGTCGAGGAGTTCGGCGGCACCCCCGCCGTGCGCACGACCGCCCCCGGCCGGGTCACGACGGCCGCGGTGCCCATCGGCCAGGTCGACGGCCGCCAGGCCACCGCCCGCTCCACCGGCGTCGACGAACTCGACCGGGTCCTCGGCGGCGGGCTCGTCCCCGGCGCCGTCGTCCTCCTCGCCGGCGAGCCCGGCGTCGGCAAGTCCACCCTCCTCCTGGACGCCGCCGCCAAGTCCGCCTCCGCCGCCCACCCCACCCTCTACGTGACCGGTGAGGAGTCCGCGAGCCAGGTACGGCTGCGCGCAGACCGCATCGGCGCCCTCGACGACCACCTCTACCTGGCCGCCGAGACCGACCTGTCCGCCGTCCTCGGCCACCTCGACACCGTCAAGCCGTCGCTGCTCGTCCTGGACTCCGTTCAGACCGTCGCCTCACCCGAGATCGAGGGCGCGCCCGGCGGCATGGCCCAGGTCCGCGAGGTGGCCGGCGCCCTCATCCGGGCCTCCAAGGAACGCGGCATGTCCACCCTGCTGGTGGGCCACGTCACCAAGGACGGCGCCATCGCCGGACCCCGCCTGCTGGAGCACCTCGTCGACGTCGTCCTGCACTTCGAGGGCGACCGGCACGCCCGTCTCCGCCTGGTCCGCGGCGTCAAGAACCGCTACGGCACCACCGACGAGGTCGGCTGCTTCGAACTCCACGACGAAGGCATCACCGGCCTCGCCGACCCCTCCGGCCTCTTCCTGACCCGCCGCGCCGAGCCGGTGCCCGGCACCTGCCTCACGGTCACCTTGGAAGGCCGCCGCCCCCTCGTCGCCGAGGTCCAGGCCCTGACCGTCGACTCCCAGATCCCCTCCCCCCGGCGGACGACCTCCGGCCTGGAGACCTCCCGGGTGTCGATGATGCTCGCCGTCCTGGAGCAGCGCGGCCGGATCAGCGCCCTGGGCAAACGCGACATCTACAGCGCCACGGTCGGCGGCGTGAAGCTCACCGAACCGGCCGCCGACCTCGCCGTCGCCCTCGCCCTGGCCAGCGCCGCCAGCGACACCCCCCTCCCCAAGAACCTGGTCGCCATCGGCGAAGTGGGCCTCGCGGGCGAGGTCAGGCGCGTCACCGGCGTCCAGCGCCGGCTGTCCGAAGCGGCCCGGCTCGGCTTCACCCACGCCCTGGTCCCCTCCGACCCGGGCAAGATCCCCGAGGGAATGCGCGTGCTTGAGGTCGCCGACGTCGGGCAGGCACTGAGCGTCCTGCCCAAGCGAGTGCGCCGGGAGGCCCCACAGGAAGAGGGCGCGCGCCGGTAGACTTTGCCCTGGTCTCGCCCGTCACCGCGCAATTGCCTGTCGGCCACGTACGCTCCCCAGGTACGTCAACCACAGCAGGGCCGGGCGGCCTGCGGACCGAGCGACCTGGCAACGGAGGAGCGCAGTGGCAGTCAACGACCGGGCATCGACTCCCGGCAGGTCGGGCGGGAACCCCGGTACCGAGAGCCTGATGCGCGCCTCGCTGAGCGCCGTCGCGCCCGGTACCGCGCTGCGCGACGGCCTGGAGCGCATCCTCCGCGGCAACACCGGCGGACTGATCGTCCTCGGCTTCGACAAGACCGTCGAGTCCATGTGTACCGGCGGTTTCGTCCTCGACGTGGAATTCACCGCCACCCGCCTGCGCGAGCTGTGCAAGCTCGACGGCGCACTCGTCCTCGACAAGGACATCACCAAGATTCTCCGGGCCGGCGTCCAGCTCGTCCCCGACGCCTCCATCCCCACCGAGGAGACCGGCACCCGCCACCGCACCGCGCAGCGCGTCTCCATCCAGGCCGGCTTCCCGGTCGTCTCCGTCAGCCAGTCCATGCGGCTGATCGCCCTCTACGTCGACGGCGAGCGCCGCGTCCTGGAGGAGTCCGCCGCGATCCTCTCCCGCGCCAACCAGGCACTGGCCACCCTGGAGCGCTACAAGCTCCGCCTGGACGAGGTCGCCGGCACCCTCTCCGCCCTCGAAATCGAGGACCTGGTCACGGTCCGCGACGTCACCGCGGTCGCCCAGCGCCTGGAGATGGTCCGCCGGATCGCCACCGAGATCGCCGAGTACGTCGTCGAACTCGGCACCGACGGCCGGCTGCTCACCCTCCAGCTCGAAGAGCTGATCGCCGGGGTGGAGCCCGAGCGCGAACTGGTCGTACGCGACTACGTCCCGGAGCCGACCGCCAAGCGCTCCCGCACGGTCGCCGAAGCGCTCGCCGAGCTGGACGCGCTCAGCCACACCGAACTCCTCGAACTCCCCACCGTCGCCCGCGCCCTGGGCTACAGCGGCGCCCCCGAGACCCTGGACTCCGCGGTCTCCCCCCGCGGCTTCCGCCTGCTGGCCAAGGTCCCCCGCCTCCCCGGCACGGTCATCGACCGCCTCGTCGACCACTTCGGCGGCCTGCAGAAGCTGCTCGCCGCCAGCGTCGACGACCTCCAGGCGGTCGACGGCGTGGGCGAGGCCCGCGCCCGCTCCGTACGCGAGGGCCTCTCCCGCCTGGCGGAGTCGTCGATCCTGGAACGGTACGTGTAGCTTCCGATCGCTGGGAGGGGGCAGGGCAAGGCCCCCGCCCGGCGTCGCTTGCGGAGGGGCACCCGCCACGGCGCCGCGCGGGCGTGACGTGGGCACGAGGCGCCCCTCGCACCAGCCGTCCGCGCCACGAGGCGGCCCCGTCGGCGCGGCCCCGGCCGACTGCTCCACTACTCCACGGCACGTTCCAGGACGGCCGCCTCCCTCTCCGGCGCCAGTCCCACCACCGGCCGGTCCGGCCGCTGCGGCGCCACCCCGCCGATGTCCCGGAGCCAGGCCCAGGTATCGGCGACCGTCTCGCTGACGGGCCGGCACCTCAGCCCGGCCGCCACCGCCTTGGAGACGTCCGCGCCGAAGAACGCGTCCCGCGCCTCGCCGGGCGCCAGCCACACCGGCAGCTCGGTCCACGGCTCGATACCGGCCGCGAGCACGTCCTCCGGGGCCGTCCAGCGCAGCTCCGCGTCCGAGCCGGTGACCTTGACGCAGCTGTCCAGCAGCTCACCCATCGTGGCGTGCCCGACCTCGCTCACCATGTTGTACGCGCCGCCGCGGCCGGCCTCCAGCGCGTCCAACGTCCACTCCGCCATGTCCCGGACATCGACGTACTGCAGCGCCAAGTCCCGCGGGCCCGGCGCCAGGACGGGGCCGCCGCGGGCGATGCGGTTCAGCCACCACGGCAACCGCCCGATGTTCTCGTACGGGCCGAGGATCAACCCCGCCCGCACCAGCAGCGCACGGTCCCCGAAGGCGTCGACCGCGGCCAGCTCGCCGCCCCGCTTGGCCGCCGCGTAGTCGTCGCCGTCCGTGGAGTCCGCGGAGCCCTCCGCCAGCGGTGCGTCCTCGCCCAGCCCGAACGCGGCCGGGTACGCGTACACCGACCGGCTGGAGACGTAGGCGTACGCCCCGACCCGGCCCGCCAACAGGCGCGCGGCGTCCCGTACGGCCGAGGGCGCACCGCTCCAGGTGTCGACGACGGCGTCCCACTCACCCGTCTCCAGGGCCGCGAGGCCGGCCCGGTCCCGCCGGTCACCGTGCAGCGCGGCCGTGCCCTCCGGCGGCGCGTGATGGCCGCGGTGGAAGACCGTCACCTGCCAGCCCCGTGCCACCGCCGCCTCGGTGACCGCCCGGCCCACGAACTCCGTCCCGCCCAGCATCAGTAGCTTCATGTCCACGACCCTGCCGGACGGAAGTGGCCGGAACCAGTACCGCACGCTCGCAGCGGAATCCCTACGAGCGCAACTAACGGAGCCCGCTCTTCCACTACGGGACGGGCTGGTTGGTCAGGCCGAATTGCCGGGCCACTTGAGCGGGGGGCTCAGACGGGTCGATTGCGCGCGCCACCCGAGCCGACGGGCCCTGGGGAGGGGCCCGGGCTCAGTCCTTGGCCAGCACGAACGACGTATGCGCCGTCTTCAGCCCCGGCACCTTCGCCTCGATCAGATACTTGCCGGCCGGCACCACCGCCGAACTCGGGGTCGCGCACTGCGGTCCGCTGGCGTGGCCGTCCCACTCGACGGTCCGCTTCACGGAACCGTCGGCAGGCACCTGGAGCAGCGCGGGAGCGGTGCCCGACGGGCAGTCGTTCGAGGCCCACACCCGGTCGTCGCCGGCCGTGTCCGTGATGGTGAGCACCGCGGCCTTCTGCCCCAGGTCCACCTTGCAGGCCGCGTCGGCCGTGTTCTTGATCGTCAGCTCGAACTTCGGCTTCTTGTCGCGGGCGTAGGACTCCTTGACGCTCTTGAGCGCCAACTCCACATCCGGGGAGGTGCAGTTGGGCAAGGACGAGTCGGCAGACACCACGCTGCCGGACCCCTGCCCGAGCGGCCCGCCGCCACCGGAACCACCGGTCCCGGCGCCGCCACCCGAACCACTTCCGCCACCCGAACCACTGCCGTCGCCGCCCGAAGAGCCGTCACCACCACCCGAATCCGAGCCCGACTCCCCGCCGGCGCCCGACTCGTCGCGCCCGCCGGGCTTTTGGCTGATGGCCGGGCCACCGGACGAGGGTCCGGGGGTGATGGAGGTCGCGGGTCCCTTGCCGTGCGAACCACCCTTGCCGCCATCGGCGTTCGTACTGCCGCCGCCGCCCAGGTTGAGCGCCCAGACGACCAGCACGGCGAGGAGGACGACGATGGCCAGCGCAACGGCCCTCCGCCGCCAGTAGATGGAGGAGGGAAGCGGCCCGATCGGATTGCGCAGTGATCCCACGCGGAAACTCTACGAGAGAACGGCAGTCACACCGGCCACTACCCGCCGCATCAGGCTGCAACTTTTCCCATGATCGGCCCGGAGCGGCCGCTACACCCGCGTTTCCCGCCGTAACGGCCCCTGATGCCCCGTTAGTAGGGGTTCTGCGCCGCTCCGGCCCCATCTTTCGTCAGATGCACCCCCTGACCTTCGCCTCATGCGCCCACCCGCCGTACCCCATACCGTCGTTGATCATGAACAGCACGCTCACCGCCGACGCGCCCCTCGCCACCCCTCTCCTGCACTACACCCCCCTGCACCCCGCCCCCCTCCATCCCACCCACGCCCCCATCACCAACAGCACCACCGGCCTCTACCGCGACATCACCGACCTCGCCCACGACGCTCCGCACTGGCTCCGCTCCCTCGCCGACATCGGCACCGAGGGCGGCCTGCTGCTCCTGATGGCGCTCGCAGTGGCGGCCTGGTGGCGGGCCCGTCGCGGCAGCGCCCACCGGGTCGCGCTGGCACTGCTGGCACCGATAGCCACCGCCGCCGCGTACCTGCTGAGCGAGATCATCAAGAGCGCGGTGCACGAGGAACGCCCCTGCCGGGCGGTGGCGGGCGCGGCCGCCTCACTCATCCCCTGCCCGCCGCACGGCGACTGGTCCTTCCCGAGCAACCACTCCACGATCGCCGCCGCCCTGGCCGTCGGCATCGCCGCCACCTGGCGCACCGCGCTCTGGCTGGCCCTGCCGATCGCCCTGCTGACCGGCTTCTCCCGGATCTTCGTCGGTGTCCACTACCCCCACGACGTCGCAGCCGGCCTCACCCTCGGCGCCACGGCAGCCGTCCTCTGCACGGCCCTCCTCAGCCGCCCGACGACCCGCCTGGTCCACCACCTGCGCGCCAGCAACCGCAAGTGGCAAATCTTGGTCCAGCCCTAACCCCACCCCGCTCCACCCCTTCACCGCGAGCCGAGCCGTGAGCGGTGAGCCGTTGGCCGGTGGCCGTTAGCCGTGGGCCGTGGGCCGTGGGCCGTTGTCGTTTCCAGCCGTGGGCTGCTGGCCGTTGTGGTTCCAGCCGCGGGACGTTGCGGTTTCCAGCCGTGGGCTGTTGCGGCTTCCAAGGGGGCGTCGCTCGCGGGGGCCACAAGTCACCACTCCCTCGGGAACCACGACTGCCACCTCCCTCAAGCCTCATGGACGCCGCCCCTCAGGACAGAGGCTCCCCTCAGGACCGAAGCCGCCCCTCAGGACGTACGCCGCGCCTCAGGACAGAGGCTGCCCCTCAGGACGCTGCCACTCCTCCTTGTGGCCGAAGCCCTGCCCGTTGTCGATCAGCCGCAGCCAGTCGGGCCGCAGCTCCCACAGGGTCGTGCGTTCCAGGGCGTCCCGCAGCCGGTCGCTCTGCTCGACGAAGGGGAAGCGCTCGGTATACACACGCCAGCCGGCCGCCCGCTCCGCACCGGCCAGGATGCGACAACGCCCCCGCCCCTGGATTCCCGTCAGCTCGCCCCACTCCTGACCGTCCCGCTGCACCGTGAACGCGACCCGCGCGTCCGGCTCGGCGAGGGCCCGGCCGTGCCGGGTCGTGGTCGCGGTGACGAAGTACAGCGCAGGCCCCGAGCCCAGGTCGGACCCATGGCCGGGGGCGCTGTCGGGAGCATGGTCGGGGGCGGGGCTGCTGCTCGCCGTCGTGCCGCCGGTGGCGTAGAGCACCGCGCAGGCTTGCGGCCCGTCCTCGTCCACGTACGCCAGCGTCAGCGTCGTGTGCGCGGCCAGCGCCCGCCGAATCGCCACTGGGCACGCCGTACCGCTTCCCGCGCCAGTGCCCGCCGCACCGTGCGTGCCTGCCGTCGGGTCGCTCGGTTCCCTACCGCTCATCTCTGCCATGTCTGCCATGTCTGCATCCTCGCCCCGTCTGCATCCTCGCTCGGCACGCCCACCCCCACTCACGGGCGCCGCCCCTCGCTCGCCATGCCCATCCCCTCGCTCGCCGCGGCCGCTGCCCTTGCTCCCCATGCCCCGCCCCCTCGCTCACCGCGCGCCCGCCCTCTCACTCGCCCCCGCCACCCCGTCGCCCGCCCTCGCCCGCCATGGCCGGCTCTCCTTCGCCACCCGCCGTGCCGCCGCTGCCTCCATTATTCCGGCAACGATTACGGAGAGTAATCAGTTCCCGCGGAGGGTGAGCGGATGGTGACTGGGCTTGGGGAACGGTCGGGATTTTGTTGGCGTGGCGGGGTGGCGTACCGGCGGTAGCCGCCGTGTGTGGGCATGTGGGCGTCCTGCGTGCGGGTGGGCGTGCGGCGGGGCGGGCCCGGTGCGTTTCCTGGGCGCGTGCGGACGTGCCAGGATCGGCGGTGCCATGACTTCGACTCCTGTCACCTCCACTGCCACAACCGCCGCCGCCGAGACCGCCTCCGCCGCCGTTCCGGCCGCGGAGGCCGCAGACGGGACCGCGCTGCACGGCCCGGTCACCGACTGGTTCGACGAGCACGCCCGCGATCTGCCCTGGCGCCGCCCCGAGGCGGGCGCCTGGGGCGTGATGGTGAGCGAGTTCATGCTGCAGCAGACCCCCGTCAGCAGAGTGCTGCCGGTGTACGAGCAGTGGCTGGCCCGCTGGCCGCGCCCCGCCGACCTGGCCGCCGAGGCGCCGGGCGAGGCTGTGCGGGCCTGGGGCCGGCTCGGCTACCCGCGGCGCGCGCTGCGGCTGCATGCCGCCGCATCCGCCATACAGGAACGGCACGGCGGCGACGTGCCGCGTGAGCACGGCCAGTTGCTGGCGCTGCCCGGCGTGGGCGAGTACACCGCCGCGGCGGTGGCGTCCTTCGCCTACGGGCAGCGGCACGCGGTGCTGGACACCAATGTGCGGCGGGTGTTCGCCCGTGCGGTGGCCGGCCGGCAGTTCCCGCCGAACGCGACCACCGCGGCGGAGCGCAAGCTCGCCCGTCAGCTGCTGCCGGAGGACGAGCGGCTGGCGGCGCGCTGGGCGGCGGCCACGATGGAGCTGGGTGCGCTGTTGTGCACGGCGCGTGCTCCGGAGTGCCATCGGTGCCCGATCGCCGCGCGGTGCGCGTGGCGGCTGGCCGGGTCGCCGGTGCACGACGGTCCGCCGCGGCGCACCCAGGCGTACGCCGGTACGGACCGGCAGGTGCGCGGCAAGTTGCTGGCCGTGCTGCGGGAGGCGGTCGCGCCGGTGCCGCAGCAGGTGCTGGACACCGTGTGGGACGAGCCGGTGCAGCGCGCCCGGGCGTTGGACGGGCTGGTGTCGGACGGTTTGGTGGAGCCGCTGAGCGGGGGCCGTTACCGGCTGCCGACGTCGTAGCGCGGCTGCCACGGAAGTGGGCGACGGGCCCGGCTGCTCCGGCGGCCGGGCCTGACGCCTTCTCAGACATCGGATCGGATGCCGGTCCGGGCGCGGAGCGGTCCGGTCCCGGAGCGGTGACCCAGGAATCAGGGCGCGGATCGGGGCGGGGATTCGGGGGCGGGGTCAGGCCACGGGTCCGCTCGCTGCCCGTCGGGCTGGACGCCGCGCAGCCTTCGGGTCGGTCGCCGCGCCGCCGTCCGGCCGGTCGCCGTGCACCCATCGGGCCGGCCGCGGGCCGACCGCCGCCCGTCCCCGGCCTCGTCCCGCCTCCAGGCCGAACCCGGTCACCTCCTGGCAAACCCGGCCAACGATCGACCCCTATGACTCAAAAGTGGTGGCCAATTGGCCGGATAGCGATGCCCGTAGGGGTTGCGGGGCGGCTCGGTGGGGCGCGTAAGCCCTGCGGTGGGGCGGTTGTCCGTCCCGAGTATGACCCGCGTAGCCCCGGCATCCGTCCGAGGTATGAGGCCCGGCGGGCTGTTACACAACCGAGGGTTTTCCGTGCACTTGCTGTGGGGCCCACGCACATTACGTCGCAACACCCCCTCCGTAGCGTCTTCCTCGTGCTGGAGATGACCGCCAGCACGGTCAACGTGGGGAATCGCAAGCGGATCGGAGGCGTCGGAATGGCGACCAGCGGCGGCAAGGTACTGGACTTCGAAGAGTACGTGCGTACGCGGCAGGAGGCCCTGCTGCGGAGTGCCCGGCGCCTGGTGCCCGACCCGGTCGACGCCCAGGACCTGCTGCAGACGGCGCTGGTGCGCACGTACGGCCGCTGGGACGGCATCGCCGACAAGTCGCTGGCCGACGCCTACCTCCGCCGCGTCATGATCAACACCCGTACGGAGTGGTGGCGGGCTCGCAAGCTGGAGGAGGTGCCCACCGAGCAGCTCCCGGACGCGAGCGTGGACGACGGCACCGAGCAGCGTGCCGACCGTGCCCTGCTGATGGACATCCTCGGGGTGCTGGCACCCAAGCAGCGCAGCGTGGTCGTGCTGCGACACTGGGAGCAGATGAGCACGGAGGAGACCGCCGCCGCGCTCGGCATGTCCACGGGGACGGTCAAGAGCACGCTGCACCGTGCGCTGGCCAGGCTGCGCCAGGAGCTGCAGGCCCGCGACATCGACGCGCGGATGCTGGAGCGCGGCGAGCGGGAGCGGGAGCGGTGCGCGGCCTGACCGGTGGCCGGCGGTTCCCGGTGCGGAGCCGGACATCGAACAGCGCGACATTACGTGTGAAAACGGTCACGCCGGGCGAGGCCGTAACGTTCACAGCTCGACGCGCGACAATCACATCAGGAGCAGCAGCGGGATCAGCGGCTGTGCGAGCGGCGCGGTGAGCGGGAGCGGATTGTCCAGGAACAGGTTGACCAGGACCGGGTTGACCAAAGGCGGCGCGGCCACGGCAGGTGTGGCCGCCGTTGGCCTTTTGCTGGCCGGATGCAATCCGGGGGGCGAGGGGGTCCGCAGTGAGGGTTCGGCCAGCACCACGCCCGCGCCGAAGGGCGCCGTGAGCAGTGCGCCCAGCCCGGCCTCGACCGCCGGCCACAAGAAGGTCGACGCCGTCCAGCTGATGAAGGACGACCCGAAGGTCAGCGCGGACGTGAAGAAGTCCCTTTACAAGCCGTGTGCCGCGGACGAGTACCCGGTCGAGGTGACGTATGCGTCGCTGACCGGCAGCAAGTCTCCCGATGTCATCGTCAACGTCATGACCTGCGCGGATTCCGTGGGGATCGGTTCATACGTCTATCGCAGGCACGCCGGCGCGAAGGACGGGTATGACAACGTGTATGCGAATGAGCAGCCGTTGGTCTACGCCGGGGTCAACAAGGGCGAGCTGGAGATCTCCAAGCAGACCTATGCCGCGGGGGACAAGGTGTGCTGCCCTTCCGGGGAAGATGTGATGACGTACCGCTGGTCCGGCGGGCGTTTCACGCCGCACCACCGGTATCACACCGACTACAGCAAGACCACCGTCGACGGCGGCACGCCGGGCGACGGCACGGGATCGGAGGGTTGAGACAACCGCATGGCCGAGACCCATGTGCTTTTCGTCGAGGACGACGACGTCATCCGCGAGGCCACGCAGCTGGCGCTGGAGCGGGACGGTTTCACGGTCACCGCGATGCCCGACGGGCTGGCGGGGCTGGAGGCGTTCCGCGCCAACCGTCCCGACATCGCGCTGCTCGATGTGATGGTGCCGGGCCTCGACGGCGTCAGCCTGTGCCGGCGGATCCGCGACGAGTCGACGGTGCCGGTGATCATGCTGTCGGCGCGGGCCGACTCCATCGATGTGGTGCTGGGGCTGGAGGCGGGCGCGGACGACTACGTCACCAAGCCGTTCGACGGCGCGGTGCTGGTCGCCCGGATACGTGCGGTGCTGCGGCGCTTCGGTCATGCGAGTGGCCCGAACGGGGTCCGGCCCTCTCCGGGGGACGCGGACGATCCGGTGGAGGCGGTGCTGCGCTTCGGTGATCTGGAGGTCGACACCGAGGGCATGGAGGTGCGCAAGGGCGGCGAGAACGTCGCGCTGACGCCCACCGAGATGCGGCTGCTGCTGGAGTTCTCCAACGCACCGGGTACGGTCCTCTCGCGCGACCGGCTGCTGGAGCGGGTCTGGGACTACGGCTGGGGCGGTGACACGCGGGTGGTGGACGTCCATGTCCAGCGGTTGCGCGGCAAGATCGGCCAGGACCGGATCGAGACGGTCCGCGGCTTCGGTTACAAGCTGAGAGGCTGACACCTCCGGTGGTCAGGCTGGCCCTGCGGACGGGGCTGAGATGGAAGCTCAGTGCGGCGATCGCGCTCGTCGGAGCGCTGGTCGCGATCGCGCTGAGCCTTGTCGTGCACAACGCCGCCCGGCATTCGATGCTGGACAACAGCCGTGACGTGCAGGTCGAGCGGCTGAACTTCACGCAGAAGATCTTCGAGTCGACCAACCGTCTGCAGTTCGGCGCGAAGATCGACGATCCCTCGCTGCCGCCGGCGCTGCGCCGGGAGGTCTCGGAGAACGAGCGCGCCACGTACCTCCAGGACACCGGGGAGACCGCCCCCGAGGTGTGGGCCGCCACGCCGCTCAGCGACGGCCGGGTGCTGTCGATGCACGACCGTTTCCCGGACCGTTTCGCGGTGCTGGACGATCTGGACCAGGCGCTGGTCATCGGTTCGACCGCGGTGGTGGTCGGCGGCTGTGCGCTGGGTGTGCTGGTCGGTGGTCGGCTGTCGAAGCGGCTGCGGAAGGCGGCGGCGGCCGCGGGCAAGCTGGCGGACGGTGACACGTCGGTGCGGATCCGCGACGAGGTCGGCAGCGGGCGGGTGCGTGACGAGACCGACGACCTGGCGTGGGCCGTGGACGCGATGTCGGACGCCCTTCAGGAGCGCATCGAGGCGGAGCGGCGGGTGACCGCCGATATCGCCCATGAGCTGCGTACGCCGGTGACCGGTCTGCTGACGGCGGCCGAGCTGCTGCCGCCCGGCCGCCCCTCGGAGCTCGTACGGGACCGGGCGCAGGCGCTGCGCACGCTGGTGGAGGACGTGCTGGAGGTGGCGCGGCTCGACGGCCATGCGGAGCGGGCGGAGCTGCAGGACGTGGTGCTCGGCGAGTTCGTCGCCCGGCGGGTGCGTGCCCTCGACCCGGAGATCACCGTCGATGTCGTACGGGAGGCCGAGGTCACCACGGATCCGCGCCGGCTGGAGCGGATCCTGGGCAATCTCATCGCGAACGCGGCGCGGCACGGCAGGCCGCCGATCGAGGTGACGGTGGAGGGCCGGGTGCTGCGGGTCCGTGATCACGGCCCGGGGTTTCCGGAGGCGCTGCTGCGCGAGGGTCCCAGCCGGTTCCGTACCGGAAGCAGCGACCGTGCGGGCCGTGGCCACGGCCTGGGTCTGACCATCGCGGCCGGCCAGGCGCGGGTGCTGGGCGCCCGGCTGACGTTCCGGAACGCGGACGAACTCACGGACGGCTCGACCGGCGCGGTCTCCGTCCTCTGGCTCCCGGAGAACGCCCCTACGAATACGGGGAGCTTTCCGGTCCTCCATCTGCCGGATCGGTAGCGCCGCACGTTGTTGGCTTTCCCGCCGTGTGTCGTCTCACCGTTGCGCCTGCGGGGAGGGGCCTTGTGTGTGGACGTAAAGCGAAGCAGTCCACACACAAGGCCCCGGAGGTCCGTCACCGCACCCACAGACCACCCGGCCCGCCGCAGGCGCAACGGCGAGCAACCACCGCGGCGCCGCAGACGACAACGTGGGATCAAACAGCCGACGGCACCCGCTCCGCCGCAGTGCCCTCCTCGGCGCTGTCGGCGGCCGGCTTCGTCGGGGCGCCTCGCAGCGGGACCTCCTTGAGGAACCAGGCCGCGGCGAAGCCGATGACGCTGATCACGGTGCCCCACAGGAAGACGTGGTGGGTGCCGGTGGCGACCGCGTGGCCGTAGGCGTCCTTGATCATCGGCGGGAGCTTCGGGAGGTCCTTGGGGTCCATCGTTGAGCTGCTGCCGGTCATCTTCTCGCCAGCGGCCTTGCCGAGCCGCTGGACCATCGTGGACTGCACCTGGTTGGTGAAGATCGCGCCGAGGATCGCGACGCCGAAGGAGCCGCCGATCGTACGGAAGAGGGTGGCGGACGAGGAGCCGACGCCCATGTCCTTCATCTCGACGCTGTTCTGGGCTATCAGCATCGTGGTCTGCATCAGGAAGCCCATGCCGGCGCCGAGGACCGCCATGAAGACGCCGGAGGTGAAGCGCGTGGTGTCGGTGTCCATCAGGGACAGCAGGGCCAGGCCCGCGGTGATCAGTCCGCCGCCGACCACGACGAAGACCTTGTACTTGCCGGTGCTGGTGGTGACCCGGCCGGCGAACAGCGAGACGACCATCATCGACAGCAGCATCGGCAGCAGGAGCAGGCCGGAGTTGGTGGCGGAGGCGCCCTGCACGGTCTGCTGGAACAGCGGCAGGAAGGTCATCGACCCGAACATCACGAAGCCGACCAGGAAGCCGATGAGCGTGACGAGGGAGAAGTTGCTGTTGCGGAAGATGTGCAGCGGCAGCACCGGCTCGCTGACCTTGCGCTCGACCAGCACGAAGCCGAGGAGTGCGACGACGCCGAGGACGCCGAGGCCGATGATCTGGCCGGAGAGCCAGTCGTACTCGGTGCCGCCCCAGGTCGTGATGAGCACCAGGGCCGTGATGCCGATGGTGAGCAGTGCGGCGCCCGCGTAGTCGATCCGGGTCTGCGACCGCTTCTTCGGCAGGTGCAGCACGGCGGTGACCATGATCAGTGCGATCGCGCCGAGCGGCAGGTTGATGTAGAAGCTCCAGCGCCAGCCGAGGTGGTCGGTGATGGTGCCGCCGACCAGCGGGCCGCCGATCATGGCGACGGCCATGACGCCGGCCATCATGCCCTGGTACTTGCCGCGTTCCCGCGGCGGGATCAGGTCACCGATGATCGCCATGACGCCGACCATGAGGCCGCCGGCGCCGAGGCCCTGGACGGCGCGGAAGCCGATCAGCTGCCCCATGTCCTGAGCCATGCCGGACAGCGCCGACCCGACCAGGAAGATGACGATGGACGTGAGGAACACGCCCTTGCGTCCGTACATGTCGCCGAGCTTGCCCCAGATGGGCGTGGAGGCCGCGGTGGCCAGGGTGTACGCGGTGACCACCCAGGACAGGTGGCTCATGCCGCCGAGTTCGCCGACGATCGTCGGCATCGCGGTGCCGACGATCATGTTGTCCAGCATGGCGAGCAGCATGGTGATCATCAGCGCGAAGAGCACCACCCGTACGCTCGCGGGCTGCTTCTCGCCGGTCTTCTCCGGCCCGGATGCAGGTCTGTCCGTCACCGCTGTCTTCCTTCCGTCCCCCGTCGGGGTCGCAGAACGCGACTTCCCCATCACTCACTCCTACTTACTTGCCGCCCGGCTAGTTCAGTACAGTGGGAAAGATAGGCGGCTAACTAGCCGGGCGTCAAGTAAGTTTCTCCTGCGCCCGTCCGGGCAGCCCTCTGACCAGTACCGACGACGCAGGAGAGCACCATGAGCACACAGGCGCGCAGGGGAAACACCCACCAGCGCATCCAGGACGTCGCTCTGGAGCTGTTCTCCGAGCAGGGCTACGAGAAGACGTCGCTGCGCGAGATCGCCGAGAAGCTGGAGGTCACGAAGGCGGCGCTGTACTACCACTTCAAGACCAAGGAAGACATCGTCATCAGCCTGTTCCAGGACCTGACCAGGCCCATCGACGAGCTGATCACCTGGGCCGAGGGGCAGCCGCGCACCCTGGAGACGAAGACGGAGCTGATCCGGCGCTACAGCGAGTCGCTGCGCACGGCCGAACCGCTGTTCCGTTTCATGCAGGAGAACCAGGCCACGGTGCGCGACCTGAGCATCGGGGAGACCTTCAAGGAGCGGATGCTGACGCTCTTCGGGCTCCTCAAGGAGCCCGATTCCGAGCTGGCGGATCAGGTGCGCTGCATCACCGCACTGTTCTCCATGCACGCGGGCATGTTCGCGATGCAGAACGTGGAGGGCGACCCCGAGGAGAAGCGCAAGGCCATCCTCGAGGTCGCCACAGAACTGGTCACGGCGGCAAACCCGCCGAGCCGCCGGCCAGCCCGGCCGGATTCAGCTCAGACGGCGTCGCCGTGAGCCCGCAGGAATCCGGTCGGCTCGATGCCCGACCCGTAGTTGGGGCCGGTGCGGACCTCGAAGTGCAGGTGGGGGCCGGTGGAGTTGCCGGTGCTGCCGGAGAGCGCGATCTGCTGACCGGCGCCGACCTGCTGCCCGACATGGACCTGTATCTGTGACAGGTGCGCGTACTGGGTGTACATGCCGTTGTCGTGCTTGATCACGATGGCGTTGCCGTACGCCGGGCCGTCGCCGCCACCCCAGGGACCGGCCTTGACGACGGTGCCCTTGTGGACGGCCTTGACCGCGGTGCCGGTCGGCACGACGAAGTCCTGACCGCTGTGCTTGTGCGCCCAGTGGCTGCCGGGGATGCCGAAGGGCTCGCCCAGCGTGTACTTGTCGACCGGCTTGACCCAGGCGTCGGCCTTCTTGACCGCATCCTTCTTGGCCTTGGCCGCGGCGGCCTTGGCGTCGGCGGCGGCCTTGGCCTGCGCGTCGGCCTGCGCGGTGACGGCCGAGCCGACGCCCGAGGTGAGGTGCATCAGACCGCCGTCGGCGGCGGAGGCGACACCGGCGCCGAGCGCGGCGGTCACACCGATACCGGCGGCCACGACGGCGACGCGGTTGCGCACAGCGGTCTTCTTGGAATTGCGAATGGCGGTGAACTTCGACATGCGGGTTCTTCCTCCGGAAAGTGATTGGTTTTCCCGGCTGCGGTCCGGGATCGCCATTCCTTGGTAACCGCTCATCGCCGCCCCGCCAAGGGGCCTTTCTACTATCCCGGCCCGTACGCGAAACGCGGGAAATCCGCCTCTTGCCACCCACCCAACGATCTGAGCGAAAGCCGCTAACCCGGTCATTTCGGACAGTCGTTGAGGGCGTGAAACCCCGCCTGATCAGGCGCTTTACCCCCGCGTTGCGCGGGTGGGGGCCCGCCGGCCCGCCGGGCCGCCCCCGCGGCCCGCGCCGGGCCCCGCGCACCCCCTGTTTTCCGCACCCCGCTCCCCCTAAATTGTTTAGTAGGGCCCTCGGGGCCTGTGTGTCATGTCACGCGGGGAGGAGATCAAATACCTTTTCCGTGTGACCCGGGTTACTCGGAAATGTGTGACCTGGATTACCCGGGGCCGTCGGATATCCCTTTCCGGGCGCCCGGGAAAAGTGGAATTCGTGACCGCGGCCACACCCCTTCCGGCTAGCCTGGCCGCGTCGGCAGCACCGGCCAGGGGAGGGCGGACCGCACGATGGACCCGACAGCAGCAGGCGTCCGGCTCGCGTCGAGCGTGCTCGCACCACTCGTCAGGAAACTGTTCCTCCAGGACGGCCCGGGGGCGGCCCTGGTCCCCGGCCCCGTACGGATATCCGGCCTGGTCTCCTTCAAGGGCGAGCGGCGCACACTCGGCGACAAGGAGCTGCGCAAGCTCGCCGGGGAGTTGGTCGAGCGCTCCTTACGCGCCCGCGGTCCCGGCGAGCGGCCGGTGCCCGCCACGGAGGAGGACGCCCTCGCCGGCGCCCTGGCCACCACGCTGCGCGGCCTCGGCGACCTCCACATGGACGACGTCCAGGCCGTACACCTCGGGCCCGCCGCCCTCGCCGCGCGCCTGCGCTCCGCGAGCCCGCACGCCGCCCGCGACCTCTCCCGGGACGCGGAGCTGCTGCACGACGCCCTGGTCGACACCGCCTGCCTGCACATCGTGCACTTCTTCACCCAGCGCTCGGCCTTCGTGGCCCGCACCCTCGTCCAGCAGAGCCGCAACCTCGACGGCCTGATCACCGCCATGGACGCGTTCCTGGCCCGCTGCCCCTCCCCCCGCGCCGCCGACACCGCCTTCGAGCGCACCTATCTCGCGTACATCGCCCGCAAGCACAGCAGGCTCACCCTCTACGGCATCGACCTCGCCCATTCCCCCGACCGGTGGCCGCTCGACGCCGCGTACATGAGCCTGGAGGCGACCTCGCCGGCCGCCCCCGACGTCGGCTCCCTCGGCCCGTGGGGCGGCGACTCCGGACCGCCCGCGCCTGCCCCCGCCCCCGCCGACCAGGCCCTTTCCGGCCGGGACCGGGTCCTGCTGCGGGGCGTCGCCGGCTCGGGCAAGACGACCCTCGTCCAGTGGCTGGCCGTCTCGTGCACCAAGCCCCCCGCCGAGACGCCCCTCCCCCACCTCTACGGCCGCGTTCCCTTCGTCCTGCCGCTGCGCACCCTCACCCGCGACGGCGCGCCGCTGCCCACCCCCGAACGGTTCCTGGCCGCCGTCGGCTGCCCCGTCGCCGGCTCGCAGCCCGACGGCTGGACCGACCGGGTCCTGTCCTCCGGGCGGGCCCTCCTCCTCGTCGACGGGCTCGACGAGATCCCCGACCGGGAACGCGAGCAGGCCCGCCGCTGGCTGCGCGACCTGCTCGACGCCTTCCCGGACAGCCTGTGGCTGCTCACCACCCGCCCCTCCGCCGTCCGCGACGACTGGCTCGCCGCCGACGGCTTCGACGAGCTGACGCTGGCCCCCATGCGCCGCGCCGAGGTCACCGCGTTCATCGGCCGCTGGCACGACGCGGCCCGCCGCGACGGGACGGACACCACGGCACTCGACGCCTACCGGCAGTCGCTGCTGACCGCCGTACACACCAAACAGGACCTGGCCCGGCTCGCCACCAACCCGCTGATGTGCGCGCTGATCTGCGCCCTGCACCGCGACCGCCGCGGCTATCTGCCCACCGGCCGCAAGGAGCTGTACGACGCGGCGCTGGCGATGCTGCTCTCCCGCCGCGACCGCGAACGCGACATGGCCGCCCCCACCGGCATCGACCTCGGCGACGCCCCGCAGATCCAGCTGCTGCAACGGCTGGCGTACTGGCTCATCCGCAACGGCCGGACGGAACTGGACCGGGCGCGGGCGGAGCGCATCGTGGCGGAGGCGCTGCCGGCCGTCCCGTCCGCGGCGGCGCAGGGCAGCGCGGAGGCCGTCTTCCGCCACCTGCTGCTGCGCAGCGGTCTGCTGCGCGAACCGGCCCCCGGCTCGGTCCAGTTCGTCCACCGCACCTTCCAGGACTACCTGGGCGCGAAGGCGGCGGTCGAGGACGGCGACTTCGGGCTGCTGGTGGAGCACGCGGCGGACTCCCAGTGGGAGGACGTGATCCGGATGGCGGTGGCGCACGCCCGGCCGCGTGAACGGGCGGAACTGCTGCGGGAGTTGCTCGCGTACGGCGACGGCCTGGCGGACGACCGCGGCCGGCTGCGCGTCCACCTCCTCGCCCTGGCCTGCCTGGAGCACGCGACGGAGCTCGATCCGCGGGTGCGCCAGGAGGTGGACGAGCGGGCCCGGGCGATCCTGCCGCCCCGCAGCCGCGAGGAGTCCCGGCTGCTGGCAGAGGTGGGGCCGTTCGTCCTGGAGTTGCTGCCCGGGCCGGACGGGCTGGCGGACGACGAGGCGCAGGAGGTGGTGGCGACCGCGGAGCTGCTCGCCTCGGACGCGGCCTTCGAGGTCGTCAAGCGGTTCGTCGAACACCCCGCGTTCGGCACGCAGGTTCAACTTGCCTCGGCGTGGCGGTCGTTCGAGACGGAGCGGTATGCCCGGGACGTCGTGCGGCACCTGGACCCGCGCGCGATGGTCACCGCTGAGACCACCGCGGAGCTGCGCGCGCTGAAGGCGCTCGGCGGCCGGGCGCGGGTGGCAGTGAGCGGCTCCTTCACCGCCCGTGAACTCCTCGACGAGCTGGTGCACGAGCCCCTGGAGAACCTGACGATCACGGGGAACCCCGTGATCAGTGATCTCGCCTTCCTCCGGGCGTTCCCGGCACTGGAGTGGCTGTCACTGTGGGGCTGCCCCGCGGTCGAAAACCTCGCCCCGCTGGCGGAACTCGGCATCCATACGCTGAACCTCTCCGGGCCGCAGGACACGGATCTGCCGACTCCGCGCGGGCTCGCCGCACTGACCGGCCTCACCAGCCTCTCCCTCTACACCGGCCTCCCGGAGGGCACCGCGGCGCTGCCCGCGGGCGCGCCGCTGACCTATCTGACGCTCGGCCGGCCGGTCGGGGCCGAGTGCGCGGGGCTGGCGGCCTGGCCCCGGCTGCGCAGCCTGCAGTTGCCCCGGCTCACCGACGGTTTCGGCGAGGACCAATGGGGCGAGCTGGCATCGCTGCCCGAACTGGACTGGCTGTCGCTGGGGGTGGCATCGGACGAGGTCTCGCTGCACGTCCCGCCCGGCCTCCGGCTCCCTCAGGTCAGGACTCTGGCCCTCCTCAACATGGGGCGGGTGCCGGTGCCCCGCCTGGGCGCGGTGCTGCGCGCGGTCCTCCCGGCGTTCCCGCACCTGCGTTCCCTTGAGCTGTACAACGGCCACATGACCAACGACGCGCCGATCGCCCTTCCCTCGATGGCCGGTCTGCGTGACCTTCAGAAGGTCTATCTCGGCGGCCTCCGCCCGGAGCCCGCCGACGATCTGCCGCCCCACGTCGAACTCACCCGGCACCCCCGGCCCCGTTCCTAGCGGGCCGGGGGCCGTCGCGACCTGGGCATTCCGGCGCGGAGCGGGCCGCCTTTCCGAAACGGGCCGGTCGCTGATCGGCCGCTATTCGTTCCGGGAACGGCGTTCCCTACGGAATTCGTCGCGGGCGGGGTACTCAGCACATACGGCCGAAAAGAGATCCTCACGCCGCCCCGCCGCATTTTCGACATCACATGCGGAACATCAGAGATCAGGAAGAACACCCCGCACATACGGCACTGCCCGGAACCGTGAGAAACGATTCCGGGCAGTGCCGTATGCGCGTTGTGCGCCGGGGTGAAGTCGGCGGCGATTAACGCTTTCGCCGGGACTCCGCTCAGGCGTCCTTGCTCAGGTTCGGGCCCGAGCCGCCGGTGGCGGACTCGATCGGCGGGGCGTCCGGCAGAGCGGACTTCTCCTCGCCGCGGAAGGTGAACTTGGCGCTCTCACCCTCGCCCTCGGTGTCGACGACCACGATGTGGCCCGGACGCAGCTCGCTGAAGAGGATCTTCTCCGAGAGGGCGTCCTCGATCTCGCGCTGGATCGTGCGGCGCAGCGGACGGGCGCCGAGCACCGGGTCGTACCCGCGCTTGGCCAGCAGCGACTTGGCGGTGCCGCTGAGCTCGATGCCCATGTCGCGGTCCTTGAGCCGCTCGTCCACCTTGGCGATCATGAGGTCGACGATCTGGATGATGTCTTCCTCGGTCAGCTGGTGGAAGACGACGGTGTCGTCCACACGGTTGAGGAACTCGGGGCGGAAGTGCTGCTTGAGCTCTTCGTTGACCTTGTTCTTCATCCGCTCGTAGCTGGACTTGGTGTCGCCCTGGGCCGCGAAGCCGAGGTTGAAGCCCTTGGAGATGTCCCGCGTGCCGAGGTTGGTCGTCATGATGATGACCGTGTTCTTGAAGTCCACGACCCGGCCCTGGGAGTCGGTCAGGCGACCGTCCTCCAGGATCTGCAGCAGCGAGTTGAAGATGTCCGGGTGGGCCTTCTCGACCTCGTCGAAGAGCACCACGGAGAACGGCTTGCGGCGCACCTTCTCGGTGAGCTGACCGCCCTCTTCGTAGCCGACGTAGCCGGGAGGCGAACCGAACAGCCGGGAGACCGTGTGCTTCTCGCTGAACTCCGACATGTCGAGGGAGATCAGCGCGTCCTCGTCGCCGAAGAGGAACTCCGCCAGCGTCTTGGACAGCTCGGTCTTACCGACACCGGACGGGCCGGCGAAGATGAACGAGCCACCGGGACGCTTGGGGTCCTTCAGGCCGGCACGGGTACGGCGGATGGCCTGGGAGAGCGCCTTGATGGCGTCCTTCTGGCCGATGACGCGCTTGTGGAGCTCGTCCTCCATGCGGAGCAGGCGGCTGGACTCCTCCTCGGTCAGCTTGAAGACCGGGATGCCCGTCGCCGTGGCCAGGACCTCGGCGATCAGTTCCTCGTCCACCTCGGCGACGACGTCCATGTCGCCGGCCTTCCACTCCTTCTCCCGCTTCGTCTTCGCGGCGAGGAGCTGCTTCTCCTTGTCGCGCAGGCCCGCGGCCATCTCGAAGTCCTGCGAGTCGATCGCGGACTCCTTCTCCCGGCGCACATCGGCGATCTTCTCGTCGAATTCGCGCAGGTCCGGCGGTGCGGTCATGCGGCGGATCCGCATCCGGGAGCCGGCCTCGTCGATCAGGTCGATCGCCTTGTCCGGCAGGAAGCGGTCGGAGATGTAGCGGTCGGCGAGGGTGGCCGCCGCGACCAGCGCGGAGTCCGTGATGGACACGCGGTGGTGCGCCTCGTAGCGGTCCCGCAGGCCCTTGAGGATCTCGATTGTGTGCGGCAGCGACGGCTCCGCGACCTGGATGGGCTGGAAGCGGCGCTCGAGGGCCGCATCCTTCTCCAGGTGCTTGCGGTACTCGTCGAGCGTGGTGGCACCGATGGTCTGCAGCTCGCCTCGCGCCAGCATGGGCTTGAGGATGCTGGCGGCGTCGATCGCGCCCTCGGCGGCACCCGCACCCACGAGGGTGTGGAGCTCGTCGATGAACAGGATGATGTCGCCGCGGGTGCGGATCTCCTTGAGGACCTTCTTCAGGCGCTCCTCGAAGTCACCGCGGTAGCGGGAGCCGGCGACCAGGGCACCGAGGTCGAGGGTGTAGAGGTGCTTGTCCTTGAGGGTCTCGGGCACCTCGCCCTTGACGATGGCCTGGGCCAGGCCCTCGACGACCGCCGTCTTGCCGACGCCGGGCTCGCCGATGAGGACCGGGTTGTTCTTCGTACGGCGCGACAGGACCTGCATGACGCGCTCGATTTCCTTCTCGCGCCCGATGACCGGGTCGAGCTTGGTCTCGCGAGCGGCCTGCGTCAGGTTGCGGCCGAACTGGTCCAGGACGAGGGAGGTCGAGGGCGTGCCCTCGGCGGGGCCACCGGCGGTGGCGGCTTCCTTGCCCTGGTAGCCGGAGAGCAGCTGGATGACCTGCTGCCGCACCCGGTTGAGATCGGCGCCGAGCTTCACGAGGACCTGGGCGGCGACGCCCTCGCCCTCGCGGATCAGGCCGAGCAGGATGTGCTCGGTGCCGATGTAGTTGTGGCCGAGCTGGAGGGCCTCACGGAGCGAGAGCTCCAGGACCTTCTTGGCACGGGGGGTGAAGGGGATGTGCCCGGACGGCGCCTGCTGGCCCTGCCCGATGATCTCCTCCACCTGCTGGCGGACCGCCTCGAGCGAAATCCCGAGGCTCTCCAGGGCCTTAGCGGCGACACCCTCACCCTCATGGATCAGGCCCAGGAGGATGTGCTCGGTGCCGATGTAGTTGTGGTTGAGCATCCGGGCTTCTTCCTGAGCCAGGACGACAACCCGCCGCGCGCGGTCGGTGAACCTCTCGAACATCGTTAATCGCTCCTCAGAGCGGTCAGGCAGTTAGGGGTCGGTCCCCTCCCTGTCCTTCCGCATGCTAGTCCCGCGGGGCGGGACAGCTCATTCCAACTGCCGACACCCGTCCGGATCACCCCCGCTCCGGCGGGGAAATTTACTGCCGAACAGCTGACATCTGCTCCAACTCGATGGTGCGAGACGATGTTCCCGCAGGCCAGGCATATACGCCGTCCGCCACTACGCCCGTGGCGAACGCGCCCGTCCCCGACACGCCGCCCGCATCCCGCCGTCGGCGGGGCCGGGGCGCCGTGTGCGCCGGTCACACCGTCTCTTCCCACTGAGACTGTCTTACCCGCTGCCACTGACACTCCATGCGGCGCGGGCCGCTTCCATCCGCTACGGGCGAACATCCGCGCGCCTCCGAATACCCCGCCACGCCTCTTCCCCGGACACGACACGTATGGGGGCGCGTACTCAGCGTAACTTCCTGGAGTGTGAGGAGTTGCACGGGGCATGGCCCGCGTGCTTCCACGCCCCCGCAGCTCTCTCGCCGGGGCTCCCGCCGTCCCCGCCGCCTCCGCCGTCCGCCGCTGGTACGAGGACGAGCTGGGCTGGCCGACCGCCGGTCCGGAGCCGGTGGAGCTGCTGACGGGGGTGCGCTTCGATGCCCTGGAGATGCCGGCGGACGCGGGGAGCGCGGTGCTGCGGCGGTGGCCGCGGACCGGCCCGGTGGCGTTCGTGCGGACCGGACGCGACGGGAAACCCCTGAGCGATCGGCCGAAATTGCTCGTGCTCATCGCAGCCGGCGGCGCCGAGGAACTCCCGGGAATCCTGGAATGGCTGGAGTGGGGCGCGCTTACCCCTGATCTCACGGCACGTGGTGCCGGGGACCGGATGCCCGCACCGGCGGTCCCCACCGGCGCCGCCCCGGCGTCACTGCCCTGCGGATTCGGCTCCCGGGAGGCCGCGGTGTGGATGCGGCCTCCCCGGCCGGGGTACGAGGCGGAGAATTCCCTGCCCACCACGGGGCTCGGGACAGGAAACGGGGACGGTGGGGGCGCCCCCGACCTCGTACGGCTCGTGAGCTCGGCGGCGACGGAGTGCCACCGTGCCCGGTTGTTGCGTGCTCGTAATGCCCAATCGGACCGCGCCTGCGGCGATCAGCCGTTGGCCTTCTCAAATGCCTCACGAATGTCGGCGGGGACACGGCCGCGGTCATTGACGTTGTAGCCGTTCTCCTTCGCCCAAGCGCGGATCTTCGCGGTGTCCTGGCTGCCGCCGGAAGCCGCCGCCGCACGCGCCTTGCCGCGTCCGCCGGAACGTCCACCGGTACGGCGACCGGCCTTGACGAACTCGGAGAGCGACTCACGCAGCTTCTGCGCGTTGGTGTCGGAGAGGTCGATCTCGTAGGACTTGCCGTCGAGAGCGAACGTCACCGTCTCCTCCGCCTCGCCGCCGTCGAGGTCGTCGACAAGAAGAACCTGAACCTTCTGTGCCACCGGTTTCCCTTTCATCGAATGCGGATTACGACGGAAAGCAAACCGCTTTTCCGGGAAAAACACAAACCCTTGGGTAGGGTTCACTTGCCCGCAGACCGGGGAACGCTTGCTTCCGTAGCCATGAGATAGGGGAGCGATTCGGACATAGAACACTCATCACAGGTGCAGAAGCATCCGGCTGTTACCCAGGGTGTTCGGCTTCACTCGTTCGAGGCCAAGGAACTCCGCAACGCCCTCGTCATAGGAACGCAGCAGCTCACTGTAGACATCACCGTCTACGGGAGCCTCGCCGATCTCCACGAAGCCGTGCTTGACGAAGAAGTCGACTTCGAAGGTGAGACAGAAAATGCGCCGCACTCCGAGCCAGCGCGCGGTGGCCAGGAGCTTCTGCAGGACGTGATGGCCGACGCCGGAGCCCTTCAGGCGCGGGTCCACGGCCAGCGTGCGGACCTCCGCGAGGTCTTCCCACATGACGTGGAGCGCGCCGCAGCCGACGACCTCGGCGTCTTCGTCCCGCTCGGCCACCCAGAACTCCTGGATGTCCTCGTAAAGCGTGACGGTGGCTTTGTCGAGCAGGATCCCGTCGCGGGAGTAGGCGTCGATGAGACGGCGTACGGCGGGTACATCGGCGGTCCTGGCGCGGCGGACGGTGAGCCCTTTTGAATGCGGGAGCATGCCGGGACGCTATCGCTCCTTGCCGTTGGCGCCGGCTCCGGGTTCATCGCCTTCCGCGGATCGGGCTTCGGGGGCTTGTGCGGCGCGCGCTTCGTCTTCTTCCGCCGGCGCCGGCGGTTGTGCCTCTTCCGCCTCTTGTTGTGCGCCTTCCGCACGCGGGGCGTCTTCCGGGTCTTCCGCCGGTTCGTCGGCTTGCACCATCCGTACGGCATCGCGCAGGGCGTGGCGTTGTTCCGGCGACATCATGCCGAAGAAGGCGACAAGTGCGGCCGCGGGGTTGTCACTGGCGGACCATGCCTCGTTCATCAGTGCGGCCGCGTAGGCGGCGCGAGTGGAGACCGCCTCATATCGATAGGCGCGGCCTTCTGCTTCGCGGCGCACCCAGCCCTTCTGATGGAGGTTGTCCAATACGGTCATGACCGTGGTGTAGGCGATCGACCGTTCCTTCTGCAGATCTTCCAGGACTTCTCGAACGGTGACCGGGCGGTTCCACTCCCAGACCCGCGTCATGACCGCGTCTTCCAGATCACCCAATGGTCTCGGCACACAAGAACAATAGTGGGAGATGTCCAGGATGTCCGTTGATCTCGTCGCCGTTGCGCGGTCTCGTTGCGGTGGACCGGGAAATGCGCGTACGGCCCGGGACGGTGGTCCCGGGCCGTACGGTGCGTGTGCGGGCCGCCGCGGCGCGGGCGGCGGGTGGATCAGGCGCCGTGCGCGTGGGGCTCCTGGCCGGCCGCTTCGGCGCGGGTGAGCACGGCGTCCACGGCGGCGTCCTCCTTGGCCTTGTTCGCGCCGCCCTGGCTCTTGACGATCGTGACGATCAGGCAGGTGAAGGCGACGGCCATCACCACGGGCGGGAGCAGCGCTGCGACGTAGTCCACGGCGGACGGCCTCCTTGTAGGCGTGCGGGAGCCTCGGCGTACCTGAGCAAGGGTACGCAGCACTCAGGCGGTGCGGCTCTCGGGGGGCGGGGCCGGCTTGCGGCGCGGGGGGAACACCTCGCCGGGGGTGGGGATGGGGCGTTCGGGCCGCGGGGATTTCGGTGCCGGCTCCCGCTTGGGCTGCGGGGCGGGCGGCGGTTCCTTCTCCGGGTCCCGTTCCCGGCCGCCGCGGGCCGCTGAGCGGCCGCCTGGCAGCGCGCGGAGCCGGACCCGTACGGATTGTTCGGCCAGTCCCTCGCAGTGCCGCAGCAGGGCGCTGCGGCGTTCGTGCTCGGCGGCCCCGACGTGCCGGGTGCGCAGGGAGCGCAGGGCCGCGAGGTCGTCGGGGCCGGGGACGTATCCGGCCGCCAGTGCCTCCTTCAGCTGCGCGAGGTAGCCGGCGGCCGAGCCGGGGAGGGCTTCGCGGTAGCGGGCGAGGTCGGCGAGCAGGAAGGCGCGCAGCCGGCCGCCTTCGTGGACCGCCTCGTCGACGGCCTCGGCCAGCCGGAGGTATTCCTGGATGTCCTGCGACCGTTCCGGGCCGAGGGCGGCGAGCGGGGCGGAGTGGTCCGCCGTCTGGAGGGCATGGGCGAGGGCGCGACGGAGCACACGCAACTCATCGGCGCTGAACGCCATGCCGCCGCGGGTTCCGTTTGGCATTGGCATGTGGCGACTTTACGACCGAATCTGACAAAAGCCGCTTAATTCGTGAATGCTGGCGCGGCAGCGAGCCGCGCCAGCCGCCGCCGGCGGTTCGGCTACGAGCGGGCGACGTTGCGCTCGTAGACCAGCCGCAGTCCGATGAGGGTGAGCCAGGGCTCGTGTGCGTCGATCACCGAGGACTCACCGAGCACCATGGGCGCGAGCCCGCCGGTGGCGATCACGGTCACCTCGTCGGGCTCCTCGGCCAGTTCCTTGGCCATCCGCTGGACCACGCCGTCCACCTGGCCGGCGAAGCCGTAGAGGATGCCGGACTGCATCGCCTCGACGGTGTTCTTGCCGATGACGCTGCGCGGCCGGGCCAGTTCGATCTTGCGGAGCTGGGCGCCCTTGACGCCCAGGGCGTCCACGGAGATCTCGATGCCCGGGGCGATGACGCCGCCGACGTATTCGCCGCGCGCGCTGACCGCGTCGAAGGTGGTGGCCGTGCCGAAGTCGACGACGACCGCGGGGCCGCCGTAGAGCTCGACCGCCGCCAGGGCGTTGATGATCCGGTCGGCGCCGACCTCCTTCGGGTTGTCCATCAGGATCGGCACGCCCGTCTTGACGCCGGGCTCCACCAGGACGGCGGGCACGTCGCCGTAGTAGCGGCGGGTGACCTCGCGCAGCTCGTGCAGGACCGACGGCACGGTCGAGCAGATGGCGATGCCCTCGATGCCGTCGCCCAGGTCGTCGCCGAGCAGCGGGTGCATGCCCATCAGGCCCTGCAGGAGCACGGCGAGCTCGTCGGCGGTGCGGCGGGCGTCGGTGGAGATCCGCCAGTGCTCGACGATCTCCTCACCGTCGAACAGGCCGAGCACGGTGTGGGTGTTGCCCACGTCGATGGTCAGCAGCATGGCACTCAGCCGTCCTCACGCACGTCGGCATCGGGGGAGCCCGCCCCGCGGCCGTCGTCCTCGCGCAGGTCGAGGCCGATGTCGAGGATCGGGGAGGAGTGCGTCAGCGCACCCACCGCCAGATAGTCCACGCCGGTCTCGGCGTACGTCCGGGCGTTGGCGAGGGTGAGGCGGCCCGACGACTCCAGCATCGCGCGCCCGGCGACCAGCTCCACGGCCTCGCGGGTCTGCTCCGGGGTGAAGTTGTCGAGCAGGATCAGGTCGGCGCCCTCGGCGAGGATCGGGGGGATCTGGTCGAGCCGGTCGACCTCCACCTCGATCGCCAGGCCGGGGAACTCGTCGCGCACGGCGGTGAACGCCTCGGCGACGCCGCCCGCCGCGACCACGTGGTTGTCCTTGATCAGCGCCGCGTCCGACAGCGACATCCGGTGGTTGACGCCGCCGCCGCAGCGCACCGCGAACTTCTCCAGGGCGCGCAGCCCCGGCGTCGTCTTGCGGGTGTCGCGGACCCTGGTCTTCGTGCCCTCCAGGGCGTCCGCCCAGGCCCGGGTCGCGGTCGCGATGCCGGAGAGCCGGCACAGCAGGTTCAGCGCGCTGCGCTCGGCGGTGAGCAGGTCGCGGGTGCGGGTGGTGACGCTCAGCAGTGTGGTGCCGGCCTCGACCCGGTCGCCGTCCTCGACGTGCCGCTCGACCGCGAACTCGTCGGTGCACACGATGGACAGCACCGCCTCGGCGATCCGCAGCCCGGCGACCGTACCGGCCTCGCGGGCCGTGAAGTCGCCGGTGGCCACCGCGTCCTCGGGGATGGTCGCCACGGTCGTGACGTCCACTCCCTGGTCGAGGTCCTCCTCGACGGCGAGGTGCGCGATGTCCTCGACCTGGACGGGGTCGAGTCCGGCGTTCACCAGGAGCGCCGCCAGGTCGGGGTCGAGTCCGCAGGTCAGCGGGTCGATCTCGTACGCGTCGTCGTCGCCGGCGCAGCCGCAGGCATCGCCGCAGCCTCCGGCGGGGGCGCCGCCACCGGGTCCGCCGATCTGGAGGAGGGGGAGGTCGTCGGGGGTGCTGCTCACGGGATGGGCTCCGTATCCGGGGAGGGGGTGGTCGGTGGTCTGTCGGGCGGGGTTACGGGGCGAGGGCCGGCGGGAAGCCGGCGGTCGCCGTCGTACGGACGGTCAGCGCGCGGGCCGCGTCCAGGGTGATGCGGAAGTGCCGGCGCCAGGAGGCATCGTCCCGGTCCGGGTGGTCCTCGCGCCAATGGCAGCCGCGGGTCTCCTCGCGGCGGCGGGCCGCGGCGACCAGCACCCGGGCCACGCACAGGAGGTTGGTGGCCTCCCACGCCTCCACGCCGGGCTCGGGGGCCTTGTGCGCGGCTCCCGGGGTGTTCGCTTCGGCCGCCTCGGTCGCCTCCCGGTGGAGGCGGTCGAGTTCGGCGGCGGCCCGGGCGAGGCTCTCGGCGCTGCGCAGCACGCCGGCGCCGGCGGCCATGATCCGCTGTACGGCCGTGCGGGTCTCGGGGGCGAGGAGCGGGAGGGTCGCGCGGGGCGCGGCGGCCACCGGGGCGGGGTCCGCCGGGGTGTGCGGCGCGGGGTTCTCGGTGATGTCCGCGGCGATCCGCTCGGCGAAGACCAGGCCCTCCAGGAGGGAGTTGGAGGCGAGGCGGTTGGCGCCGTGGACGCCGGTGCAGGCGACCTCGCCGCAGGCGTAGAGGCCGGGGACGGTGGTGCGGCCGCGCAGGTCGGTGCGGACGCCACCGGAGGCGTAGTGCGCGGCCGGCGCGACGGGTATCGGCTCGGTGACCGGGTCGATGTGGTGGGCGCGGCAGGCGGCGAGGATCGTCGGGAAGCGGCTCTCCCACATGGCGGCGCCGAAGTGCCGGCCGTCCAAGTACATGTGCTCGACGCCCTGTTCGTGCGCCCGGCGCATGATCGCCTTGGCGACGATGTCGCGCGGCGCCAGCTCGGCGAGTTCGTGCTGCCCGACCATGAAGCGGGTGCCGTCGGCGTCGACGAGGTGGGCGCCCTCGCCCCGTACGGCCTCGGAGATCAGCGGCTGCTGGCCCTCCGCGTCCGGGCCCAGATACAGGACGGTGGGGTGGAACTGCACGAATTCGAGGTCGGAGACCTCGGCGCCGGCGCGCAGGGCCAGTGCCACGCCGTCCCCGGTGGAGACCGCCGGGTTGGTGGTCGCGGCGAAGACCTGGCCCATGCCTCCGGTGGCGAGGACGACGGCCGGGGCGTGTACGGCGCCGACGCCGTCGTGCTGGCCCTCCCCCATGACGTGCAGGGTGACGCCGGAGGTGCGGCCGTCGGCGTCCGTGAGCAGGTCCAGGACGAGCGCGTTCTCGATGGTGCGCAGTCCGGCGTCGCGGACCGCCTCGACCAGTGCGCGGGAGATCTCCGCCCCGGTGGCGTCGCCGCCGGCGTGTGCGATGCGGCGGCGGTGGTGGCCGCCCTCACGGGTGAGCGCTATCTCCTCGCCGCCCGGTGCGGTGTCGAAGCGCGCGCCGGTCGCGATCAGCCGGTGGACGGCTGCCGGGCCCTCGGTGACCAGGGTCCGTACGGCTTCCTCGTCGCACAGTCCGGCGCCCGCGACAAGGGTGTCGGCCAGATGCTGCTCCGGGGTGTCGCCGTCGCCCAGGGCCGCGGCGATTCCGCCCTGGGCCCATCGGGTGGAGCCGTCGTCGAGGCGCGCCTTGGTGACGACGACGGTGCGGCGGCCGGCGGCGGCGCAGCGCAGTGCGGCGGTCAGCCCGGCCACTCCGGAGCCCACGACGACCACGTCCGCTTCGATGGACCAGCCGGGCTCGGGGGCGTTCAGGCGTATCCGGGTGCCCGGAGCGGGGCCGGGGCCGGTGCCTGTCGCGGGGGCAGGGCCTGTTCCGGTGGCGGTCATCGGGTCGCTCCCAGGGGGCCGTGGGGGGTGGTGGGTGGTGTGCCGGGTGCTGCGGAGGTGCCGGCGGCGGCGTGCTGCGCCGCGGTGCCGCCCGTGCCGGCGGTGGCCTGCCGGGCGGCCGTGGTGTCCGGGCGGGGCGAGACGAACGTGAGCCGGAGGTTGTCGATCAGGCGGGTGGTGCCGACCTTGGCGGCGACGGCGAGGACCGCCTCGCCCTCGTAGTCGTCGGGGACCTCGGTGAAGTCGGACGGGTCGACCAGCGCCAGGTAGTCGAGCAGCAGCGGCGGCTCCAGCCGGGCGGCGTCGTCGAGGACGGCGCGGGCCGCGGCGCGCGCCACGGACGGGCCCTGGAGGGGGCTCGCGGCGGCGTGCGCGACGGCGTGGGCGTCGGCGGCGGCCCGGTCCTCGCCGAGGGCGGCCAGTGCCGCGGCGCGGTCCTGGGCCGGGTGGGCCGTGGAGACCGCCCGGGCGTGCAGCGCCTCCTCGGCGGTGAGCCGGTCGCGGGCGGCGAACAGGGCCGCGGAGAGCGAGAGGGCGGTGCGCCGCTCCGGGAGGGACAGGTAGCGGTTGCGGCTGGAGAGGGCGAGGCCGTCGTCCTCGCGCACCGTAGGGACGCCGACGATCTCGACGGGGAAATTCAGGTCGGCGGCCATCCGCGTGATGAGGGCCAGCTGCTGGGCGTCCTTCTGTCCGAAGAGCGCCACGTCCGGTCCGGTCAGGTGCAGCAGTTTGGCGACGACGGTCAGCACGCCGTCGAAGTGGCCGGGGCGGCTGGCGCCCTCCAGGAGCGTGCCCATGGGGCCCGCGGCGACCCGGACCTGCGGGCGGCCGCCCGGGTAGACCTCGTCGACGGACGGCGCGAAGACGGCGTCGGCGCCGGCTTCGGCGGCCAGTTCGACGTCCTCGTCCAGCGTCCGCGGGTACCGGTCCAGGTCCTCGCCGGCGCCGAACTGCAGCGGGTTGACGAAGACGGTGACGACGACCTGCCCCTCCGGCCCGACCCGGTGGCGGGCGGCCCGGACCAGGGCGGCATGGCCCTCGTGCAGGGCCCCCATGGTCATGACGACGGCGCGCGCGCCACTACGGCGCGGCAGGTCGCGGAGCGCGGCGGCGGTGTGGAGCAGGCGGGCCGCCGGGCCCGCGGACGGCCGGGAGGGGCACTCGGCGGACGGCTCGGCGGACGGCTGGGAGGACGGCTCGGGGGACGGCTGCGGGCTCGTGGGCGAGGAGGTCATCGGTCGCCTCCTTCGGGGCCGTGGTCGGGGGTGTCGGGGCCGTGGTCGGGACCGTCCGGGTCGTGGTCGCGGCCGTCGGGACTGCCGGGGCTCTCGGGGCTGCCGGGCGTGTCGGGGGCGGCGGGTCCGGTGCCGTGGGCGGCGGGGCCCGGGGCGGGGCGGGCGGCGGTGCCGGGGCCGTTGCCCGCGTCCGCGAGCACGCCGAGCAGGTCCTCGGCCAGTTCCGGCTTGAGCAGGCCGTGGGCCAGCGCCCGGTCCGCCGTCGTACGGGCCATCGCGAGGTACCCCGCGACGCTCTGCGGCGAGTGCCGGCGCAGCTCCGCGACGTGGGCGGCGACGGTGCCCGCGTCCCCACGGGCGACCGGCCCGGTGAGCGCGGCGTCGCCGGACCGCAGCGCGTTGTCCAGCGCCGCGCCCAGCAGCGGGCCCAGCATCCGGTCCGGGGCCCGCACGCCCGCGTCGGCCAGCAGCTCCATCGACTGGGCGACGAGTGTGACCAGGTGGTTCGCGCCGATCGCGAGCGCCGCGTGGTAGAGCGGACGGGCGGATTCCGCGATCCACTCGGGCTCCCCGCCCATCTCGATGACCAGCGCCTCGGCGGCCATCCGCAGCTCCTCGGGCGCGGTGACCCCGAAGGAGCAGCCGGCCAGCCGCTGCACGTCCACGGAGGTGCCGGTGAACGTCATGGCCGGGTGCAGGGCGAGCGGCAGCGCGCCGGCCCGGGTCGCCGGGTCCAGCACGGCGGTGCCGTAGCGCCCGGAGGTGTGCACGAGCAGCTGGCCGGGCCGTACGGCGCCGGTTTCGGCGAGGCCGGTCACCAGGTCGGCGAGCGCGTCGTCGGGGACGGTCAGCAGCACCAGGTCGGCGCGGGCGAGCACCTCGGCGGGGGTGACCAGCGGGACGTCGGGCAGCAGTTCGGCGGCGCGCCGTACGGAGGCGTCGGAGACTCCCGACACCGCGACCGGGCGGTGCCCCGCGAGCTTCAGCGCGGCGGCCAGGGCGGGCCCGACACGGCCTGCGCCGACCACTCCGACGGTCAGCCGGGCGGGGCGGTCCTGGGCCTCGAGGGGTGGAGTTGGATTCACGCGGCGATGGCCTTCCGTTCCAGTCCGCGGGGGGTACCGGACGATTCCTCGCCATGCTACGCGAGTGTTTCCGGCGGACTTCAGAGCTGTACGGACGGTGAGACGTGGGTCTCTCACGAGAGTTATCCACAGGGGTCGCGGAGCGGCGCGGGACCGAGTGATGATCGGTGCGACGGCGCGGGGCGGACGCGAACGGGATCGCGGAGCGAAGCGCGGAGAAAAGACCAGGCAGGGGGCTGTGAGGACGATGAACACCACGGGGGGCGGCGTGCCGGGCGAGAAGCCGGAGGCGGCAGTGGAGCAAGCGAAGGGCGGGGCAACGCGGGCGGACGGCTCGGGGGACGCGGTGGGCGCAGTGGACGCAGTGGACGCAGTGGAAGCGGGGGACGCGGGCCGTGTCGCGCCGGTCGGGCGGTCCCGGATGCTCGCGGCGATCCGCGGCTCGCGGCGGGTCCTGGCGGGCGGCGTGCCCGTCGAGACGGTCCGCGAGCGGATGGCCCGCCTGGTGGCCGACGCTCCCGGCGCGTACGACCTGGACGACTGGACGGACCTCTACGGCAACGACGACGGCATAGTCGGCGAGCTGGAGCGCCGGACCGCGGTAGCCCTGGGCACCGAGGCCGCCGCGTTCTTCCCGACCGGCACGATGGCCCAGCAGGTGGCCCTGCGGTGCTGGGCGGGGCGGACGGGCAACCCGGCGGTGGCCGGCCACCCGCTGTCCCATCTGGAGGTCCATGAGCGCGATGCCTGTGCGGTGGTCAGCGGGCTGCGCATGGTGCATCCGACGCAGGCGCCGCGGCTGCCGACCGCCGACGAGATCCATGACCTCCAGGAGCCGTTCGGCACCCTCGCGCTCGAACTGCCGCTGCGGGACGCCGGGTTCGTCCTGCCGGGCTGGGACGAACTGACCGCGGTGGTGGCGGCGGCCCGGGACCGGGACGCGGTGGTGCACTTCGACGGCGCCCGCCTGTGGGAGTGCGGCCCGCACTTCGGCCGCCCGCTGACAGAGATCGCCGCCCTCGCGGACAGCGTGTACGTGTCCTACTACAAGTCCCTGGACGGCATATCGGGCGCCGCCCTCGCCGGCACCGGGGACTTCGTGGCGGAGGCACGGGCCTGGCGGCACCGGTACGGCGGCCAGCTGTTCCAGCAGTGGCCGGCCGCGCTGGCCGCCCTGGCGGGCCTGGACCGTGAGTTGCCGCGCCTGCCCGGGTACGTCGCCCATGCGAAGGTCGTCGCCCGGGCGCTGGGCGAGGGGATGGCGGACGCCGCCGTGCCGTGGTTCAGGGTGCATCCGGAGGTCCCGCACACCCACCAGTTCCAGGTGTGGCTGCCCCATCCGCCCGAGGTTCTGAACGAGGCCGTCGTCCGGCAGGCGGAGGAGACGGGAACGACCTTGTTCCGCAAGTGGTTCGAGGCGGACCTGGGCGGGCCGCCCGGGGTGGCTCTGACGGAGGTGACGGTCGCCGCCTCCGCCATGAACTGGACCGCCGCGGAGGTGCGCTCGGCAGTCGCGGAGTTCCTGGGCTACGTGGAAGGAGTGCGTGCGGGGGTGAAGCGGGGCTGACATGAGCCGCGGCCGGCGTGGCCGGGGCGGACGTGACCCGTGACCGACGTGGTCGGGGCTGCGCGGTGGGCCGGGAACGAGAGGAAGGGGGGAGTGCGGCCGGCGAGGGCGGAGGCTTGCCCGGGGTCAGGACTCGGTGGGCTCGGCGTGGTGGTGCAGAGGGGCGGTGCGTGCGGCCGGGGCGGTGCGCGGTGCCTGCTCCGGGACGGCGGTGCGGGAGCGGCGCCACCGGAGGATGTCGCGGAGCGTGCGGACGGTGTGGGCGCCGGGGGCGGGCGGAGCGGATTCGGCCCGTCGGGCGGCGCGGTAGGTGTCGAGGAGGTGCTGCTGGGTGGCGTTCATGGGTGCCACTGTGCGGCGGTTCGGCGGCCTGGGGCGCGTCGATTGACGGGAGCCGTCAATCGACGACCGTGCAGGTCACACGGTCGCGCATGATGGGCGCATGGCCAACGTCATCGACATCACCGGGCTGCCGCCGGAGCGCGTCATCTTCTGCCCTTCCCCGCTGGCGGAGCTGAGCGCGGCGCTGCACGCGTTGTCCGAGCCGGGGCACCACCCGGGGCTGCACGGCTGGGTCACCGCCACCAACGCGGCGCTGAAGACCGACCTCGCCGACCGGTTGTGCGAGGCGGACTTCCTGTGGCGGTCGTCGCGTTCCGACATCCTCCTGCCGGCCCGGCCGGGGGCGACGCTTGCCGACGAACTGGACGACTTGGACCGGATCGACGACGAGCGGTTCGTGGCCTCGGCGTTCGAGATCTCCTGTTCGGCGGCGTACACCCGGGCCACGCCGTCGCCGCTGGTCGATGCGGACGAGCGGGCCCGCGTACGGGAGATGGCCGCCGCGCGCGGCCCACGGCAGGCGGCGTTCACCGACCGGATGCTGACCGACCCCGACGGGCTGCGGGTGTGGCTGCGCCGGCTGTTCGAGGACTGTGAGGAGGCGTTCTTCGGGGACATCTGGCGGCGGGTGGGCATCCAGTTGGCCGCCGACGCCCGGCACAAGACGGAACTGCTGCGCCGCAAGGGCCTGGCCGAGACGCTGCCCGCCACGTCGGCTGCGCTCTCGCTGGAGGGGGCGCAGGACGGCAGCGGTGGTGCGCGGATCGTGGTGGACAAGCTGGCCGGGGGCCGTACGACGGCGTTTGCGAACGCCGACGACCCCGGGGTCACGTTCCTGCCGACGTCGTTCGGCTGGCCGCATCTGCTGGTGAGCCACGCCCCGGGGTGGCGTCCGGTGATCCAGTACCCGGTGGCGAGCCCGGAGTTGCCGCCGCCGGCCACGCTGGAGCTCGTGCAGCAGCGGCTGGAGGCCCTGGGGCACCCGATGCGGATGCAGCTGTGCCGCACGCTGGCGCGCGGGCCCCACACGACGGGGGAGCTGGCGCACGCGTACGGCATCACCCCGCCGGAGGTGTCGCGGCACGTCACGACGCTGAAGAAGGCCGGCTTGGTGCTGACGCGGCGCCGGGGGCGCTATGTGCTGCACCAGCTGGACCTCCAGGTGGTGGCCCGGCTGGGCAGCGACTTCCTTGAGGGCGTGCTGCGCTGAGGGACGGGGAGGGGTGGGGCGGGGGGTGGGGGGTCCCCCCGGGAGAGGGCAGCGGGGTTGGGCCGGCGGGTTCTGCGGCCGCCCGTCAGTTGTCCTGGAGGAACTTCTTCGCCAGGGCGTCGCCGCGGCTGACCGCGTCGGCGTGGCTCTCGATCGGTGAAGCCTTGGAGTTCTTGAAGAGGACGTAGGTGACGCCCGAATCGGCACCGCCGTTCTCCGGGTCGGGGTTGATGCCCAGGCCCTTGGCGGCCGCGTAGGACGCCTCGCCGATTATCTTGTCGGGGCCGGTGTCGCCGACGACGGCGTACTCGACCTGGTTGTTGTAGATGACGGCGACCACGCCCCCGCCCTTGATGCCGGCGGACGCGTAGTTCCAGATGCCGCTGGAGCTGGGCACGACGACGTACGGCAGCTTCTCGGCGTTCAGCGGTTTGCCGTTGGACTGGCGGAAGGCGGTGTCGTCCTGGTACCAGGGGTCGGTGTCGGCGTTGCACTTCGAGGTGGTCTGGCCGTCGCAGTCGACGTCCATGTCGGCCTTCCAGAAGACCGCGCCGTTCTTGCCGCAGACCGGCACGGTGGCCGAAGTCTCCTCGTCCGTGCGGTACTTGCCGTTGGAGAGCTGCGAACAGCCCTTGAGCTTTGCCAGTAAGTCGGCCGCGCTGACCGAGCCTTCCTGGAGGCCGGCGCCCGGGGCGGCGGGGAGGGCGCGAGGGGCGCCGGGCTGGGCGGTGGCGGGGAGGGCGGCCGCGGCGAGCAGAGCGGCGCCGGAGGCGGTGGCGAGGGCGAGAGTTCTTCTGCGCACGAGGGACCCCTTCTGTTAGGAAAGTTTCCTTACCGCTGCAAAACTGCTCCTCCCCCACGGACGCGTCAACCCTCTTGCCGGCCACTTCCGCGCACCGTCGCGCCGGCCGCGCGCACCCGCGCCCGCCTTCGCCGTACGCCCCGGTCCTGCGCCCCGGTCCTGCGCCCCGGTCCTGTAAGCCCAATGGTCACCCGCGCCCGCCCGCCGTGCACGCCCGCCCGCAGTGCACGCCCGTGCGCCGCAGCGCTCCGGCCGCCGCAGCGCCTACGCCCCCGCGCCCCCGGCCCGGACGAGCCCCGTTTCGTACGCCAGCACCACTGCCTGGACGCGGTCCCGCAGGCTCAGCTTCGTGAGGATGCGGCCGACATGGGTCTTGACGGTCGCCTCGGACAGCACCAGTCGCGCAGCGATCTCACCGTTCGACAGCCCCTGGGCGACCAGCAGCAGCACCTCCCGCTCGCGCTCCGTCAGCCGCCCCAGCTCGGGGCGGTCCGGTGCGGCGGAGGTGGCGGGCAGCATCGGTGTGAAGCGATCCAGGAGCCGGCGGGTGGTGGACGGGGCGACGACCGCGTCGCCGCTCTGCACCGCGCGGATCGCGGCGAGCAGTTCGCCGGGCGGCACGTCCTTGAGCATGAAGCCGCTGGCCCCGGCCTTCAAGGCGGAGAAGGCGTACTCGTCCAGGTCGAAGGTGGTCAGGATGAGGACCTTGGGGGCGTCCTCCTTCTGCCCGCCCTCGCAGATCCGGCGGGTGGCCTCCACACCGTCCAGGTGCGGCATGCGGACGTCCATGAGGATCACGTCGACCTTGGTGGAACGCAGCACCTCCAGCGCCTGCACGCCGTCCCCCGCCTCCGCGACGACCTCCATGTCGGGCTGTGCGGCGAGCACCATCCGGAAGCCGGTGCGCAGCAGCGCCTGGTCGTCGACGAGCATCACGCGGATGGTCATGGCAGGAGGATCCCTTCGAACACGGGGCACGGCAATCAGAGGGCGGAGCAAGGGGCGGAGCAGGGGGCGGAGCAGGGGGTGGAGCAGGGGTCGGAACCGGGACCGGGACCGGGTTCGGCAACACCACAGGAACACGGACCGCAGGAACACGAACCACAGGAACACAGGGCGCGTACCCGGGTCGGCAACACCACAGGAACACGGACCACAGGAACACAGGTGGCGTGCGAGGTGGGGAGCGGGGTGGTCTCGCGGCGGTGGCTCACTGCGCGGGTTTGAGGGGCAGGACGGCGCTGACGCGGAAGCCGCCGCCCGGTCGCGGGCCCGCGGTCAGGCTGCCGCCGACCATGCCGACCCGTTCACGCATGCCGATCAGGCCGTGGCCGAGGCCGTCCGCGCCGCCCTCTTCGTAGAGCTCGTGCTGGGCGCCGCGGCCGTCGTCCTCGACGAGCAGATCGAGGTCGTTGTCCTTGTAGAAGAGGCGGACGGTCGCCCCGACGTCGGGGCCGCCGTGCTTGCGGGTGTTGGTGAGCGCTTCCTGGACGATGCGGTACGCGGTCAGCTCGATGCTGCTGGGGAGTGGGCGCGGTTCGCCCTCCACCCGGAAGTCGACCGGCAGGCCCGCGCCGCGTACCTGGTCCATGAGGTCGGTGAGCTGCTCGACGCCCGGCTGGGGCACGTACTCGCCGCCCTCCGGCTGTTCGCCGGTGCGCAGGACGCCCAGCAGGCGGCGCATTTCGGCCAGTGCCTGGCGGCCGGTGCCGGAGATCGTCTCCAGTGCCTGCCGGGTCTGCTCGGGGGCGGCGTCGAGGACGTAGGCGGCGCCGTCGGCCTGGACGACCATCACGGAGACGTTGTGCGCGACGACGTCGTGCAGTTCGCGGGCGATGCGGGCGCGCTCGGCGGCGACCGCGATCCGGGACTGCGCCTCGCGCTCCTTCTCCAGCCGGGCGGCCTTCTCCTCCAGCTGCGCCCAGTAGGCGCGGCGGGTGCGCATGGAGTCGCCGAGCACCCAGGCCAGTACGAAGGGCACGGTGAGCAGCCCGGTGAAGAACGCCGATTCCCACGCGGGCCGGCTGGTGGGTGCCTCCGAGAAGCGCCACACCGACAGGGCGGGGCCGATGAGGGCGCCGAGGAGGGCGCAGCGGGACGCCCAGCGGGGGATGGCGGGGCCGGACGCGACGGTGTACGTGATCACGAACATCGCGAAGTCGCCCGGGTTGGACGGGACGTAGAAGACCAGTTGGCCGACGCCGATGGCGGCCGTCAGCAGGAGCATCTTGACCGGGGCCTTGCGGCGCAGCGCGATGACCAGGCAGAGGCCGAGGGTGAAGAGGACGGCGGGGAGCTGCCGGGCGCCGTGGACGTCGGACACGATCCACAGGCCGGTGAACCCGAGGAGGAGGACCGCCCAGAAGGTGTCCACCCCCGTCGGGTGCCTGCGGAAGAAGTCGTAGAGGCGCTGCACGTAACCCAGCGTAGGCAGCGCTGATAGGTGTACGGGTCAACCGGAGGAGCGATCCTGTGCGCCGGGCGTACTCCCCAAGGTGGAGACTCTCTGCGCCAAATGTGTCGGTCCTGGGGATGCCCGGCGTGGCACGCCCGTGGGTCCGCCGGGCGCTCCCCCGTACCGTGTGGCGGGTGACGAGCGAGTGGTGCGGGTGGCGGGATGCGACGGAACGGGCCTTGTACGGGGCCGAGGACGGCTTCTACACCCGGCCCGGCGGTCCGGGCCCGGCCGGTCACTTCCGGACGTCCGTGCACGCCTCGTCTCTCTATGCCGGTGCCGTCGCGGCGCTCCTGCTGCGCGTCGACGCCGCGCTGGGCCATCCGGAGGAGCTGGCGCTGGTCGATGTGGGGGCGGGGCGGGGTGAGCTGTTGACGGGTGTGCTGGCCGCGCTGCCCGCCTCGGTGGCGGCGCGGGTGCGTCCGTTCGCCGTCGAGCGGGCCACGCGTCCGGAGGGGCTCGATCCGCGGATCGGCTGGCTCGGTGAGCTGCCGGCGGCGGGCTCGGTCACCGGGCTGCTGTTCGCCAACGAGTGGCTGGACAACGTCCCGGTGGACGTCGTGGAGACCGGTGCGGACGGGGTGGCGCGCCGGGTCCTGGTGCGGGCCGACGGCGCCGAGCGGCTGGGTGATCCGGTGGGCGGGGCGGACGCGGAGTGGCTGCGCCGTTGGTGGGCGCCGCCCCTGGAGGCCGCCGGGGACGCCCCGTGGCCGGTGGGTGACCCTGGGCTGCGCGCCGAGATCGGCCGTCCCCGGGACGAGGCGTGGGCGCGGGCCGTCGGGTCGCTGCGCGCCGGGCTCGCGGTGGCCGCCGACTACGCGCACGAGCGGGGGGACCGGCCGCTCTTCGGTACGCTCACCGGCTTCCGTGACGGCCGCGAGGTGCGGCCGGTGCCCGACGGCAGCTGTGACATCACCGCGCATGTGGCGCTGGACGCCTGCGCGGGGCCGGCGGCCCGGCGGACGACGCAGCGGGCGGCGCTGCGCGCCCTCGGGGTGGACGGCCGTCGTCCGCCGCTCACCCTGGCCTCCGCCGACCCGGCTGCCTATGTGCGGGCGCTGGGCGCGGCGGGGTCGGCGGCGGAGCTGATCGACCCGGCGGGGCTGGGCGGCTTCGGCTGGCTGCTGGAGCCGGTGGGCGGGCGGTGCGCGGCGCTGCTCGAGGAGTGGGACGGCTGAGGGCCCGCAGGGGTGCCGGGGCGGTGTCCTGCGAGACTGTTCCCATGACGGAGACGACGGTCGGCATCGGCGGCGCGGCGGAGAGCACCGACATGGTGCTGAACATCGGGCCGCAGCATCCCTCCACGCACGGTGTGCTGCGGTTGCGCCTCGTCCTGGACGGGGAGCGCATCCAGCACGCCGAGCCGGTCATCGGGTACATGCACCGGGGTGCCGAGAAGCTCTTCGAGGCGCGCGACTACCGCCAGATCGTCATGCTCGCCAACCGGCACGACTGGCTGTCGGCGTTCTCCAACGAGCTGGGCGTGGTGATGGCCGTCGAGCGGATGCTGGGCATGGAGGTGCCCGAGCGCGCGGTGTGGATGCGTACGCTGCTGGCCGAGCTGAACCGGGTGCTGAACCATCTGATGTTCCTCGGCTCGTACCCGCTGGAGCTGGGCGGCATCACCCCGGTGTTCCACGCGTTCCGGGAGCGCGAGGAGCTGCAGGCGGTCATGGAGGAGCTGTCCGGCGGCCGGATGCACTACATGTTCAACCGCGTCGGCGGCCTCAAGGAGGACCTGCCGGCGGGGTGGCTCGGCCGGGCCCGGCAGGCCGTCGCCGACGTGCGCTCGCGGATGGACGTCTTCGACAACCTGGTGCTGGGCAATGAGATCTTCCGCGGCCGGACCCGCGGGGTGGGGGTGCTCGCGCCGGAGACGGTGCACGCGTACGGCGTGTCCGGGCCGATCGCCCGCGCCTCCGGTGTGGATTTCGACCTGCGGCGGGACGAGCCGTACCTGGCGTACGGGGAGCTGGCGTCCACGCTGAAGGTGATAACTCGCCAGGAGGGCGACTGCCTGGCGCGTTTCGAGTGCCTGCTGGCGCAGAGCCACAATGCGCTCGACCTCGCGGACGCGTGCCTGGACCGGATGGCGGAGCTGCCGGCGGGGCCGGTCAACCAGCGGCTGCCGAAGGTCCTCAAGGCGCCCGAGGGCGCGACGTACACGTGGACCGAGAACCCGCTGGGGATCAACGGCTACTACCTGGTCTCCAAGGGGGACAAGACGCCGTACCGCCTCAAGCTGCGCTCGGCGTCGTTCAACAACATCCAGGCGCTGGTGGAGCTGCTGCCGGGGACGCTGGTCGCCGACATGGTCGCGATTCTCGGCTCGCTGTTCTTCGTGGTGGGCGACATCGACAAGTAGGGCGCGGCCTTGTCACGCCCGGGCGGCCGCCCGGGCGTGACGCTCCGGAACGTGAAAGCCCTCGGCCCCGGTGCTCGGGAGAGCTCCGGGGCCGAGGGCTGACGGGCGCGGGCCGGGCGCGGCGGGCGCCGTGCGGTCGCGGTCAGGAGATGGCGCTGCGCAGCACGCCGACGTCGAGCTGTTCGGTCTCGTCGTGCGCGGTGAGGTCGATGACCTCACCGGCGCCGCTGGTGGTCGGACCGTCGGCCACGAGCGCGCCGGCCGCGTCGGTGCCGCTCCGGGCGGCGCTGTCCTCGTCGGTGTCGGTCTGCGCGTCGTCGGCCCGCTCGTCGCTGCCGGCGGGCAGCTGCGGACGGCCCTGCGTACGGGCCCGGTGGCGGCCTTCGGCCCGGGCGGACTGCTCGGCGAGCGCCTCCTCACCGACGACGTCCGCCAGGTCCTCCTCCAGCGGCGCGGTCAGCTGCCGGGAGGAGGCGTCGCTGCCGTTGCCGAAGAAGTCGAAGCCGCCCAGCTCGCGGGAGGCGGTGCGGCGGGCCGGGGTGAGGGCGGCGGCGGTGGCCGGGACCGGACGGAGCGCGGAGCCGGGTGCCGTACGGGCCCGGTCCGCGCCGCCGGTGCGCTCGGCGGCGGCCGCCGGGGCGTTCCCCCGGCTGTCACCGTCCCGGCCCTGCGGGGTGCCCGTGGCGCCTCCGGAGGGGCGCTGCGCGGCGTTGCCGCCGGAGGCGGGCGCGGCGTCGCGGGCGGCGCGCTGCCGGGCGGCGTTGCGGGCCAGCTGACGGAGCGCCTGGTCGGCCTGGGCGTAGGTGGCGGTGCCCGGAGCCGGCCGGCCCCGGCCCTCGGCGGGCCCGCGCCGGGCCGGGACGGTGGCCTTCGCGGTACGCAGGGAGTCGAGGGTCCGCGGCGGTCCCGCGACGGCCGGCAGCGCCTTGGCCGGGGCGGTGGCCTCGATGGCGAGCAGGCGGCGGCCCTCCAGGGCGCTGGCCCGCTCGGTCTCGGCGGTGGCGTAGCGGCGCAGCAGCTCGGCGTGCTCGCTGCGCAGCCGGGCCAATTCGGCGCGCTTGGCCCGGAGTTTGCCCTCCAGGGCGGTACGGAGCTCGCGGGACTCCTCGACGTCCGTTTCGAGTTCGGCTATCCGCTCCTCGGTGCGCCACTCGTCGCGTACCCGGGCGCGGGTGAGTTCGGCGACCCGGCGGCCGGCCTTTCGGTCCCAGGACCGCAGCAGGACGGCGCCGGTGAGTGCGGCGGCCGCCGCGCCGGCGGCGAGCACCCGTTGCACCAGATCGTCGCCGACAAACCACGCGCCCGCGGCGCAGGCGATTGACACTCCGGCGACCGTCGAGGGAGGAAGCAGCCGGTGGAGGGGTGGTGAATGGCGGTGGCGTCCTCGTGGCATGGCCAGAAACTTACCGTGCGTGCGGGACCTATGGGGCCCCGCCCGCCGATCCGTTTCCCGCTGGTTACTTCTTGACCAGCCCCTTCGACTCCAGAAATGCCTGTGCGACATCCGCGGGCTTGAGTCGCTCGGCATCGACCTTGCGGTTCAAGTTGATCAAGTCTTCGGTCGTCAGCGCACTCGTGAGCTTCCCGAGGGCGGTCTCGATCTCCTTGTCGCCCGCGCTCTTGGCATTCACCACCGGCAGCACATTGTCGGCGTTCTGGAGCTTCTTGTCGTCCTTCAGAAGCACCAGCCCGAAGTTGTCGAGGGTGGCGTCCGTGGTCGTGGTGAGGACCAGCTGGTCGGTGCCGTCCTTGACCGCCTGCTTGGCCTGCGGCGTCCCGACTCCCTTGGGATCCAGGCCGGTGATGTCGATGCCGTAGGTCTTCTCCAGACCGGGCTTGCAGAACACCCGGGTCTCGCACTCCTCACCCGAGGCGAGTTTGATCTTCTGGTGGGAAGTGCCGAGGTCGGAGAGGGTCTTCAGCTTGTGCTCGGCGGCGAATTTCTTGCTGACCGCGAAGGCGTTCTGATCCGTCGCGGAGCCCGCCGGCAGCACCTTCAGTCCGCGCGGTACGGCGAGCTTCTTCAGCGCCGCCACCGTCTTGTCGATGTCGCTGGAGGCGACGGGCTTCGCCTTGGCGCCGTTCTGCTTCGCGTTGAGGAATTCGGCGAGGGTGGAGGCGTATTCCGGGACCACATCGATCTGCCCCTTCTCCAGGGCCGGTTCATACAGCTCGCGATTGGCGAGGGTCTGTATGCGGGTGTGGTAACCGGCGTCGGAGAGGAGACGGGAATAGATCTCGGCGAGCACCTTCGACTCGGTGAAACCGGCCGAGCCGATGACGATCTCGTCCTTGCCGCCCTTGCCGTGGGAACCGCCCTTCTCCTCCAGGCTCTGGCCACCGCATGCGGCCAGCCCGGCCGCCAGTGCGACGACGGTGCCCGCGACGAGCGCGGTACGGGCCGCGCGCGAGGTGCTGCTCATGGATGCCACCATTCAGTCCGTTCGGATCAGTTCGGGTCCGCTCGCGTCAGTCCGGGCCGGAGCCCGGCGCGACGTCGTACGCGGCCCCGAGGCGCTACGGGCGGCACGCCGCCGCCCCCGCATCGGGTCGAGGAGCCGCTCGGCGAGGACGAGGGTGCCCTCCACGGCCAGCGCGAGCACGGCCACCAGCAGGGCGCCCGCGACGACCTGAGCGGTGTCGTAGTTGCCGAAGCCGGCGGTGATGATGCGGCCCAGGCCCCCGCCGCCGGCCAGCGCGGCCAGCGTCGCGGTCGCCACCACCTGGACCGTGGCGGACCGCAGACCGGTCATGATCAGCGGGTAGGCGAGCGGTATCTCCACCCGCAGCAGGAGCTGCGGTCCCGACATGCCCATCCCGCGGGCGGCCTCGACGACATCGCGGTCCGCCTCCCGCATGCCCAGATAGGCGTTGGTCAGCAGAGGCGGCACCGCGAACAGCACCAGCGCGATGACCGTCGGCCAGTCCCCGTGCCGGCCCAGCGGGCTGAGCGTCAGCAGCACCAGCACCGCGAACGTGGGCACCGCCCGCCCCACGTTGGACAGGCTGACCGCCAGCGCCCCGCCCTTGCCGAGGTGCCCGAGCCAGAGCGCCACCGGCAGGGCGATCAGGCAGGCCAGCGCCAGACACACGCCGCTGAGCCACAGGTGCTCGGCCAGCCGGTGCCAGGCGCCCTTCTCCCCCGCCCAGTTGGCGGCCGTCGTCAGCCACTGCCAGGCCCCCGCGATCGCCCCCATCAGCCGGCCGCCCTCGCCACACGCGCGCCGCGCCGCGCCCGCGCCGCGCCGCGCGCCTGCGCCCGCGTCCAGGGCGTCAGCAGCCGCTGGAGGAGCATCAGCAGCAGATCGGCGAGCAGCGCCAGCAGCACGCACAGCACCGACGCGGTGAGCACCTCCGCCTTGAAGAAGCCCTCCATGCCGCTGGCTATGAGATTGCCCAGACCGCCGTAGCCGACGACGGAGCCGATGGTCGTCATCGCCACCGTCGAGACCGTGGCGATCCGCACACCGGCCACCAACGCCGGCAGTGCCAGCGGGAGTTCCACCTCCAGCAGCAGCCGGGCGGGCCCGTACCCCATGCCCCGGGCAGCCTCCCGCACCTCGGCGGGCACCGCCTGGAGGCCGGCGAGGATGTTGCGCACCAGGATCGTCAGCGAATACAGCACCAGGCCCGTGACGACCACCGCCGCGGAGACCCCGAACACCGGTGTCAGCAGGGCGAACATCGCCAGCGAGGGGACCGTGTAGAGCACCGTCGTCAGGCCCAGAACCGGGCCGGCCGCGCCCCGCCGGCTCCTGGCCAGCAGGGCCAGCGGAAAGGCGATCAGCAGCCCGATCAGCACCGACACCGCGGTGATGCCGAGGTGCTGCACCGTCGCGTCGGTCAACTCCTGGCTGCGGGTGCGCAGATATTCACCGCAGATCCAGTCGTTCGTCTCCAGGCAGCTCGGCCCGGCGGCGTGGCCGCTCATGGCCCGTCACCTCCCCCGCCCTCTCGCTCACTTCTTCGATTACCGTCTGCGACCCTAAACCCCACCACTGACAATCGCCCCGGTCGTGCAGCTCACCGGCCACATCGCCATCCGCCCGCAACACCGCGTTCACGACCGCCCGGCCACAATGGCCCCGTCCACACCAGGGGGAAGAATGATCCGCTTCGAGCACGTCAGCAAGAGCTACCCCGACGGCACCACCGCCGTCGACGACCTCACCTTCGAGGTCGCCGAGGGGGAACTCGTCACGCTCGTAGGGCCCTCGGGGTGCGGCAAGACCACGACGATGAAGATGGTCAACCGCCTCATCGAGCCCACCAGCGGGCGGATCTTCCTGGACGGCGAGGACATCTCCACCGTCGACCCCGTCCAGTTGCGCCGCCGCATCGGCTACGTCATCCAGCAGGTCGGCCTCTTCCCCCACAAGACCGTCCTGGACAACACCGCCACCGTCCCCCACCTCCTCGGCCGGCCCCGCAAGGAGGCCAGGGCCCGCGCCGCGGAACTCCTCGACCTGGTCGGCCTGGACCCGTCGGCGTACGGCGACCGCTACCCCGAGCAGCTCTCCGGCGGCCAGCGCCAGCGGGTCGGGGTGGCCAGGGCGCTCGCCGCCGACCCACCCGTCCTGCTCATGGACGAGCCGTTCGGCGCCGTCGACCCGGTCGTCCGCGAGCACCTCCAGAACGAGTTCCTGCGGCTCCAGTCCACGCTCCGCAAGACGGTCCTCTTCGTCACCCACGACATCGAGGAGGCGGTCCGGCTGGGCGACCGGATCGCGGTGTACGGGGCCGGGCGGATCGAGCAGTTCGACACCCCCGCGACGGTGCTGGGCGCGCCCGCGACCCCGTATGCCGCGCAGTTCGTCGGCGCGGACCGGGGCCTGAAGCGACTCGCCGTCACCCCGGTGGAGCCCGGCGACCTCGAAGCGCCGCCGGTCGTCCGGCTCGACGACCCCGCGGCCTCCGCCGCCGGCCGGCTGGCCGACGAGGGCGCGCCCTGGGCGGTCGTCCTGGACGCCGACGGCGCGCCGTACGGCTGGGTCGCGGCCGCGGCCCTGAACGGCGGCGGAGCGGGCGGGGAAACGACATCGGGCACGGGCACCGGGCCCGCGGCACCGGCCGGGTCCGGGTCCGGGAGCACCGTCCGTGCGTACGCGCGGCCGATGGACGCCTGGGTACCGCTCGGCGCGCCCCTCAAGCAGGCGCTCAGCGCGCTGCTCCAGCACGACGCCGGCTGGATAGCGGTACGGGACGGCGACCGCCATCTCGGCGTCCTGACGCCCGCCGGGCTGCACGGCGCGCTGCGCCGCTCCACCACCGCCGACGCCACGGACGTGCCGCGCGGCGGGGTCGCGCTCGACACGGTCCCGGGCCCCGGCGGCGCCTGACCACCGGCGGGTCGCCGCGGCGGGCGCGCCCGACACCGGGCCGGAGGTTCAACAGATCAGCGTGCCTCGGCAGGCCCGGCCGGCTCGGTGGCGTCGGCAGGCCCCGCAGGCCCAGCGGGTCACACCGTCGCGTCGGCCCCGCCGTTGCCGTCGTCGTCCGGCAGTTTGCAGACCCTCTCCAGGAAGATCGCCGCGGCGACCACCGCGGCGCCGGCGAGCACCGACAGACCGGCGTAGATCGCCTGGTCGCGGCGCGGGTCCACATCGAGGCCGGAGGTCAGCAGGAAGACGCCGACACCGCCGTAGAGCCCGGCGACCAGCGAGGCGACCAGCGCGCTGGCCTGCCCGAAGACCACCGCTCGGGCGGCCACCAGCGGGTCGACGCCCTTCGCCCCGGGCCGCCGCTCGCGCTGGGCGCGCAGCCGCGCGCGGAGCGCGAGCGCGGTGGCGGCGAGCACGGCGGCGATCAGCGCCAGCACGATCGGCGCGGCCACCGGAACGCTGGGCAGGGTCCCGAAGGAGTCCCACAGCCTGGCGACTCCCCAGGCCAGCACGCCGGCCGCCAGGAACAGCCCGACCAGCACCTTGATGTGTAGCTGCTTCACCGAGCGATCGCCCCTCGCACCGTCATGACCATCCCTGCCGTCACGACCATCTTGCCGTTATGGCCGCGTTGTCCGCTGCGTAGGCATACCTCCCGCATGGCACCACTCCGTACGCCTACCCGCCGTACGGAGCCGCTTCCCGCGCAGCCGACCCGCAACCCTAACGGCTACTCGGGCAGCCGCAGTTCCAGGTCGGCGCGGGCCACCACGCCCGCACGGCCGACCGCCGAGAGAAGTTCGGCCACCGCGCCGCGCCCGGGGACCTCCGCCTCCGGGTCGACGTCGAGCCACGGCACCAGCACGAACGCCCGCTCGTGGGCGCGCGGGTGCGGCAGCGTCAGCAGCGGGTCGTCGGAGAGGACGTCCTGGTAGGCCACGATGTCGACGTCGATCGTGCGCGGGCCCCAGCGCTCGTCACGCACCCGCTCGAAGGCTTCCTCGATCGCGTGCCCGCGCTCCAGGAGGGACTCCGGCGGCAGCGTCGTCTTGATCAGCACCACGGCGTTGAAGTACGACGGCTGGCTGGCGGCGTCCACGCCCCACGGCTCGGTCTCGTACACCGGCGAGACCGCCTTGACGCGCAGGCCAGGGGTGTCCTCCAGCGCGTCGACGGCACCCTGGAGGGTCTCCAGGCGGTTGCCGAGGTTGCTGCCGAGAGAGATCACGGCGCGTTTGGGGTTGGAGAGCGTCACATCGGCGGCGTCCACCTGCTCCACGACGGAGGCGGGCACCGGCTGAACGGTCGGGTCACTGCTGGTGTTCATGTACTCGACTCCGAGTGATGGTGATGGTCACGTCGTCGAAGGGGACGGTGATCGGCGCGTCCGGCTTGTGCACCACCACCTCCACTTCCTGCACGCCCGCGTGCTTGAGGCACTGGTCGGCGATGCGCTCCGCCAGGGTCTCGATGAGGTCGACGGGCTCGCCCTCCACGACGGCCACCACCTCCTCGGCCACGACGCCGTAGTGCACGGTCTTCGCGAGATCGTCCGAGGCTGCCGCCTGGCGGGTGTCCAGACCGAGAACCAGGTCGACGATGAAGGTCTGGCCTTCCTCGCGCTCACGGGGAAACACCCCGTGGTGGCCCCGGGCCTTCAGCCCACGCAGCGCGACACGATCCACGCGAATCACTCCCACTGGTCCACGGCACCTCTGGCGCCACTGTTCGTCGGTTCCGGGCAGGCGTCCGGAGCGATCCGGCAACACTGCCCCGCCATCGAATCTACCTTCGAGCACCGACAGTCCTCGCCCACGGGGGCTATGGACATGTCCCCGTCCTGCTGCTAAGCGCGGCACAGCCAGCGGGCCGGGAGATCGTCCGCGCGGCCTCTTACCCCCCTCCGCGCGCCCCACCCCTACCCGTGCCGCACTTGGCTCGAACGGGTGCGCCCTCGCCCGGATGGCTGACGTACCCCGCTGACGCCGTGCGCACCCCGCCGCCGGGAGCGCAAGAGCGGGCAGCCATGGCAAGGTTCACACGCCCGGCCGACCGGATCATGAGACGTACGGCCGCGCGGCGTGCGGCCGTACGCCGTCACAAGCGCCCAACGGACCGGCTCAAGGGCCCGGCGGACCGCCTCAGAGGACGCCCTCGTCGCCGTCGCCCTCGCCGAGTCCCCCGCCCTCGCCGTCCTCGTCCTCGTCGTCGTCCCGGTCCGCCAGCACCGGCGACCCGTGGTGCGACCACACCCGCCAGCCGTCCTCCGTACGCCGGAAGACATTGGTCGCCACGACCAGCTGGCCGATCAGCGGTCCCACCGACCCGTCGTCCTCCGCGGGGCCGCCGCTGAGGATGTTCTCGGTGCAGGTCACCAGGGCGGTGTCACCGATGACATCGATCTCGACGTCCGTCAGGAAGAACTGGATGTACTCGGTGTTCGCCATGATCAGGGCGTACGAGCGCAGCACCTCGCCGCGCCCCCGCAGCACCGGCCAGCCGGGGTGGACCACGCTCACCTGACCGTCCAGCCACAGCTCGGCCAGCGCCTCGTGATCGCCGCGCTCGATGGTCTCGTACAGGGTCGTGTTGGCCTGCTCGACCAGCTCGATGTCCGTCCGTGGGCCCAAGCCGCTCACACCGTTCCCGTCGAATTCGCCGTCGTCCCGCTCGTCCCGCCGTCACCGGCCGTCGCGCTCTCCACGGCACGGGCCACCCGTACCGCGTCCGCGCTCGCCCTGACCTCGTGCACCCGCACCGCCCAGGCCCCCTCTCGCGCCACGATCGCCGACACCGCCGCCGTCGCGGCATCCCGCTCCCGAGCGGGCGGCGGGGCGGCTTCCGCGCCGCCCGCCAGCACCCTGCCCAGGAACCGTTTCCTCGATGCCGCCACCAGCAGGGGCCGGCCCAGTGCCCGCAGCCGCGACAGGTGGGCGACCAGCGCGAGGTCGTGCTCGGCCGCCTTGGCGAAGCCCAGACCGGGATCGACGACGATCCGGTCGGGGTCGATGCCGCCGGCCACCGCGCGCTCCACGGACCGTCCCAGTTCGTCGACGACCTCGGCGACCACGTCCCCGTAGACGGCACGGTTGTTCATGTCGATGGACTGGCCGCGCCAGTGCATCACCACGAACGGGACGTGGTGGGCGGCCACCACCGGCACCATGGCCGGGTCGGCGGCGCCCCCGCTGACGTCGTTGACGAGCTGCGCCCCGGCCTCGACCGCCTGCTCGGCGACGGACGCCCGCATGGTGTCGACGGAGACCACCACGCCGGCCGCGGCCAGCTCCCGTACGACCGGGACGACCCGGCGCAGCTCCTCGGCCTCGTCGACCCGCGCCGCGCCCGGCCGGGTGGACTCGCCGCCCACATCGACCAGGTCGGCGCCCTGCGCCACCAGGTCCAGGCCGTGTTTGACGGCGAGTTCGGTGTCGAACCACTCCCCGCCGTCGGAGAACGAATCGGGCGTCACATTCACGACGCCCATCACCGCGCAGCGGTCCCAGTCCGGCAGTCCGGCCACCCGGCCACGCAAGGTACTCATGGCACCAGCGTAGGCCGTGTGCCGACCGGCCGGATTGCGGCCACCGCGTGCGGCGACCGCACCGCCCGCCGGCGTCCGCCGGTGTGCGTCAGGCGGCCGGTTCGACCGCGCCCGCGGTCCGCGCCCGCTCCACGACGTGCGCGCACGGCCGCGGCTCCGCGGGCTTCCTGCGCCGCAGTACGCGCGGCAGGCCCAGCTCCAGATAGCCCTCGGCCTGCAGCGCCGCCAGGCCGATGCGCGGGATGTCGCGGCTGTTGCGGAACACCACGAAGCGGGGCTCCCAGCGCGGCTGGAACTTGTCGTTGAACTTGTAGAGCGACTCGATCTGGTACCAGCGGGACAGGAAGATCAGCGTCCCGCGCCAGATCCGGATGACCGGCCCCGCGCCGAGCTTCTCGCCGCGTTCCAGGGACGAGCGGAAGACCGCGAAGTTCAGCGAGACCTGCTTGATCCCGAGGTCGGGCGCCGCCTGCAGCGCCGCGACGATCAGCAGCTCGTTCATGCCCGGGTCGGCGCTGCGGTCGCGCCGCATCAGCTCCAGCGAGATCCCGCTGTCGCCCCACGGCACGAAGTGCTGCATCGCCTTCAGGTCCCCGTACGGCCCCGGCTCCTCGCCCTCGCCGGCCGGCAGATGGGCGGTGGCGATCACCGCGTCGCCGTCGGTCACCGCGTCGATCCGGCCGAGCGCCATCGAGAAGCCGCGCTCGGTGTCGGTGTCCCGCCAGTCGTTCGCGGCCTGCTGGAGCCGGGCCAGTTCCTCGGGCTCCAGGTCGCGCACCCGCCGCACCCGGGTGTGGTACCCGTTGCGCTCGATGCGCTTGACCATCTGCCGCACGTTGCGCATCGCGCGCCCGCTGAGGGTGAAGCCGGCGACGTCGACGATCGCCTCGTCGCCGAGCTCCAGCGCGTCCATGCCGGTCTCCCGGGTCCACACCTGGCCGCCGGTCTCGCTGCAGCCGGTGACCGCGGGCGTCCAGGAGTGCGCCCGGGCCTCCTCCATGAAGCGCTCGATGGCGCCCGGCCACGCCTCGACGTCGCCTATCGGGTCGCCGCTGGCGAGCATCACGCCGGAGATCACCCGGTAGCAGACCGCGGCCTTGCCGGACGGGGAGAAGACCGCGCCCTTGTCGCGGCGCAGCGCGAAGTAGCCGAGCGAGTCCCGGGCGCCGTGCCCGGCGAGCAGCTCGCGCAGCCGCGCCTCGTCGTCCTCGGTCAGCCGGGCCGCCGGGTGCTCGGGCCGGAAGGCGAGGTACGCGGTGGTGGCGACGGTCAGCAGGCCCAGTGCGCCGAGGGAGTAGCCGACGGTGTAGTCGACCTGGTTGGTGTAGCCGATGGGGCCCTCGAAGCCGAACATGCCCCACAGGACGTGCTCGGCGCGCTGCGCGAAGGACGGCGAGCCGACGATCTTGTGGGGGTGGGAGCTGACGATCACCATGCCGATGGCGAAGCCGGCGCCGCCGAGCACGACCAGGTTGGCCAGCGCCTTCCAGCGGCTGCGCGGGTCCGGCAGCGCCGCGAATTCCTTGCGGTGCCACACCAGGAACACCAGCAGCGCCAGCGACAGCACCGCTCCGAAGACGGAGTGGCGGTAGCCGAGCTGCGCGGCGATACCGACCGGCAGCAGCGCCACCGCCGCCACCCACGCCCGCCGTTTACGCCGTTTGAGTCCGTGGGCCAGCAGGAGCAGCAGGATGCCGACGACGATGGAGGCGGCCGCCGCCAGCGGGCTCACCGCTCCCGGCAGCACCTCGGCCACCGCGTGCATCCGGCTGTGCCGGAACCGCGGGAACACACCGGCCGCCAGGTTCAGCAGGCCGACGATCACGCCGGCCGTGCCGACGAACCCCGGCACCGCCTCGGGCCGCGGGCCGCGGAGCCAGCGTGGCGTTCGCCACGCAACCTTCTCCGACTTTTCGCCATCTAGCCTGTCAGACATCACTTTCCCGTCGCCCCGGTCGAGAGAACGTGCGAGCCTTGTCGCAGCATCTGGACTTTTTGCGCCCTGTATGACGGCGTTTCAGGGCTCGGGGTTCCATCAGCGGTACGGATGACCCGGCCGCCCGGAAGAAAGCACCACATGGGTCTCACCAGCAAGAAAGTGCTGCTTCTTGCCGTCCTCGTCGCGGTGGCACTGTTCGTCCTCACTGTGTGGCTCTGGCCGCGGTTGTCCAAGGGGAACTGGCGTGCCGTCGTGGGACGCGTCGGACTGCTGCTGGCCACCCAGCTCTCGATCTTCGCCGCGATCGGTCTGTTCGCCAACAACTCGTTCGGTTTCTACGCCTCCTGGGCCGACCTCCTCGGCCAGGAGCAGGAACCTGGCGTGGTGACCAACTATCAGACCGGCCCGAACGGCACCAAACTGCGGATGCTGGGAACCGAGCGGATCAGCGTGCAGAACGGGTCGCGGCCCGCGTCCGCCGGCCGTATCGACAAGGTGCTGATCCAGGGCGAGCATTCCAGGATCGCCAGCCCGGCATTCGTCTATCTGCCGCCGCAGTACTTCCAGAAGAAATACGCGAAGCAGAAATTCCCGGCAGCTCTGGTACTCACCGGCTATCCGGGCACCGCGGAGGCACTGTACAAAAAGCTGCATTTCCCGCAGACCCAGCACGAACTGCTCGGCAAGCACGCGATGCGGCCGACCGTTCTGGTGATGATGCGCCCGACGGTGGCGCCGCCCCGCGACACCGAATGCGTCGACATACCGAACGGCCCGCAGACCGAGACGTTCTTCACCAAGGACCTGCGCCGGGACATCGCCGAGCACTACCGAATAGGGAGCCAGGCGAAGAGCTGGGGCGTCATGGGCGACTCCACCGGCGGCTACTGCGCCCTGAAGATGGCCATGCGCCACCCGGAGGCGTACTCCACCGCGGTCGCCCTCTCCGGCGCGTACAAGGCGCCCCTGGACGCCACCACCGGTGACCTCTTCGGCGGCGACTCGAAGCTCCAGCGGGAGAACAACCTGCTGTGGCGCCAGCGGCACATGCCCGCTCCCCCGGTGAACCTGCTGGTCACCAGCAGCAAGCAGGGCGAGGGCAACTACCACCAGACGATGCGCTTCATCGAGCAGACCAAGTCGCCCACCCGCATCTCGTCGATCATCCTCGACAGCGGCGGCCACAACTTCAACACCTGGCGCCGTGAGATCCCGGCGGCACTGCAGTGGCTGGGCAACCACCTGAGGGCCTGACGGCCTGACGACCGCACCACCCGCCGGCGGGAAACCCCCGCCGGCGGAGCCGTGTCAGCGGGCGAGTATCAGGCTCATCGCCTCGGCGCGGGTCGCCGCGTCCCGCAGCTGGCCGCGCACCGCCGAGGTGGTGGTCTTGGCGCCGGGCTTGCGGACCCCGCGCATGGTCATGCACATGTGCTCGCACTCGATGACGACGATCACCCCGCGCGGTTCCAGGATCTCCATCAGGGAGTCCGCGATCTGCGTGGTCAGCCGCTCCTGGACCTGCGGGCGGCGGGCGTAGACGTCGACCAGCCGGGCCAGCTTCGACAGCCCGGTGATCTTGCCGTCGGCGGACGGGATGTAGCCCACGTGGGCCACCCCGACGAAGGGCACCAGGTGGTGCTCGCAGCTGGAGACCAGCTCGATGTCCTTGACCAGCACCATCTCGTCGTGACCGAGGTCGAAGGTGGTCGTCAGCACGTCCTCGGGCTTCTGCCACAGGCCGGCGAAGATCTCCTTGTAGGCCCGAGCCACCCGCGCGGGGGTCTCCAGCAGGCCCTCGCGGTCCGGGTCCTCGCCCACGGCGATGAGCAGCTCGCGGACGGCGTTCTCGGCGCGCTTCTCGTCGAACTCGCCGATCTTGCCATCGACGCCCAGCGTCACAGGGTCGGTCATGTGGTGCCTCGTTCCTTCTGCGCCCGCGCGGCAGCGCGGCTGTCTCGCGGGAATGCCGCGCCCCCCAGGCTAAACCTGGGGGGCGCGGCATTTATTCCGGGTCCGGTGGGGCCGCCGGCACTCAGCTCTCGGTGCGCGGCTCCTCCGGAGCGTCCGCCTTCTCCGTCGAGACGGTGGCCGAGGTCGTCACGGAGCCGTTGGCCGGGGCCAGCTCCTTGGGCGACAGCACCGGCGGGCGGCTGGAGGGCGTACGGCGCGACGAGCCGGTCCACGCGGGGCGCGCGGGGCGCTTGACCACGTGCTTGAAGAGCTCGGCGATCTCCTCCTTGTTGAGCGTCTCCTTCTCCAGGAGCGTCAACACGAGGTTGTCGAGGATGTCGCGGTTCTCGACCAGGATCTCCCACGCCTCGTTGTGCGCGGTCTCGATGAGCTTCTTGACCTCCTCGTCGACCAGCGCGGCGACCTCCTCGGAGTAGTCGCGCTGGTGACCCATCTCACGGCCCAGGAAGGGCTCGGAGTTGTCGGTGCCGAACTTGATCGCACCGAGCCGCTCGGTCATGCCGTACTGCGTGACCATCGCGCGGGCCGTGGCGGTCGCCTTCTCGATGTCGTTCGCGGCGCCCGTGGTCGGGTCGTGGAAGACCAGCTCCTCCGCCGCGCGGCCGCCCAGCATGTACGCCAGCTGGTCGAGCATCTCGTTGCGGGTGGTGGAGTACTTGTCCTCGTCGGGCAGCACCATGGTGTAGCCCAGGGCCCGGCCGCGGGACAGGATCGTGATCTTGTGGACCGGGTCGGAGTTCGGTGAGGCCGCCGCGACCAGGGCGTGTCCGCCCTCGTGGTACGCGGTGATCTTCTTCTCCTTCTCGGACATGATCCGGGTCCGCTTCTGCGGGCCGGCCACGACGCGGTCGATCGCCTCGTCCAGGAAGTGGTTGTTGATCAGCTTCTGGTCGCTGCGGGCCGTCAGCAGGGCGGCCTCGTTCAGGACGTTCGACAGATCGGCACCGGTGAAGCCGGGGGTGCGCTTCGCGACGGCCGACAGGTCGACGTCCTGGGCGACCGGCTTGCCCTTCTGGTGAACCTTGAGGATCTCCAGACGGCCCTGCAGGTCCGGACGGTCGACGGCGATCTGCCGGTCGAAGCGGCCGGGGCGCAGCAGCGCCGGGTCGAGGATGTCCGGGCGGTTCGTCGCGGCGATGAGGATCACGCCGCCCTTGACGTCGAAGCCGTCCATCTCGACCAGCAGCTGGTTGAGGGTCTGCTCACGCTCGTCGTGGCCACCGCCCAGGCCCGCACCGCGGTGCCGGCCGACGGCGTCGATCTCGTCGACGAAGACGATCGCCGGGGCGTTCGCCTTGGCCTGCTCGAACAGGTCACGGACCCGGGAGGCACCGACACCGACGAACATCTCGACGAAGTCGGAACCGGAGATCGAGTAGAACGGGACGCCTGCCTCGCCGGCGACGGCGCGCGCCAGCAGCGTCTTGCCCGTTCCGGGCGGGCCGTACAGCAGCACGCCCTTGGGAATCTTGGCGCCGACGGCCTGGAACTTCGCCGGCTCCTGCAGGAACTCCTTGATCTCGTGGAGTTCCTCGACCGCCTCGTCCGACCCGGCGACGTCCGCGAACGTCGTCTTGGGGGTGTCCTTGGTGATCAGCTTCGCCTTCGACTTCCCGAAGTTCATCACCCGGGAGCCGCCGCCCTGCATCTGGTTCATCAGGAACAGGAAGACGACCACGATGAGGACGAAGGGAAGCAGCGAGAGCAGCACGCCGACGAACGGGTTCTGCTTCGACGGGGAGACGGTGTACCCGTCCTTGATCTCGCCGGTCTGGTACTTGGCCTGCAGGTTCTTCGCCAGGTCGACGCCCTGGTCGCCGATGTAGCTCGCCTGGAGCTTGTTGGAGCCCTCAATCTTGTTGGAGCCCGACAGCTCAATCTTGATCTTGTTCTCGTCACCGGTCGTCAGCTCGGCGGACTTCACCTTGTTGTCAGCGATCGCCTTGACGACCTGACCGGTGTCCACCGTCTTGTAGCCGCCGGACGAGCCGACGACCTGCATCAACACGACCACGGCGAGGACGGCCAGCACGATCCACATGACCGGCCCACGGAAGTATCGCTTCACGTCCATCCATACGGAGCCGTTTGCGGCCCCGTCCCTCCTGCCACAGTGAGGCACAACGCCCTTGGGTGGGTTGGTCGTGCGTACGGTGTATTACTGGCCCGAAAAAAGAACTGCCTTCGGACGGTACCCCAGCATTGTCACCCGGCGCCTGCGCCGACGGTGAACATGCAGCCGAGGATTCCGCTCTCCCTGCTCCAACGGCGGGAAGCCCCGAAGGGTTCCCGCCGGCCCGCGAAAGCTGTTCAGCCCCCGTAGACGTGGGGCGCGAGAGTACCGACGAACGGCAGGTTCCGGTACTTCTCCGCGAAGTCCAGGCCGTAGCCGACGACGAACTCGTTGGGGATGTCGAAGCCGATCCACTTCACGTCGATGGCCACCTTGGCCGCGTCCGGCTTGCGCAGCAGCGTGCACACCTCCAGCGACGCCGGCTCACGCGAGCCGAGGTTCGACAGCAGCCACGACAGCGTCAGGCCCGAGTCGATGATGTCCTCGACGATCAGGACGTGCTTGCCCTTGATGTCGGTGTCCAGGTCCTTGAGGATGCGGACCACACCGGAGGACTGGGTGCCCGCCCCGTAGGAGGACACCGCCATCCAGTCCATCGTGACGGGGGAGGACAGCGCGCGCGCCAGGTCCGCCATCACCATCACCGCGCCCTTGAGGACGCCGATGATGAGCAGGTCCTTGCCCGCGTACTCCGCATCGATCTTCGCGGCAAGCTCGGCCAGCTTGGCGTCGATCTCTTCCTTGGTGATGAGTACCGACTGAAGGTCGGCGCCCATGTCCTTGTCGTCCACCCGTGCCACTCTCGCTCGATTCGGTGTTCACGTCAGTCGTGAGACTTCGGCTGCAAGGCGGCGTCTGCGGCTCAGCCCTGCCGGATGACAAGTCTGCCACCCTGCCGTCGCACACCCACGCGCCCGGGCAGATTGATGGCTCCCTGCCCCCGCCAGCCCGTGATCAGGCGGTCCACTTCCTCGATGTGGCGGGCGAAGAGCGAACCGGCCGGGGAGCCGGCACCGATCACCGCCCGGCGCAGCACCCGCCGGCGCACGGCGGGCGGCAGGGCGAACAGGGCGGCGACATCGAGCGTGCCGGTGTCGTCGAGGACGGTGCCCTCGGCCGCGGCGGCCCAGGCGTCCAGGGCGTCGGCGTCGTCGCGGGACAGCTGGGCGGTGCGGGCCAGCGCCTCGACGACGCCCTTGCCGAGCGCTTTCTCCAGGGCGGGCAGGCCCTCGTGGCGGAGCCGGGAGCGGGTGTAGGCGGGGTCGGTGTTGTGCGGGTCGTCCCAGACGGGCAGCGACTGGATCAGGCACGCCTTGCGGGCGGTCTGCCGGTCCACGTCGAGGAAGGGCCGGCGGTAGCGGCCGCCGTGTCCGCTGGTGGCGGCCATGCCCGACAGCGAGCGGGTGCCGGAGCCGCGGGCGAGGCCGAGGAGGACCGTCTCGGCCTGGTCGTCGCGGGTGTGGCCGAGGAGGACGGCGCCGGCGCCGAGGCGCTCGGCGACCGCGTCGAGGGCGGCGTAACGGGCGTCCCGGGCGGCCGCCTCGGGGCCTCCCTCGCGGCCCACGGTGACCGCGACGGCCTCCACGGGGTCGAGCCGCAGGGCCCGCATCCGCAGGGCGACCTCGGCGGCGCGGAGGTCGGAGCCCTCCTGGAGCCCGTGGTCGATGGTGACGCCCCCGGCGCGGACGCCCAGCTTGGGGGCTTCGAAGGCGAGAGCGGAGGCGAGCGCCATGGAGTCGGCGCCGCCGGAGCACGCGACGAGCACGAGCGGGGACTCGCGCCGGTCCTGTGCGCAGTGGTGGTTGAGCACGTCGTGGAGTACGCGGCGGACCGCCAGGCGTATCGCGGCGACCGCTGGATGGGGACCCATGTCCGTTTCCAATCGTTCAGCTGGGGAGCCTCGGGCCAGCGAGGCACCTTCGTCACACAGAGTGCCTAGATGGTGACAGAGGCGAGCGGTTCCCCGAGCATTGCACGCCTATCCCTCGGTAACGGTCCCTCAGACGGGTGATTGAAGGGGCGCTCTACTGCCACGCGGCGTGCCCAGCTCACAACTTTCGCCTACGGTGCCCCGTCCGCCTTGCGGTGCACCCGCGCGATCCAGTCCGCCGGTTTGGCGATCTCTTGTTTGGTGGGGAGGGTGTTCGGTGACGTCCACACACGGTTGAAACCGTCCACGCCCACCTCCTCGGCCACCGCCCGCACGAACCGTTCGCCGTCGCGGTACTGCCGCAGCTTGGCGTCCAGGCCCAGCAGCTTGCGCAGCGCCTGGTCGAGCCGGCCGGCGCCGCTGGCCCGGCGCTTCTGGAACTTCTCCCGGATCTCGGCGACCGACGGCACGACGTCGGGCCCCACACCGTCCATCACGTAGTCGGCGTGCCCCTCCAGCAGCGACATCACGGCGGTCAGCCGCCCGAGGATCTCGCGCTGCGCCGGGGTCTGCACGAGATCGACGAGGGAGCGGCCGCCGTCCTCGCCCTCCTCGCCCTCGGGCTTGGCGCCGGCCAGCGACTGGGCGGCCTCCCGCAGCCGCTCCAGGAGCGTGCCGGGGTCGATGTCGGTCTCCCCGAGGAACGACTGGATCTCGCCCTCGATGTGGTCGCGCAGCCAGGGCACGGCGGTGAACTGCGTACGGTGCGTCTCCTCGTGGAGGCACACCCACAGCCGGAAGTCGTGCGGGTCCACCTCGAGCTCGCGCTCCACGTGGACGATGTTCGGCGCGACGAGCAGCAGCCGGCCGCCCTGCGCGGCGGCGGGCAGGGCGCGGGAGGCCGGGGCGAAGGTCTCGTACTGGCCGAGGACCCGCGACGCCAGGAACGACAGCAGCATGCCCAGCTCCACGCCGGTCACCTTGCCGCCGACCGCGCCGAGCACCGCGCCACCGGGCAGCGTCGAGCGGCGGTCCTCCATCTTGGCCAGCAGCGGCTTGAGCACGGCCCGGAACCCGGCGACGTTCGCCCGGATCCAGCCGGGCCGGTCCACGACCAGGACGGGGGTGTCGTGCGGCTCCTCGCCCGTCGCGTCCGGCTGTGCCATCCGCGTGAAGGCCCGCACATGCGCCTCGGACGCCTTGGCGTGCCGGCGCAACTCGGCGACGATCGCGCGCGCCTCGTCCCGGCTCACCTCAGGCCCCGGCCGCACGAACCGGGTCGCGGTCGCGGCCGCGAGATTCCAGTCGACCATCTCGGTCCCACCGATGCTCGTCATGAGTTCACCGTACGTGGGCGCCGTGGGTTTTGACTCCCACGTTGTTGGCTTTCCCGCTGTGGTTGTTGCTCGCCGTTGCGCCTGCGGCGGGCCGGGTGGGTGCTGGGTGCGGTGACGGACCTCCGGGGCCTGTTCTGTGGACTGCTTCGCTTTACGTCCACAGAACAGGCCCCTCCGGCCCGTCCCCTCCCGTGGGAGGAAAAGTTGAAGGCCGGGGGGCGAGCGTCCGTAAGACGCCCGCCCCCACCGGCCATTTCCTACCCCCTACGGGAGGGGCCGCGCCGCAGGACGAAGTCCGGAGGAGCGGCACCGCACCCAACAACAACCCAGCCCGCCGCAGGCGCCACGGCGAGAAACCACCACGGCGGGACGGACAAACACGTGCGCTATCGACACCCACAGTTCGCGACCGCCGAGGCCAAGTTGTCGAGTGCCTTCTGCGCGCCCTGGGGGTCCGTCGTGCCGGAGGTCATGAAGGAGAAGACCAGCAGGCGGCCGTCGGCGTCGACGACCGTGCCGGCGAGGGTGTTCACGCCGGTGAGGGTGCCCGTCTTGGCCCGTACGGCGCCGGCGCCCGCGCTCTGGCCCGTGTAGCGGTTGCTGAGGGTGCCGGTGAAGGCGGCGACCGGCAGGCCGGTGACCACCGGGCGCAGGGCGGGCTGGCCCGGGTCGGACGCCTGGAGCAGGAGGTGGGCGAGCAGGTCGGCGGAGACCTTGTCGGCGCGGTCCAGGCCGCTGCCGTCGGCGAAGACCGCGCCCGCGAGGGGCAGGTGCTGGCGGGCCAGGGCGGCGCGAACCGCTCCGGCGGCGCCGGTGAAGCTGGCGGGGCGGCCGGCGCCCAGGGCGGTCTGGCGGGCCAGCGCCTCGGCGATGTCGTTGTCGGAGTACGTCAGCATCCGCTCGACGAGGGCCGACAGCGGCAGCGAGTGGACCGCGGCGAGACGCTCCGGCTTCGCGGGGGCCTCGGCGGCGGCGGGGGCGCCGTCGACGGTGATGCCGTACTCGTGGAGGAGGTCGGCGAAGGTGCGGGCGGCGGCACCGGCCGGGTCCGTCTCGCGCGGTGCGGGGCCGTGGTCGCTGTCGTCGAGGCGCGCCTCGTCGGTCATCAGGGCGGTGACGGGGGCGATGTTCTCGTTGGGGCCGATGGGGTGCTCGACGGGGCCCGTGTAGGCGGACGCGTCGTAGCCGAGGCCGACGGTGGTGAGGTGGCGCTTGTGGAGCGCCCGGGCGGTTGCCTCGGCGAGCGCCCGCAGGCTGGCGGGCTGCTCGGCGGCGTCCGGCCGCGGGGCGCGGGCGGTCAGGGTGGGGTCGCCGCCGCCCACCAGCACGACGCGGTCCTTGCCGGCCAGCACGGCGGTGGTGTCGATGCGGTGGTCGGGGCCGCGGGTGGCCAGCGCGGCGACGGCGGTGGCGAGTTTGACCGTGGAGGCGGGGGTGGCGGCCTTGTCCTGGCCCGCGCCGAAGACCTGGCGGCGGCCGGCGACGTCGAGGACGGAGGCGGTGCGCAGCGACCCCAGCGCCGGGTCCTTGAGCAGCGGCGCCAGGGCGTCGGCCAGGCCGGCGTCGGTGGGGGCCGGTGCCGCGCCCCGGCCGGCCGTCCCGGCGGTGGGGACGCCGAGCGCGGGCAGCACCGGCGGCGCGCTGGGCGCCGGCCGGGACGGGATCGCGGCGTGATGCTCGCCACTGGAACCGTCCACAACAGCCGCCTCGGTGCGCTCGGCCGTACGCTGACCCGAGTCCCACGGGCCGGCCGCCGCCACCGCGACGATCGCGACCGCAAGACCGGTGGCTGCGGAGACAACCGTCAGCCGCCAGGTCTGCTGGGTGTGGCGCGGTGTGGCCTGCCAGGTCTGCCGCGCGGCGTCGGCCGCCGCCCGGGCGGTCCGCACCGCCGCGCGCGTCGCCGCCCGCGCGGAACGCTGCGCCGACCGCCATCTGACCTGCCATGTTCTGGTCTCCGGCACCTCGGACCAGCCCCTTTCGCCACCACACACCTGCGTGGGGGACACTTAATCACCAGACGTATGTGTTGATCATGGAGGAGCCACCCGTGGAGTTCGACGTCACCATCGAGATCCCGAAGGGTTCGCGGAACAAGTACGAGGTGGACCACGAGACCGGTCGGATCCGCCTGGACCGTCGACTCTTCACCTCGACCAGCTACCCGGCCGACTACGGCTTTGTCGAGAACACCCTGGGCGAGGACGGCGACCCGCTGGACGCCCTGGTCATCCTGGACGAGCCGACCTTCCCCGGCTGCCTCATCAAGTGCCGCGCGATCGGCATGTTCCGGATGACGGACGAGGCCGGCGGCGACGACAAGCTGCTGTGTGTCCCGGCCTCGGACCCGCGCGTGGAGCACCTCCGCGACATCCACCACGTGTCGGAGTTCGACCGCCTGGAGATCCAGCACTTCTTCGAGGTCTACAAGGACCTGGAGCCCGGCAAGTCCGTCGAGGGCGCCGACTGGGTCGGCCGCACCGAGGCCGAGGCCGAGATCGAGGCGTCGTACAAGCGCTTCGAGTCGCACGGCGGCGGGCACTGACCCGACCCGGGCGCACAGCGGTTTCCGCGCTCTGATTTTCCTACGCGAACGGGCGGCACCCAGTCGGGTGCCGCCCGTCGTGCGTGTCGGGCCGGACGGGTGTCCGCCCTAGAAGCCGCGGGTGCGCTTGGCCGCGCGGCGTCCGGCGCCGCCCGCCTGCATGCCGGGGGCGCGCAGGAACAGCCGGGCGACCTCGGAGCCGAGGTTGACCCCCACCGCGATGGCCAGCGCCAGCGAGGCGGCCTGGACCAGCGAGGTGAGGCCCTGCGGCAGGTGGCCCTGGGCGAAGTTGAGCAGGCCGAAGTACGTGGCGCTACCCGGCAGCAGCGGGCCGATGGCGGCGGTGACGTACGGCAGTGCCGAGGCGTAGCGGTAGCGGGAGAGCAACTGCCCGAAGAGGCCGACCAGTCCGGCCGCGATGGCGGTGGCGGGCACCGGGTTGATGCCGGCGACGTAGGCGAGGGCGCCGTAGACCACCCATGCCACCCCGCCGTTCAGCGTTGCGAACGCCACGGTGTGACGTTCCTGCTGGAGCAGTACGCAGAACGCCAGCGCCAGCAGCATCGCCGCGATGGTCTGCACCACCGGCACGTTGTAGGTGCCCAGCGCCTGTTCGGGGTTGAGCCGCTTCAGGCCCGGGTTCAGTTGCAGTCCGATGTACAGCACGCTGAGCACGCCGACGACGATGCCGACGATCAGGTAGCCGACCTCCAGCAGACGGGCCGCGGCGGTGATGTAGTAACCGGTCAGCCCGTCGTGCACGCCGGCGACCAGCGCCCGCCCCGGGATCAGTGCGAACAGCCCACCGGTGATCACCGCGGACGCCTGCACGTTGGCGTGTGCCAGGCCGAACGCGACGCCCACCGCGGCGGGCGGCATCGCGGCGACCACGAACTGGTAGAACTCCGGCAGTCCCCGCCCGGAGGCGAGCCACGCCAGCCGGTCGCCGAGCATCGAGCCCACCGCGGCCGCCACGAACACCAGCAGCCCGCCGCCGACGAGCATGGAGGCGGCACCGGACAGCAGCCCGGAGGCCACCGTCAGCGCCCAGCTCGGGTAGGGGTGGCGGTTCCGGCGGATCTCGGCGAGGCCGCGGTACGCCTCTTCGAGGGTGAGGCCGTCGGAGGTGATCTCGTCGACGAGCCCGAAGACCGCGGACAGCCGGTTGTAGTCGACGCCGCGGCGGCGGACCGTCCGGCTGGCCGTGACCGGGTCGTCGACCAGCGACGGCTGGTACGAGATCGACAGCAGGGTGAAGGTGACGGTCGGCTCGACGCGCTCCAGCCCGTAGGCGTACGCGACGCCGAACATCGCCGCCTCGACGTCCTCCGCGCCCTCACCACCGGCCAGCAGGATCTCGCCGATGCGCAGGGTCAGGTCGAGGACACGGGGGACCGCGGGACCGGTCTCCTCGTCGCCGCCCCCGAGGCGCTCGGGGACCGGCCGCTCCCCCACCGGCATCCGCAGCATCGTGCGCATCCGGTCCTGCCAGGGCGCTTCCTTGGTCAGGCTGATGGCCGGTATGCCCTGCGGCGGGGTGAAGGCCAGGCTCATCGCGGTGGCGCCGACGGGCTTGGGCAGCGGTGTCTGACCGGTGGTGCTGCCCGGCCGTACGAACGCGGAGCCCTCCTGTTCGGCCGGCGCCTCCGGCCGCAGGCCGGCGGGGAGGGCGAAATCGGAGGTGGGGTGCTCGTCCTCGGGCAACGGGGGATAGGGGACACCGAGTGGCGGGGTGAAGGCGCTGTGCGCCTCGTCCGACGCGGGCTTGCGGTCCTCGGCGGGTCCGCTGCCCTGCTCCGGTGCGTGTGGGTCCGACGCCACGGGTCTTCGCTCCTTGTTGGCCTCCTGGGGGGTGGTCCAAGGACACGATGCCTGATGACCGGACGGGGTGCTCGCTTAGGGGGCACCTTTCCGCTCCCCGCACCGTGCCCGACCACCGCCGCCTGACGGCAGGAACCGCCGCGGCCGGGGAGCGGGCGCGCGGCGGAGCAACTCCTGAAAGTGTCTGGTGACCGTCTCCCCCGGCGTCGGCCCCCTACTCCCCCGGGGCCTTTCCGGCGGGGTCCGGCGTGTGCGCGCCGGGCCGGTTCAGCGCTTGGCGTGCCGTCCGCGGCGGGCGCTGTCCGCGGTCGCGCCGTGCGGGCGGCCCGGCTGCGTCGGTGGGACCGGCGCCGCCCCCTGCTTCTTGGCCTTGCTACGCGCCCGCAGGAACTCGATCGCGATCGGGACCACGGAGATCAGCACGATCGCGACCAGCATCAGCTCGATGTTCTTGTGAACGAACTCGACATTGCCGAGCAGCGCACCGAGCAGGGTGACACCGGCGCCCCACAGCGCACCGCCGATGACGTTGAAGACGAGGAAGGAGCGGTAGTTCATCCGGCTCACACCGGCGACGATCGGCGTGAACGTCCGCACGATCGGCACGAAGCGGGCCAGGATCAGCGACTTGGGGCCGTACTTCTCGAAGAACTCGTGCGCCTTCTCGACGTTCTCCTGCTTGAAGAGGCGGGAGTCGGGGCGCTTGAAGAGCGACGGGCCGACCTTCCGGCCGAAGAGGTAGCCGGCCTGGTCGCCGAGGACGGCGGCGAGGACGACCAGGCAGCACACCAGCCACAGCGGGCGGTCCAGCTTGTTCGTCGTCACCAGCAGGCCGGTGGTGAACAGGAGCGAGTCACCCGGCAGGAAGAAGCCGATCAGCAGGCCGGACTCCGCGAAGACGATGACCAGGACGCCGATCAGGCCGAACGTCGCGATCAGGTAGTCCGGGTCCAGCCACTGCGGGCCGAGCGCGAGAGTATTCACGGGGTGAAGGCTCCTGGGTCGAGGGCGCCGGATCGTACGAGCGACGGGGTACAGGCGCGTGTGCGGCCCAAAACTATCAACGCCGGACGCCGCCCCTTGGTTCCAGGCGTCCGCCGGGGCCCGCCACCCGACCGCTCCCCGACCGCTGGCCGGCCTCCCGGCGCCGGGCGATGCTGGCCGCAAGGAGGTACGCGCCCATGGGCATCGACGAGTACGGCGGCGGGCAGCGCGCGCAGTCCGACGTTCTGGTGGTGACGACGAACGACGTGCCGGGGTTTCACGTGGAACGGGTGATCGGCGAGGTCTTCGGCCTCACGGTGCGCTCCCGGCACCTGGGCAGCCAGATCGGCGCGGGCCTGAAGTCGCTGGTCGGCGGCGAGCTGCGGGGGCTGACCAAGACCCTCGTCGAGACCCGCAACCAGGCGATGGAACGGCTGGTGGAGCAGGCCCGCTCGCGGGGCGCGAACGCCGTGCTGATGTTCCGCTTCGACGTGTCGGAGGCCGCGGACGTCGGCACCGAGGTGTGCGCGTACGGCACCGCGGTGGTGCTGACCCCGCAGGCTTGAGACGGCCGGGGCGCGGGACCGGCCCCGGTGTCCCGTACGGCGGCCGGGGCGCGAACGGCCGCCCGGGCCCGTACGGCGACCGGTGAGCGGCCGCCCTACGGCCTCCTAGGCGTGCCGGGCGGCGTTGGCGAGGATCGCCTCCGTCAGATAGGCCGCGAGCCCGGGCTTGATCTGCTCGAAGGTGGACCGGAACCGCTCGTCGTCGCTGTACATCCGGGCGAGCCCGGAGTGGATCTCGTAGCCGCAGTCGTAGAAGTTCCGGCAGATCTGCTGCCGGTGCTCCTCGGCCAGGTCCATCGCCGCCGGCGCGGACGGGGGCGTTCCGGCGTCCATGAGGGCGGCGAAGGCGTCGGTGTTCGCGGCGCCCTCGGCCTTGATCCGCAGCCAGTCCTCCTTGGTGTACGCGCTGACCTTGCGCTGCGACTGGCGGTACGGCTCGGTGTCGCCCCAGCGCCGCCGCGACTCCTCCTCGTACCGGTCCGGGTCGTGGTCCCCGAAGACCTCGAACCGCTCCTCGGGCGTGAGGTTGATGCCCATCTTCCGTGCCTCCATGGCGTGTTCGACGGCCGCGGCCATCTGCTGCAGCTGCTCGATCCGGGCGGCCAGCAGGCCGTGCTGGCGCCGCAGGTGCTCCTGCGGGTCCGCGTCCGGGTCGTCGAGCAGGGCCGCGACCTCCTCCAGCGGGAAGCCGAGCTCCCGGTAGAACAGGATCCGCTGCAGCCGGTCGAGGTCGGCGTCGTCGTAACGACGGTGACCGGCGTGGCTGCGGGCGCTCGGGGAGAGCAGCCCGATCTCGTCGTAGTGGTGCAGGGTGCGCACCGTCACGCCGGCGAAGGACGCGACCTGCCCTACCGGATAGCTCACTTCCGCTCCTTCCTCGGTACGCGCTCCACGGTGCGTCCTCACGCCGCGTGAGGTGCAAGTCCGCATCCTGAAAACCCGGCGAGGGCGGGGCGCGGAGGGTGAGACCATGCCGCACATGCTGGGGATAACGGATCTGTCCACCTATCTGGTGGGACTCGCGCTGATCATTCTGCTGCCGGGCCCGAATTCGCTCTACGTCGTCTCGGTGGCGGCCCGGCGCGGCCCCCGGGTCGCCTACCGGGCGGCGGCCGGGGTGCTGTGCGGCGACACCGTGCTGATGACCCTGTCGGCGGGCGGCGTGGCCTCGCTGCTGCAGGCCAGCCCGGTGCTGTTCGCCGTCGTCAAGTTCGCCGGCGCCGGGTATCTGACGTGGCTCGCGGTCGGGATGCTGCGCGGCGCCTGGGCGCTGTGGCGCGGCCGGGAGGTCCGTAAGGCCGAGCTGAAGGACGGTGCCCCCAAGGCGCCGAAGGAGACGGTGGAACGCCCGTTCCGCCGGGCGCTGGTGGTCAGCCTGCTCAACCCGAAGGCGATCCTGTTCTTCATCTCGTTCTTCGTGCAGTTCGTGGACCCGTCGTACGCCCACCCGGTGCTGTCGTTCCTGACGCTGGGCGCCTGGGCGCAGCTGTTCAGCTTCACGTACCTGTCCGTCCTGATCTTCAGCGGGACGTTCCTGGCGGCGACCTTCCGGCGCCGCAAGCGGCTGACCGCCGGGCTGTCCGCGGGCGCCGGCGCGGCGTTCCTCGGCTTCGCGGCCAAGCTGTCGCTGGCCAGCGCGAGCTGAGCCGGGCCCTCCCCGCCGATACGGGCGGGCGGCCGTCCCGCACCGGGGCGGCCGCCCGCCCGTTGCGCTTCCACTGGGCGAACCCTGGAGGCCGCACACCCCCTATGCCCTTATTGTCAGGACTGTCGGGTTCCCGGGAGGTGTGTTCATGCCCGTCCACGACGTCCACGTCGCCGTCATCTACTACTCGTCCACCGGTACCGTCGCCGAACTCGCCCGCCGCATCGCGGACGCCGCCGAACACGCGGGGGCCGACGTACGGCTGCGGCGGACCGCCGAACTCGCACCGCAGACGGCGATCGACGCCAACCCCGCCTGGGCCGCCAACGCCGCGGCGACCGCGGACGTCATGGAAGCCACCCACGAGGACATGCTCTGGGCGGACGCGGTGCTCTTCGGCACCCCCACCCGCTTCGGCAACGTCACGTCCCAGCTCAAGCAGTACCTCGACACCCTGGGCGGCCTCTGGCACCAGGGCAGGCTCGCCGACAAGGTCTACAGCGGCTTCACCGCGTCCGCCACCCGGCACGGCGGCCAGGAATCCACCCTCCTCGCCCTGTACCACACCATCCACCACTTCGGCGGCATCCTCATCGCCCCGGGCTACACCGACCCGGCGAAGTTCATCGACGGCAACCCCTACGGCACCTCCCACGTGGGCGGCCCGGACACCCCCCTCGACGACGACGCGCGCACCGCCGCCCGGATCCAGGCGGAGCGCGTCGTGAAGTTCACCAAAGCCATCAAGCACGGCCTCGCACAGGCCGGATGACGGGAAGTGGCGACAGATGACCCTGCACAAAGGCGCGCCCCCGGCCGACCGCAAGCACACCCCGCACCCGGTCAACCCCTTCTACGGTGAGGCCGACCCGGTATCCGGCATGGAGACCTCGCCACCCCGGCACACCCTGCCCGACGGCCCCCTCGCCCCGCACGTCGCCTACCAGTTCGTCCACGACGAACTCATGCTGGACGGCAACGCCCGCCTCAACCTGGCGACCTTCGTCACGACCTGGATGGAGCCGCAGGCCGGCGTCCTGATGGCGGAGTGCCGGGACAAGAACATGATCGACAAGGACGAGTACCCGCGCACCGCCGAACTGGAGCGGCGCTGCGTGGCGATGCTCGCCGACCTGTGGCACGCCCCCGGCGCGGTCGGTTGCTCCACCACCGGGTCGAGCGAGGCGTGCATGCTCGCCGGCATGGCCCTCAAACGGCGCTGGATGCGGCGCAACGCCGACCGGTACCCGGCCTCCGCCCGGCCCAACCTCGTCATGGGCGCCAACGTCCAGGTCTGCTGGGAGAAGTTCTGCAACTTCTGGGAGATCGAGGCGCGCCAGGTCCCGATGCAGGGCGACCGCTTCCACCTCGACGCCGACTCCGCCACCGCACTCTGCGACGAGAACACCATCGGCGTGGTGGCCGTCCTCGGCTCCACCTTCGACGGGTCCTACGAGCCGGTGGCCGACATCTGCGCGGCGCTCGACGACCTCCACGAGAAGAAGGGCTGGGACATCCCGGTCCACGTGGACGGCGCGTCCGGCGCGATGATCGCCCCGTTCCTCGACCCGGAGCTGAAGTGGGACTTCCAGCTGCCGCGGGTCGCCTCCATCAACACCTCCGGGCACAAGTACGGCCTGGTCTACCCCGGCGTCGGCTGGGCCCTGTGGCGCGACGAGGAGGCACTCCCCGAGGAACTCGTCTTCCGCGTCAACTACCTCGGCGGCGACATGCCGACCTTCGCCCTCAACTTCTCCCGCCCCGGCGCCCAGGTGGCCGCCCAGTACTACACCTTCCTGCGGCTCGGCCGGGCCGGTTTCCGCGCCGTCCAGCAGGCCACCCGGGACGTCGCCCGCTCCATGGCCGAACGCATCGGCTCCCTGGGCGACTTCGAGCTCCTCACCCGCGGCGACGAACTGCCGGTCTTCGCCTTCACCACCGCCGGCCACATCACCGCCTACGACGTCTTCGACGTGTCCCGGCGCCTGAAGGAACGCGGCTGGCTGATCCCCGCCTACACCTTCCCGCCCGACCGCGAGGACCTCTCCGTCCTGCGCATCGTCTGCCGCAACGGCTTCTCCCAGGACCTCGCCGACCTCTTCCTCTCCGACCTGGAAGAGCTCCTCAAGGAACTACGCGAACAACAGGGCCCCCTGGGCCGCCCGGAGAACGAGGCGACCGCCTTCCACCACTGACCTCAACTCCGGTCCCGGGGAACGCCCGCCGCCCCGTCGGCCTCCGGGGGGTGGCCCTGCCCCGCGTACGGGTTCTCCTGCCCCTCGGCGAGCACCCCGACGAACGGCTCCCCCTCACCGGCGAAGACGTACGCCCCGCCCCGGATCCGCTCGATCAGTCCACGGGTCCACTCCGCCCCGGCGTCCGCGGAGTGGACCCAGTAGTTCATGATCTCGCCGATGTGACCGAGCTGCCCCGGCCCCTCCGCCGGCGTGTAGTACCCGGTGACGGCACCCCGCCACCGCTCGATCCCCCGCACCCGCTCCTCCAGGAGCTCCAGGGCCTCCGCACGGTCCAGGTCGACCAGGAAGCCGAGCGCCGCCGAGAGCACATCCGGCTTCTGGTCGTGGGCGGTCAGGGACGCGCGCAGGAGCGTGAAGTACTCCTGCGTGCCCCGCTCCGTGATCTCGTACTCGGTACGCGGCGGACCGCCGGCCGTGGACGGCGCGGTCTCATGGGCCCGCAGCAGTCCCTGCTTCGCCATGTGCTTGAGCGCGTGGTAGATCGAGCCCGGCTTGGCGTTGGACCACTCGTGGGCGCCCCAGTACTCCAGGTCGTTGCGCACCTGATAGCCGTGAGCCCGCCCGTGCTGCCGAACGGCCCCGAGCACCAGGAGACGGATCGCTGACATACCCCCAGGCTATTGCGCGCCCCGGCCCCCGGGCCGCCCGCCTCCGGGGCGCCGCCCGCCTACTCCCCGGCCGTACGCTCCCGGCCCGCCCGCTCCTCGTCCACCAGCTCGAAGGCGGTCCTGCCGTCCAGGGACTCGCGGATGACATCGGCGTGCCCCGCGTGCCGGGCGGTCTCCTCGATCAGGTGCAGCATCAGCCACCGCATCGACTGCCGGGCGTTCGGCGGGAACCACGGCGCCTCCGGCAGCGCGAAGGTGTCGTTCAGACTCGGCACGGAGCGGATGAACTTCTCGGTCCGCTGCGCCACGCCCTCCCAGAACTCCAGCACGTCGGCCGGCGTCTCGCCGTCCTCCAGCCGGAAGCTCAGGTGCCAGGTGGACTGGTCCCGCTCGATGGAGTGCGGCAGCCCCTGCGCCGTCTCCACCCAGCCCTGCTCGGTCTCTGCGACGTGCTTGACCAGCCCGGCCAGCGACAGCTCGCTCGCACTCGGCCGCTCGGCGGCCTGCGCGTCGGTCAGCCCGAGGACCGCCCGCCGCAGCCCGCCGCGCTGCGCTTCCAGAAAGGCCAGCAGCGCACCGGTCTCGTCACCGTGTGCCTCAGCAAGAACGTGAGTGGGCATGACATCCGCCTTCCGCGACATCCCTGGGCGCCCGGCGCTCCGCCGCCGCCCTTCCGACACCCCTCACGCTACGAACCCTTGCGGACAACTTCTGTCCGCAACTCCCGCCCGCGCCGAGATTCCCCATCCGGCCCCCGCGGAACGGGGACACCTCAGAACGGGAACCGCGACCGCCCGTGCTGGATGGAGATCCACTTGGTCGTGGTGAAGGCTTCCACCATCGCGTCGCCGTTCAGCCGCCCCACGCCGGAGCTCTTCACGCCGCCGAAGGGAACGATCGGCTCGTCGTGCACCGTGGCGTCGTTGACGTGGAACATCCCGGTGTCGATCTGCTTGGCGAACTGCACCCCGCGCTCGATGTCGCCGGTGTGCACCGCGCCGCTCAGCCCGTACGGCGTGGAGTTGGTGAGCCGTACGGCCTCCTCGTCGCCGTCGAAGGGGATCAGCAGGACGACGGGCCCGAAGATCTCCTGGGCGAGCAGCGGGGAGTCCTCCGGCAGACCGCTCAGCACGGTGGGGGCCACGAGGGTGCCCCGGGCCTCGCCCTGGAGGAGCGCCGTGGCGCCGTCGGCGACGGCGCGGTCGACCAGCGAGGTGATGGCGTCGGCCTGGCCCTCGTTGATCAGCGGGCCGATATGGGTCTGCGGGTCGGTGGGGTCGCCCACCTTCAGGGACGCGACCTTGGCGACGAACTTCTCGGTGAACTCCCGCTCGACGGCGCGGTCCACGAGGACGCGGTTGGCGGCCATACAGACCTGGCCCTGGTGCACGAAGCGGCTGAAGACGGCGGCGTCCACGGCGTAGTCGAGGTCGGCGTCGTCGAGGACCACCAGGGCGCTGTTGCCGCCCAGCTCCAGCACCGAGTGCTTGAAGTTCGCGGCGGCGACCGTCGCGACGTGCCGGCCGACCTTCTCCGAGCCGGTGAAGGAGATGGTCTTGGGCACCGGGTGGTCGATCAGCGCGTCGCCGATCTCGGCGATGTCGGTGACCACGACATTGAGCACCCCGGCCGGCAGACCGGCCTCCTCGAAGATCTTGGCGACCAGCCCGCCGCCGCAGATCGGGGTGTTCTGGTGCGGCTTGAGGACGACGGCGTTGCCGAGCGCGAGGGCCGGGGCGACGGACTTGACCGACAGCAGGAAGGGGAAGTTGAAGGGGCTGATGACCCCGACCACGCCGACCGGCAGGCGGTAGAGCCGGTTCTCCTTGCCGTCGATGGGCGAGGGCAGGATGCGGCCCTCGGCGCGCAGCGCCAGCTGCATCGCCTCGCGCAGGAATTCCCGGACGAGATGCAGCTCGAAGCCCACCTTGGCGAGCGTGCCGCCGACCTCCGCGGCGATCGCGTCGGACAGCTCCGCCTCACGGTCGTCGATGATCCGCAGCGCGCGCTCGAAAACCAGCCGGCGGGTGTACGGATTGGTGGCGCCCCATTCCCGCTGCGCGCGTTCGGCGGCACGGTATGCCTGGTCGATCTCCTCGACCGTGGCGACGGGTATGGAGGTCAGCTTCTCGCCGTTGTATGGATTGAAGTCGACGATGTCCCATGAGCCGCTTCCGGAGCGCCACTCACCGTCGATGAACTGATACGCCAACTCGTCGAAGTAGGACATGTCATCCCGATCTGGAGAACAGGGCGCTCAAGGCGCCGCATTGGGGGGTGCTGGCTCCTGATGGTTCGCCATCCTACCGACGCGTCACATGAGTTGGAGTAGACCACGCAAGAGGTCTCTGGTCTCCGACGGGCTGGGGCCCTCCTCCTGGAGCCGGTCCATCACGCGCCCGTACTGGACCACCTCTTCCGGCTTGTCCAGATAGAGCGCGCTCGTCAGCTGTTCCAGGAAGACGACGTCCGGCAGACCCGACTCCTGGAAGCCGAGCATGGTGAAGGCGCCGAACTCGCCGGAGTGCCCGCCCAGACTGAAGGGCATGACCTGAAGACGCACATTGGGACGCTCGGAGACCTCGATGAGATGTCTCAACTGTTCGCGCATGACCTCGCGTTCACCGTACGGGCGGCGCAGCGCCGCCTCGTCGAGCACGCAGTGGAACTGTGCGGGCCGTTCGGCCACCAGCAGCTTCTGGCGCTCCATGCGCAGCGCGACCCGGCGTTCGATGTCCGCGGGGGCGGCATCGGGCATGCCCCGTCTGACGACGGCCTGGGCGTACGCCTCGGTCTGCAACAGGCCGTGCACGAACTGCACTTCGTAGACCCGGATGAGCGAGGTGGCCCCTTCCAGGCCGACATACGTCTGGAACCAGCTGGGCAGCACATCGGTGTAACTGTGCCACCAGCCCGCGACGTTGGCCTCGCGCGCCAGGGACAGCAGCGCCTCGCGCTCCTGGGCGTCGCTGACGCCGTAGAGCATGAGCAGGTCCTCGACGTCGCGTGCCTTGAAGCTCACCCTGCCCAACTCCATGCGGCTGATCTTCGACTCGGACGCACGGATCGAGTAGCCGGCCGCCTCGCGGGTTATCCCACGGGATTCACGCAGGCGGCGCAGCTGCGACCCGAGCAGGATCCGCCGCACCACCGATCCGCTCGACTCACTTGCGGACACCTCTCCGACCCTCCTGTGACCCCCACCCGTCCAACAGTGGGCCGCAGTCTGCCACGTCCGGGCTTCGTTGAGTGCTCATCCGGTTACTGAGATGTGCGGCTCCTGCACACCCCATTCAAGAATCGGCAGCAATAATTCGCCTGAAACCAAGGTGGGTTGGTGCAATCGCGGCACGTGCACGTGCATCTGCCCTTGCATCTGTCTCGCACATTGGGAACCATAGGCGTCGCACGCATGCACGCTCGTGAAAGATCCGCCAGATCCGGCTGACCGGCCAGGGTCATGACGTCCGCGAACGCCAGGAGTGCCTCGCATGGGGACCAAGGTTTTGACCATGCTCGAGCCGTTATGGCAGGGCTTTCCTCCCGTCGACCCCCCGGCCGTCTCCGGATCCGCGGCGTGCACACTCGCCCCGCGCTACGAATCGGTCAGCTCCGCGCGGAAGTTCACCCGGGAGACCCTGCAGGGCTGGGAGCTGGACGACCTGTTCGACTCGGTCGCCCTGGTCGTGTCCGAGCTCGTCACCAACGCGCTGCGCCACGCGATCCTCGCCGCCCCGGAACAGCCGGACGCGGTCGCGCCGGCCCGGCTCCACCTGATGCGCTGGTCACAGCGGCTGATCTGTGCCGTACGGGATCCGAGCGACGGTTCGCCGGTCGCCGGCGAGGCGGATTCCGCCGCCGAGTCGGGGCGCGGGCTGTATCTCGTGGAGTCCTTCAGTGACAGCTGGGGCTGGCACCCGCTGGCCGGTGTCACGCACGGAAAGATCGTGTGGGCGCTCTTCCGGCTCCCGTAGCCGCAGCCGCCCCACGGCCGGTACCGCACATGCGAGCGGGCGCCCGTCAGGTACGGGCGCCCGCTCGCATGCGGTGCGCGTGCCGCCTCCCGCACTCAGTCCGGTACGAGGTGGTCGAACTCCCCGTCCTTGACGCCGAGCAGCATCGCCCGGACCTCGGCAGGGGTGTAGACGAGCGCGGGGCCGTCCGGGAAGCGGGAGTTGCGTACGGCGATGTCACCGCCGGGCAGTTTGGCGAACTCCACACAGGAACCCTGGGAGTTGCTGTGCCGGCTCTTCTGCCACGTCACCTCACGGAGATCCTTTGCGGCCATGCCGTTGTATGCGTGGGGCACTGGGATCTCCCGGTGATAAACGGTGTCAACTGCCCGGGATCATAGCTGCGTTCACATGCGAATGCATGCGCAGATGCACGTGCACGACAGCCGGTGCCGGGGCCGTCACCCCTCGTCGAGGACCTTCACCAGCCGCTCCTCCACGAGTGACCGCCGGCCGCCGCCCACGATGCGGTGCGCCTGCACCTGGTACGGGGCGTCGGGGCCGAAGCCCTCATGGACGAGGAAGAGACGTGCGCCACGCCCCTCGGGTTCCAGGGCCCAGGTGATCGTCCAGTCGGCGAGGTTTGCCCTGCCGCTCGACGGCGGCCCGCCGCGCGTCCGCGTGCAGGCCGCCCACCGGTACGACGTCGAGCGGTGCCTCAACGGGTCCGCGTGCCGTAGCGGCGCTCGAAGCGCTCGACGCGGCCGGCGGTGTCCAGCACCCGGGCGGCGCCCGTGTAGAAGGGGTGGCTCGCTGAGGAGATCTCGACGTCGATGACGGGATAGGTGTTGCCGTCCTCCCACTCGACCGTCTTCTCGCTGGTCGCGGTGGAGCGGGTCAGGAAGGCGTGGCCGGCGGCCCGGTCACGGAAGACGACGGGCCCGTAGGCGGGGTGGATTCCAGGCTTCATGGCGGTCTTCAGCGCTCCTCTCGGAAGGCGACGTGCCGGCCGGCCACCGGGTCGTACTTGCGCAGTTCCAGGCGGTCGGGGTCGTTGCGGCGGTTCTTGCGGGTGACGTAGGTGAATCCGGTGCCGGCGGTGGACCGGAGCTTGACGACCGGGCGTAGTTCGTTGCGGGCCATGTGGGTAGTATACGGAAATGGTTTCCATTTTCAATAGGCCCCCACCTGGGCCGATACCCCGAGGAGACGCACCGTGCCCGCGGGTCTGAAGATCAAGGACAGCGAACTGATCAGGAACGGACGGCGGCGCGTGAGGGTGGCCCACTACGCGGCCCGGCGCGCCATCCACAGGGCCGTCACCCTCAGCCCGCGCCCACCGCGGAAGGGCGCCGAGAGCGCCCACCACGGGGCGCCGCCGGGCTCCGCCATCCGGAGCCGCCCCCTGGGGCGGGCGGCCGGACGCTTCCGGTAATACTGGACAGAACGTCCACCGCCCCCGACGAAAGCGAGCGCGCCCATGCTCCGCAACGCCTTCGAACCCTGGCACCTGATCCTGATCATCGCGGTGCTCGTGCTGCTCTTCGGTTCGAAGAAGCTGCCCGACATGGCCCGCGGCCTCGGCCGCTCGATGCGCATCCTCAAGTCCGAGGCCAAGGCGCTCAAGGACGAGCAGCCCACCGAGGCGCCCCGCGCGGAGTCCACCGCCGGCCGCTGACGCCCGGCGGCCGGCCCGTCAGTGGTCGCCGCCCTCGTCGATCAGCCGCCGCACCTCGCGGTCGATCAGCCCCAGCCGGGCCTCGGCGACCAGCGGCACCGCGCGACGCTGCCGGCGCGCCTCGGAGAGATCGATCTCGACGGTGACCAGCGACGGTTCCCACTTGGGCGCCTGCGCCACCACCGCGCCGCGCGGGTCCACCACCCGCGAACCGCCCCAGAACGACGCACCGTGCTCATTGCCGACCCGGTTGACGAACACCACCCAGCACTGCAGCATCTTCGCCGTATAGGACAGCAGGGTGTCCCAGTACAGCCCGGTGTCCATCGCCTCCGGATCCAGGCTCGCCGCACTGTTGGTCGGCACGAACAGCACCTCCGCGCCGTCCTGCACCGCCAGCCACGGCAGCACCGGCTGCCAGGCGTCGTTGCACACCAGCGTCGCGCCCCGCCCCCCGCTCTGGGACCGGTTCAGTGCGTACGCGCGCAGCGACTGCCCGGGGCTGACGTGCTTGCGCTCCTCCCAGGCCAGGTAGTTGGGGAGGTAGAGCTTGCGGTGGGCGTGCAGCAGGGCGCCCTCCGCGTAGTGCGCCGCGGTGTTGTAGGCACGCAGGCTGGTGTGTTCATGGAAGCCGACGATCACGTCGGGGCCCAGGGTGCTCAGTTCCAGCAGCCGCGGATCGTTCGCCTCGAGGGACTCGTCACGCTTGAGGGCGCCCAAGTGGTAGCCGTGCAGGCTCAGTTCGGGGAAGACGACGACGTCGGCACCCTGGGCCGCGGCCTGCTCGATCTGCTCGCGGGCGATCGTGAGGTTCTCCGCCACCTCGCCCAGCACACAATCCGTCTGCGCCAGTGCAATGAGCATGTCCGCACCTCATCGACTCATCACTTTTGCGGCTTTCCTCGTCATTCTCCCAGAGGGCGGGCGGACCGGCACGGCCCCGCGGAGACCCGTTCCCCCTGCTTCAAACGCCCCGGCCTCCGGGTCCCCACCAATGAGCGAATGGCCGGCCCGGCCCGTGCCGGGCCGGTACGCCAGGCGTTGATCCGCACGATCCGCCGTATCCCCGCAGGGGCGGCTTCCAGCCGCAGCTCCGCCCCCGCCGCGGTACGACGGCCCGCGGTCGAACCGCCCGGCGCTGCCGACGGCCGGCTCGACCGGGCGGCTCAGGCCGAGCGGCCCGCCGGACCCGCTCGGCCGGGCCGGACCGGCACCCGTCGGGCGCCCCGGCCCGGCCCCCGCCTCACTTACGCCGCGTACGGGCCCTGCGCAGCAGCAGCGCCCCTCCCAGCAGCAGCCCGCCGCCCGCACCGGCCAGCATGCCCAGCTCGTCCGCGCCGGTGGACGCCAGCAGCGCGGAACCGGCCGACGCGCCGGCCCGCTCCACCGCCCCGACCCGGGGCTCCTGTGCGGCATGGTGCGGCGCTTCCCGGTGGCCGGGGTGCGCCGCGGTCCGGTGCGCGGGCTGCGGGACCTGGTGCCGGACCGGCTCCGGGGCGCTGCGGTGCGGCGCCGGTGGTGGCGGGGCCAGCGGGGGGCGCTGCGCGGCCGGCCAGGAGGCTCCGCCGGTCCCGCACGAGGCCCCCATGGCCGGGTTCAGCGCCGCGGCCCCGTCCACGGAGTTGCCGCACGCGTTGACCGGGGTGTCCACACTGACCTGGATGCTGTTCCCGGACAGCACCCCTGGCGAGTTGGTGGTGGCTCCCGCGGCGCCGGCGTCCGCGTACGCCACGCCGCCGCCCGCCCCGAGCGCGCCCGACGCGGCCGCGAGGAGCACGCACCTCTTCAGGCTCTGTCGCATCTGTCATCCCTCGTCTGCAGTTCGTGCCTACGGGCTGCTGCCCGCGCCCCCCGTGTTCCTGACACCGCCGGGCGGCCGGCAGCGCATACGCGGCGCCGACCGCCCGGAGACACAAGCGGTGGTACGGCCTGGGTCGTTGCCCCTCAGTGGTTGCCGACACCGTTCCCGGAGAGGATCGGAATGTCGTCGATGATGTGCGACAGCGGCTCGTCGCCCTTGGCCTGCGTCGAGTTCACGACGCACTGCTGGTTCTGCGGGTTGGACAGCACATTGATGTCCTGCAACGCGATCGGCGCCGCACCGAGGAAGGCTTGGAGGTCCAGCTTGCCCAGAGCGAGGCAAGGCTCGTTCAGCGAACCCTGAACGAGCCCGAGCTGGGTGCTCAGCTTTCCGTGCGTGACGGAGTTGCCGAACACGCTCTTGGCTCCGTTGCCGTTGACCGTCCTGGTGCCCTCTTGGTCACCGATCGCCATGGCCTGCGGAGCGGCCGCAGCGGAAATCCCGACCAGCGACGCCGCCACAGCCACGCCCGCGATCATCTTGTTCATCACGAAACCCTTCAGGAGAAGGAACTCCCGACACGAGAGCCCTGTTTGAACAACCCGCCATACCTGCTTGAGTTCTGCACCATCACCCGAATAGCTGGCACCCGGCCCTGCGGGGAAGCGCTATCTGCCGTCGCTTCCGCTACCGTCACGCCGGTTCACGTACGGGAAATGCGACTTGTCGTACCGGTGCGTCAATTCCCTTTGCATGAAGCAGGGCCTGCGCTGCCAATGGAAGGCATCGCAGGCTCTGCTTCGTTACGGACGGCATGCCAATGCCCTGGCAACCCCATCAATTCGCAAGGGCATTGGCATGATTCCCTCCACACAACCTTATAACGATCCGGTGCGCCGGATTTAAGTCACGAGCGAATAACATTTCTGCTCCTGCGCCGGTCGTCGTTTTACGTACACCGGCCGACAGCAGTAACCCGGGCCACCCGGAAGAAGGAGGGCCGGGTGGCCCGGGTTCGCCTCAGCGGCTCAGTGGTTGCCGGCGCCGTTGCCCGAGAGGATCGGGATGTTGTCCAGGATGTGCGACAGCGCCTCGTCCCCCTTGGCCTGCGTGGAGTTTTCCGTGCACTGCTGGTTTTGCGGCGACGACAGGATGTTGATGTCCTGCACCGCGATCGGGACTGCCCCTGCGAGGATCTGGAGCGGCACCTTACCGACAGCGATGCACGGCTTGTTAAGCGAGCCCTGGATCAGGCCGATCTGCGGACTCATGTAGCCGTACGTGGTCGAATTGCCGTAGATCTGCGCGGCGCCGTTACCGTTGACGGTAGACGTTCCGTGCTGGTTACCGATCGCCATCGCCTGGGGGGCGGCAGCGCTGGCCACGCCGACAATGGATGCAGCCGCAGCCGCGGTCGCCAGTGCCTTCTTGATCATTTCGGTCCTTCGCGTTTCGGGATGCCCTTGGGTTGGGCAATATGCCCAACTCGCAAGGATGATTTTGGTTGTTCTCATTCACTCAAAGAGCGGAGCTTTAATCCGTTTGACGACCGGCGTAGTGGCCCGAACCCGCAACCGGGGAGCGGAAAACACGGAGGTGCGACGAAGCTTCGGAACCTCAACCCGTATCCGGGTACCGCGAATTTTTCCATGCCGCGTTGAATTCGCCGAGTGCGGCCGAGGGACAGCGAAGTTCACACCGCGTTGCCGCTTCTCGGCCGGACAGCTCCGCTGTCCGGCCGCCGGGCGGCCGACGCCACACGCCCAGGAATTACTTGAGCGGAAGACCACCGAGCAGCGAAGTCTTCTTGGCCGCCCCGGCGACGCCACGGAGCACCTTCTTCGCATTGGTCGACTTGACCTTGTCCTCCGTGGTCTTGACCGTTTCGACCAGCGGTGCGAACTGATGGCCGTCCAGCTGCTTGGTGCTCAACGCGTCGGCCAGCCCGCCGTTGAGGCTCATGGTCGGCGCGCCGGGCTGGGCGGCGAAAGCGGGCGCGACGGCCCCCAGCGCCATGACGGAACCGGCAACAACCGCAGCAGACATTGCGTACTTCACTGGAACTGTCCCTTCTCGGGCGGTGCTTGACGGTCCCGCGACATCAGCGCCGCGTGAGCAATCACTTCACTGCTCGGATCACCGCTTTCAGCGTGACTAACGATTTCCTTCGTCCGGAGAAACCCTGAATTTCGCGCTTCTTGGCCCCACCGCCCGAAACCTGTGGGCGTTATGTCTTTGCAGCCGGAAAACGCATCGCGACCGGCCCCGATACGCAGGGAACTGCGCACCGAGGCCGGCCACATGAACACGGCTCGAAGCCCTTCGAGTCAGTGGTTGAAGCAGGTGTTGCCGAACGCCGGGTTCAGCAGCGCGACGATGTTAACGGTGTTGCCACAGAGGTTGATCGGGATGTGGATCGGAACCTGGATGGCGTTCCCGGAGAGGACACCGGGAGAGTTCTTGGCGCCGCCGGCGGCACCCGCGTCGGCGAACGCCGGCGCAGCCGCGCCCACTGCCATCAGCGTGCCGGCAGTGGCTGCTGCGACCTTTGCGTACTTCACTTTCAGACCTTCCCGCAGCGGGTCCGTGGCGCACACGACCGTCGTGTCGCACGGGCGCGGATCTGCTCGCCCGTAACGCCGCTGCCGATATTGGTAACGATTTTCCCTCGTGGACGAAACTCTTGCCCGGAGGTTTTCGGAGGAATCGCCCGAAGGGTGCAAGACCGTTTCAGGAGATTGCCACCGCGCATACGACGCGGAAAAAACACCGGAGTTCGAACGAACGAGGTACCCGCCGAATACGAATTCCTATCGAAAGGGGGATCGAGAAATTTCGCCCCTCCGTTTCGCAACGGGGTGCCGCAGGCCCCGGACCGCTCTGGGAGTGAGAGCCGGCGGTCCGGGCCTGCTGCCGATGGCCGGCTCAGCGGTTGCCGACGCCGTTCCCGGACAGGATCGGGATGTCGTCGATGATGTGCGACAGTGGCTCGTCGCCCTTTGTCTGACTCGAGTTGTCGGTGCACTGCTGGTTCTGCGGGTTGGACAGCACGTTGATGTCCTGCAGCGCGATCGGAACTGCACCCGCGAGGATCTGCGCGTCCACCTTGCCCAGAGCGAGGCAGAGCTTGTTCAGCGAACCCTGGATGAGCTCCAGCTGCGGGCTCATCGCGCCGTGGGTGGTGGAGTTTCCGAAGGCGGTCTTGGCGCCGTTGCCGTTGACCGTCTGGGTGCCGTGCTGATTGCCGACCGCCATCGCCTGGGGGGCGGCCGTCGCCGAGATGCCGACGACGGACGCGGCTACAGCCGTCGTGGCCAGGACCTTCTTGATCACGATTTACCCTTCTCGAAGCGGAGTGCCCGTATCCGGAGCGCACTGGTCAACTCGCTTCTGAGGGTGCGGTTTCGCCGTTTCACTCGAATGCCACCAAACCATAAACACATATCACTGCACCCAGGCGGGCGGCCCCGCTCCGGCCGCGCATCGGTCATATCAAAGGCCGAGGGGGAATTCGTACCGGCCCTTGACGTCGAGCCCCGGGTGCGAGAGCTCCGTTCCTCAAGGGTCCTGTACCGCACCAGGGTTGAGGCAGTTGTTGGCGAATGCCGGGGTGATCAGGCCGATAACGTCGACGGGGTAGCTGGGGGCGCCGCCTGGAGCGACAGGCTGTTCAACGCATCAAGCAGGGCAGAAGTGGCGGCCTCATCGATCCTCGCCTGTTCTCCCAACCCGGCAGCGGTCAGCGCACGTTGTGCGGGGCGTGCGGTGCGAGGGCGATATGTAGGTGACCCATGCGCAGGTGCCGGACTGGTGTTGCGGTAGCAGGGCCTGGCGCTGTGGGGAGCGATCCGGGCCTGGACAACGTCTTCCGGGCAGCGGGCGTTCGGGGTGGGCCCGGGGCAGCTGACGACGCTCGGGGCGGCCGTGGGTGTGTGCCCGTGGAGCGCGTCGTGTCCGCAGGTCAGGGTGATTGTCAGACCCTGGTGCAAGACTCGGAGGCATGAGATGGGCGGTGGTGGAGGCGGGCGACGGGGGTGCTCGTCTCTGCCCGCTCGGGGCGGACGGCCGGCCCGCGGGGCCGGTGGTGCGGGAGCGGTCGCTCGCCGAGGCGGTGGGGTCGCGGCCGGAGGTCGGGCGGTGGGTGTGGCGGTCCACCGCGGAGATCTACCGGCGGCTGCTGGCGGCCGGGGTGCGGGTGGAGCGGTGCTACGACGTGGAGGCCGCCGAGGCGCTGCTGATCGGCCACGAGGAGGGGCAGTCGGGGCAGCCGCGTTCGCTGGCCGCCGCCTGGGCGCGGCTGCGCGGTCTGCCGGTGCCGCCGGACGCTCCGGTGCGCGCGGCCGAACCGCAGCCGTCCCTGTTCGAGCCGGGCCCGGTGCCGCTGCCGCCCGGCACGGACGAGCTGACCGCGCTGCTGGAGGTCTATGCCGGCCAGTTGGCGCGTACGGAGCAGGCCGGGCATCCGGAGCGGATGCGGCTGCTGCTGGCGTCGGAGTCCGCGGGGATGCTGGTCGCGGCGGAGATGCGCCGGGCCGGGGTGCCGTGGCGGGCGGATGTCCATCGGGCCCTGCTGGACGGGCTGTTGGGCGAGCGGTATCCGGGCGGGACGGAGACCCGTCGGCTGGCGGAGCTGGCGGACGAGGTGTCGCGGGCGTTCGGGACGGGCGCGCGGGTGCGGCCCGATCTGCCGCAGGACATCGTCAGGGCGTTCGCCGGCGCGGGGATCGCGCTGACCTCGACCCGCAAGTGGGAGCTGCAGCGGATCGACCATCCGGCGGTGGAGCCGCTGCTGGAGTACAAGAGGCTGTACCGGCTGCACACCGCCCACGGTTGGTCCTGGTTGCAGCAGTGGGTGCACGAGGGCCGGTTCCGCCCCGAGTACCTGCCCGGGGGCACGGTCTCCGGGCGCTGGACGACCAACGGGGGCGGGGCGCTGCAGATCCCCAAGGTGATCCGGCAGGCGGTGCGCGCGGATCCGGGGTGGCGGCTGGTGGTCGCCGACGCCGCCCAGATGGAGCCGCGGGTGCTGGCGGCCGTCTCCCGTGACCGCGGCCTGATGGAGGTGGCCGGCAGCGGCGAGGACCTGTACGCGGATCTGGCGGCCCGCGCGTTCGGTGGTGACCGGGCGCAGGCCAAGCTGGGCCTGCTCGGGGCGATCTACGGGCAGACGTCGGGCGATGCGCTCAAGCACATGGCCGATCTGCGGCGCCGCTATCCGGCCGCGGTGGCGTATGTGGACGAGGCGGCGCGTGCGGGTGAGGAGGGGCGTCTGGTGCGCACGTGGCTGGGGCGTACCTGTCCGCCGGCGTCCGTGGCGCCGCCCGACGAGGCGGGCCTGCCGCAGGAGGAGGAGCAGCCGGCGGGGTACGGCGGCAGCTCGGCGGCGGCCCGTGCCCGCGGCCGGTTCACCCGTAACTTCGTCGTCCAGGGCAGTGCCGCGGACTGGGCGCTGCTGGTGCTGGCGGCGCTGCGCCACTCGCTGTGGGAGGGCGGGCTCCGTGCCGAGCTGGTGTTCTTCCAGCACGACGAGGTGATCGTGCACTGTCCGGCGGCGGAGGCGGACGTGGTGGCGGAGGCGATCGCGGCCGCGGCCGAGACGGCGGGTCGGATCGCTTTCGGGCCGACGCCGGTGCGCTTCCCGTTCACGACGGCGGTGGTGGAGTGCTATGCCGACGCGAAGTGATCAAGCGCCGGGGAACGGGGCAGGAGTGACCGGGACGAGGGGCCGGGGCGCGGTCGGTGTGGGTGATGGCGGGGAGGGAGCGGGCCGCGCAGAATGCTGAGCCCTGGCCGCTACATGATCACGGGAGAGCTCGTATGTCCTTGCCGCGGGGAACAGTCGTTCATCCTGAACTGGCGCCGTTCGTCGATGAGTTGCCGCCCTTCTCCGATCCGTACGAGGACATCGCCGCGACCCGCGAGCGGTTCCGCGCGCTGCTGGCGGCGACGCCGGCCGACCGCTCGGGGGTGGAGAGCCGGCGTCATGAGATTCCGCGCGCGGACGGCAGTGCGCTGACGGTCGAGGTCTACCGTCCGGAGGGTGCGGGCGACGGCCGGGGGGCCGCGCTGCCCGCCGTGCTGCACTTCCACGGCGGTGGCTACGCCATCGGCCGTGCGCTGCCCGGCCAGGACAAGACGGCGATCGGGCTCTGCCGTGAGCTGCCCGCCGTCACCGTCGCCGTCGAGTACCGCCTCGCGCCCGAACACCGCTACCCGGCCGGGGTGGAGGACTGCTACCGGGCACTGGAGTGGACGGCGCGGCACGCGGCCGAACTCGGCATCGATCCGGAGCGGATCGCGGTCACCGGGAATTCCGCGGGCGGCGGGCTGAGCGCGGCGGTCGCCCTGATGGCCCGCGACCGCGGCGGGCCGGCGCTCGCCTACCAGTCGATGTGCGTACCGGACGTGGACGACCGCGTCGCCGAGGAGCCGGTGCCGGCGGACGCGGACGAGGCGCCGGATCCGCGGACGAACAGCCTGCGCACGATACGGCTGGCGTGGCGGCACTACCTGCCCGAGGGGACGGTGGCGGACGCGTACGCCGCGGCGGCCCGGGCCACCGACCTGTCGGGGCTGCCGCCGGCGTACGTCCTGGTCTGTGACCTCGATCCGCTGCGCGATCCGGGGCTGGCGTACGCGCGGCGGCTGATGGACGCGGGGGTGCAGGTGACGGTCCGCAACGTGCCGGGCGCCTGGCACGGTTTCGAGCTGTACGCGCCGGAGACCAGGCTCGCGAAGGAGACGGCCGCGCACCGGACGGGGCATCTGCGCGCGGCGCTGTACCCGGTGGGGAGCGAGGGCGGTTCTTCGGGCTCAGCCCTGGCCGGGCCCGTCCGGTCCTGATCCGCCGGGCCGGCCCCGGACGGTGCCCGCTCCGGCCGGCGCCCCGTCCCCGGGCTGCCCCTCGGCCGGGGACGGGACCGTGGAGATCAGGCCGCGGGTGATCCGGACCATGGCCGCGACGAGCAGCTCGCGGGGCCGGTCGGGGCGGTCCAGCCACCACAGGGCGAGGCCGTACAGCGAGCTGCGGATCGCCTCGCCGAGCGGCTCCAGCTCGGCCTCGGGGATGCCGGGCGCGAATTCGCGGAGCAGCGCGACATCCGTCTCCCGCTGCCGGCGCTGCACTTCGCGGTGGAAGTCCTGGACCTCGGCGTCCCCGGTGGTGTCGCGGAACATCATGCGCCAGGTGTACGGGTGGGTCTGCACATACCCGAACCAGGCGTCGTACATCGCCGTCATGCGGGTGTTCACGTCGCCGGAGCCGTGGAGGAGTTCACGGATCGGGGCGGCGGCGAGCTCGTCGCGGTGGCGCTCCAGCAGGGCCAGGTGCAGCTCCTGCTTGGACTCGAAGTGGCGGTAGAGCATCGGCTTGCTCAGGCCCGCTTCGGCGGCGATCTCCCCGATGGTCGTGCCGGCGTAGCCGCGCTCGGCGAAGAGCCGGGCGGCGGTGTCCTCGATGCGCGTCCTGGTCTCGGCGCGCGCGGCGCGGCTCCGGTCGATCCCGCTCATGCGGTCCCTCACGATCTGGCTTGTTCCGGTGGGTGTTTTCGGCTCGCCATCGCCGATGCGATGAAGGATACTGGGTCGTGTACCAGTTGGTATACGCATGAGTAACTTCAGTCCGGCCGAGCTACGGGGGCCCGCCGTGATTCTTTCCGTACACATCGCCGACCTCGGCGTCCGCTCACTGCCGGGCGTCCTGCGCGCCCGCCCGGGACCGGCCGACACCCCTGGTCTGCGCTACGCACGCACGACGTTCACCGGCGCGGTCGCCGCCGGCCCGCCCAGACTGCGTCCCGGGCGGGCCGCGCTGATCGCCGCGTGGGAGGACGACACCGCGCTCGACCGCTTCCTCGCCTCCGGTCCGCTCGCTCGGCAGCTGGCCGGCGGCTGGCTGGTGCGGCTGCGGCCGGTGCGGGTCGCGGGCGCGTGGGGGCCGCTGCCGGTCCGGACCGACCCCGCTGCCGACGCCGCGCTCACCGAGGAGGACGGCCCGGTCGCCGTCCTCACCCTCGGGCAGCTGCGGCTGCGCCGTGCCCTGCCGTTCCTGCGCGCCAGCTCCGCCGCGTCCGGCCGGGCCGCGGCCGACCCGGCGCTGGTCGCCTCCCTGGCGATGGCCAGGCCACCCCGCACGGTCGGCACGTTCTCCCTGTGGCGGAGCGTCTCGGCCATGCGGCAGTACGCCTACGGCTCCGACGGGCCGCAGCACCGGAACGCGGTCAGGGAGCACCAGGCGGATCCCTTCCACCACGAAGCGGCCTTCCTGCGCTGCCGGCCGTACGGCGCCCGGGGCCTGCTGGACGGCCGGGAACCGCTGGCGGCCGCGTCGGCCGCGCCTCCGCACGCGCCACGGGCCCGACCCTGAGCCGCCGGTGAGGGGCGGGATCCGTCCGTCCGGCCCTCGCACGGGCAGGCGCGCGGTGCGTCGCTGCCGGCGAGGCGTTGGGTCCGTCGGCGCAGGCGGGGTTCTCGGTCCGTCGCCGCCGGTGAAGGACCGGCTCCGTTCGGCCCCGATCCGGCGGGCAGGTCCTAAACTCGCCGGGAGGGGCTCCCCGGAAGGATCGGGGCGCGCTTCAATCGCTGGACGTGCGGTACGAGTTGGCGACGGAGGGGAGCCGGCGGGATGAGCGCTGAAGCGGCGGGGAGCGAGCAGGCCGGGGCGGGTGCGTACGGAGCGGGCCCGCGCGCGGACGGGGGTGGGGGCGGGCTGGAGCGCATCAATCCGCCTCATCTCGCGCCGCCGACCGGTTTCAGCCACGCCGTCCGCGCCGCCCCGGGCACGCTGGTCTTCCTCGCCGGGCAGACCGCCCTCGACGGCTCGGGGAAGATCGTCGGGGACGGCATCGTCGAGCAGTTCGAGCGGGCGCTGACGAATCTGCTGGAGGCCGCCGCGGCCGCCGGGGCGGGCCCGTCCGATCTCGCCAAGCTCACCGTCTTCGCGGTCGACGTCGCCGACTACCGCCGGCATGCCCGGGAACTCGGCCGGGTGTGGAAACGCCTGGTCGGCGGCGACTTCCCGGCGATGGCGGTGATCGGCGCGACCCGGCTGTGGGACGAGACGGCGCTGGTGGAGATCGAGGGCATCGCGGTGGTGCGCGAGCGGTAACCGGCGGGCCGCGACCGGGGCGAGGCGTCTCTCCCCTGTCCTCTCCCCCGTACATCACGTTCCCGTACCGCGGTCCCCCTGCCCTCCGGGCACGCTCACTCCTTGTGGAACGTCACCAGCGCCTCGGCGTCCGCCGCGGAGAGGGCGATGCCGAACTCCGTTTCCAGCACGGCCGGAAGCTCCTCCGGGGCGACCTCGCGCGCCTCGTGGGTCCAGTCCGGGCGGATACGGGTGAACTGCCGGCCGACCAACGTGCTGCGCCGGTCGGGCAGCGGGCGCTGGACCACCATCTGGCCGGTGAACGGCGAGCGCGGGTGGGTCGAGATGTAGTGGTTGAAGACCGCGTAGTCGGCCGGGTAGCGGCGCTCCGTCCCGAAGGCGTAGAGGTCGAACCAGCCGTCCTCGTGGCGGGTGCGCAGCACCCAGCTGCCGGTCTCGTCCTCCCGGACCAGGCCGAACGTCCAGCCGCCCTGCCGGGCCTGGACGCCGTCGCGCAGCGGCAGCGGCTCCAGCAGCGCCTCGCCGCCGAACCCGACGTCGGTGATCCACCGTTCGCCGTCCAGCTCCACCGCGAGCAGCGCGTGGGTGGCGGGGCGCAGGCGCCGCTCGCCCATGCGGGTGCGGGCGCACAGGCCGGTGAGTGCGAAGCCGAGACGGTCCAGGGCGGCGGCGTAGAGGAGGTTCTGCTCGTAGCAGTAGCCGCCGCGCCGCTGCATGACCATCTTCGTCTGCAACGACTCCAGGTCCAGCGGTACGGGACGGCCGAGCACGATCTCCAGGTTCTCGAAGGCGATCGATGCCGAGTGCGCGGCATGCAGCCCGCGCAGGGTGTCGGCGGTGGGCCGCCGGTCCCCCGTGTAGCCGATGCGGACGAGATAGGCATCCAGGTCCAGTTGCTCGCCACCCCACACGGATTCGGTCATCGCTGCGGCCTCCCCTGGTCATGGCTTCCTTGTCAGCGAGCCTATGAGGCCGCGGCCGGCGCCGCGATCGGCCATGGGGACCAGGGCGGAGGGGGCCGGGCCCAGGACCATGGACGTACCCGGGTCGGTCGGGGCGCCTCCGTCCCCCCGGTGGGCGGGACACGCGAAGGGCGCCCGTACCGCCGGTGCTTCGGCGGTACGGGCGCCCTTGGGACGCCGCTCGGCTCCGGACGCTCAGCTCCGGAGGGTCAGTTCCGGACGCTCAGTTGCGGCTGCGGGCCGCCCCGACCGGGTCCTTCTTGAACGCCCAGGTCATCTTGGGTTCCATCGCCCACCGGAACGCCCGCTGGACGGGCGGGGTGCACAGCAGGGTGATGACGGTGCCCGCGAAGAGGGTGACCAGCACCATGCCCCAGGGGGTGTGCACCCACGGGGTGTCGTACCAGTTCCCGAAGCGGGAGCCCTTGGCGAGGAAGCCGTGCAGCAGATAGCCGTAGAGGGTGCCCGCGCCGAGCGCCGTGCACCACATCGTGCGGCCCGGGATCCAGGCGAAGAAGCAGGCCACCAGCACCAGCGAGCAGCCGAACATGGCCAGCGTCATCACCGCGCCGCTCCACCAGGGGGCGCCGAGTTCCTGGGCCGCGTCGCGGTGGTAGAACCACGCGGCGTTCATCCGCGGCGCCGCCCAGTACGCGAAGACCAGGGCGCCGGCGAAGACCGGTACGGCCAGGATGCGTGCCTTCTTGCGGCGGACGAGCTTGAAGTGCTCCGGGCGCAGCGACAGCCCGATCACGAAGAACGGCAGGAACTGCAGCACCCGTTGGAGGTCCAGGTCGTCGCCGATGTCCGGGGAGAGGGACGCCAGCACGGCGATGGCCAGGGCGAGCGGAACCGGCCAACGCACGATCTTCCACAGCGGGGTGGTGAGCCGCCAGATGAACAGCGCGGCCAGGAACCACGTCAGGTACCAGGGGTCCATCAGACTGATCGGATAGTGCGGATCGTCGTCCGCCCACCTCTTGAAGAGCGTGTAGGCGACTTCGAAGAGGATGTACGGGACCGCGACTCCGGTGATCAGCCGCTGCAGCCGGTCCTTGCGCATGTCGAAACTGCGCGAGAAATAGCCGGAGATGATGATGAACGCCGGCATGTGGAAGGCGTAGACGGTGATGTAGAACGCCGCCGCGGTACGACTTCCGTCCCGCAGGGGCTCCCAGGAGTGCCCCATCGCCACCAGCACGATGGCCAGGTACTTGGCGTTGTCGAAGAAGGCGTCGCGCGGTTTCGCGGAGGTGCCGGCCGGGGTGGGCGCGGCGGTCCGGCGCCTGCTGCCCTTGGCGCGGCCCCGGCGCGAGGCCGGAGCGGGAGCCGGGGTGGGTGCCGCGGCAGGTGCTCTGGTCGCCGTCGCGGTGGCAACGCCGGCCCGTTCCGGCACCAGGGCGTCCGCCCGGTGCGGGCTTTCCTGCGGCATCTGTCGCGGCGGGGGAAGCGGCACCCGCCGTTCGCCGTACGCCGGGAAATCGTTGTTCAAGGAGCCTCCCGGGGCGAAAGCGGGGGAGGAACTGGACGCTGGCCCGCACCGGGCCGCACATCGGAACCCAAAAGCCAAATCCTGCGTCTTAGTTCTTTTACGGGAAGAGTGGCGGCGTCGAACATCTCAGGCACCTTAGCTCTGCGGCGGGAATCCCGTAAATCCCCGCCTGACGCTGCCACATGCCACGCGTCCGCTCTCCACAGCTCCTTCACGCGGGACGGGGCGCGGCGCCCGGGCCGGCACGGCCCGACGGCCCACCGGATCCGGGCATTTCCCCCTCATTCCCGTCCCCTGCCCCCTATTCAATAACGCCTTCGATGCCGCGCGCCCGCACCGACCGCCTGTTCGTGTTCTTCGCCACGTCCCAGGCATAGACCTCCAACGGCCGTCCGTGCGCGCCGCGCAGCCGGTGCACGGCTGCCAGCCAGCGCGAACTGGCGTCGGACAGACGGGGGTTGATCTGGTCGGTGAACCGCGCGTAGCGTGCCAGGTCTGCCACGGCGGGCGCGCCCAGAATTCCGGTGCGTACCTGTGGCAGCAGTGCGTGGACGGTCTTCACGCAGGCCACCGAGAAGCTCTGGATCACCAACCGGCTCCGGACATGGGCGGAATCCAGCCAGCCGCGCGCCCGCAGTTCCCGCACGACTCCCGCCTCGATTCCCGGATAGCGGCCAGGGGCTTTGATCTCCAGCAAAAGGCGCTGCCCATTGCGTTCCAGCCGGCGCAGATAGGCATCGAGCGTCGGCACCCGCTCCCCCGCGAAGCGCGCGCCGAACCAGCTTCCGGCATCCAGCCGGGCGATCTCGGCGGCCGTGAAGTCCCCCACCCGCCACGGCGCCCGCCCGGGGAACACCGTGGCGGCGTTCGTCGTCCGCTCCAGGGTGGTGTCGTGGACGACGACGAGCCGGCCGTCCTTGGTGCGCTGCACGTCGTTCTCGACCCACAGGAGGCCGCGGCGATGGGCGGCGTCCACGGCGGCCAGCGTGTTCTCCGGCGCGTAACGGGAGGCGCCGCGGTGGGCGATCACCAGAGCCGGCGCGGCGGTGGGGCCGGCCGGTGCGGTGCGGGTCACGCCGATGTCAGCGAACTCCTCGGGGCGGTACGCCACCGCGGACGAGGACACCGCCGCCGTCACCAGATACGCGACTCCGGCGGCGGGGATCCGCAATGATCTCCGAAGCATGCGGGAGCCTCCTGGTCCCCGTCCGCGGGCCGGCCGGGCTTTCTCCCTCCCCAACATGCCCGGGCCGCCCCGCACCCGCCACGCGGGCGGCGCACGTACCGCGCCGCCCCCGGCCACCCCGCCGGCCGCCTTTGCACAGGTCAGAGCGGGTCTACCGGAGGGCGACGGCGGGCGGGGCGGGGTCCCGGGCCACCCGCCATCCGGGCGCCCCCGCACGGCGACGCGGGGGTCCCGGCGGCCGCCGCCCGGGCCCGGAAAAGAGCCGGTTCGGCGGTCACTCCCTGCGCCGGATTTCAGGTGGTGGGTGCCGCCTACGCGGTGCGGCGCCGCACCCCGCTGGCCGGCACCGATCTGGAGCCGGAGAACGGCTGGATCCTCTTCTTCTTCGTCGATCCGGCGCACCGCCGCGGGGGCCTCGGCCGCCGGCTGCTCACCGGCGCCCTCCAGTGGCTGCGCGGACACGGCCGGACCCGGGACTGCTTCGCCGCGTACGCCCCCCACTACGTGCTGCCCGGCCTGGACCGGGCCGCGTACCCGGAGGCCGCCCGGCTGCTGGCGGGCCTCGGTTTCCGGACCCGCTACGAGGCCGTCGCGATGCACCGCGGCCTGGTCGGCTACCGCGTGCCGGCGGCGGTGCGGCAGCACGAGGAGACGCTGGTGGCGCGCGGTTTCCGGTTCGGCACGCCGTCGGACGACGCACTGGTGGACCTGCTCCGCCTGGCCACCGGGGAGTTCACCCCCGACTGGGCGCGCGCCGTCCGGCAGTGCCTGGCCGGCGGTGCCCCGTTGGACCGCGTCGCCCTCGCCCGGGCACCGGACGGGCGGGCGGCGGGCTTCGCCCTGCACGGCGCGTACGACGGCATGGTCGAGCGGTTCGGGCCCTTCGGCGTCCGCGGCGCACTGCGCGGCGCCGGGCTGGGAAAGGTGCTGCTGCACCGGACTACATGTACGAGCCGGGCGGACTGCTCAACGGGATACTCAATTCCCTCGGCCTGGATTCCCTCGCCTTTCTTCAGGAGCCCGGTACGGCGCTGCCGTCCGTCATCGTGGTGCAGGCATGGGCGTTCCTCGGCACCGGGATCCTCATTCTCACCACGGGACTGGAAGCAATTCCCGAGGTCTATTACGAGGCGGCCGAGCTGGACGGCGCCGGCCGGGGCACCGTCTTCCGGCGCATCACGCTGCCGCTGCTGCGCCCGTCGCTGCTCTTCGTGTGCCTGACCCAATTCTTCGCCGGACTGCAGTCGTTCGCGCTGATCAATGTGATGACCGGGGACGGGGGTCAGGGCGCCGCGGCCGGCGCCGTCCCTGGGGTGTGTACGCCGTGGTCGCCACGGGCGCCGTGCTCACCGTCGTTCCGCTTCTCGACATGCTGCTGACGTCGTTCAAGGGCCCCAGCGAATTCGGAAAGCTGCCTTTCCGGTTCCTTCCGCAGGCTTTCGACCTCAGCAACTACCGCACGGCGCTGCATCAGTTGAACCTTCCGCTGCTCTTCCGCAACAGCGTCGTCGCGACCGTTGTGATCACCGGATCGACGCTCGTGACCTCCGCGCTCGCCGGTTACGCACTGGCCAAACTCCGCTTTCCCGGCCGGGAGCTCGTCTTCCGCCTCGTGCTGTCCACGATGATGTTCCCGGCTTTCCTCTTCTTCGTGCCGCACTTCCTGATCCTGGTGCACTGGCCGGGCACGGGCGGAAACGATCTGCTGGGGCGCGGCGGCGCCGGCCTCACCGTCAGCATCGCCGCTCTCGTCATGCCGTTCCTGGTGTCCGGATTCGGGATCTTCCGATCTTCCTGATGCGGCAGTTCATGCTCTCCCTCCCGGACGACATGCTGGAGGCGGCCCGCCTGGACGGCGCCGGCGAATTCACCGTCTGGTGGCGCGTCGTCCTGCCGCAGACCAAGCCGGTGGCGGTGACGCTGACCCTGCTCACCTTCGTCAACGCCTGGAACGAATACATCTGGGCGCTGCTGGTCTCCACCGTCAATCCGCGGCTGATGCCCCTTCCCGTGGGAATCCAGATGCTGCAGAAGCACTATCTGCGCGGGGTGCTGCTCAGCGGCCTGAAGTGACCGTCCCGCCGGCGCCCTCACCGGCGGGGCCGATCTGGGCCCCGCTGAGACCAAAAAGGAGCCCGGCGACACTCGCGCGGCCCGATCGCGGCGCCGTCACCGCATCTGCTGAACACAAAACCCCAGGCCGGAAGACATCCGACCTGGGGTTTCACGCTGAGCCGCCTTCGGGATTCGAACCCGAGACCTACGCATTACGAGTGCGTTGCTCTGGCCAACTGAGCTAAGGCGGCGTGGTGCGCGGCCCAGTCTACACATGCCGGAGGGGTGGTCCGTAACCGATTGCGGGGCTGGTCAGGGGGCGGGTGGGGATGTGAGGGGGGTCACTTGCAGTGTTTGTTCTTGGGCGGGGTGGTGCCGTCCAGGAGGTAGGTGTTGACGGCGGTGTCGATGCAGTTACTGCCGCGGCCGTAGGCGGTGTGGCCGTCGCCCTCGTAGGTCAGGAGGGTGGCGTTGGCGAGCTGGGAGGAGAGGGCCTTGGCCCAGGTGTAGGGGGTGGCCGGGTCGCGGGTGGTGCCGACGACGACGATCGGGGCGGCGCCCTTGGCGGGGATGCGGTGGGGTGTGCCGGTGGGCTTGACCGGCCAGTACGCGCAGTTCAGAGCGGCCCAGGCGAAGTTCTCGCCGAAGACCGGGGATGCCTTGCGGAAGCTGGGCAGGGCGGCGCGCACCTGCTCGGGGCTGGTGAAGGCCGGCGCGAGGTCGAGGCAGTTGACGGCGGGGTTGGCGTACATCTGGTTGGCGTAGCTGCCGTTGGGGTCGCGTTCGTAGTAGCTGTCGGAGAGGGTGAGCAGCCCGCGGCCGTTGCCGCCCTCCGCCTGGGCGAGGTACTCGCGGAGCATGGGCCAGGCGCGCTGGTCGTACATCGCGGCGATCACGCCCGTGGTGGCCAGGGACTCGGTGAGCTTGCGCTCCTCGCCCGTCTCCACCGGGTGGGCGTCGAGCTTCTTGAAGAGCGCGGAGAGCCGGCGGCCGGCGTCCGCCGCGTTCTTGTGGCCGAGCGGGCAGTCCTTCTGCTTGACGCAGTCCGCGGCGAAGGCCGTGAAGGCCGTGTTGAAGCCGACGGTCTGGTCGAGGTTGACGGTGCGGGAGTCGAGGTCCGGATTCATCGCGCCGTCCAGGACCAGCCGGCCGGTGCGGGTGGGGAAGAGCCCGGCGTAGGTCGCGCCCAGGAAGGTGCCGTAGGAGGCGCCCATGTACGTCAGCTTCTTGTCGCCCAGGACGGCGCGCAGCACGTCCATGTCGCGGGCCGCCTCGATCGTGGAGACGTGCGGGAGCACCTTGCCGGAGCGGGCCTCGCAGCCCTTGGCGAAGTCGCGGTAGGCGGTGATCAGCTTGTTGACCTCGGCCGGGTCGTCCGGGGTCTGGTCGGTCTGGGTGTAGCGGTCCATCTGTTTGTTGGAGAGGCACTCGACCGGCTCGCTGCGGGCCACGCCGCGGGGGTCCATCGCGACCAGGTCGTAGCGGGCGCGGACGGCCGCGCCCTGGGGCGCGTACTGCTGGAGGTATTCGATCGCCGAGCCGCCGGGGCCGCCCGGATTGAGCAGCAGGGAGCCGAGCCGGCTACCGGGGCCGGTGGCCTTCTTGCGGGCCACCGCGAGCTTGAGGTCCGTGGCCGCGCTCGGGTGGGCGTAGTCCAGGGGGGCCTTCATCGTCGCGCACTCGAAGCCGGCGACTCCGCAGGGGTGCCAGCTCAGCTTCTGGTCGTAGTACGGGCGCAGCGCGGCCGGGACGGCGGCCGGGAGGGGCTCCAGCGTGGCGTCCGCGACGGGGCGCTGGGCGCCGGCCTCGGTCGTACGGTCCGAGGACGCCTCGGCACGGGGGGACGAACTCCCCGAGGAGCAGCCGGAGATCAGCAGAGCGGTGGCCGCGAGGGCGGCGGCGGAGGTGCGGAGCAGTCGGCTGGTGGCCATGGCGGTCCCTTGGTGTCGGTCCCTGGAAGCTGGAGTGCGGGGTCTGGCGTGCGGTGGATCCCTGGAGTGGTGAGGCGGCGGTCGGCTTCGGCTTCGGTTTCGGCTTCGGCTTCGGACTGAGGGTAGTTGAGTGATTACCTTTTGTGTCGGTTGTGGGGAGGGTTGGCGGAGGGGCGTGGCTCCTCCGGCGGCGGGCGAGGCGGGGTGTCGGTGGGAGGGGTCCGGCGGTGGGGTCAGCCGGCGCGGAGGGCCGCGGTCATGGCCTCCACCGCCAGGAGCGGGGCGACGTTGCGGTCGAGGGCCTCACGGCAGGCGATGACCGCTTCTATCCGACGGAGGGTGCGCTCGGGCGTCGACCCGGAGGCGATGCGCCGGACGCTGTCCTGCACCTCGTCGTTGGCGAGCGGCACCGAGGCGCCCATCTGGACGGCGAGGACGTCGCGGTAGAAACCGGTGAGGTCGACCAGGGCGAGGTCGAGGCTGTCGCGCTGGGTCCGGGTCGAGCGGCGCTTCTGCTTGTCCTGGAGCTCCTTCATGGCGCCGGCCGTGCCGCGCGGCAGCCGGCCGCCGGTCCCGGAGGCGGCGCCGAGCGCGGCCCGCAGCTCCTCGGTCTCCTTGGTGTCGATCTCCTCGGCGACCTGCTTGGCGTCCTCCCCCGCGGCGTCGATCAGTTCCTGGGCGGCCTTGAGGCAGCCGCCGATGTCGTCGATGCGGAGCGGCAGCTTGAGCACCGCCGCGCGCCGGGTGCGGGCACGCTCGTCGGTGGCCAGCCGGCGGGCGCGGCCGATGTGCCCCTGGGTGGCGCGGGCGGCCCGGTCGGCGACCTCCGGCTCGATGCCGTCGCGCCGGACGAGCACGTCGGCGACCGCGGCCACGGGCGGCGTACGCAGCGAGAGGTGGCGGCAGCGGGAGCGGATGGTCGGCAGGACGTCCTCGATGGAGGGCGCGCACAGCAGCCAGACCGTACGGGGCGCGGGCTCCTCGACGGCCTTGAGGAGGACGTTGCCGGCGCCTTCGGTGAGACGGTCGGCGTCCTCCAGGACGATCACCTGCCAGCGTCCGCCGGCCGGGGAGAGCGAGGACCGGCGGACCAGGTCACGGGTCTCCTTGACGCCGATGGACAGCAGGTCCGTACGGACGATCTCGACGTCGGCGTGCGTGCCGACGAGGCTCGTGTGGCAGCCGTCGCAGAAGCCGCAGCCGGGGGCGCCGCCGAGGGCGCGGTCGGGGCTGACGCACTGCAGGGCGGCGGCGAAGGCGCGGGCGGCGGTGGAGCGGCCGGAGCCGGGCGGGCCCGTGAACAGCCAGGCGTGGGTCATCTGCGAGGCGCCGCTCCGCTCGGCCGAAGGCTCCTGCCCCGGCGCCGGCTGCGTGCCGGGCGACGGTGCCTGCCGCGCCGCGTGCTCAGCGGTGACGCGGGCGTCCGCGTCACGTGCGGCAGCGGCCAGCTGCGCCGTCACCCGGTCCTGGCCGACCACGTCGTCCCATACCGCCATCGCTGTCTGCCGCTCCCGTCGTGCCGTACTGCTCGAAACCCGCCTGCCCCATTGTGGTGCAACCCACTGACAAACGAATCCGGAGGCGGAAACGGCCGTGGCCGCAGCGTAGGTGCTGCGGCCACGGCCGGTGTGGCGCCGGTGTGGCGCCGGTGGCGCGTGTGACGGGGTCCGCTCGGGTGTGACGGGGTCCTCCGACGAGGAGGCCCGGGCGTCCGCACGGCCCCGTCGGGCTAGCGGCGGCGTCCCCGGCCGCCGCGGCGGCCGTCGTCGCCGGCGCCGTCGTCCGCGTCCTCGTCCGCCCGCGGGCCGAGCAGCTCGTCGGCGAGCGACGGCAGATCGTCCAGCGGGGTCTCCTCCGCCCATTCGGGGCGCGGGCGGCCGCGCCGCGGGGCCTGCGGGGACTCGACGGGGCGGCCCGTCGCCGGGTCGATCTGCGGCATCTCGCGGGTGCGCTCGACCCCACCGGCATCGGCACCCGCATCCGCGCCGGAGCCGGCGGCGGAGTGCTCGGGCGCACCGGCGCCCGGGGTCTCCTTGCGGAACATCCACGGCGGCACCCGGTCGGCGGGGTCGTTGCCCCGTACGCCCTCGGGGCGCGCGTCGTCGCCCCGCACGGCCGGCAGCACGGCGGTCTCGTCCACGTCGGAGCCACCGGAGCGGTCGAAGCCGTCGGAGCCGTGGCCGCCGCGCGTCTCGCGGACCGGCGGCAGCACCGCCGTCTCGTCCGCCGCGCCGGGTACCTCCGGCGCCGCGGGCCGCGGCAGCGACTCCGTCCGCTCACGGTCGGCGCCGGAACCGGCAGGACCGGCAGGGCCGGCAGCGGGAGAGCCGGAATCCGACGCGTCGGACGTGTCGCCGCTCTCCGCGAAGCGCTTCCGCAGGTCCGCCACCGGCGTCTCCGCGGTCGGTGCCTCGGCGGCCTCGGCCGCCGCAGCCTCCGCCGCGGCCGCCTCCGCGGCCGCCGCCCGCCGGGCCTCCTCGGCGCGCAGCAGGGCCTCCTCGGCCTTGCGCTGCTTCTCCAGGCGGCGCTCCTCGGCCTCCCGGCGCAGCCGCGCCTGCTCCTCGTGCTCCCTGCGCAGTCGCTCCTGCTCGGCCTCACGGGCCCGTTCCTCGGCCTCGCGACGGGCGCGTTCCGCCTCCGCCGCCTGGCGGGCCTCCTCGGCGCGCTGCCGGGCCTCGGCCGCCTGGCGGGCGGCCTCCAGCGCCTTGGCCTGCTCGGCCTCCTGACGCTTGCGCTCCTCCTCCTCGGCGCGCAGCCTGGCCAGCTGTTCCTGGCGCTCACGCTCCAGGCGGGCCTCCTCGGCCTTGCGGGCGGCCTCCTCCTCGGCGCGGCGGCGGGCCTCCTCCTCGGCGGCCTTACGGGCCTCGTCCTGCGCCTTGACCTCGGCCTCGGACAGCGGCAGCACCTGGTCGAGGCGGTGGCGTACGACGGTGGTGACGTCCTCCGGCTCCTGACCGGCGTCTACGACCAGATAGCGCGCCGGGTCGGCGGCGGCCAGGGTCAGGAAGCCGGCCCGGACCCGCTGGTGGAACGCGGCGGGCTCGGACTCCAGCCGGTCGGGCGCCTCGGTGAAGCGCTCGCGGGCGGTCTCCGGCGAGATGTCGAGCAGCACGGTCAGGTGCGGGACCAGGCCGTCCGTTGCCCAGCGGTTGATCCGGGCGATCTCCGTGGGGGCGAGGTTGCGGCCGGCGCCCTGATAGGCGACCGAGGAGTCGATGTACCGGTCGGTGAGGACGATCGCGCCGCGCTCCAGCGCGGGCCGGATGACGCTGTTGACGTGCTCGGCGCGGTCGGCGGCGAACATCAGCGCCTCCGCCCGGTCCGAGAGGCCGGTCGTCGCGACGTCCAGGATGATCGACCGCAGCCGCTTGCCGATGGCGGTGGCGCCCGGCTCGCGGGTCACCACGACCTCGTGGCCCTTGCCGCGGATCCACTCGGCGAGCGCCTCGACCTGGGTGGACTTGCCGGCGCCGTCGCCGCCTTCCAGGGCGATGAAGAAGCCGGTGGGCGCGGGCGCCTGCGCCGGGTCGCCGCCGCGCAGCGCCTCGCGCAGCTCGCGCCGCAGCGGTACGCCCTGCCGGTCGTCGAGCTTGCCCAGGACCCAGGCGGCGACCGGCAGCAGCAGCGCGCCGACCAGCATCAGGGTGTAGGCGGCGCCCCCGTAGGAGAAGTCGAAGGTGCCGTTGCCGAGGTGGTGCGGGCCGATGACGGCCGCGAGCAGGGGCGCGACGACGGCGGCCAGCGCCACCGCGAGCCGGACGACGGCGTGCAGATGCCCGGTCGTACGGGCGGTGCGGGACTCCTCGGACTCCTGGTCCAGCAGGACGTGTCCCGTGTTGGCGGCGACGCCGGCGCCCACGCCCGCCAGGAGCGCGAGCAGGAGCACCGTCGTGGTGTCCGGGACCAGACCCATGGCCAGCAGCGCCAGCCCGGTCAGGGCGACCGCGAGGGCGAGCAGCCGGCGCCGGGACAGCGCGGGCAGCACGCGGTGGGCGCCCCGGATGCCGACGGCGGTACCGCCGGTCAGCACCAGCACCAGCAGCGCGAAGGTGGCCGGTCCGCCGGCCAGGTCGTAGGCGTGCAGGACGGCCAGCGAGACGGCCGCGGAGATCCCGGCCGCGACGGCGGCGCAGCCCAGCACCAGCGCCGGGATCGCGCCCGTACGGCCCCTGTCGGCGCCGGTCTTCTCGCCCTGGGGAGCCGCGGCCTTGGGACGGCGCAGACCCTCCAGGGGGGAGCGCGGCCGGGGCGTGTCCGCACCGGGCAGTTCGATGAAGTAGAGGATCGAGACGGAGGCGGCGAACAGTCCGGCCGCCACATAGGAGCCGAGGGCGGCCTGGTGCAGGTGGAACCAGTCGATGCCGGTGCCCAGCAGCTTGCTGAGAAGGGTGACGACCACCAGGGCGGCGGCCGCGATCGGCAGGGAGACGAAGGTGGTGCGCAGCGAGAGGCGGCGCAGGGCGTCCAGGTTGTCGGGCAGCGGGCGCACCGCGGCGCCCTCGGGGGGCGGCGCCGGCAGCAGGCCGGGCGCGGCGCTCTCCCGGGAGACGGTCCAGAAGCGCTCGGCGACACCGGTGACGAAGACCGTGACCAGCAGCCAGGCCAGTGCGTCACCGGGGGCCCAGTCGATCCAGAGGGGCGCGATGACCAGCAGCGCGAGCCGCAGCACGTCCGCGCCGATCATCGTCCACCGCCGGTCGAGCGGCCCGGAAGGCGCTGTCAGCGTGGTCAGCGGGCCCAGCAGGACGGCCCCGAAGAGCAGGGTCGACAGCATCCGGGCGGCGAAGACCGCGGTGACCGCGAGGGCGGCTCCCCTATAGCCGCCTCCGAAGACGGCCTGGCCGCCGAGCGGTACGTACAGCGCTGCCTGGAGGGCGAGGATTACCAGGACAAGCATGGACAGGGCATCGCCGATGCCCCCGACGAATTGGGCGCTCCACAGTCGCTTCAGTGGGGGGAAGCGGAGCAGGGCTCGCACCGCGCGCTCGCGTGAGTCCGCTGCGAGGGCGCCTGAAGTGGGGGTCACGACCGTTGGCTGCTCGGCACGCGTCATCCCGCCAGCCTAGCCGGACGCCCCACACCGTCGGGCGCCCGCCCGAACTAACGGGCGGGCTCGACGGAACGTGTCCGTCTTGCCCGCCCTTGTCCTGCGCACCACCGGGGTGCGCGGCCGTCAGTCCTCGGCCGACGCCGCCGTCTTCTTGGCCGCCGCGGTCTTGGCGGTGGCCTTCTTGGCGGTCGTCTTCTTCGCCGTGGTCGTCTTCTTCGCCGCGGTCTTCTTGGCCGTGGTCTTCTTCGCGGCCGTCTTCTTCGCCGGTGCCTTCTTCGCGGGCGCCTTCTTGGCGGTCTTCTTCGCCGGCCCCTTGGCGCGCTTCTCCGCCAGCAGCTCGTAGCCGCGCTCCGGGGTGATCGTCTCGACGTCGTCGTCCCGCCGCAGCGTCGCGTTGGTCTCGCCGTCGGTGACGTACGCGCCGAAGCGGCCGTCCTTGACCACGACCGGCTTGCCGCTGACCGGGTCGGTGCCCAGCTCCTTCAGCGGCGGCTTGGCCGCGGCCCGGCCGCGCTGCTTGGGCTGCGCGTAGATCGCCAGCGACTCGTCCAGGGTGATCGTGAACAGCTGCTCCTCGCTCTCCAGGGAGCGCGAGTCGGTGCCCTTCTTGAGGTACGGGCCGTAGCGGCCGTTCTGCGCGGTGATCTCCACGCCCTCGGGGTCCTTGCCGACGACGCGCGGCAGCGACATCAGCTTGAGCGCGTCCTCCAGGGTCACCGTGTCCAGGGACATCGACTTGAAGAGCGAGGCGGTGCGCGGCTTGACCGCGTTCTTGCCGGTCTTCGGGGTGCCCTCGGGCAGGATCTCGGTGACGTACGGGCCGTAGCGGCCGTCCTTGGCGACGATCTCGTGACCGCTGACCGGGTCGGTGCCCAGCGCGAAGTCTCCGCTCGGCTTGGCGAGCAGCTCCTCCGCGTACTCCACGCTCAGCTCGTCGGGCGCGAGGTCGTCGGGCACGTCGGCCCGCTGGTGGCCCTCCTCGCCCTTCTCGCCGCGCTCGACGTACGGGCCGTAGCGGCCGACCCGCAGCTTGATGTCGTTGCCGACGGGGAAGGACGAGATCTCCCGGGCGTCGATCGCGCCCAGGTCCTCGACCAGCTCCTTGAGCCCGCCGAGGTGGTCGCCGTCGCCGTTGCCGGCGTCGGAGGCGGCGCCCACCGAACTCGCGTCCTCGCCCTCACCGAAGTAGAAGCGCCGCAGCCACGGCACGGCCTGCGCCTCACCACGGGCGATGCGGTCGAGGTCGTCCTCCATCCTGGCGGTGAAGTCGTAGTCGACCAGCCGGCCGAAGTGCTTCTCCAGGAGGTTGACCACGGCGAAGGACAGGAAGGACGGGACGAGCGCGGTGCCCTTCTTGAAGACGTAGCCGCGGTCGAGGATCGTGCCGATGATCGACGCGTACGTCGACGGGCGGCCGATCTCGCGCTCCTCCAGCTCCTTGACCAGCGTGGCCTCGGTGTAGCGGGCGGGCGGCTTGGTGGCGTGGCCGTCGGCGGTGATCTCCCGCACGGCGAGCGCGTCGCCCTCGGAGACCTGCGGCAGCCGGCGCTCGCGGTCGTCCAGCTCGGCGTTCGGGTCGTCGGCGCCCTCCACGTATGCCTTGAGGAAGCCGTGGAAGGTGATGGTCTTGCCGGACGCGCTGAACTCGGCGTCCCGGCCGTCGGCGGCCCGGCCACCGATCTTGACCGTGACGGAGTTACCGGTCGCGTCCTTCATCTGGGAGGCGACGGTCCGCTTCCAGATCAGCTCGTACAGCTTGAACTGGTCGCCGGTCAGCCCGGTCTCGGCCGGGGTGCGGAAGCGGTCCCCGGAGGGGCGGATCGCCTCGTGCGCCTCCTGGGCGTTCTTGACCTTGCCGGCGTACGTGCGCGGCTTGTCCGGCAGGTAGCTCGCCCCGTACAGCTGCGTCACCTGCGCCCGGGCCGCGGCGACCGCGGTGTCCGAGAGCGTGGTGGAGTCCGTACGCATATAGGTGATGTAGCCGTTCTCGTACAGCTTCTGGGCCACCTGCATGGTCGCCTTGGCGCCGAAGCCGAGCTTGCGGCTGGCCTCCTGCTGGAGGGTGGTCGTACGGAACGGGGCGTACGGCGAGCGGCGGTACGGCTTGGACTCGACCGAGCGGACCGCGAAGTCGGTGTTCTCCAGGGCGGCGGCGAGCGCGCGGGCGTTCGCCTCGTCCAGGTGGAGCGCGTCGTTCTTGAGCTGCCCGTTGGGGCCGAAGTCGCGGCCCTGCGCGACACGGCGGCCGTCGACGGCGTTGAGCCGGGCGGTCAGCGTGGACGGGTCGCTGGCGTCTCCGGCGCGCCCGGTGGCGAAGGTGCCGGTCAGGTCCCAGTACTCGGCGGAGCGGAACGCGATGCGCTCGCGCTCCCGCTCGACGACGAGGCGGGTCGCGACGGACTGCACCCGGCCGGCCGACAGCCGCGGCATGACCTTCTTCCACAGGACCGGTGAGACCTCGTACCCGTAGAGGCGGTCGAGGATCCGGCGGGTCTCCTGGGCGTCGACCAGCTTCTGGTTCAGATCACGCGGATTGGCGACGGCCTCGCGGATGGCGTCCTTGGTGATCTCGTGGAAGACCATCCGGTGGACCGGGACCTTGGGCTTGAGGATCTCCTGGAGGTGCCAGGCGATGGCCTCGCCCTCGCGGTCCTCATCGGTGGCGAGGTAGAGCTCGTCGGATTCGGCCAGCAGCTCCTTGAGCTTCCTGACCTGATCCTTCTTGTCACTGTTGACCACATAGATCGGCTGGAAGTCGGCGTCGACATTCACGCCGAGGCGGGCCCAGGGCTCGCCCTTGTACTTCGCCGGGACCTCGGCCGCCCCGTTGGGCAGGTCGCGGATGTGCCCCACGCTGGCCTCGACCACATAGCCAGGGCCGAGGTAGCCCTTGATCGTCTTCGCCTTGGCAGGCGACTCGACGATGACGAGTCGGCGGCCGCCGCCCTCTGTGGCTTCGCTGGTCGGGGACAACTTCGCTCTTCTCTCCGGTCGGCGCGGAAAATGCTCCCCGGCCGGACGCCGGGGACCACTGCGGTGACGCTTGACGCTGCGGAGTGTGACGGTACCTCCCGCCCCCGTGTCAAACGGAAAAACCCCGCAACGCCACTCGAACGGTAACCCGACTACATGCCTTCATGCCGCCCGGACCGCATCGGCCGCCCACCACGGGCCCCACGGCGGCTCCCGTCGATCTTGGCGTGTCCCCGACGGTTTCCGGTGCCGCCGTCCGCCGGCCCCGGCGCGCCCCCGCCCGCGCACCTCCGCTGATCTCACAGAGTGACGAACCGCTTCCGCTTTCCCGGCCACCGTGGCCCGCGCGACTGTCACAAGGTGGCGCCGGATCCCGTCATCGCCTTGATACGGCACGTGAGCGGGCTGGCAGGATGGGCTCAGGATGACCTCGGCGCGGCTCCGCCCGGGCCGAGTACCGCCGTCGTCACGCACACCCTCGGGGGGAACCACCCATGGCGAACCAGTACCCCGGCCCGCCACCGGAGCAGCCGCCGGGCCAGCCCGGCCAGAATCCGTACGCCTCGCCGCCGGCCGGTGGACCCGCCGACGCCGGGTACGGGTATCCGCAGGGCGGCCGCCCCGGCGACCCCGGCTACGGCTATCCGCAGGCCGGCTCGCAGCCGCCGTCCGGGTTCCCGCCGCCGACCGCTCCCCCGCCCGGCGCCGGTTTCCAGGCCGGGCCGCAGACCGGCGGGATGGCGCTGTCGCTCGGCGACATCGCGGTGAGCGGCGACACGATCATGACGCCGGCCGGACCGATGCCGCTCAAGGGCGCCATCTGGACGGCGACGGACATGTCGCGGACGGAGGAGAAGATCCCGGCGCACGCGGTCGTGCTCGCCATCGTCTTCTTCCTCTTCTGTCTGCTCGGGCTGCTCTTCCTGCTGATGAAGGAGCGGGTGACCACCGGCTTTGTGCAGGTCACCGTGAACAGCGGCGGCCGGCACCACTCGACGATGGTCCCGGTGCAGTCCCGCGAGCAGGTCATGTACGTGCTCAACCAGGTCAACTACGCCCGGTCGCTGAGCGTGTGAGCACCGTGCGGCCCGCCGGACCGCTCACCGCGGGGGCGATCCGGCGCCGTACCGTCCGCCGGGCGTCGCTCGCGCTCGGCGCCGGCGCGGCGGCGGCCGGCTATCTGTGGCGCACCGATCCGCACCGGCCCGGACAGGTGCTGATCCCCTGCCCGTTCAAGCTGATGACCGGGGTGGACTGCCCGGCGTGCGGCGGCACCCGGATGGCGTACGACCTGCTGCACGGCGATGTCGTGGCGGCTTTCCACGACAACGCCGTGCTGCTCACCCTCGGCGTGCCGGCCGTGGCGTTCTTCGTGCTGCGCTGGCTGGTCGCGGGGTTGCGCGGGCGCGCCTACCGGCTGCAGCTGACGGCCCGCGGCAACGCCGTGGTGTTCGGCATCGCCGCGGTGTGGATGGCCGCCCGCAACCTCATGGGGTAGGCGCGGCCCGGTGGCCTCAGCGGACGGTGACGGTGACCACCGGCGAGACGGTGGCGCCCACGCCCATGCGCAGCTGGTTGACGCCCTTGATGCCGAGCTTGACCCGCACCGAGTACGTGCCGCTGGTGTTGACCGGCGTCTGCGCGGGCAGCGAGACCCACTTCGTGCCCTGCTTCTGCTGGACGGTGACCTTGGTGCCCGCCTTGATGCCCTTGGCGGTGCCGGAGATCCGGAACTGCTCCCACGCCTTGACCGTGGTCGCACTGGCCTTGGCGGTCAGCGAAGCGGCGGCCGGGGCGGCGGCGACGACCTTTGAGGGCGAGTGGAGGTCCTGCGGGGCGGCGAAGGCGGCGGCCGAGCCCCCGGCGAGCAGGGAGACGGCGAGGACGCCGACGGAGGCGTAGCGGAGTGCGCGGTTCATGGGAGTTCCTCACTGACGGTGGTGAGCCGTTGCCGGCCTTTCACCGGGGAACATGGCCAGAAGGCCGAAGACGTTCCGCGTACCGGTTCATATCGGCCATCTGTCGGCCGCCTGTTACAGACGTGGCGGAATCCGAACGGAACGGCCCCGGGCGCGGGACGCCAGCCCCTAGAGCGCCGCCAGCAGCCAGCCGCCGGTGGCGAGGAACACCACTCCGGCCAGCAGCGCCGTCACGGTGGCGACGGGCCGGCTGACGCCGTCGGCGACCGGCGCGCCGGTCCGTGCGCAGACGCCCGTCCACACCAGCAGTCCGGCGCCGAACAGCGCGAACGCCGCACCGGCGAACACCTCGGGTGCACTCTCCATGCGGGCAGCCTCACAGCCCGCGGCGGCCACCCGGCGAACACCGGGTGAACGCCGCCCGCCCGTCCCGTACGGATCACCCGTTCGGCCCCGGGGGCCCTCCGGCGGACCCGTACGGATCGGCCGGATCCGCACGGTTCTTCCCGCCGGCTCGTCAGGCGCCGTCCGCCACCGGCTCCAGGAACCCCTGCTCGACCAGCGCGCGGATCGAGTCCGGGGTGCGGTCCCGCAGCAGGACCGGGTCCTCACCGACGAGTTGGGCGATGGCGTCGAGGATCCGGCCGGCGGGCAGCGAGCCGTCGCACACCCCGGCGAAGCCCGCGCCGACCGTGTCCACCTTCGTCGCCCGCCGCATTCCGCGGTTCTGACGGAGCACCACGTGCTCGGGGTCCTCCGCCCCGGGCAGTCCGACCTGCTCCTGCACCACCTCGTCGGCGAGCCGGAAGCGGCCGGCCAGCAGCGCCGCGTCGTCCGTGGAGCGCAGGTAGTCCTGCCGGTCGAAGTGCTGCACGACCGACTCCCCCAGCGGCTGTTCGACCGGGTGCGGCCATTCCTCGACCGTGATGGAGGAGGTGTCGGACCCGGACTTGCGCAGCGTGATCCAGCCGAATCCGACGGCCTTGGTCTTGCGGGCCTCGAACTCGTCGAGCCAGGCGTCGTACCGCGCGGCGTACGACTCGTCACCGGCGCGGTGGTCGCCGGCGTCCCGCAGCCACAGCTCGGCGTACTGGGTGATGTCCTGCACCTCGCGCTGCACGATCCAGGCGTCGCACCCACGCGGCACCCAGGAGCGCAGCCGGTCGTGCCACTCCTCCCCCGCCACGTGCTGCCAGTTGGCCAGCAGCTGGCAGTACCCGCCGTCGTTGAGGTGCGCGGCGGACTGCTGGACGAGGGTCCGGCACAGGTCGTCGCCGCCCATGCCGCCGTCGCGGTAGGTCAGCCGGGCGCCCGGCGAGATCACGAACGGCGGGTTGGACACGATCAGGTCGTACGTCTCGTCCGCGACCGGCGCGAACAGCGAGCCCTCGCGCAGGTCCGCCGGCCGCGCCCCGGAGAGCGCCAGCGTCAGCGCGGTGCAGCGCAGCGCGCGGGGGTTGAGATCGGTGGCCGTGACCCGCGTCGCGTGCCGGTCCGCATGCAGCGCCTGGATGCCGGAGCCCGTACCGAGGTCGAGGGCGGAGCCGACCGGCCGGCGCACCGTGATCCCGGCGAGGGTCGTGGAGGCGCCGCCGACGCCGAGCACCAGCTCGGAGCGGTCCGCCTCCCCGGCGCCCCGGATGCCGCCGGCGCCGCCGACCGCGCAGCCCAGGTCGGAGACGATCCACCAGTCCTGCCCCTCGGGGCCGCCGTACGGGCGTACGTCCACACTGGCGCGCAGTTCGTCGCCGTCCTGGACCAGCCAGCCGTCGGCGAGGCAGTCCGCGACCGGCAGGGCCGCCCGCGCGCGCCGCAGCTCCACCGGACGCTGCAGCAGGAACAGCCGCACCAGCGTCTCCAGCGGGCCGTCGCCGCGGGTCGCCCGCAGCGCGGGGACGGTCTCACTGCGCGCCAGCGCGGCATAGGCCGGCGCGCCGAGCAGGTCCAGCAGCCCGTCGGCGGTGAAGGCGGCGGTCAGCAGCGCCTCGCGCAGCCGTGCGGTGCGGGCGTGGCTCTCGGGGTCCTGGGCATCTGCGGTGGGGAGGTGCGTACTCACGTCCCCCATTGTCGGTGCTGGCACTGACAATCGGCGACGGCCCGGCGCCACACCCCTCTCGGGCGCGTCGCCGGGCCGTGTCTCCGCGCTGCGGATCGGTGCGCCTACGGGTTCTTCGACGGCGTGGGCACCGGGGAACCGGACGCGGCCTGGTTCTGGCAGCCCTTCTGCTTGGCCATCGCCGCGCCGACGTCACCGGCCTCCAGGTTCTTGAAGGCGGCCTCGCTCTGCTTGTTGAGCTTGTTGATGCCGTTGGACAGGTCGCGCAGTCCGTCGGCGAACTTGAGCTTGTCCGAGGTGTCCAGGCCGTTGACCTGCTTCTGGAGGTCCGCGTAGCCCTTGGAGAGCGAGTTGAGCTCCTTGACGGCGTTCGCCTGGGCCTGCTTGCCCTGGTCGGTGGGGGGCGGGCCGGCCTGGTCCAGGTTCTTGGCCAGCGCGGCATAGGCGTTGGAGATCTGCTGGAAGGCCGCGGAGTCGGTCTTCTGGACCTTCTTGGAGTCCGTGTTGCCGCTGTCGGCCGTCTGCATGGCGGCGTTGGCGTTCTGGATCTTCTTGAACTGAGCCTGCGCGGGGTCGCAGAACGTCTTCGCCCAGTCGTTGAGCTTCTTGCTGTTGTCCTCGCTGCAACCGGTCAGCGCGAGCACCAGTGCGGCACCGCCGGACAGTGCAGCCACAAGCTTCTTGTTCACCGGATTGGTCCCTTCCATGGCTCTCGGCCCCGGAACATACACGTCCAAAGGGCCTGGTCCCTGGGTCGGGCATCCCGTCCGCCCCTCATTGCAGCCATTTGCACCAAGGTCCGGCCGCGTGCCGGGACGGCCTCCGGGCAAGCGGAAGGCGGGCGGCCGGCGTCCGTGAAAGACGCCGTCCACCCGCCCAGTTGAGCGCTCCGCGAGCCCTTTCGGCGGTCCTTGCCCGCTAGGACGCAACCGCCGTCTTCGCCGACTTGGCGATGTTTTCCGGGTCTTCGGAGTTGTCTTCGTCACCCACGGCGATTCCGCGCCGCTTGGAGACGTACACCGCACCGACGATGACCGCGATCGCCAGCAGCGCCACCACGAGCCGTACGCCGACGTTCTTGTCCTCGCCGTAGGAGAACTTGACCACGGCGGGCGCGATCAGCAGCGCCACCAGGTTCATCACCTTCAGCAGCGGGTTGATCGCCGGTCCCGCGGTGTCCTTGAACGGGTCGCCGACGGTGTCACCGATGACCGTCGCGGCGTGCGCCTCGCTGCCCTTGCCGCCGTAGTGGCCGTCCTCGACGAGCTTCTTGGCGTTGTCCCAGGCGCCACCGGAGTTGGCGAGGAAGACCGCCATCAGCGTGCCGGTACCGATCGCCCCCGCGAGGAACGAGCCGAGCGCGCCGACGCCGAGCGAGAAGCCGACCGCGATCGGGGTGAGCACCGCCAGCAGTCCTGGGGTGGCCAGCTCGCGCAGCGCGTCCTTGGTGCAGATGTCGACGACCCGGCCGTACTCGGGCTTCTCGGTGTAGTCCATGATCCCGGGGTGCTCGCGGAACTGCCGGCGCACCTCGAACACCACCGCTCCCGCCGACCGCGACACCGCGTTGATCGCCAGCCCGGAGAACAGGAAGACGACCGAGGCGCCGAGGATCAGCCCGACCAGGTTGTTGGGCTGCGAGATGTCCAGGCTGAGCCCCATCCCGCCGGCCGCCCGGCCGATGTTGCGCACGGCGGTGGCGATCGCGTCCCGGTACGAGCCGAAGAGCGCGGACGCCGCGAGCACGGCGGTGGCGATGGCGATGCCCTTGGTGATGGCCTTGGTGGTGTTGCCGACCGCGTCCAGGTCGGTCAGCACCTGCGCGCCGTCACCGGTGACGTCACCGGACATCTCGGCGATGCCCTGCGCGTTGTCGGAGACCGGCCCGAAGGTGTCCATCGCCACGATCACGCCGACGGTGGTCAGCAGACCGGTGCCGGCCAGCGCCACCGCGAACAGCGCCAGCATGATGGAGGCACCGCCCAGCAGGTACGCCCCGTAGACGGCCAGGCCGATCAGGACCGCCGAGTAGACGGCGGACTCCAGGCCGACCGAGATGCCCGCGAGCACCACGGTGGCGGGCCCGGTCAGCGACGTCTTCCCGATGTCCCGCACGGGCCGCCGGCTGGTCTCGGTGAAGTAGCCGGTCAGCTGCTGGATCAGCGCGGCGAGCACGATGCCGATGGCGACCGCCACCAGCGCCAGCATCCGCGGGTCGCCGCTGTGACCGAGGATGTCCGGGTCGGTGACACCGGCCAGGTCCTGGTACCTGGACGGCAGGTAGATGAACACCGCGGCGGCCACCAGGACCAGCGAGATGCCCGCGGAGATGAAGAAGCCGCGGTTGATGGCCGTCATGCCGCTGCGGTCGCGGCGCCGCGGCGCGACGGCGAAGATGCCGATCATCGCGGTGAGCACGCCGATGGCGGGGACCAGCAGCGGGAAGGCCAGGCCGGCGTCACCGAAGGCGGCCATGCCCAGGATGAGCGCGGCGACCAGCGTCACCGCGTAGGACTCGAAGAGGTCGGCCGCCATACCGGCGCAGTCACCGACGTTGTCGCCCACGTTGTCCGCGATGGTCGCGGCGTTGCGCGGGTCGTCCTCGGGGATGCCCTGCTCGACCTTGCCGACCAGGTCGGCGCCGACGTCCGCGGCCTTGGTGAAGATGCCACCGCCGACCCTCATGAACATCGCGATCAGCGCGGCACCCAGACCGAAGCCCTCCAGCACCTTGGGGGCGTCGACGGCGTACACGAGCACCACACAGGACGCGCCGAGCAGGCCCAGTCCCACGGTGAACATGCCGACCACGCCGCCGGTACGGAAAGCGATCTTCATCGCTTTGTGGGAGACCGCCGTAAGATCCTTTTCCCGATTTTCGCCCTCGGCCGGAGTCGCTTCCCGGGCGGCTGCCGCGACGCGCACATTGCTGCGCACCGCGAGCCACATGCCGATATAGCCGGTGGCCGCCGAGAATCCGGCACCGATCAGGAAGAAGCCGCTGCGTCCGGCGCGTTGCGTCCAATTGTCCGCGGGCAGCAGCATGAGCAGGAAGAACACCACCACGGCGAATACGCCGAGGGTCCGCAACTGCCGCGCCAGGTAGGCATTTGCGCCTTCCTGCACGGCTGCCGCGATCTTCTTCATACTGTCGGTTCCCTCGCCGGCCGCGAGCACCTGGCGGACCAGCACCGCCGCGACAGCCAGCGCTGCCAGGGCGACCACGGCGATCACCAGCACGATGCCGCGGTTGCCCGCCGTCAGCGAGGGCCCGGCCAGAAAAGAGGGGGTGTCAAGCATCTGAGGGGTGTAAGGCCCCGCCATTCGTCCTCCTTGACGTTTGGCACATGGGCGCGCGGAAGCACGCTCAGGCGTCCTGAGCAAGATGTGCACGGGATTGTAGGGAGCCGCCGTTGATCAAAACAGGGCGCCTCAAAGGGAATTCGCCGATAGTAGCGAAGATCAAAAGGCTGACGCCGCGCAGAATTCGCCCGGACGAAGGAAAGCCCTTAATTCACTGACCGCCGGATGATGATCTCGCTGTCATACTGATCGTCTTCGCCTCGCCCACTGATCGTCGCTGCTCAACGACTCCGCCGAGGAAATGGCTCCCGCTGTGGCCGGCGGGACGCCGGAGAGAATTGAGCCGTCCGGCCGCGGCCGTACGGGTGCCCCCGCCCCTCCGTGCCGCCGGCGGAAGCGCGATGACAGGACGTCAGATCGAGTCCGGATCGCAATGCACGGGGTGGGCGCGGCGCGGGGGGACGTGGCACGGGGGGATGTGGCGTGGGGGTGCGGCCGGTTGTGCGGCCGGGGGCCGAGCCGGGCAGCGGGTATCGCGGAGGTGGCCTCCTGCCGGCCGCTGAGGGGGCGGCAGGGGTCAGGGAGGTCCTCAGGGGGTACGGGAGGCTCCGTTGCCACTCCGGAGCGGCGGGACGGCATACGAAGGAGCGTCGTACGTACGCCGACCACGGGCGGAGGCCGGCCTCGACACCTACGAGGGCTCGGTGCCTACGCGAAGGGGGAGCGTCCCCCGGCGGCGCGGACACGCCTCAGGAACGCTTCAGGAACGCCTCAGAAGCGCTTCGCAAGCGCTTCGGGAAACTCAGGGGGCCTCAGGGGGCCACGCAGGAAGTGCGGTCACGGTCGCCCGTCAGGGGAGAACTGCCGCCGTCGTCGTCGGCCAGGTCATGCGGATCATGCCGCCCTCCTTGCCGGCGGTCACCTCGACGTCATCGACCAGCCCGCTGATGACCGCGAGGCCCATCTCGTCCTCGCCCTCACCGTCGCTCTCCGCGACTCCCTCGGCCTGGGCGGCGCCCTGCGCACCGGCTCCACCGGGGCCGGGCACGCCGTCGCCCACCTCGATCGAGAACTTCTTCTCGTCCTCGATCAGCAGCACCCGCACCGGCGCCGCGATGTCATGGCTCTCGTGCAGTCCCACGGCCCGGCTGCATGCCTCACCCACGGCCAGCCGCACCTCGTCCAGCACGGCCTCGTCCACCCCCGCGCGCCGTGCCACGGCAGCCGCGACCAGTCGCGCGGTGCGGACATGCTCGGGAAGGGCGCTGAAGCGAAGTTCGACGGTGGCCATGCCATCCCCCTCGTTATGCGGGCGTGCGACGCAGGGGGCCGGACACCTCGTCCGGTACCCCCCACACTGCTTCCTCCCCCCGCGCCAGGCCGGCGCGGGGGACCGGTAAGCCGTCAGTCAGTGGCTGCGACGGCTTCCTCGACCGAGGTGTGAATCGGGAACACCTTGGTCAGACCGGTGATACGGAAGATCTTGAGAATGCGCTCCTGGTTGCAGACCAGGCGCAGCGAGCCCTCATGGGCACGCACCCGCTTGAGCCCGCCGACCAGCACGCCGAGCCCAGTGGAGTCCAGGAAGTCGACACGTTCCATGTCCACCACGAGGTGGTAGCTTCCGTCGTTCACAAGCTCGACCAGCTGCTCGCGCAGCTTGGGCGCGGTGTATACATCAATCTCGCCACCGACCTCGACGACCGTACGGTCGCCAACGGTCCGGGTCGACAGGGACAGGTCCACGGATCCTCCAGCACCTTGCTATCGAGCGGTCGCCCCCCTGGGGCCTCCCCACCGAAGGTAGGGGCGGATCTGGCAGCCGCGATGGCATTCAATCACTTACCAGCAGGCGTGCACGACGCCCTTTAAGCATTGTCCGTCACTCCGGTGACACACTCGGTGCCGATGGCCTCCAATCGACTCCCTCCGGATGCGGGCGCGCGTCCTACCCCAGGCATGATTCTCGAACGTCTCGCCCGAGGCGCGACCCGCGCTGCGCGCATCACTCATACGGAGCACTTGCCCCCGCGCATCGGCAGCCATGCCGACTGGCCGGAACGGATCCGGCCGGAAGTGATCGACGCCATCCGTTCGGCCGGAATCGAGCGCCCGTGGGCCCACCAGGCACGGACATCCGAACACGCATTGCGCGGCGAGTCGGTCGTCGTGGCCACCGGCACCGCCTCGGGCAAGTCGCTGGCGTACCTCGCACCGGTCCTGTCCACGCTCCTGGACGGCTCCGAGGCGCCGAACGGCCGGGGGGCCACGGCCCTGTACCTGGCCCCCACGAAGGCGCTGGCGGCCGACCAGCGGCGTGCCGTGGGCGAGCTGGCCGCCCCGCTGGGCACGGCCGTCCGGCCCGCGGCCTACGACGGTGACACCCCCGTCGAGGAGCGCGAGTGGGTCCGCCAGTACGCCAACTACGTCCTGACCAACCCCGACATGCTGCACCGCGGCATCCTGCCGTCGCACCCCCGCTGGTCCTCCTTCCTGCGGGCGCTGCGCTATGTCGTCATCGACGAGTGCCACACCTACCGCGGGGTATTCGGCTCGCACGTCGCCCAGGTCGTGCGCCGGTTGCGCCGCGTCTGCGCGCGCTACGGCTCCGAGCCCGTCTTCCTGCTCGCCTCCGCCACGGCGGCCGAACCCGCCCGGGCCGCGACCCGGCTGACCGGCGTGCCCGTGGTGGAGATCACCGAGGACACCTCGCCGCGCGGCGAGTTGGTCTTCGCGCTGTGGGAGCCTCCGCTGACCGAGCTCCACGGCGAGCAGGGCGCGCCGGTCCGCCGCACCGCCACCGCGGAAGCCGCCGACCTGCTCACCGATCTCACCGTCCAGGGCGTCCGCACCGTCGCCTTCGTGCGCTCGCGGCGCGGTGCCGAGCTGATCGCGCTGATCGCGCAGGAACGCCTGGCCGACGTCGACCGCTCGCTTCCCGGGCGCGTCGCGGCGTACCGGGGCGGCTATCTGCCCGAGGAACGCCGTGCCCTGGAGCGGGCCCTGCACAAGGGTGATCTTCTCGGCCTGGCGGCCACCACCGCGCTCGAACTGGGCGTGGACGTGTCCGGCCTCGACGCCGTGGTGATCGCCGGCTATCCGGGCACCCGCGCGTCCCTGTGGCAGCAGGCCGGGCGGGCCGGCCGCGCCGGGCAGGGCGCGCTGGCCGTGCTGGTGGCCCGCGACGACCCCCTGGACACGTATCTCGTCCACCATCCCGAGGCGCTCTTCGACCAGCCCGTCGAGTCCACCGTCCTGGACCCCGACAACCCCTACGTGCTCGCGCCGCACCTCTGCGCCGCCGCCGCCGAACTCCCCCTCACCGAGGCCGACTTTCCGCTCTTCGGGCCCGCGACGGCGGAACTGATGCCGCAGCTGGAGGCCGCCGCACTGCTGCGCCGGCGCGCCACCGGCTGGCACTGGACGCGCCGCGAGCGGGCCGCCGACCTCACCGACATCCGGGGCCAGGGCGGCTCGCCGGTGCAGGTCGTGGAGGCCGGCACCGGGCGGCTGCTCGGCACCGTGGACGCCGGGGCCGCGCACACCACCGTGCACGACGGCGCGGTCCACCTCCACCAGGGCCGCACGTACGTCGTCCGGCACTTCGACCTGGACGACGACGTCGCCCTGGTCGAGGAGGCCAATCCGCCGTATTCCACGACCGCCCGGGACACCACCGCCATCTCCATCCTCGAAACGGACACCGAGGTCCCCTGGGGTGACGCCCGGCTCTGCTTCGGTTCCGTGGAGGTCACCAACCAGGTCGTCTCCTTCCTGCGCCGCAAACTGATCACCGGTGAGGTCCTGGGCGAGACCAAACTCGACCTGCCGCCCCGCACGCTGCGCACCCGCGCCGTCTGGTGGACCGTGACCGAGGACCAGCTGGACGCCGCCCGCGTCGGCCCCCGGCAGCTCGGGGGCGCCCTGCACGCCGCGGAACACGCCTCCATCGGCATGCTGCCGCTCTTCGCCACCTGTGACCGCTGGGACATCGGCGGCGTCTCCGTCCCGCTCCACCCGGACACCCTGCTGCCGACCGTCTTCGTCTACGACGGCCACCCCGGGGGCGCCGGCTTCGCCGAACGCGCCTTCCACACCGCCGCCGAATGGCTCACCGCCACCCGCCAGGCCATCGCCTCCTGCGAGTGCGAAGCGGGCTGCCCGTCCTGCATCCAGTCCCCCAAGTGCGGCAACGGCAACGATCCGCTCCACAAGCGGGGCGCCATCCGCCTGCTGGCGGAGCTCCTGCGCGGGGCCCCGGCCGGCGCGACGGAGCAGGCGAAGGGATCCGCCGAAGCGGCCGGGGCGGACGAGGCGGACGGCTCCGACCAGATCAACGGGGCGGAAGGTGCCGACGGGGTGAAGGGGGCGGACGGCTCCGGCCCGGCGCAGGGGACGGACGGGGTGGACGGGGCTTAGGGCGTGCGGCGGGCGTGCCCGGTGGGGCGGTTGCGCCTCGGGCGGTCCCGCGCGTGCCCGGACCCTTGCGAGGAAGGGCGAGCGGCCCGCCTCGACCGACACGTCCGCGACCTCCCCTGTCACCGAGCAGCGCACCAGACGCGCACGCTGTGCGGTGGCCACCCGGCCGGCCACCGCACAGGCCCCGGCCTGGCCCTGGAGGGCCTGGTCCGCCGCGGCGAGGGCCGCGAGGTCGGCGGCACCGCCCGCCCGGTGCCGTACGGTGACGGCCTGGCCCACGCCGAGCAGCGCCAGGAAGACGGCACAGAGCGCCGCCGCCGCGAAGACGGTCCAGACCGTCGCCGAGCCCTCATCGCGCTTCCGATTCCTCCGCACGAGCCACCGCCTCCCCTCCGATCTTGATCGCCAACTGCCCTATCCCCGGCAGATCCGCCTCGACGCGTACGCGCACCAGGTCGCCCTCCCGCGCCAGCGCGATCCGCGCGCCCCGTGGGGCGGCGCCCCGGACCGCCGCGAGCACCGCCGGCTGCGGTTCCGACCGTGCCGCCGCCCGCGCCCCGGCCCGCGCGGCGTCCACACATTCGATGCGGGCACACACCGCCATCAGCCCCCAGATGAGCGCCCCCACGAGCGCCACCAGCACCGGCATGACCACGGCGGTCTCCGCGGTCACGAAGCCGCCGTCGCGCGCGGCCCGCGGGGCGCCACGGACCGGAGGCGGCGCCCCGCCCCTGCCGTCAGAACGGGGCATGGAGCGCCCGCTCGAGCACCGACTGCAGCATCGACTTCACGGCCTGGCTCGTCACGATCCGATAGAGCACCACTGCCAGGGCACACGCGGCGAGCGTCCCCATGGCGTACTCCGCCGTGGTCATTCCCTTGTCGTCGGCCGCTGCCGTCCGCAGCCCGGTCCACCAGCGCCGCGTCCTCGCGTACATGGCATGCATTGCGTTCCCCCGTTTCCTCCGGCTCCGCGCCGGTCGCTGAACTTGCGTGTGCCACCGAGCAGTTGGATCCCGGTGTTCGTGAAGGTGTCCGTGAACGTCTTCGTGAAGGTGTTCGTGAAGGCGTTCGTGAAGGTGTCCGACTTGGTACCGGTGCCGGTGTCGATGTCGATGTCGGTCTCGATGCCCGTTTGCGGTGCGGTGGCGGTGATCAGGTGTGTCCCAACAGGCCCGTTGCCAGGCCGATCAGCACCGGTGCCACCCCGAGCGTCAGGAACGCCGGCAGGAAGCACGCCGCCAGCGGGAGGGTGACCAGCACCCCGGCCCGGCGGGCCCGGGCGGTGGCCGCTCTGGCCTGCTCCGCCCGGAGGTCGGACGCGATCCGGGACGCCGATTCGACAGCCGGGACCCCGGATATCCCGGCGCGCTCCATGCAGCGCGCCAGCCCTTCCGCTCCGGGGAGCGCGGCCAGCCGCCGCCATACGACGGCCGGTTCGCCGCCCAGTCGCAGTTCTGCCGCCACCTGGCGCAGCCGCTCGGCCACGGGCCCGTCGAGCGAGCGGCCCACCGCTTCGGCGGACTCCCGTGGACCGGCGCCCGCCGCGAGGCAGGCGGCGAGCAGATCGCCGGCCGGGGCCAGCGCCGTACGCACCTCCATGTCGGCCAACCGCGCTGCCTGCGTGCCTCTTTGGCGCATCAGCCAGCGATGTGTTCCGAAACCCACGGCGAGTCCTGCCAGCACACCGGGCACCCCGCCGACGAGGATGGCCACGCACATCGCCGCCCCCAGGGCCCCGAGCCATGCTCCTGCCCTACCACCGTCCTCCGGACCGCCGGCCGCTCGTTCACCTGCCCGTATCCCGTCTTCCCGCCTTGCACCGCGCCGCCCCTGACGGCGGCGGCCGGCGGCCACCGTGGGCCCGGCCGTGGGTCCGTCCCTCCCGTCGCGCGGGGCAGGTCCGCCGCCCCACACCGCCGGCACCCGCCTCCGCACGGCCCGCTCAAGGCGCGCTTCCCGCGCCAGCGCCAGGGCGCACAGCACCGTCATCACGGCCGCACCAGTCATCCCCAGCCTGTGGACAACTTCTGCCTCCACGACTCCCCCTTCCTGTTTGCCCCTGTTTCTTCCGCCTTGCGGGCGCCCTCCGCCGCCGCGACGATGCGGGCCGTCCAGACCACGCCGCCCCACTCCAGGAGCCCGCCCGCCACGAGACAGCCCCAGCCCGCCGGGGTGTGCAGCAGCACTCTCAGGGGGTCGGCGCCCAGCGCGCTGCCCATCAGGAGCCCGCCCGCCGGGAGCAGGGCGAGCATCAGCGCGGTGGCCCGGGGGCCCGCCAACTGGGCGCGTAGCTCGTCACGTTGGTCCCGCTGGGCGCGGAGACCGGCCGCGATCCGTTCCAGTCCGGAGGCCAGGGCGGCACCACCCTCCACCGCCACCTGCCAGCAGGCCGCCATGCCGGTCAGGCCCTCCCCGCCCGGCAGCCGGGCCGCGGCACGCAGCGCCTGGGGCACGTCGCCTCCGTAGCGGGCGGCGGCCACCACCGCCGAACCCGCCGCCCCGAGCCCCGGCAGCCGCACGGCGGCCAGGGCCTGGACCGGCTGCCGCCCGGCCCGCAGCTCTCCCGCCACCGTCGCGCAGAGGGTGATCACCTCCGCGGCCCGCCGGTCCCGTGCCCGCTCGGCATCGCGGGTGGCCAGCCACCGGCGGACGAGGAACAGGCCAACCGGCGAGGCCAGCACCGGCAGTACGGACCCACCCAGCGCGCCCAGCGCCAGCCCCGCGGGCAGACACCAGACCTCCGGCCCGAGCACCCCCCGGCGGCCGACCCGCCACCGCCGCTCCTCGCCCGTTCCGGACGCCACTGCCCCGGCTGACGTTGCCTCCGCATCCGCGCGCCGCGTCGCCCCCGCACCCCGCAGCCGGGCCCGCCACCGCGCCGCCGCGCCCCCTTCCTCTTCCGGGCCGAACAGCGCCCGGGCCCGCCGCCGCACGTGAGGGCGCCCGCCGACGGCCAGGTGGGCGGCGGCCCCCGCGCAGAGCACCGCGACCGCCGTCACCGGCGTCACCCCTGGCCAGTTCATCGGTCCGCACCCCGCTCGCACAGCTGTGACAGCCGCTCCCCGCCACGCGCCTCCTGGAAGCCCGAAGGCCCCCAGACCGCGGCCGGTACGGTCACCACGAAGCCGTCGCGGTCCCGTTCCAGCACATGGAGTTCGGCGATCCGGCGCCGCCCGGACCGGTCGCGTACGAGATGAAGCACCACCGAGAGCGCGGCGGCCAGCTGGCTGTGCAGTGCCGCCCGGTCGAGACCCGCCGTCGAACCGAGCGCCTCCAGCCGCGCGGGGACGTCGCAGGCGGCGTTGGCATGGACCGTTCCGCAGCCGCCCTCGTGGCCGGTGTTGAGCGCGGCCAGCAGGTCGGTGACCTCGGCGCCGCGCACCTCACCGACCACCAGCCGGTCCGGGCGCATGCGCAGCGCCTGCCGTACGAGGTCCCGTAACGTCACCCGTCCGACGCCCTCCTGATTGGCCGGGCGGGTCTCCAGCCGCACCACATGGGGGTGATCCGGGCGCAACTCCGCGGAGTCCTCGGCCAGGACGATCCGCTCGGCGGGTCCGACCAGGCCGAGCAGGGTGCTCAGCAGCGTCGTCTTGCCGGAGCCCGTGCCCCCGCTGATCAGGAACGACAGTCGGGCGGCGAGCATCGCCCGCAGCAGCCGGTCGCCGCCCGGCGGGACGGTACCGGCCGCCACCAGCTCCGCCAAGCCGAAGGCGCGCGGTCGCAGCACCCGCAGGGACAGGCAGGTCCCGCCCACCGCCACCGGGGGCAGTACCGCGTGCAGCCGGGTGCCGTCCGGGAGCCGGGCGTCCACCCACGGGCGGGCGTCGTCCAGACGCCGGCCCGCCACCGCCGCCAGCCGCTGGGCGAGCCTGCGCACTTCCGCGGCGTCCCGGAATCGGACGTCCGTGCGCTCCGGTCCGGCGCCGCGGTCCACCCAGACCTCGTCCGGTGCGGTGACCAGCACATCGGTCACGTCGGGCGCGGCCAGCAGCGGCTCCAGGGGCCCGCTGCCCACCATCTCGGACCGCAACGCGGCCACCACGCCCAGCACTTCGGCGTCCCCGAGCAGCCGGCCCTCCGCGCGCAGCGCCACCGCCACCCGCGCCGGTGTGGGTTCGGCCCCCGCCTCGGCGAGCCGCCGCCGCACCACGTCCAGCAAGCCCTGCCCCTGCCCCGGATTCACGACCGGCCTCCTTCCGGGGCGTCATAACGGACCGGCCAGGAGTCCTTCGCGGGCGGCACTCCGGAGCCGGGCGACGGCCCCCCGTCCGGCCCGGCGTCCCGCCCCGCGACGCGCCCGGCCCCCGCCCCCGGCGCTCCCCCGGCGGGCCCACCGGCCCCGTCGGCCACCACCCGCGCCCAGAAGGCCGCGCAGAACCGCGCCAGCGGCCCCCGGGCCCGGGCCCCGGGCGGCAGGCCGCGCGCCAGATCCCCCAACAGGCCGACCTCCCAGGGCAGTTCCCCGGCCAGGGGCAGATCCATCAGGCGCGCGACCTCGTCCGGCGGGAGGCCGTGGCCATGACGGTCGGGGGTGCCGCACGCCACCACGCGGACGTCGGCGAGCAGCCGCTGGACGCCGCTGGCCACCCGTTGGGCCGCCGCGACCGCGCGCAGTTCCGTGGGGACGAGCAGCAGCGCCATGTCCACCTGAGCCAGGGCCTCCGCCGCGGCCTCGTCTACGCGACGTGGCAGGTCCACGACCACGACGCCGCCGCGCCGCCGCGCCGCGGCCATCACCGCACGCATGGCCGCGGGCGGAATGGTGACATCGGCGCCCCGGTCCCAGCTCAGGACCCGAAGGGAGTGCAGGTGGGGCAGCGATTCCGCCAGGGCGCCGCCGGCCACCCGGCCGCGCGATTCGGCGAAGGCGGGCCACCGCAGCCCCTTCTCCTTCTCGCCGCCCAGCAGGACGTCCAGCCCGCCGCCCAGCGGATCCCCGTCGACGAGCATGGTGGAGCGGCCCGCACGGGCGGCGGTGACGGCCAACGCACCGGCGAGGGTGCTCGCTCCGGCGCCGCCGCGTCCGCCGAGGACCCCGACCGTCAGGGCCGGCGGACCGACGCCCTCGGCCGCGTCGGCGATCCGGTCCACCAGCCAGCGCTCACCCTCGGGGAGGGCCAGTACGCGCTCCGCCCCGATGGCGACGGCCCGGCGCCAGGTGCCTTGGCCGTCGGTGTCCCGGCCCGCGAGGATGACGCCGTCGCGGCGCCCGGCGCCGTACAGCCGGCGCGCGCAGTCATCGCCGACGATCACCAGCGGCGCCGCTTCCCAGGCCCCCTTGCGGCCCGGCAGGCCGTGCGCCACTTCGGGCAGCGCACCGGCCGCCGCGCACAGCCGCAGCAGGTCGTCGAGGAGCCGTTCGTCCTCAGTGATGATGAGCGGCCCGCCCCGCTCGGCAACCGTTCCGCCCGGTCGTTCCGATGGCGTGGTTCCAGCCACGTTCCGTCCCCCTGTCGCTACGTCACTCGCACATCCGCGAACTCGCGGACTTTTACGATGCAGCGATCGGGAAATCCGAGTGGATCTTGAAGCAAATCTGTGGACAACTCCGCGGCTGTGAATATCCCCGTCACCTATTCCAGCGACGAAGGACTACTCCCGGGACACGAGAGGGACGCCCAAGGGACGTATGAGGGCCGCGTGAGGGGGCTTTCGCAGCGCAGCGCTGCGACTACGGTGAGTGACGAAAGGTCGACGCGCGGCCGACGGGCCCTGTACGGGCGGAAGGGGAGGCGGAGCGGCGCCTAGAGGCGCGACATGCGTCCGGACATGCGACGACCCCCGCCGGGGGGGAGAGCGGGGGTCGTCCCCACGGCCGGCTCGGGGGGGGAGGAGCCGGACCGGGTTAGCACGGTCGCGAACGATCCGTGACTTCCATGGTGTACCCGAGAGCCTTCTCAAGCAAACCCACGCGCCACACCTTACGCCGAATGGTGGGCGCCTATGCTCGCCCCGTGGAAAACCACTCCGTGCCTCACTCGACCCCCCGTACTGCTGCGTTCTTCGACTTGGACAAGACCGTCATTGCAAAGTCGAGCACGCTGACCTTCAGCAAGTCGTTCTACCAAGGCGGACTGATCAATCGGCGGGCCGTACTGCGCACTGCGTACGCCCAGTTCGTGTTCCTCGCGGGCGGCGCCGACCACGATCAGATGGAGCGGATGCGCGAATATCTCTCCTCGCTGTGCCGAGGCTGGGATGTGGCGCAGGTCCGCGAGATCGTCGCCGAGACGCTGCACGATCTGATCGACCCGATCATTTACGACGAGGCCGCCTCCCTCATCGAAGAACATCACGCGGCCGGGCGGGACGTCGTCATCGTCTCGACCTCCGGCGCCGAAGTCGTCGAACCGATCGGTGAACTCCTGGGCGCCGACCGGGTCGTGGCCACCCGTATGGTCGTCGGAGAGGACGGCCGCTTCACGGGCGAGGTGGAGTATTACGCCTACGGCCCGACCAAGGCGGAGGCCGTCCGGGAACTCGCCGCGTCCGAGGGCTACGACCTGGAGCGCTGCTATGCGTACAGCGACTCGGCGACCGACGTCCCGATGCTGTCGGCGGTCGGCCACCCCTTCGCGGTCAATCCGGACCGGGCGCTGCGCCGCGAGGCGGTCGCGCGCGGCTGGCCGGTTCTCACCTTCAACCGACCGGTACCGCTCAAGCAGCGGCTGCCCGCGCTGTCGATGCCCTCGCGTCCGGTGCTCGCCGTGCTGGCCGCCGCGGGCGCGGCCATGGCCACCGCGACGCTCGTCTGGTACGCGAGCCGGCGAAAATCCACAAAGCTGCGCCTCGGCGATTTCGACGGCCTCACCGAGGCCGTCCGTAATGCCCGCGTTTGAAGCCAAACGTAAAGATCTGCGGTCCGGGGTTCCACTTCACCGGTACGAGTAGTACAAAGGACTTAACGGCCCGCGAGACCAAGGACATCCGAGAGGAACACCTTTAACGCAGCAAGTGGCCCACGGACCGATGCATGAATGTCAGGCACCCACGCGACGCCGACCCGTCGATTACGGGCCAGCCGCACCAGGTAACCGGACGAAGATTCCGACCTGATGGGCACATATTCGAGCACGCACTGGTAACCCGGCAGACATGCCAGCGGCGGTACCACCCATTGGTACCGCCGCAACCCTGTTCAGGCGAATGAAGCAACGCTTCCGAATTTGCGGGGCGCCGGCCGAGCCGTCGCCCCGGTGCTGCTCACACCGTTCTTATGCCGCCCCGCGCTGCAGCGCTTCACAGACCGCGGTGCTCTCCCGGACGCCGAGTTCCACCGCGCGCCCGCAGTGGGCGATCCACGCCGCGACGCCCTCAGGGGTACCCGAGACGTAGCCCTCCAGGGCCGCCACGTAGGCCGCGCGCCCGGCTTCGGCGTGCCCGACCTCGGCAGGGCAGATCGACTTCGGGTCCAGTCCGCTGCCGATCAGCACGATGCGTTCCGCCGCCCGGGCGACCAGCCCGTTGTGCGAGGCGAACGGCCGCAGCGCGAGCAGCTCGCCGTGCACCACCGCGGCGGTCACCAGGGCCGGCGCCTCACTCCCGGCCAGCAGCAGCCGCGAGAGGCCGTCCAGCCGGCCGGCGACCTCGTCGGCGTCCGGCAGCGGGAGCTCGATGAGCGGTTCGTCCACCGGTTCACCGGCCAAGCGGGGCCGCCCGACGGTCTCATCCGGCGACTCCTTGCCGGCCGCGACCAGATGGAGCCGCGCCAGCACCCGCAGCGGCGACTGCCGCCACACACTCAGCAGCTGTCCGGCCTCGGCGGTCAGCCGCAGCGCCGCGCCGACCGTCCGCGCCTCGCCCTCGACACCGAAGTCCGTGCGGCGCCTGACCTCCTCGAGCGCCCAGTCGGCGCCGGAGAGCGCCGCGGAACCGCGCGCTCCGCGCAGCGCCGCCTCCGACGTGACCTCATTGCTGCGGCGCCGCATGATCCGGTGGCCGTAGACCCGGTCGACGCCCTTGCGTACGGCGTCCACCGAGTCGGCGACGCCCGGCAGCGACGCCAGGGCCACGAGCGGATCGGCGCTCGCCTTCGGGGGTGCGGGGGACGTCCCCCGGGAGTTTCCAGCCATACGTACGACCCTACGCACCGCAAGGCCGAACCCCTCGAAGGAGTGGTCTTCCTCACCCAAACCTCTCACCCAGAGCTATAGCGAGATTACGCTTGGTGAACATGAAGATCGCTTTCGTAGGCAAGGGCGGCAGCGGCAAGACCACCCTGTCCTCCCTGTTCATCCGGCACCTCGCCGCGGCCCGGATCCCTGTCGTCGCGGTGGACGCCGACATCAACCAGCACCTGGGTGCCGCGCTCGGGCTCGACGAGGCGGCGGCGGCCGCCCTGCCCGCGATGGGCGCTCATCTCCCCCTGATCAAGGACTACTTGCGCGGCAGCAACCCCCGGATCCCGTCCGCCGAGTCCATGATCAAGACCACTCCGCCCGGCGAGGGCTCACGGCTGCTGCGGATCGACGAGGACAACCCCGTCTACGACGCCTGCGCCCGGACGGTCGCGCTCGACGACACCGCCGTCCGCCTGATGGCGACCGGCCCGTTCACCGCCTCCGATCTGGGCGTGGCCTGCTACCACTCCAAGGTCGGCGCCGTCGAACTGTGCCTGAACCACCTGGTCGACGGGCGCGAGGAGTACGTCGTCGTCGACATGACGGCCGGATCCGACTCCTTCGCCTCCGGGATGTTCACCCGCTTCGACATGACCTTCCTGGTCGCCGAGCCGACCCGTAAGGGCGTGGGCGTCTACCGGCAGTACAAGGAGTACGCCCGGGATTTCGGCGTGCCCCTCAAGGTCGTGGGCAACAAGGTGCAGGGCCCCGACGATCTGGCGTTCCTGCGCGACGAGGTCGGCGACGACCTGCTGGTGAGCCTCGGGCACTCCGAGTGGGTGCGCGCCCTGGAGAAGGGCCGCCCGGCCCGCTTCGCCTACCTGGAGCAGGCCAACCGCCGCGCGCTGGAGACGCTGCACGACACCGCCGACGCGTCCTACGGGCGGCGCGACTGGGAGCGCTACACCCGCCAGATGGTGCACTTCCACCTGAAGAACGCGGAGAGCTGGGGCAACGCCAAGACCGGGGTCGACCTGGCGGCCCAGGTCGACCCGGCCTTCGTCCTCTTCGAGGGAGCGGCCGCCCCGCAGCCCGCCTGACCGCCCGGCCGCGCCGACGGGCGCGGCCGGCTCGGGCCCGGTGCGCGGCAGGGCGCCCGCCTCCCCCGCGACGATCCGCTCGGCACGGCTTTTCCGTCCCGCGAATCCGGCCCGCCCCGGCCCGCTCGCGACAGACCGAATCCCTCCCGGGCGGGACTCCGGATCTCTCCGGGCGACGCTCCGGAATGCGATCCGGAATCCCGCGCCAGGGAGGGGGCGGAAAAGACAAGTCGAATGCCTGAATATTCACCCAATAGGTGGGTGGATTGGGGCGAATGCCCGCAAAGCCTTCTCACCGCCTTTACCCGTCATTACGCTTCATTTACCGATGCTTGAGAGTCACCGGACCGTCACCTATCGCGACGCCCGCCGGCCGGCTCGCGTCTTGCCGCAGTACACCGCCGCCCACGATCGCGCCCCGCGCGACCGCGTCGCCCCGGAGGAGACGGGAATGTCGCAGATCGAGAAGTCGCCGCCGCAGCCGCCGCCCACCTCGCAGCCCGCCCCGATCCCTCCCGAGCCCCGTGCGCGCCCGGAGGAACCCCGACCGGAGCGGGCCGGTCCGGCCGCCTGGCGCGGGGACCTCTCGGCCTCGCTCGTCGTCTTCCTGCTCGCCGTACCGCTGTCCCTGGGCCTCGCCCTGGCCACCGGCGCCCCGCTTCAGGCCGGGCTGGTCGCCGCGGCCGTCGGCGGCATCGTCGCCGGACTGCTCGGCGGCGCTCCCCTTCAGGTGAGCGGTGCGGCCACCGGCCTCCTGGTGGTCACCACCGACCTCGTCCAGCACTACGGCTGGCGCGCCACCTGCGCCATCACCGTCCTGGCCGGCCTGGCCCAACTCGCCCTGGGCGCCCTGCGCGTGGCCCGCGCCACGCTGGCCGTGAGCCCGGCGATCGTGCACGGCATGCTGGCCGGCATCGGTGCCACCATCGCCCTCGGGCAGCTCCATGTGGTGCTCGGCGGACGCCCCGACAGCTCCGCGCTCGACAACGCGGCCGCGCTGCCCGGCCAGTTGGCCCACCCGCACGCCGCCGCGCTGCTGATCGGCGCGATCACCGTCGCCGTCCTGGCGGGCTGGGAACGGCTGCCGGGCCGCGCCGGCCGCTGGGCACGGGTACTGCCGGCCCCGCTGGCCGCGGTGCTCGCCGCGACGGCCGTGAGCGCCGGTATGACGGTGCCGCGCGTGGACCTGCCGTCCTGGCGGCTGCCGGAGCTTCCCGCGCTGCCGGAGGCGTCCGTTCCGGCGCTGGCCGCCGCGGTGCTGACCGTCACCCTCGTCGCCAGTATGGAGTCGCTGCTGTCGGCGGTGGCGGTGGACCGGCTCGCGGCCGGGCGTCCCGGCACCCCCACCGGCCGCCCGCGGCTCAACCGGGAGCTGTGCGGCCAGGGCGTGGCCAACGCCGTCTCGGGGCTGCTGGGGGGCCTGCCGGTCTCCGGGGGCGCGATCCGCGGCTCGGCCAACGTACGGGCCGGCGCGGCCACCCGCCGGGCCACCGTGCTGCACGGCGTCTGGGTGCTGCTGTGCGCCGGCCTGCTGGCCGCCGTGCTGGAGCTGATCCCGCTGGCCGCGCTCGCCGCGCTGGTGATGGTGGTCGGCGTACGGATGGTGAGCTTTGCGCACATCCGGCATGTGCAGCGGCACCGCGAGTTCCCGGTGTACGCGGGCACCCTGGGCGGGGTGGTACTCCTCGGCGTCCTCCAGGGCGTGCTCGCCGGGATCGCGATCGCGGCCTTCCTGGCACTGCGCAGGCTCACCCACACCCGGATCACGGTCACCCAGGAGGGCGAGGGCTACCGGGTGTGCGTCAGCGGGCAGTTGACGTTCCTGGCGGTTCCGCGGCTGACCCGGGCGCTGGCCCAGGTGCCCGCGCACACCGAGGTCGTCGTCGAGCTGTGCGGCTCGTTCATGGACCACGCCGCCTACGAGGCGCTGCAGTCCTGGTCCGCCGCCCACCGGGCGCACGGCGGCTGGGTGGCCCTCGGCGGCCGCTCGGGCCGGCCGGTCGCCGAGCCGGCCGGGGCGCACGCGTGCCGGCCCTGGACGCCGTGGCGCAACCACCACTGCACCCGGCCCGCCCCGGAGCTGACCGCGGCACCGGAGAGCAGCGAGGGCCAATTGCTGGGCGGGGTCAGCGCGTTCCAGCGCCATACGGCGCCGCTCGTGCGCGAGGAGCTGGCGCGGCTGGCGCGCGAGGGCCAGCGGCCCACCCAGCTCTTTCTGACCTGCGCGGACTCCCGGCTGGTCACCAGCATGATCACTTCCAGCGGACCCGGCGATCTGTTCACCGTGCGCAACGTCGGCAATCTGATGCCGCCCCCCGGTTCGGACACCTCCTGCGACTCCGTGGGAGCGGCGGTCGAGTACGCGGTGGAGGTGCTGGGCGTCGGTTCGATCACGGTGTGCGGCCATTCGGGGTGCGGCGCCATGGGAGCGCTGCTGCACGCGCCCGCGCCGGACGACGCGGAGCCGACCCCGCTCGGCCGCTGGCTGCGGCACGGCCGGCCGAGCCTGGCCCGGATGCAGCGCATCGGGCGGCTGGGGCGGGGAGAAGTCGCCCTGAGCGGGCGGCCGGTGACCGACGACCAGGAGCGGCTGGCGCTCGTCAACGTCCTGCAGCAGCTCGACCACCTGCGGGAACACGCCTGCGTGGCCCGGCGGGTGGCGGAGGGGAAGCTCACGCTGCACGGCATGTATTTCCACGTCGGGGAGGCCCAGGCATACGTGCTGGACGAGGCCACCGGGCGGTTCTGCGCGGTCCGCGGGGAGGCCGCACCGGTGGGCGTCTGACCTGCGCGGCGGCCGTCCAACACCCCGGGAAAGCACCGGCGGCCGACAGGTCTACACCAATATTTTTCCACAGCCCTTGTCAGGGTCGGTCGCGGGCTGATGAGCTATGGCCTGGGACATATCGCACGCCCTGGGAATGGGAGAAGTCGTGAGTAACGAAAGCCTGGCCAACCTGCTCAAGGAGGAGCGGCGGTTCGCACCGCCCTCCGATCTGGCCGCGCACGCCAACGTCACGGCTGCCGCGTACGAAGAAGCCGCGGCGGACCGGCTGGGCTTCTGGGCGGAGCAGGCCCGGCGCCTGACCTGGCAGACCGAGCCCACCCAGACCCTCGACTGGTCCAACGCGCCGTTCGCGAAGTGGTTTGCCGACGGCAAGCTCAACGTCGCCTACAACTGCGTGGACCGGCATGTGGAGAACGGCCTGGGCGACCGGGTCGCCCTCCACTTCGAGGGCGAGCCGGGCGACAGCCGCGCGATCACCTACGCGGAGCTGCAGCGCGAGGTCTCCAAGGCCGCCAACGCCCTGATCGAGCTGGGCGTGCAGACCGGCGACCGGGTCGCCATCTACATGCCGATGATCCCGGAGACGGTCATCGCCATGCTGGCCTGCGCGCGCCTGGGCGCACCGCACTCGGTCGTCTTCGGCGGCTTCTCCGCCGACGCGCTGGCCACCCGTATCGAGGACGCCGACGCCCGCGTGGTGATCACCGCCGACGGCGGCTACCGCCGCGGCAAGCCGAGCGCGCTCAAGCCCGCCGTGGACGAGGCCCTGACCAGGCCCGGAACGGAGAACGTCCGCAGCGTCCTGGTGGTCCGCCGCACCGGCCAGGAGGACGTCGCCTGGCACGAGGGCCGCGACGTGTGGTGGCACGAGATCGTCGAGCGGCAGAGCGACCAGCACACGCCCGAGGCGTTCGACGCCGAGCACCCGCTGTTCATCCTGTACACGTCCGGCACGACGGGTAAGCCCAAGGGCATCCTGCACACCACCGGCGGCTACCTCACCCAGACGTCGTACACCCACCACGCGGTCTTCGACCTCAAGCCCGAGACCGACGTGTACTGGTGCACCGCCGACGTCGGCTGGGTGACCGGCCACTCGTACATCACCTACGGCCCGCTCTCCAACGGCGCGACGGAGGTGCTCTACGAGGGCACGCCGGACAGCCCGCACCAGGGCCGCTGGTGGGAGATCGTGCAGAAGTACGGGGTGACGATCCTGTACACCGCGCCGACCGCGATCCGCGCGTGCATGAAGTGGGGCGACGACATCCCCGCGAAGTTCGACCTGTCGTCGCTGCGCGTCCTGGGATCGGTGGGCGAGCCCATCAACCCCGAGGCGTGGATGTGGTACCGCAAGCACATCGGGGCGGAGCGCGCGCCGATCGTCGACACCTGGTGGCAGACCGAGACCGGCGCGATGATGCTGAGCCCGCTGCCCGGGGTCACGGCGACCAAGCCCGGCTCGGCGCAGGTGCCGCTGCCCGGCGTCGCGGCGACCGTCGTGGACGACGACGCCAACGAGGTCCCCAACGGGGCCGGTGGCTACCTCGTGCTGACCGAGCCCTGGCCGTCCATGCTCCGCACGATCTGGGGCGACGACCAGCGCTACCTCGACACGTACTGGTCCCGCTTCGAGGGCAAGTACTTCGCCGGCGACGGGGCCAAGAAGGACGACGACGGCGACATCTGGCTGCTCGGCCGGGTGGATGACGTGATGCTGGTCTCCGGCCACAACATCTCCACCACCGAGGTCGAATCCGCGCTGGTCTCGCACCCCAAGGTGGCCGAGGCCGCGGTCGTCGGCGCCACCGACCCGCAGACCACCCAGGCCATCTGCGCCTTCGTGATCCTGCGCGGCACCGCCGCCGAGGACGAGGGCCTGGTCGAGGAGCTGCGGGCGCATGTCGCCCAGCAGCTGGGGCCGATCGCGAAGCCCAAGCGGATCATGCCGGTGGCCGAGCTGCCGAAGACCCGCTCCGGCAAGATCATGCGCCGGCTGCTGCGGGACGTCGCCGAGAACCGCGACCTCGGTGACGTCAGCACGCTCACCGATTCCTCGGTGATGGACCTGATCCAGGCGAAGCTGCCGAGCGCGGCCTCCGAGGACTGAGCGGGACACACCACGGAGGGGCATCCGGCCAGGGCGGCCGGGTGCCCCTCCGCCGCGTTTTCCCGGGACTCCGCCGTGTTTTCCCGAGAGCTCCGCCGCGATTTTCCGGGGGTCCGGCGCCGCAGGGCGCTCCTGCCCGTGGCCTCCGCTCCAGCGGCCGGTCGCCCGATATGCCCGTAAAGTGAGGCCACCGGATACCCGCTTGCGTCCGCCCGGTAAAGTGGTCAGGGCGTCAATGACACGCTAAGAACTCAGGGTGCGCCGGGAAGTCTGGTCGGCAACTGCAACAGCCGTACACAGCTGCCGAAGGCCGGAGGTCACCCCCGTGAGTGCGCCCACCAACCGTCGTTCCCCGTTCCTCGGGCGGATGTCGCTGCCCGAGCGGAACTTCATCGCGGACGCGCTGCGCACCGAAACCGTCGGCGGGGTCCTCCTCCTCGTCGCCGCCGTAGCGGCTCTGATCTGGGCGAACACCCTCGGCGGAAGCTACGCGGCGGTCAGCGGCTTCCACCTCGGACCGGCTTCGCTGGGCCTGGACCTGTCGATCCAGCACTGGGCCGGCAACGGCCTGCTCGCGGTCTTCTTCTTCGTCGCCGGCATCGAGCTCAAGCGCGAACTGGTCGCCGGCGAGCTGCGCGACCCCCGGGCCGCCGCCCTCCCCGTCATCGCCGCGCTCTGCGGCATGGCGATGCCGGCGGCCGTCTATTTCACCGTCAACACGCTCGGCGGCGGCTCACTTCAGGGCTGGGCGATCCCCACCGCCACCGACATCGCCTTCGCGCTCGCCGTGCTCGCCGTCATCGGCACCTCCCTGCCCGCCGCGCTGCGCGCCTTCCTGCTCACGCTCGCGGTCGTCGACGACCTCTTCGCCATCCTGATCATCGCGATCTTCTTCACCTCGAAGATCAGCTTCCTGCCACTCGGCCTCGCCGTCGCCGGCCTGGCGCTCTTCTACTTCCTGCTGCGCAAGGGCGTACGCGGCTGGTACGTCTACGTCCCGCTGGCCCTGGTCATCTGGGGGCTGATGGAGAACAGCGGGGTGCACGCCACCATCGCCGGCGTCGCCATGGGCCTGATGCTGCGCTGCCACCGCCGCGACGGCGAGGACCGGTCCCCCGGCGAGCGCATCGAGCATCTGGTCCGCCCGCTGTCGGCCGGGCTCGCGGTCCCGCTGTTCGCCCTCTTCTCGGCCGGCGTCGTCATATCCGGCGGCGCCCTCCACGACGTCTTCACCCGGCCGGAGACGCTCGGGGTCGTCCTCGGCCTGGTGGTGGGCAAGGCGCTGGGCATCTTCGGCGGTACGTGGCTGACCGCCCGCTTCACCAAGGCCGAACTCAATCCCGACCTGAAGTGGCCGGACGTCTTCGCGCTCGCCTCCCTGGCCGGCATCGGCTTCACCGTCTCGCTGCTGATCGATGAACTCGCCTTCGCGGACAACCTCGCGCTGGCCGCCGAGATCAAGGCGGCGGTGCTGATCGGCTCGCTGCTCGCGGCCGTCCTCGCCGGCACGCTCCTGAAGATCCGCAACGCCAAGTACCGCAAGCTGTGCGAGGAAGAGGAGCGCGACGAGGACCAGGACGGCATCCCCGACATCTACGAACTCGACAAGCCCGAATACCACCTCCGGATGGCGGCAATCCACGAAGCAAAGGCCGCCGAACACCGGCGGCTTGCCGAAGTGGCCTCCAGCTCGCACGCCGGAGACGATGGTCCGGCATGATCTGAGAGGCTTTGCATCCGGTGACGAGATGAGGGAGACGGCGATGAGCGCAGCCGACGCGAACAGGGACCGCAGCCTCGGACAGCTGGTGGCCTCGGCCACCGCCGAGATGTCCGCACTGGTGCACGACGAGATCGCGCTGGCCAAGGCGGAGCTGCGGCAGGACGCCAAGCGCGCGGGCATCGGCAGCGCCGCGTTCGTCGTGGCGGGGTCGCTGGCGCTGTTCGCGCTGCCGGTGCTGAGCTTCGCGGCGGCCTACGGCATCCACAACCTCGGCCTGGGGCTCGCCTGGTCGTTCCTGATCGTGGGCGGTGCCTTCCTGGTCCTCGCCGGGCTGCTGGCCCTGATCGCGATGGCCAAGATGAAGAAGATCAAGAAGCCGGAGAAGTCCATCAACTCCGCCAGGCAGACCGCGGCCGTGCTGCAGAAGGCCAAGCCGCACCCCCGGGTGACGGCCGCCGACCACCCGGCCCTGGAGTCTGTGACACGCTCATCGGTATGACAGCCCCTGACAGCACCGCCTCGGTCGTACGACTCGACGTCCCGGGTGGGCACGAGGTGTCGCACCGCGATGTCGCGGCCAACGGCGCGCGTTTCCACATCGCCGAGATGGGCGACGGTCCGCTGGTGCTGCTGCTGCACGGCTTCCCGCAGTTCTGGTGGACCTGGCGGCATCAGCTGCCGGCGCTCGCCGACGCCGGTTTCCGCGCGGTGGCGATGGACCTGCGCGGCGTCGGCGGCAGCGACCGCACCCCCCGGGGTTACGACCCGGCGAACCTCGCGCTGGACGTCACCGGCGTCATACGGTCCCTGGGCGAACCGGACGCCGCGCTCGTCGGGCACGACCTGGGCGGCTATCTCGCCTGGACGGCGGCGGTGATGCGGCCCAAGCTGGTGCGCCGGCTGGCGGTGGCCTCGATGCCGCACCCGCGGCGGTGGCGCTCGGCGATGCTCTCCGACGTACGGCAGAGCACCCGAAGCTCGCACATCTGGAACTTCCAGCGGCCCTGGCTGCCTGAGCGCCGGCTGACGGCCGACGACGCGGAGCTGGTGGGCCGGATGATCCAGGACTGGTCCGGCCCCCGGCAGCCCGACGACGAGGCGCTCGCGGTCTACCGCCGCGCGATGAGCATCCCGTCCACGGCCCACTGCTCCATCGAGCCGTACCGCTGGCTGGTGCGCTCGATGGCGCGTCCCGACGGCATCCAGTTCAACCGGCGGATGAAGATGCCCGTAAGGGTGCCGACCCTGCATCTGCACGGCTCGCTCGACCCGGTGATGCGCACCCGCAGCGCGGCCGGCTCCGGTGAGTTCGTCGAAGCCCCCTACCGCTGGCGGCTCTTCGACGGCCTCGGGCACTTCCCGCACGAGGAGGACCCGGTGGCGTTCTCCACCGAGCTGATCAACTGGCTCAAGGACCCGGAACCGGACCGCTGAGCTGTGTGCGCCGGCCCGTCCGGCGCACCGCTGAACGGGCCGGCGCACACCGCTCAGCGGTGCCGGCACCCGGCGGACTCGAACACCTCTGTGACGAACGGCCACTTGCCCGGCGCATAGGCCAATTGGCCGTCTCCGCGGCGGTTACGGACCTTGGGCCACGGGCAGAGTCGAAGGTATGGGCTGGACGCACGACTACCGTGACGTGGCAGGCAACCGCAGCAGCAGCGCCGCTGCCGTGGGCACACAGGAGAGGGGCGCCCCGGATCTCGGGTCCGGCGGATCCCCCGATCCGGCGCACCCGATGGGCATCCCGCGCATCCTGCGCCGCAGAGCGCGCTGGATGAGCGCGCGCCTGCGCCATCCCCGCACCTGAAGCCGCGGCGTCCGCCGGCCGGGCGCGGGAAGCCCCGCTCCCCGCGCCGCCCGCGTCCGCCGCGGCGGTGACCGCCGCGGGCCGTCTCAGATCGCGCACCCCTGGGTGTCGACCGGCTGGTTGCCCGCACGGCTCCGCAGGGCGTCCGGACGGACCTCGTCGGCGGTCAGCGCGTAGCCGGTGCGGGAGTCGTCCCGCGACTTCGCGAAGACGACGCCGTAGACCTCGCCCTTGGGGGTGAGCAGCGGGCCGCCGGAGTTGCCCTGCCGGACCGTGGCGTAGAGCGAGTAGACGTCGCGGCCGACCGTGCCGCGGTGGTAGATGTCCGTGCCGTTGGCCTTGATACGGCTGCGGATACGGGCCGCGCGGACGTCGTAGCCGCCGTTCTCCGGGAAGCCGGCGACGATGGCGCTCCTGCCGCTGCTCGCGTCCGCGTTCGCGAAGCGCAGCGCGGGGGCGTTCAGGGAGGGTACGTCCAGCACCGCGATGTCGCGCCGCCAGTCGTAGAGCACGACCTTGGCGTCATACGTGCGTCCTACGCCGCCCACCTGGACCGTCGGTTCGCTCACGCCGCCGACGACATGGGCGTTGGTCATCACGCGGTGCCGCCCGAAGACGAAACCGCTGCCTTCGAGGACCTTGCCGCAGCTGGGCGCCGTACCGACGACCTTGACGATGCTGCGCTTGGCCTGCGCCGCGATCGGGCTCGTGGCGAGCTGCGGGTCGGGCGCCGGCACATTGTTGATCGGTTCGTTGGAGAACGGCGTGAAGACCTGCGGGAAGCCGTTCTGCGCGAGTACCGAGGAGAAGTCCGCGAACCAGGTGCTGGCCTGGGGCGGCAGCACCCGGGAGACGCCGAGCAGCACCTTGGAGTTGCGGACCTCCTTGCCGAGCGTCGGCAGGGACGTACCGGCCAGCGCGGAGCCGATCAGCCAGGCGACCAGGAGCATGGCGAGGACGTTGACCAGCGCGCCGCCGGTCGCGTCCAGCGCCCTGGCGGGTGACCAGGTGATGTGGCGGCGCAGTTTGTTGCCCAGATGGGTGGTGAGCGCCTGGCCCACGGATGCGCACACGATCACGATGGCCACTGCCGCGATGGCCGCGAAGGTGCCGGGCGTGGCATCGCCGGTGATCTCGTTCCAGATCACCGGCAGCAGATAGACCGCGATCAGTCCGCCTCCGAGGAAGCCGATCACGGACAGGATGCCGACGACAAAGCCTTGCCGATAGCCGATGATGGCGAACCACACGGCCGCGACCAGCAGCAGGATGTCCAGGACGTTCACGCCGGACACCGTCTCACGAGCGCCAGTCGAGCGGGACCTGCTTGTCACGGTCCCACGGAATCTCCCACCCGGCGTAATGCAGAATCCGGTCGATCACGCCGGCGGTAAACCCCCAGACCAGGGCGTTCTCGACAAGGAACGCCGGACCTACGTGGCCACTGGGGTGGCGCGTTGTCACACGATGGGCGGGATCCGTGAGATCCGCCACGGGAACGGTGAACACCCGGGCGGTCTCGGCCTGGTCGACCGCGCCGACCGGGCTCGGCCGCCGCCACCAGCCCAGCACGGGCGTCACCACGAAGCCGCTGACGGGGATGTAGAGGCGCGGCAGCACGCCGAAGACCTGTACGCCGGACGGGTCGAGGCCGGTCTCCTCCTGGGCCTCACGCAGCGCCGCCCGTACCGGGCCGGGGCCCTCGGGGTCGCCGTCCTCGGGGTCCAGGGCACCGCCGGGGAAGGAGGGCTGGCCGGCATGGGAGCGCAGGGTGCCGGCGCGCTCCATCAGCAGCAGCTCGGGGCCGCGGGGGCCGTGGCCGAAGAGGATCAGCACCGCGGACTGCCGGCCGCCGTGCTCGGGCGGCAGGAAGCGGCTGAGCTGCCGCGGTTCGATCGTGCCGGCCGCGCGGGCGACCGGCGCCAGCCACTCGGGCAGGCCGTCGGCCGTCACCGGGACCTCCCGGCCGGCCACCGCCCCGTCGAGGGCGGCCTCCTCGCCGTACTGCTGCTCCCGTGCACTCCTCATCCGCGCCCCCTCAGGTCCGATGTCGATGGTGGGTCCCCCGCAGGGGTGTCGCGGCTGCCGTCATGAAGCGGCCGCCGGGGGCGCCATCGGGGGCGCGGGCTGCCCCGGATAGTCGGCCGGCGGCTTCAGCCGCTGCCCGGGCTGGCCGCCCAGCTCGTACTTGAGCAGCTTCCTGGCCTTCTCCGGGTCCGTCTCGCCCTCGCCGTACGAGGGGCACAGCGGGGCGATCGGGCAGGCGCCGCAGGCGGGCTTGCGGGAGTGGCAGACGCGGCGGCCGTGGAAGACGACGCGGTGCGAGAGCATCGTCCACTCGCTCTTGGGGAAGATCGCGGCGACATCCGCCTCGACCTTGTCCGCGTCCTCCTGGGTGGTCCAGCCGAAGCGGCGGGCCAGCCGGCCGAAGTGGGTGTCGACGGTGATGCCCGGGACGCCGAAGGCGTTGCCGAGCACCACGTTGGCGGTCTTGCGGCCGACGCCGGGGAGCGTGACCAGATCCTCCAGGCGGCCCGGCACCTCGCCGCCGAACCGGTCGCGCAGCGCCGCGGACAGCCCGAGCAGCGACTTCGTCTTGGCCCGGAAGAAGCCGGTCGGGCGGATCAGCTCCTCCAGCTCCTCGGGCGGCAGCGCGGCCATGTCCTCGGGCGTCGGCGCGACCGCGAAGAGGCGCGGCGTGGTCTGGTTGACCCTCATGTCGGTGGTCTGGGCGGACAGGACCGTGGCGACCAGCAGCTCGAAGGAGTTGGTGAAGTCCAGCTCCGGGTGGGCGTACGGATACAGCTCGGCCAGCTCGCGGTTGATCCGGCGGGCCCGCCGCACGAGGGCGGTCCGGGACTCGGGCTTGCGCGCGGGGGCCTTCTTGGCCGGCGCCTTCTCGGCCGCAGCCTTCGCGGTGGTTTCCTTCGCGACGGCCTTGGTGGTGGCCTTCGTCGCCGGGGCCTTCTTGGCGGCGGTCTTCTTGGCCGGGGCCTTGGTGGTGGTTCTCTTCGCCGGGACCTTCTTGGCCGCCGTCGGCTTCTCAGGGGTGTCGTTCACGGCGGCCTTCTTTCCTGCCGAGCTCTTGCCTGCCTGCGTCTTCGTACCGGACGTCCGCGCCGCGGCGTGCCGCCCGTATGCGTCCGTCACGAGGGCTTTCGCCGTGGTCGTGAGGGGGTGGACGTCGTGGTCGTGTCCGTCGCCGTGGTGACCGTCGTGGTCACGGGCCTGGCGGTGGTGGGCCGCGTCGCCGGTCGACGCGCCGGACATCCGGACGGTCAGCTTCCGCTCGACCGGCTCCTCGTGGTGCGATTTGTTACTTTTATCCGAATTGGCCGCTCCGCCGGATGCCTGTTCGCCCACAGCGGAATCACGCCCTGCGCTCACTCGTCCGGCCCCCCAGTCCTCTGCTCTCACCGGCGTATTGGACACTCGGCCAGACTAAGGCCACCCACTGACATCCGGCTTGATCACCGTGATTCGTGGGCCCAATCGGCCCCCTGCCTTATGGCGGAGGGCACCGGTCCGGCAAACTTGTGATTGATCGCACTGTTTTGCATTCCGGCATGATGGGGACCACAGTCCCCCGGAGCATGTCGACAAGGAGAGATCTCGTGGACGACGTTCTGCGGCGCGCACCGCTCTTCGCGGCGCTCGATGACGAGCAGGCGGCCGAGCTGCGCGCCTCAATGGGAGAGGTCACGCTCGCCCGCGGCGACGCCCTGTTCCACGAAGGGGACCCAGGCGACCGCCTCTATGTGGTCACCGAGGGCAAGGTGAAGCTGCACCGCACCTCCCCGGACGGCCGGGAGAACATGCTTGCCGTTCTCGGGCCCGGAGAGCTGATCGGTGAGCTCTCGCTCTTCGATCCCGGCCCCCGTACGGCCACCGCCTCCGCCCTGACCGAGGTCAAGCTGCTCGGCCTGGGCCACGGCGACCTCCAGCCCTGGCTGAACGCCCGGCCCGAGGTGGCCACGGCCCTGCTGCGGGCGGTCGCCCGCCGGCTGCGCAAGACCAACGACCAGATGTCCGACCTGGTCTTCTCGGACGTGCCGGGCCGTGTGGCGCGCGCCCTGCTGGACCTGTCGCGCCGCTTCGGCGTGCAGTCCGAGGAGGGCATCCACGTCGTGCACGACCTGACGCAGGAAGAGCTGGCCCAGCTGGTCGGCGCCTCCCGCGAGACGGTCAACAAGGCGCTCGCGGACTTCGCGGGCCGCGGCTGGCTGCGCCTGGAGGCGCGCGCCGTGATCCTGCTGGACGTCGAGCGGCTGGCCAAGCGCTCGCGCTGACGGCACCCGCAGACAGCCTCGGTGAGGGCCCCGCTCCGGCGGGGCCCTCACTATTTCCCTCGCGGACCCGCCCGTCGGCTCGCCATAGTGGCGCCATGACCAACGGCACGGGGCTGGACCGGGACGGCTGCTTCGTACGGGAAGGGTCCCTGGACCGCGTGTCCGCGCCCTTCGCGCCCGTGGTGGCCGGGCTCACCGCCCGGCTCGCCGAGCACTTCGGTCCCGGCCGCCTGCACAGCGGCTACCTCTTCGGCAGCATTCCGCGCGGCACCGCCGTCGCCGGGGTGTCCGACCTCGACGCGCTGCTCGCCCTACGGGACGAGCCGACCGACGCCGACCGGGCCGCCGCGCGCGCCGTCGAGGAGGAGCTCGATGCCGCCTACGGGCAGATCGACGGCGCAGGGTTGCTGCTGTACGGCGTGGACCGGCTGCTGAGCGAGCCGGAGCGGCACGACCTGGGCTGGTTCGTGGCCTGTCTGTGCACGCCGCTCAGCGGCCCGGACCTGGCCTCGCGGCTGCCCCGTTACCGGCCCACCTCGCTGCTGGCACGCGAGACGAACGGCGACCTCCACCGCGACCTGTCCGGTCTGCGCGCGAAGGCCGCAGCGGCCGTCACGGCGGCCGAACGCACCCGGCTGACCCGGGGCGTGGCGCGGCGGCTGGTACGCACCGGGTTCACGCTGGTCATGCCGCGCTGGGGCGGCTGGACCAGCGACCTCGGCCGGTCCGCGGAGGTGTTCGGCCGCTACTACCCGGCGCACGCCGAGCAGATGCGCGCCGCGGCGCGCGCCGCCCGGACGCCCGCCGCGTACCCCACGCTGCTGGACGAGCTGCTGGCCGGCCTCGCGCCCTGGCTGGCCGACGAGTACCTCGCCGTCCACGGGGCGAAGGCCCCCCGGCCGTGAACCTGCTGACGGGGCCTCGCGGCGGGCAAGCCGGCCGGACCGCCACGAGCCCCCGCTGCGAGTCCTAGATCAGTCCGTGCTCGCCCAGGTAGTCCAACTGCGCCCGTACGGACAGTTCGGCCGCCGGCCACAACGACCGGTCGACGTCCGCGTAGACGTTCGCGACGACGGCGGCGGAGGTCCGGTGCCCGGCCTCGACCGCGGTCTCCACCTGGGCGAGCCGGTTGGCGCGGTGCGCCAGATAGAACTCCACGGCCCCCTGGGCATCGTTCAGCACCGGCCCGTGCCCCGGCAGGACCGTCGCCACGCCGTCGTCCACCGTGAGCGAGCGCAGCCGGCGCAGCGAGTCCAGGTAGTCGCCCAGCCGGCCGTCGGGGTGCGCGACCAGGGTCGTACCGCGCCCCAGGATGGTGTCCCCGGTCAGCACCGCACGGTCGGCCGGGAGATGGAAGGAGAGCGAGTCGGCGGTGTGCCCCGGTGTGGGGACCACCCGCAGTTCGAGGCCCCCGGTGGTGATGACGTCGCCGGCTGCCAGTCCCTCGTCACCGAGGCGCAGCGCCGGGTCCAGCGCCCGTACGGCCGATCGGGTCAGCTCGGCGAAGCGGGCGGCCCCGTCGGCGTGGTCCGGGTGACCGTGGGTCAGCAGGGTCAGCGCGACGCGCTTGCCGGCCCGTTCGGCGGTCTCGACGACGGCTCTGAGGTGTCCCTCGTCGAGCGGTCCCGGGTCGATGACGACGGCGAGATCGGAGTCCGGCTCGGCGACGATCCAGGTGTTCGTGCCGTCCAGCGTCATCGCCGACGGGTTGGGGGCCAGCACGCAGTGCGCCCGCGGGGTGGCCTGCCCGGTGATCGCTCCGCCTCGGGGCTGGCCCGGGAGAGCGGCTGCGTCGGTCATGCGGAGGTCCCTCCCGAGGGGCTGGGGGCGCCTGAGGGGCCGTCGGATGCGGCGCCCCCGGGGGTGCCGCTGCCGGCGTCCGTCTGCGCGATGTGCTTGGTGAATTCGTCGTGCCCCGGCCAGCTCAGCACGATCTCGCCGCCCACGAGGCGCGCCTGGGCCAGCACGGGCGTCAGGTTCTGGGCCTCCGCGGCCGCCAGTGCGTCCGCGGCGGTGGCGTACGGCTGGAGCCCGCGCAGCGTCGCGATCGTCGGCGGCATCATCAGCAGCTCGCCGCGGTCGTAGCCGGCGGCCGCGTCCTCGGGGCGGATCCACACCGTGCGGTCCGCCTCGGTGGACGTGTTGCGGGTGCGCTGGCCTTCGGGCAGCGCGGCGACGAAGAACCAGGTGTCGTAGCGCCGCGGCTCGAACTCCGGCGTGATCCAGCGTGCCCAGGCACCCAGCAGGTCGGAGCGCAGGACCAGACCGCGGCGGCCCAGGAAGTCGGCGAAGGACAGCTCGTGGGCCACCAGGGCCGCGCGGTCCGTCTCCCAGTCCTCGCCCGTCGTGTCCGCGACGACCGTGTCGGCCGAGGCGCCCGCGAGGAGCACACCCGCCTCCTCGAACGTCTCGCGCACCGCCGCGCACACGATGGCCTGTGCGGTGGCCGGGTCGACGCCCATACGGACCGCCCACTGGGCGCGCGAGGGACCCGCCCAGGCCACCGGCCGTTCGTCCCGTGGGTCGACGCCGCCGCCCGGATAGGCGTACGCGCCTCCTGCGAAGGCCATGGAGGCGCGTCTGCGCAGCATGTGGACGGCGGGGCCGCCGGTGTCCGAGTCCCGCAGCAGCAGGACGGTCGCGGCCCGCCGGGGCTCGGCGGGGGTCAGCTCGCCGTTGGCGAGTGCCCGGATGCGGTCCGGCCACTCCGGCGGGTACCACTGGCCATTGGTCGAGGACGACATGGCCGGATGCTATGCGCTCGCGCGCGGATGTTCGAGGGCACCTTCCGGGCCGGGGCGGTGGCGGGCGGCGCGGGCCGGGTGCCGGGGCACGGTGCGGACCGGGCGCCGGGGCACGTACGCCGGGGCTCACATCCGCGTGCGAGGGGGCTGGCGGCCGCGTACGAGGGGGGGCACGCACTCCCCCCACCCCCGGACCCCCCCCCCGCCCCCTCCCCCGAAGGGGGGAGGAGGGGGAG
>NZ_JNZA01000019.1 GCF_000717345.1 Streptomyces lydicus | reverse complement strand
ACCTCGACCGCCAGGGTGCCGCCGACCAGAAGGCGGAGCTGGTGCGCAAGATGCGCGAGAAGGCAGGCGCAGCTGAGGGCGCCGGGCAGACGGGCGACGGCACCGCACAGAGCTGACGCATCGCCGCCGCAGGGCGGCACCGCACGAGGCAGGGCCCGGACCGCGACACGCGGTCCGGGCCTGCTGCCGTATCGGGGCTCTGCTGCCGTGCCGGGCGCGGCCGGTCCCGCTCAGCTCTCGGCCGACCACCCGGGGGGAGCCGCGGGTTCGGTAGCCCCGTCACCGCCACCACTGGGGCTTCGGGGACCCGGTCGCGCTGCGCAAGCACTTCCACACCCACCTCGGACTGTCCCCACTGACCTACCGCCGTGCTCACTGCGCCCCTGAGCCGATCCGGGCAGAGCCCCCCCCGCGACGTGCCCCTCGTCCTCGCGCAGGGTGCAAGTCGAGGAATTCAGGTACGAATCGCACCTCAGCGCCGACTCGCCGTGTCGGATCACTCAAGGCGTTGACGTGCATGATCATGATGTGCCGCGAAGTCGAGTGGCAGAGGAGGCCGCGGCGATCCAGGATTGGCGGCAACTGGAGGTCCCCGTCGGCGTCACCGGGGGTCCAGGCTCAGAGCAAGAAGGGGCTACCGGCACAGTGATCGACACGAACGAGCTAGCCAAGCGGAACGCTGGGTTCGCCGACGGCGGATCATTCGCCGACCTCAGGCTCATGCCCAGTGGCAGTCTGACGGTCATCTCATGCGTCGACCCTCGTGTCGACCCGTCCGACGTGCTCGGGCTCAAGCTCGGCGAGGCAGCGGTGATCCGCAACGTCGGAGGGCGGGTCACGCCCGCGACACTCCGTACGCTGGGGATGCTCTCGAAGGTCGTGCAGGCCCGCACGGGCGGCCCTGGGCCGGGCGACAACCACTATGCGGTCCTGCACCACACCGACTGCGGGATCACGGACCTGGCCGCGTTCCCCGAGCTGCTGGCCGAATACTTCGAAGTTCCGGCCGGAGACTTGGACGCCAAGGCGGTCACCGACCCGGTTGCCGCCGTCCGCGTCGACGCCGAAATCCTCAAGCAGAAGCTTCGGGCTGGAGTCTTCGTCTCAGGGCTCGTGTACGACGTGGCCACCGGGCTCATCGACGTCGTCGTCCCGCCCGCGCGAGTGGAAGCATGACACCGCGCGGCGCCTGCGGCCGGTCTGGCCGGCGCGACTGCCGTGGGCCTGCGGCCTGTATCGCGCTCTGCTTCCCCGGCCGGTCGTATCGGCGGCGAGGCGCTTTCCAGCATGTGCGACGATCACAGGCACTCCGCGGCCAAGGCGGTGTGGTCAGCGGCTCGCGTCGAGGAGGGACCGGCTGTTGACCCGGTGACGCTGCCCGAGGCCGACGAGGTCAGGGTCATGACGATGGTCGACAACACCTTCGACGTCCTGCTGGCCTCTGCCGAAGGCGTCATCCGGGCGTCGATGGGCTCCGGGTGGACCGCCGCGCGGTAGTTCGCCGGTGGCGAGGCCGTCGCGGGGCTGCGTGCCGAGCATGGCTTCTCCGCCCTGGTCACCGTCCAAAGCGGGAACGCGAGCAGCACGCTGCTGTTCGATACCGCGGTCATCGACGACCAGGCACTCGTCATCAACGTGCGCGGCCGGGGACTTGTCATCATCACCGGGTGCGGCCACGCCGGAGTGGTCAACATCATCCGTCACGCCACGAGGCTGACCGGCGTCAGCAAACTGCTGGCCCTCGTCGGCGGCTTCCATCTGGGCGGACCCGCCTTCGAGCCGGTCATCGGCTCGACGGTGGACGCGCTCACTGAACTCGCACCCAAGCTGATCGTCCCCGGTCACTGCACCGGCTGGCGCGCCCAGCACACCCTCGCCGCAGCCCTCCCGGACGCATGGGTGCAGACCAGCGTCGGAACCACCCACACACTCAGCGCCCCCAGGCGGCGGGTGATGCCTGACCCGGGCTCAGCAGTCCCGGCTCAAACGGTGCAACAGGAAGTGCAGCGTCGCCGGTACGCGAACGGCTGCCGGGGGTACCTCGGATGGCACCCGGAGCGGTGGAAGCCGGCCGGCTCTCGGGTTTGCGGGGAATCAGGATTATGGACGAGGTCGGCAGGCTCTCGTCCGGGTGAGGCGGGGTTTGCCGAACCAGTTCGGCGAGCCGGTGAGGAAGCCGTGCAGGTAGCTGGGTCGGGGTGGTTGGCGCGGGCCGGGCGCCGCGAAGAGGTCGGGGAAACCCCCAGCGAAGGCCTCGAGGAAGACCGGGCGAAGGCCCTGGGAATACCTGGGCGATGACGCCGGGGCAGCCCTTGAAGAGGGAAGCACCGCCAACTCCCGCCAACTCTCGCGCACTTCTGTGAACTTGACCCATCCGCCAGTAGCATCCGACCGCCCGTAGCCGGCCGACCGAGCAGCCACCCTCGAAAGGGTCTCCTGCATGCGCCTGACCTCCCGCGTCGCCCCCGCCGCCCTCGCCGTGGCCGCCCTCCTGCTCGGCGTCCTCCCCGCGCAGGCCCAGGCCCGCCCCGACCGCTTCCCCGACCGGGTCACGGTTGGTGACCGCACCTTCATCGCCGACGCCCAAGGCCGCGCGCTCCAGTGGCGCGGCTTCAACCTTGCCGACAAGAGCAGCCGAGGCACCAACGCGTTCGCCGACATCCACGAGCGCGACCTCAAAGACATGGCCGCCCGGGGCTTCAACCTGGCGCGCCTCGCGTTCTTCTGGGACGACCTCGAACCCACCCCCGGGCACTACGACCGCGGCTACCTCGCCAAGATGCGCCGCATCCTCGACTGGGCCAACCGCTACCACATCAAGGTCATCCTCGACGCCCACCAGGACGTATACGGCCCCCACTTCGGCTCCCGCGGCGTCCCCGACTGGGCCACCCGCGACGAAGGGTTGCCGTTCTCGCCGATACCCGACGACTGGTTCTCCGAGTACTTCGAGCCATCCGTACAGACCGCCTTTGACCACCTGTACAAGGACGCCGACCTCCGCGCCGCGCACGCTCGCATGTGGATGACGGTGGCCTCCGCCCTGGGCAGGCATCCGGCGCTGCTCGGCTACGACCTGATGAATGAGCCGTTCGCGAAGTTTCTCGAAGGCGAAGACCTCCCCGCCGCCGCGGCCCGCTTCGAGGCCACCGAGCTCACCGAGCTGTGGAACCGCCTTGCCCAGGCGATTCGCCTGGTCGACCACAGGTCGTGGGTATTCGTCGAACCAACCGTCATCGTCGGTGTCGGCGTCCCGACCCAGTTGGGCCACATCGACGACCCGCACGCCGGCTACGCGCCGCACTTCTACGAGACCGCGATGGAAACCGGCGCCGACTACGACCCCAACGGCACCTTCATCCCCGCCTACGAGGCCGCGATCAGTGACTACCCGACCCGTCACCGCATGCCGGTGATGGTGGGGGAGTGGGGCGGCAACCCCTACGTTCCGCACGCCAGCCAGTTCGTCACCGACATGACGGCCTCCCTGGACCGCTTCTCCAGTGGCTGGACGTGGTGGCAGTGGTGCCGGGGCGGCGGCTACTGCTTCCTCGACCAGACGGGCGTCGCGAAGCCCAACGCGCAGCTGCTCGTCCAGCCGTACGCGCAGGCTGTCGCGGGCGACCCGCTCAAGTTCGCATACGACCCGGCTACCCGCACCTACACCCTCACCTTCCGCACCCGCGCCAACGCAGCGGGGCCCACCCGGATCACTGTGCCCAGAGACACGTACGCAGGCGGCTACCGCGTCGATATCCAAGGCAGCAAGGCCAGTTGGGACGACCACGGCCAGACCGTCACCGTGAGCACCCACGGCAGGGCCGGAGCCGCCTACAAGGTCACGATCAGCCCGAGGTAGCCCACCCGATTCGCTCGGGGGGTGATCAGCTCGTCGAAGATCCAGTGGTGTTCGTCTGCGGAGAGCCGGTGGTAGTTGCCCCCGGGCGCGTCCCGGCGGGACTGGGTGGTGCGTCGCACCGGCTCGGCGCAGGCGGCGGCGCGCCCGGCGGCGCGGCGCACCGCCAGCGACCAGTCGGCCGGTAGCAGGCGATCGGCAAGGCGCCGGTCGGTGTCGGCGAGCTGACGGCGAAATCGGCCCGTCTGCGCAGGGCCCCCGGGGCATGCGCTCCGCGAGCACTGCGTCGGCCGCTCCCGCCGGGCGGCGCCACTGCCCGGCAGGGCCGAGTTCGTTGTCGTACACGGCCTCCAACGCCGCCTGGGCGGAGCGCCGGACGACCAGGACCCGGTCGGCCAGATGCGCGGTCTCAACCATGGTGAGGGTGTCGACCAGCGCGGCCGCGCAGGCGTCGTGGTTGTCCCAGGAGACGAAGTGGGCCCGGAGCGTTGGCAGTGCTCCGCTGGCGGGGGTGACGGTGACGTTCACGCTGAACGATGTGGGAAACACGGGCACCCGGTTCGCATCCGAGCCGGTCACCGCGGTCAGCTGCGGGGAGCCGGAGTCGAAGTGGTAGCTGCCCGCCCCTGACGGACTGTTGGCGCCGGGGCGTTCAACATGTGCCGGTATGCGGTGCAGGTCGGCGTAGGCCCGGATGGTGACGCCGGGCAGGCCGGGGGTGTGCCAGGGGGCGGAGGGCCCGCTGGAGAGCCACAGCCGAGACCGGGACTTGCGTGCCGACGGCTTCGGCACAGCAGCCTGACACGCCCGACTCCAGCACCGGAGGCATCCAACGGGGCTGACCTCAGAAGCTGTGCTTCCGTGAGGGCTGCGTTTTCGCTGGTGGGGCGCACGGCCGGAAGTCTCGGTGAGGTCGTGGATGCCGTCGGTTGTTGGACTCCTCGAACAGCGTGAGCTGGGTGCTCGCCGTCGCGTGGACGAACTGCGAGAGGAGGCAGACCGCATGCAGGCCGAGTCGGCCGTGGCCGAACGGGAGCGGAAGCACAGCGTGGATCTTCCTTGCCGGGTGCGGCGTTATGGCGCCGCACGAAGCTGTGCGGCCTCGTGGCGCAGCGCCCCTACGGTGGCCGTCACCTCGGGAGAGCGGTCGCGGACCGTGACGGCGACGATGGCTCGGCCGAGCCAGGCGGGGTCGTCGACGTGGACGACGCAGACTCCGGTGGGGACCGCGGCCGCGGCCACTTCGGGGAGTACGGCGATGCCGAGACCGGTGGCGACAAGGCCGAGGCGAGTGGGCCATTCGCGGGCGGCGTAGGCGATCCGCGGGTGGTCGAGGGTCGGCCAGGCGCCGAACTGGGGGTCATCACGGAGGCCCTTGCCGACGATCCAGGGTTCGTCCCTCAGCTCGGTCACCGGGATGGTTCCGCGGCCGGCAAACCGGTGGTTGGCAGGGACGGCGAGCAGAAGGCCGCCGTCGAGGAGCAGGTCGCGGCGCAGGCCCTCGAAATCGTAGGCGGGCAGGTCCGGTCCCACGCCGATCACCGCGACGTCGATGCGGTGAGCGCGGAGTTGGCGAAGCTGCGTGGGCGAGGACGCCTCGCCGAACTCGACGATCAGACCCGGGTGGTCGTTTCCAAGGCGGGCCAATGTCCTGGGGACGAGAACGGCGGCGGCTGAGGGGAACGCCGCGATGGCGACTCGTCCGGTGACGTGGTCCTGCAGTCCGGCGAGGTCTGTGCTGACGGCGTCGATCTCGTTGAGGGCCGTCGCGGCTCGGCGGGCGAGCATCATGCCTGCGGGAGAGGGGGCCACCCCGCGGGCGCCCCGGACGAACAGCGGTGCGCCCGCGGCGGCTTCCATCGCCGCCACCTGACGGGACACCGCTGACTGCGTGTATCCGAGTGCGTCGGCCGCAGCTGTGAACGATCCGGTGTCGACCACTGCCTGGATGACGCGGAGACCGGTGAGGGTGAAGTCGGCCATGCCGTCATCCTGACACATTCCGAAACCGCATGTCTCCTATGTAAGACCTTCGTTGGCGGAATGCCTGGATCAGCAGCACGATGGAGTGGCAACAGCAAGCAATTCACGCCTAGGGAGCACCAGTCATGGCGAAGACGTGGTTCATCACCGGAAGCTCGAGGGGGTTCGGCCGCGAGTGGGCGGAGGCGGCGCTCGAACGCGGCGATCACGTCGCGGCGACGGCCCGGGATGTCAGCCAGCTGACCCCTTTGGTCGCGCGGTACGGGGATGCGGTACTGCCGGTCCGGCTCGATGTCACCGACCGTGACGCGGTGCATGCGGCGGTGCAGCGTGCCCACTCGCATTTCGGTTCGCTGGACATCGCGGTCAACAACGCCGGCTACGGGCATTTCGGCATGGTCGAGGAGTTGAACGAGGACGACCTCCGGGCTCAGATGGAGACCAACTTCTTCGGCGCGGTGTGGGTCACGCAGGCCGTGCTGCCCCTCATGCGGTCGCAGCGATCGGGAAGGATCCTGCAGGTGACCAGCGAGGGCGGCGTACGTGCATTCCCCGGCATCGGTGCGTACCACGCCTCCAAATGGGCTCTCGAGGGGTTGTCGGAATCCCTGGCGCAAGAAGTGGCAGCCTTCGGCATCCACATCACCAACGTCGAGCCCGGTCCCTACGCCACCGACTGGCTGGCCCGCGGGGCACGGCACAGTGAGCTGCACCCGGACTACACCGAAGTCCGCGCGGCCACTGCACCGGATTTCGAGGTCGGCGACCCGCACGCGACCCGCGACGCGATTCTTCAGATCGTCGATGCGGGCCAGCCCCCGCTGAGGATCTTCCTCGGCAAGTCCTTCACCGACGTCGCCGGTCTCTACGAGGAGCGTCTGAGCACCTGGCGTCATTGGCAGCCGGTCTCCCTGGCTGCGTTCGGATAAGCGGCAACGCCGGGTGTCAGTGATGGGCAGACGGCGTACGCCCCGGTGCGATGGGTCGGGGTGGGGGTGGCGGTGCCGGCGGCGATCGAGAGCCGTGTCGCTGCCTGAGCCGTCGGCTTCGACCATGCAGCGTTCGGTTCATGGCCGGGCGGATCCGTGTTGACTCGGGGCGAGGGGCGGCGTCCCGCCGGTGCTGCGCTATCGGATGTGGACACCTTCCAGTAGCCAGGCCAGACAGCGGCGGGCGGTCTCTACGCGGACGGCGGGGGCGCTGTGGATGTTCGCGGCGTAGACGATCCCGCACATGAGCGGGGCCGGGTCGTCGGAGGTCAGCCGGCGCTATCCTGTGCGCCCTCGCTTTCCTCGCCGCGCTCTTCGTCATCGATATCCCGCTGAAGAAGGCCGGCCCGCCCGCACCCGCCTACTCCGATCAGCTGGAAGCGCTGCGTCAGGTTCCGCACACCGCCTGGAGCGCGGATCGACTCCGGGAAATCAATCGGCGTGAGAACTGTCGTGATCGCCAAGCCGGATTGTGCCCGGCTCACTAAAGGCTGTCCCGTAAAAGATCTTCGGGGCTCAACCGGGCTACCCCATGACCGCTCGGGCCGCGTCGAGGAACGCCAGCCGGTTCCCCTCCAGGTAGTCCCGTACGCTCTCGCCGTCGGGCAAGCCTTCCCATACTGTTCGGTTGAGGTCGAGGAAGTACGCACGTGCCGCGTCATGCACGGACAGGGGGAACTGGATGCGGATGAGTCGCTCCGCGACCCAGAGCCTGTTCATGACGTCCTGAGTCTTGAGGTACCAGGGGTGGGTGTCGTCGAACTCGGAAGGCCGGCTGAACGCGGAACGTTCGGCCTCGGCCCCCACCTCCACGAACCGCTCCAGTAGCGCCAGCCGTTCCGCGCGCCGAGCCTCCGACAGGGCGTTCTGCTGCCGCTGCTGTTCAGCGCGCTCCGCTGACAGTTGCGTCCGGTGCTGAACGAGGTAGGACAGCATGCCGCCGAGGGCAACGCCGCCCAACGATATGAGTGAAACCCAGACCTGACCTGACATGGTGGTCATCGTTCCACGCCGTCGATCCGGACGTAGCCTTCGCCGTGGCCACGACCTTGGAGGGCGACACCCGGAGCCGATGACTAGATGACCTGCGACGACGCGCTCGCCGGCAGATCCCGTGAAGGTGACTGAACCTACGCGAGTTCCTTCCGCATCAACGTGCAGATAGTCTCGTAGCGGCGCAACGATCCATCAGAGGCTTGCTCGTCCCACGAGTCCGGCTGACGGTCGTACGCGACATATCCCAGTCGTTCGTATAGTGCCCGTGCCCGGGAGTTGCCTTCCTCCACCGCCAGCTCGGCCTGCCGCAAACCGCGATTCCTGATCCGCAGTTCTGCGGCTTCGACAAGGAACGTGCCGATCCCGCACGACTGCAATGCGGGGTGGACCGCCAGCTGCCACAAAGTGCCGACACCGTCCTTGACCTGATAGTCGACGCCACCCTTCGCCACAGGAACGTTGGTTGCGGGGCAGACCGCAAGGTAGTCGACCTCACCGATCCGCGCACGTTCCAACTGCTTGGCGACGCCAGCCAGGTGGTGGTCAGACCCTGCCCACCCGCACGATGCCAGGTCCGCATGCACCAAGTCACGGGCTGACACCTTCAACACAATGTTGGTCATCTTCAGTACCTCCGGCGAGCCAGCTTCCACGCCGATCACACGGGGCGCAAAGCCGTTTTCTCGGCCCGCACTCGTGGCTCACCGGTCACCACGATTGGCCGGCAGTTGAGATGATCTCGCTGTGGCTGGTGTGATCACGGCGTCGGAACCGTCCTGTATAGCCCCGTTCAGCAGACTGAGCCCGCAACAATTCGGCAAACTGATCACGGCGTTACGACGCGAGGGCGCAGACCCCGTTCGCAAGGGCCGACCGTGGGGCCTACCGCTGGAGGACCGAATCCTGCTGGTCGCCGCGTACTGGCGCACCAACCTCACGCTACGGCAGCTGGAACCGCTGTTCGGGGTGTCGAGGCCGGCTGCCGATCGCATCATCGACCACCTCGGACCCTTGCTCGCGCTCCAGCAGCGCAAGCGGCTCCGCAAGGACACCGTGCTGATCGCGGACGGCACCCTGGTGCCCACTCGCGATCACACCATCGCCGAGCAGTCGAAAAACTACCGGTACTCCACCAACCACCAGGTCGTCATCGACGCCGACACCCGCCTGGTCGTCACCGTCGGCAAGCCGGTGCCCGGCAACCGCAACGACTGCAAGGCATGGGAGCTGTCCGGGGCGAAGGCCGCCGTCGGTACGACCACCGTCATCGCGGACGGCGGCTATCGCGGCACCGGCTTGGTCATCCCACACCGCCGAGAGAACGGACAGAGCGGACTACCCGCTTGGAAAGAGGAACACAACGCCTCTCACCGCAAGGTCCGAGCCCGCGTCGAGCACGTCTTCGCCCGCATGAAGACCTGGAAGATTCTTCGGGACTGCCGTCTCAAAGGCGACGGCGTCCACCACGCCATGCTCGGCATCGCCCGCCTGCATAATTTCGCCCTCGCCAGCTGACCTAGAAGGCGAGCAGGTTAGCCAGCACGTCATAGATCATTTACGGGACAGCCCTTAGGCTGGTTATGGGCGCAATCCCGAAACGGGAGCAGCTTCGCAGCCCAGCCAGTAGGAGAGATCCATGACGGCACAGAGTTCCTAGTCCGAATCTGTCGGTCGTGGACACGCGACGACTCGAGGGCGTCGGCAAGGCGCTGGACGAGTTCCTGCACAAGGTCAGTGAGGGAAATGAATCACATGCGCGCGCTCGTAGCAGGAAAGGTCGGCGAGCCTGCCGATGTCCTGCGGCTGGAATCCCGGCCTGTTCCCACGCCAAAAGCGGGTCAGGCGTTGATCCGTGTGAAGGCTACTCCGATTCACGCCAGTGATCTGCACGTGCTGCGTGGCCGCTACGGTTTCTCCCCCGAGTTTCCCACTGTCGGGGGTCACATGGAATGCGTGGGGCGTATCGAGGCCCTGGGGCCGGACACCGAGGGACTGAAAATCGGCGAGCGTGTGGTGGTTGCTGCAGTCCCGGCGGTACCCGGGCCCCATGTGGCCGGCACTTGGCAGGAATACCTTGTTGCCGATGCGCGAAGGCTCCTGCCGGTCCCCGACCATCTGAGCGACTCCAGTGCCTGTCAACTCGCCGTCAATCCGTTGACCGCGCTGCTCCTCGTGACGCGCGAACTCGACGTACAGCCGGGTGAATGGTTGTTGCAGACGGCGGCGGGCTCCACCGTCGGCCGGCTCGTCATCCAGCTGTCCAGGCATCTGGGCATTCGCACGATCAATGTCGTGCGGCGACGCGATGCCGTTGAGGAGATCAAAGCGCTTGGTGGTGACGAGGTCATTTGCACTCAGGACGAGGACCTGTTGCAGCGTGTGGCCGAGATTGCAGGAACGGCCGGCGTGCGCAAGGCGATCGACTGTGTCGCGGGCGACGTGGGCGCCCAGGTATCCCAGGCATTGGCTCCGGGAGGAGAGGTCGTGGTCTACGGCGCGCTCTCCACCCATCGGCAGACCGACCCGGCAGCGTTGACGATCCCGCTGCAGGCACGCTCGGTCATCTACGAGACCAAAGCAGTCCGTGGCTTCTGGCTGAACCGCTGGTTCGGCACCGCGTCACCTGAGGACGCGCTGCGCGCGCTGTCCCAGGTTCGCGGACTCGTCGTTGATGGAGTGCTGCGCATCCCCCAAGGGCAGCCGTTTCCGCTCGAACGTTTCATCGAGGCCATCTCGCTTGCTGAAACACCCGCACATGGCACCAAACCACTGTTCGTCTTCGAGGACGGTCGGGGCGAGGACGACAGGTAGGAGGCCCCCAACGCCCGCGACGCCGCCCGGTTCGGGCCAGGGGGGATGCGTTCTCAGGCTGTGAGGCGGAGCATGGCGGCGGCGTGATAGGGGCGTGACCGGTAGTGATCGGCTGCGGCAGCGATGTTGGTCCAGCCTGCTTGGCGCATGAGTCCGATGGCGAGGTTGCGCAGGGTGGCCATGGCGCGGGGTGCGGTGCCGGTGCGTACTCGCGAGGCGTCCTCGCCGAACGTGACGTCTCTGACGTGGTGCAGGGCCTCGATCGACCAGTGATTCTGGACGCGTTCGGCGAGTTGCGCCGGTCCGGCCTGCTCGGGCGGGAGGCTGGTGATCGCGTAGACGGTCTTCGTCTCGACCTAGCCGGTCTTGCGGTGGGTGCGGCGGCGCTTGATCTCCATGGCCTGGACCACGTGCGGGAAGAACAGACCTGACCGGACGGTGCAGACCTTCAGACGGCGGACCTCGCGGCGGCCGTGTCTGGCCCCGGTGGTGCGGGCCTGCAGCGGAATCTGACGCCAGGGCAGGCGCCGCAGCTGCTTCTGGTTCCCCTTGACCACCAGGAGGTAGTGGCCGCCGGCGGCGATGACGTGCTCGGCGTGGGCGCGCTGGGTGTGCATCGCATCGGCGGTGACGACGACGCCGCGCAGGTCGATCGGGTCCAGCAGCGGGGCGAAGGCGGGGATTTCGTTGTTCTTCGCGGCGACCCGGCGCTAGGCGATCACGGTCTGGCAGGCGTGGAGCGCGGCGGCGAGCAGGTGGAGCGGCGGCCTCGGCGCGGATCGGGTAGCCGGCCCAACACGTCGCCAGGCAGGCGAACTGTGACGGTTCCGGTTCCGTGTTACCGGCCTTGTGGCTCGATGCGGAGACCAACCAAGGAGGCGGCGGTACCGCTTGCTGTGGCGTCGAGAGGTCGGTCGCGGAGCAGGTCGGTCGAGACCGTCCAGAGGCGCTTGGCGGTGGCGGGGTCGAGCGCCCATTCCTTGACACCGTGCGGGTGCTGCGCGAGGTCGGCGTCGTTCGTCACGGTGTAAGCCTCTTGTGCATCGTCGAGGTAGTGGCCTCCGGAGTGCGCGAACTCCGGGGCGACGGCCGCGACGATGCTGGTGGCAGCGCCCTGCTCGACCGTTTTGTACGTGAAGACTCCGGCGGCTTCGGCCGCGTCGAGCGACTCCTTCTGTTGCGTTGTGAAGTTCCGCTGCAGTCCCGTCGCGACACCGCCGGGGTTCACCGCATTGGCGATGATGCCGTCGGATGCCCAGCGGCGACTCGCCTCGACGGCGAAGAGAGAATTCGCCGTCTTCGACTGGGCGTAGGCAATCTGCGGATCGTAGCTGCGACGCTCGAAGTGGAGGTCGTCGAAGTCGATGCCGGCACGCATGTGCGCCGTCGAACTGACCGAGACGATCCGTGCTCCGTCGCGGTCGGCCGCTCCCAGGGCCAGGGCGTCATGAAGGCCGGTGGCCAGGGCGAAGTGGCCAAGATGGTTCGTCGCGAATTGCAGCTCCCAGCCCTCACGTGTGCGTTCGAGGCCACCGGTGACCACGCCCGCGTTGTTGATCAGCAGGTGCAGAGGGCCGTGCCACGCGTCGACGAATCGCGTGACGGTGGTCCTGTCGGCAAGGTCGAGCCGGACGGCTCGGGGCCGTATTCCTCCGGTCGACTTCTCGATCGTTTCAGCGACGGCGTTCCCCGCCGTCGTGTTCCGGACAGCGAGCGTCACCTCCGCCCCGGCAGCGGTCAATGCGCGAGCCGTCTCGATCCCGATTCCGGAGGAAGCTCCCGTCACGATCGCGCGAACGCCGGTTAGGTCGACGCCCCGCAGTACCTCGTCCGCGGTGCTGGAGGCGGTGAAGGGCGTGGAGAGGGGTTCGCGAGGAGTCACGGCAGTGACTATACGCACTAGTCTCGATTTGTATAGTACGACTCTCGCTCGTATGCTCGGTCCATGAGCAGTCCCACCGCCGGCCATCCGCCGTCGACAGTCGCCGACACCGACCGTCGGATCATGGTTCTGGACTCCGCCATGGTCACGTTCGCGCGATTCGGTTACCGGAAGACCTCGATGGAGGAGGTGGCGCGGGCGGCGGACATCTCCCGGCCCGGGCTGTACTTCCTCTTCTCCTCGAAGGAGAGCCTGTTCCGCGCCGCCGTCACCCAGGCATTGGAGCGCGACATCACAGCGGTCGAACACGTCCTGGCCGACACCGGCCGACCCCTTGCGGAGCGCCTCCTCGAGGCGTTCGACCAGTGGGCGGGCCGCTACATCGGCCCGCTGACACGCGATGTGGCGGTGGTCATCGAGGACAACCCCGGCCTACTGGGGGAGATCGTCGAGACCACGTCGCAACGTTTCGAGCAACTGATCACAGACGCGATCGCCGTCGAGGCAGGACAGGCGGCGGCCCGCCAAGTCGCCCAGACGATGATCAGCGCATCGACCGGCCTCAAGCATCAGGCCGCATCACGGGACTTCTACCTCGAACGACTGGAGGTCGCCATCGATCTCCTGGTGCGCTGAAGACGCTCACTGAAGCCGCGGGAGAGAGCCCGGCCGAACAGCCAGGTCCGCCCGCCCGGCCAGAACTGGCACCGATCCCCGCCACCCGACGATCCTCCGGCACCCGGAACGTACGCCAACCCGGCAGGCTTCCACCCCTGTTCGGCCCACTTCGCCTGCTGAGGACCGGCGGTCAGCCGGATGTGCGCCCACAGGAGGCGGACAGGGACGTGCGGCAGGTCCACGGGCTGGCCGAGGCGACTGTTGGCCCAAGGGGGCCTTGTCCGGCTGACCGAGCGGTGCGGTTGGCCCGAACTGCAGGGCTGATGCGTTCTCAGTCGGCGAGATGAGCTGACTGCCTGCGCCATCTTCCCTGTTGGGTCGACGTGTTGATCAGAGACGCACCGCAGGACAAACGCCGTCGCCCGTGGGCATCCCCGCCTGTAGGACTCAATGGCAGTTCCTGAATTCAGCTCGACTGTATGGCAGTTCGAGCTAGGAGGCTCGGAACGTTTCGGTGACACACAGAGGCTGCCCGGGCGTGCTGGGCTCGATCGGGCGTGATGCGCGTGGCCTAGCTGGGCCTGAAGCGTGTTGCAGAAGGCTGTGATCCGGGCATTTTCCCTGTATGGGTGGGGTGTTGAGGTTGAGGCGTTGTGGGTGGCGACGTTCACCGGGCTGTCGGTGCGGCCCCGGCGGATCGTCGACTCGGCTCGTCCGCGGCTGTCGTCACAGGCTCAGCAGCAGATCCCGGACGGCTGCGGGCTGGGACAGGAACGGGTGGTGGCCGGCGTCGAGCTCAATGACGCTGCCGGCACGGCGGGCGAACTCGCGCTGCAGCCGCGGCGGGGTGCCCCGGTCCTGAGCGCAGACGAGGTACGTCGAGGGCAACTGCTGCCATGCGGCCGCCCCGACGGGATGCACGGTGACCTGCACGTTCTGCCGGGCGAGGTGGTGCGCCGCCTGCGCCTGGACCTCGGGGTCGCAGTCCTGCAGGAACGTGTCCACGAGTAGCTCGGGGCGGACCCCGAAAGTGCCGGCGTCGGGGTCGACGTCGAGGAACGGGGCGGGGCTGCCGTCCCCGAACTCCGACAGGCTCTGCCCGACCTCGGGCAGGTAGCTGGAGATCAGCAGCAGGTGGCGCACCGCCCCGATCCCCGCAGCGGCCTCCGCGGTGACGACGCCGCCGTAGCTGTGGGCGACCACCACGGTCGGCTCGTCGCCGACCTGCAGCATCTGCCGCACCGCGGCAACATCCTCGGGCAGCCCCGGACCGCCGATGCCGCCGGGCAAGCCCGCCTCGCCGCAGCTCGGTAGCGCTGGGGTCACGCTCAGCACCCCCCGCTCCTGCAGCAGCTCGGCGGTGCGGTGCCACCACCACGACCCGTCCCGCACGCACGCCCCGTGCACGAACACGACTCTCATCGCACCTCCAAGTCGGCCTCGACTGCCCAGGCCGGCATTCCGATCGTCATGGCCCGGGTCTCGTGTTGTCAGCTTCTCCTTTGATGAAACGCCCGGTCCGACCAGTCGAGCAAGATGTGGTCGATGACCTCGGTCTAGCACTGGCGGCCCCTATGGCGGCCTCGACGCCGCAGGGCAGCGGATCGAGGGCCTGGTACCTGTCGCACGTCTCAGCCTCGCACCGAGTGCGGGTGGCCCACCGTCCAGCCGTAATGCGCTGCTGAGCCTGACGGGCAGGAGGTGCGTTGTGGAGGACGCTTGGCCGCGCCGCCGTTCCGGGGAAGGTCCCAGGTCAGCCACGCCACCGCTGGTCGCCCCATGCGACGGCGAGAACGGTCCGATACGTGGGGCGGCGGATGCGAGGACTGTGACGAGGGCCGGCCGTTGATCGAGCGGCGTTTCCATCGGGGCCCGAGTGAGGACGAGTAGAGAGGAAAGCGGCTGATCATGGACGCCCATGACGCGGTCACGAGCCGACGGGCGGTGCGCGGATTCACCGACCAACCTGTCCCGAGGGAGACGTTGGACCGGGTGCTGTCGGCCGGGGCCTGGGCCTGGTCCGGAACGAACGTCCAACCGTGGCATGCCTACAAGCTGAACGGCGCGCCGCTGAGCGAGCTCAAGAAGCGCGCCGGCGCTGCCACCGCTTGAGGCGGCGTCCGCGGAACGGGATGCGAACGGGGCGGCCTGCACTCTGGTACGCCTTGTCGGCGTAGGTGGTGAGTCCGGCCGCGCCGAGCGCATCCAGAATGCCGTGCTCACGTGCCGCGCTCAGATCGTGGGTGGCGCCTGGGAGCGCGGGTGAGGCCCACAGCAGGCGGCCGAAGGGATCGGTGAGGACCTGCACGTTCATGCCGTGGTGTTTCTTCTTGCCGGAGTAGTACGGGCGGTCGGCGGCGATCCGGTCGATCGGCAGCACGGTGCCGTCCAGGATCAGATACGCCTTCTTCCGCGCCGTTGCTATCGCCTCGTCGAGCGTCGGCGCGAACTCGGCCAGTACCTTGATGGCCTCACGGACATGGCGGTAGACGGTCGCGATCCCGATGCCGAACCCGGCGGCGAGCTGGGCGTAGGTGTTACCGCAGCGCAGGTGCGCCAGGACGAGAAGGGCCTGACGGCCGGCGGTCAGCCGTCGCCATCGTGTACCTACCGATCTCCCGGCGGTGGACGGCCAGTTGGCACGCCAGACGCCGCAGGTGCGCGGTGGACAGATCGATCGCCGACGGATAGACAAGCACGTGAAGCTCCTGGTGGTGCACGGTAGATCTTGGTCATGACACCGTCTACCAGGAGCTTCACCACGTCGCAGAGACGCCCAATTTGCGGACGGCACCGCCAGGTTGGAGTGGGCTGACTGTCTTCTCGGATGCGGGTGTACAGCTACAACTCCCTCAGGGCATCATCACGCGGCCCCCGCACGGCGGCGCACCCTGATGCCGGACGAGACAGCGGTAACGGGGCACGCCGCTGCCCGGCGTCGACGATGGCGACCGTCAGCGCCGGGCGTCGGCCACGACCTGAGCGGGTCCCATTTCGTTACCCGGGGCCGCGAACGCCGTCCCTGCCCGGCTCAGGGCGCCAGCACAACCCTGCCGAACACCTCCCCCGCGTCCATCTCGCGGTGGGCCAGCACTGCCTGGTCCAGCGGCAGCACCTGGTGCACGACCGTGCGCAGGTTCCCGTGCGCAGCATCGGCGAACTGGGACGACCGCACGGCCTGCCGGTCGGGGCCGGGCACGGTGTCAGAGCTGAAAGTGGCGAATGACAACGACCTGCGGAAGGCGTCCATCAGCCGCATGCCGAAGTCCGCCGGCGGCTGCCCACCAACCACACCGACAGCCACATACCGCCCGTTGGAGTTCAACCTGTCCAGGAAAAGGGGAAGCTGGGGACCCCCCACGACATCGATCACCACGTCGAAGCCCGCCGGTGCGTCCGGGCCGTCCTCGCCGGAGCGGTCAAGGACATGGGTCGCGCCCAGGTCCCGCAGGCGGGCGCCGCGCTCCGCCGACGAGGTGGTGACCGCCACCGCGCTCGCGCCGTCCCTGGCTGCGAGTTGGACCGCCGTGATCCCGATGCTGCCCGCCGCACCGCGCACGAGCACCGTCTCGCCAGGCGTGAAACTGGCCCGGGCCAGGGCGAAGTGGGCGACCACGCCGGAGCCGCCGAGGGTCACCGCGTCGGCGCCGGTCAGGCCGTCGGGCAGCGCAAGGACGTCCTCGACCGAGGCGACGGCGTGCTCGGCGTACCCCCCGGACAGGCCGGTGAACGCCCACACCCGCCGCCCGATCCACGAGGCGTCCACGCCCTCTCCCACCGCGGTGACCCTTCCCGCGACCTCGCTGCCGAGGAGATGGCCCTCCCGGAAGCCGTAGGCGGCAAGCGTTCCCCGGCGGATCACGGCGTCCACGCCGCCTACCCCGATCGCCTCCGTGGCGATCTGCACCTGCCCCGGGGCAGGAACGGGCACGGGCACATCGACGACCTCCAGGCCATCGGGGTCTCCGAACGTCCTGATCACGACGGCTTTCATCTCTGCTCCTCGGGTCGGTGGAGGGACGGATCGCAGCTGCTGCGGCTGTGGGCGCCGAGTCGGCCCCCGCCGCCGGGGCATCACCGGTGAAGTGCCGGGACGGAGCGGCCACACCGCCATCGGACCGTAACGGACGCCCCCGTCCGTTTGGCTAAAATGAGAACCGATGACCAACCACTTGCCTCAGACTGTGCGCTCCGACGCCCGCGACAACCGGGCCCGCATCCTGGACGCCGCCCGCGCGGTGTTCGGCGAAGAGGGCCTGAGTGCGCCCATGCGCGAGGTCGCCCGGCATGCAGGCGTCGGCCCCGCCACGCTGTACCGGCACTTCCCGACCAAGCAGGCACTGTTCGCGGAGACCTTCGCCGAGCAGCGGCGAGCCTGCCATGCCGCCGTCCGCGACGCCCTTACGGACTCGAACCCGTGGCACGGATTCCGGGGCCTGATCGAGCGGATCTGCGAACTCCACGCCCACAGCAGGGGATTCGCCGACGCCTTCATGACGGCCTTCCCCGAGGCCATGGACTTCGCCGCAGACCGGGAGCGGACTCTGCACGCGGTCGGCGAACTGGCCCGCCGCGCCCAGAACACCGGCCAGCTGCGCTCCGGCTTCGTCGTCGACGACCTGGTCCTCATGCTCAAGGCCCACCGGGGCCTCCAAGACACGCCGCGTGCCGCCCGGGTCACGGCCTCCCGCCGCTTCGCCGCCTACATGATCGAAGCGTTCCGCGCCGCACCAGAGACGGGAGCGCCTACGCCGCTGCCGCCAGCACCACGCCTGCAGCTCACGTACTCGCCCAGCACGCCATAAATCCGTCGCCTGGAGGTCCGTCAATCCTTGCAACCCGACATCCTTGTCGGGCCCCTGCCGCAGCCAGGTTGGAAAGGGCTCATGGTCGCGCGGCTGACCTGTGCTTCTTTGTAAAGGTTCTCTTTCGTGAGGCGGCCGTCGGTCCGTTGCGGGCGCCCTTCGAAGAGGCGGGTCATCGCCGCCCGCAGGGCGGCGGCGGTCTTGGGGCTGACCTGGTCTTCGGAGGTGGGAGCGGGCAGCAGAGCCGGTTCCTGAGCGATGCCGAGGGCTGCACGAGCGGCTGAAAAGTTAGGGCGTGCCCGCAAAAAGTCCTGCCAGGCTTGTGACGCCTGGCAGGACTCTGCGGACACGCCCCAGCTGCGAGGGTGGCTCGGTGAGCTACGCCCCGGGCTGTGAGGAGGGTGCGCCCTCGGTGTGGGTCAGTTCGTGCGCGAACGCCGCCTACGGCGCACGGCGGTGACCGTGGTGGCTGTGACCGCGAGTACGGCCGCGGCCGTGGCGGTCCACGGCAGCCACGCCGTCGCCCCTTCGGACCCGGACCCGGACTCCGCTCCCGCCCTGGCCGCCGCATGTGCGGTGGCCGGTGTGGCGGGCTCGACGGATGGGGCCGCGGAGGCGGCCCCGGACGCCGTGGGCCGCGCCGGCCGGGGGGTTGTCTTCCCCCCGGGCCGGGGGTCCACCACCGGCACGTCGATCTTCCCCTCTCCCCGGCCGAGTTCCGGGAAGCCGGATTCGACGGTCACCTTCCAGGTGCCCGGAGGCAGTACCTCCTGGGTCGTGACGGTTCCGGCGTGGCCCGGGACTGCGACCAGCCGCCACGGGCCACGCGTGCGCCCGTCCGCGGACACCGCGGTCAGCGTGCCCGAGATCCGCTCGTCGACCGGGTCATGGTCGTCCTCGTACGTCGCCTTGGCCCGTACGTGCCCGGTGTCCTGGCCGGTGACCGTGAACTGGATGCTGTCACCGTGCGCGTCGGCCTGCCCGGCCTGGACCAGGACGAGCAGCGGCGACGCCAGGAACGCCAGGAGGGGCACGCACAGTGCGCGAGGACGCAGACGCATGGATCAGGGGCTCCTTGCCGAGGTGGCCGGTGTGGCCGGTGGGACTGGGATGGCCGGCGTGGCCGGGGAGAGGGGAGGAAGGCGGTCAGGAAACGGGCTGGGCGGTCCAGTTCTGCTGGCCCCGGCTGTCCGGCCGCTGGAGTTCGAGCAGCGTGCCGCCGTAGTAGTCGCGGGCGCTGACACCGAGCAGAAGGTCCGTGCCCTTGGGGGCCAGCGTCCACGTGCTGCCGGAGGCCGTCGTCTTCCACTGCTGCGACGCGGCGGACGAGCACGGCTGCTGCATCACGTACGCACCGGCCTGGAGCGAGCCGCCGACCTGGAGGCACTTGTGGGACAGCACCGACTCGATCCGCAGGTAGCCGCCGCCCGCGTCGCGGAAGACCCACTGCTGGTTGGCGTAGCCGTGACGCTGCCAGCCGATGAGGACCGTGCCGTCGGCGGAGGATCCACCGTAGAGGTCGGCGGCCTTGCCGGTGAGGGGGTTCAGCAGTGCGTAGGGCTTGCCGGAGGTGATCGTCTTCGTCGGGTCGCCTGCGGAGGTGGTGTGGAACGACGTCTTCGGGCCCGGCTTGGAAGTATGGCCGTCGCGGTCCTTCACGGCGATGGCGACGGTGTAGTCGGTGTCCGGGCGCAGGTTGACGATCCGGGTCGCGGCGGTGGTGACGCTGCCGATGGACTGGTCGTTCAGGACGATGTCATAGCTCGCCGCGGAGTTGACGGCCTGCCAGCTGAGGCTCGCGGTGTCGGCGGTGATCGTGCCGACGACCGGCTTCGGGCCGGCGGTGGGGCCCGGGTCCGGGTCGGGGCTGGAGCCGCCCTTGATCAGGAACTGGTTGTTCGCCACGTTCCAGTGGGTGGCGAGGTAGCTGCCCGGCCGGGGGGCGGTGTTGAAGTAGTCGTCGTGGTTGCAGTCGAGGCGCTCGTCGTGGCCGCGCTCGGGGCAGACGGTGCGCATCTGCGGGTAGTAGGGGGTGTCCGAGTAGCACATGATGTCCCACTCGTCGGTGCAGTGTGCACCGCGGCTGGTGTTGGGGGCGCTGTTGTTGACGGCGCCCAGGTTGTGGCCCAGCTCGTGGGCGGCTGTGGAGGCGCTCCAGCAGCCGGAGTCGGTACGGCCGTAGGACGGGCCGAAGTTGCTCTGGTTGCTCGCGTCGGGACGTTCGTCACCGGCGAAGCTGCCGATGCCGCAGTACACCTGCGCGTCGGCGAAGATCATGTACTTCCGGTCGCGGCGGTTGTAGCCCCGCTCCGCCAGTGCGTTGTTGGTGGCACTGAACTCGCCGAGTGATGAGGCGGGCAGTTCGACGTCGAGGACCGTGGGGGTGCAGTCGGATCCGGTGACGTACCGGATGTGCCGGGTGCCGCCCGTCTCCTTGGCGCTCTCGGCGTAGATGAGGTCGGCGCCGGCCGCCCACTGCTTGAACGAGGCGACGTACTGCCCGTACCGGGACTGGCCGGGCGCGTGTACGTACAGCACCTGTACGCGGTTGCCGGTGGAGCCGTCGCCGTCGCACACGACCTGCTGGCCGCCGGCCGCAGCCGTGCGGTCTCCGTCGCCCGCGGCGGGTGCCTGGGCCGCGGCGGTCTGCTGGCCGGCGTCCTTTTGGGCGTCGAGTACCGGCGGGGCGTCCTTCAGTAGGTCCTTCGACGACGGCGCGTGGGCGTCACCGCTGTTCAGGTCCGGCTTGGGTGCGCTGGCCTTGACAGCCGGCGGGGTGGTGCGGTGGATGTCGACGCCCTTCGGCGGCTCGTCCGGTCCGTGCGTGCACAGTCCGGAGCGCACCACCTTGTAGACGCCCACGCAGGAGTCGCTCTTCGGGGCCGGCTTGAGGCCCTTGTAGACCATGCCGTGCTTCGGGTCGTTCTTGGGCAGCTTCTCCAGCGGTGCGAGCGGCTTCTTGTGCTCGGGGCTGGCGGCCGGCTTCGTCGCCGTCTGCGACGCCGAGCCGGGCGCGGCCGCGGTCTCGCGGTCGCCAGAGGCACCGCCATTGGTCACGCCGTAGACGACGCCCGTGGCGACGATGCCGGTCGCGGCGAGGACCGCGGCGGCGACTATGCCGGTCCGACGACCGCCACCGCCGCTGCGCGCGGCGTGACGGCGTCTGCTTCTCTTCCCCAACTCTCTCTCCTGCCGTGTGGTGTGTGGTTGTGATGAACAGGCGTTGGGCACGTTGCGGCGCGTGAGCGGTGCGCAGGGTGGTGCCGTGGAAGGCCCGTGTTGTGGGGGGTGTGGTGGGGGTTCAGGGGGCCAGGGGGCGCGGCGGTTCGCTTCAGCGGTGCCGCGCCGGCGAAGTCACGTCAGCGGAAACGCGTCAGCTGCGTCGAGACGTGCTGTGTCCGGCACGGGCCGCGCCGGCCCGCCGGCGACGCCGGCTCCGGCCGTCCGTACAGGTGGGGGTGGGCGCGTGGGGGCGGTGCACCGTGCCGTTCTTCCGGGCGCTCGTCGCTCTCACCGGGCCCGGCCGGCGGAGGGCGGTGTTGTCGGCCGGGGCGCTCCGGGAAGAGACCGCCGCGGTGATCCGCTCGGCGGGGCCGGTGCCGTCCGGGTCGGTGGGGTCGTGGAAGCGAGGGTGCGCAGGTCCTCCGGGCGACGCCGGCTCCGGCCGGCGCGTCGGGGCGGTGCGCGGCGGTGGCCGGCCGGTCTTGGTTCGCTCGGGGGCGAGCCGGCCGGCGGCCTGCCGGACGAAACGTTTCTTCTCGGGATTGGCCGGACGTGCGGACGAGTTGACCGGCAGGGGACGCGGCGTGACCGGACGGGAGGGCCACGGCCGGCCGCGGGGCGAAGGGTCTTCGCCGTCGGCCCCGGTCGGCCGGGTGGGCGGCGCCCGCGAGGGAGACAGGCAGCGCTGTGGTGCTCGTAGTCCGTCCTGCCCGGCGGCCGTGGGGTATCCGGTGACGACCGTGGCGGTGGCGAGAGCCGGTGCCACGGCGGTGCCCGGCACGCACGGGAGCATGGGCGGTACGGGGCCCGGCGGCGCCCGCGAACGAGCCCGCCTCGGCTGCGGGCAGCGGGGTCATCCCTCCGGCCGGCCGCGCCGCCGCCTCCCCGGCGTCCGCCTTCGCGCACACCGCCTCCAGCAGCGCGGCCGCGGCCGTCCCTGTCATGGGCGCCAGCGTGAGGTTGACGAGGAGTTTCTCGGCGGGTGCCAACTCCTCCCGGTGGCCCGAACAGCTCGCGCACGCGCGGACGTGCCGGGAGAACCGTTTTCGCCACAGCGGGGAGGGCGCCCCGTCCCACCGTTCCGCCATCGACTCCAGTTCCGCACAGGCCCGGGGGCCCGCCTTGCGGGTCGAGTCCAGTGCCCGCACCACCACCCGGGCCGTCTCCAGCTGGCCCTTCATCCGCTGCACCCGGACGCCGACGTGCTGGGGCGAGAGCTCCAGGGCGGCCGCGACCTCGGCGCGGGTCAGTTCACCCGCCGCCTCCAGCCACCACAGCGACATCAGGGCCGTGTCATCGCTGTCCAACCAGCGGGATGCCTGGGCGAGTTCGCGGCGCTGGCCCTCCAGGCCCAGGCGCGTGATGGTGGCATCGACGAAGTCGGCGCCGGGGTCGGCGATGTCGAGGGAGTCGTCCAGCCCGTCGTACCCGGGGAGGGGCGCGGTCCGCGACTGGTTCTGGCGCCAGTGCTGGCGTATCTGGTTCATGGCGATGGCCACCAGCCACGACCGGAAGTCCGCCGGGTCGCGCAGGCTGTCCAGGCCGTTGATGACGCGGAGCATGGTCTCCTGCACCACGTCGTCGACGTCGGCGTGACCGTTCAGGGCCCGGCCGACGATGTTGTACACCAACGGCAGGCACTCGCCGACGAGTTCGTCCTGAGCCCGGTGGTCGCCGTTCTGTGCGGCCGTGACCACCGCCACCCCGTTTTCCGCGTCCACGCCCCCCACTCTCTGCGTTTGCTCTCTCGGCGCCGGTGCGCGCGACTGTGTTCCGCCGTACATGTAAGGAGACGCGGGTGACTGGCGTTGCGTAACAGAAATTGGCGAGCAGACTTTCACAACCTTTCACAACAGGGCCCATTTACCTGCGTTTGTCCGGTTGTCCAAGCCATCCCCCTACCGTTATGCGTTCCACCTGACTACGCATGGTCACGAGGGGGAACTGTTCGGCGAGTTCCGCAACGGCTTCACGGAGGCAAACCGTCGCGTTCCGTGCGGAGTTCTTTGAACTCCTCCCGGGCCATTGCCAGGTCAGCGTGGAGGCTGGCGGGTGCTGCCCGGCGGCCTTGGACAGCCGAGGTGACGGGAGCCTGTTCCTGCCGCTGGATGGCCGCTTGGACGTGCTCGCGGACGCCCTCGGCATGGACGAGACAGGTCGACACTCTCGCAGCGCGGGCGATGGCGGCGAAGGAGATCGACTCGCCGTTGTCCAGCATCGTCCGGATGGTGTCGAGCACGCGTTGTCGTTTGAGGAGGCTGGTCTGTCGCCGGCATTCGGCGAGGACGACAGCGGGGGTTCGGGCAGCCATCTCAGGTTCCGCCCTTGGAGACGACGGCCAAGGGGAGGAGTTTGAGGTCGCCGCCGGCCCGGACTCGGCGAAGGATCGGCGGCCTGTTCCCATTCGGTCTGTTCGCCCTCCGGTAGGGCTGCCATCCGTTCGCGCATCTTCGCCGCGACGTCTTCGTAAGAGGTGATCTGGGTGGTGAGTAGGGCATCCCGAGGGACAAGCTCGTCGGCGAAAAGATCCGCACCCGCATCCGGGTCCGCCCCGCCTTCGAGAGGCGCTGAAGACCGCGCAGAGATCAAGGCGCACGCCCCGAACTGCCGCGTCATCTTCACCGTGCCTGACCGTCTGAGGCAGCCCGGAGTATCTCCCGGTCTCCTTCGAGCGGCTGCGCCCCGAGCTGCGGGCCGCCTGAGCGCCGTCGGCGGCCGGGTCCCTCCGGCGACACCTTCTTTCCCGCAAGGAAAGAAGGTGGTACTTTCCCCATAGGCAAGTACCGTGGGATGACCAGCATGACAAGGGGGACTCATGACCTCGTACGACGCGCAGACCGCGCTCGACGCCATACACCACCACCAGGAGCAGACCCGTGACGCGTATGTGCGCCACGGCTCCTCACTTCCCTACATCCTCGTCACCGCACTGGCCGTGTTCAGCTTCAGTGCGTCCGTCGATCTGCCGAACCCCTGGCGCACCCTCACCCTCCTGACAGCCAGCGGGCTGATGGCAGGCATGCTGTTCGTGCATCAGCGGCGGGCCCCGGTCCGCCGAAAGCCATCCGGCGCGGAGTGGGCGTTCTCCCTATGGGTGGGGGGCGTTGTCACAGTGGTCCTCGTGGCGGCGTTGATCGGCGCCCGGCTGCTCGAGCTCCCGAACCCTGGCATGATCGCCGGGGCCGTCGCGGCCATCGCGACCCTGGTGGCCAGGTATGCGACCCGCCCGATCATGAAGGCCATCACTCGTCGGAACAGCAACGTCTGATGGACCCGGACTTCGACGAGTTCCTGCACGTACCAGCCCGGCTCTCGGTCGTCGCGCTGCTGGCTCCGGCCGACTGGGTGGAGTTCGGCTTCGTACGGGACAAGGTGAGGACCAGCGACTCGGCCCTGTCCAAGCAGGTCGCCTCGCTGGCGGAGGCCGGGTACATCGAGGTGCGCAAGACCCGGAACCGTACGGGGCGGCAGACCCACGTCCGGCTCACCTCGCACGGCCGGTTGGCGTTCCAGCGGCACGCCGCAGCCCTGCAGAGGATCGTGGCGGCGGCGCACGAACCGCAGGAGTAGTGGCGCCTGTGGACGACGCTGCGCGGAGCTCAGGCAGCCGGGCTGGACGGCATTGCACACCCGAAGTCGGAGGCGTGAGCCGGTTCCTTCCCTGGGGGCGCGGGGCGCGACGCCAGGCCGTCAGGCCAGGGCGTGGGGGAGGCCGGCGGTAGCCGCGGGGCTGCGGCGGATCACGTCGTCGGTCGACTGCTGGACATTTCGCAACGCGCCTCCGCCCGGACGGATGCTGAAGGGGTGGCCCGGCGGCCATGTGACCGGGCCACCCCTTCGGGCATGCAACTGTCAGGCGGGCTGCGCGGCGGGCGCTGGGGCGGGGGCCTTGTGGGCCTTGCGGGTCTCGCGGAGGGTCAGCAGGCCGGTGATCGCGATCAGTGCCGAGGTCAGGCCGTGTATGCCGAACGCGGCGGAGAGGGAGCCGTGGTGGGCCAAGACGTTGATCATGTCGCCGAACGGGGCGACGGCCTCCATCAGCAGGACCCAGCCCAGAGCCCGGCGGTGGCCCGTCACCAGCAGGATGCCGATGACCAGGCCCATCGAGAATTCGCGGGTGCCCTTCATGATGAGGAAGCCGTCGCCGTTGCCGGCGGGCCAGTTCGGCAGGCCAACGCCCTGAGTGGACGCCTCAGGGGCCAGGATGAAGGACAGCCCGAGGTAGAGGACGAACAGGGTGACGGCAGTGATCAGCACGGTGTTGACGTTCTTCAGCGACATGACGCTTCTCCTTTGATGCTCAGGTTGGAGTGGGGCAGGGTTCGGCGGCGGGCGTAGCCGGGGCGGCCGGTGACGTGCCGGATGACGCGGACCGGTGCGGGCGGGGCGGACTAAACCGCGATTGCTCGGGGGCATCCGTAGAGCCGCACACCAGAAGTGCTTCGCAGTGCTGCCCTGCAGACGGGGGGAACGGACACTGGCATGGCTGACCGGCATCGCCGCGGCTGCGAACGCAATCCCGCTGTCACCGGCGAGGGCGTGATCCGCTGGGTCGCCACCGGCCTCACGACCCGGCACCGCCCGGGGTGAGGATTTCCATGAGGTGTCCGTCGGGGTCGCGGAAGTAGGTACCCCGGCAGCCTTCGGTGCGCTCGCTGCGGTAGATCTGCCCGTTCTCTTGGCATGCGGGATCGGCGTAGTGGGTGATTCCACCGTCCTGGATGCGGGCGAAGGCGGCGTCGAACTCCTCCTCGCTGACCATGAATGCGTAGTGGTGTGGCTCGAAGTCATCCAGCTGGTCGTAGTCCAGGCTGACTTGGTTGGCCAGCGTGACCGGCGTGAAGTGCGCCAGCGGCGGGTCGACGCTGAGGCCGAGGATGTCGGCCAGGAACTGCGCCGAGGCTTGCGGGTCACGGGCGGGGACGATGGTGTGGTTCAGTTCCACGGTCATAGTGACTCCTGTTCAGGGACGGGCTGCGCGAGGTGGGGTGCTGCCCGCCCGGGGGAGGCAGGGCGTCTCCGGCCGCCCTGCCCTCCCTCGGCTGCGGTTGCCGTGTCACACGTCGATCTGCTCGAAGATGTGCGGGTACGACACGATGTCGTCGGGGGACTCGGCCACCATGCGCTGGAACTCCGGGCGGCCGAACGCCGTGGCGAGCGCCTCGGTCGACTCCCAGACCGCGACGTTCATCAGAAGCTGACTGTCCGCCGTTCCCTTGTGCATCTGCAGGGAGACGAATCCCGGCTGAGCCTTCATGAACCCGGCCTGCCTGTGAAAGAGGGCCAGGAACGCTTCCGTCCTCTCCTTCGGGACGACGAAGGTGTTGGCCAGGACGATGGGCCCGGTCTTCTCCTTGAACTGCGCGAACATCGGGGTGTCCGGGTCGAGACCCTGCAGCTTGGCCATTTTCGGTACGTCCTCTCACTAACGGGGGGGGTACCTGTGGCACGAGGGGGTCTGACGGGTACTCAAGGGCCATCGCTGGTGCCGGCCTCCAACGACTGCGACCCTGCCAACGCGTGTTGGCCAACTCGTGTTGGCAAACGTAGGGCCGCGGCTCTGGACTGTCAACGCTTGTTGGCCAACTCGTGTTGGCCTATGTTTGTTGGCATGACCGGCACCACGGAGAACCAGCAGGCCGCACGGCGTTCCGACGCCACCCGCGCCACGATCCTCGCCGCGGCCCGCGAGCGGTTCGCGGCGGACGGCTACGAGAAGGTGACCATCCGGGCCATCGCACGCGACGCCAAGATCGATCCGTCAATGGTGATGCGCTACTACGGCAACAAGGCGGGCCTGTTCGCGGCGGCCGTCGCGATCGACCCCGGGCTGCCTGGCCTGCCCGTCGAACCGCGCGAGGAGATCGGCCGCACCCTGGTGCGCCACTTCCTGACCCTGTGGGAGGAAAACGAGGAGCTCACCGCACTGATGCGGGTCGGCGCCACCGACCCGGCCGCCGCCGAGCGCATGCAGAGCGTGCTGCGTGAGCAGTTGATCCCGCTGGCCCGCCGGCTGGGCCCCGAACCGGACCAGGCGCCGGCGCGGGCGGCATTGTGCGCCTCGACCGTGCTGGGGCTCGCGCTGACGCGCTACGTGCTGCGGTTCCCGGCGAGCATGGCGCTCGGCCGCGAGGAGATCGTGGACTGGCTTGGACCCACGGTCCAGCGGTATCTCACCGCGCCCACGCCCTGAACAACGCGTCGAGGGCACCAACCACCGCGACCTCGGTCACGGCGTTTTCCCTCCCGGCGAAAGCCGACTCGTCACCGAGCATCAAAGGCCGGCAGGCACGCAGCCCACCAGGCGGATGCTGAGGGGCGGCGCCCTGGCCGGTGCGTGCGTACCGTCGAGCCATGCGATCGCTCTGGCAGGGAACGGTCTCCTTCGGCCTGGCCGCTTCTCTGAACTTTGTGGCCGGTCCGTCCCAAAGCCTCTGGTCTGTAGCTCTCTGAAACCGACTCGCTGATGTCAGAGGCGTCACAGCAAGAGCCGCTCCGCCTGCCGCCTCAGTACTGTGACTTCGCATGACCGACACCGAGATCGAGATCACCGCAGACCTGGTCCGCGACCTGCTGCAGGAGCAACATCCAGACCTTGCAGGGCTGGCCATCCGCGAGGTGGCGGGCGGCTGGGGCAACCAAATGTGGCGTCTCGGGGACGAGTTGGCCGTGCGTATGCAGCGCATGGACCCCACCGCGGAGCTCCAGCTCAAGGAGCGGCGGTGGCTACCCGTGCTGGCTCCGCGCCTGCCGCTCCCGGTGCCGACTCCGGTGCGGTTTGGCGAACCGTCCGAGCGCTTCCCCAAGCACTGGACCGTGATGACGTGGGTCCCCGGCGAGCCGCTGGACCACGGCTCGATCAGCCGCGGCGCCCACGCGGCCGACACGTTGGCGGGCTTCCTCCGGGCGCTCCATGTGGAGGCGCCCGCCGAGGCGCCGATCGCTACGGACCGCGGTGCCCATCCCAAGAACTGCACGGACGGCTTCGAGAATTTCTTCCAGGCCGTTGCCCTCGACGACATCGCTGCCGACGTCCGGGCCGTCTGGGACGACGCCGTGGCGGCCCACGCGTGGGAGGGCCCGCGGGTGTGGGTGCACGGCGACCTCCATCCCGCGAATGTCGTCGTCTCGGACGGAACGCTCTCGGGCATCGTCGACTTCGGTGACATGTTCGCCGGCGACCCGGCATGGGACCTCGCCGCCGCATGGGTGCTGCTGCCCGCGGGCACGGCCTCACGGTTCTTCGACATGTACGCGCACGCAGACGAGGCAGCGATCCGGCGCGCCCGCGGGCTGGCCGCGATGAAGAGCCTCTTCCTGATGCTCATGGGGCAGAACGGAGATCGGGGCCTTCCCGGCGGCAAGCCGAACTGGGGACCTGCAGGCCGCGCGGCACTTGACCGTGTTCTGAAGGGTGTTTGATGCGCGCCTCTAGGAACTGGTTCTCGATCTTGGTTGAGGGGCATGCGGCAGTCTTCCCGAGGACCACAAGGTCGTCAAGCAGCTCGCTCGCGCGAAGTGCAGCTGACCCGGCGGGGCTTCGGTCCGTGGGCGCGTATCTACCGGCCGGCCGAGGGCGGCCGGCGGCAGTGCGTGCAGCTGGCGGTCCTGCCCTGGGCGGCGCTCGAGGCGCGCTCGTGGGGGAGCACCGACCAGTTGGAGCCCGCGGACATCGCCCGCGTGCTGGGCACTTACGCTGCCCGTGTCCTGACCCCGCGGGGATCGACGGCCGTCTCCGGCCTGGAGGCGATGACCGCCCTGCGACCGCCAACCAGGGCAGTCAAGGATGAGGAGTCCGGCACCTGGGTCTCCGGCCCGATGCCCGGCTCCTTGACCGCAGCGGTCGACCCGGCCCCGGTGGAGGCCCCCGACGAGCACCCCGCCGCCGCTGCTCACCGACGCCGAGTGCGCGCGGGCCTTCGCGGTCGGCATCGACGTCAACACCGCCTTCCTCGCCGCCGCCAACCGCCTCGTCGTCGGCCTGTCCGGCCCGGTGCATGTGAAGGCGCCGGCCTTCGACAAGAAGGCGCTCGGCTCATAGCTGGTGGACCTCTCCAGCATCGAGCTCGACCCCCGTCTGCCCAACCCCTTCACCCTGCACGGCACCCGGCTCGAGGGCCCGGCCTGGTACGCGACGCCGACCGTCACCTACGCCCAGGAGCTCATCGACACCTACCGCCTCCCGGCGCAGGTCCGGCCGCTGGAGGCGTGGATCCGCACCGAGTCCGGCCCCTTCCTGGACCCCTGGTACAAGCGCATCAGTGAGGCGTACAAGGCGACCATGGCCGACCTCGGGGTCACCTCCGACCTGTCGGAGGAGGAGTTCCTCGCGGCGATGGAGCGGCACAAGGCCACCGACCCGGCCCTGGCCGCGGTGTTGTCGGCGATCAAGTCGACGGTCAAGGGCGGCATCGGCAAGCTGCGCGAGCGGCCCAAGAGCATCCGCCACAAGTTCGGCGAACGGTGGCCGGCACTGGAGCGGCCGACCTGGCGGCCCGACTTCCGCGCCGCCGTCATCTCGACGCCCGCGTCAACATGCACCGCAAGGTCCTCAAGACCGCCCTCGCCACACAGCACGCGCCGACGCCGTCGGGGAACCTGCTGCTCGCCCAGGACGCCCTGCTGTCGGACTGTTCGGTCTACCTCTCGGACGGGCCCAGCCCGCTGGACGTCCTGCCGCACACCGCCGACGGCAAGCCGGCTGCCGGGGCGTTCCGGCTCGGCGTCTCGCCGGGGTTGGTCAAGCACGAAGGCACCCAAGAGCTGCTGTGGGCGGTGCAGATGCTCGACGAAGACCACAACCCCGCCCGGCACATCAAGGGCACTGACGCCGTACCCGACGGAGAGTAGGAGACCGACGTGGGCATCCTCGGCGACAGCCTCGACAAGGCCACGGACGCCACCACCACCCGCCCGATCCCCAAGAGCGCGGGCGCGCAGATGCGGTTCCTGGTCAAGCAGCACAAGGGCTCCACCAAAGCCGTCGCGCAGCTGCTGGGCATCTCCCGGCGCACCGTGGAGCGATACGCCAAAGACCAGATCCGCCGACCCCGTCGCGAGCTGGCTGCCCGCATAGAGCGCGAGGTCCGCAAGCGGTGGCAGCCGAAGGTGCGCCAGAAGGCCCAGCAACGCGCCTCCTCCACCGGCGAGATCGTCATCGAGACCAGGGCACGGTTCGGCTTCACCGCCGCCCCCGGCACGACCGATGACGGGCGGATCCGGCTGATCACCCAGCACCTTCCTCCGGCCTACGCCGCCCGGCTCTTCGACGCCCAGGCCTCCGGCGCCACCGAGCAGCAGCTGCAGAACATCGCCGCCGAAGGTCTGCAGGAGATCTACTTCAAAGACCGCGGCCGCCGCGCCGACGGCCTCCTGGTCGAGTTCACCGACATCGACTATGTGGAGCTCGACTTCTGAGACCACGTGGCAGCCGGCGGTCGAGGAGCAGCTGTGACTGAGCGCTTCAGTTGGCCAGTGAGCGGCTGAATTGGCCGGTTGAGCGCCTCGGGCCGACCGCTCAGTGCGACATTTCAAGATAGATGACTTCGGATCGACGTGATTGCCACCAACCGCACGCACCGAAGGCCGCGGGTGACGAGGGCGCTTGTTGTCCAGGGTGTCCAGCCGAAAACGCAGGCGAGTGGGCTACCGGTTGTTCTGGCAAGTGAGGCTGTAGCGTCTCGGATTTCGTGGCACAGTCTCAGTCGCGGTGGCACAACCGTGAGGCCGGCGTTGTGAGATCCCTGGTTGGAGCTTTCACCCTTTCGGGTGGTGGTGACGCTGGTCCGGCCCCGCGCCAATCAGCCAGTCATTCGTCGCCGACCATCGCCCGCATCCCACGCCGAGCACCGTCTGCGCTCGAACGGCGGTGGCGGACGTGAGGGGGAGGCCGAGTACGCTCAGTCTTTTTTGGACTCTTGGAATCCCACCACGGCCGCGCCGTGCTCGTGAGCCCACTCAGTCAGCACGGCGATCGGCTTCACCAGCGTCCGGCCCAAGTCTGTCAGCACGTACTCGACCTTCCCGGCCTCGGCATGGCGGTCGACCAGGCCGTACCCCTGCAACCGCCGCAGCGTCTGGGTCAGCACTTTCCGCGAGATTCCGCCGATCAGGTCGACCAACTCGCCGTGCCTGCATGGTTCCCGGCTCAACGCGAACAGCACGACCACCGCCCACTTGTCGGCGATGATCTCGATCGCCAGCCGAGCCGGGCAGTCGGCGAGGAAGACGCTGCCGGAGTACTCACGCATGCCCCGACGGTAGCCCTCTGCCAGGAACCTGGAGGTACCTACCGCCTCACTAGCGTCCACGGCGGAAGCTACCGAGCAGGGGGACCGAATGACGGCAGAGACCGAATGGCCGGGCGGGCGGAAGGTCGTAGCGCTGGTCACAGTCGCGTTGGAGATGTGGTCACCAGGGCACTGGCCCGCCTACGCGCCGATGGCCGCGGCGTGGCCGCTGTCCGGCATCGACGACACGCACAGCACCTCCTGGGCGGACTACGGCGTCACCACCGGCATCTGGCGGCTGCTCGACGTCCTCGGTGACCTGCCCGCCACCGTCGGCGTCAATGGACTGGTGGCCGAGCGGTACCCCGAGACCGTCATGGCCGTGCACGAGGCGGGTCACGAGATCGCCGCACACTCCTGGGCCCAGGACGTGGTGCCCGCGCTGCTCGATGTCGATGCCGAGCGGACCAATATCCGTCGTTGCACCGACATCCTTCGCCGAGTCACCGGCGTTCGCCCGACGGGGTGGATGAGCCCACGCGCCACCGGTTCGAGGCACACTGCCGGCCTGCTCGCCGAGGCCGGCTACCGCTGGACCGGCGACCACTGCGACCACGACCTCCCGCAGGTCCTGTCCACCGCTCACGGTCCTCTGGTTTCCCTCATGCACAGCGACTACTCCGACGTCCGCGACGCTGCAGCCGGCCCGTACGCCTATCGCGACCTGCACCGTGAGCTACTGGACCAGATGCTCGTCGCCCCTGGCCCAGGCATCTTCCGCCTGACCATCCACGCTCACGTTGGAGGCCGACCGCTCCTCGCGGGCATGGTCGGCCAGATCCTCGACCACATCCGTGAGTCCGGCGACGTCTGGGTTGCCACCCACGCCCAGGTGGCCGAACACGTCCTGACACACCAGGGAAGAACGCCATGACCCACGTCCTCGTCGTCGGCGGCACCGGAGCCATGGGCAGCCACGTGATCCCACACCTGTTGGCCACCACCGACGCCACCATCACCGTCCCCACCCGCCACCCGGAGTCCGCCCGCGCCACCGAACTCGCCGCCACCGCGCCCGACCGCGTGCGACTGGTCCGCTCCGAGTCGGCGGCCCTGGAGGTCTTGATCGGGCAGGCCGACCGCGTGTTCGCCAACACCGACTTCTTCGCGACGGGCAGCGCCGTGGGTGAGTATCGGCAAGGGCTGCACTTGCTGGCCGCCGCGGAGCGGGCCGGCGTGGAGCGTTTCATCTGGTCCTCGTTGGACAGCGCGGTGTCCCTGACCGGCCACCCCGTCCCGCACTTCGACAGCAAAGCCGCCGTCGCCGCCCACATCGACCTGATGCGGTCGGAGGAAATGCTCCGAAAGGAGACCGACGGCTGGTACACGGACCACGTCTCGGTACTGACCACCGCGCCGTACTTCGAAAACCTGCGAGACCGACTCACCCCCCGACCGGACGGCCGAGGCGGCCTGACCTTCAGGCTTCCCCTCGGCGCCGCCCGCTACCCGCTCGTCGCCCTCGACGACATCGCCTGGTTCGTCGGCCACATGTTCGACAACTGGCAGTCCTGGGGCGCCCGCGACCTCGCGGTGATCGGCGACAGTCTCACCGGCGACGAGATCGCCGCTACCTTCGCGCAGGTCACGGGCACACCCAGCACCTACATCCCCATGCCGCATGACGACCTGCGCGCCGCCGTCCCCGACTTCGGCCACGACTACGTAGCGATGTTCCAGTTCTTCGCCGACCGTGATCTCTACGCCAGAGACCGGGACATCAAGCTCCTGCGCCGCCTGCACCCCGACTTGATGACCTTCGAGGACTGGCTGCACCGCACCGGATGGACGGGATGACCACCCACCACGTCAAGTCCGAACGCAGTCACGCACGACAGGACTCGTCGCTCCGGACCGGGGCCGACGCCGGCCTGAGCTCTGGCAAACCTGGCGTGACACACACCAGGGGCCAGCCGAGGAAGATGCCACGAGTTTGAGACCGATCATGACGGCATCGCCGTGAGACAACGAAGAAACGCCCAGGTCGCACAAGGTCGACATGTCATGCGCGGCGAGACCCTGCAGAGGCACATGTGAACGGGGGCAGGTTGTGCTGGCCGCCGCGTTCACCGCGACCGGGGTGCACAGGCGGGGGCACCCGACTCATCCCGTAGAAAAACTTCGGGGACGGTGTCGATCTGATGGCGTCCCGTTCGTCGTCATGGTGTACGGCGACCCGCCGGACGAAGAGGCAACAGGACCTGACAGGAGTCGGACCATGAAGTACATGCTGCTGATCAACGCTGGTGCGGTCGATGAGAACGGCGCAGCCGCCGAGTGCAGCGTCGAGGACTGGGTGACGTACGACAAGGAAGTGAAGGACGCGGGGATCTGGGTGTCCGGGGAGTCGCTGGCCGATCTGGTCACCGCCACGGCGGTGCGGGTCGGCCAGGACGGCAGGCGGACCGTCACCGACGGACCGTTCGCCGAGAGCCGCGAGGTCCTCGGTGGTTTCTACGTGATTGACGTACCGGACCTGGACGTCGCGCTCGACTGGGCGGCCCGCTGCCCCGGCGCGCGCGGCAGCGGCTCGGTTGTCGTCCGCCCGATCGCCGAGTTCGGGGTCTGACAGTGCCTGATATGGAGGACGAGGGAGTCACCGGGCGCGGCATACCCGTCGCGTCCGCCCGCCAGTCACCCGCCCACGCGTCCGCCTGCGCGTCCGTGGAGTCGGTGTTCCGGGAGGAGCGCGGGCGGCTGCTCGCCTCCCTCGTCCACCACTTCAGCGATCTCGACCTGGCCGAGGACGTCGCCTCCGAGGCCGTCGAGGCGGCGCTGGCGCACTGGCCGGCCGAGGGCGTTCCGGCCCGGCCAGGGGCCTGGCTGCTGACCACGGCGCGACGCAAGGCCGTCGACCGGCTGCGGCGGGACCAGGCGTACGCCGCCCGCCTCGCCGTCCTGCAGGTGGAGGCTGACCGGGCCGCCCCGGCCCCGCCGCCCGCGGACGCCGCCGGCGATCTGCCCGACGAGCGGTTGCAGCTGTTTTTCACCCGCGCGCACCCCGCGCTCGCGGCCGAGGACCGCACGGCGCTGACCCTGCGCTGCCTGGCCGGGCTCACCACACCAGAGGTGGCGCGGGCCCTTCTCGTCCCGGCCGCGACGATGGCCCAACGGATCGTGCGGGCGAAGAAGAAGATCCGCCAGGCGCGTATCCCGTTCCGTGTGCCCGGCGCCGATGAGCTGCCGGAGCGCCTGCCGGGAGTCCTCCAGGTCCTCTACTCGATCTTCACCGAGGGCTACGCGGCCAGCTCGGGCCCGCAGTTGCAGCGGATCGACCTCGCGGAAGAGGCCATCCGGCTGGCGCGCATCCTGCACCGGTTGATGCCCGCTGCACGGGAGGTCGACGGCCTGCTCGGCCTCATGCTGCTGATCCACGCGCGACACGAGGCCCGGACCGGTCCGGACGGCGAACTCGTGTTGCTGGAGGACCAGGACCGCAGCCGCTGGGACCACACGATGATCAAGGAGGGGTGCAGGCTGGCGGTCTCCGCTCTCACTGGCGGACCGCCCGGCCCGTACGGCGTGCAGGCCGCCATCGCCGCCCTCCACGACGAGGCCGCCGACCTCGCCACCACCGACTGGCCGCAGGTCGTGGCACTCTACGACGTACTGCTCGCACTCGCCCCGTCCCCCGTCGTCGAGCTGAACCGGGCCGTGGCGGTGGCGATGCGAGATGGCCCGCAGGCGGGCCTGGCACTGCTCGACGCACTGGCCGGCGAGCCGCGGCTGCGCGGTCACCACCCCTACCCGGCCGCCCGGGGAGACCTGCTGCACCGGCTCGGCCGGCTGCCCGAGGCAGCGGCCGCCTACCAGGAAGCGCTCGATCTGGCCGGCACCGAACCCGAACGGGCCCACCTGCGACGCAGGCTGCACACGATTGAGCCGCCCGGCCCGGGCGACAGAGCAGACAAGACCAGCACATGACCGGGCTGCACACTCGATGAGCTGACCTTCGCCATAACCCCACGCCGAACACCTGGCGGCCACCGGCGCCGTACGTGCCTGAAGAACCCTCGGATACCTTCAAGGCACGTACAGCAATGAGTGCTTGCCACACTTTCCTTCATCCGAATTCGCCCCTAGATAAAGCTTGTGACCTGCGAGAACCTCCTGCTGCTGGTGGCAGTTGGGCCGAAGACCAGGACCAGGTGTCAGCGAACTCCAACTATCTGGTGTCAGGCAACGCGAAAACTTGTCTGCAACTACCCAGATCACCCCTCGCCTCGGTGTCATCTATCGCGAAAAGTCGCACTCAGCTGCCGTACGTGACAAGCAAGATGAAACCGACGGTGAAAACCGCGAACAGCAGTAGCCAGCCGAGCAACTGCCGAGCTTGCGCGTCCGCTCGCGCGGCTTCGGCTTCTGCGTCCAGCTGTCGGCGCGGGGCCGTTGTGGCTCAGGCGTCTGGTCATGAGGGTGATCGCCGCCCAGGTGATCAGGGTCTCGGATTCTCTGCACTAGGCGTGGCTGCGTGCCGCTCAGGAACTGCCCGTCGACATGTCGATGGAGGCTGCGAAGCCTGCGAGGGTAGTGAAGTCGTCGTCGCGCAAACCGATCCGCGGATTGACGTGGTGGAGCAAGGCAGGTGCGCGGTGGTTGGCAGCCACGTGCTCATGATCCGCGTCGCTCTGTTCGTCGTCCACCCAAGCGAATGGTCGGCCATTGGCGTACTCCACCAATGGCTCGGACTTCCAATGAACGCCATCAGGGCGCTCGCTGAGCAGGGCGTTACCGAAGTCGACGAACGGCAGTTCAGGCAGACCGAGCACAGGTCCGATCCACTTGTTCGCGTCACTCATCCAGGTTGTGGCCCAGCAGATCTCGTAGCCGAGGGTCAGCAACGCCCGCCCGTGATCGGGGTTGAGCCATACACGCAGTGGCCTCCTGCGGGTCCGCACTCTCCCGGGCTCCCCAGCTACCCCGCTCTCCTGTGGGACGCGGAGGGTGGTGTAGCCCTCGGGGCGCTTCTCAGGTTTTGCCGCATACGGATTCAGGGGTCCGTCGACATCGAGGAACAGCAGCGGACGACCCATGGCAACCCCCCGAATTTTCGCTCCCTATCTACTCAGTCGCCGAAGCGTATCCGTCTTCATGTATCTCTAGCGCGTCCGGCGATCTGGGTGAAGCCGGGCATCCCGAGATCGACCGCTGTGGCCGTGCGGGCTGTGGCGGCCTCCATCTGGGCGAGCTTCTCCTCGGCGCCAGCGAGGCTGGTTTCGAGGTCAGCTGCTGCGGACCCCAGGGATCACCGGTCTGTCGTAAGCGGCTCCACTGCGGCAGTTCCAGAGCAGATAGATCACGCTCGGCCCCCTCGTTCTCAGGCATACTCGGAAGCTAGCAGCAGCATCCTCCATAGCTTGTCTGAACTGGAAAAAATCCCAGTTCAGACAACAGGAAGTGCTGGACGAGTCGTTCGTAGTCCCGGGCATGCCGGCGTGCGGGCCTCATCCAGGTGAGCGACCTCTCGACGACCCAGCGGCGGGGAAGGACGACGAAGCCGGAGGCCTCCTTGGGACGGCTGACAACCAGCGCCCTGGAGCGACGCCTACGGGGCACCGGATACTTGCCGGCATGTCCCTTGCTCCAGATGATGAGATCCGCAGCCGCGAGGAGCTGGCCGCTTTCGTCCGCACACTGCACCAGGACTTCCTGCAGCAAGGCGATGCGTGGGAGAACAACACACTCGCCACCTTCCTGGAGGCCCTCGCCGCCTGGGTGCACGACTCCCCAGGCTTCTATCAGAACTTCGGCAAAGAGCTTCCAGCAGGCGGTGACTGGACCTTCATCGCCCGCGCGCTCCAAGCAGCCAAGGTCTACGAGTAGTCCATAGCCCGGCTTCCGTCGGCGCCAACTACGTGCCTTACGTCCCTCACGCTGCCACGGATCATTGAGCTGCGATGAAAGCACCGGAACCCAAGATAATGATCACGATCGTGGCGTACGTCGAAGCCTAAGAGATCGTCTCAACTGGCTTGGTCATTAGGCTGCTTGCGGTGATAGCGATGGTGGAGCGGCTGGTGCCGAACGGGTTGTGGGAGTTGTTCCAGCGGGTGGTTCCCGCAGCCCCGGTGCGTCCCCAGGGCGGGGGCCGACGGCGGTATGGGGACCGGCAGGTACTGGCAGCGATCTTGTTCGTGGCCACGACGGGCTGCACGTGGCGCCAACTGCCGCCAGGCTTCGGCCCGTGGGGGCCAACCGCACACCGGCGATTCACGGAGTGGAGCCGGGCGAGGGTGTGGGGCAAGCTGCACCGCCTGGTCCTGGACGAGCTCGGTGCCCGCGGCAGCCTGGACTGGTCACGGTGCGCGATCGACTCCGTGAACATGCGCACGGTGAAAAGGGGGGACCTGACGGGTCCGAACCCCGTAGATCGCGGCAAGAGGGGGTAAAAGATCCACTTGATCACCGAGCGCACCGGTCTGCCCCTCTCGATTGGCATCTCTGCCGCGAACACCCATGACAGCCAGGGTCTGGAACCCCTGGTACGGGGCACACCTCCGATCCGCTCCCGGCGAGGGCCCCGTCGGCGACGGCCCGCCAAGCTCCATGGTGACAAGGGATACGACTACGACCACCTGCGCCGATGGCTCCGCTCCCGGAACATCACCCCGCGCATCGCCCGTAGGGGCATCGAGTCCTCCCAGAAGCTGGGCCGCCACCGTTGGACCGTGGAGCGCACAGTGGCGTGGCTGTCCGGCTGCCGCCGCCTGCACCGGCGCTACGAACGCAAGGCCGAGCACTTCCTGGCCTTCGCAGGGATTGCCGCCGCCCTGATCTGCTACCGCCGTCTGTCCAGGTAGACAGCCCACCGGCCCTCCATATCCCGTTGCAGTGATCCGTTCCGCGGGACGATCATGACCGTCATGAAGCGGCCGAGGCAGATCATTGAGTGCGGAGACTTCGCCCTGCGACGCTGGCGAGGGCAGAGCGACTTCGAGCCGGCGTTCACGTTGATCGAGGAGTCCCTGGACCACCTGCGCCCGTGGATGCCATGGGTCGCCCGTCACAGCGAGGAGAAGACTCGCGACTTCCTCGCGAAGTCCGACGCGAAGTGGGACAGGGGTGACGCCTTCAACTACGCCATCACCAGGGACGGCACGCTCATCGGCATGTGTTCCACCTACCGCGGGGCCGAACCCCAGGGCTGGTACACGGGGTACTGGCTGCACCCTGCCGCCACCGGCCAGGGCATCGCCACGAGAGCGACGGCAGCCATGGTGGCCGAGGCATTCACGCTGCCGAACGTGGCATATCTGGAAATCGCGCACGACCTGGCCAACGTCTCCAGCGGCGCCATCCCGCCCCGACTGGGCTTCACCGAAGTCCGTCGCGAGCAGGTGACGCCGCCCGCTGCCCCCTCAGACACCGGCATCGACGTGGTCTGGCGGCTTAACCGCCCCACGACGCCCGCTAGCGACATTCCCTGTCCCTGAACTGAACAGACCGAACTTATCTCCTGCCACTTCGACACCAAACGAGATCACCTCTAAGCCACTGAGGTGCCGCGGGCGCGGGCCGGTCGGTCAGCGCGCAAGACACCTCAGCCGTAGGCCACGATCTGCGGCTTCGCGCCCTTACTTCTCGGCCGCGGCAGCGGGGGCGCTGCCCTCCAAGTGCTGGCGAATACTGGCGTACTGCTGGGGCGCCCACTCGGGCGAGACGGGTCGCGACCGAAGCTCGTGCGCACAATCCGGTTCAGACACTGTCTTCGTCGTCCGGGCAGACGTCGCCTGTGAGGTGGAGGTCGAGGTAGTAGCGCTCTGGGGTGGGATTGTTCTGCCAGGCACGCTTGAGGCTTTCGGGCTCGGTGTGTTCGGCCAGAGTGCGGTCGTAGTAGTCGCGTGTGGAGTTTCGGCCAGTCCACCAGGCGTGGCCCTCGTAGACCCCGGGCCGGGGAAGATCCATGGTTCCTGCGGGACCGATGGTGAGTTGGTTGATGACCAGGCAGGCGGTGGCGGACTCGATGAATACGGGGATGGAACCCTCGGAGTGCTTGGGTGGTGCTTGTGCCTGATCCCAGATGCGAATGGTGACGTCAACCGCGATGTCGGGTTGCAGGCTGTGCAGGTACAGGTGGTAGCCGTTGCCGGCTACCACCTGCTCTCGTGATGCCTCGGCCGCGGCGCTGTCGTCGAGATAGGCGTCGGCGTCATAGACCTCCACCAGACCGTGCGCAGGTCGGGCGTTAACGGTGTGCTCGGCGAGCAGCGCCACAGTGTCTTCCTTGGGTCAGCTCGTGATTTTCACGAAGAAGGGATCCCCGTCGAGGATCCTGTTTGCGGTGTAAACGGAGTTGAGTCGACGGCCGCCGGTTTCGTTGTCGGTGCCGTCGATCAGCCGGACGGAGTAGCGGTTGTCGCCCTTATTAGATCCCTCGCGGGTCGAAGCGGAGGGATACTCGTCGCACTGCAGGGGAGTTCCGGAATAGTTCCCCCACACCTTGTTGCACTCAACGATTGATTTGTCCCGGTTCGCTTCCTGCTTTTTGGTATCGACGAGTCGGTGCAGCGGTTCCTTCGCTCCGGGCACGCTCTTCCCAGGCCAGGCCAGGCCAGGCCAGGACGGGAAGGTTCGCTCCGGGTTCTTCTGGGCGTCGAGTATGTGCTGTGCGCTCTCGTTGACTGCCGGGTCCTTGAGGCTCAGCGCAAGTTCAGCTGTCCTTGAGGGCCGCCTGAGCCACCCGCTCCAAAGCGAGCAGCCCGGCCGCCGCATCATCGAGACGAGCTGCGGGCCCGGGGACCAGCCGGGGCACGGACGCGGCAAAATCACCGACCACCCGCATGGCCAGACGCAGCCCGGCGCGCACTTCCACCGCCTCGGCCTGCACCACTGCGACCCGGTTGAGGACCACCAGGGCCAGCGGGACGCCGAACGCCGCAGCTGTCACGGACGAGAAGACATTGGTGACGAAGGACTTGTCCGCCCAGAATCCCGTGCGATAAGCACGGGACGTGGCTGCGCCCGCCGATCCTGATCGACCGCCCCTCTTGGCCCCGTCAGACAGCGGGCTGCAGGGCGTTGAGGGCAGAACACGCGTCGGTGTCCTGCGCGGCCGTGGCTTTGTACGCGACTTGCGACTTCGTTTCGACGTGGGACTGGGAGTCGCACGCTCGCACGAATAGGTGATGTTCGCGAGAACGGGAGTCAGTCGCCAGGAGCTCCTTCCTGGGCGTGCCCGTCACTGCCCGGTCCGGATGATGAGGGACTGTTGAGAGGCGCTCGGTGGCGCGAACAGTGCCTGGACAGTTTCGGCGGCCATCTCGCGCAGCCAGTTGTGGGCGCGGTCGTCGTCGTAGCGCTGGTGCCACAGCAGGTACAGGGGGACGTCGGGCAACGGGAGTGGCAGCGGCAGCGTGACCAGACCGAGCTGGTCCCGGGCCGCGCGGGTGACCGCGTCCGGAAGGGTGACGACCAGGTCGGTGCCGAGCGCGAGTTGCAGAGCGAAGGCGGCGGTGGGCCCGGCGGCGACGACACGGCGTTCGTTGCCGCGCGTGGTCAGGGCGTCATCGATCTGGTCGCGCAGGCGTCCGCGCCGCGAGACGGTGAGGTGTTCGGCGGCCGCGTAGCGTTCGAGGCTCAGCGGGCCTTCGGTGAGCGGGTGGCCTGGGCGGACCGCGACGACCAGCCGGTCCCTGCCGACGAGGCGGTGGCGGATGTCGGGGAGCGTCGGCCGGCTGGAGCTTGATTCGAGGTCGACCTCACCCCGGCGCAGCTCGGGGGTGTCCGTGCCGGGTTCGGCGGACAGGCGCAGCTGGACGCCGGGGGCCTGACGGTGGACGGCGGCGATCAGGGCGGTGCCGCAAGCGGCGGTCAGGGCGTCGTGCCAGCGCACGGTGAACACCCGCTCCAGAGCGGCTAGGTCGAGTTCCTGCTGCGCGGACATGAGTCGGTGGGCCTGCTGCACGAGGGCGTGGACCTGTGCGCGCATGGCCAGCGCGCGGGTGGTGGGGACCATGCTGCGGCCGGTGCGGACCAGGATCTGGTCACCGGTGGCCTTGCGGATGCGGCCCAGGGAGCGGCTCATCGCCGGTGCGGTGACGTGGAGGCGGGCTGCAGCACCGGCGACACTGCCCTCTTCCAGCAGCGCGTCCAGGGCTGTGAGCAGGTTCAGATCCAGTTGCATGAGAGTAACTCTACGAGTGAAAAGCATGCACTTGTTGTTAGTTGTCAGGGCACCTACCTTCGAAGTGCGGGTGCGGGACCAGCCGCCTCGCATCGACCGAACCCAGGGAAGCCCGCCATGAGCACAGCCATGCCTTCCGACGTCGACACGACGCTCATGTCCGACGTGACCGCCGCGGTGAAGACCGCCGGCCTCACGCTGCGCGACCGCTACACCTCGCACGCCCGAGGCGTGAGTCTGGACGAGGTCGTCGACGAGATCCACGCCAACGACGGCGCGGTGCTGGACGTGCTGCGGGAACCGCTGTTGCGGGCCCGGCGAGGATCGCAGTGGGCCGAGGACGAGCTGGCCGGCGGCGCTCTCCCGCCGGGGGAGTGGTGGGTCGTCGACCCCGCCGAGGGCAACATCAACCACGTCCACGCCATGGAGGACTGGGCCGTCACCGCCACTTTGGTCCGCGACAACCAGCCGGTACTCACCGTCGTCCACCTGCCGCTGACCGGTGACACCTACACCGCCGTCGCCGGCGGCGGTGCCCGCCTCAACGACCGACCCCTGAAGGTGTCCGCCAAGGCCGACCTGGGTGCCGCGCTCGTCGGCACCGGCCAGGCCAAACCCGGCGAGGACGAGCGCACCTTCCGGCGGATCGGTGACTCCGTCACTGCCATGCTCATCAACGGCCTGGTCGTGCGCGTGTCCGTTCCTGCCACGATGCAGCTCATCCACGTCGCCGCCGGACGCATGGACGCGTTCTGGCAGTTCTCCGACGTCCGCTCTGGCCTGGTCGCCGGCGCCCTGCTGGTCTCCGAGGCCGGAGGCACCGTCACCGACCTGGCGGGCGAACCCTGGAGCACGGGCAGCCGCGATTTCCTGGCCGCCGCTCCCGGCATCCACGCCGCCGCCCTCAAGGTTCTGTCGCCGATCGCCTGACCACGAAGCGGCCAGCGCTCCCGCCCGTCCCACCCGACACAGCAAGGACCATAACCTCATGACCAGCATCGGCATACTGGGTGCCGGCCGCGTCGGCGCCAACCTCGCCGGCAAGTTCGCCGCCACCGGATACCACGTCATCCTCGGCCGCCGGAGCCCGATGGAAGAGACCGCAACGGCCGCCGAAGGCACAAGCCCCCGCGTCTCCTTCGCCGACCAGCGCACCACCGCCCGCACCGCGGACATCGTGATCAACGCGACGCCCGGCGACAGCGCCCTGGACCGTCTGGCCGGCCTGCGAACCGAACTCGCTGGCAAGATCCTCGTCGACGTCTCCAACGCCACCCGCGACGCCGGTGACGGCCTGCCCGGCGACCTGTGCTATCCCGGCAGCAGCCTCGCCGAGCAACTCCAGGCCGCCCTCCCCGACACCCATGTGGTCAAGACCCTCAACACCATGTTGTTCATGGTCATGACTGCCCCTGACACCCTGGTCGCCCCACCGACCGTCTATGTCTCGGGCAACGACGAACACGCGAAGAAGACCGTCACTGGCCTGCTCGGTGACCTGGGCTGGCAGCCCGCATGGATCGAGGACCTCGGCGACATCACCACGGCCCGCGCCACCGAGGCCATGATCCTCGTGGTGCCCCACGTCCTGCGCCGACACGGCTTCCAGCCCTTCGCCGTCTCCCTCGCCCGCTGACCCCACCAAGGCCGGGTCAGACCAAAATCGGGCTCGTGCGAGGCAGCTGGGTGCTGGCACGGACAACCCCGCTGGGCCGCAAGTGACGCCCAGAAAGTGGAGGTGAGCCGCCGGCACCACTCGTCAGCCGGGCCGGGGAGTTCCGGATCGGTGTGAGGAGGTCAGGACGCCGGCCGGGTCAGGTAATCGCCGTGCTCCAGGTCGTCGAGCAGGGTCGGGTGGGTGGGTGACCAGCCGAGCAGTTCCTGAGTGTGAGCACTGGAGACGGGCCCGTCGAAGCCATAGGCCGTGGCCATGAACGGGCTCACGAAATGCGTGGCAGCCTCGGCGGGGGTCAGTGAGACCGTGGGTAGATCCAGGCCCCGGGCGATCGTCTCTGCGATGCTCTTCAGGGTGACGCCGCTTTCGGCTACTCCGTGCAGCACGCTGCCTGCGGGTGCCTTCTCCAATGCGAGGCGGAACAGGACCGCCGCGTCGAGCCGATGTACGGCAGGCCATCGGTTGGTGCCGTCACCGACGTAGGCCGACACGCCGGTCTTTCGGGCGGTGGCGATGAGCATGGGGATGAAACCGTGGTCTTCGGGGCCGTGGACGGTGGGAGCGAGGCGGACCACGCTCGCGCGCACATCCCGGGCGGCGAAGTCCAGACAGGCTCGCTCACCCGCGATGCGGAAGGCGGCAATCCCGGCCATGTCGGGCTCGTCCTTCTCGGTGGTCTCCCGGCCGGCAGGCATGACCAGGGTGCCGGAGGTGATGACGAGCGGCCTGCCCGAGTGTGCCAACGGCTGGCCGAGCGTCTCGATCGCGGTCCGGTCCCGCCTCATCATGTCGTCGAGATCGGAGAAGTCGCCGCCGTAGGCCATGTGCAGGACGCCGTCGGCGGCTGTGGCGCCGCTGTGCAGACTGTCGAGGTCCTCCAGGGAGCCGCGGTGTGGCGTGGCCCCCAGCGACTCCAGCCGGGCAGCAGCGGCATCCGAGCGCGCCAGACCGGTGACCGAGTGGCCGGCCGCGACGAGCTCAGTGACGACTGCCGGACCGGTCTGCCCGGAACCACCGGTAACAAAGACACGCATGAAACGCTCCAAAGCCGGACGGATCCTCGAGGCCAACCGCCCGTTCGCCGAACCACGACTGGCAATCATCGCGGTGACACCAGCGCTCCGTGAGCGCGACTTGGCCAAGGCCGCGTCGCTCACCGATGCCCTGGCAGAGGCGCTGCGGCAGCGCGGAGTCCCCGACCGGCTGGCCGGCCTGGCTGCTCAAACCGGCTGGGCCACCTTCCACCAAGCGGCCCGAGCCTGGATCGACGACCCTTCACAGAGCTTGGACGCGCATCTCCTCCAAGCCTTCGACGATCTGCGCGCCCTTTCGGCGACTGTCCCACCGGCACAGGCACAGCCTGAAAGCTGACAATGCCCCGCGCACGGCCACCGATCATCACGAGCGAACCGCGGCACGACTGCTCTGCCGCACCGTTCACCGGAGCGGCACCACCGCAGCGATTTCACGGCCGGTTCAGGAACAGGCACTGAGTGCTCTCCGCGGGAGCGGAGGTGAGTCCTGACCGCCTGGGAGCCGGCCCCGTACTCCGCCGGCCGACAACGAAGCCAACGGTCCGTATCACCGGCCACTCCGAGGTCGGGTCGACGACGAGCAGAACCCGCCACGGGATGCTTTTCGAGCCGTCCGGATCTCTCCCGACCAGCTACTACAGGTCGAGGGGGGACGGCAGTACGCGTTCCTGGTACATCGCGCCGATATCCGGGTCCAAGACGTATATCTGGAAGGGTGCCCACGCCCGGTTTGCGAGTACTTCGAGATACTCGTGGCAGTGGACCAGCAAGGCCAGCTCCTCCGCCCAGTCCCGCAGTTGGCGCGGATCGGGGCAGGCCACACCGACGAGCGTCCACTGCTCACCTTCGGGTCCGCTGCGCTCGTACACCGGTCTGCCGTCGCCGTAGCGAGAATCCGGAGCGCCGAAGACCAGACTCCGGCTGAAGTACAGCTCCGCCAGGGCCCGGAAGTACCTCCACTGCTGCTGGTCCAGGCCCGTACGGTCCCAGAACAGGTCGTACGCACGGGCCTTGGCCTTCTTCTTCCTGGCCTTCTCCCGCTCCTTCACTTCCCGTTGCCGCGCCTGGTCCCTGGCCTGACGTCTGGCTTCCTCTTCCTCCTCCGCACGCTTGCCGTCCGCTGCCACATACGAGGGGGCCGTCCACCACATGCGCCACGAGTCGTCCATGAACCTGGTCCAGCCCTCTGCCCACTGGTACCAACTGTTCGGCCTGGTGACCCGCCGGCTTCTGGAGCGGGGGGTGTGCGGCACTATTCGGCCCGTCAGCATCCACGACACCGCGTCGGCCAACGTCGCACCGACCGGAGACCAGTCCGCGTTTTCGCTGGGTAAGCGAGCCAGGCCGGCACTCACCGACCACTCCTGCCCTCGGTCGGCCGGGGACCGGACCAGAAGCGTCGGCACGGTACCCACCCACGGGCGCGGCTGGAAGCCGAACCAGCACACCCGCACCCCGTCCCGCTCGTACAGACCGGTCCGCACGGCGATCTCCTCCGCCGTGATGGGCGACAGCTGCGCCTCCAGAGCCATCAGCCGGTCGCCGTCCGGGCTGAAGACCATCACGTCCGCCCTCCACTCCCCGGTGGGCGCAGCGACTTCGAGCTCTGCCCGGTAGCCTGCGGCCCGCGCGCAGGTCACCAGCTCCAGCTTGAGCAAGTGGTGCTCCAGTGACTCGTTCGCCAGCGAGCACGACGGGGGGCGTGTGCGGTGGTAGAGGTGGCGGGTGCCCAACTTGGAGAGTCTGGCGAAGACCTGCCCCCCGCACTCAGGACACCTCAGCTCCACGCCCCGCACCCGGTGGATCTCCTCCCAGGACCGGCTGCAGCCCAAATCGTCCAAGGTGATGTCCACCCTGCCCCACTCCACATGCTCGGCAGTGAACTGCACAGGCGCCCTCCCCGTTGGTCATCGTCTCCGGCTGCGAAGTCATGATGCGATGGGGGCGCCTGTGGGGTGTCGCCGGGGTCCAGGCCGAGGCAGGACCGTAGGTGTGTCTTGAACTTCCACTCCCGATAGCCGGGGCGGCGGAAGTAAGCGGGTCGAGGTAGATCGGCACGAGTGGGCAGGCGAGGGTCACAACTTCCGGGTGGGCCATCGGTGAGTGGTCAGGTCCCAGCTGCGGAACCAGTAGGGCAGGCCCAGCCGCTGATGATCCATCGGGCGTCGCGGACGCGGCAGGCCATGATGGCTGGTTGAGGGTGGCTTTCGTGTCCAGGACGCGCGTGGCTGCTCGTTGGCGCCCGGGGGCGATGATCCATGCGCCCCCTGATGGGGGAAGGGGGTCAGCCTTCGCGGCCGGGGAGCATGGCCAGGGCCTGGGAACGCTGTGCGACGAGGTCGTCGTAGGTGCCGTCGCGCTCGGCCCAGCGGTGCATGAGGACCCCCTTCACCAGGATTTCGCGGGGGGTGGGGTCCTCTGAGAGCAGTTGCATGACCTCGGTGGCGAAGTCGTCGAGTGGCAGCGCATGCGGGTTCACCTTTTCCTGGCCTGCTGCGGCGACGGCCGGCGGGACGAGTTCGACGACGCTGACGCCGGTGCCGTCGAGTTGCGCGCGCAGTGCCTCGGAGTAGGCGTGCACCGCGGCCTTCGAGGCGGCACAGGTGGGCATGGGCGGGAGAGGCAGGAAGGCGATGCCGGAGGTGACGGTGATGAAGGTGCCGGCGCCCCGCCGGACCAGGTGCGGGGTGAAGGCGTCGATCACCCGGATGGTGCCCACCAGGTTGGTGTCGATCGTCGTCTCTGCCGCCTCGAAGTGCGCGGGGTCCCGCAGGTCCTCCAGGAGCATGACGCCCGGCATCGTCACCACGGTGTCCAGCTCGGGGTACCGGGCGAGCACGGCGTCACGGGCAGATGCGACGGAGGCACTGTCGGTGACATCGATGCTGATCGTGCCGAAGCCCTCTCCGGCGAGTTCCACGAGGGCCTCCGGGCTGCGGCCGCCAACGGCCACGGTGCTGCCCGCTGCGGCGAACCGGCGGGCCAGCTCTCGCCCGATACCTGAGGTCCCGCCGACGATGGGATGAGGAACCCGGCAACCGGCTCGGCAGCTACCTGCGCGCCCGGCGCGAGCTGATCTCACCGGCACAGGCAGGAATCCCGCCCGGCGGCAACCGCCGCGTGCCCGGCCTGCGCCGTGAGGAAGTTGCCCTGCTCGCCGGAATCAGTCCCGACTACTACCTGCGACTGGAACGCGGCCGCGACACGAACCCCTCACCTCAGGTCCTCGCATCACTCGCGCGTGTCCTGCGCCTCGACGACGTCGAGCGGACGTATCTGCTCGGCCTCACAGCAGCACGGACCCGGCGGAACGGATGCGACCTGCAAAGACACCGGGGACGCGCGGCAGGTGTGGGCGCCAAGAGGCCATGCAGGACGTCCAGTTGACGCCTCTGCGGCCCCCCGTAGTTCTACCGTGAGGGCAGGCACACCGTCGAGGAGCGGAAATGCGGCCTCCCCGCGTACGGGAGGACGCCGAAGCTGTCGACGGAGCCGTCCGATTCGTGCTCGGATGCTACGCGCATCCGCAAGAGCAACGCTGGGAACAGGTGCTGAGCGGATCCACGATGACGGAGCTGGTTCGCGAATTCGTCGACCGCAGCCTGGCCAATCCCTGGACCCGGCCGCGCTGAACGGGTGACGACAAGGTGCGGCTGTGGATCAGCCGAAACGCAGATGCGTGGGCAGGGTGAGAATTTCGGCTCCGTTGTCGGTGATGGCGATGGTGTGCTCGCTGTGCGCGGTCCGGCAGCCCGTCGCGCTGCGCAGCGTCCAACCGTCGGCGTCGGTGACGAGTGTGGCAGTGTCGGCCATGACCCAGGGCTCCAGGGCGAGCAGCAGTCCGGGGCGCAGCTTGTATCCGCGGCCGGGCCGTCCGGTGTTCGCGACGTGTGGGTCCTGGTGCATGGTCGAGCCGATGCCGTGGCCTCCGAACTCGGTGTTGATCGGGTAGCCCGCCTCGCTGAGGACCGTGCCGATGGCGTGGGAGAGGTCGCCGATGCGCGCCCCAGGTTTGGCGGCTGCGATGCCGGCGGCGAGTGCACGTTCGGTCGTCTCGATCATCGCGACGCTCTCCGCCGGCCTGGCATTGCCCACCAGAAAGCTGATCGCGGCGTCCGCGGCCACCCTGCCCCTGACTATGGCGAGGTCGAGAGTCAGCAGATCTCCGTCTGCCAGCGTGTAGTTGTGAGGCCGCCCATGGAGCACTCCGTCGTTGACGGCCGTGCAGATGTAGTGCCCGAACGGGCCGCGCCCGAAGGAAGGCGCGTAGTCGACGTAGCAGGACTGTGCTCCCGCCTCGGTGATCATCTCCTTGGCCCACTGGTCGATGTCCAGCAGGTTCGTCCCGACCGTGCTGCGCTGCTTCAGCGTGTGCAGGATGTCTCCGACCAGGGCGCCGGTGTCCCTCGCCCGGTCAAGCTGCGCGGCGTTCAGGATCTCAATCATGGGGGACCTCTCATGTGCGTCCAATAACTATCCCGGTCTAACTGTACCGGTATTAGAATGGGGTCATGGTCAGGTTGCCGCTCACCCCCGCCGAGGTAGAACGCGGACAGCGCCTTGGTGCCCTGCTCCGCCGAGCCCGGGGCCGCCGCTCGATGCTGGACGTGGCGCTCGCTTCGCACATCTCGCCAGAAACCCTGCGGAAGATCGAATCCGGCCGTGTGGCTACCCCCGCCTTCCCGACCATCGCGGCGATCGCCGACACCCTCGGCCTGTCTCTCGACGCCGTCTGGGCCGAGATCAGCCGGGCGGAGCGAACCGTCGAGGATCAGTCGGCCCTGCCTGTCACGCGGCATCCATCGCTGGTTTCGTAACGCTTCGTAACGCTGAACTCAGAGAGTCAGCGGTTCACTGACCGTGCTGTGCCGGTACACCTGCGCACACGCCGATCACCTCGTCGACCAGCCCGAGCACCGCCTCGCGGACCTCGGCGGCTACACCGCTTGGATGCCCGTCGGCTCCGTCGCTTCCTGCCCGAAGGGCGCGAGCGCCCACCGAAAGCCGATCGACGGAACTTCCGGACTGCCTCTTGTTCCCAGAGCGCATCCTCGAAGACGGCCCAGCATTCCCACGACATGTCGATCTCTGACAAGTAGCGCGAACGCCTGCGTAAAGGCGGTTCTTGCCCTCATCGGTTTGTGCAGATGACGAGGCGGCCGGGGTGGATCCGTGGGTCGTCTCGTGCCGTGAGCTTGGCCATCTGGTCGTCGTTGGGGGTCTTGCCGAGGAAGTGGACGCGGTTGCCGAACTGGTCCAGGCGGACGCGGGCCTCCTCCGCGGAGGGACCGCGGAGTTGTTCATGCTCGTGACGGTCGACCATCAGCGAGAGCCCTTCACCGCGGGTCAGGAGAGCCTCCTGTTGGGCTTCGGCCCGGCATCCGGCCTTGGAGGTCCCGGCGTATCCCTCGAACGTCTGGACGCCGAGGTGTCGGTATGGGATCGCACCGGCGATGTTGCCGCTGGGGCGGCGGCCGATGAACCACGCCAATGTCCTGCTTTTCTCTGCAGAGGTCGTGTGCGGTCGGAACCGTGTGGTGATGGGGCATGGGTGTTCCGGCGGTGCGACGTTCGCGACGATGAGGGCGGTGTGTGTTGCATTCCAGCCTTGCCGGTGCGACGCAGTTCACTTTACTGATCGGCGGATGAGTGGGCGGGGGCACCGGCGTGGGAGCCCCCGCGTCTCGGTCAGCTCCAGGTCATGTTGATCTCGCGTTGGAAATTGGCGTATCCAGCGCGATGGAAGGCGTTCGCCATCGGGACGTTGCCCAAATCTGTGGACGCGCGGATGCGGGGGACGTCCTGCTCAGCAAGGACGCGGGTGCCCTCGGCGAGAAGGTCGTCAATGTAGCCATTGCCGCGGTGTGTGGGAAGGACTGCGATGTAGGCAATGATCGGGTTGTAGCCGTTGTGCGCCGGGATGACGAACCCAACTGGTTCTCCACGAGGTAGCGTTGCGATCCGCCACCAGTCTCGTGGGCTGGTGTAGCGCGCGAGTTCGTCCTCGTAGTGCTTGAGGGCCGCTTCGCGTACGGACATCCGGGTCAGGTCGTCACGGCCATGTGCGTCCAGTGTCCCGTCCAGAACCGAGGCCATGAGAGCCACGAGTTCCTTGGCATCGTGAACCGGCCGGAACACGAGGCGTCTGCTGGGCTCAGGAACGGGCGATTCCGGACGCCATTCCAGACGCAGTCGTTCGACGAACAGCCGGGCACCGGTCCGCTCCAATACCGCCATGCGATCCTCGACGACTTGCCTGGTCACCGCGTTCTCACGCCAGTCCGGCGGGACGAAACGGCTGTACTCAGGGAGACGCGACCCCTTCGAGAGGGTGGCGGCCATTGCGGTGTGCAGAAGTCGCACCCCGGTGTCCACGCGATCGGGATCCGAGGCGCTGTCGTCGATGTCGAGGACATCCAGGATGAGTGGTGCGTCGCCGCCCGGCCGGCTCCACCAGGCTGCCCTGGCCAGCAGGCGGTCACCGCGCAGGGCGACCCACATCCATTCCGGACGTCGGCGGTCAGCGGCAAGGTCGTCCGCCAGTTCCTCGTTGAGGGTGTAAGGCAGTTGGGAGAAGATGTCGAGTTCTTCGCGTCCGGTGATTGGACGCATGGTCAGGTCGTTCTGTTTCACGGTCAGGCACTCTCCGGTGAAGGCTCCCGTCCGCTCCGGGGTCAGAGATGGTCCGAGCCCCGGGAGGACGCAAGCGCGGTGATCATGGGGATCATGGGCTTATCCCTCCTCTCGCTGTCGTGGCCCCTCACCCTCGTGATGGGGGCTCCGCCGTAACGTCTATCCAGGCGCAGCCCCGTCCGCAAGCGCTTTTCGATCACCTTGCTTCCGACAATGCCCGCGTGTCAGCTGCACGTTCCGATCACAGTGGTTCGAGGTGCGGGAAGTCGGCTCACGCGGCTTGTCCCGAGGGCGGCTTCGCGGAGACGGACGATCTCTTCATGCTGGGCGGCGAGCCGGATGCGGTTCTCGTTCTCGGTCCGCTGAGCCGGCGCCACGCAGTCACCCCGGAGCAGCCGACGTCTCGGCAGGAACGTCTCGCCACGCGATACCGGTCCGCAGTACGTAGACGATGCCCGCGAGCGCGGTCCGGTCCGGAACGCGTAGGAGCCCGCAGTAACGGTGGCGCCGCTCGGGAGCGGGAGGCAGCAGCGGAGCGACGCGCGCCCACAGGTCGTCCGGAACAAGATCAGCACGCACTCGGACACCCTGCCGACCAAGATCGCCGAGCACAGGACCCGCGCTCAACTCATTCTGAAACGAGCAGTCAGTCAAGGGTGTACGCCTCGTAGCGGACGGCCTCGGAGGTACGGGCGCCCGAGGCTACGGCGAGGGTGCGGTTCAGCCACCGGTAGCGCTCGTCCCCGGTCTCGAAGCGGCAGAAGAGCCGGAAGTAGTACTCGGCAGGGTCCACCGCCTCTCCGGTGGCCAACCTCCGGAGAACCTCGGGTTTTCCGTGGCGTACGCCGCTGGTGGAGAGGTAGAGAGGTGCGCCGTCGTGGGTGCGCAGCGTGGAGCGGGTATCGATGCTGGCCATGCCGTCGTCGGGGTGCAGCACCTGCCAGTCCGCGCCGCCCGGCAGGATCACCCCGGACAGTCGGGGCCCCTCGAATGTCCCACCGACGATGTTGATCACTCGGCGGCGGCCCCAGTGCGAGTCGCCGAGGTCGAGGATCGGGTCCAGTCTCACCTCGAAGACGGCGAGACTCCTCAGGTTCACCGCACGCTCCACGACGCGCGCTCGTTGAGCAGGGTCGGGTCGAAGCCTGCGGTGCGCTTGTACGAAGCGGCGATCTCCGCGCGCTCCGCGAGCGGGACGGCCTGTTCGATGTCCTTGAAGCCACCGGGAGCCCGCTCGTGGGCGAGCCTCAGGACGACGTCGGGCCCCTGGCGCCGGTTGGCGAGTTGGAGCGCGGTGGTGGCGGGTCTGCGGATGTCCTCGTACGCGGTGGCGGTGCCGGTCGTGGCGAGCGAGTGGGCGAGCACCCGGGCGTCGATGATCGCTTGGGACGCTCCGTTGGAACCGACGGGGTACATGGCATGCGCGGCGTCGCCCAGGAGGACGACGTCTTCTCTTGTCCAGTACGGCAGGGGCTCGCGGTCCACCATCGGGTACTCGAAGGCTGCCTCGGCTCCCGCGATGATTCCCGGCACGTCCAGCCAGTCGAACTTCCAGTCGCAGAAGTGCTCCACGACTGTGGCCAGGTTGGCGGGGCGGTTCCATTTTCCGCGCTCAGGCGGTTCGCCGTCCAGCGGCCGCTCGGCGATCCAGTTGATCAGCCGTCCGTCCCCGATCGGGTAGGCGACGAATTTCTGCGTGCCGTCTCCGGCCATGATCATGGACCGGCCGGTCAGGAACGGTTCGCCGTAGGTCGTGCCCCGCCACAGCATGAGCCCGTTCCATGGCGGTGCCCCTTCACCGGGGAAGAGCGCGGCTCTGACGGCCGAGTGGATGCCGTCGGCGCCAACGAGCAGGTCGGAGTCGTGGCGCAGGCCGGTGATCCGGCTCCCGGTTCGGACGGAGTGTGCACCCAGGCGCTCGCGGACGGCGTCCAGCAGCAGCAGTTGCAGCCTGCCCCGGTGCACCGAGTACTGCGGCCACCGGTAGCCGGCGCCGAGCCCGCGCGGTTCGGACCAGATCGCCTGCCCGTACCGGTTGAAGTACGCCAACTCGGCGGTGGGGACACCGATCTCGGCCAGCCGGTCGGCCAGGCCGAGCTCGGTCAACTCCCTTACCGCGTGCGGGAGGAGGTTGATCCCGACGCCGAGCGGACGGATCTCCTGGGCCGCTTCGTGAATGACGATGTCGTCGAGTCCGGCCGCATGCAGGCTGAGTGCCGTAGCGAGCCCGCCGATGCCGCCTCCTGCAATCGTGATCCGCACAGCATCCTCCCGCGACGATTGTTATGGCCGTAACAATCTCGCGGCGAGCCTCCATGCGCAAGACTCTGTCCGTGGACCGACCAGATCTCAGATACGCCGCCTATGCTCGCGACCGACTGGCGGGCATGCCCTCACCGGCCGACCCGGAGGCATTCGCGCTCGCCTACCACCTGCTCCACCTGTCCTACTTGGTCGTCGCCGACCTGGAGAGCCACATCCACCGCCCGCGCGGCTGGACGCTCCCCGGCTTCCGGCTGATGTTCAAGCTCTGGCTGCTGGGCCCCACCCAGCCCGCCAGGCTTGCCGAGATCTCGGCGATGTCCCGCTCGGCGGTCACCAACGCCATCAACACCCTCGAACGGGAAGGGCTGGTCGAACGCCGGCCAGTCCCCGACGACCGGCGCGCGGTCGCCGCCGGCCTCACTGCCAGGGGCGAGAAAGCCGTCCGGGAGGCGTTCGCCGAGCAGACCCGCCGCGAGCAGCAGTGGTTCGCCACCCTCGACGCCGAGGAACGGGCCACCCTCACCGACCTGCTCACCCGTGTCCTGGCCGCGCGCCCCGAGGACGCCGACTAGGGCCTGTCCGGCGTCCGGCCGCCTCAGGGTGGCCTGCACCTTTTCGGTACTGGCGAGCGGTGTCCGGCGCGTGCAGTGGCAAGGCGGAAGAAGGCGGTAGGTGTCCCAGTCACCGGCGGGCTCGCCCGCGTTGTACGCGTCCTTGACCTCCTCAGTGACCTCCTCAGTGCGCACGAAGCCGGCGGATTGCATCAGCTGCCCGTACTCCACAACTTGGTTCGAGTGCCTGGGCTGTGGTCGCATGGTGGCGATGCTCTCCAACGAACCTTCCGCAGACTCCAAGGCACGGGTACCGGCGAGCCGTGCTCCCCAGGACGGTCCGGCCTCGGACAACCAGGACCCGGCCGAGCCGTCGGCCCCGGGCGGCGAAGAGCCGGACGCCTCGTCGACCCAGGGCAACACCGTCGGCGTCGACTCCGGTACAGCCACCGGCAGCGCCACAGTCACCGACACCGCCGTCACCGACAACGGCACCGACTCGGGCCCCCGCGCTGACGTCGGCACAAGTACCGCCGCTACTGCCACCGCTACCGCTACCGCTACCGCAGCCGACAGCGGCACGGGCTCGGTCACGGCAACTGGCGCCGACACTCGCGTCGCCGGCGCAGCTGGAGCCACAACGGCAGCCGACGCAGGCACTGACAACACGGTCACCGGCGACGGGAAGGAGCACCCACGGGCCGGGCGCAAGCCGCGTCGGATCGTGCGGAGGACCGCGAAGGTGGTCGTCGCGCTGGCCGTCGTTCTTGCTTTTCTTGCGCTGGGGGACCGGTGGGCCGTGCTCTATGCGGAGAACCTGGCAGCGCAGCAGGTGCAGAAGGCGCTGAAGCTACGCGCCGAGCCCGAGGTGCATATCGACAGCTTCCCGTTCATCGGGCAGGTGCTCGCGGGCAACATCGACCACGTCGAGGTCGACGTGCCCGATGTCGACGCCGGGCCGGTCTCCGTCGCTCAGGTGAAGGGGACGGTGGACGACATCCGGATCGTCGGCAGCCTGCCGTCCTCGGTCAAGGGTGCGGTGCTGAGCCGGGTGCGCGGTGACGTCCTGCTGGACTTCAAGGACCTGAACCGCGAAGTGGGCGCGTCGCAGATCCACTTGGTTCCCGGCCCCGAGAAGAACACGGTGCTGGCCGGCGGCGACCTGCCGGTGGGCGGCAAGCAGGCCCAGATCCGGGGGCGTGCGCAGTTGCAGCGCACCGGGGACCGCGGCCTGCGCATGACCGTGCAGGACACGCGCGTGGTGGTGCCCGGCCTGCTCACGTACGTACCGGGCAAGGGCGGTGGCTTGCAGCTGACTGCACCCGTCGCCGACAAGATGGACGAGGGCGAGCTGCAACAGGCGACCGGGAAGCACGTCCTTCCGCAGCAGATGATGAAGGGCCGCGTGCTGGACACGCTCGTGGACCATCCGTCGCTGCTCGAGCCCACCGGCATCGATCCCTCGCTCATCCAGGGCCTACAGAAACTCCGGGAGCCGAAGGTCGCGCAGCAGATGGAGTTCTCCGCGCAGCTGCCGGACAACCTGCCGGGCGACATTCGGCTGCGCGACATCTCCGTGACGAAGACCGGCATTCGGGCGCAGCTCACCGGCAAGGACGTACCGGTGGGCCAGGTCGGGTCCGCAAAGTCAGGGCAGCCGGCGTCGTAGGCAGGCGAGGGTGACCAGGGCTTCGTAGCGGCGCCCATGAGTGCCCGCGGTGACCATCCGGCCGGTGCGGCAGTCCGCCACCGACGCCCTGCTGTCGGCCTACGCCGACTTCAGCACGGAGGCCACCGGGCAGCCGTCCCGCCCCGAGGACGCCGCAGCGCTGCCGGCCGACCGGCGGCCGCTGCCGCATCTGACGCTCGACCTCCTGGCCCCGGAGGGAGAGGGCGCCGCCCAGGTCACCGCAGCGATCGCGGGTGAGGCAACACCTCGCAGAGATCCCTCAATAACGCACACTTGCCGCAATGTCGGTGAGGGCCTCTGCAAAGGCGCCCATGTATCCGTTGGCACCTGGGCTGATCCAGTTCAAGAGAGGGCCCGTGATTCTGAGGTCGTACTCGGGACGGGTAGTCGCTTCCTCAGTCGGTACCTCCTCGTAGGTGGCCGTGAACTGGTGTGATCGCAGGTCGGTCCAGGGGACGAGGACTCTGATGTCGCCGTCCAGCAGGCCCATTCCGAGATCGGAGAGGACGAGGCCGTCCCGGCGCTTACTCCGGCGTAGATAGGGCCATCGCCAGATGCCGATCAGTTCGGTCTGTGGTCTCAGCCAGTGGGTCTCCCTTGCTTGGCGCGCGGCTCGCGACTGCTGGTCCCAGACGAGCGTGACACCTACGACGCGGCCCATGCGCTGGAGCCGTGATCGGACGGCGGATACTTTTTCGGGAGTCAAGGCTTGGCCCTGTGCCTGACCAACGGCAGGTGACGGCTTTTCCCGGAACGAGCTGTCGGGCACCACAAGCCCAAGCGGTACCACTGCGGCCGAAGCATGCGCTGGCCGGCTGGGCGCGACGACCTGCGGGCTGACCGGCAGCACGGCATGCCCCGGGTGGAAGCTTTCACGAGGCACGTGCGCCACGGTCAGCCCCTGCTTTTCCTGCCTCGCCCAGAGGAGCGGGGTCTGTCTGACCCGAGTTGCCGCGAAAACCTCGCAAACGTACTCGTGCAATTCCTGCACGCTCACCAGACCGTCTCCGTTGCGGTCCGTTCTGGCCCGCGCGCAATCCCTCGATGACGGCGCCAGTGAAGTGCGACGGCTCAGGTTCCAGCTCGCTGAGGTGGTTGCCTTCCCAGGCGTACTCCATGCGGTTGGTTGCCGTGAGCACTGCATGGCCATATCCGGCCAAGGCGTCCCAAACGTGCGCGGTGGTGTCGCTGCTCTTCATGCCAGGCAGGAACGCACCGCTGAAGCAGCAGTCCAGCAGGAGCACGATGGAACGGGAACGACAGTCGTCGACGTAGTTGCGCAGGTCCTTCGCCGACACTGATGTGGAGTCAAGGAGATCTTGCTCGGTGTCCCGGGCGGCGAAGAAGAGCTCGCCATGTTGTTCGTCCTTGATCCCGTGGCATGAAAGGTGCAGCAACAGCACGTCGTTGGGCTTGCGGTTGCGGAAGAATTTCTGGATCGCACGATTGATCTCGTAGTGGCGTGCATCGACGACCGTCGTGACGGAGAAACCTCCAATTCGAGGATCTCCGAGCACCTCGGCCAGTCCCTCGGCGTCCCGGGCCGGCGATCGCAGACGCCGCAAGCCCGGATCGTCGTAGGTCCCTGTGGCAATCAGCAGAGCGAACCGTCCGTGAGACACGACCGGAGTCTCACTCTCCCCCGGCTCCGCCGGGATCCTGGACGGGCTCGGACATGTGTGGGACGGCGGCCGCGGACCGATGCCCCGCCTGCCGGGCAAGCCACCCATCGATCACCCGGCGCTGGTCCGCGGAGGAGAGCGCATTCAAGTCCAGGATGTCCTCCCCAATCGTGAGGAACGCCGTGCGAACAGGCCGGTGCTCGATCCATTTCTCCACCAGCCGTACCACCTTGGACAGCACGAACGGGAGCGCTGTGACTACGAGTGCACCCGCGGCGATCACGTCACCGGGTTTGGCCCCTTGTACGTCGGCCGGCGAACTCGCCAGCACGACATCGTCGACATCAAGCTCGAGCAGACGCTTCCGCAGGTCGAGCGTGTACGCCTCCAGTTCCTCTGGATAGCTGTCCTCGGTGCTCACTAGCACGACGCGCACGGACTGCGGCGCCCCATCAGAAATGATCAATGTCCTCACCCTCTGGGTAACGGTCAAACGCTAATGGTGAAGTGATGACCAGGCTGTCCTCCTGGGCCGGGAAGCCATGAGGTCAGGTGGTCACGAGCGGTCGCGCCGTGCCATGCGGCGCTGACCGGGTCGGTGCATCCTGCGGTACGTCTGTTCCGCGTCGTGAAGGTAGGCGGTGACCAGCCCGGGGGTCTGCTGGGCCAGAGCGCGCAGGACGGTGAGGGCTTCGGTGAGGTGCGCCCGAGCCCGCGCCTGCGCGGTCCCGGCCTGCCAGTCGGCTCGGGCTTGCGCGTAGAGCGCGACAGCGAGGCGTAATTGGTGGGCGGTAGGGTCTGCAGACACCAGCCGACGGCTCAGGACCACTGCCCGGGCGGTGGCCTGTGCGGCCTCCTCGTACTGCTTGGTCTCGGTCAGACGCAGGCCGAGGTGGGCGAGCGCCCATGCCACCTCGTGCTCGTGAACCGCCGGGCTCTGCGCAGCGAGTTCCTCACAGAGGCGCACGGCGTCGCGGGTCGCTGTGAGGGCCGCGTCGAGGTCGGTGGCGTCGGTGGCGAGGTGGTGGCCATAGGTGAGCAGCAGGGCCGCCCGGGCGGACTGTGCCTCCTCATCCGTACCCAGCTGCAGGCTGACCGCCTGTGCGAGGAGGGGTAGGCCCTCGTCCGGCCGAGCGGTCTGTGCCAGATGTCTGCCGAGACTGGCCAGCGTCGCGCTTTGCAGCTGCTCGCGCGAGGGGCTCAGCGCGTCATCGGGCAGGTCCGCGGCCATGTCGGCGGCCATGCGCAGAGTGTCCCCGGCGTCGGGCTGCCCGTGGACGTCCCGCTGGGTGCCGAGCACGCACAGGGCCCATACGAGCAGTGCTCGGTGGGAGGGTTCTACCGGAGGGGGGTAGTCCCAGATCCTGACGGCCTCTTCGGCGACCGGCAGTGCCTCGTCGTGACGGCCCGCCTCGGTCAGTGCGTATGCCTGGGCCACAAGTGCCTGGCCAAGTAGCGGCCGGTGCTGTGTGCTCTCGGACATCAGTTCCCGGTGGATCGCTGCCGCTCTGTTCAGAGGATCCCTCGCCTCGCCATGACGTCCCAGACGGGTGAGGGTGACACCGAGGAGAGTCAGCTCCTCGGCGTAGCTGGGCCGGTGGGCGGCGGGATCGCGCCGTGCCAAGGCTGCCCGGACCTGCAGTGTCTTGTGCAGGGCGTCCGGCACTTCGTCGGTGCGGCCCAGGATGAGAAGAAGCAGATGACGGATGGACAGGGCTGAGACGAGGGGTGAGGCGTAGGCTCGCGGTTCCTTGCTCATCAGTCCCTGGTAAATGTCCACCGACTCCTCGGCGGCGTGCAGCGCTTCCTGCGGCTGGTGCAGGCCGCAAAGACACACCGCCTTGTTCGCCAGTGCGGTGGCAAGCACTCTGAGAGCAGAGTCGGCCGGGGGAGCGGCCATGTTGTCACGGCTGATACCGATGGCTGCGTCGAACGTATCAAGGGCCTCGTCCAGCTGGCCGAGGTCCTTCAGATGCAGGGCCAACGTGTTCAACGCGGTCCCCAATGCCGCGAGATGGGCCCGCGGATTCTGCTCGCTCAGTGCTCGGTAGAGACTCACGGCCTCACGGGCGGCTTCCAGTGCCTCGTCGCCACGGCCGGCCTGGGCCAACTCGTCGGCGAGCGTGTTCAGCGCCATGGCGAGATCGGCTTGGTGCGCGCCTGGGCTCGTCGCGGCGATGGGCCGGTACAGGTCCACGGACTCCTGAGCTGCCGCCAGGGCCTGCGGTGCCCGGCCCGCCTTGTCCAACTGACATGCCAGGGTGTTCAAACTCGTCGCCAACTGCTCTCCGTACGCAACCTGATCGCGTTGGGCGAGGGTGCGGTAAAGGCCGACGGCGTCCTGGGCCGTGGCCAGGGCCCGGTCCTGGTGCCCTGCCTCCTCCAGATCGATCGCCAGGGCATTCAAGCTTCGTGCCAGGGCGGGCAAGTAGGCGGCGGGGCGCTCGCTCGCCAGCTCACGCCGGATGTCCGCGGACTCCTCGGCGTATCGCAGCGCCTCGGCATGTCGGCCTGCGTCGCGCAGACACGAGGACAGGGTGCCCAGGCCCATGGCCAAACCGGCACGGTGGGCGTCCGGACGGTCCTGCGCCAAGGCACGGTACAGCGCGACGGCCTCGCCGGCCTCACCGATCCCCTCGTGCACACGACCGGCCTGCTGCAGGCGGATCGCCTGGTTGTTCAGGGCAGCCGCCAGGTCCGGCCGGAAGGTGTCACCGTGTTGGTCGACCAGGTGTCGGCGTACCGCAATGGCTTCCCGGCTCGCGGCCAGGGCAGCCGGAAGCCGCCCAAGTTCCCCCTCGGCGTTGGAGACGGCGTTAAGGGCGTGCGCCAGTTCGGGCTGGGACGCTCCACCGTCCCACTGGCCGACCCGCCGGTAGAGCCGGACGGCCTGGTAGGCGGGGAAAACGGACGCCTCGCGCCGCCCCAATCGACCCAGGGCCACGGAGATGTTCAGCAGGCACGCGGCAAGCTGCACCTCGTAGACGCGCGGTTCCTGGCGTGCCAGGGAGCGGAGCAGCCGAAGCGCTTCACGGGCCGTCTGGTACGCCTCCGCCCAGAGCTCCGCATCACCGAGCCGGCCGCACAACAGGCGTAATTGCCCGGCCAGATCGGGCAGGTGCGCCGGATCCTGTGCGGCCCGGGCCCGGTGCAGCCGAACGAGCCGCTGCGACAGGTGCAGTGCGAAGTCCGCCAGCCGGTGCGTGGGGCGCGGAACGTGCCCGTACAGTCGGAGCAGTTCCGCGGGGTCAGGTTCAGGGGCGTCAGCCAGCCGGTACAGGGCGGCCAGCAGCGGATCCGGCCGTTCCACCTGAACGGCCACGTCGATAGCCGTAGTAGCCAGCGTGTGCGCGTGCCGGACACACAGCTGTGTGAGGTCGGCGTCCAGGCGGCCACGGTGGGTGGAGTGACCGGCTGCGCGGGTGAAGACCGTCAGCAGGCGGGTGGCCTGGGCCTCGCCGGCGCCCTCCAGCAGTCGTTCGGCGAGCTCGGGTTTGCTGAGCAGATATCCCCCGACGAAGCACTCGGCGAGTCGGTCCGGGTGAAGGCTTCCCCAGACCTGTGACCGGTCGGGCGGCGGATAGAGCTGGGCGATCCATTCGCTGACGGTGTCCAGGGTGTTCGGGCTGTACCGTTCCAGGCCCGGTACCCGGGCGAGGAGGGCGTGAGCCTCCTGCTGGTCGTGCGCGCCGCAGAGGAAGACGGCGGTGAGCGCGGCCTCCACGTCCTTGGTCCGGCTCACGCCCGACGCCTCGCCGACAGCCCGCCAGTAGACACGTTCGTGGCTCAGCAGTCGTTCCTCCGCCGACCCGGGGGCGTCGGGAGACGGTGGCGGGCGATCACCACCCTCGTCGACGGCGTCCGCGGCGGCATCCAGCAGATCGGCGAGGGCGGTCATGTGCAAGGTGAGCGCACTCTCCATGCCCGGGAGGTGTAACCGATGCGCGGGCAGAGCCAGCACGCGCGCTGCAAGGGCCGGCCAGTCGTGCTCCTCCTGCCCCAGCACCTGCGGCAGGGCACCGGCCAGTGCGTCGACAGCCTGGCGATAAGCGTCAACGCGGTCGTCGGCGTGCTGCTCGAGCGGCGACAAGAGCGTGCCTCGCACCGCATACAGGTCCTCGATGCGGGCGCGGTCCTGCAACTCCGGCCACCAGTCGTCGGCGGTCCGGGCCAGCAGCAACACCTTGAACGGTGTCGTCTCCGGGCTGCGCAAGGCTGCGCGCAGAAGGGCGAGCAACTGCTCCGGGCGTGTTTCCGCATAGTCGACGACCACGGCCACAGGGCCAGGCGGGCTGCTGAGTGCGGTCAGGTCGGCGACCGCGGCGTGCCGGCCGAGCCAGAGGACGTTCCACTGCTCCTGCACCAGTTCGTCGGTGAAGTGGCGCGCGAGCCGGGTCTTGCCCTGCCCTCCCGGCCCGTACACCAGATGCACGCCGAAGCCTGGCTCAGCGCACCAGGCCGCCAACTCCTCCAGTACGCCGGCCCGTCCGCGGAAGGGGACCACGGCACGGTGTGCCTCCAGCAGGGCCGATGGGGAACGGGGCGGTCGAACCCTGCCGACCAGATCGTCCCATTCCTGCCATCTCTGCTGAAGGTCCGGACCGGGTGGGTGGAAAGTCAGGGTGTTGTTGTCGCCAGTTACGACGGCGAAGGCGTTGCCGCCGATCGCTACGGCCCTCTCTCCGACGGCCTGCACGTCAGCTGGCCGGAGTAGGTGCTTCCACCGTGCGGTCACGTCGCACCTCCCTCGTCACCGGTGTCCGCGATGCCGACGTTCCCGCCGGCGGCGATACTGCGCTCCCCCGGCGCGCGCACCGGCTCGGCGGGTTCCATGCCTGCGCCACCTGGCGGGACGGGCACCGCAGGTACGGCGGCCGGATGGATGGGGCGCGCGCCGCGGCGTCGGTCACCGGTGCCGGCGTAGCCGATGCTGCCCCTCACCGCGATCGAGCGGGATCCGCCTGCTTCTACCGGACTGCCGCCGCTCGCATCGGATTCGGTGCGGTGCAGGCTGAAGAGGGACACCACCAGCCCGGCCAGGCCGACGACCGCCCCGACGACGCTTCCGGCCCGATCGGCGGTGTCCAGGTCCACCATCAATGCCAGGACCGTCAGCCCCACCGCGGCCAGGCCGCACAACACCGCCAACGACACAACAACAAATCTCATTCTTGCCGTCATACCGTCATCTTCTCGGCTCACGCCTGGGCGGGGAAGCGAAACGGCGAAGGACCCGTCGCAGGGGCCGACCTGTTGTCTCCGTCACGGAACTCCGCTCGCCGTCACGCTCACCGGCGGGAACCGACACGACGCCACCCACCTCCTGCCGCTGCTGGACGCGGTCCCATCGATCCGGGGACGTCGGGGATGCCCCCGCCGCAGGCCGCGGCGCCTTACTCCGGATCCGCGCGCAGTACGACCTCGGCACAACGTTCAAGCCCGGCTCCGGCGGCCCAATCGACAGCCAGCCGTTCTGACGAGCGGCTGGCCGTTCCACGTTCGCCGTGGCGCCGCTGGGCCCGCCGCCACCATCCGGACCCGGCGCCGGCTTCGCCAGCCGCATCGGGAGCACCCGCGCTCTCGGCCGAGGCCCGGCCCCCGCTGTGGAGCGCGGTCCTGGTTTCCGACTGCTGCTTCCCTGAGGAGCGCGGAGGATTTCGCGGAACTGGCCCGGTCACGCTTCCTGCTGGATCAGAGGCGCGAGGGCGGCGGGCGTATGCGTGCTGGGCGCAACGTTGTTCACCTCCGCCACCGGCTGGAGGATGTCTCCTGCCCGGATGACGCTGATCGGAAGGATCAGCGGCGAGCCATCGTGGACAAGCCACGCCGGCTGATCAACGTGCCAGGTGCACCGGGCAAGCGCATCGAGCACATGATGAGCCGTGATCCGGCTGACGGGCCGAGCAGCGCCGCCCGTAGATCTGCTCGCGGTAGTTCGCCGCATCCCGACGAGCCCCGGCCGTGGATCTCCGCCACGCCGAGTCCACGCCTGGTGAAGCACGCGGTGGTGAGGACCGCCGGGCGTGTCCGGACTTCGCTCAGACCCTCTGCGGCTCGCCGGCGCACCGGACACTTCGAGTACCGGGTGCTGACGCCGAGGCCAAAGCTCCTTGTCAGCCACCTGCTAAAGCCGCACAGCTCGGCAAGCTCTGGCTGTGGCGGCTCGTCAGGGTCACGCGGCGAAGGCCCTGCGGTGATCTTTGAAGCACCTCGACGGTCAGGGCCGCGACGGCCTGACGTCCCGTGCCGCGCGAGATGCCGTAGCGCGCCGCGAGGTCGGCCTCCGTGGGAAGCGGACTGCCGACCGCGTAGTCCTCGCGATCGATAGCCCGCCGCAGCTTTTCGGTGATCTCCTCGTGCCGTGCCGCCATGCCCCCTCTCGCACAGAGTGGTGCGTTGTGCGCACAGCGCGACCAGCGTGGATGAGGCACCGCGACACGTCCTTGCGCGCCATGGATGTGCGGGAATGGTAGCCAAGAGTTTCGAAGTTGTTACGGACCGAACATCGGGAGCGTGCCTACTATGGCCAACTTGTTCGGACGCGTCATTCAGACAAGTTCTCACCCCCCACGTGAATCCCGTGCGTCCACTGTGCCCCCTTGTGTACCCCTCTGGAGATACCGTGACCGAGATCCTGCCAAGGTCCGCCGTTCTTACCGGCGGCATCGTCGCCGCCCTACTCGTCCTCAGCGCCTGTGGTGCGGGCTCCGACGGGGAGAGCGCGGCTACCGCGGTCTCGGCCAAGGACTTCGGAGGCATGGACGCGCTCGTCAAGGCAGCCAAAGAGGAAGGCACGCTGCACGCCTTTGCGCTCCCTCGCGACTGGGCCAATTACGGTGCGCTGATCGACGGCTTCGAGAAGAAGTACGGCATCAAGGTCGAGGTGGAGAATCCGGACGGCGCCAGCCAGGACGAGATCAACGCCGTCACCTCCCGCAAGGGCCAGGGCCGGGCGCCCGACGTCCTCGACCTCGGTAGCTCCTTCGCGTACAGCGCCGCCCAGCAGGATCTGCTCGCGCGGTACAGGGTCGCCGATTACATTGACATCCCCGACGGCCAGAAGGACACGCTGAGCCGCTGGTACAACGGCTACGGCGGCTATATCTCCATCGGCTGCGATGCCAATCGCGTGAAGACCTGCCCGACCACCTTCAAGGAACTGCTCAAGCCGGAGTACAAGGGGCAGGTCGCGCTCAACGGCAACCCCACCAAGTCGGGTTCAGCCTTCGGCACTGTATTCGCGGCCGCCCTCGCCAACGGCGGTTCCTTCGACTTCATCCAGCCCGGCCTCGACTTCTTCGCCAAGCTCAAAAAGAACGGCAACTACACGCCCGTCCAGTCCACCTCGGCCACCATCTTGAAGGGCCAGACGCCGATCGTCCTCGACTGGGACTACCTCAACGCCAAGTACGCCGACGAGTTCAAGGGCAAGGGACTCGACTGGCAGGTCGCGGTCCCAGAGGACGGCAAGTTCTCGCAGTACTACTCGCAGGCCATCAACAAGGACGCCCCGCACCCGGCGGCCGCCCGGCTGTGGGAGGAGTACCTCTACAGCGCCGAGGGCCAGAACCTCTGGCTCAAGGGCTACGCCCGCCCCGCCCTGATGGTCGCCATGGAGAAGAACGGCACGCTCGACAAGACCGCGGCCGCCAAGCTGCCGAAGGTCTCCGGCGCGCCGACAATCCCGACCGAGTCGCAGATGGACTATGCCAAGGAGGACATTGCCCAGGGCTGGGGCAAGGCCGTCTCCAGATAACCGCGACTCTCGCCACGGCCGACGCGGTGCCCGCCGTTCCTTCGGAGCGGTGGCGCCGCGCGGTCAGCCGGTGCCCGCGAATCTCGGCGGCGTCCCGCTGGCCCCCACCACCTTCGCCGGCCCCCTCGGCAACGCCGGTGTCCTGCCGAGGTGTCGTTTTGGTGAGGCCGCCCTCCTCGGCCAGCAACCTGCCAGCAGATTCTTCGTCTGCTGGCGGTGCAGCGGCGGCAACTCGCTGACCTGCGAATATGCCAGCGGAGGAGACCTTCAGCTGGGTGACGGTGCCCTGGGTGGCCACCGCGTCCTCGGAGACGGTCGAGTCCTGGGCTCGCCGATGTTTCCCCCTGAGTACGCCGGTGGCCGCCACGACCTCCTTGTCCTTGCTGAACAGCCGGTCCGGTGCCGTTGAACGCTGCAGGCGGCGCCGGAAGTGCGTCAGCAGCGACGGGTCGAAGGCCGTATCCAGCAGGCCCAGCCCGCAGGCGGCCTTCCATCGCAGGTCGCAGCGCAGTTCCAGGACCGTCTCGAAGCCCGACAGGCCATGCAGCACCACGGCGGCGGCCAGCACCTGGGGCGGCATGGACGGCCGCCCGTTGGACGAGGGATACATATCGGCGAACATCACCGCCGGGAACAGTAATTCGCGGTGCTCGGCCAGTAATGCGAAGACGCTGCCCGGCAGGATCAACTCCCGGCAGGTCTCCCGCACATCGGGCCCGATCGACTCCCCGGCCCGCTCGCCCTGCATGCCCACCAGACTGGCTCCGGACCACAAGATCCGGAGCCAAAACTCCCGACATTTTCAGTGAGCTTCCAGCCGGCCTACCCGTCTGGGGCGCTCGTTCGATCTGAGCCCGCATCAGCGCGAACGGTCCACCTCGCCCTGGGCGAGCGACTGTGTCAGACGTTCCAGGCGCATGGCGAAGGCGGCGGCCTCATCCGGCGGCCACGTCGCCATCTCCTCCGCCACGAAGGACTCCATCGCCCCGCGCAACGCCGTGACTGCCCTCTCGCCCTCGACGGTGAGGGCCAGTCTGGTCGCACGGGCGTCAGCAGGGTCGGGACGACGGGCGATCAGCCCGGCCTCCTGCAGCCTGGTCGCGTACCGGGTGGTGACGGTGCGGTCCATCCCGATCGCCTCGGCGAGCTTGGTGGCGGTGACGGGCCCCACGCGGGCGAGCCCGGACAGCACGGGGTAGGTCGTGGCGTCCACGCCCTCCACCCCGGAGGTCAGCCGGCCGTAGAGCCCGGCACGGGTGGCGCGCAGGGTCAGTGCCCCGATGGCTGAGGCCACGCGGGCGGCGGACGTGCTGTCACGTGTCGTTTTACTCACCCCTCGATGATACGTGCAAGAAGCACGGAGTCCTGCTATCGTCATCTGCGTGCAGAAAGCACGTACATCAAGCACGCAAAGGACAGTCATGTCGCACTCGTCTTCGCACCAGCACCAGCACCAGCACCAGCCCGCCGTGCGCCCGGAAGATGTCCTGCCCGAGGGCATCGACTCGACCGCGATCAACGGGCTGACCGTCCGCAAGGGTTCGGTGGCCGCATTCGTCGCCAACGCCCAACGACTGGACGAGCTCACCGAGGGCACTCCCGAGTACGCGGCCCTCGTCGCGCAAATGCGGGAACTCGCTCCCGCCCTGCGCGCCATCGGTCTCAACGACGTCTTCCGGCCTCGCTCCCCGGCAGTGGAGCGGATCCTCGCCGATGCCGCGTAACGCGGCGCGCGCTGCCGGCGGCCGGGGAAGCGAACACTGCGCACCCGTCGGGCGTCGAATCGTCGGGCGGTGCGCTGGTCGGTGACGATCCGGTCATCGCGGCTTCCCCTCCGGGCCTGTCCCGCCGGGCTTGCCCCACGTGGCCTGCGATCGTCCTGACGCCGCCCCGCCGCGACGGAGGCGGCTGTCAGCTCCGCTGGTCGGAGCAGGTGAAACCGAGCGATGCCCGAACCCCCCGCTGCTGCACAGTGCGTCGGCGTCTGTCTCATCCGACGGCGCTCGAAGCGGGGCACAACGCAATTGGACAAGAGTGAAAGGAAGTGGTTGCCATGCTCGACGTGCTCATCGCCGGGGCCGGTCCGGTGGGGCTCTGGCTCGCCGCGGAGCTGCGCCTGCAGGGGGTGGAGGTGGCCGTCGTGGAGCGCCGGGCGGCACCGGACGGACGGTCGCGCGCGGTCGGCATGCAGGCCGGCACGCTGGACACCTTCGCCACCCGCGGCCTCGCGCAGCGGTTCATCGAACGCGGAACCCCGGTGCCGACCGGTCACTTCGGGGCGGCGACCACCCGGCTGGACTTCTCCACCGTCGGGGCGGTCCACCCCTTCATGCTGGCGCTCGGCCAGTCCGTCACCGAGCAACTCCTGGAAGAGCACGCGGTCGCCGTGGGCGCCCGGGTGCTGCGCGGGCAGGAGGTCGTCTCGCTCACCCAGGGGCCGGACGCCGTCGAGGTGGTGATCCGGGTCGGCGGCACCAACCGGACGGTGCAGGCCCGCTGGGTGGTGGGCTGCGACGGCACCCGCAGCGCGGTACGACAGGCCGCCGGCATCGACTTCCCCGGCCAGGACACCACACTGACCGGGTGGCTCGCCGACATAGAGCTCGACGATCCGCTCACCGCGCCGCTCGCCGCCACCGGGCCGGCCGGTTCGTTCCTGGCGGCCCCGATCGGCGACGGCGTCCACCGGCTGGCGGGACTCTCCACGGCCACCATGCACCGCGGGACCGGCGAACCGCTGACCCTGGAGGAGGTGCGCGAGCAGACCCGCACGCTGCTGGGACGGGACCTCGGCATCCGCAACCCCCGGTGGCTGTCGCGCTACGGCAACGCCACCCGCCAGGCCACGCGGTACCGGGCCGGACGGGTGCTGGTGGCCGGGGACGCGGCGCACATGTTCTTCCCGGCCGGTGGGCAGGGCATGAACCTCGGCATCCAGGACGCCACCAACCTGGGCTGGAAGCTGGCCGCCACCCTCCAGGACCGGGCGGCCGACGGACTGCTCGACAGCTACGACACGGAGCGCCGACCGGCCGCCCGCGCCGTCATCGACAACACCCGCGCGCAGCTCGCCCTGTTCGCCGCGGCGAGCCCGGAGCAGATCGCCCTGCGCGAGGTCTGGTCCGCCGCGCTCGCCGAACCGCAGACCAACCGCCAGTGGGCCCGCCGGCTCGCCGGCTTCGACGACCCGCTCCCCGCCGACACCACACCCGGCGCGCACCCGCTGAACGGCACCCGACTGGCCGGCCTTGCCCTCGACGCGGCCGACGCACCCACCGCCCACCCGTTGATGCACCACGGCCGACCACTGTTGCTGGACCTCGGCGGGACGCGGACACCGTGCCCCGCGGAAGGTTTGGAGCAGCGGGCCGGAGCCGTCAACTCCGAGGCGGCGCAAGCGATCTGGCAGGACGTCACCGCCGTCCTGATCCGGCCGGACGCCCGGATCGCCTGGGCCAGCACCGACACCGACCCGCAGCGCCGGGCCGCGGACTGCCTCACCACCCTGCGCACCCTGTGCCGCTGAACGCCGCTCGACGAGCGCACCCGCCGGCCACGCCTACCCGCACACCGCCCTGGACCACCACTCCCGCCACGCTTACGCCGAAGACCTCCCCGACGAGACCGCCCCCAGATATGCCGCCTTCCTGCGGGCCACCGCCTGGTGCGCCGCCCACGGCATCACCCACCGGAAACGCCTCGAACGTCTCTCCGTCGTGCCAGGACACGGCCATGGCCGCGATCTGCTCCTCCATGATCTTGGCGTAGCCTGTGATGCGTGTTGTCTGGAAGGCCGGTTGGAGCATGCGGCGCTGGCCGCGGTGCCGGGCGTGAGGGCAGGTGACAACGCTGTCCGCGAACAAGTCACCTAGCTTCTCGTAGAACACCCCGCCTACGTCGAAGGTGCGGTCGTCGACCAGCACCTGCCGCAGCAGCTCCGGTAGCGGTAGCGAGGAATCACCGGTGCTACCGGCGTCCCGCTCGCCGCCACTTGACCGGGCGGCGACCGACGATGACCCTAGCCGTTCCTCGTCCGCCGCAGCACCGAGCACGGATCCAGCCTGAGCGCGCCTGGGCGCCCAACGCTGGCTCGCGGAGGGCACGTTGACCCACCTTCACTGGTTCCGCCGGCTGCGGTTCGGCTGCGAGAGTGCGACCACATTCACGAAGCCTTCCTCACCCTGGATGCGCACGGCCGGGGTCAGCCGGGAACGATCAGGTCGATCCCGTAGGCCGCGACCGCGAGGCAGGAGGCGAAGCACAGCACTGCCGCGGACGTCGCCATCTTCTGGTGTCGGCCCCGGGGCACGTCGGAGGCGGGCTGCCCGTGTCCGGCGCGGGCCCACGCGGCCAGGCCGAGTGAGAACATGACGACCACCACCACGGTGACCCCGAGGCTGACGGCGAAGACCCCGGCGAGGGTGCTCCAGTTGATGTCCATCCCATTGCCCCTTTCCGTGGTCTCTTTCTCGACCAGGGCCCGGCTGCTCGGGCCGGCTCAGGCGACCGGCCTGGCGGTGGATTCCGGAACGGGTGCTGGTACCTCGTTGACGTTCTCGGGGCTCACCGGGCGGCGGCGCGACAGCACGTAGAAGGTTGCCGCGGCGGCCATCGCGACGAACGCCACCAGGGCCACCCCCACGTTGCCCTGGTCGGCCACCCACGCTGCCACGCCCCCCACGGCGGCCGCGGCCGGCAGCGTCAGCAGCCAGGACACCGCGATCCGCCCGGCGACTCCCCAGCGCACGTGTGCCAGCCTGCGGCCCAGTCCCGCGCCGAGGATGCTGCCCGTGCACACCTGGGTGGTCGACAGCGCGAATCCCATGTGCGAGGAGGCGAGGATCACCGCGGTGGCGCTCGTCTCGGCGGCGAAGCCCTGTGGGGCCTGGATGTCGGTGAGCCCCTTGCCCATGGTCCGGATGATCCGCCAGCCACCCGTGTAGGTGCCCAGGGAGATCGCCAACCCTGCGCTCAGCACCACCCACCAGGGCGGTCCCGCCCCATGGCTGAGTACCCCGCTCGAGATGAGTGCGAGAGTGATGACACCCATAGTCTTCTGGGCATCGTTGGTGCCGTGGGCCAGCGCTACCAGCGACGCCGACCCGATCTGGCCTGCGCGAAAGCCCTTCCCGACGGCGTACGCCGAGGTCCTCCGGGTGATCACATAGGCCAGGTAGGTGGCCAGCACCGCCACGATGCAGGCCACCACCGGCGAGGCTATCGCCGGGATCACGATCTTCTCGATGATCGTGCCGAAGCGCACCGCGGAACCTCCGGCCCCCACCCACACGGCGCCGATCAGCCCGCCGAACAGCGCGTGGGACGAGCTGGAGGGCAGCCCGAGGAGCCAGGTGACCAGATTCCACAGAATCGCCCCGATCAGCCCGGCGAAGATCATCACCAGGGACACCTCGCTGTCCTGGACGATGCCCCCCGAGATCGTCTTGGCCACTTCCGTGGAAAGGAAGGCGCCGGCCAGATTGAGCAGACCCGCGACGGCGACGGCGACCCGGGGGCTCAGCGCCCCGGTGGCGATGGAGGTGGCCATCGAGTTGGCCGTGTCGTGGAATCCGTTGGTGAAGTCGAAGGCCAGAGCCGTGAGGATCACGGCCACGAGCAGGAAGGAGACAGATTCCATCCCGGACCTCCACGTCGAGGGCCGTCCGGCCGCGCGGGCACACCGGACCACGTGCGCGAACCGCCGTACCCTCCCACGCTAGGGCCTGTCCGGCGGATCAGCGAGCCTGGCGTGCTTGGTCAGTTGACTGCACTGACTCGTTGGCCGGCTCGACTCAGCGAAGGTTCAACGGGGGCATGCGGTCGCCTGCCGGATGGCGAAGGCGGCTGCCGGCCCTCGTGGGCCCCCGCCACGACCGGGTAAGCCCGCGGAGCCGGTGTGCCCGCGCACTTTCGTGAACCATGGGGCCGGGTCCGCGTCATCCTGGTGTGCGGCTCGTGCCGGGTGGGGCCGGACGAGGGATGGCAGGGGACGGATGACGACACGTGAAGTGATCGGTTTCGTGCTGGCCGTGTTGGCGAGCCTGCTGTGCCTGTGGGGCGGTGTGCGGGAGGCGCGGCTGCAGGCGCGGCTGCGTCGGTACGGCGTGCACACCGAGGGGCTGGTGGTGGACCAGAAGATGGCCCCGGCGGATGACCATCTGACGCCCGTCATCGAGTTCACCGACCGGCAGGGACGGCCCGTCAGGTTCACGCCCGTGGCGACGGGGTCGAGGATGGGGATGGATCTTGGAACCCATGTACCGGTCGCCTATCTGCCCGAACAGCCCGAGAATGCAAGGGTGTCCACCAGGAAGCATCGCCGCTCTCACGTCGGCCTGTTTACCGGAAGCGTGATCTTCCTCGGCGGCGCCGTTTGGGTGTGGCTTACCCGCTGAACTTGTTCCTCCTCCTCGTTCCACTTCCGCCCCGACCTGCGTACGTCCTGGAGCCCCTCACAGGCTGCGGTTTCCCGTTTCGCCACGGTGACCGGAGCTGCCGCAGGAAAGCCGCGCGACAAGCGTTCCGCGCCATGGCGAAGATCCTCGTTCTCCGGAGTTCGCTCCCTTATCGTCAGTCCCGGCCGCCGTAGTGCGACGACGACGTGCGTTCGCCGAAGAATGCCGCCACCGGTGTTCATACGGGTGCTCCGTGCTGTGCGGAGAGGGCGCAGCCTGCGCACGCCCTCTCCGGCAGCTCGTGTCGCTGACGGTGGAAGGTGGCCGTCGTTGTCAAAGCGCACCAGCCCAGCCTTGGCACCAGGTGCAGGCAGTGCGGGCGATTGCGGGCGAGGCCGCCCGCCCACGGCATCGTCCGGATCCGATCCCACCCCCACCATCTCGATGTTGCGGTAGGGCTCGAACCGCGGTGCGGTGGAGCCTCCTTGGTAGTCAGTGGACGAGATCTCGGACGTGTCGGCCTCCAGCTCCTTCCCATACGCCCGCGGGATGACTCGTCCGGGACATGCTCGGAGTCGTCAGTGAGGGAGGAGCTGCTGTCCGCCGTCGATGTCGTACGTGGCGCCGGTGAGGGCGTCGTTGCACATGAGGTGGACGGCCAGGGCGGCGACGTCAGACGGGCCGACGACGCGACGGATGGGCAGGGTGGCGCGCAGTTCCTCGCGCCGGGCTTCCAGCTGATCGCCGAGGAGCGAGGCGGACAGGGGTGTGTCGACGAATCCGGCAGCGATGAGGTTTACCCGGATCGGCGCCAGTTCGAGCGCCAGATTGGCGGTGAGGGCGGATAGGGCGGCCGTGAGGGCGGACACGATGACCATGCCGACGCCGGGGCGCCGGCCGCCGGTGCCGCTCATGAACAGCAGCGTGCCTCCGGGGCGTACCTTGTCGCGGCAGTCGAGGGCGACGCCGAGTGTGACGGTGAGCCGTTGTGCGAACTCCCGACGGGCGGCGTCGAGATCCATGTCTGACAAGGGCCGGTAGGAGGGGCTGCCGGCCGTCACCATCACATGGTCGACAGGTCCGGGCAGTTCCTGGAAGAACTGCTGGAGCCGGTCGGTGTCGTTCGCATCGAATGCGGCCGTGCTGAGCGGCTGAAGTTCGTGCGCGGCTTCCTGAAGCCGTTCGGGGTTGCGGCCCACCAGGACCAGCCTGCCGCCACCGGCCCGTACCTGGCGGGCGGTTTCGAGGCCGATCCCCGCGCTGGCCCCGATCACCACGACGGTCTGCCCCGCGAGATCGGGGCGAGGCGAGGGGCCGGGATCGCAAGAAGCTGCAGTCATGACGGAACACCGCTGTTCAGGGTCGTGTCGTGGTCAGGGGCCCGGTCTTCTCCGCCGGCATCCGTACTCCGGACATCGGTCTCTGCTCCCATGTCTCTGCTCCCATCGTGGCGCTTCAGGCCACTGATCACCTGTCGGCCGCCTCAGCGGTCGAGGCCGCGGAGGTGAAGCGCAGGTCAGGGCCATTTCGTCGTGCGCTCGACAGGCCGCGGACCGGACCTCAGGTCGTGTGCTGCACGGGTGCGACGCCACACGAGAAGAGCGACGGTGGTAGCAGCACGCGGGTCCGAACGGAGGATGCGATGAGTGGCACCGGCACGATCAATGACTACGACGTGATCGTCCTCGGCGGAGGCGCGCCGGGCGAACACACCGCGGGGGCGCTCGCCGAGGGGGGCCTGCGCGTCGCGGTCGTGGAGCGAGACCTGGTCGGCGGCGAGTGCTCCTACTGGGCCTGCATTCCGTCGAAGTCGCTGCTGCGGCCGGGGGAGGCGGTGCAGGGCGCGCGTGAGGCGGCGGGGACCGCTGAGGTCGACGTCCAGGCCGCCCTGGCCTGGCGCGACTACATGGTCTCCAGCTACTCCGACGCCGGAGCCGCGCAGTGGCTGGCGGACAAGGGGATTGCTCTGCTCCGCGGCCGAGGTCGCCTGGCCGGCATCGGGGCAGTCGAGGTCGACGAGGCGCGGTACACCGCCGAGCACATCGTGCTGGCGAACGGCGCCGACCCCGTCGTCCCGCCGGTTCCCGGCCTTCGGGAGCTCGAAGGCGTATGGAGCACGCGCGAGGCAACCGGCATGAAGGCGGTGCCCGAGCGGCTGATCGTGCTCGGCGGTGGGCCGGCAGGACTGGAGATGGCGCAGGTGGTACGGCGTTTCGGCGGCGAGGTGGTCCTCGTAGAGGCCGCCGAACACGTCCTCGCACGCGAGCCCGCACCGCTGGGCGAGGCGCTCGCCACGGCCCTGCGCCGCGACGGCATCGAGTTCGTACTCGGCACGCCTGCGACCAGGGCACACCGCGACGGCGAGGACTTCGTCCTGGAGTTGGAGGACGGCGGGGAGCTGCGTGGCGACTGCCTGCTCGTCGCCACCGGCCGCCGCCCGCGCGTCGAGGGGATCGGACTGGAGACCGTCGGCGTCACGGCGGACGCCCGGGGGATCCCGGTCGATGCGCGCATGCGGGCGGGGGAGCGGTTGTGGGCGGTCGGTGATGTCACCGGCATCTGGCCTCTGACGCACGTCGGCGAGTACCAGGGCGAGGTCGTCACGTCGAACATCCTCGGCGAGCCCCGCGAAGCCCATTACGAGGCGGTCCCGCGTGTCACCTACACCGATCCGCAGGCCGCTGCGGTAGGCGCCACCGAGGCTCGGTTCAGCGCGACCGCACGGCTTACGGAAATCCCCAAGACAGCCACCTACACACACGCCTACGCCGACTCGAACGGCTTCATGACACTGCTCAGCGACGGTGCACGGCTGACCGGCGCCTACGCGCTCGGCCCCGACGCGGGGGAGTGGATGCAGCAGGCCACGCTGGCGATCCGCGCCCGCGTCCCACTCGACGTGCTGCGCGACACGATCCAACCGTTCCCCAGCTTCTCGGAGATCCACGCCGCCGCGCTGAAGGCGCTCAACCGTGAGACGAGAAAAGCGGGGCAGCCGCTGACGGCCTGATCCCGAGCGAACGCGCGACGAGCAGAACTGGGGAAGCGCGTCGGCGCCGACGATGGCGACCTACGGCAATTCACATGGATCACGGCCACACCCGCCCTGCACGCTCGGTACCGTCTGGAATGGCGGTTCCGGGCACGTACCGAACTCATCACAAATCAAAGGGAGTTCAGGTGATGGACGTGCGGCCCAGCCAGCAGATCGCGGCCTCGCCCGCCTCGTCCACCAGTCGTCAACGCTACGGTTGCAGCCAGCGCCCGTTCGATGCCGCGGTGCTCTGGCTGCTCCGTCGAGGAGGACGTTGCAGCAGGTGCGGCATCCCGTCTCCGTCGGATCTAACTCCGCAGGGAGAACCGGCCTGCGGCCCCCCGTGTCGGCTGCAGGCCGGTTCGACGGTTACCCATCGCGTGCGCGGCGCTGAACATCTCGATGTCGGCTTCCTCCAAGTACCAGCCTCAGCCCGATGGCTACCGGGGCGGTGGACGGCCGATGAAGTGGATGCGAAGAGTTGTGCACGGCTTTGCCCGCTGGGACGACTACCCCGCCCGGTTCCGAGATCCCTTCGCCGCAGCCCTATTCCCTTGGGTCGGGATTGGGCACGCTGACGGTATGAACCTGGCCGAACACGCGAACGCACGTCTCGCCGATTGGCCGATGCTCTCGCGGGGTCGTGCGCGTTGCGGGGCACGGCATTGCTTTTGCGCCGGCACCCAGGAAATCGTCCACTTCCATGGCGGCAACGAGGTCGACGTACACCTGACCCACGGCATGATCGACCGGCTGCGCCCGGCACTGCAAAAGTCGAGCGCCCTCAAGCTGCCCACAGCATCCGGCTGGATCACGGTCCGACTCGAAGCCGGCTCCGACATCGACCTGCTCACCACGCTCGTCAGCGCAGCACTGTTCGCGACAGGAAGCCGATCGGAGCTGGCCGAAACGGTCCGTACGGACCCCTGCACCCAGGGGTCCTCGCAAACGCCCTGTCAGCGTTCGGACTGGAGGCCACGACGGCACACGAGGTGGCGTCGAACGGGCAAGGTCCCGGATGGCATTACGGATTGAAATCCTCGCCCGGGAGAGGGCGATTCCCGCCTGCCGCGCCGTTGTCTGGTGTGGCTTCGGGTGGGTTCGGGTCTCCCAATACCTCACGGTACTGCGCAACGCGGGTCTGGTCAGCGCCCATCGCGCCGGCCGTTCCGTCCTCTACGCCCGCACCACTGCCGCCGAAACCCTCCTCAAAGCCGCCTCCTCCTGAAGCTCCGGACGTCAACCCCCGAAGAACTTCCCGAGCCGACCGTTAGCACCACGACCCGTCGGTGTCTCCCAGTCCATGTCATGTCGATCTCAGAAGGGCAAGGCGTCACAGTAAGTGACCAACGCTTCTCGCGACGTCGTGTACGGACAGCGCGGTCCGACCGCCGTGCAGGATGTTCCCCATGAGTGCTCTCTTCGATCCCCCTGCGCCCCGTCGGGTGGCGCTTGGCGAGTACCCGCTGTGGGACGAGGCTCTTGCCGTTGTCAACAGGGACCTTGCGGTGACCTTGCCAGACCAACGACCCCTGCAATTGCTGGGCCTTCCCTCGTACGACGAGGGCGTGGCCGAGTACGTCTACGTGGCCCTGGCCAACGGCGAGTGGCACGGCAACGCCATCGATCCGGACTCGGTGGACATCCCTGCCCTCGCCCTGGCAGCCATCACCGACGCCGCACAGGAATCCGTCACCGAGTGCCTGTGGCAGGCATGGCCTCTGTGCGACGAGCACGACCTCGGCATGCATCCGCGTGAGGCGAAAGGGAAACTCTCCTGGTGGTGTGCGGGCCGGAACATCCCAGGAGAGCCGGCGCATATACGGGCGGCCGTGGGGGGCCTCGACAGTCTCGTCCACCCAGACCGGCAGCTGCACCGCAAACGCCGACGTGAAGGCTGACTACCTGCTTCAGCACGGTCGTAGCGGGCTGCCACGACATGAGAAGAGATGCGGCGGTTGGTGTTGTGCGGAGGTCGCGAGTACTACGCCGCCGAGGCCCACCCTTCGATCGCCGGACTTGTCTCCGGCCGGATCAGAGAACGGTGATCACCCACCAGCCTCCCCCCCCGGGGCGGAACCACCGGAGCACGCGACGGCCCGCGTGCCCGAAGGAGGAATGACCGTGCCCGTATCCCGCCGGCTCGATCAGCGCGGCACGACCGCGGACGCCGGTTCCTGCGTGCCTCTCTCCTGAGCGTACTGATGCACTGACCCGCGAACCGACGCTCTCCCCATGCGTAGTTAGGCTTCCGCGACACGAGTCCGCCGCGGCCCTCGCGGCATCGGCCATCTCCGCGGGGCATCGACAGGGGGGACCGCTGACTCATCCGACACGATTCATGGTGAAGCCCCCATGCGCTCAGAGTGCTCAGCCGGCCCTGCCGACACCGCCTCCAGGACCAAGGCACTTCATTTGCGCGAGATCCATTCCGCACCACACGGCCGTGATCAACGATCGAGAGCTCGACGTCTCATCGCTACCGTGCCCGAGCTCGTTGGAGAGCCAACTCCCGTTCGGCGATCGCCCGGAAGTCATGCGGTGGGCGCCCGGTGACGCGCTGCACGGAATCAGTGATGCGGTCCTCAGCTCCTCCGGCGATGGCGCGGTCCATGTCGGCCAGCATGGTGGCGAATTCCAGCGGCATCACTGCGGCCAGCCGGTCACGCAGGTCGTCGTAGGTCAGGTGGCGGTGGGCCACGGGGCGGCCGGTGGTCTGGGTGACGATCGCGGCGATGTCGTCGTGGCTGAGGGCTTCCGGTCCCGTGAGGACCAGGTCGGTGTCGGGCGACGGGTCGTCGGTCAGGGCACGTACGGCGACGGCGGCGATGTCGTCGGCGTCGACGAATCCGACCCGGCCGGTCCCGGCGGCGGTCAGGATGACGCCGTGCTCGCGGATGCTGTCGGCATGGGCGTGTGTGCCGGTGAAGTTCTGCATGAACCACGACGGCCGCAGCACCGCCCACTCGTCGAACAGGCCGGGCAGGGCCTGGTGCACCGCCCCCACCGCCGGCCCGCCCTCGGGGATGGCCGAGGAGCTGAGGAGTACGGCACGGCGTACGCCGGCGGTGCGGGCCTTTTGGAGGAAGGGCAGCATGACGGCGGCCGGGTCCGGGTCGCCCACGGGCGGAACGAGGTAGACGCGGTCGGTTCCGGTGAGGGCGTCGCCGAAGGTGGCCGGGTTGTACCAGTCGAAGCGGACCGGTTCCGCGCCCGGGAGCGGGGTGGCGCGACGGCTGGCGGCCTTGACCCGGTGGCCGGCGGCGATCAGCTGCGCGGTGGTACGGCTGCCCGTGGTGCCGGTGGCCCCGATGACCAAGGTGGTGCCGGTGGCGGTCATCGGACGCTGCTCCCCGCGAAGTCCAGGCCGGACGCCTGGACGGCCAGGGGGTTCCAGTAGTCCCGGTAGGAGGTGAAGCGCCCGTCCTGGACGGCTACCACGGCGATATAGGTCATGTCGAAGGGGCCGCCCGTCTCGACCATGCGGCCCACCCCGCGCATCTCGACCACAATGGTCCCGGGGTCGGTTGTCCGGTGGATCCGTACGTCGGGGAAGTCGTGCAGGTCGATGTGGTCGGGGTAGTCGCGCATGTAGGCGGCGATGGCGGCACGGCCCTCCAGCCGCTGGGGCCAGCCCGGGGGAGCGAAGGGGAACTCCATCACGCCGTGCTCGTCCCACATGTCGACCCAGGCGGGAATGTCCTTGTCCAGCAGCAGGCGCAGGCTGTGGCGGTACAGATCCGCCGGTGAGGTGGTGGCGACCATGGGGTTCTCCATCCCGTACGATACGGACCAGCGGTCCGTTTCTTCCCGGTGAACGATACGGACCGACGGTCCGTTTCGCAACCGGAGGTGCCCCGTGCCTGAACGCAAGCCACGCAAGGACGCGGCCCGCAACCGGGCAGCCGTCTTCGCGGCCGCCGACACCCTCTTCGCCCAGTGCCGGAGTCCCGAAGACGTCACCATGGCTGACATCGCGGCAGCGGCCGGCGTGGGCAAGGGAACCCTCTTCCGCGCCTTCGGCGACCGCACCGCGCTGATCCGCGCCCTGTGCGAGGCGCGACTCGAACCACTCAGAAGCGCCGTCGAAGAGGGCCCGCCGCCGCTGGGACCCGCCACGCCACCCCTTCAGCGCGTACCGGCCCTGCTCGATGCCGTCCTGTGCTTCAAGCTCGACAACCGCCACCTCGCGCTGGCCCTGGAGGCAACCGGCGCGGACAGCCCCTACCGGACAGCCCACTACGAGCGCTGGCACACCCTGCTCCGGGACCTGCTGAAGCAGCTCCCGGCACTGGCCGCCATTGACTCCGCCGATTTCGCCGCCCACGCACTCCTCGCCGCCACCCGAGCCGACCTCGTTGAATACCTGGCCGGCGAGAAGGGGGTGCCACGCGAGGACCTACGCAAACGCCTGGCGGACTACATCGCCGGAACCCTCGGCGCCCGCACTCAATGAGAACGGGCCGACGCACAGTGAAACGGCGCCCGGGTCCCGAGCCGATGTCCGGAAGCGAATCGGGCCTTGACGCCTTGACGCCGTGACGCCGTGGCGCAAGACGTATGCGGTCCACGGTCCGGGCAACGTCCTGCTGCACGCAGCGCCACCCGGGGTGCCCGGGAGCGCATGGTCCGGGTGCGCCGCGCACCGCATCGTCGCAATCTTGACGCATGACCTGGCGGTGCGCGACGAAAGGTGACCCATGAAGTTCGCAGTCATCGGTGGTACCGGCCTGATCGGGTCGGTGGTCGTGAAAAAGCTGAACGCGGCCGGGCACGAGGCCGTGCCACACTCGCAATCCACAGGTGTCGACGTGATCACAGGGCAGGGCCTTGTGGAGGCGGTGGCCGGCGCCGACGTCCTCATCAACCTGACGAATTCTCCGACCTTCGACGATGCCTCACCGGCGTTCTTCCAGACCTCGATGGACAACCTTCTGGCCGCCGCCCAGAAGGGCGGGGTGGGCCACTTCGTCATCCTCTCGATCGTCGGCGCGGACCAGGTGCCCGGCCTCGACTACTACAGGGCCAAGGTCCTGCAGGAAGACATCCTCAAGGCCGGGCCGATCCCCTACTCGATCGTCCACGCCACCCAGTTCATGGAGTTCATGGACGCGGTCCTGTCGTGGACCACCGAGGGTGACACCGTCCGCCTTGCCGCCACCCCGCTTCAGCTGATCGCCGCCCAGGACGTCTCCGACGCCGTCGCCGAAGTCGCTGTCGGCGCGCCTTTGAACGGCGCCCTCGACATCGCCGGGCCCGACGTCCTCCCCCTCGACGAACTCGGCCGGATCACCCTCAACGCCCATCCCGACGGCCGAACGGTTGTCACCGACGACACCGCCGGCATGTTCGCCGCCGTTCCGGGCGATGCGCTGATCGCCAAGGGCGACGCCCGTATCGCCCCCACCCGCTACAGCGACTGGCTCTCCTGAACCAGCCGGCCCACCACTGGAGGCCTCACCATGTCCAACGACGAGCCGGCAGCAGACAGCACGGAGAGCCCACCGCGTTCGGAAGCATGGAAGACGGCGCTCACTGTGCTGCAGTCGGTGCAACCCCCGTCCGTTCCGGAGGGCGCAGAGGCGATGACCGTCCTCATCGAGTTCCCTCCCGGGGACCCCGGAACCCCTCCGCACCGGCACTCGGGACCCGCTTTCGGCTACATGCTGGAGGGCGAGATGCTCTTCGAGCTGGAAGGCGAGCCCGAGCGTGTGATCAAGGCGGGGGAGACGTTCTGGGAGCCGGGCGGCGATGTCATCCACTACCAGGACGGGAACAACCGGACGGACTCCCGGAGCCGCTTCCTCGTCACCATGATGTGTGCCCCGGGTCAGCCCATGCTCACCCTGGTCGACGACGAAGAGCTGGCCCAGCGTCAACACCTGCGAGCTCCTCGTCCAGGCACCTGAGCCGCCAGAACCGGATCCAGCAGCAGCTGACCGCCGCCGCTGAGGGAGAACGGCAGGTAGTGGCCGTACCCGACCAGCAGACCCTCGGATGCACGCAGCGGAAGCACCGTGGCCTGCGCGAAGGAACAACTCGCGTACATGGACGCCGAGGACAAGGCATCCGCGGCGGACAAGGACGCCGACGCGGCACAGGACGCACTCTCCCAAGCTGAACGGGACAGGGAGACGCTCATTCACACGGACGAGCACATCTACGCCCTCTCTTTGGCCATGGACCCGCTCATCAACAACGACCAACAGCGGAAGTCCCGAAACGCGGTCATCGACGCGGCCAATGCTGCCTGTAAGGCATGTCCAGCGCCGACGCCGCAGCGGTGGCCGACGCGGCCGATAAGGCTGTGGCTGCCGGGAAGCAGTTGCTCTAGGACACTCCCAACGGGCCCCGTGCTCGTTTTGCGAGTCCAGGGACTGATTGCCACGGTCGAGAAGAGAGCTTCGCAGTGCGTTCCAGGCTGATCAGCCACAGCGAGACACGCCCCAAGGAGCAACCGCTGGACCTCCCTTCGAGAGGGAATTAACACCGCCCTCGCGAAAGAGGGACCATGCCCGATTCACTCGAAAATCATCTCTGCGCCGCGAGGAGAGTTGGATCGAGGATCAAACCTTGCGCGCGCAGGGTCAACCACGATATGCGGTTAACGCTTCCAAGGGGCGAGGCCGGTAAAGCCCAGGTTCCATTCGTTTGCTGGCCGTTGGCGAGCGGACCCGGGAGACTCGATGCCGGGCTTTGCGGGATGAAGCAACCCTGCGGTCTGACACGGTGCATGCTGGTTGTGAGGCGCTGAAAGCCGTGCGCGGAAAACTGGAATCCCCAGATCTATGGCGACCATGGAGCATCTTCGCGTACGCGGAGCGGACGCCCTCATGCAGAGCTTCGTTGAAGCTCACAACAACTCCGGGCGGCGACCGGGCGTATCAGGGCGTGATCAGCGCAGCGGCTTCAGCCTGCGGGGCCGTATCGCCTCCGCAAACGCCCATGACGACGGTGACCGTTTCCAGGGCGGGCAAGCACTCCGGAATCCCCCTGGGCCTGCACGACACAGTCAGAGATCAAGAACTACAGCTGACCTGAGAGGTGTTTCCGGAACAGCGGATTTGCGGGCGTCGGAAGACGGGGCGAGGATATTTTTAGGTGAACGGCGGGGCAACCTTGATGCCGATGCCATCGGATCGGACCGCGACCTTCGGACCGTGACGCTCACCGGACGTATGCGCCGCCGTGGCGGAGAAGAGCGAAACATACGGGTGCTCAGCCGGGGGTGACGGGTGGGCTGTCCAGCTGGGCGGCAGATCGGAAGGAGTCTGCCCATGCGGATCGCCGTGGACCTGAATCGATGTCAGGGATACGCACAATGCGTGTATTTGGCGCACCAGGACTTCAGATTGACTGGCCAGGAGGCGCTCACCTACGAGCCGAACCCCGATGACGAGCGGCGCCTGCAGGTTGAGCGAGCCGCTGCGGCGTGTCCCGTGCAGGCGATCGTGATCGACCGCTTGGACGGCGCAGGCGAGAGCGAGACGTCATGACCGTGCGGGCTACGGTCGCAGAGCTGGTGCGCGAGTTCAGGGCCAATGGCCGGATTGTCATCGTCGGTGCGTCCCTGGCCGGACTGCGGGCCGCTGAAGCCCTGCGCGGGGAGGGCTTCACCGGATCTCTGACCATCATCGGGGACGAGCCGTACGAGCCCTACGACCGTCCTCCGCTGTCCAAGCAGGTGCTCAAAGGCTGGGTGCCGGCCGATCACACCAAGCTGCCCCGCCTGCGAGAAGTGAATGCGCAATGGCGGCTCGGGGTGACGGCCACCGGGTTGGACCGGGCCGCCAAGCAGGTGCGCCTGGCCGACGGCGAGCACATCCCGTACGACCGCTTGCTGATCGCCACGGGCACCCGGGCGCGACAGTGGCCGAACCCGGACGAGGCGGCCCTGGACGGGGTGTACACGATTCGCTCGCGTGATGATGCCGCCCAGCTGCAAAAGGCGCTGGCCGCACCGCCGTCGCGGGTCATGGTCATCGGCGCCGGGTTCATCGGCTCGGAGGTGGCGTCGGTCTGCCGGGAACTCGATCTCCCGGTGACCGTCGTGGAGCGGGGCTCGGCGCCGCTGGTCGGCGCGCTCGGCGGGGTGATCGCTGAGATTGCCGCGGAGATGCAGCGGGACCACGGCGTGGACCTGCGCTGCGGGCTGGGCGTGTCGTCGCTGGAGGGCGACTCCGGCGGACACGTGCGGCGTGCTCATCTCTCGGACGGAACCACCGTCGAAGCCGACGTGGTGGTGGCCTCGCTGGGGTCGATCCGCAACGTGGAATGGCTGGAGGGCGCCGGGCTGGCCTCCGGTTTCTGGGGCGTGGGTTGCGACGCCGGCGGTCGCGCCTTCGACGTCAACGGCGTGGTCACCGACAGCATCTACGTGGCAGGGGACGTGGCACGCGCGCCCCATGTGCTGTACGAGTACCAGTTCCTCGCGATGGAGCACTGGGACAATGCCGTTTTCGGCGCCGAGGTAGCGGCCCACAACATGGTGAACCTCGAGCCCCTCTATCGCCCGCATCTGCTGCTGCCCGGCTTCTGGTCCGGTCAGTTCGGCGTCAACATCAAGTCCGTCGGCGTGCCGCCTTTCGCTGACGAGATCGTCTTCACACAGGGGTCCGTCAAGGAGCGCCACTTTGCGGCCGCCTACGGCCGCCGCGGCCGCATCGTCGCCGCCGTCACCTTCGATCACGGCAAGTGGCTGGAGCACTACGGGAATCTGATCGAGCGATCGGGTCCGTTCCCGCCTCCGCCGCCAGGCTGGGACCAGCCTCCGGACATGAAGCCGATGCCGGCCGAGTTCCCGCAACCCGGCGTCCCGACGGCGATCCCCGACGTCGTCCTGACCGGCCACGACCCGAGCGAGCGGAGGGCCGAGTTCCGGCCTCGCCCTCGTTGACGCGCCCGCCGGATGGGCGTGCAAGCGGACCGCATCGACAGGAAGAAGGAGGGGAGCCTCGTGGTCGAGGAAACCCCCTGGCAGCAGGCCCTCCGCTACGCCAACCGCGCCAATCCGTACCCCTTCTACGAGGAACTGCGCAAGACACCGGTGGCGAGGCAGCCGGATGGAACCTATGTCGTCAGCACCTACCGGGAGGTCGTCGCGCTGCTCCACGACCCCCGGGTCAGTTCGGATCCAAGAAAGTGTCCCGTCCCGGTCGCGGCCCAGGACGAAGGCTCCGCGGAGCCGGTGGCCGAGCCGATCAGGGAGGCGCTGACCGAGCCGACCATCATCACCTGCGACCCGCCCGAGCACGATCGAGATCGCCGGATGATGACGCCGCACTTCGTCGGCCCTCCCCAGTCACCTCACCTGATCTCCGACCTGGAGCCCGAGATCCGCCGCATCGTGGACGGCCTCCTGGACAGCATGCAGGGCAAGACCCGGATCGATGCCGTCGACGAGTTCGCCTACCCCCTGCCGGTGACCGTGATCTGCAAAATCCTGGGCGTGCCACTGGAAGACGAGCCGCGCTTCCACAGCTGGATCGAGACGGCCCTGGATGCTTTGGACTTCGGCCCCGAGGCCGCCTCCGAAGAGATCCAGAGCCGACAGGCCGGGGGGCGGCAGGCCGTGCAGGAGTTCGGGCAGTTCGCAGCTGAGTTGCTCGACCGGTACGCCCAGCAGCCCGGCCCGGGCATGCTCTCGGCGATGGTGAACGACGACGGCCCGGAGGGACGGATGTCCAAGGGCGTGCTCGCGAGCAACGCCCTGCTCCTGATCTTCGCCGGGCACGAAACCACGGTCAATCTCATCGCCCACAGCGTGCTCACCCTGCTGCGGCACCCCGAGGCGCTCGAGAAGCTGCGCCGCCGGCCCGAGCTGATCGTGCCCGGGGTCGAGGAGTTGCTGCGCTTCGAGTCGTCGGTCCAGTTCTGGCACACCCGCTCCGCCGTGGAAGACATCGACATCGCAGGCACCACCATCCCGAAGGGCGCGCCGATCTTCTTGGCATACGGCTCGGCGAACCGCGACCCGAAGCGGTTCGTCAACCCTGACGAGCTCGACCTCGAACGCCGGGACAACCAGCACCTCGGATTCAGCCAGGGCATCCACTTCTGCTTCGGCGCTCCGCTCGCGCGGCTCGAGGTCCAGGTCGCGGTCGGTGAGTTCGTCCGCCGGGTGGAGAATCCCCGGCTCGTGGAGGACCCACCGCCGTACCGCCACAACCAGATTTTCCGTGGCCCGCGCCACGTCCTGGTCGACATCGACGGGATCCGCGACTGAACCAGCGTGCGTAAGGGATCGCCATGCAGGCTTTTCAACTCGTCGGATGGCAGCAACCGCCCGAGCTGCGCGAGGTGCCGGTGCCCGAGCCCGGGCCGGGACAGGTCCTGGTGAAGGTCGGGGGCGCCGGGGCGTGCCACTCAGATCTGCACATCATGGAGGCACCCGGACCACCACCAGGGTTCGCCACAGAACTACCCTTCACGCTCGGCCATGAGAACGCGGGATGGGTGGAGAGCCTGGGGCCGGGGGTCACTGGGTTCGCGCCCGGAGACCCTGTGATGGTCTACGGTCCCTGGGGCTGTGGGACGTGCGTCAACTGCCGGGAGGGCCGGGAGAATTACTGCCAGAAGGCCAGTGGTCAGGGTGGGGGCCTGAGTGGCGGTCACGACGGCGGAATGGCCGAGTACCTGAGGGTCCCGGCGGCGCGATTCCTGATTCCACTGGGCAATCTCGACCCCCGCCAAGCTGCCCCGCTCAGCGACGCGGGACTGACCAGCTATCACGCCGTCAAGCGATCGGTCCACCTGCTGGGGCCGGGCTCGACCGCGGTGGTGATCGGGGTGGGCGGGCTGGGCCAGATGGCCATCCAGATGGTCCGAGCGCTCAGCGCGGCGACCACCGTCGTCGCCGTGGACACCGATGCCGGCAAGTTGGAAACCGCTCAGCGCATGGGTGCGGACGAGGCTCTGCTCTCGGGCGAGGAGGCGGTCACACGCATCAAGGACATGACCGGACAACAGGGCGCTCAGCTCGTGCTCGACATGGTCGGCATAGATCCGACCCTGCGGATGGCTGCTCAGGTGGCCAGGATGCTTGGCCACCTGACCATCGTGGGTCTCGGCGGCGGAGTCCTGCCCGTCAACTTCGCGAGCCCGCCGCACGAGTGCTCGGTCGCCTCGCCCTACTGGGGCTCCCTTCCCGAACTGATGGAAATGATCACTCTCGCCCAGCAGCAAAAGATCAAGATGCTGGTCGAGCACTTCCCCTTGGAACGCGCCAACGAGGCATACCGGCTCCTGCACGACGGCAAGATCCAAGGACGCGCCGTCATCACCCCCCACCCGTGAGTACCGCCCTCAACGTGACCGGGCCGGTGCCGCAGGCCGTAACTGTCGGAGGAAACGTCATGGAGACGGTGACCGGTGCGATCGCTGGACCGGGCCGGTGGCCGAGGGCACAGTCAGCAGCGGGCGTAGTAACAGCAGTTGTGCCGGCGCCTGCGACTGTGACGGGCACCGGGCTGATGAACGCGGCCTGCTGGCGGTTGCCATGACCGAGAACGCGTTCCGACCGGTGGCCGCTGCACGGCGGCCGTATCTCATTGTGAATCCCCGTTCGGGAGGAGGGAAGGCGAGCCGCTTCCGCATCGCGGAAAGAGCCCGTGAGTTGGGGGCCCAGGTCCTCCTGCTTGATCCTTCCCGGCCCCGGGATCTGGTGGCTGTCGCCCGACGCGCAGTGGATGACGGTGCGGACCTGCTGGGAGTGGCCGGCGGAGACGGCACGCAGGCAGTGGTCGCTGGGGTGGCTGCGCAGAGCGGTGTCCCCTTCCTGGTCGTCCCGGCCGGTACCCGCAACCACTTCGCGATGGACCTCGGCCTGGACCGTGAAGACCCTTCGGCCGCGCTGGAGGCCCTCACGGACGGCGTCGAGCTGCGTGTGGATCTCGGGTACGCAGGCGAGCGGGCGTTCGTCAACAACGTGTCGTTCGGAGCGTATGCCGCCCTGGTGCAGGACCCGGCCTATCGGGACGACAAGATCGGCACCGTGGTGCGGATCCTCCCGGAATTCCTGGCTCGCCACGCGGGCCCAGAGCTGGTGGTACGCGCAGGGCTGCTCACTGTGGACCGGCCGGATGCCGTGCTGGTGAGCAACAACCCCTACCAGGTCGATGACCCGGCCGGACTCGGCAGGCGTACGCAGCTCGACTCCGGGCTCCTCGGGGTACTGGCCGCCAGGGCCGAGACGCCCGCTGAGACGGTCGCCCGGCTGCGAGGTGGGCAGACGCACGGCCTGACCAATCTGGCCACCTCTGAGGAGGTTGTCGTCGATGCCGACGTCCCGGTCGTCCCCGTCGGGCTGGACGGTGAAGCCGTCACCCTGCCGACTCCCGTGCGGTGCCGGATCAGCCCAGGGACGCTACGGGTGCGGGTTCCCCGCCATCGGCCCAGCGTCGCGCACGCCGGGCGGCCGCCAGGCTGGGGCGCCATCCGGCGGGTGGCCTCGGCTGTAGGGCGAACGGTTCACGGCCGTCCTCCCGGCTGACCGAAGCCGAACCGGGCACGGCGCGGACGTCCCCGGACAGGTGCGGGATCACTCGCGATCGTGGTGGGCGGCGGTGATCCGGTGATCCGGGGAGGGTACCGAGCGGGCGGCGGGGCGATCGATCAGTGCTGCGGGTGTGGACGGTGGAACAGGGGGCGTCGCTGGTGGGCGGGGGCCGGAGCAAGACGGCCGACTTCGACGCGCATCATGAGGGCCCGGCCCACCTCGGTCAGCCCCACGACGATGGCCATGATGCCCACCACCAGCAGGAGTGCCGCGATCGAGGCGAACGGCGAGACGATGAGCACGATGCCCGCCAGAGCACTGATGATCCCGAAGGCCACGTGCCAGCCTCGGGCCGGCATGTCCTGGGCGGAGGCCGCAGTGGCCGTCTCCATGGTGCCGCGCAGCAGCCAGCTGAAGCCGATCCACAGGGCGAGCACCAGGATCGACTCCAGGGCGCCCCGGAAGCAGATCAACCCCAGCAGGATGGAGAACGCGCCTGTGAGGAAATGCAGCACCCGAAGATGCCGGGGCACGTGCGTGCCGAAGGCGCCGGCCAGCTCGAAAACGCCCGTTGCCGGCAGATAGACGCCGAAGAGCACGCCGAGCACCCGCAGCGTTGCGTCCGGCCGGACCAGAGCGATGACGCCCAGGGCGGTGGTGGCCAGGCCCATGGTGAGCAGGATCTGCCAGCCCAGGTTCGCCAGGTACGACGGTGGGGCGGGAAGCCGTACAGCGGGCCGAGCTGCCGCATCGTCAGGTTCTTGCAGACCGCGGAGCGGGGGAGGTCACCCCAGGGCGCGGTCGAGATTGAAGGCGGCGCTGATCAGGGCAAGGTGGGTGAAAGCCTGGGGGAAATTGCCCTGTTGCTCTCCGGTGTGGCTGATCTCTTCCGCGTACAGGCCGAGGTGGTTGGCGTACGTGAGCATCTTCTCGAAGGCCAGCCGAGCTTCGTTCAGGCGCCCGGCGCGCGTGAGGGCCTCGACGTACCAGAAGGAACAGATGGAGAAGGTGCCCTCCTCGCCTTCCAGACCGTCCGGGCTGGCCTTGGGGTCGTAGCGCCAGACCAGGGAGTCAGAGACCAGTTCGCGGCCAAGGGCGTCAAGGGTGGACAGCCACACGGGATCGCTGGGGGAGACGAACTTGGTCAGCGGCATCATCAGCACCGCGGCGTCCAGCACATCGCCGTCCTCGTGCTGGACGAATGCCTGCCGGGTGGGTGACCAGCCCTTGTCCATGATCCGCAAGTAGATCGCGTCCCGGACAGGCCCCCAGCGGTCGAGCTCGGCGGGCAGGCTGCGGTGCTGGGCTATGCGGATGGCGCGATCGATGGCCACCCAGCACATGAGGCGGGAGTAGAGGAACTTCTTGCGCCCGCCACGGGTCTCCCACACACCCTCGTCCGGCTGGTCCCAGCTCTCACAGACCCAGTCCACCAGTGCGCACACCGCGCGCCAGTGGCCACTGGAGATGGGCCGGCACCACATGTCATACAGATAGACGGAGTCGAGCAGGGCGCCGTAGATGTCGAGCTGCAACTGGGTGGCCGCGCCGTTGCCGACCCGCACGGGCGCCGAGCCCTGGTAACCCTCCAGGTGGGACAGCTCGCGTTCGGGCAACTCGGTGCGACCGTCGATGCCGTACATGACCTGCAACGGGCCGGACGGTCCGTTGCCGCGCCGTTCGGTGTGCCGGGTGAGGAAGCCCATGAACGCCTCGGTCTCCTCGGTGAAGCCGAGCCTGAGCAGGGCATAGACGGCGAACGCGGCGTCGCGCACCCACACGTAGCGGTAGTCCCAGTTGCGGCCGCCGCCGAGCTGCTCGGGCAGGCTGGTGGTGGGGGCTGCCACGATCGCGCCGGTGGGGGCGTAGGTGAGCAGCTTGAGGGTGAGCGCGGAGCGGTGCACCATCTCCCGCCATCGGCCGCGGTAGCGGGACTGTTGCAGCCAGCGCCGCCAGAACGCGACCGTGGCGGCGAACTCCCGCTCGGCCTCGGCGAGCGGGCAGCGGGGCGGCAGAGCCTCGCTGCTGACCTGCTCCAGGGCGAACACCACCATGTCGCCCTGGGAGAGTTCGAATTCCGCCCCCACGTCCTTTTCCTCTCGCTCCAGCGGCACCGTCGCGGTCAGCATCAGCGACAACTCCTCGGAGGCGAACAAGGCGGCCCGGTCCAGCATCCGTACGGTGTGCGGGTGGGCGCCGTAGCCGAACCGGGGGGTCACCCGAGCCTGGAACGGGATTGTTCCGCGAACGCACACCACCCGCCGGATGAGCCGGTCGCGGTCGGATGCGCCGGAGTCCGCCACGGGCATGAAGTCCTGGATCTCCCCCAGCCCGTCCTCGGTGAAGAAGCGGGTGATCAGCACATTGGTGTCCGGGAAGTAGAACTGTTTGGTGCTGGCCGGCACGGTGGGAGCCAGCGCGAACGCCCCGCCCCGGTCCGCGTCCAGGATGGCCGCGAAAACACTCGGGGAGTCGAAAGAGGGACAGCAATACCAGTCGATGGCCCCGTTGGTACCCACCAGCGCCACCGTGCGCAGATTCCCGATCAAGCCGTGCTCAGCGATCGGCAGATAACGGACGGACTCGTGCTGTGCCGGTGCTCCAGACATCGCAGCACCCTCCCTTTGCTCCCGCCTCTCCTGCTTCGGGGCCCCTGCAATCGCCCCGTCGGGGTGAGCCGCCCTGCTAGGTCAGCTCGCGCTAGGTATCGCGGCATCCATGAACGCGAAGCCGAGGACCACCGACGGATAGGTTGCGGCCTTCCGCTTCGGCCTCCCGGATCGAGGGGCGCGGACCACGACGTCCCACGCACCTCCAGTGTCCTACAGAAGCCCGAGCGAGCGTCTTTGTCGCCTGGCCGTTTCCAGCCGTGGCAGGGATCCCATCCGGTGTTCGTTCCGACCCTCCTATGCCTGCCTCAGGCTGCTATTACTTTGACCGTTGTCACGTCCGGCCTTCGACAGACGTGCAGGGTGGGTTTATTGCGCCTGAGCCTGTTGCGCCCAGGGGAGGGAGCGGGAATACAGAGAGCAACCGGTAGCCACTTTGCGCAGACGTAAACACCCGAATTTACGTGAATTTTCACCCTCTTTGCGTTTGATTTCGACGCGCTACGGCGTAGCGTGGAAGTGGTCCTGCTGGAGAAGGCTGGACCGTGTCAAACCAAGGAGGCGGACAATGAGTTTCCGCATACTCCCCTTCAGGCGTGGGCACGGCTGCTGTGGTTGGGATGACGACGACGGTGGACGCGGCTATGGACGCGGAGGCGGCTACGGCCGTGGACGTGGCTTTGGTCGGGGACGCGGCTACGGCCGTGGACGTGGCTTCGGCGGCGGATATGGATTCGGTGGAGGAGGCCGTTTCTGACAACTTCACACGACAATTTCGAGGTCGGTTCCCGGTCACGGGGACTGGCCTCGCGACGTGTTGTGGACAGGGCTTCCGATTGAGCCCACAGCCCCCTGCCCGCTTCGGTCGTGCCCCGATGTGGTGCCGGGATGCGCACGACCGTCCCCGGCGCAGAGCAACAGCGGAGAAAGGCCCATCGACTTGGGTCACCACTGGCAATGGCACGCTGCGCAAAGCGCTGCGCGAGGCACCTCTGTCCACGCGCAGCGCACTTCCGGGTCTTCCCTGCCGGGGTATTGAGTATTCTCCTCGAATAACTGCATTGCAATGCACAATGCGTGAGGAGTCATGCGTGTTACGTGAGGCGTGATGTCGCACAACAACTCCAACGCCAGCCCCTCACCGCGCAGGCCAAATGACGCGGACGACAGGCCGAGGGACGACATCACGAACCGCCAGCACCACATTGGCGGGTCCTTCTCTGTCTGCAGGAACAGCCCGAAGACGTTGCAGCCGGTGGGTTTCCTCGCGGACCTTGCCACCGCCGTCCCGTTCGGCGATCTGCCTATCCCAGACGCTCAGCCCAGTCCTTCGGGACTCGCCCCGCAGGGCCAGGGGTGGGCTGGTCGACCGGGTGACTCTCCGGCGGGGCCAGGGGTGGGCCCGAGGCGTACATCTCCGTGGTCTCGTAGTCGTAGAACCAGGTTTCGCCCGGCTCGAAGCTGCGGATCATCGGGTGCCGGCTGTCCCGGGCGTGCGACGTCGCGTGCTTGGCGGGCGAGTCGTCGCAACAGCCGATGTGGCCGCACTGCGCGCAACGTCGCAGGTGGAACCACCAGCCGCCACTGGCGTCGCATTCGGCGCAGCCGGTTCCGCTGGGTGGGACCGAGGGGTCGATTCCGGGTGGGGAACTCATGACGGCTCCTTTGGGGGAGGGGAGTTGGGGGAGGTCAGCGGCAGGCGTACCTGGAAGCGGGTGTCGCCGGGGACGGATCGGAAGCTCAGGTCGCCGTTGTGTTTGTTGACGATGATGCGCCAGGAGATGTCCAGGCCGAGACCTGTGCCCTCACCCACCGGTTTGGTGGTGAAGAAGGGGTCGAAGATGCGCTCGCGGATTTCCGCGGGGACTCCGGGGCCGGTGTCGCAGAATTCGACGAGCAGATGGTCTCCGTCGCGCGCGGTGCGCACCGTCAATGTGCCGCCGGCGTCCGTACTGTTCATGGCCGCGACGGCGTTGTCGATCAGGTTCGTCCATACCTGGTTGAGCTCGCTGGGGTAGGCGGGGATGTCCGGCAGGCTGCGGTCGTAGTCCTTGACGACGGTGATGTGCGGGCCGATCTTGGCGGAGACCATCAGCAGGGTGCTGTCCAGCAGTTCATGGACGTCGGTGACCTGGTGGGGCGCTCGGTCGAGTTGCGAGTACTGCTTGGCTGCGGTGACGAGGGCCGAGACGCGGGTGGTCGACTCCTCGATCTCGTTCATCAACAGCTCGGTTTCGACGGTGTAGTTGAGCCACCGCACGGCACCGTCGAGGGTATCGCTGTCCACGGCTGCGGCGACCTGGTCCAGCCAGTCGATGTCGAGGCCGGCCTGTACGAAGGTCGGCGCGAGCTGCCAGCCGTCCCCGATGCCGTGGTCGTCCAGCCAGTCGGAGATGGTGTCCTCCCGGTCGGCGGCCTCCAGCGGGCTCAGGGTGGTGGACTTGGCGACGCATTCGGCGGTGCGTTCCTGGACGTCGATCAGCGTCTCCAGGGTGTCGCGCCGGTACGGGCGCGCGGCGATGATGCCGAGCTTGTGGCGCATTCCGGCGACCCGCTCGCGGAGCGCGGAGGTGGCTCGCACGGCCGCGGCGGCCGGGTTGTTCAGCTCATGGGTCAGCCCGGCGGACAACGACCCTAGAGCCAGCAGCCGTTCGCGCTGGCCGACGGCCTCCTGGACGCTCTTGGTGCCGAAGAAGAGCCCTTCGAGCAGGTGCACGGCCATGGGAAACCAGTCACGCATGATCGTGGCGAAGGTCTCCGCGGGCAGCACGAAGAAGCGGGTGGGCTCAAGGACGCGCAGGGAGCTGTTGTACACCTGCCGCAGGCGGTCTCCCAGGTACGCCTGGAAGGCTCCCGCGTACACCCCGCGGCTGGAACTCCGGGTGATCTCCACGTCGTAGTCCCCGATACGGCGTGAGAGGACGAGGGTTCCTTCGAGCAGCACGTAGAAGCAGGTGGCCGCGTCCCCCTCCCCGTACACGGGCCCGGGCGCGAACTCCTCCACCCGGCCTTCGCGGCAGAGCAGGCCGAGCTGGTCGGGGGACAGCTTCTCGAACAGGAACAGCGAACCGAGTTCCTCCTGACTGCACGGCATCGGCCGGCCGTTCATGACTGCTCCAGGTATCGGTGGACGAGCATGACGGCCATGGCTCCCTCGCCCACTGCGGAAGCGACCCGCTTGGCGGACTCGGCGCGGGCGTCGCCGGCCACGAACACGCCGGGGACGTTGGTTTCCAGGTGGTAGGGCGGCCGGTCCAACTCCCAGCCGGCCGGCGGGTGCCCGTCCGCGGTCAGGTCGGGACCGGTCAGGATGAACCCGCGGGAGTCCCGGAGCACTGTGCCCTCCAGCCAGTCGGTCCGCGGGGCTGCGCCGATGAAGACGAACATCCACTGGGCGTCGACGCGTTCGGTGTGGCCGGTCACTGTGTCCCGGACGGTGATCTGTTCCAGATGCCCTGAGCCGTGGGCCGCGTCGACGACCGTGTGGGTGCGCACGGAAATCGTGGGCGTCTCGTCGACCTGCTGGACGAGGTAGTGCGACATCGAAGCGGACAAGGACGGCTGGCGCACCAATACGCTGACCGACTTGGCGCTGCGGGCCAGGTATATCGCGGCCTGACCGGCGGAGTTCGCGCCGCCGACGATGTACACGTCCTGGTCCTGGCACGCGGCCGCTTCGGTGAGGGCCGAGCCGTAGAACACTCCGCAGCCGATCAGCTCGGACACATGGGGCGCATCCAGTTGCCGGTACGACACGCCGGTCGCCAGAATCACGGAGTGCGCGGCGACGGCGGAGCCGTCCGAGAACCGGACGATGCGCGACGCGCCGTTGATTTCCAGCCCGGTGACCTCGCTCGCGGTCAGTATCTCGGCACCGAACTTCGACGCCTGACGACGGGCCCGGTCGGTGAGCTGCGCCCCGGACACTCCGTCCGGAAAGCCGAGATAGTTCTCGATGCGTGAGCTCTGGCCCGCTTGCCCTCCGGTTGCGGACCGCTCCACGAGGACGGTGCGCAGGCCCTCGGAGGCCCCGTAGACCGCCGCACCCAAACCGGCCGGTCCACCGCCGATGATGACGAGGTCGTAGAAGTCGGTTGCCGGCGTCGTCGCGAGGCCGACCCGGGTGGCGAGCTCCCGGTCCTCGGGTTCGACGAGGGCTGTGCCGTCGGGGACGATCACCAGCGGGAGCCGCAGCCCCTCCTGGCCCGCGGCACACAGCAGCCGCCGGCCTTCGGGATCCTCGGACGAGTACCAGCGGTAGGGCACCTGGTTCCGGGCCAGGAACTCGCGTACGGCCGAGGAACGCGCCGACCAGCGGTGTCCGACGACCTTGGTGACGGTCACGGGCCGGCGGTCGGTGGCCCGCCAGGCGAGCAGGAGATCGTCGAGAACGGGGTACAGCTTCTCCTCGGGCGGCTCCCAGGGCTTGAGGAGGTAGTGGTCGAGGTCGACGACATTGATCGCGTCGATGGCCGCGTCGGTGTCCGCGTACGCGGTGAGCAGCACCCGTCGGGCGTCGGGATGGATGTCGAGGGCCTGCTCGAGGAACTCGATGCCGTTCATCTCCGGCATCCGGTAGTCGGCCAAGATCACCGCGACAGGTGCGCCGCGCAGCTTCAGCTCACGCAGGGCAGCAAGAGCGGACGCACCGGACTCCGCACGTACGATGCGGTACGACTCACCGTAGCGGCGCCGCAGATCGCGGGCGACAGCACGCGAGACGCCCGGATCGTCGTCCACGGTCAGGATGACGGTCCGCGCCGGACTGGCAGCCTGTTCCCTAGGCATCACGTCCCCGGTCGATCGCCCTCCGTACCGACTTCATGTGCCTGTCCGGCACACCGGTGCGTCAGCAATTCCCATCGTATGGGTGCCTGTCATGGTTCGCTACGCAAGATCAAGTGTGTGGAACTCCGCCGGTGGGTGTCGCGGTGTGTGACGTTGCGTCTGCGGGGCGCAACCGACCGGCAGCCCAGCCAGGCACTGCCGAGGGATTGTGGCGATCCACGGGGTGGGCTGCCCACGCCCCGAGAAGCGCCCCCACACCAAGACCATGTTCCCTTCCGCCTTGACCGGCTCGCATTCATGCCTAGCTCCAGCCTCGGGGCATCTAGGACTTGTCCGGTCGATCATGTGCGGAGCCAGATGGTGAGTGCCGTACAGGCGCCCGCGGTTCCACCTTCGGGTTCGAGTGATGGCGGTGTCGCCCCCGGGCTGTCGACGGCGCTGACCTGCGCGGCAGGCTCGATCTTGCTGTCGGGCCACCCACGGCGGCGTGATCTCCTTGGGTTTCGCAGCAGGCGGTCAGGGGCGCGGCTGGTCGGTGTCAGTTGGTGCCGGCGGGTGGGTCGGCGAAGATGCCCTGCTCCATGCCGGTGGCCTGCCCTACTTCGATGAGATAGCCGTCGGGGTCTCGCAGATAGCAGCGCAGTTCGGCTTTGCGGTCGATGGGTGGAGTGAGGAATTCGGCTCCCTTGGCGCTCCACTGTCGGTGGCATTCCTCGATGTCGGCGACGCGGATGTTGAGGAAGCTGCTGACCGTGTTCGGGTCAGTGGGTGGCCGCAGGGTGACGTCCGGCTTGTCGGGGGTCGGCCCGCCGCCGGGGTTCATGATGATCCATCCGTTGGCGAGCTTGACGATGCAGGGGTTCTCGGCGAGGACCACTTCACCGCCCAGAACGTCGGCGTAGAAGGCGCGGGATCGGGCTACGTCGGCCACCGTCAGGAAGTGGGTGAGGAGCAGCCCGGTCTCTGGGTATGGAAGATCATCACGGCTCATGCGCAGCCTCCACGTAATTAGGATGTATCTGCATATAGTGAGGCAAAGATGCCTGTGGGGGGCGGATGGACACGGGTGAGAGGGGAGACGCCGCAGCCGAGGCGGAAGGGCTGTTCCGACGCGCGTGACTCCTGTTGCTGTGTTCGTCGCTGTCTGCCTCGCCGAGAAGGCGCGCTGAGCCGGTAGGGGCCCTGCGGCGTCGTCCGGCAGCGGTACTTCGCCCCTGTTGCTGGGAGGACTGGCTACTGAGAGGAGTGGCCGGAGCCGGCCATCCGGGCGCGGTTCTCCGCGAGGACTTCCTGCACCTTGCGCTCGACCTCCGTCGGGTCGACGCCCAGGGCGCGGCCCATGTGGATCGACCACACCTCCGAGCGCACATTGGTCTCGAAGTCGAGGTCGGCGCGGACGTTCTCCCGGGCGGCCTGGCGGTTCTGGCTCACCATCACGAAGGTGGACAGGAAGATCGCCTCCAGGCTGACGATCATCGTGAGCAGCCCGAAGGGGAAGGGATCCCAGACGGCCTTCTGACCGAACGCGCCTTCGTTGCACACGATCCAGACCGTGAACCACGCCGCATGGATGTAGACGAACTGCATGGTGCCGGCGAAGGCGGTGATCGCGTCCGCGATCCGGTCCTCGGTCCCGCGCATCCGCGCGAGCACCTCCTGCTCACGCCGCAGCCGCAGAGCCAGCCCGCCCGGATCCCTCGGCCCGCCGGGACCGCTCACAGCGCCGCCCATGCCCACTCCCAACCGCCGTCCACGTGCACCAGCCGACAGCGTACGGACAGGTGGGTTCGAACCTCGCGACGACCGACGGTGAACACGCCCGAATACATCGCGTGGTGGAACGCTGCCGGGCCGGGTCCCGTCAGCGTTCCGTAACCTTGCCCGTCGCAACCTCCCGTCGGGGGGTACCCGGACCGCCGAGCCACGTCAATCGAGACGCCCACCGGCGAAGCGGCTACCGGCTTTCATCGCGGAGGCCGGTTGGCGACTTCCCGGTGAGTGCCTGGCTTCCAGCCAGTGTCCGCTGCTTTGCGGAACCGGAGCGGGAACATCGGCCGGCCCAGGGGAGGGGCTTGCCGAGGCGGCCGTTGCCGTCGTGGAGCTGCACCTGGTTCGAGGGTCGGGGTGAAAGCCTCTGCGGCGCTCAGGCCGTGAGGCCCTCGATCGCCACGGGAAGGTGGCGGGGGCCGCGCAGCACTGCGTTGGCGCGGTACGGCGGTGGGTCCTCGAGCAGTTGGGAGAACGTGACCCGGCGGAACAGTTCCGGCACGGCCACGTGGAGTTCTATGCGGGCGAGCGGGGCGCCGAAGCAGTAGTGGATGCCGGTGTAGAAGCCCAGGTGCTCGTTGTCCTTGCGGTCGGGATCGAACCGGTCGGGGTCCGCGAAGCGTTGGGGGTCGCGGTTGGCCGCCGCCAGCATGAGCCATACCGGAGAGCCCTTGGGGATCGTGGTGCCGGCGACGTCGATGTCGGCCAGGGCGGTGGTCCACGGGACGAACTGGACCGGGGGCTCGTACCGCAGCACTTCCTCGATGAGCGGGACAGCCAGGCCCGGATCCTGCAGGAACCGCTGGAGGACGTCGGGGTGGCGCAGCAAGGTGAGCGTCGTATTCGTGATCGCGTTGACGGTGGTCTCATGGCCGGCGACCAGGAGGAGCACCGCGGTGGCCTCCAGGTCTGCCGGTGTCATGTCGGGGGCGAGTGCGCTGAGGATCCCGGGGCCGGGGTGGCGGCGTTTGGTCTCGATCAGATCGGTCAGGTAGGCGCCCATGTCCTGGCGTGCCCGCTGTGCCTTTTCCTGGCTTTCGTCGCCGCCGCCGGACTGCGGATCGAGTGACGACGCCAGGGCATCGGCCCAGACGTGGAAGCGCGGTTCGTCCTCGCGTGGCACGCCGAGAACCTTGCAGATGGCGGTGACGGGAAGGGGATAGGAGAAGTCCTCGACGATGTCGACCTGGTCCTTGCCTTCGAAGGCGTCGAGCAGCTCGGTGACGACCTTGGCCAGCTCTCCGCGCAGGCCGTCGAGGAACCTGGGGCTGTGCGGGGGGCCGAACGGCCGGTTGATGGTGTCGCGCAGCCGGTCGTGCACGGGCGGGTCGGTGAAGATGAAGCTGGGTGGCAGGCCGGTCTCCTCCGCCGGTTGCCCGGGACGGGCGTGACCGGGCGGGCGGTTGCGGGTGTCGTTGCTCAGCCGCGGGTCGTTGGCCAGGCTCCGCACCTCCTCGTACGTGCTGACCACGTAGGTGCCGTCGTCCTCCCGCCTGACCGGTGTCTTGCGCAGCTCCGCGTAGAGCGGGTACGGATCGGCCCGGTTGGCGTAGTCGGTGATCTGAGCAGTGATGGTGCCGGGCGTCATGGTGTCTCCTGAGGTCGCCGGGCGGCACAGGGCCGGTGATCAGGCATGGGCCGGAACGAACGTCACACGCCGTTCGCTCGGTGAGTGACCCGTCAGCGTGACCGTGGCCCCGTGGGTGGGCAGATGGGGATCCGGGAAGGCCGGGTCGACCGGTTGCAACGTTTCGGTGCGACGGTCGACCGTGCGGTACTCCGGCGGGAAGGGCGCGCCGGCCGCGATCTGCTGCTCGTAGAACCCCATCCACTTGGCTCCGTCGAAGGACGCCGCGGCGATGACGCGGCCGTGGTAGCCGTACACCGCTACGAACCGCTCCTCGTCGAGGGCTCCCTGGGCGATGACCAGCTGGTCGCCCATCGAGGGCACACCCACGGACTTGATGTTGACGCCGAACTGGGAGGACCAGAACATCGGCAGCCACAGGTGCGGACGGCGCTCGGGACCTGCACAGATCATGTTGTGGGCGGCGATCTCGGCCTGTTCGACCGCGTTGCCCCAGTGCTCCAGCGACAGGAACTGGTAGTCGAACAGCGGGTGCGGGCTGCGGGCGACGTCACCGGCGGCATAGATGTCGTCGGTGACGATGCCGTTGACGTCGAACACCCGGCACCCGGCGTCGCACGCGACCCCCCGGGGACCTGCGGCCACCCCCGAGCCGGCGAGCCACTCCGCGTTGCGGACGGCACCGAGCGAGACGACCGCCACCTCCACGTCGATCGCCGAACCGTCCGACAGATGGGCGCGTCTCAGGCGTCCGACGTCGTCGCCCTCCAGGGCGGTGACGCTGATGCCGCAGCGCAATTCCACTCCCTTCCTGCGCTGCAGCCGGTCCGCGACCGCGCCGATCACTCCGCCGAGCGGGCCCACCAACGGTGCCGGGCCGCGTTCGACGACCGTGACCTCAAGGCCCAGCTCCCGGCAGGCGGAGGCGACTTCGGAGCCCGTGAAACCGGCGCCGATCACCAGCACCCGGGACACGCCCCCGGCCAGTTTCCGGGTCAGGCGTGTGGAGTCCTCACGGGTACGCAGCACGAACACCCCGTCCAGCGCGGCCTCTTCCGGGTGAATCCAGGGCCGCGCTCTGGTCCCGGTGGTGATCAGCAGGCGGTCGTAGGCGACGGTGGCTCCGTTCGCCAGGCGTACCAGCTTGGCGACACGGTCCAGGCCCTCGGCGGCGACGCCCAGACGCCATTCGGCGTCGATGTCGCGCCGCCGTGGCAGCGCGGTGTCCTCGGGCCGTGCCCTTCCGAGCAGCGCCTGCTTGGACAGCGGCGGCCGGTCGTAGGGCTCGTAAGGCTCGTCGCCGATCATGGTCAGCGATCCGGTGAATCCTTTCTCGCGCAAGGTCTCCGCCGCGCGCAAACCGGCGAGCGAGGCACCGACGACGACAATGCGGCCCTGGCGCCGCAGGACCTCGACGTCCGCGTCAGCCGACATCGGGTTCCACCCGCAACGTAGGCTCGTCGGAGTAGTCGACAAGGATGGCCTGGACCGGGCAGGCGGCAGCAGCCTTCTCCACCCGGTCGCGTTGTGCCTCGTCGAAGCGAGGGGAAAACAGCAGCGCTTCGTCCCCGTGCAGGGAGAAGACGTCCGGGGCGAGAAAGACGCACTGCGCGAATCCCTGGCACCGGTTGAGATCGACGACAAGCCTCATCTGGAACCCGCTCCCTGATCAGGCCGCGCCCCCCGGCGCGTCGGACACCCACGCCGCAAGCAAGCTCCGCAGCCCTTGCGCTCGGTCCACACGATCGGATGGCATGCCTCCCCTTCAGAATCGACCCCTTCAGAGCGGCTCGCAAACCGGGAGCAGGGGCCTGAGAAGCCGCCTTCCGATCGCCTGGGCCGACTGATTCTTCCTGGTCAGGCAGTTTTGCTGGGGGAGGGGCGGGGCACGGCGTCCTGTGCCTGTTGTTTGGTCCAGGGGTGTGCGTGGCCGACTGCCCGCAGTTCGACGCATGGCTGGAACCCGCGGTCCCGGCTCCAGCCATGCGCGGAGCCCTGTCGTCCGTCTGAAGCCCGGCCGGGTATCGGGGCGGCAAGTGACTGCGTCTTCAGGGGCGGGACGCACGTCGGCCAATGGCTGCAGACTGCCCTGGCCACCAGCCTGGTTCGCTCGGTCTGCCATCAGAGGGTCTTGATCTGGCCCCGTCGATGACGAACTCGGCCCCAGTGATGTTGCCGGGCCGCGGGGAATCCAGGAAGGCAACGGCAGCGACGGCGTTGACGCGGACATCACGGGGAGCGAATTCGTCCGACAGCGCCTTGGTGAGGGTGCTCAGCGTGGCTTGGGCCGCTGAAGAGCCCCGCACCATGGGGAAGGGCGGCCGGGCATTGATCGAGCTGGTGTTGAGGATCGCGCCCTCGCCGTGGGCGAGCAGGCGTGGCAACGAAGCACGGCCGGCGCGTACTGATCCGCTGGCTCATGCGTGAACTGGGCCTTGAGCCCTGTCAACCGAAGCCGAGACGGTTCGGGCTCACCCAGGGCGCGCTCGGTCCGTAGCGGACCGTGGGAGATGAGTCCGTCGCGGGCCGGGACCAGGTCAGCGTGAGTCCGAAAGAGTTCCGTAATGTGCGACAACACAGGAAATGCGCATCGACCTGCATACGGTGAGTCCTGCGCGGCGATCACGCCGCCCCGGCCGCCATGAGGGGATCGATGTGGAGGGCAGCGACCGTGACGATGAGCCTCGTCGTGCCAGACCTCGGCAACAGCCTGACAAGGCAGCCGAGAGCGGCCCGCCACCCCGAGGGAGCTCCGCGCATCGACCAGCCGACGACTCCGCCCTACCTACCAAGAAGGCCGCCAAGCCCCATCCCGACCGTCGTCGGCGCCTCGCCGCACTGTTGAACAGTCCGCCGCCGGGCCCCACGCGGCCGGGCTTCTGGCGCAGTCCGTTGCGGGGGCCGTGGCTGACGTCGGTGTTCGGGCTGATCCTCCTGGCCGGCATCACCGTGCTGTTCGTGACCGGGCTGCTGTCCTACGCCGCGTACAACCCGAATCTGGCACCGGGCAACGACAAGACGCCGGGGAAGGGCTGGCTCGGCTTCTATCTGTTCTCCTGGCCGACCAGTCCGTACTGGCTCTACCGCCTCACCCAGGGAATCCACGTGACGCTGGGCGTGGTGCTGATCCCGATCCTGCTGGCGAAGCTGTGGTCGGTAATCCCCAAGCTGTTCACCTGGCCGCCGGTGCGTTCACTGAGCCATGCACTGGAGCGGCTCTCGTTGCTGCTCCTCGTGGGCGGGGCGCTGTTCGAATTCGTCACCGGCGTGCTCAACATCCAGCTCCACTACATCTTCCCCGGGTCCTTCTACACCCTGCACTTCTACGGCGGCTGGGTCTTCATCGGCGCCTTCGTCGTCCACGTCGCCTTCCGGATTCCCACCATGGCACGAGTGCTGCGCAGCCGTCGCTGGCGCAGCGTCCTGCGGACCCCCGTCGCACGCACGACACCCGAACCGCCGGATGACACCGGCCTGGTGACTCCCCATCCCGCGCCGCCCACGATGTCGCGGCGGGGCGCGCTCGGCCTGGTGGGCGCCGGCTCGCTGGCACTCCTCGTCGTGACGGCCGGGCAGAGCACCGGCGGGTCCCTGCGCAAAACCGCACTGCTGGCACCGCACGGGCAGGAGCCGGGGAAGGGCCCCAACGGCTTTCAGATCAACAAGACCGCCGCGGAGGTAGGTATCCGTGCCCGCGACATCGGGCCCGACTGGCGCCTGGTCGTGCGCGGCCCCGGCCGGGAACGGGTCTTCACCCGGGCACAGGTGCTTGCGCTGCCGCAGTACGTCGCAGCCCTGCCCATCGCCTGTGTAGAGGGCTGGTCCACCGACGACCAGGACTGGAGCGGTGTACGGCTGGCCGACCTGGCGGCCCTGGTCGGACTGCGGCGGAGCCCACCGGGCGTCTTCGTCGAGTCCGCCCAGCGCGGCGGCGCCTTCAGCTCCACCCACCTGCGCGACAACCAGGTCCGCGACCCCAGGTCACTGCTCGCCCTGCGAGTCAATGGCGCCGACCTCTCCCCGGACCACGGCTATCCGGCGCGGATCATCGTCCCGGCCAACCCCGGCGTGCACAACACCAAATGGGTCACTCACCTCACCTTCGGAGCGGCACAGTGAAAGGCTTCCGCACACGCTACGGCGCATCCCCCTTGCACCTCTTGATCGTGCTGTGCTCCTTCGCCCTGGCCGTCTATGCGGGACTCCGGTTGCTCGAGGGAGACACGCTCGGCGTCGTCATCTGGTTCGTGGGCGCCGCGCTCCTGCACGACCTGGTCTTCCTCCCCCTCTACACCGTCACCGACCGAGTGCTGCAATCCGTCTTCCGGCGTGGAAAGGACATGGCGGACCGCCCCCGCCCGGTGACAGGCCGCATCAACTACATCCGTGTGCCCGCTTTCGTGGCCCTCCTGCTGCTCCTCGTCTGGTATCCGCTCATCCTGAGCCGGGTCCCGGGCTTCACCTCGTATACCGGCCTGCCGGCCGACGTGTTCTGGGGCCGTTGGCTGCTGATCACCGCTGCCCTCTTCGCAGGCTCCGCGGTGTGTCTGCTGGTCGCCATGTGGCGCGCGCATTCACCCCGGCCGAGGGTGCACGAAGCCCCTCCGAAGCCGCCCGGCCGACGTCCGGCATAGCCACCGCCGCCAGTTCTGAGAAAGGGCCGACAGGGAAGTCCCGATGACCCGCTCACGTGCACGAACCACACTGATCGTCCTGGCCGGGCAAGCCGTCCAGGGCCGGGCCGCAACCCGTCTCACTGCGCCCCACACCCCGGCCGGGGCCGCGGAACGCGCACCGGACGCCTGGCCGGGGTGCGACGCATGGTTCGGTCCCGCTGCCGACGGCGGCTTCTGGGCCCTCGGCCTGGCCGAACCGGATCCCAGGCTGCTGCTGGGCGTCCCGATGTCCACGGATACCACCGGCGCCATCCAGCGCAAGCGGCTCCTCGACGCGCGCCTGACCGTGCGGGACCTGCCTCAGCTCCGCTACGTCGACACAGCGGCCGACGCGCACGCCGTCGCAGCGGCAGCACCGCACACCCGCTGTGCGGCCACGCTGCGCCGCATCGCGAAGGCGCCGGTCTCGTGAGCACCGAAGAGCATGCGCCAGAGCAGCCACCCGGCTCCGGCCCCCGCCACGAGGATCCGTATGCGCACGCACTGCAGGACGGCCGTGGCCCCCTCTACATGCGCCGTATGGACGGTGAAGTTCTGTCCTCAGAGGTGGACCGCTGGTGCGCCGCACCGGATCCTGCCGACATGAGCGTCCTGCGGCGGTGCGAGGGGGCGGTCCTCGACATCGGCTGCGGACCCGGGCGCTTGGTCAGTGCCCTCCGCGCGCTCGGTCACCTCGTGCTCGGCATCGACATCAACCGTGCCGCCGTCGAGCGGACCGCCGACACCGGAGGCGCGGCGTTGTGCCGATCCGTCTTCGAACGGCTTCCCGGTGAAGGGCTCTGGAATACCGCTCTGCTCATGGACGGCAACATCGGGATCGGCGGCGACCCGCCGGTCCTGCTGGAGCGGATCGGGAGCCTGGTGACTCCTCGCGCAAGCCTGTTGCTGGTGGAGGCGGCTGCCCATGACGTCGACGAAAGGTTGCAGGTGCGGTTCGACGACGGCCATGGCCGCCTCGGCATGTCCTTCCCCTGGGCCCGTGTCGGCGTTGCCGCGTTGCGTCGCACGGCAGCCGCCACCGGGTGGCAGCCGGGTGAACACTGGTCGGTCGGCGACCGCCACTTCCTCGAACTGAAGCGGTCCTCCGGCTCTCGCCCGGCACACACGCAGGAGCAAGGCTGAGGGAGGTCGCAGCAGCGGCGTTGCGGTCTCCGGGTGCCGGCTCGCGGTCCCGCACTCAGGCCGTCCGATGGTCACCAGCCGGTCAGTAGCAGATGGTTGACGAGCAGGGCGAGGGTCGCCTGCGCGGCCAGCCACCCGACATGAGCCCGGCGGGGGAGCAGCGCGCAGGCGGGGAGCAGCCAGACCGCGAAGGTCAGCCAGATCCGTTCGGTCTCCGCCTTGCTCATTCCGGACAGATCCGCGAGCAGCATCATGCACAACGCCCCGGCGACCAGCACCGACAGTGCACCACGCCCGGCCGGTGACCTACGCCGCATCCCTCGCACGGCCGACCGGAGAGGGCGGGCGGCGTTGCACAGCCCCGCGACCGTGGCCAGGCCCACCGTCAGCACCTGGGCGGCCAGATTGGCCCAGATGAAGTAGCCGTACGGGCGTACCTTGGCGGCGCCCTGGTAGTAGCGCTCGACGAGGGTCGTATAGCCGTCAAGCCACCAGAACCCGGCGGCGGTGAACGCCACCACCCACGGCAGCACTCCAAGGGTCACATACGGAAGCGGGCGGGCCGACCGGGCGAGGAGGAGGACGGTGGCACCGAGCACGACAAGGACGGTCAGACCGTAGGAGAGGTACCAGGCAAGCCCCAGCAGCAGACCGGCACCCACAGACGCGAGGCGGGGCACGCGCGTGGTGCGGGTGGCCGCCAGCGCGAGCAGCGCAACGGCCCAGGAGGCGACACCGGCGAAGTAGCCGTCGGCACTGACACCGATCCACACCGCCGCGGGAGCCAGCACCAGGAACGGGGCCGCCTGCCGGGCCAGTTGCTCACCGCAGAGCGCCCGAACGGCCACCACGACCGCGGCGGCGAAGGACGACCCGACGGTGATGCACCAGGCTGCCGCCCAGGCGCCGCCACTCAACCCGATACGGTCCAGACCGACGAACGTCAGCAGCGCGCCGGGCGGGTGGCCGGCCACATGCGCCGGCCAGATGTGGGGCGAGCCGACCAGGATGTGGTGCGTGAAGTCCCGCAGAAAAGCGGGCACATCGTGCACGTCGTCCACCGACTGCAGGTACTCCAGACTGGTGGTCAGCCGCTCGGCGATCCCACGCCCCCAACCGTCCACGAGCGCCAGCGACCACGTCCAGGCCATCGCCGCGCCCCATACAGACGGCACCAGCACTCGCCACGACACGCGCCGCGCAGTCGGCGGACCGTAGACCACCACCAGCGCGGCGACCGCGAGCGCGGCCGGCGTCCCCGGGCCGACGTGCGGCAGCCACCACGCATACAGCGGCGGCCACCCCAGCCGCAGAATTCCCTCCGAACCGTAAACGGTCCTGTTGAGGACTCTTCCGATGACCACCGCCAGCACGAACAGCACGACCGCGGCCGCCACCGCCCACACATTGCGTCGGCACTCCCGCTTCCGCGCACTCACCGTCACCGCGTCATCGTAGGCGGGGACGACCGACCGTCCGCTGACCTTGCGGTTCGACACAGCGGATCACACCGTTCACGGCGAGGAGGAGCCCGGCTCGAAAGGGGACAGGCCGATGACCCGCTCGTCGAGGGGCTTGTCGAAAGCGACGTCGAGGAGCAGGCGGAACCACTGGCCCGGACCCGACTCCCGCCACCCCTCCGGGCCGAACACGTCGTCGGCCGGAGTTCCCAGCCGCTCGCCGGTCAGTACACGGGCCAGGCGCCGCCGGCGCCGGACACGACGGCGCCCCTGTCCCCGGGCGGCGCGGCGTACGTCCCGCAGCGGCGGTCCAACGGCGCCGGTGGTGAGTTCATGGCGAATTCCTTCCACACAGTGGATGGGTGGTCCGGCGCTCGTTCTTGATGGATCACAACGGATGTCTGGCCCCGTCCATCCCAGCCGGCGCGTGAGCGGACACCGGAATGAGTGGAGCGCAGGAAGTATGGGCGAGAGTCAGCAACTTCCTCGGAGAGCTTGTACTCCGCCGACGCCCGCCTCGGCTCGGATGCACGCACTGTGAGATGCCGGAAATCTCTCCTTCACATGGTGGGACGGGCCATGAAATACGCCGTACCTAGCGTTCTTCTGACGGACACGCACGGACCGACCGGTCCGGGCACGGTCCCCCCTGACGCAGGGGCCCCCGGAAACCCGCACCGGTGCGAGCCGTACTGCCGTCTCCAACTGCCCGCGCCCGGACTTCCCCGAGCGCGCTCCCACCCTCCCCTCCTGCCAACGGTGCCAAGTGGGGACACGGCGCAGGCCCGATCACCCTCCAGGAGGCGTGGCATGAGTGTTCCCCCACCATCGGTAGCGAAAGGTGTCCGGTCAGGGCCGGCGGTCGAAGAGCGGTCCGGCGCCGGGCAGACGGTAGCCAGGGACGTGGCGGCCACGGAGTCGGCGGACAAGGACACGGTAGCGACGGACGCGGCCGCCAGTGAGACCCTGGAGGACTACACCCTCCGGTTTGCTCCTCGTAGCTACCGCCGTTGGACCCCGATGGTGGTGGCGACCACCGCGCTCGGCGGCATCGCCTACATGGCCGACTTCTCCATCGGCGCCGGCATCGGTCTCACCCACGGCACCGGGAACGCGCTCGCCGCGATCGCCCTCGCGGCAGCAGTCATCTTCCTCACCGGCTTCCCCCTCGCGTACTACGGCGCCCGCTACAACATCGACCTGGACCTGATCACCCGCGGTGCCGGGTTCGGCTACTACGGTTCGGTGCTGACGAGCGTCATCTTCGCCAGCTTCACCTTCATCTTCTTCGCCCTCGAAGGCTCGATCATGGCGCAGGGCCTGAAACTGGGGCTCGGGCTGCCGCTGTGGCTGGGGTATCTGGTCTCCACCCTGATGGTGATCCCGCTGGTGATCTACGGGATGAAGGCACTCAGCAAGCTCCAGGTGTGGACCACGCCGATCTGGCTGCTCCTGATGGTGGGCCCTCTGCTGTATCTGGTCAGCACCGACCCGGGCACGGTCAACCGCTTCCTGTCGTACGCCGGGACCGACGGCGATGGCGGCATCAACACCGCCTCGGTGCTGCTGGGCGCGGGCGTGTGCCTGTCGCTGATCGCGCAGATCGGCGAGCAGATCGACTATCTGCGGTTCATGCCGCCCAAGACCCAGGAGAACCGGCGCAGTTGGTGGACCGCCGTGGTCATGGCCGGGCCAGGCTGGGTGGTGCTCGGTGCGCTGAAGCAGGCCATCGGGGTGTTCCTGGCTGTATACATCCTCGCCGAGGTGGGGCCCGCAGCGGCCACCGAGCCCATCCAGCAGTTCCGGGGTGCCTTCGACGCGATGCTGCCCTCCTGGCTGGTGATCCCGCTGGCCGTGGTCCTGGTAGTGATCAGTCAGATCAAGATCAACGTGACCAACGCCTACTCGGGCTCGCTCGCGTGGACCAACTCCGTCACCCGGATCACCAAGCACTACCCCGGCCGCATGGTTTTCGTGCTGCTCAACCTGGCGTTCGCGCTGACGCTGATGGAGACGGACATGTTCAGCGTCCTCAACTCCATCCTCGGGTTCTACTCCAACTGCGCCATCGCCTGGGTCGTGACCGTCGCCACCGACATCATCGTCAACAAGTACGTGCTGAAACTCTCCCCGCAAACCCCCGAGTTCCGCCGCGGCATGCTCTACGCGGTCAATCCGGTGGGCGTGGTGGCGTTCGTCGCCGCCTCCGGCCTGTCGATCGCCATGTACTTCCACGCGCTCGGTGACGCTCTCCAGCCGTACTCGCCGGTCGCCGCGGCCCTGATCGCCTTTGTCCTCACCCCGCTCACGGCGGTGCTGACCAAGGGCCGTTACTACCTGCGCCGCACCGACGACGGCATAGCCGAAGCGCTGCTCGACGCGGACGGCAACCCCAGCGCCACGACGTACGCATGCCATGTGTGCCGTCAGAGCTTCGAGCGACCCGATCTGGCCGCCTGCCACACCCACGACGCGATGGTCTGTTCGCTGTGCCTGACCACCGACAAGACCGGCGACCACCTCCTCCCGCCGGAACCCGCCACCGCCTGAGGCGGGCCGCGCCGGGAGCGCGCGAAGACGGCGAAGCGGTGGGCCGCCCAGGGGGCGCGGCCCACCGTCTGCCCCTCCTGGTCGGTCAGTCTGCGCACACGGACAGGTTCGCCACCACGCCTCCAGCGGTCGGATCGGACGTCACCGCACACCCAACCGCCATGAGCACCGACTCGGCGAACCCATGCGGTCACAGCATTAGCAACGTGTCACTTCGCCACGGCGACGGTAGCGATGACACCGGCAATGGTCGCCGTCGCCGCGATGGCGCTCCATATCACTGAGCTGCGGTGCCACCAGGGTTGTGGTGTTGGCACGGGCTCGTTGACAGAGGCGGTCGCTGTGCTGTCGATAGCGGCTTTCGCGCTTGGCGCGACAATGTTGATTGTGGTTCCGTCGCGTCCCCTGAAGCTGAACACCTGTGCGGCCGAATCGATCTGATCAGGGTTGGGATTCCGCTGGCCGGGCGGCATAGCCGCTCTCACCTCTGCGACGAACAGCGTCAAGCGTGTCCTGATGTGATCGAGGACTTGCTGAAGAGCCGTCAGCCGCACTCTCCAATGCAGGGACAGGACGGCGGAGCCGTTGCCAAGCTCATCCGTCACCTCCGCCAGGTACTCGGCTGAACCCGGCGGGCGGAGCTCCAGGTTCCACCCCATGGCGATCAGAGCTTCCATCTCCCTGACCCCGTATCGGATGGGCGCATGCTCCCCGATGCCGCGATCACGTACCGACTGAGGAAGCTGATACGGGCTGATCTGCCGGGTATCTTCTAATCGTGGCCGGCCAGGGGCGCTGGGCTCCAGCGTTATCTCGAGCGTTGCTGCGACCTCTCGAAACCTGGGCACTTCCTCGTCGACCTCGTACCCTTCCGACTGTTTCAGCGCCCAGGCACGGAGTTCTTCCTGGTGGGCGTAGCCAGCTAAGAGCAGAAACCGTCGGAGGGCGGTGGCCAAGGAGACGTCCTCGTCTAACACGGCACGCTCAAGCTGATCCAGGCCCTCGATGTCAGGTGTCGTCACAGCAGTCGAGTGTGCCCTGCCCACCGCTAGTAGAGGAGGGTTTCGCGGCACATCGCTTGACTACATGCGACGCTGCTGTTTAGCCCTGTGATTTATGTTTGGCTATCGGGTGTCAGAATCTGGGGCATGCCTTCGCCGGTGAGGTGGCGGCTGTCCGCTCACTAGGGCGTCGATATCCGCTACCATTCGCGACCGCCACCCGCCCTTTGAAGCCTGCCACGGTCTCACGAAAGGCCGGCGGACGTGCTGCGCATCGCCTTCTGGTTTCCAGCGGTGGCATTGAGCTGCCCAGCGCCTTTAGGTCCGATTTCCCCAGGTGTGCCCCTGATGGTGTACGACGGCGGTTTGCCGCGAGGGATTGTTGGTTAGGGTGACAAGGTCAACTAGATGTTGATTCCGATGCCTTGGGCAAGGCAATGACCAGACTGGCGAGTTGGAGCCGCAGAGGCTGACGGCTTCCGCGGAGTCGTACGGAGCAGCAGCGGGTGTCCGCGGGGCGGCTATGGTCGCTTGAGGGTGGGTCGGACACGACGGGGGGTTCGCGTTGGATCGCATGGCTGGAGGGGGACCGGAAGTCGGTCCGGCCCGGTCCGTGCTTGACGGGTTTGTCATCTTGCTCGGTCCAGTCGCGCAGCTTGTACAGGCTGACGCTCCTGGCCATGTCGACGGGCGGCAGCGGGCAGTTCTGGCGGGACTGGACCGCCGTCACGTAGGGGGTTGCGGCGCGGGCGAGTTCGGCAAGGCAACGCGGGCTGATGAAGTGCGGGCTTTCGTGGGGGCCGTAGAAGCGAGCGCCCCGACGCTGCGCACGGCAGACAGGAAGGTAACGTCCGCAGGCCGCCCGGACGCGGTGGGCGTGTGACCGGCCGGCCGGCGCCCGTGGTGCCCCCATGGCTGCGTGCGTGGCTCGGGCCGATCGTGGCCCTCGCCGCGCTGGTGGTCGTCGTGCTCGGGGTCCTGTATGCCGACGCCGGGAAGCCCGGCATGGTGGACGCGTGGATCGGGGCGGCGGTGGACGGTGTGCGGCCGCCGTGGCGGTACGTCGCTCTGGCCACGGACTTCTTGGGGGAGCCCATAGGAGCGGCGGCGCTGGTCGTGGCCACCGTGACGGGCTGCCTGCTGCTTCGGCGTCCTCGCGCGGCGGTGCTCATCGTTGCCGGCGTCGGCATGTCCGTGGGGACGACGACGCTGCTCAAGCATCTGGTGGGACGCACCATCCACGGCGACGGCAACCTGTCCTACCCGAGTGGGCACACCGCCTTCGCCACCGCGCTCGCCCTCACGGTGGCGCTGCTCGCGACCGGCTGGCTCGGCCTCGGCAGGACGGTCGGCACGTTACTCGTGCTCGTCGCGGCGCTGGTTGCCGGTGCCGCCATGGGCTGGGCGGAGGTCGCCCTGGGCGCGCACTACCCGACCGACGTCCTCGGCGGCTGGTGCACCGCGCTGGCGGTGGTACCGGTGACCGCGTGGCTGGTCGACCGGATGGCTGGCCGTCGGGCCGATCGGATGGCCGACGCCGGTCGGCGGGAGCATAGCTGACGTCACCTCACCTCACGTCAAGCGGCGGAATACGGGCTTCACCGGCCGCCCGGCCAGCCAGGGGGTGGGGTCGGCGGCGTCCAGTGCCTTCCGGTACACCGCACATGCCTGGGCCACCACATCGACGGTGCGGTCGATGTCGGCGTCGGTGAGCGCGCTGCTCACCACGAACGACGGGGCCAGCACTCCACCCGCGAGGAGCCGGCGCAGGAACAGGGTGCGGTACTGCTGCGACGACTGCCGGTTCTGGTCGAGGGTGGCGAAGACCAGGTTGCTGGCCCGGCCCCGGACGACGAGGTGGTCGCCGACGCCCATGCTTGCCGCGGCGTCACGGACACCGGCGGCCAACCGCTCGCCGAGGGCGTGCAGCCGCGCGGTGATGCCCTCCTCGACGTAGGTGGTGAGCACGGCCATCGCGGCGGCCAGCGAGTGCGTTTCCGCGCCGTGCGTGGTGGACAGCAGGAACACCCGGTCGTGGGAGTGACGCAGCCCGCCCCGCTCCATCAGGTCGCGGCGTCCGGCCAGCGCCGAGACGGCGAACCCGTTGCCCAGCGCCTTGCCGAAGGTGGAGAGGTCGGGTACGACGCCGTACAGGCCCTGGGCGCCCGCCTCGGACCAGCGGAAGCCGGTGATCATCTCATCGAAGATCAGTACGCAGCCGTGCCGGTCGGCCAGCTCGCGCAGGCCGGCGAGGTACCCGGGCGGAGGCTCGGTGTGGGTGGCGGGTTCGAGGATCAGGCAGGCGACCTCGTCCTGGTACCGGGTGAGGAGTTCGTCCGTGGCGGCCAGGTCCCCGTACGGGAACGCCACGGTGAGTTCCGTGGTCGCCTCCGGAATGCCCGCGGACATCGGTGTGGTGCCGATGAACCAGTCGTCGACGGAGAAGAACGGATGGTCGGCGCAGAGGGCCACCCGCGGGCGCCCGGTGACGGCGCGGGCGAGGCGGACCGCGGCGGTGGTGGCGTCGGAGCCGTTCTTTGCGAACTTCACCATCTCGGCGGTGGGCACCGTGGCCAGGAAGCGTTCCGCGGCCTCGACCTCCACGATGGACGGCCGGACGAAGTTGCTGCCCCGGTCGAGCTCCTGCCGCACCGCCTCGATCACGCGTGGGTGGGCGTGGCCGAGGCTGACCGACCGCAGGCCGGAGCCGTACTCGATGTAGCGGTTGCCGTCGACATCCCATACGTGGGCACCGCGGCCGTGGCTGATGACCGGGGCCAGATCCTCGGGGTACTGGTCGTCGCCCTTGGCGTAGGTGTGCGCGCCCCCGGGGATCAGGGCGTGCAGCCGCTCGTTCGCCTGCCGCGACCGGGGGAGGAGGAACTCCTTGGACTCTTCGGTGTGTTCGGTGTCCACTCCGACCTCAACTCTTCTGTTGCTTCAGGACCTCGGCGAGGCTCGGTGCCTCGCGGTCCCGCTGGGACATCGATGTGACCGGCAGCGGCCAGGGAATGCCGAGCTCCGGGTCGTTGAAGGCGATCGTCACGTCCTGGGACGGATCGTGCGAGCGGTCGATCCGGTACGAAGTGTCGGCGGTTTCGGTCAGCGCCTGGAAGCCGTGCGCGCACCCCGCCGGGATGTACAGGGTCGCCTGCGTCTCGCCGGACAGTGCGAAGAAGGCCCGGTTGCGGTAGGTCGGCGAGTCCGTGCGCAGGTCCACGACGACGTCGAAGATCCTCCCGTACGAGCACCGCACCAGCTTGGCTTCGCCGGCTCCGGAGCGCAGGTGCAGGCCGCGCAGCACGCCCCGGACCGAGCGGGACACGCTGTCCTGGACGAAGGAGTGCGGGTCGAGGCCCACCGAGCGGACGACGTCGGCGTCGAAGGTGCGGCAGAAGAAGCCGCGTTCGTCGGCGTACGGCGTCGACTCGAACAGGTATGCGCCGGCGATCTCCGGGACTTCGGTCGCTTTCATGGAGCCTCCTGGGCATGGGCGTGACCGGTTGCTGGGAACAAGGCCGCGGTCAAGGCGGTGAATTGGTGCTTGAGTTGGCGGGCGGCAGCCAGGTTCCGTTCGGTGAGGGTCTGTCTCAGTTCGGCCGATTGCTTCTCCAGCGCACGGAATTGCTCGAGCAGCCGATCGACGTCCACCTCGCGGGCCGGGTGGCAGTACGCGCCAAGGCCCATCCGATCCATGAGCGCATCGCTCTTCGCCGCGTAGCAGAGTGCGAGCGTCGGCGTGCCGACCTTCAACGCGCAGATCAGGTTGTGGTACCGGATCGCCACCACGGTGTCGGCAGCCGCCGTCTCCTTCATCAGGTCGGCCAGTGAGGACGCCTCGGCCGCGGTGACCAGCGGCGAGTCCACCGCGTCGAGGATCGCGGCGACCACCGGGGCGTCGACCCCGTCGCCGGTGAGCAGCCGGACCGGCCTGCCCTCCTCGATCAGCGCGCGGACGAATTGGATCGTCCCGTCGAGGTAGCGCCGGTGGATCTCCTCGGCCCGGGCGCGGTCGTCGTTGCCGCCGTGGAAGTTCATGACGCCGACGCAGACCGTGCCCGGCGGGCCCGCGGGCGCGATGGGGGTACCTCCCTGCTCTGAGGGCTCCTCCCGGCCGAAGGCTGGGGGAGAAGCCGAGAGCTCGGGGGACGGCGGCGCCGGCAGGGAGAATGCGAGGTCGGGGTAGACCTCGTCGCGCGCGGTGTCCACACCCATCGCCCGCATCGCGTCGCGGGACGGGGCGTCCCGGTACGACCGGTACGCGGCCAGTCGCGCCGACCAGCGCACCAGGGCCCGGGTCGGCCGGCTGCCGATCTTGGCGGCGCCGACGCTGACCAGCGCGACCCGGGTGTGCAGCAGCCGGCCACTCGCGCAGAGCAGGAACAGCGCGTACGGGAAGCCCCAGGGCCGTAGCGGCAGCGTGGCTTCCAGGACGCCCATGCCCGGCACGATCACCACGTCGTGCCGGCGCACCCAGGCGGCGGTGCGGACGGCGTCGACGATTTTGCCCAGACCCTTGCCCGCGATCGCGCCCGCTCGCGACGCGGTCCGGTACTCCCCGCGGTACCAGTGCAGCCGCGTCGCGGGGATCCCGAACCGGGTCGTGACAGCCTCGGGTCCGCCGCACAGCGCGTCCACGACCGCCTCCGGGTGCTCGGCGCGCAGGTATCCGAGCACGGCCTCGAGTGATCCGTCGTTGCCGAGGTTGCCGGAGCCGAGCAAGCCGAACACCCCGACGCGTACCGGAGTTTCGTCCGCCGGCGTCATGCCTGCCTCCCTTCGCGGCCGGCGACGAGGGCGTCGACGGAGACGGTCAGCTCGGCCGGGTCGACCGGGGCGCGGTCCTCGACCCGCTCGCCGGCGCCCGGCCGGACCCGGCTGGTCATCCATGCGGCCAGGTGGCGGCAGCACGCGCGCCGGTCGGCCGGGGACAACGGGGCCCGCCGGATCGCCGAGGCGAAGCCCCAGACGTACTCGGCGAGCAGCCGGGGCGTCGGGTGCAGCAGGCCCGCCCGGCGCGGGTCCAGATTGACGCACCGGGAGCGCTTGCTGGGGTTCGCGCGCTCGGCGCGGGTGGGGTGGTCGCGGCGGAAGTACAGGAGTTCCGGCACTTGGTGGAAGCGCCCGTGCAGGGCGATCTCGGCGACGAACGTGCGGTCCGCGTGGTGGTAGCTGTCCATCGGTTTCACCCGGCGCAGCGCGTCGGCCCGGATCACCCCGTAGAAGTCGTCACCGCCGGGCTCGAACAGCATGCTGCGGAAGCGCTCGGGCGGGTGCGGTGAGTCGGTGGCGAGCGTGTACGCATAGGGGACCTTCACCTGGCCGTCGCTGTCGATGACCGCCTGGTCGGCGTGCGCGAGGATTACGTCCGGCTGCCCGTCAAGAGCCTCCACGCAGCGCCGTAGCAGATCGCGGGCGTAAAGGTCGTCGTGCGAGGCCCACTTGAACAGCTCGCCGCGGCACTGGGTGAACACGTAGTTGTGGTTCGGCGTGGCGCCGACGTTCCGGGGCAGCCGGAGGTACCGGATGCGCGCGTCCTGCGCGGCGTACTTGCGGCAGATGTCGCCGGTCCCGTCGGTCGAGGCGTTGTCGGAGATGACCAGCTCGAAGTCCTCGTAGGTCTGGCCGAGCAGCGCGTCGAGGGATTCCGCCAGGTACTCCTCGCCGTTGTACACGGGCAGGCCGATGCTCAGCCTGGGGTGGGCGGTCATGAGGTCCTCACTTCGGGGATGGGTTCTTGGTGGTGCTCGCGCAGGGCGAACCGCAGGTGCAGCCACCACACGGCCGAGCCGCTGACCGTCGCGGTGGCGACGCCCCAGGCCGAGCCGACCGTGCCGGCGACGGCCGCCCCGCCGAGTCCGCCGCCGACGTAACAGGCGGAGGCGAACAGCTGGCAGCGCAGGCTGCGCCGGGCGGCGCCGAGCGCGCGTAGCCCGGCTGCCGCGCCGGTGCCGAGGCCCGCCCCCGCGACGCCGAGGGTGATCGGCACGATGAGCTGCGAGGAGGAGTGCCAGACGTCGCCGAGCACGAACTGGCCGAGCCGGTCCGGCATCAACAGCAGCGCCCCGCCCCAGAGCAGCGCGCCGACGGCCTGCCCACCGCCAAGGAGGAGGCAGAACTTCCCGAGCTGCTGCGGGGCCCGCCGCAGCACCCGTGCCGCCTCCGGGACGGTGACCAGCGAAAGGCCCATCAGGACGGCGAGAAACGGGCCGAGCAGGAGCTCGGCGCCCCGCACCGCGCCCACCGCGCCGAGCCCGACGATCGCGCCGAGCCCGTACGCCCGCAGCTGGCTCGCGCCGCTGAGGCAGGTGTTCTCGACCAGGTACCGATAGCCGAGATCGCGCTGCTCGCGAAGCCAGCCGCGCGCCTCGGTCACCCGCGGCCGGATGCCGGACTGGAGGTAGCCGTACCCTGCCGCCACCGTGGCGGACGCGCCCCAGGCGAGCACGAAAGCGGCCACGCTGCCCACCCGGGCCGCCACGACCATGGCCGGGACGAGCGCGACGCCCCACACGACGTCGTTGACGAACGCCTTCCGCCCGTTGCCGGCGGCGAAGAACGAGAACCGCCAAGCGTCTTGCAGCAGCAGCCCCGGCAGCATGACGCCGAGGCAGACGAACGCGGGCCCCACCCGGCCGCCGAGGGCCGGCCCGGCCACCAGACACGCCGCGCCGATGGCCGTACCCACGCCGAGTGCCGTACCCGTCGAGCGGGCCACCGCCCCGCGCCAGGACGCTTCCGACACGCCGCTGAAGCGCACCACGAGCGGATCGGTGGCGAGGCCGCGGGAGACGTTGAGCACCACGCCGTAGGTCACCCAGGCCAGGCTGAACACGCCGAACGCGGTCACCCCCAGCGAGCGGGCCACGTAGATGCCCACCGCGAAGTTGGACACGCTGGAGGCCGCCTGGTCGGCCAGTCCCCAGGACAGCCGGCCGACGAGGGCCCGCTTGGCGGATCCGGCCGGTGGCGCCGCTGTCTGCGGATTCTCCCCCTCGACGGGCATCGACGTCATGTTTTGATCAGCCCGGCCTCGTGCAGGGCACCGGCCGCGTCGGCGACGGTCTCGAAGGGCAGCCCGGCCCGTTCGGCGACGTCCAGCAGACTGTGCTCGCCGTCGGAGAGGTTGAGCACCCAGAGCATGGCCATCTGGGCCTGCTTGGTGTCGCTGCGGCCGCCGAGCGCGTCGTACAGCCCGCGCCGGCCCAGCTGTGGTTCGCCGTAGGGGCTGAGGTTGACGTACCGCCGGTTGCGGTCGAGGACGGCGAACGCCTCGCGGCAGACGGCGAGGGTGTCCGCCATCGCCTCAGGCGAGACGAAGTCCAGGTTGTCCGCCGAGGTGTGGTACTCGGGGTAGCCCGCGTACGGGGTGCGGGTGAGCGAACCCACGCCGAGATTGAACCCGGGCGAGCAGTACTGCCGCTCGTCGTAGCCGTACGGGGTGAACTTGTTGACCTGGTGCGGGCGTTCGGACACGGCCAGCACGTGCCGCATCACCCGGTCGATTTCCGCGTCACCGCGCCCGCTCTGCTTGTACGTCAGTTGGCCCGGGTCGCCGGCGCAGGCCAGCACCAGCCCATGCTTGACCTGGTCGATCCGCTCGGCGTTGCGGGCCAGCCAGGTGATCGCCCCGATGGTGCCGGGCGCGTAGATGAACCGGTAGGTGTAGTACGGCGTTTCCTGTGCCAGCGTGCGGGCCAGGAACGTCGCCACCGCGATGCCGGCCAGGTTGTCGTTGGCCAGCGACGGGTGGCAGACGTGACAGGAGACGATCACCTCGTCGGGGACCTGCCCGGGAACCACGTGCTCGGCGTAGGTGAGGTGGCCATCGGTGAGTGTGGAGTCGATGCGCACCTCGTACTCGCCGTCGGGTAGTGCGTCCAAGGTCTCCTGGGCCAGGCAGAACCCCCACTCCGGCTTGTAGTAGCTGGTGCGGTACGGCACCCAGGCCGGGTGGTCCGGCAGGGTGTGCAGGTGTCCGCGCAGCTCGGCCAGTGGCATGGTTGCCGACACCGGCAGGCTGTAGCCGAGCACGTGCAGGCTGGACGCGGCGAAGTCGACGACCCGGTTGCCGGCGGTGTCGGCGATGTACGCGTCCCGGATGTTCCACTCCTGCGGCACCGTCCAGTCGAGCACCTGGGTCCCGGTCGGCACCTCGTGCACCTGCAGCGGGATGTACTCGCCGACTCTCTCCAAAGTGGCCCGCACACCGTCGCCGGTGATGCTCCGGCACAGTGGATACAGCCGCTCCACCAGCGCGTACATCTCATCGCCGACCGCGGTCGTCGGCTGTTCGGTGGCCGTGGTCATCGGCGCCACCGCAGGGTGTCGTCGACGGCGCCGGCGTCGGACGCCGCGCGCAGCACGGCCAGGCGGGTGAAGCGTCGCTCGAAGTCCTCCTTGGTCAGCCTGAACTTCCCGTAGGCGTCGGCGAGTTCGAGCGCCCCCCGCTTCACGTTCCACTCGCAGTCGAAGCCGGGTACCGCGGCGCGGAACCGGGAGAAGTCCACTCGGTACGACCGCGGATCGGCACCGGTCTCCCCGGTGATCACCACCTTCGCGCCGCACACCGCCTCGGCCACCTGCTCGGCGATCTCGGCGACCGTGACGTTGTTGATCTCGCTGCCGATGTTGAACGCCTGGTCGTGCACCGCTTCCCGCGGCGCGGTCAGCGCGGCCGTGAAGGCCCGTGCGATGTCGGCGGCGTGCACCAGCGGGCGCCAGGGGGTGCCGTCGGAGAGCACAAGGACCTCGCCGGACAGGAGCGCGTGGCCCACCAGGTTGTTCAGCACGATGTCGGCGCGCAGTCGGGGTGAGTAGCCGAAGGCGGTGGCGTTGCGCAGGAACACCGGGGTGAAGTCGCCGTCGGCCAGGTCGTGCAGGTCGTCCTCCACCCGCACCTTGGACTCCGCGTATGGCGTCACCGGGCGCAGCGGGGCGTCCTCGGCCACCAAGTTCGACAAGTCGGGGTCGCCGGCGGCGCCGTAGACCGAGCAGGTCGACGCGTACAGGAAGCGCCGCACTCCGGCGTCGCGGGCCAGCCGGGCCAGCCGCACGGACGCGTGGTGGTTGATGTCGTAGGTGAGCTCCGGCGCCAACGATCCCAGCGGGTCGTTGGAGAGCGCGGCGAGGTGGATCACGGCGTCCACCCGGGCAACGTGTTCGGCCGTGACGTCGCGCAGGTCCACCCGATGGCCCTGCGGGTCCGCGGGCGGTGGGCCCAGCACGCAGTCGGCGAACAGACCGGCGTCGAGGCCGACGACTTCGTGTCCGGCGGCCTTGAGGACCGGGGCCATCACGGTGCCCAGGTAGCCCTGGTGTCCGGTCAGTAGTACGCGCAAGGTTCAACCCCCCAGGTTGAGAGTGAGTTTGGTGACGGCGAACGCCTCGGCGTAGCGCGCGTGGCATTCGATGCCGCGAATCCGTGCAAGGCCGAGGAACGCCTCCCGGTCGTACCAGGGCCGGTGCCGCTGCGAGGGGTAGTGCTCCTGCAACAGCCGCACCTTCTGTTCGGCGATCTCCGGCGACAGCGGCTGGTACACCGCCGGGCGGCCGAGGTCGCCGTCCCACTTGACGATCTCGTAGCCGAGTACGAGGTGGTCGCGGAACGCGGTGGGTATCAGCTTCGCCAGGCCCCGGTGATCCTGGTGCGCGTCGTCCGTGCGCGGGGCCAGCACCAGATCCGGCTCGGTCTGCCCGCGCAGTTCCTCGACGGCGGCCTTGGCCTCCTCCCAGTGTGCGGGCAGCCGGCCGTCCGGCAATTTGTGCACGGTCAGCCGCAGGTCGGCACCCGGACAGAAGGCGGCGAGCGCGGCCTGCTCCTCCTGCTCCCGTTCGCTGCCGCCGCCGGAGAGCACCAACGCGTCGATGCGGATACCCGGTCGCGCGAGGCACATCGTCAGCAGCGTGCCGCCGACGCCGATGGCGATGTCGTCGCAGTGCGCGCCCACCGCGACGATCCGGTCCAGGCGCCCGGCGCCGAGCCGGATCACGCGCCCACCCCGACGTTGTCCCGCTCCCACACGGCCCACGGGCGGTCGCCCCGGGCGTAGGCGGCGTCGAGCGCGGCCCGCTCCTTCACGGTGTCGGTCGGCTTCCAGAAGCCGCGGTGCTGGTGCGCCACCAACCTTCCGCGCTTGGCGAGTCGGGCGCATCCGTCAGCGACCAGATCCCCGTTCTCCGGGATGTGGTCGAAGACCTCCTGGCGGAGCACGAAGTAGCCGCCGTTCTCCCACAGCGGCAGTTCACTCACCGCGGTGATGCCCCCCACCAGGCCGTCCTCGCCCAGGTCCACGCAGTGGAACGAGGACTGCGGCGGCACCACCATCATCGACGCACCGGCGTCGCGCCGGGCGAACCGGTCGATCATCTCCGGCAGTGGGGCGTCGGTGAGCACATCCGCATAGTTGGCGAGGAACATCTCGTCGCCGTCCAGGTGGTGCCGCACCCGGCGCAGCCGCTCCCCGATCGGCGACTCGACGCCGGTCTGCGCGAACGTGATCGTCCAGTCCGAGATGTCGGTGGAAAGCAGCTCGGTCCGCCCGCCCCGCAGCACGAAGTCGTTGGACGTGGTCTCCTCGTAGTTGAGGAAGAAGTTCTTGATGTGGTGCGCCCCGTACCCGAGACACAGGATGAACTCCGTGTGCCCGAAGTGCGCGTAGTAGCGCATGACGTGCCAGATCAGTGGCCGCGGGCCGACCATCGCCATCGGCTTGGGCACGTCGTCGGAGGCTCCGCTGCGCATCCGCATCCCGTAGCCGCCGCAGAACAGAACGACCTTCATGCTGTGACCTTTCGAGACGCGACCTCGACAATGCTCAGTTCCGGGATGGGGAAGACGAGGCGGCCGCCCCAGTCGTTGACGAAAGACAGCTGCTCGACCAGCTCGGCCCGCAGGTTCCACGGGAGGACGAGGACATAGTCCGGTTTGTCGGCGGCGATCTGCTCGGGCGGCAGGATCGGTACGCGGGTGCCCGGGGTGAATCTGCCGTGCTTGTACGGGTTGCGGTCGACGGTGTACGGGAGAAGGTCGGGCCGGATGCCGCAGTGGTTGAGCAGGGTGTTGCCCTTGCCCGGGGCGCCGTAGCCGACGACCGTCTCGCCGCGCTCCGCCGCCTCGATGAGGAACCGCAGGAGGTCCCGGCGCACCTTGGCCACCCGGGCGGAGAACTCGGTGTACCCGGACAGCTCCTGCAGCCCGGCGGCCTTCTCCTGGGCCAGCACGTCGGCCACCCTTCCCCAAGCTCTCGGCTCCGCTCGAGCAGGGGATACCCCTATCGTGGGCTCGCCGGCCACCTCGGCCGGTCGGGCCCACAGCCGGATGGAGCCCCCGTGCGTGGGCAGCAGCTCGACGTCCACGAGCGCGAGTCCGCCGCTCGCCAGTGCCCGGATCGCGGACGCGACCGTGTAGTACTGGAAGTGCTCGTGGTAGATCGTGTCGTACTGGTTCTCCTCGATCAGGGTCAGCAGGTGCTGCACCTCGATGGAGACCCAGCCGTCGTCGGCGACCAGGGCGCGGAGCCCCTGGGTGAACCCGACCACATCGGGGATGTGCGCGTACACGTTGTTGGCCACGACCAGGTCCGCCGGGCCGTGTTCGGCGCGGACGGCCGATCCGGTGTCCGGGCTCAGGAACTCCGTGAGCGTGGGCACACCGGCGTCCCGCGCCGCGGCGCCGACGTTCACCGACGGCTCGATGCCGAGGCAGCGGATCCCGCGGTCAACCACGTGCTTGAGCAGGTACCCGTCGTTGCTCGCCACCTCGACCACGAAGGCGTCGGTGCCGAGACCCACCCGCTGTGCGGCGTCGGCGACGAACGTGCGCGCGTGCTCCACCCAGGAGGTCGAGTAGGAGGAGAAGTACGCGTACTCGCTGAACGTCTCCTCCGGCGTGATCAGCGGAGGGATCTGCGCGAGCCAGCAGTCGGTGCAGACCCGCAGGTGCAGCGGGTACGCAGGTTCCGGCTGGTCCAGTTGGTCCGTGGCGAGAAAGCTCTCACAGGGTGGCGTCGCCCCAAGGTCGACGACGCTCGCCATGGCTTCCGAGCCGCAGAGTCGGCATCGTGTCATCTACTGCCCCCATCCCCCCTGCTCGCGCGGGTGTCCCCGCCGCGAGTCAGTGCTGACCGCACCGCGATCGCGGTGCGGTACTCATCCACCAGGCGCTCCAGCCCGACGGCCGGGCTGAAACCCTGTTCGTAACGGAGCCGGGCCGCCTGGCCCATCTCCCGGTTGCGGGCCGGCCGGGCCGTGATGCGGCGTATGCAGGACGCGAGCGAGGCGGGCTCGCCCGGCCGGTGCAGCAGCCCGGTCACCCCGTCCTCGACGAGTTCGACGAAGGCGCCGTGACCGGCGGCGACGGCCGGGACCCCGGCCGCCATCGCCTCGACGACCACCAGGCCGAACGCCTCCAGCCATGTCGAAGGAGCCAGCACGGCGACCGACCGCGCGACGGCCTTCCGGCACTCCGCCGGGTCCAACAGGCCGACGTAGCGCACGTCGTCCCGGCCCGCCGCCCAGGCGGCCACCTCTCGCTCCAGTGGCCCGGCACCGGCGATCACGAGCGGTACGCTCACACCGCCGCCAGCGGCGATCTCGTCCCACGCTGCCATGAGCAACCGCACGCCCTTGACCTCCGCGAGTCGGCCGAGATACAGCAGATGCTCGCCGGCGCCCGCTCGGCAGGCGCCCGGTTCGGGCACGAAGTTGTGCTTCACCGCCAGCCGCTCGGCCGGCATGCCGGCCTGCACCAGGACGTCGCGCTGCGCCGCGGAGATACAGAAGAACCGCTCCACGCCGGACCACCACCGCCGCCGGTTGACCGACAGGCTGACCGCGAGCGGCACCGTCGCCAGCCGGGAGCTCCGGTAGCAGCCGTGCCGGACGGCGGGCAGCGGCGCCGACCCGACGCACTCGGTGCACGGCCGGCCGTCCCGCTGCAACGTGCCGGGCGGGCAGACCTGGGTGTAGTTGTGCAGCGTGGCGACGGCGGGTACGCCGGCGTCGGCGCAGGCGGCCAGCACGGCGGGCGACAGGAGCGGGAAGACGTTGTGGATGTGCACCACGTCCGGCCGCTCGGCGCGGAGCCGGGCGGCGAGTTCCGTGCGGACCGCCGGGTTCCACGGCACGAGCAGCGGCACTGCGGCCTTGCCGAGCAGGGACCGACCGGCGATGTCGTCGCTGCGCCGTTCGAACACCTCGACCCGGTGGCCGGCCGTGCGCAGCAGCGCCGCCTCCTGGTCGACGACCTTGTTCTCCCCGCTCGGCTGCGCCGAGGCGTAGCGGTTGTGCACCACGAGGACGTGCATGCTCAGCTCACCTCCGATTTCCGGGTCCATTGCGAGATGCGTCGTAGAGGCGCTTCGGGCGTCGAGAGGGGAGTGGCCGCGGCAGGTGCGGCCAGCAGCGAGGCGGCCAGGGCCAGATGCAGCAGATACGGCGAGGCGTCGCCCAGCCCTGTCTCGGTGTACGACGCGATCGCGCAGTAGCTGATCAGGAAGATCGCGCAGGCTCTCGGCAGCGACGGCGGCCGCAGCAACGCGACGCCGCCCAGCACGATGATGATCGCCGCCACGAGGGCGATGCCGATGAGACCCTGCTCGTGGTACACGGCCAGCCAGCTGTTGTCGATCGGCAGCCCGCCGAACGACTTGTCGCCCATGCCCATGCCGAACAGCTGCTGCCAGGTCGTCCGGGGGGCTGCCAGCAGGGCGTCCCAGACCTTGGCCCGACCGGTGAGGTTGGAGAAGTTCTCCTGGCTCTGTCCGCGCAGGAACCACGCCTGCAGCGCGGAGCTGAACGCCACCGCGGCCACCGCGGCGCACAGCACCGCCCAGGCGAAGAACCGGCGGGCGGCGGCGCTGGTCAGGATGAGCGAGCCGATCGCCAGCGCCAGCCCGAGGAGCAGGCCGAGCGTGGCCGTCCGGGTATGGGTCAACGCGAGCAGGATTACCGACGGCACGATGACTACCGCCGCGCTGGTCCGGTCGGTCCGGCGGCCCAGTACGAGCAGCACGGTGAGCCCGATGATCACCGCGGCGTACTGTCCGATCTGCGGCGGGGTGAGCGGCCACAGATCGCCGACCAGCCGCCCGCCGTAGAGGTCGGGCAGGGCCGCGCCCGGTGAGACGACCAGGCCGGCAGCCACCGATCCGAGCACCGCGAAGTACATCCGGATGTGGTGCCGGACGAACGTCAGGCCGCCGTCCCACCATCGGCTGAGCAGCCACAGCGTGCCGACGAAGAGAGCCAGTCGGGCGCAGCGGAACAGCGCACCGAACCCGGACCCCAGGTTCGCGCTGGAGATCACGCTCGTCACCAGCAGCAGGGTGAGCAGGGACACGTACGCACTGGATCGAATGCGCAGCTCGAGATTGACCGCGAGCGCCAGCGTGAACGCGGCGACCAGCGCGCCCATGGTGACCATCTGGATGAGGGAGCGGGGCAGCGGGACGATGGTCTGCGCCCCGGCGGAGCCGAGCGTGTTGAGGACCAGCAGCCCCCAGACTGTCCCGACGATCTTCGACGAGTGGTCCGCGCCCATCTCAACCACCGTCCCGTGCGCGAAAGGTGCTGCCCGCGTCCTGCTGGTACGGCGTGCCCTGCCACTGCCCGAAGTCGAGCACCCGGCTCGGGTCGTGGGCTACGAACTTCCATGGTCCGAGGTAGACGTTGTCGTGCCAGCGGTTGTGCTGCCTGCGGGTGATTGCCTCGGCCACCTGGTCGCCCTGGTATGGCGACCAGTCCGGATAGGTGCCGTAGTTGGCCAGCATCGCCATGCGGTCGCACTTCACCGTGCAGTCGACGACGGACTCGTCCAGCACGAAGCGATTGCCGTGGATGTCCACCCGCTGCGTCTTCCAGCGGCAGTCGGCGTGGAGCGGTGCGGTGGCGATCGCCGGCCGCACGCAGCGGTCGGGGCGCCGCACCAGCAGCGTGCAGTATCCGGAAGAGGTGTTGGCCGGGCTGTTGCAGAACCGGTCGGCGTTTTCCCACAGGGTGATCCCGGACCAGTTGTTCTCCAGCACGTTCCGGTAGATCTCGATCTTGTCGGTGCGGGCGCGGACGCGCGGTTCGCCGCCGGATTCCGACAAGTAAACGGTCCCATAAGGAAAGTTGTCGCCGCGGGCGGCTTCCTTGCGGCCCGCGACCCAGTTGTTCCGCCGGATCATGTTGTCCCGGATGACCGCGTTGTAGCTGGTCTCGTAGATCAGTGCGGCGCCGTCGTTGGCTTCGATGACGTTGTTCTCGATGCGGAAGTCGTTGTTGTTGGTGTCGGCCCACAGCCCGGTGCCGCGGTTGTCGTGGACCCAGTTGCCGCTGATGTCGGCGCCGTCGACGGCCCAGAACTTGACGCCTCCGGTGCAGCCGCAGCCCTTCTGCCGCCGCTCCCAGTCGCCGGTGTTGTTGCCGACGATCTCGTTGCCCTCGACCACCAGATCACTGATGCGGCCATGGCCCTTGTAGGCGCTCATGCCGTACTGGCCGTTGCCCCGCAGGCAGTTGGCGCGCACCCGCTGGTGGGCGCCGGCCATCAGCCCGGCCCCCGAGTTGTCGTGGATCGTCGCGTGCTCGATCGTCCAGCCGTCGGCCGAGTCATGGTTGACCACGCCCTCGTTCTGCGGCGCGACGAAACCCTGCACCGTCAGATACCGGATGGTGACGTCGCGGGCGCTGCCGCCGAACGCGTATTGGTTCTTCTTGCGGCCGTCGAGCACCGCGCCGGGCGCGCCGAGGTAGCGGTCGCCCTTCTTCGGGATGACCTGGGCGTAGCGGTCCGGGGGGAGCCGGTGCGTGCCGGGGCGCAGCCAGAACGTGGTGTTCGGGGGGCTGCTCCTGGCCTTCGCCGCCAGGTCGCCGACCTTCGCGGGGTCGACGGTCACCGCGCCCGCGGGGGCCTGGGCGGGTCCGGCGCCGGGTTTGGCGCACACCCGGGCGGTGGGCGCGGCCGGCGCCCCCGAAGTGGCGGGCGCGCCGGCCGCCTTCGCCGGGGCGTCCGCTGTGCTCGTACAACCGCTGGCGGCCAGCAGAGCCAGCGCCAGCGGTGCCACTGCCGATGCCCACAGCCGCCTCTTCGTCCTCACACGCCCCCCTAGCCGCGGAACCCGAGCACGGTGGTGAAACCCTCCGTGGCGTCGGTGAAGCCGGTGCCGACCAGCGTGGTGGTGGGTTCCTTGCGCCCGAAGCCCGCGGAGTACCAGCCCAGCGGGGGCTTGCTCTCGCCCCGATGGGCCTGCCAGGTCAGCTGCCCCGGCAGGTCGAGCACGGCGGAGCGCCCCTCGCCGTCGCGGATCCAGGTGAGCCGCGCCCGGTGCCCGACCAGATCGGCGGCGATCGCCGGGCCGAGGTGGAACGCCAGCTGGACGGCGCGGCGCGGGCCTGACACCTCGTCGACGATCCTCAACTCACCCGTATCAGCCGTCAGTTCGACGCTGCGGCGGTGCACGGACGGCTGGTAGCCGTCGTGCTCGGCGGACCAGCGGGAGACCGCATCGTCGGAGGTGTCCACGGCCAGGACGCGGCTCCCCGCGTGCCGGGTCCACAGGAACGGTCCGCCGGAGACGGACTGGTCGGCGCCGTCGAGCCGCAGGGTGTTGTGGCCGAGCGTCGAGCGGAAGTACCGCCGCCACTCGGGCTGACCGTGGTAGCAGTACGTGCCCGGGTCGGCGAGCACATCGACCCCGTCGTGCCTGACCTCCACGGACAGCGCGTCCGCGTGGGCGTGCGCCGCGATGGACAGGAAGCCGTGCGGGCCGGCGTCGCAGCGGCACCAGATCTCCCCCGGGCCGCGCAGCACGGTGAGCCCCGCGTCGGCGAAGTGGGCCGGCCGGTCCGCCGGGCGGGTCACGGCCGGGGCGCCGGCCTTGATCAGCGCGGCGAGCAGCGGGGTTCGCACATCGGTGCCGGTCACCGCGGGCCACCAGTCGAGCCGTCCGAACACGGCGTCGCCGGTGGCGAGCAGGGAGCCCCAGCGGTCGGTGCCCGCGCCGTCCAGGACCAGACCGTGCCCGTCGTCCGCGTCGCCCTGACGCGGCGGCCGCAGCCGGTGGTCGACGACGGCCGCGAGCGCGTCGGTCATCCGCAGCAGCACGAGCCGGACCGTCGCGGGGACCGGTACGTCCGCGGCATCGGCCTCGGCCACCGCGGCGAGACCGAGTTCGAGGACCAGCCCGTGGTAGTCGGTGGCCAGTTCGCGGTTGAGGCCCGAGGGGAAGGTGTTGGCGCGCAGCTGCCGCTCCAGCGAGCGCAGCGCCTCGTCCCGCCACCGCCGCGAGGTCGGGAACCAGTCGAAGGCGCAGGCCGCGGCGAACTGGCCGGCGGCCTCGGCGATCACGTGGTTGTTCGCCGACGAGCCCCGGCTGGGGAACGCAGCGAGCCAGCGCTGGTGATGCCAGAGCTGGTTCAGCGCCACCGGGTTGTCCTCGAACAGCGCGGCCACACCGGGCCAGCCGTCGAGCAGCCGGCGGATCCACACCCAGGACAGCAGGCGGATGCCGAGCTCGATGCCGCTGATCCAGTGGACGCCGCGCAGCGGCGGGTTGGCCGCCCACCACGACCGCAGATGCTCGGCCACGCGCTCGGCGTACTGCTCGTTCCCGGTGATCGCGTAGGCGGCGGCGAGCACGGTGAGGTACTGGTGCCGGGACAGCTCCCAGATCTGCTTGATGTCCCCGACGGTGTCCTCGTCGCGGTAGGGGATGTCGAAGGCATAACCCCAGGGGGCCCGGCGTCCCGTCTTGGGGTCGCACCACCAGTCCGGGTCGGCCAGGTCGTCGCGGACCACCCCGAAATACTCGACGTGTCCGTACATCAGCCGGTCGGCCTCGGCGACGACGCGTTTCGCGGCGTCCGGGGGGATCGCGGCGATCGCCCCTTCGGGGAGCACCGCGGTGAACCGGGCGCCGGTCACGCTCGGGCACTTGGGCCGTGCCGAGCGCCACCGCCGTCGGCGCAGGGTGTCGACCGCCCGGCCGCCGACCTCCCGCGGTCTCATCCGGGACAGGCGTCGCAGGTACCAGCCCGCGCTCATCGTCATCACGGCCTCGCCAACGTCACCGGCGCGCCACCGGCCAGCGCGGTCCGCACGGCGAGGGTGGCTGCCGTGGTGGCGACCAGCGACTCCAGCGGCACCGGCATCGGTCCGCCGGTCCGGACCGCCTTGATGAACGCGGCCAGTTCGGCGTTCTGGCCCTTGTCCCTGGCCTTGGGAAGGCGTGAACTGACCCACCGCTTGCGGTGGTAGACCGAGGCCCGGACGAAGTCGTCGAGCTTCAGGACCTTGCCGTCCGCGAGCAGGTCGAGGGTCTCCTTGGGGAACCCGGGCGCGCCGGAGGTGACGTAGCTGATCGTCGCGGTGGAGCCGTCCGGGTAGCGCAGGACGATCTGGAGGTCCTCGTTGCCGGAGCTGGCGACCGCGTACACGGAGACCGGGTCGGCTCCGAGCAGCCAGCTCGCCGTGTCGACGAAGTGCCCGCCCTCGCCCTCGAACCGCGTGCCCTCGGTGCCCTGGCGCAGATACCAGCTGCCGTGCTGGAGCTGTCCCGCGTTGACGAGGTAGCGCAGGTGCGCCGGTCCCGACCTGGTGCCGAACCGTTGCTTGGCCTCGGTCAGCAGGGGTGCGAAGCGTCGGTTGAAGCCCACCTGGAGCCGGTCGTTGCCGGACTCCTCGACGGCCGCGAGCACACCGGCCAGCTCGTCCTCGCTGAGGGCCAGCGGCTTCTCCACGAACACGGTCTTGCCCGCAAGGAGCGCCTGGCGGGTCAGTTCGGCGTGCGAGCTGTGCCGGGTGACCACGAACACAGCGTCGATGGACTTGTCGCCGAGCACGGCGTCGAGGTCGGTGGTCGCCCCGGCGAACCCGAACTTCTTCTGCGCGTTGGCCCCCGACAGCGCCGTCGTGGTGACGACGGTCGACAGCTCGACGCCGTCGCGCTGGGCGAGAAGCGGCAGCAGCATCGAAGTCGCGTAGTTGCCGGCGCCGACGAACGCGAGCCGTACCGGTGCGGTGACGGCCCGGGCCGGACCCCGCCGCACGTTCACCGCGGGCACCTCCAGCACCGGTGCCGGCGCCTCCGCCTTCTGCCCGGGATAGCGGAACAGCACGGCGACAGCCTTCAACTCACCGTCCTTCAGGCGCTGGTAAGTCTCGACGGCGTCATCGAAGTCGGAGACGTGAGAGACCAGGGGCTCCACGTCGACGCGGCCGCGGGCGAGGAGATCGAGGAAACACGCCAGGTTGCGGCGCTCGGTCCAGCGCACATAGCCGATCGGGTAGTCGCGTCCCTCGAGCTCGTACTCCGGGTCGTAGCGCCCAGGGCCGTACGAGCGGGAGAACCGGACGTCGAGCTCCTTCTCGTAGTACGCGTTCCACGGCAGGTCCAGGCGGCACTTGCCGATGTCGACGACCCGGCCGCGGTCCCGGCAGAGCCGGGCGGCCAGCTCGACGGGTTGGTTGCTGCCGCCGCCGGCTGCCAGGTACACCTGGTCCACGCCGTGACCGCCGGTGAGCTCGGCGACGGCGGTTTCCACGGCCGCGGACGAGGGATCGCCGCAGGCCGCGGCGCCCAGGCGTTCGGCGAGTTCGCAGCGCACCGGGTCGGGGTCGGCGCCGACGACGCGGACTCCCGAGGCGGCGAGCAGCTGCACCACCAGCTGCCCGATCAGCCCGAGGCCGATGACGAGTGCCACCTCGCCGAGCTGTGGCTCGCCTTGGCGGACGCCCTGCAGCGCGATCGACCCGACGGTGCCGAAGGCCGCGTGCCGCGGCGCGAGGCCGTCCGGCACCGGGGTGAAGAGGTTCTTCGGCACCCAGTTCAGCTCGGCGTGCAACGCGTGCTCGTTGCCCGCACAGGCCACGAGGTCGCCGACCTTCACCTCGTCGATCCCGGCGCCTACCTGCTCGACCACGCCGCACAGCGAGTAGCCCAGCGGTGTGTAGGAGTCCAGCTTGCCCATCACCTTGCGGTAGGTGGCGGGCACCCCGTTGGTGGCCACGCTCTGCATGACCTTGGCCACCTGGTCGGGACGGGAGCGGGCCTTGCCCAGCATCGACATGCCGGCCTCGGACACCTTCATGAGCTCGGTCCCGGTGGAGATCAGCGAGTAGGCGCTGCGGACCAGCACACCGCCCGGCTTGCACCCCGGCACCGGCACATCGAGCACCGCAAGCTCACCGCTCTTGTAGTTCTGAACAACCTGTTTCACCCGAGCTCCTCTTGTCTCAACTTTCAACGCCATCAGGCCACTTGACTCCGGCCGGAGCCAGCGGTCGCGTCGCGATACCAGTACTCGAGGGTCAGCACATGCCACAGATGCTTGGAGAAGTCCCGCTGTCCGGCGGCGTCCTCGGCGACCATGCGCGCCAGCGCGTCGCGGCGAAGGAGCCCGGAACTGACGAGCACGCCGTCGTGCACCACCTCGCGCACCAGCGGTGCCAGATCCCGGCTCATCCAGGCGCGCAGCGGGGCACTGAACAGGCCCTTGGGCCGGTACACGATCTCCCGGGGCAGGATCGAGGTGGCCGCCTCCTTGAGGACGGCCTTGCCCTGCCGTCCGACGATCTTGCGATCACCGGGCACGGCGAACGCCGCCTTGACCACCTCGACGTCCACGTACGGCACCCGCACCTCGGTCGACGCGGCCATGCTCGACCGGTCCGTGTACGTGAGGTTCAGGCCCGGCAGGAACATGCGGGCGTCGCCCAGGCACATGCGGTTGACGAAGTCGTCGAGGTCGTTGTCCTGATAGACGTCCGCATGCTCGGTCAGCACGTCCTCGACCGTCCCGGCCAGGTCCGGATCGACCAGGGCGAGCAGCTCGTCCTGGTCGTACATGGTGTAGCTACGCCGGAACGCGGTTTCCTCCGGCAGCTCGGCGAAGGAGAGGAACCGCTTCGCGAAGCGCACCGACCGGTACCCCCGCCGGGCCGTGGCGACCGGCAGCCGGTCCACGGCCGCGGACACCCCGCGCCGCAGGGGCTGCGGGACGCGCTGGTAGCGCAGCGCGAGCAGGTTGGCCAGGTGCTTGCGGTAACCGGCGAACAGCTCGTCGGCACCCATCCCCGAAAGCATGACCTTGACCCCGGCCTCCCGGGCGGCCGAGCAGATCAGGAATGTGTTGATCGCTGCGGGGTCACCGATCGGCTCATCCAGGTGGTACGTCATCTGCGGCAGCAGGTCAAGCACGTTCGGAGCGATCTCGATCTCCTGCAGCTCGACGCCGAACCGCTCGGCCACCCGCCGGGCATAGCGCAGGTCGTCCGGCATCGCCTCGAATCTGGCGTCCTCGGCGCGGAACCCGATCGTGTAGGCGGAGATCCCTGGTTGGTGCCGGGCCGCCAGCGCGGTCAGGTAGCTGGAGTCGAGGCCGCCGGAGAGGAAGGTCGCCACGGGGACGTCGGAGAGCAGGTGCCGCCGGGTCGACTCCTCGACGAGGGCGGCCAGGTCCGGCTGTTCGCCGCTCCGGGCCCGCTCCCGTCCCTCGGCGGCGACGTCCTTCAGGTGCCAGTACCGGCCGCGCTCCACCCGGCCGTCGGGCCGGCACCGCAGCCAGCTCCCCGGCGGCAGCTTTTCTGCCTCGCGGAACGCGCAGCGCGAGTCCGGAACCCAGTAGTACAACAGCGAGGCCACCAGCGCCGCATGATCCACCTCCAGCGACCCGCCGGTCACGGCGGCGAGCGCCTTGAGCTCGGAGGCGAACACCAGCCCTGCACCGCGCCGGAGCAGGAACAGCGGCTTGATGCCGAGCTGGTCGCGGGCGAGCACCAGGTCACCGGTTCGCTCGTCGAAGATCCCGAACGCGAACATGCCGCGCAGTCGGGGCAGGCATTCCGTGCCCCAGCGCCGCCATGCCTCCAGCAGCACCTCGGTGTCGGAGGCGCCGCGAAAGCGCACCCCGGTGGCTGCCAGTTCGGCACGCAGCTCGGGCGCGTTGTACAGCTCGCCGTTGTACGTCAGGACGAGGCCGTCCGAGGCCATCGGCTGGGCGCCGGTCTCGGACAGGTCGATGATGGCCAGCCGGCGGTGCCCGAGGTGTACTTCGCCGTCACCAACGGGGTGGCTGTACCGGCCCGCCCCGTCCGGACCGCGGTGGGCGAGGGTATCGGTGAGCCGGTCGGTCACGACCTTCCCGTCCGGCCATCGGTAAGTGCCTGCGATGCCACACATGTCCTACCGTGCCTCCTGGTTGCTGTCCGGGACCCTTCCCCCAGCTCTCAACTCCTCCCCCAGCCTTCGGCCGGGAGGTGCCCCCAGAGCAGGGGAGGTCCCACTCGCCCACATCGGCAGCCGCTCCGTCTGCCGCCGGTCCTCCCCTACTGCCTGAACGGCGTGGGTGGGGGTGCCCCCAGCGGTAGCTGGGGGAGTACCTCCACCGTTCTGTCGGGCCGGCTGCTCGTCCTGGCCGCGCAGCGCGATGTGGAGCCCGTTCCACAGCGTGCCGTCGGTCCGGTCACGCGGATCGGGGTCGATCAGCACCACACCGATCACCGGTATGCGCTGGTCTGAGAGGAGCCGCGCCACGGTGTGCAGCCATGCGGCACTGCCGTGCCCGGCACGCACGACGAGCACGGTCTGGGTGCCGAGGTACTGGAGGTCGGTCCATGCCGTGCCGGGCGCCACCGAGCCGACGCCGAGCCGACGCTCCTGATGCGCCACGGCCGCTGCACGCTCGCCGCTGACCACGGTGATGTCTCCAGGCTTCGGGCGACGGCCCGCGAGCTGCGGGCCGGGCAGACCATCGATGATGACCACGGGCCCCTCCGCCGCCAGGGCCTCGGCGAGGTCCAGGGCGATCACGCTCGTGCTGCGCGCACAGCCCAGTTCCAGAAGCGACACCGGTTCCGCGGAGCCGCCCAGGGTGCGGGCAAGGTGCGCGGTGAGCCGTTCACGTGCCGCCCGGGTCCGTCGGCGCTGCCACAGCCTGCCCGACCGGCGGGGCAGCTCCGCGATGACCGAGGCGCCCAGGTTTGCCGCGATCTCCCGGCGCAGCACGGGGCGGTCCGCCACGACCGTGCCGACCGCGGCCACCGCGAGTCCGAGGACCAGCCCGAGGACGAGCCCGATCGCGGCGTTGGTGGCCGCCGCCTTGGGCAGGGAGTGCCGCACCGCGCGCGGGGCGTCCACGATCTGTGTGCCCGCGATGACCTTGGGCGAGCCGGTGCGCGCCTCCGCGGCGCGCTGGTCGAAATCGGCGATCCGTGAGTTGAGCTCGGCCCGGCGGGTGAAGAGCGACTCGATGCCCGCCGACGCTTTCGGGTCGCGCTCGCTCTCCGGCGGTCGGTTTCCGATCGCCTTGTTGATCCGGGCGAGTTCGTCCCGCATGCGGTCACGCTGGTCGAGCAGGGCCTTGGCCTCGGCTTTCGCGGCCTCCCGCATCCGCCCCACATGGTCCGCGATGAACGCATCGGCCAGCGCCTTGGCCCGGGCCACCGCTTCCGCGTCGCTGTCACCTGTCACATCGATCTGCAGCAGGTTGTTGGTCAAGCCGGTGCCCCGGTAGTCCCGCAGGAAGTCTGCAGGGTTTTCCGAGGACTTGAGGGACTGCAGGGCCTTGCCGGCGATCCGCGTGGTCCCCAGCACCTCGACGTCGGTGCGGATCAGCGTTCCGGTGTCGTTCGGCTGGTCCTCCGCATGCGCGACCAGCACCTTGGTCACCGCGCTGGGTGGCGGCGGCAGCAGGACGGCCACCGCCATGCCGACCAGCAGTCCCAGGAGCGCCATGGAGCCCCAGAGGCGGCGGCGCCTGCGCACCGCCACCACCAGCGCCTGCAGGTCGAGGAGCGGAACGGAGGCCGACGACTCCGACGTCTTGCTGGTCGTCACACCGAACCTCCCCTCGCGTGACCGCGCATCGCGAGCGCTGGAGCGGCGTTGTCCGGAAGAGGGTCGGCAGACCGCGCCGGACGGGCCAGGACTGTGCTGACGACGACGATGCCGACGACCTCATGCCTGCCGTCCGCACACGCCTGGGCGATCCCGCCGAGCTCCGCCGCGGTCCAACTGCCCGCGCTGAGGACCACCAGGGCACCGGACTCGGCGTCGTGGTCCGGCACCAACGGCCGGTCCACCGAAACCTGCACCACCCGCAGCATGGGGTATCCCCTGCTCGAAGAGCTTGCGGAAGGATCACTCTCGGCCTCGTCGGCGAGCTGCCCGGCGGCCCGGAGGGCGATGTCGTCGCCGTCCGGTACGACAGCCAGCAGCACCCCAGGGGCGGGCAGTTGCTCCCGCAGGCGAGCGCACACCCGCCGGTATCGGATCCGTCTGCTGGCCTCGTCGCCGGACATCCGCGGAGTCGGTATGTCCCACCGGGTGTCAAGGCCCAGTAGCCGGCGGATCCAGGCCCGGGGGCCACGGCCTTTGGGCTGGTGCGCGGGAGGTTCACCAGGCACGTCGACGGTACCCAGCAGCGGTGAGCCCAGCGCCGCGGCAATCTCCGGTTCGGTGCGCAGTCGGCGATTCGCCCGTGCGGCGGCGAGATGGCCGGTGACCGCGAGCAGGAAGAACAGCAGCGCCCCGGCGACAACGAGCTGCATCCTCGTCGGTGGTGCCTCGCCCGTCGGCCGGGCCGCCGGCCCCATGACGACCATGCCGGTCTTGTTGGTCGCAGGGTCGGCCTCGTCCAGCTTCTTCATGGCTTCCTGCAGCGTGGTGCGCAGCTTCTCGAGCTCCGTGCGGGCCTGCACGCCCTCCACGGTCTGCCCCGGATCGGCCGCATTGGCCAGGTCGGTGATGCGGCGGTCGGTCTGCTCCACCTTCTGCCGCAGTGCCTCGGGCCCCGCCGCCGGGTCGGGGTCGGTGCTGCCCGCGATCCGCGCGGCGAAGGTGACGAATTGCTGGGCCACCTGGTCGGAGAGCCGCTGCGCGCGCTCCGGGGTGTCGGCCGTACCCGAGATCGTGATGATGTTCCCGTCGGTGGCCTTGGCGCTCACGTGATCTCGCAGCTCACTGCCGCTGCTGCCGGTCCAGCCGAGCGCGGCAGCCGCGCGGTCGACCACCGTCGAACTGGCGGCGATCTCCGCCTGCGTCAGCAGCTCGCGCTCCTCCCACTGCCCCGCCAGCAGTACCGAAGTCGACGTCGTGTAACTCGGCGGGAACAGCAGAGAGGCGCCGTAGCCGACGAGCGCGCCCACCACGGCGACGATGACGAGAAGCCGCCAGCGCCGACGGAAGATCCGCCCGATCGTGACCAGGCGTATGTCGTCGCTCAACGGCGCGGCCTCTTCCCTGTCCGGACCGGGGCGGCCGCCGACACCGGAGCGTGGTCACGGCAGGCAACGGCGTAGGCGGCGAGCAACGACGCTTGCGAGTTCCGCCAGGAAAGCTGCCCGCTGATCCGCTCCTGGCCGATCCTGCCCATCTGGGCCCGCTTCTCCGGATCGTCCAGCAGCAGCGCGATGAGCCCGGCGAACTCGGCCTCGTCGTTGGCGGGCGCGTAGACGGCGGCGTCACCGGCGGAGACTCTCGCTTCCCGGAGGTCGAACGAGACGATCGGCCGGCCCATCACCATGTACTCCAGGACCTTGTTCATGGTCGACACGTCGTTGAGTGGATTGCGGGGGTCGGGGGAGAGGCATACGTCCGCGGTGGACAGGTAGCGCACCAGGTCGGCGTCCGGAATGCGCCCGGTGAACTGCACCTGCTCCGAGAGCCTGAGCCGCCGGGACAGTTCCACCATCGCGTCGAAGGCGTCGCCGGCACCGACGAACACCGCATGCCAGTCGGTCCGCCCGAGCTCGTCGCGCAGCTTCGCGAGGGCCCGCAAGGCATAGTCGACGCCGTCCTGTGGGCCCATGACGCCGAGGTAACACAGCAGATGCGGCTTGCCACGCTTTAACTCCGGCTCGGGCGGCACCGGGTGGAACCGCTCGCTGTCGGGCGCGCTGCGCACCACGAAAACGTCCGCCGGCCGCTTGCCGCCACGGCTCAGCGCGACGTCCCGGTAACTCTCGTTCGTGGCGAGCACGACATCCGCGGCGCGGTAGGTCCGCCGTTCCAGCGCGCACACGGCGCGGTAGAGCAGATCCTCGCCACGGTCGAACCGGGAGAGGTACAGCTCGGGTACCAGGTCGTGCTGGTCGAAGACGAACCGCGCCCCGCGCCGCTTCAGCCACAGCGCCGGAAGGAACAGCAGGTCGGGCGGGTTACAGGCGTGGACCACGTCGACCGGCCCGACCTTGCGGGCCAGCCGGACCGTGTGCCACAACGCCGATCCGTACTCCCTCAGGTAGCCGGCCGGCCCTCCGGTGGCCGCGCGCAACGGGTAGCGGTGGATCCGCACCCCGTCGATCACCGCCTCCGGCTCCGTGTCCCGCTTACTCCCCTGCGGACAGATGACGTGCACGGTCCAGCCCGCATCGCGCAGCGTCGTGCACTCCTGCCACACCCGCCGGTCGAACGGAACCGACAGGTTCTCCACCAGAATCAGCGCGCGCCGGTCCGGCCGGTCGCCGCTGACTGTGTCACCAAACGATGTGTCACCAAGCAAGGCCCACGTACCCCGGTTCGGCCCGGCGCGCCGTGGCGTCGGGGAGGTGGATGAGATCGACAATCACCGGTCCGTCGCCATGGGGCAGCGCCGACAGCACGGCCGGATCACTGGTCCCGACCAGACACACCTCGGCGTGCTCAAGCACCTCGTCGACGGAGTCCGCGAGCAGCTGCGCGAGGTGCGGCAGCCGGGTCTCGATGTACTCGCGGTTCGCGCCGAGCAGCCGGGAGAGGCTCACATTGGCGTCGTAGATCCGCAGGTCGTAACCCTTGCCGAAGAGCCTCTCCGCCAGCTCGACGAGCGGGCTCTCGCGGAGGTCGTCGGTGCCGGGTTTGAAGGACAACCCGAACAGGCCCGCGCGGCGTTTGCCGGTGCGCTCGACCAGCTCCACCGCGCGCTGCAGATGGTCGGAGTTGGAGGGCAGCACGTGGGCGAGGATGGGCACCGAGACGTCGGCCCGCTGCGCCGCATGGACCAGGCTGCGCAGGTCCTTGGGCAGGCAGGAGCCACCGAAGGCGAAGCCGGGCCGCAGGTAGGCGGGGCTGATGTTCAGCTTGCGGTCGGCCAGGAATACGTCCATCACCTGGTGCGCGTCCACCCCGAGCGCCTGGCACACCGCTCCCAGCTCGTTCGCGAAGCCGATCTTGAGGCCGTGGAAGGCATTGTCCGCGTATTTGATCGCCTCGGCCGTCGGGACCGGCACCCGGAACACCTCGCCGGGCAGGCCGTCGTACAGCGCCATCACCGCGTCGCCGCTTGCCGGGTCGAGCTCGCCGACGACGGTCTTGGGCGGGTCGAAGAAGTCCCGCACGCTCGTGCCCTCGCGCAGGAACTCCGGGTTGACCGCGACCCCGAAGTCCACCCCGGTCGTGCCGCCGACGTACTTCTCCAGGATCGGCACCAGCAGGTTCAGGCAGGTGCCCGGCAGCATGGTGCTGCGGAACACGACGGTGTGCCGCCCACCGCGCTCGGCCAGCGCGGCGCCGATCTGCTCGGTGACCCGCTCCAAGTACGTGGTGCACAGGCTGCCGTTGGGCTCCGACGGCGTGCCCACGCAGACCAGCGACACCTCACTGCCCATGATCGCCTCGCGGACGTCGCCGGTTGCGCGTAACGCTCCGGTCCGCACGACCTCGGCGATGAGCTCGCCGATCCGCTCCTCGACCACCGGGGCCTTGCCGTCGTTGACCAGGTCGACCTTCACCTGGTTCACGTCCACCCCGATGACCTCGTGACCCATGCTGGCCAGGCACGCGGCCGACACGCAGCCCACATAGCCGAGCCCGAAAACGCTGACTCTCATGATCCGTTCCTCCCCCCAGGCAGGCCCTGGTGGCCTGCGGTCCGCGCGCCGCCGGGACCGTCCAGTTGCAGTCCCCCACGCATCAGTACGCCCCCTGCCCGTAGAGCACCGCACGCAGCGTCTTCCACAAGATCACTGCGTCCAGGGCGAGCGACCAGTCCTCCACGTACCGCAGGTCAAGGCGGACCGCCTCTTCCCACGGCAGGTCGCTGCGCCCGCTGATCTGCCACAGACCGGTGAGCCCGGGCTTGACCAGCAGCCGCCGCCGGATGTCCGGGCCGTACGCAGCGGACTCCTCCGGCAACGGAGGCCGCGGACCTACGAGCGACATCGATCCGGTGAGCACGTTGAAAAGCTGCGGGAGCTCGTCGAGCGAGTACCGGCGCAGCACCGCTCCCACCCGAGTCACCCGCGGATCCCGGCGGACCTTGAACAGCAGGCCGGCGCCCTCGTTCCGGTCGGCCAGCGCGGCACGTGCCCTGTGGGCCCCGGCGACCATGGTGCGGAACTTGAAGATGGTGAACTCGCGACCGTCCTTGCCGACCCTGCGCTGGCGGTACAACGCCCCACCCGGGCTGTCCACCAGCACCAGCAGCCCGATGAGCACCATCAGCGGCGCGAACAGCACCAGCAGGACCGCCGCGCCCGTCCGGTCGACGATCCCTTTGACCGCCCGGCGCCCCCCGGTGAAGATCGGCATGCTCACCCGCAGCAGCGGGATCCCCAGCACCGCGTCGACGTGCAGCCGCGGTCCGGCCACCTCCATCAGTACGGGGGCCACGACCATCTCGGCATCGCTGCCTTCGAGGTTCCAAGCCAGCCGCTGCAACCGGTCCGGTGACCAGTGCGGGTCCGGTGTGACCGCGACGACACGGTAGCCGTCGCGGTGGACGTGGCCCGCGACGTCCGTCAGTCGGCCGACGACCGGCACTCCGTCCAGTTGGTCACCGTCGAGCCCGAGACCGTCCGTCGTACACACCGCCTCCACCCGCCAGCCGAGGTGCGGGAACTTGCGGGTTCGGGTGATCAGGTCGTGCACGGTGGCCAGGCTCCCGGCAGCGAGCACCGGTCGCAGACACCGTCCTTCCTGCCGCTGTTTGTGCAGCCAGAGGCGCAACAGATACCGCGCGGTCATGGTGATGAGCGCGATCGCGGGGATCGCGACGAAGATCCAGAGCTTGATGTTGCGCGAGGTGAGGGCGATCCCGCCGAGCGCCAGTACGACGGTCGCCGTGAACAGTGCGCGTCCGAGCCGACGGAATTCCTCGGCACCCTGGCCGAGCACGGCCGGAGCCCACGACCGGCTCACCGCAAGCGCCCCCAGCACCAGCAGCTCCGTGCAGAATGCGAGAATTCCCCACTTCTCGTGCCAGTTGGCCGCGTCCCGGACCCCGAAGAAGTTGCCGATCGCCGCCACGACGAAGGCGGTGGCCACGGTATCGCTGGTGACTACGGTACGGCGGTACCGCTGCTCCCAGTCGATCGTGGGCTGGCTGATTGCCCCATTCGCCAGACCCCCGCGCGCTGAGAGAAAAGGGCTGACCAATTCCCCCTGCTGCACATACCCTCCCACGTCGCCAGTGGGCTCGACGCGTTCGCTCCACACGGTTCCTCCCCCCCCGGGAGGCCCCCGCCCCCCGC
>NZ_JNZA01000018.1 GCF_000717345.1 Streptomyces lydicus | reverse complement strand
CTCCACCACCACCTCCGCCACCTCCACCTCCACCACCCCGCCGATCAGGCACCATGGACCCACCATGGACCCCCGGCACCTCCTCGCCCGCGCCCGCCGGCTCGCCGACAGCGCGACCCCCGCCCGGCGCCGACTGCTCGGCATCACCGGCCCGCCCGGCGCCGGCAAGTCGACCCTCGCCGCCCACCTGGTGGCGGAGCTGGCCGGGCGGGCGGCGCTCGTCCCGATGGACGGCTTCCATCTCGCCGAGGCGGAGTTGCGCCGCCTCGGACGCACGGACCGCAAGGGCGCGCCCGACACCTTCGACCCGGCCGGTTACGCGGCCCTGCTGACGCGCCTGCGCTCCCCCGAGCCGGACACCGCCGTCTACGCCCCGGCCTTCGACCGCCGCATCGAGGAGCCGGTCGCCGGCAGCATCCCCGTGGCACCCCACATCCCGCTGATCGTCACCGAGGGCAATTACCTCCTCCTCGACTCCACCCCCTGGTCCCGGCTACGCGCCCTGCTCGACGAGATCTGGTACGTCGAGCTGGACTCCCCGGAACGCGTCCGCCGCCTGGTCGACCGCCATGAGCGCTTCGGGCGCCCCCGCGCCGACGCCGAGCGGTTCGTCCACACCTCGGACGAGGCCAACGCCCGCATCGTGGCGGCCACGCGCGACCGCGCCGACCTCGTCATCACCTTCACCCCCGACGAGGCCCCACCCCCGCTGACCCCATGACCCTCTCCCGCCCGTCGTAGCCCCTCCAGTCACTGCCCCTCCCGCCCCCGTCGTTCACTCGCCCGCCAGCAGGCCCACCACCGACAACGCGCCCCACCCCACGGATACCGCCGCCGCCTTCAGCCGCCGGTCGCGCCCCGGCAGCGTCGCGCTGAGCAGAACGGCGTCCCCGAAATCCGCCGCGATCCGCACATAGGCGGCAGTACGCAGTGCCGGGCCTTCGGGCGCCAGCGCCAGCACCAACCCGCTCGCCGCGTCCCGCCACGCCAGCGGGCGCAGCGACGTCCGGGTGGCCCGCGCGCTCCGCCCCTTGCCGTCCACCAGCCCCGACGGCCGCGCCAACAGGTCGGGCACCGCCGTCACCGCCACCCCGTACACCGCCGTGACCACCCCGACCGCCCGCAGCAAACCGACCTTCATCGCCGTCCCGCCTTTCCTCGCACCTCGCGTCGCGTCGTGCCACGCCCCTCGCACTGCGCGCCGGGATTCCTCGACCGCCCGCAACTCCCTCTCCCCCTCCCTCTCGTTCTCCCTCTCCCTCAACTTCCTTCCGCGCGGAGCCCCTTCTCAAACGACATCAGCAGTGTCATCATGACAACATCAGTGTCACCGAGGGGGATTCATGACCGACACCACGCCGGCTTCCGGGGGGCAGGGCGCCGAGGAAGCCGCACCCGCCGAAGCCCTGCTGTACGACGTCATCCGACGCCTGTGGCCCCTGCACCGCACGGTCGTCCGCGCCGTGGAACGCGAACTGAAGGACACGGGCACCGGCATGACCGCCGGCGAGCACGCACTGCTGGACGCCCTGCGCAACGAAGGCCCGAGAACGGTGCCGCAGTTGGCGCGCTCGATGGGCCTGGATCGCCAGCCCGTACAGCGCTGGGTGAACCACGCCCTGGAACTGGACCTGGTCGTGACGGCCCCCAATCCCGCCCACCGCCGCTCGTCCCTGATCGAGCTCACCCCCCAGGGCGCGGCAGCGATACGCGGCATCCAGGAATTCGAGGCGACGGAGCTACGGCAGCGCCTGGCGGACCTGCCGGCGGCGGACATCCGCACCACGCTGCACGTACTCGACCGACTCGGCGAGGAATTCCGGCACCTTGCGAACAGCTCGCGCGTTCCCTCGGAGGAATCCGACACTCACGGCAATCGCGATACTCGTACGCCAAGCCACCCTCATGAGACCAAAGATGCCAGCGCACACAACAACGACGTACGAGCCAATCCAGAGGTAAGAGACAATCACGGAGCCCTGGACGCGTAGACCACAGTCGGCACAGCGCCCACCACACCACCGCATCGCGCGCACAGAGGAAGGTCCGGAGAATGACCCGAGCGATCACCGCCTGGTCCGAGATCGACAACGGTCTCGTGCCCATCGATGACGGCGAGCTGTTCTACGAGACGGCCGGCTCGGGCCCCGCGGTGGTCCTGCTGCACGGCGGCATGCTCGACCAGCACATGTGGGACGAACAGTTCAGTTGGCTGGTGAACTCCGGGCTCCGCGCGATCCGCTACGACTCCCGCGGCCACGGCCTGTCCTCCACCGTTGCCGGTGACTACGCCAACCACGACGACCTGTGCGCCCTCCTCGACGCGCTCGACGTCCCCCGCGCCGTCCTCGTCGGCCTCTCGCACGGTGCGCGGGTCGCCCTCGATGCCGCCATAGCCCACCCGGACCGGGTGACGGCGCTGGCGCTCGCCTCCCCCGGGGTCAGCGGCCGCCCCTTCACCGACCCCTTCGTCCTGGAGCACATCAGGAAACAGGTGGCGGCCATCGGCGCACCGGACGGCGCGGAGCGCTATGTCGAGCACTTCCTGAGGATGTGGGTGGACGGTCCGCACCGCGAGCCTTCCGCCGTGCACCCGGGATTCCGCGAGCGGATGCGTGCCTCCGCCCTCGCCAATGTGGAGGTGCACGCCGAGGGGCTCGGCGGCGGTATGCCTCTCGAAGTCGGAGCCGCGGACCGCCTGGGCGAGATCCGGGTGCCGACGGTCGTGTTCGACGGCGACCTCGACAGTACGGACATCTCCGCCAACGCGCATGCGATAGCCCTGACCGTCCCCGGCGCCCGAAGAGTCCGCATACCGGGAGCGGGTCACATGGTCAACCTGGAGAACACCGCGCTCTACGACCACGAACTGCACGCCTTCCTCTCCTCCTTGACCTACTGACCCGCCAGGAACCACAGCTCAGGGCAGAGGTCCCCACCCCACGCGCTCCCACGGGCAGCTAGAGTGGCCGGGCCGTGGTGTTCGGGAAGACCGGTGACGGACCTTGTGGTCCCAGGCCGGAGCGGCCCTCGCCACTGTGATCGGGGAGTTTCCAGCCCTTTTCCGTACGCGCCCGCGCGTACGGCGCCACTGACCGCAGCCTGCGGCCGGGAAGGCGAGGACGGACGCGTGTACCCGTAAGCCAGGAGACCGGCCACGGCATCTCACGAACTGATTCCACGAGGTGCTGGAGCGTGACCGCCGGATGGCCCTGTCCACCGATACCCCGAACACCCCTGCCGCCGTCGGCTTCCGCTGGCGCCGACAGGACACCCTCCGCACCGTGGGCCTGATGGGCGTCATAGCAGGACTGCACGTCGTCGCCTTCGGCGTGCTCTTCCTGCTCGTGGTGCCGCACCACTACTCCGTGGGAAGCCAGGCTTTCGGCGTCGGTCTCGGTGTCACCGCGTACACCCTCGGCATGCGGCACGCCTTCGATGCCGACCACATCGCCGCGATCGACAACACCACCCGCAAGCTGATGGCTGACGGCAAGCGCCCGGTGTCGGTGGGCTTCTGGTTCGCCCTCGGGCACTCCAGCATCGTCGTCGTGATGGCCGCCCTCGTGGCGGGCGGCGCCCAGCTGGCCGGCATCCTGCTCAACGACGAATCCCGGACCCATCAGATCCTCGGCACCATCGGGACCACGATCTCCGGGACGTTCCTCTACCTCATCGCCGCCCTCAACCTCATCGCCCTGACCGGCATCTGGCGGGTGTTCCGCGGTATGCGCGCCGGCCGCTACGACGAGGCCGAGCTGGAACAGCGGCTCGATTCGCGGGGCTTCATGAACCGCTTCCTGGGACGGTTCACCCGCTCGATCTCCCGCCCCGGCCAGATGTTCCCGCTCGGCTTCCTCTTCGGGCTCGGCTTCGACACCGCGACCGAAGTGACCCTGATGGTGATGGCGGGCAGCGGCGCCGCGGCCGGCCTCCCCTGGTACGCGATCCTCTGCCTGCCCCTGCTCTTCGCCGCCGGAATGAGCCTGTTCGACACCCTCGACGGCACCTTCATGAACTTCGCCTACCAGTGGGCGTTCTCCAACCCGGTGCGCAAGGTCTACTACAACCTCACCATCACCGGCCTGTCGATCGCGGTGGCCTTCTTCATCGGCACGATCGAGCTGGTGACCGTGCTGCACGACAAGCTCGGCCTCAGCGACCCGCTGACCGGCTGGATCTCCGGCCTCGACCTCGACAACGTCGGCTTCATCATCGTCGGCCTGTTCCTGGTGGTGTGGGCGGCGGCACTGACGTACTGGCGCGTGGCCGGCGTCGAGAAGCGCTGGGCGGAACGCGCGGAACGTACGTCTTCGCAGGCCCGGCCGGCGCAACCGGAGCCGCAGGGCCCGAGCGCCTGAAGCACCCGCCCCCTGGGCCCCGCTACGGCTCCCCCGCCGCGTCCCGGTGCCCCCCACTCCCCTCAGGTGGCCGAACCGGCTGCCGCCCCCGTCACCAGATCCGGCCCCCAGCGCTTGAGCGCCACCGCCAGATCGAGGGGCCGCAGCCGGTCCGACTCGTCCGGGCCCGGCCAGTCCTCCCTCGGCACCCGCCACATCACCTCGAACTCGTTGCCGTCGGGGTCCTTGGCGTACAGCGACTTGGACACGAGGTGATCGGTGGTGCCGACGAGAGCACCGCGCCCGGCGAGCTGCTCATGCGCCGCCGCGAGTTCGCCGAGCGTGCCGACCTCCCAGGCCAGGTGGTAGAGCCCGACCCGCCCGGCCTCGGGCCCCGGTGCGTCCGCCGCCACCGCGAACAGCCCCAGATCGTGGTCGTTCAGTGAACCGGGCGCGCTGAGGAACGCGGCCCGCCCCGGTATCTCCACATCCACCGTGAGCCCCAGCGCCTCGGTGTAAAAGGCGATGGCCCGCGGCACGTCACGGACGTACAGCACCGCATGGTTGAGCCGTCGTACAGCCATGAATCCACTCCCCGATCTCCCGCCGCGGCCCAACACCGCGGCAACCGCACCCGACCGCCCCCGTCCACCGGCCGGCATTTACTTGAAAGTTCAAGTCTGCCCTCGAACTGACCCTACACACCCCCACAACCCCGAACAACACCCCAAACAGGCCACGCCACCCCGCCCCCCAGCCAGCCCCATCGCCCCTCTCTCACCGAAGGGACGAAGGCGGCGTGTCCGCAGCCCGGTGCCTTCGTTGGCCACCTCGCCGGTGATCGCGGGTGGGGTACGTCAGGAGCGTGGAGCAGTGACCATGGCCCGTTGGATCGTGATCAACGTCCCTCCCTTGCTGCTGCTGGCAGGGCTCATCGTGGGGATCGCCGGCGGGACAGCAGCCGTCCAGGCAGGCGTCCGGCACCGTTTCCCCCGCCTGAAGCGGGGCGCGCACAACGAGATCGCCCAGTTCCTCTTCCCCGTGATCGCTGTCGTCTACGGGTTCCTCATCGGCTTCCTCGTCCTGGCGCTCTGGGGCCAGGTGAACACGGCAGACCAGACGACGCGGGCCGAGGGCGCCACGGCGATGCAGATGGCCAGGGGCCTCGAGGTGTTCGGCACGACCGAGAGCGCACGGCTCCGGCAGAGCCTGGGAGAGTACGTACGTGCGGCCGCGAACGAGTGGTCCGGCGCCGCGAACGGCCATACCGCACCCGAGGCCGAGAACGCACTGAACCGCCTGTACAGCGTCTACGGGAACGTCAAACCCCGCAATGACACCCAACGGGCCTTCCTCGCCGGCTCGCTGGCGTCCCTGAGGGAGCTGAGCAAAGCGCGAACGGAACGCCTGCTTGAGGCACGCAGCAACATCGGCCCACCTCTGTCCTTGTGGATGGTGGTCTTTCTGACCAGCGGCCTGGTCCTAGGGTTCGCCGTCACCTTCGGATCGGAACAGGCCCCGATGCATTACGGGATGGTCGCCGCGGTGAGCGTCCTCGTCGCCGCCAACCTGTTCCTCGTCACGGAACTGTCCTTTCCCTTCCTCGGCGAGTTCTCCACGTCACCGGAGCCCCTGCGCGCGGTGATCGAGGTCCTGTCGCCGCCTCGGTAGTGGATCCGGGTTTCCTGCGGCCCCCGACGAAGCAGCCGCACGTGCGCCCCACTCCGATGTCCGGTCAGGCTCCGGAAGCGATGTGCCAGAGCGGAGCCTCGTACTGCTCCGGGTGGCTGCTGAGCAGCAGCGCCCTGAGGTCCTGGCGCTGATTGCCGCCGAGGCCGAAGGCTTCGGTGAGCCGACGGAACGTGGTGTGGGTGATGCCGCGGGACCGCGCGTCGGCCTCGAACCCGCCGAGCTGGTGGAGTACCGCTTCCGGGTCGAGCTGCCGGGCGGGCTGACTGCCGAGCCGACCGGCCTTGTCACGCTCGTCGTCGATCTCGGAGAAGCCGCAGATCTCCCGGCTGTACTGCTCGACCTGGTGCAGGTTCTCCGTCGCGAGGATGGCACGGGCGAGCTGGTTACGGTTCAGGGCCTCGTCGAGATCGACCTCGTACACGACAGGACCGTCATCGGTGAGCGGGACAGGCAGGCCGGCCTCCCGCACCTCGCACAGACCACGGGCGCCTCGTGCCGTGGCGGCCAGCATGGCCGCGGCCTCGGAGGGATGCCACTCCAGTACCGAGCTGACGGGCGTGACGTGCTCGGCGGTGAGCGTCAGGACCACGGGGCCCAAACGGTCGCGCAGGACATCGGCGGGCAGTTCGCCGTCCAGGCCGGGGCCCGCGACCAGCAGACGTACGGGAAAGTTGAGTTCGCAGCACGCCGCGAGGGTGAGGGCGTCGGCGAGCGGGCTGCGGAGAGTGGGTTCGTCGCCCCGGGCGAGGATGTCGCCGCCGACGTCCAGGAGGTCGACCGAGTCCGGCTCCAAGTACTGGACGATTTCCTCGAGTTGGCGAACGATGCCTTCGGCGCCGTGGTGCGGGTCGATCAGCGCGAAGGTCTGCGGCAGCTCCCCGGCCAGCCGGGGAAGCGTCGAGCCCGCCGGAGCGATCGGCGCCGCATCGGCGGGCACCGTCCGGACGCTTCGGGTGAGGGGGCGAAGACCGGTGAAGTTGGCCGGCCCCCTCGGTCCCGGAACGGGGTCGACCAAGAGACGGTCCCACGCGTAGGTCAGCACCACCGCCGGAGTCTCACCCCCGTACAGGGCGGCATCCAGCATCGCCGCGGCGACAGCGTCGCCGCCTCCTCCCGCTGCCACGATCAAGCGCGTCACGTGCGCCAGAGTAAGCGCTGCCAGGGGCCGATCCCGTGCACCTCGCCCCCATGACTTTGCACCCGCCACCACTCCGGCGGCCCGTTGATCAAGGGATCCGTGGCATCCCGTCCGCATCACTCGTCTGCACTGCAGAGATCGACAGCGACCAATTGCCCGCTGAGGCTGTGAGCTGACATGGGGCCCCGCGTTGCCTGTTGAGGAGCCACCCGGCCAGAGGGAACTGTGGCGCGACAGGCACCCGCCCCCAAGGAAAAGGAGACATCCCTTCGCATGGCACACCGCACTGCCACGGTGGCGGAAGCCACCTGGGCGCCCAGGTGGGCGGGAGCTCTGCTGTGCCTCGTGGTAGCCGCCATCCACGTGGTGGACCAAGGCGGCGTCACAGCAACGAGGGACCCCACCTACGTAGGCGTCGCCTACCACGTCCTGGAGATCGCGGCCGTGATCACCGCGGTCCTGCTCCTCCTCGGCTTCGTACGACTGGGATGGTTGCTGGCAGCGGGGGTGGCCCTCGGCCCCCTGGTGGGCTACATCCTCTCCAGAGGACCGGGGCTGCCCCACTACAGCGATGACATTGCCAATTGGACAGAGCCGCTTGGGCTGGTCAGCCTGGCCGTCGAAGGAGCCCTGCTCCTGCTGTCGGTGCCGCTCTTCGTGCGGAGCTTGCGTCGCAGACCCTGAATCTGCGGCGAGCTATGGAGACCGGGTGATATTGCGCCCGTGAGGTCGGCGAAGTCCCGGTGTCCGAGGCTGTGGCTGGTCCTGGGCGCGAGGGCTGCTGCACTTCCCTGCTGCACAGCAACCAGAGGCGCGAGGTACAACATCGCCATGACGACTCGACCGACGCGGGCGATGTGGTGGGCCGAGACGGCGCTCTGCCTTGCCGTGGCCGCCGCTACCCTCACAGCGATCGCTGCACTGGCGTCGCTGGCAGCGGGGGGCCGCCATGTGACCGTCGACGGCGTGCCGTCGGTTCTGTTGATCGCGCTGTCCATCGGCGTCGGCATCTTCGCAAGCGGCCGGTTCAGGGCATCGACGAGCAGGAGATCCGGGTGCGGAAACAGCGGCAGCGGGTCGGCGGGGACCGTACGACGATGATCCCAAGGGCCGTCGGCGTCGTCAGACTCTTCCGCTGACGGCCATCCTTGGGCCGTGCCACATGGACCGGCTGTTGAAGCGGCGGCCGGCTGACGGCCGCCGCTGCTGTCAATTGCAGACGTCAAAGACCCCCTGTGATGATCAACAGGGGGTCTTTTGACTGGTGGGCACAACAGGATTCAAACCTGTGACATCTGCTTTGTAAGCCTGGCGGTGGCCTCCAGCGTATCTCTGCTGGTTGCGCCCCGCGCCGGCCGCTTCGCCAGCAACGAAGTCTCTACACCTCGAGGCAACCCGTGTTGACCGTGACTAACCGTCCGATCTGGCACGCATCTGGCACGCCCCGACCACCGCCTCAGGAGTTCGATCTAACCGTGGCCTGGTCAGGCCTCGCCTCGTGCGTCGGTGCCGTCCGCGACCGTTGGGGGTCGCTCTTATCCGGGGTCGTTGATGTCAGCGTTGGATGTCAGCGGAACAGCACCGGCACCGGGCAGACCTCCAAAGGCACATCCGGCCGATCGGCCCAGCGCCACCAGACATGCCGACCCGCACACTCCATAGTCCGGCAACTCCGATCACGGAGGTACGTTGACACTACTCACCCGCAGTTCCCGTACCAGAGCGCTGTGTTCGGGCGACGGTGAGGGCACGCCCCCGGCCTGCTGGCGCAATGTGTCGAGCGCCTGGTCCCAGATGACGACGCAGCGGCTGCACTTACGAGTTTTCTGATCTTGATCTGCGGGTGTCCACCGACATCCGCCGCACTCGCATACCACATACCACCTGCTCAGCGCAGGTTCCCACATCTCTTTGGATTCAGCGGACCATCTCGGGGTCAGAGCGTTTGAGACCACAATTGAGACAGGCCCTGGTGCCAGGGTGGCCCACTCGGCAGGACCCTGAGCAGACAGGTTCCGCCAGACCTCTTGAACGCACGACGAGATCCTGCATGATTGTGTGGTCACACCATCACTTGGCGTAGCGCGTAACGAGGCGAGGAGAGTCTTGAACCAGCCCGCCGTGCCACGGTTCACACCTGAAGAGGTCACCAAAGAGTTAGGCGCTGATGCCACGTTCCTCGGAGCCGGCGCCTTTGGTGACACATGGAAGGTAGGCGACGAGGCTGTCAAGATCATATGCACTGATGACTACTCCATGGCCCGTCTAGAACGTGAAGTCGAGGGACTTCGACGCGTCAGCTCACCGCATGTTGTTGCCTTCCATGGCCCCATCACCGTTCAGCTCGGCGGTAAAGCCAGACCAGGCTTGCGGTTCGAGTACATCGCCGGAGGCGACCTTGAGGGGCGGATAACTAACGGTGAGCTTTTGCCTCCTCGGCGAGCAGAGGAGTTCCTTAAGGGGCTTCTGAGCGGGGTTCGGGCCCTACACAAGGCCACTACCATTCACCGCGACATCAAGCCTGCCAACATTGCCCTGCGGAACGGACGATGGCAAGACCCAGTCATTTTGGACCTCGGGCTCGCCAAGCAGATCGACGCAAGCACCATCACCATTTACCCCGGGCACATCGGCACGTTTCCTTACATGTCGCCGGAGCAACTTATTGGGCAGCGCGCGAGAAAAGCAGCCGATTTGTGGGCTGTCGGAGTCACAGCCAGGCATGCCCTATCCGGGAGTCACCCTTTCTATCGGATCGACCAGAATTACACAGTCGATGAGGCGTATACGCGCCTTACTCAGGGACCGCAGCCGCTACCCGGTAACTGCCCTGGCAACGTCTCTGCGATTCTTGATCGACTTACGTCGATGGTGGAGCACGAGCGAGGAAGCGTTTCAAGTAATCTGATACGCCTAAGCCGCGGTTGAAATGTAGGGGGTGGATATGCATCAGGACGAGCCCGACCCGATGCCTGAAAGCGACCTGGATTGGTCGACAGGCGTGGCGGACGAACTCGAGTGGCCTGTAGTCGATGAGGAACAGTTAGAGAATGCGGCGCTCAACGCATATCTAGATGTAGAGGACGAATATGTCCCCCTACCCAGCGAAGATAGCTTCCTCATCCTTAGTGGCAACAATGCGGGCAGCGTAGTTACCGCTCCCCCGTCAGGAGCAGTGGCGAGCGCAACTGGGCATGCGCCGCCCAGGATTGACCGCGATCAGGCACTAACTGGGTCCCGTCCCATTTACCTTGTTCAGCGAGGGGGCAGGTACCACAGATTCCTGCCTCGCGTTCTTGTCGGTCTCCACGCTGCATACGGAGACAACCTAGCCCTGGGCGCAATTGCGAACGTTCCGTCAGCCAATGCGCAAGCGCACCGTAGTTTTTTCTCGCTGTCTCCAGTGTCTGCACTGCGAATTGCAGACCCACAGTGTTACCTGCTCGATACTGAGATTTTGAGGCTCAAGAAAGAGCCGATCACGGCTCGCGCATATAAGAATGCTCCGTATCTGGCTCACGCCGACGCGCCCGACTGGGTGCAACGCGTACTCGATGCTCAGAGAGCTAGCGGCGCAAACCTTCTCCTCACGCCGGGTAGGGCGCTTGACCCTGACGAGCCTCAAAGATCTCTGGATGGAATCTACGAGCAAGGCGACGACGTTCTGTCTCGTCTCGATCACGGCGAACGCGTGGCACTCAATCTCACACTGCCAGCTCGCTGGCTTTCTAGCACCGCGCTCAGAAACCGTCTCCTGGACCAGATAATGGATCAGGACCAATTCGACACCCTATATGTTCGGGTGCAGTGGGCTCAGGGTAAGGCGTTCATTCCCCCGGACGACGCGGAGCTACTTACGGGCATCAAGAGGCTCGCAAACCTGTGCGCGGATGAGGAGCGGTGCCTACTTCTCCCGCAGACGGGTTTGACGGGCTGGTACGCCCTCGCGCACGGCGCTGCGGGGTTTGGGCTTGGCGTCAGCGGGGCTGATCAGGCGTTCGCTGAGTTCGTTTTCCGCCCAGGCGCAAAGGGCGCGGTTGAACGGTACTTCGAAAAGCAACTTCTTCACACCCTGGACAGGAACACGCACAACGTTCTAGCCAAGGCGCCTGGCTACGTACGGTGCGCCTGCCCTTACTGCCCCGCGCTCTTCGCGAACGAGCCATGGTCGCACGAACTTTCCGCACTCCACTATTTGCATAGCGTGGGAGAACTTACGGCCAAGGTGCAACGAGACTCGCAGCGCCACGGAAGGCATGCCGCCCTTCGAAGAATCGTGACGGCCGCCCATAAGTACTCGACTGGCCTACCTCTTAGCTCCGAACAGTCTCCAAAGCATTTGGACGCCTGGGGTCAGGCCCTGTAGAAGTGGTTAGGTCGCTCCCAAATACATGATGGATGGGGCCGCTCACCTTGCCGCGCAGGCACAGTTCAGCGGCCCTCTCCACCAATAGCTCCCTGTAGACACTTTCACGTTGGTGTCTAGCCGGCTTCGCGGGAATCAGTGGCTTTAGCCCGTCTTCTTGGTCTAGCGACGCGAGGCCGATTCCGGCGATTGAGAACCAGTCGCGGTGGGCAAGAGCGGGCGCAGATAGCTCAGCATCTAGCACTAGCCAGGCTTCGTCGGCAGCTAGGCCATGCCGGAGGGTTTGATGGTAGCCTCCTCGCCAATCCCTAATCTTCGCTTCGATAGTGCAGATACGAGTAGCCAGGCTCCGGAAGCGGCTCACTGCCGTCCACTGCCCCCTGGAAAGCTTCTCTACGTGCCCCAGACGCGCGAGTTGAGGTAGTACCGCAGAGGAGATGTGCCCAGGGCTCAAACGAGTCTGCTTGGCGATCTCAGAAGGAGACAGGGTATGACCCAAATTCCTCTGCAGTGTAAATAAAACATTCATGCTCGCAAGGTCTAGAATCAATCCTTGCGATCGGCTTCGCCGTTGATGGACTGCCTCGTCATCGAAGCACACGAGGACTACATCAGGAATGCCGGACGTGGACTGAACTTCAAAAAACACCTTGCTTCCTACGCCCATCAACGCGGATGCATGTTTAACAATAGGTTCGAGCATGTCCGCTTCTCTCACAAACTGCGCTTTTGGCATGAGCGCGACTCCCTCGACTCGAACCTCGGTACGCAAACTAGCGATGGGAGTCTAGCGGAAATTCCGTCGCCTCGGCTAACAACATAGATAAAATTGGCAGGGTTAGACATGTGGTAGGCACCGCTGTACTGAAATCAGTCGCCCATTTTGTCGCCCCGTCGCCCGCCAGGGGCACGCCTAGCTTTTAGGTGCGCCAGTTGGCATGGGAGGCACTCACCGAACCGCTGATCCCCTCGCCGTCGTCGCCAAGTTGCTGGAACGCGTTGATCACGCTCTGCCCGAACGCCGAACCACCTCGCCGGCCCATCGCACCCCGTCCTCGTTGGGTTCCGTGGCCACGGCGCCCCCGCGGGCGATGCCTCGGACGAACGAGGGGTCACTTACGGGCCCTCGGGCTTCGGCATGGTGCCCAGGATGTAGCGCCTCTGACGCGGCGGCCATAGGCGGGTGGCCGAGGATGTCTGCTGAGGGCTGGGCACGGGGTGGTCCTTACCCCAGCCGACGACAGTCAGCCACGACGGCGCGGGCGCCGAACGATCACGCGCGCGTGTGTCTCGCTGCACCCCCACCGGCCTCCACCACGTTGCCGGTGCCGTCGACCAGAGCAAGCCATGACGGCCGACTCGCGACCACGATGCAGGTGGCAGATCAGGTGGGACGAGTCCACGCGTCGTCCACAGGCGAACGCGTGCCGCTTGAGGTGAGAGGCCTAGGCACCGTCCCGGCGACCTGCAACCTGCTTCGTTGAGCCTCAGCGCACGTGTGTCGCCGTCAGCCACCTCTGCGGGCCATGGTCGCCCCTGTTACTCGAGGTGCCGGAATTTTAAGACGTAGGTGCCCGGGCTGCTGTCGAGATTAGGGAAAGTGGTGGTGCACTGATCGGAAGCTGGCGATAATCTGGTCATGACGTCACGAGATGGCCAAATTGAGAGCATAGCTTCTATTATTGATCAGGCAGCCCAAGCTTCGTCAAAATTCGAGGCTGCCCGAACTTTGCGTACGGCCTTGCTCAGCGAGACGCCAAGCGATGTGCCAGTAGAGGAAATTTCCGATCTTCCAATAAGGGCAGCTCTTTGGGCTTTCGATTACAGAATTTCGGTTGAGCTTGACGGTAATCGACAAAGGGTGGCGGTAGAGCCACGTTTTCATGGAGCTTCAGGAGAAACAGACCCGCCGAAGGTTGCTGCTGTCGCCGAGGAGGTTGTTGAGGTATGGCATGCGTTGACTTCAAAAGTGACGTCCCCCTGGGGGTTGGCACGCCTCCAGCATCTACTATTTGAACGACGCTTTGGGCGGGCCCATGAGTATGCGATCGCAGCAGCTGAAAGCTACCTAGCAGCTGCGACGCAGTGGGAAGTAGGTCTCGATCGAGCGGGACTTTTGGGCATTGGACTGAGGGTCGCTCGCTCGGTGAACTCTCGCGATCAAGCAGACCTGATCGTGAATCAATTGATGAGCGATGCACGCCAGGAACTATCGGGAGACGATCACCGCCCTGGTGTATTCATGCGTCTGATGAAATCTATTCTCGCGGAAAATAACCCTCCGAGTGGAGTTGATGATCTTCTGAAGGATGCATTTATCGCATATGCGGACCCCTTCATTCGCGATGATATTTTGGGGATGCAAATCGCTAGGGCTTCAGATGCGGAGGTGAAGAAGCGGCTCTGGGTGGAATTGGTAGAGGTCTGGAATGAGGCCGCAAGCCACTCTCAGGGAATCGTCCGAGCCGCCCACCTAAAGAAAGCGCTCGAATGTGCCGAAGAAAGTCAAGATCGTGGACTAATTGAGCGTGCGGCTGCTAACTTGCAGGGCCTGCGGAAGGACGATCTGGGACTTGCCACCTTTGCGGCGTCGACCAGCATGGACGGTGCAGAGATTGAGCGTTTGCTCGCACCCATGGATGGAGTAGGCAATTGGCAGCAAGCCTTGCTTGGCCTCTATCAGATCTATGGTCCAGCAACAGGGGACCTAGCGCTGAATAAGGCCAGGGTGGAACAACATGCGCGCGAGTTTGTGCTTAGTGGGTGCTTCACGAAAGAGCTGCTCGGGGGCGACGGGCTGCCGCGGTATCGTCCTCAATCGGACGAAGATCGTGATGCCGTGGCCCTTGCGGATCATGAGACTTACAACATTCAGATCTTTGCTCCGATACTGGCCATGGCCCTCTCGCGGATAGCCGATGTATATGGAATCCCTAGCGAAAGCGATCTGGCGGAATTTTTTGCGCAAGCACCGCTCACCGATGAAGACCTGGCCCATGCGCTGGCGCGAGCGTTCATTCGATATTGGATGGGGGATGCTGAAGGGGCGGCATTCACCATCATTCCAAGAATCGAGACCATAGTTCGTAATCTAGTGATCGCCATGGATCGGGGCGTCTATCGAATTCAGCGCGACCAGAAGCCTGGTCAGTATCCTGGATTGGGATACCTGCTTGATATTTTGAAAGCCCACGGTCTGGATGAGTCGTGGCATCGATGTGCACTGACAGTTTGCGCTAACCCTGCTGGTGGTTGGAATATCAGAAATGAGGTGGCGCATGGGTTTATTATGAACATGGGGATGCCGCCTGCCGCCGCAGTATTGCAGCTTGCCGTTTATCTGTGGTCACTGAACGCTAATCCGGACGATGCTGCTGACGGTTGATGACCGAGCGAACTCGAATGGCTAAAGCCTGGCCAGATAGCTGCCCATGGCGGAGAGCGAGCGCTGGGAGGCAGAAGCACCGACATTATTGTTATCAGGAACCGAGGTAGCTCAGCTGCTGGACGTCGACGACACGGCCAGTTGGGCTGGCCGGCCAGGCCACGGCATACCTCTTCTCTGCATCAGGTGGCTGATCGCTCTGTGCGCGGCATGGGCGCCGGCCGGGGTGGAGCGGGGCGGAGACAGGAGCGCAGGCCCGGCCGGGGGTCGGGCCGCGCGCGGTGAGCGGAGCGAGCCGCCTTGAACTCGTAGAGAAAGTTGTTACTCAACACGGCACACCGTGGCCGGGGGGGGGAAGCCCAGTGGGTCAAAGCCCCTCAGGCTGAGAGCCTGTGACACCAAGGTCCGAGCGCATCCTCCGCAGCAGCGCATCTACGGCATCCTGCGCTTCGGCATCAAGGGCCTGGGCGTCATCGTGCACCGACTCAGACCGGTACCCATCCGCGTACTGACGAACGAGGGCTGCAAGCCGATTGAGCCTGTCAAGTGCGTGATTGGCCGCCTCCATCACGCCATCCGACGCAACCATCTGTGCTTGGGCGTAAGTGTCTCGCTGAGCCTTGAGTGCAGAGTTGACCTCTTCGATGTACTCGTGCAAGTCGTGTCGTTGGAGGCTAGCGATCGCCTTACTCAAAACAGCCTGGTGTTGCCTGACCGCTTGGTTCAGCAATACATAGCAGGCTCGGCGAGCTTCCAACCTGGCTTGCCGCCGCGCCTCTTCCCGGTCAGTCGCAGATTGATGCTGAGCGTATTGCAGCTCAAGCAGTTTGGTTTTCCCTGCGGAACGTTGAGCGAGAAGCCCTGAGGTGAGGGTTCCTAAGACTCCTACGACAGCGACTAGGAGGGCTACCATAGAGGTCGACATGGGTTCTACGCCTCAGCGATTCGCCAAAGCGGAGCCTGATACTGCTCCGGGCGCCTGCTGAGCAGGAGTGCTCTGAGGCCCTGGCGCTGGTTGCCGCTGAGTCCGAATGCTTCGGTGAGCCGGCGGAACGTGGTGTGGGTGATGCCGCGGGACCGGGCGTCGGCCTCGAACTCGTCGAGCTGATGGAGGACGGCTTCCGGATCAAGCTTCTGGGTGGGCTGGCTGCTGAGCCAACTGGCCTTGTTGCGTTCGTAGTCGATTTCGGAGAAGCCGCAGATCTCGCGGCTGTGCTGCTCGACCTGGTGCAGGTTCTCCGTGGCGAGGATGGCTCGGGCGAGCTGGTTGCGGTTCAGGGCCTCGTCGAGGTCGACCTCGTACACGACAGGGCCTTCGTCGGTGAGCGGGACGGGCAGGCCGGCGTCCCGCACTTCGCAAAGCCCGCGGGCGCCTCGTGCGGTGGCGGCCAGCATGGCCGTTGCCTCGGAGGGGTGCCACTCCAGCACCGAGCTAACGGGTGTGACGTGTTCTGCCATGAGCGTCAGGGCAACGGGGCCCAAGCGGTCGCGTAGGGCGTCGGCAGGCAGTTCGCCGTCGAGGCCGGGGCCGGCGACCAGGAGTCGGACGGGGCAGTTGAGTTCGCAGCACGCCGCGAGGGTGAGGGCGTCGGCGAGTGGACTGCGGAGGGTGGGTTCGTCGCCCTGGGCGAGGATGTCGCCGCCGACGTCCAGGAGGTCGATGGAGTCGGGCTCCAAGTGCTGAACGATTTCTTCGAGTTGGCGCACCATGCCTTCGGCGCCGTGGTGCGGGTCAATGAGCGCGAAGGTCTGCGGGAGCTCTGCGGCCAGTCGAGGAAGCGTCGAGCCCGCGGGAGCAATCGGTGCTGCGCCGACGGGAACCGCCTGGACGCTTCGGGTGAGAGGGCGGAGGCCAGTGAAGTTGGCTGGCTCTCTTGGGCCCGGAACGGGGTCCACCAAGAGGCGGTCCCACGCGTAGGTGAGGACCACCGCCGGAGTCTCGCCGCCGTAGAGGGCGGCATCCAGCATCGCTGCGGCGACAGCGTCGCCGCCTCCTCCTGCTGCCACGATCAAGCGCGTCACGTGCGTCAGCGTACGGGCTGCTGTACTAGCCACTCACTCTATAGTGGCCAGAGGTAATAGCCACTTAGGGAAGGGGGAACGGATGCCGAAGATCGAGGAGACCCAGCCCAAGTACCTTCAGATCGCGCACCACATTCGCGATCAGATCCTGCGGGGCGACTTGCGGCCTGGTGACGAAGTGCCGTCGGAACGTCAACTGGCCGCGGATTGGTGCGTGTCGCGCCCGACGGCTGCGCGATCACTGGAGGCTCTGCGGCACCAGGGGCTGGTCGAGAAGCGACAGGGCTCGGGCACGTACGTGCGGGGTCTGGCGGTCAACCGCCGCGCTCGTGAGCTGTACGGGCGGGCCAAGCAGACGGGCAAGATCTACACGCCGGGCGAGTATGCGGTGATCACCTCGGCGGGCTGGCTGGAGGCGCCGGACTACGTGGCGGAGTCGCTGAACCTGGCTGCCGGCGCGCGTGCGGTGCACCGTCGACGGGTCACCAAGAATGACTCCGGCCCCATCACGCTCTCCACCTCCTGGTTCGGCCCCGACGTGGGCGAGCGCGCCCCGAAGCTCCGGGATCCCGACCGGATCCAGGAGGGCACGCTGATGTACGTCGAGACCATGACCGGGCGTCAAGGCAGCTACGCCGAGGACCGGATGTGCGCTCGCCTCGCGACCGATGACGAGGCGGCCGACTTGGAACTGGAACCGGGGTCAGCGGTGCTGATCGTCCATCACGTCGTCTATGACCTGCAGGATCGCCCTCTGGAGTTCGCCGAAGCGACGTACCCGCCCAGCCGTTGGGCGTTCGAGCAGGGATACCCGATCGGGTAGAAAGCCTTGGTTCTCTGACGAAACGCTTGCGACTCCAAGTGGCCAATGCCACTATCCAGTAAGTGGCTAAGTCCACTTACTGGGAAGGGGGCACGGGCGTGAGTCAGACACCTGCGGAGTTACGACACGTCGCCGCGGCCGCGTGTCGTGGATGCCGGGGCCGAGGCTGGAAGCGGGTCGGCTCCCGCTCGGTCTTGGCGGCCTCCGCGGCTGACGCTCGCGCCCGTGCTACGTCCATGCGGCGCTGTCTGGACTGCGGCGGCACCGGTAGGGAGTAGGACGGGATGAGCGACGTCATCGGAGGCCCTGAGGGGTCGGGGGTTGAGCCCGTATACATCGGCGCCATGACCTTGTACCCGGTGCCCGAGTCCGTGGCACGGGCTCGGCGCTGGTTCAGAAAATTCACGGATCCGCATGAGCTGGCCTGCTCGGTGGACGAATGCCTATTGATGATCTCCGAGCTGGTGACCAACGCTGTTCTCTACGGAGAAGCGGAGGAATCCTGGCGGGTGCGCGTGGAGTGGTGGCGTGTCGGTGAAGCGCTGCGGGTGGACGTGCACAATCCCGGATTTCCCGCGAAGGTCCGCATGCGCGAAGCCGGTGCCGATGAAGCGCACGGACGGGGCCTGCACCTTGTCGACGCGCTGGCGGACTCCTGGAGCGCCGGCCCCAGCCACTTCGGCGGGACGGTCGTCTCGTTCACGGTCGATGAGGCGTGGAAACCTTGATGAGCCTGGGCTCTGCGTTGCTCGCGGGGGGCGTGGGTATGCACTGCCTATTCATTTGAGTAGTCTGGTTGACAGGTTGACTTGGCTGATGTGAGTAGGCGGCGGGCTATGGCGTACGAAGTGGCTGCACCGAAGTATGTGCGGCTTGCGCAGACGCTCCAGGGTCGCATCGAGGACGGCACGTACCCGGCCGGCACTCTCGTACCGAGTGAAAATCAGCTGGTCCAAGCCTTCGGCATGTCACGCCCGACCGTCGTCCGGGCCCTCGAACTCCTCAAGCGGGACGGCTGGCTGGAATCCCGACAGGGGTACGGCACGATCGTCCGTGGCCGCCCTGAAGTGGTCGAGCAGAAGGACCAGCGGGGGCGTGACGCGCTGGAGCGGGACGAGTCGGCTGCATCCGGCCGCCTCGTCCAGGTCGGCCAAGTACCCATCCCTCCACGGGTGGCTTCGATTCTCGGCGTGCCCAAGCGGGCCACGGTGCTGGTCCGCCGGCTGCTTGTCGAGGATGACGGCGAGCCCGTCGAACTGGCTTCCACATACTTCCCGGCCGCCTTGGTCGACGGCACGGACCTCGCTGACGCAACTCCACTGACCGAGGGGCTGCGTGCGCACGTCGAGTCCCGTAAGCGCGTCCGCTTCGACCATGTCACCGAGCGCGTCTCGGCCCGCCTGCCAAGCAAGGAAGAGGCCGAACTGCTGGCTCTTCCGAAGGGTGAGCCGGTGTTGAGCGTGCTGGTCGTGGCCTGCGATGTCTCGGGACAGGCGCTCCAGGTCACGGACGTGCTGCTGCCTGGCGATCGGCAGGAGCTCGAAGACACCTATCGCCTGGGCTGAGTTCGACTAGCAGCCGGCCAGCACCCGAGCCCGTGCCGAGCAGGTCGAAGGTGGCTATCTGTCGTCTTCACACTGGTCCGCTGCCCGCGTGGTGGGCCTGCCAAGCTCATGTCCCGTTCACTCAAGGAGTGCAAACGACGCCCGCTCCTGCCACTTCGCACCGTCATGCACCATGAGGCCAACCGACGCGACCCGGGACGTGAAGGGGAGTACGCCGAGCAGGTCAGCCTCGATCTCGTCCAGAACTGCATCCTCCTGACCGTCAGCAACGGTCAGGTGGGGCACGACCTCGGCGAACTGGCCTCCATAGGGCGGAGCTTCGGGCCACCGGTCGGCGATCACCTGAGTGAGCAACCGCAACTGCGCGTCTGGCTCAGGAACGAGATACAGCACCCCAGGAAACCGCCCACAGCTCTCAAACCGTAGGTCAAAAGCATGATGGCTGCCGAGCACATCAGTGAGAGCCGAGCAGACCTGCGCATCTATTCGGCTCGCTTCGAGGAACGGGAAGAGCACCGTTATATGTGCTGGTACTCCTGCCCGGGCTGACGGATCGAACCGTTCACGCCAAGCGTGAACGACCGGCTCCACCTCCGGGATCCTGACAATGAGTCCCGTCTGGCCTGCCTGAAACCTGCTGGTGCTGTCGTCTGCCATGACACGGCATGCTGCCATCTCGGAGGCCGACGACAGCAGCCATTACGCGTCCGCGATCACGTGGATCCGCAGCACCGGACAGGTAGGCAGACTGCACCGGAAAGCGACTGCCGTCATTTCGCCGTTCCTCATCGCGGAGCCCGGTGAACCAAGTCCTCGACCGCTGAGCAGCACCAGTCGAATCACTTGACAAGTCAACCTGGCTTCCCTAGTTCGAACTTGCTAAGTCAACCTGTCAGGTCGACTGGCAGGTACCCAACGAAGGGGAAATCTGTGCGTGTAATCCGTGTCGAGACCGCGTCCGCCACGATCCTGCTGACCGAGGGGCCGGAGCCCAAGGTCAAGGACCGCAAGACGGGCGAGATCGCGAAGGACGCCGTGAGCGGCGAAGCGCTGATGAAGGTCGGCGTTGTCTACATCGATGAAGGGGAATCGTCGCTGATCGCGGTGACCGTCCCCGAGAGCGGGGTTACCGACGGCTTGGTCGTAGGGGCGCCTGTCTCCCTGCCGGGCCTGGTCGCGCGGCCCTGGGAGAGCGTCTTCAACGGCCAGGCCCGTCACGGCATTGCCTACCGGGCCGCCGCGGTCGCTCCCGGCGCGTACCCGGCCGGGCAGGAGAGCTGATATTCGTGCCTGACGTCACGACGCTGATGGAGCTGGGCGCGCCGATCGCCGCCATTGGTGGAGCGGCCTACGCCCGGAAGGCACACCCGGCGGCCTACTGGTCAACGGTGGGGCTTCCGCTGTCGGTTGTCCGGCTGATGACCTCGTACGGCTCGACCATGGACGCCTGTGGGCTGACCGTAGAGCCGTCTCGACTGCGGGCTCTGGCCGTGCGGGCAACCACGCGTCGGGAGGTTCGGCCTGTGCCGCCGAGGCGGGGCATTCCGCGCCCTACCTCTACGGGCCTACACGTCCGGATTCGGCTCGCTCCCGGACAAGAGCCGGCGGACGTGGCGGCTTCGTCCGAGAGGTTGCGGCATGCCTGGGGTGTGCATGCCGTGCATGTCGTAAGTCTCGAACCGGGCGTCGTTGAACTGCGGCTGGTCGGCTTCGACGTGCTGCGCAAGGTGAAGATGCCTCGCCGGACCGGGAGTGACTTGCTGACGGTCCCGGTGGCACTTCGGGAGGACGCCACCGCGTTTGTCCGCGACTACCGGGCAGTCCCTCACCAACTGGTGCTGGGGGCGACCCTGTCGGGCAAGTCGATGTTCCTGCGGAACCTGCTGACGGGGCTGGCCACACAGCCCGTGGCGCTCGTCGGGATCGACTGCAAGCGCGGTGTGGAGCTGTCGCCGTTCGCTTCTCGGCTGTCTGCGCTGGCAACCGATCCGGACGAAGCGGCGAACCTGCTGCCCGTGCTGGTGAAGGAAATGGAGGACCGGTACGACCTGATCAAGGCCCGTCAGGGCATCGCGTTGAGCACGCCGGATGAAGTGATCACTTCGGACGTCTGGGGGCTGCCGGAAGGTGAACGCCCACACCCGATCGTGGTGTTCGTGGACGAGGTGGCCGAGCTGTTCCTCGTGGCGACCAAAAAGGACGAGGAGCGGCGCGACGAGATGGTGACCCAGCTGAACCGGCTGGCTCAGCTCGGCCGGGCAGCCGGGATCTACCTGGAAGTCTGCGGCCAACGCTTCGGTGCCGAGCTGGGCAAGGGCGCCACCATGCTCCGGGCCCAGCTCACCGGACGCGTCTGCCACCGCGTCAACGACGAAGCCTCGGCGAAGATGGCGCTCGGTGATATCGCGCCCGAGGCGGTAGGTGTCGCCTCGACCATCGCCGCTGAAGTACCGGGCCTCGCCGTGGCCGGCGATACCTCGGGCGGCTGGATCCGTATCCGTACCCCATACCTCTCCCTCGCCGATGCCGCGGCGACCTGCCGCGAGACGGCCGAACTCCTACCTGATGTACCGGCACTGGAGCCCTTCCGGTCCCACGTTCCGCCCCCGCCTGTGACGCTCTCCGTCACCCTGGCCAAGCCTCGCCCCGCCAACGGCTGACCCACTCCTCACCCCGGCCGGCGTGACCGCTTCACGCCGAGTCCCTACCCCTGCCATGCCCGAAACCGGAAGGAGGCGAGCAGTGCGCAAGCCGCCCGTCCGTGTCGACGCCGTACTGGTCCAAGCGGTCATCGCCGCCGCCCTGTCCTTCGCGCACCTGCATGACCTCGCGGTAGCCGCGGGCCAGGACGGCTGGAAGGCGTGGGCCTACCCGGTGAGCGTCGACCTGCTGCTGGTCGCCGCCTGGAAACGGCTGCGGTCCGGAGAGTCCAAGGCGGCCGGGTGGTCGTGGTTCCTGGTGGCCCTCGCGGCCAGCCTCGGCGCCAACATCGCCACCGCAGGACTCCTCGACCTCAGCCACGTGCCGCCCTGGCTCCGCGTACTGGTGGCCGGCTGGCCGGCAGCCGCCTTTCTCGGCGGCACCCTGCTCGCCCACGGCCCCGCCACTGATCGCGCGGACGTGATCGCCGAAACGGACGACGCGCCGGCACCCGAAGAGGAGCACGAAGTCGAACCGCCCGTCCGCGCGAGAACGCCCCAACTCGTCGCCGAGCCCGCGCCTCCCTCTCCCCCGACCGACCACGTTCCCGCCGCCCTCATCACCCACGCCCGCAAGGTCGCCGCCGAGCACCACACCCGCACGGGAGCACCCATCGACACCGCAACACTCCGCGCCCGACTGGGCGTTCCGGCCCCGCTCGCCGAGGCCATCGCCACTCACCTCACCTGACCAACAGGAGCCACTTTGCGTCGATCTACGCTCCGCGCCCTCAAGCGCGCAGCTGAACTCACCCGCCAGAACCGCTTCACCGAGGCCGTGCTCGTCGCCGAGCCGGTGATCCTCACCGCCGACCGCCTGGAGGGCGACGAGATCCGTGCCTGGCTGATCGGCCACGCCGCGGAATTCGCCGCCGAGAAGGAGACCCGCTGATGGCTGCCCAGCCGCGCTTTCGTCGCGTGATCCGCTTCGGCCCGGTTCAGGTCGGCACCTACTACGACGGCCGGGGCCGCGAGAAGCACACCGCTGCCTGTACGGCCCCGCGCTGCGGCTTCGCGGTCGATTACGACTCCCGTGCCGCCGCCCAACTCGCCGCCCGTACACACCGCTGCCCGGTGCGCTGAAAGGAGCCTCCCCATGCCCGTGAACCTGCCCCTGGTCGTCGTCCTTGGCCTCATCGCCTGGGGAGCCGTGAAATTCCTCGGCGTCCGGATCTGGATCGTCGTCGTGATCGCGCTCTTCGGCTTCTACCTCGCCGGCACCTTCCTGGCCCCCGCCATCGACTCCGGCACCCGCAGCGGCGTCGAGATCGTCAACGGCACCCACCACTGAAGGGAGACGCCCTCATGCTCTTTCGTCCTCAACTGCCCACGGCTCCAACGCCATCCGCTCACGTCGCGGGTTCAAGTCTCGCTACTCACGTCCGAACGCCGGTCTGTTCCTGCCATCACGCCGTCGGGCCCGCGATGGCTCCCCGCCGCTCGCTGCCCTCGGTCGGTGCAGGAGTCGTGGCGGCCGTCCTGGTGGGCGGCGTGATTCTCACGGCGTTGCTGACCGCCGTCGCCGTCTCGGCCGTCTCGGTGGCCGTGGCCGCGGTGGTCCTGCGCTCCCTGCTCACGCCAGCGTCACCACTGAAGCGGCTACCGGGGCGGCCTCGATACCGCCAAGCATCCACCGCCCCGGTAGCCCAACCCTCTTCGACCAGAAGCCGAGAAGGAGAAGTCCATCATCACCCGCAGCACCCCTCCCCCGCTCACAGACCTGGGGAAACTCGCCGCGTCCGGCACCCTGCCCGGTCTCGTGCGACAGCTGGCCACTCTCGGCGGCTGCACCCGCCCCATCCGTCTGGCCGGACACCGCACCGAACACCGCACCGACACCGCCACCGGCGAAATCGGCCCCGCCCTCCACCACCTGGACTCGAACGACCTGCCCGCCGGGGACCTCCTGGTGCGCTGCGGCAACCGTCGCACCACCCGCTGTCCCACCTGCGCCGAGACCTACCGGCGCGACACCTACCACTTGATCACCGCAGGACTCCGCGGCGGCAAGGGCATCCCGGACCGGGTCACCTCCCACCCCCGTGTCTTCGCCACCTTCACCGCCCCCAGCTTCGGACCGGTCCACAACCGACCCTCCGCGCCCGGTGGCCGTAGCCGCCCCTGCCGCTGCGGCCGGCACCACGACCAGGAGGACGCCGCACTCGGTACTCCGCTCGCGCCCGACCGCTACGACTACGAGGCAGCCGTGCTCTGGAACGCGCACGCGGGCATGCTCTGGCGCCGCTTCACGATCTACCTACGCCGCGAGATCGCCCACCGGGCCGGACTGACCCAGCGGGAATTCGCCCAACACGCCCGCGTCTCTTTCGCCAAGGTCGCCGAGTACCAAAAGCGCGGCGCCGTCCACTTCCACGCTGTCATCCGCCTCGACGGCTCCGCGGGCGGTGACACCCCTCCCCCGCCCTGGGCAAGCGCCGAGCTGCTGACCGACGCCATCAAGGCAGCCGCTGCCCACGCCACCGTGGCCGGCCCGGTCCTCGACGGCCGCGCGCACTCCTTCGCCTTCGGCCGCCAGATCGACGTCCGCACCATCAAAGGCAATGACCTCGACGGCGGCACCGCGCTGACCGACCGCGCCGTTGCCGCCTACATCGCCAAGTACGCCACCAAGGGCGCCGAGACAGCGACCGGCACCCTCGACCGGCCCCTGAAGTTCGTCGCCGAACTCGCAAGCCTCGACGTCACCCCGCACGCCGAACGCCTCATCCGCACCGCCTGGGCGCTCGGTGCCCGCAAGGACCTCGAAGAGCTCCGGCTGCGCGCCTGGGCCCACATGCTCGGCTTCCGCGGCCACTTCTCCACCAAAACCCGCCGCTACTCCACCACCCTGGGCGCCCTCCGCGAAACCCGCGCCCAATGGCGCCGCCTCCAAACCGCCATCGCACGAGGCGATACCCCACCCCATCCGCACGACCAGGAGGAAGGCGAAACCACGCTCGTCCTCGCCCACTGGACCTACGCCGGCACCGGCCTCAGCCCCACCGAGCAATGGCTGTCCGCGTCCCTAGCCGCCACCAACGCCTCAGAAGGAGAGGTCAACCCGTGAACGACCGGTATCTGTCCGTCCCGGAGGTCGCCGAACTGCTGGGCACCACAGAGCGCTTTCCCCGCCGGCTGATCGCCGAGCGGCGCATCACGTTCGTTCGCGTGGGGCGTCACGTGCGTATTCCGGAGAGCGCTCTGCGCGCTTTCATCGAGGCGAACACGGTTCAGCCGGTGTCGGCCGGCGGTAGGCATCTTGGGGCGGTGGCCTGATGCCCAACGCACGGGGAAAGCGCCGACGCTTCGGGTCCGTTCGCAAACTGCCGTCCGGACGCTTCCAGGCTCGCTACCCCGGGCCGGACGGAGTGCTTCGCACTGCCGACACGACCTTTCCGACCCAGCGGGACGCCGAGGTATGGCTCGTCCGCAAAGAGGCGGAGATCGTCGAGAACCGCTGGCATGACCCGAACGCTGAGATCCCGTTCGGTGAGTACGCAACCGCATGGCTCAAGGAGCGCGACTACGCGGCCACCACTCGTGAGCGCAACGAGAGTGCGCTTCGGCTGCACATCATGCCGACATTCACTCGGTCGCCGCTCACACAGATCACCACGCCCCACGTCCGGCGGTGGCGATCTACTCTCCTCGACAACGGTGTAGGTGAGTCCACCGTGGTCAAGGCGTACCAGATCCTGCGGGCCGTCATGAATACGGCTGTGGATGACGGTCTGATCCAGCGGAATCCATGCCGCATCAAGGGCGCCGGCGCAGCCAAGACCGCGGAGCGCCCCTACCTGACGGTGCCGGAGGTCTACCGAATCGCCGAGGCCGTTCCACCTCGCTTCCGCGTCCTGGTCCTCCTCGCCGCATTCACCGGACTGCGCTTCGGTGAACTGGCGGCGTTGCAGCGCCATGACGTCGACCTGGACCGGCGCACGATCTCCGTCCGTCGCTCCCAGGCAGAGACCAGGACACAAGGGCTGACAATCAAGACGCCGAAAAGCAGTGCCGGTATCCGCACCGTGGCGTTTCCGGCGTCGCTCGCGGAGGAACTGGCTGATCACCTCAGCCACTACGCCGAGGCGGGGCGCGCGGGGCTGGTCTTCGTCGGGGAGCGGGGCGGTCGGTTACGGCGGAACAACTTCCGTAGGGCTTGGCTCCCGGCTCTGCGGACGGCCGGCCTCTCGGACGTGCACTTCCACGATCTGCGGCACACGGGCAACACCCTCGCCGCGACCGGAGGCGCGACCACCCGTGAGCTGATGCACCGCATGGGGCACTCGTCCGTACGGGCGGCGCTGATCTACCAGCACCTGGTCAACGGTCGTGATCAAGCGATTGCCGATCATGTGGACGCGCAGATCCGGCGGGGGAAGCCGAACCGGCAGGCGAAGTCGGACCGGGGCGGCTCGGACGGGGCATCTGGCACGTAAGTGGCACGGGCCCCCGAATCGCCTCCGCCGCAGAAAACGATCAAGGCCCAGGAATCCGAATTCACATCGGATGACCTGGGCCTTTGTCGTTTGCGTGGAAAGTGGGCACAGACGGATTTGAACCGCCGACATCTGCTTTGTAAGAGCAGCGCTCTACCGCTGAGCTATGCGCCCTGGTCGAGCCGACAGAGTACCTTGCCTGCGGGGCTGAACTGCAAACCAGTGGTCGAAGTGCGAACTTACCGGCCGGTGTGTTCGTTTCCGGTGAGTGGGAGAATGGCACCCACCCTGGGGCGATCCGATCGGGAGAGGGAAGTGACGGCGATACACACGCAGCCGCTGGAGCAGCGAGAACGCCGTCGTGTGCGTGGGGGCCCGGTCCGGGACGTGGTGGCGCTCGTGTTGCTGCCGTTGCCGTTGTTGGCCGCGTTGGCGCCGATGTCGTTCGCAGGAGGCGGGACCCGGCGCTGGTTCGGGCGCGGGGAGAGCCAGCGGGCCGACGCGCAGGCCGCGAAGGATGCCGCGGCGGCCGCGTTCTACGAGCTGGACACCGCCCACCGGGACCTGCGGATCTCCATAGAGACGATCACCGCCGTGGACAGTTCCCCGCAGGCGCAGCGGGCCGCGGCGGAGTACGAGGGCTTCGGCCGGCGGATCGACGAGGTGAGTCAGGGGTACATCACCGCGGTCGACTCGCACGATCTTGACCGCGACGATCTGGACGGCGCCGCGGTGGCGCGGGCCCGGGCCGATCTGACGCGGGCGAGGGACGAGCTGAACCGCGTCAAGGGCGAGCTCGACCGCTTCGCGCAGGGGCTGGGGCCGCTGCTGCAGTCCGCCGAGACGCAGTTGGCGCGGCTGGCGCCGGCCGTGGAGCGGGCGCGGCAGACGCTGCTGGGGGCGAGCAACGCGCTGGACGCGGTGCGGGCGAAGGGCCTGCGTGCGGACGAGCTGGCCGCCCGCCTGGCCGCGCTGGGTCCGGAGCTGACCAAGCTGAATCAGGGCGCCGGCCAGCACGGCGTACCGGAGACGATCCGGCGCGCCGACGACGTGGTGCGCGCCGCGGAGAGCATCCGGACCGAGGCGGAGCGGCTGCCGGCGCGAGCGGCGGAGATCGACAAGCGGCTGGTGTCGCTGCGGACCCGGGCGCAGGCGATCACGACGCGGGCGGGCAAGGTCGACCCGATCCTGAGCGAGCTGCGGCGGCGTTACAGCGCGGCGTGCTGGCAGGACCTGCAGCACGTACCGGAGCAGGCCGCGCAGTCCGTGCAGCAGGCCGAGGCCAAGCTGCGGGAGGCCCAGCAGGCCCGGGACGAGCAGCAGTGGGCGGACGCCACGAGCCGGCTGGCGACCGTACGGGCGCTGCTGGACAGCACCGATGAGGCGGTCTCGGCGGCCGGTGACCGGTTGCAGCGGCTCGATGCGGTGTCGTTCGACCGGCAGAAGGAGGTCGAGCGGACGCGCTTCGCGATCCGGGACGCCCAGCGGCTGGCGATGGCCGGACGCAGCACGCCCGATCCTCGGCACGCCGGCCCGCTGGACGACGCGGTGGCGCGGCTGGACCGTGCCGTCGCGGGCCTGGAGGGCCGGCATCCGGACTGGTGGCACTTCCTGACGGAGACCGAGGCGGTGCGGCAGACCGTGGCCCGGGTGGTGCAGGAGATCAGGGACGCCCGGGGCAGCGGGTCAGCGGCTGGTTGAGGCGGTGCAGGCGGGGGGCGGAGGCACACAGGGGCGGGGTGGACGGCCCGGCGCGATGGCGTGATGCGGCCGGTGGGCGGATGCTGGTCATGGAGTACGGCCCAGGCGGCTTCATCTGCGCGAAGGAGGCCGGACATGGCTACTGGGGCTACTGGCCAGACCCTGCACGGGCCCATGGCGCACTTCCACCGGGACAAGCGGCATCGCCCCCGCACCCGGCTCGACGAGCACCTGCCCGTGGACCACGGGCTCAGCAAGGTCTACCGGATCGGCGCCGGGCTGATGGGCCTGGTACTGATCGCCTTCGGCGTCCTCGGTCTGACCCACAACATCGGCTTCTTCGACACCGGCGGCGACACCGTGGCCGGACTGAACACCAACGGTGCGCTGAGCGTGCTGTCGGTCGTCGTCGGAGCGATACTTTTCGCCGGGATGGTGATCGGCGGGAACTTCGCCTCGACCCTCAACATCGTCTTCGGCGGCCTGTTCCTGCTCAGCGGATTCGTGAACCTGGCGCTGCTGCAGACCGATGCGAACTTCCTGGCGTTCCAGATCCAGAACGTCCTCTTCAGCTTCCTGGTCGGGCTGATGCTGCTGGTCTTCGGGATGTACGGCCGGGTCAGCGGTGGTCTCCCGCACGACAACCCGTACTGGCGCGCCCGGCACCCGGAGGAGGCGGAGCGCTTCGACCGCGGTGAATGGCACCCGGTCTCCGGCATGACGGCCGGGCGGCAGACCGCCCGCGTCCGGATGCAGGGCGCCCCGCACGCCGGCCTGGGGTCGCTGGGCCCCGGCACGAGCGGCAGTGGCTCGCGCAGAAGCACGGCAGGCCAGGCAGGTGGTCACCGTGCCGAGGCGGGTGGCTCCGGCGGCAAGGAGAGGTGAGCCGGGCGGGGAGACGTCAGGGCGTACCGAGGTGGGATTGGGGTGCTCGGTACGCCCTGACGGCCGCCTGCGGTGGGTCGTCGTACGGGAGCTGGGATCGGAGCAGGGAGCAGCGTGATGAGTCGGTCGGGGCGTGCCGCGTCCGCCGCGGGGCACGGGGGGCACCACGCGACGGCCGAGGCGCTCGCGCAGCGGATCTTCAAAGGCATCTACGGCGAGGGGGACACCCTCGTCGTGCCGGAGCTGATGGCGGAGCTGGACGTCAGCCAGACCGTGCTGCGGGAGGCGGTCAAGGTGCTGACCACCAAGGGGCTGCTCGACACGGATCCTCACCGCGGCACGTTCGTCAGCCCGCGGGACGAGTGGAATCTGCTGGACACGGACGTGCTGCGCTGGAAGCTCGCGGCCGGGGTGTCCTCCGACTTCTTCGCCGATGTGCTGGAGCTGCGGCGTTCCATCGAGCCCGCCGCGGCCGCGCTCGCCGCGGAGCGCCGGACCGACGCCGATCTGGCGGAACTGGACGCCGCGTTGCGGACGATGGCGGCGACCGAGGACGATCCGGCGCTGCTCGTACGCGCCGACGCGGCTTTCCACACGGCGATGCTGCTCGCGTCGAACAACCGCTTCTACGCGCAGATGCGCCGGGTGATCGTGCCGGTGCTCGTCGAGCGCGACCGGGCGGTGCCGGCCGCCGAGCGCAGGTTCGGCCATCCGCACGCGGCGCACGCGGCGGTCGTCGACGCCGTACGGGACCGGGACGTGGACGGCGCGTACATGGCGATGCTGGAGTTGCTGGACGTGTCGGCGCGGGAGCATCCGTAAGCGCACCGAGCGCCCGGCCGTTACGGGGGCCGTTACGGCGTCGCCTTCCGCGGGCAGGACACCGCGCGGGTCCGCCGTGCAGCACACGCTCGCCCGCGTGCTGTGCGCGGTTCCCGCCCGCTCCCGTGTGCCGAAAGGACGGTCCGGTCCATGAAGATCAGCCGCATCGAGACGTTCCTCGCCCCGCCGCGCTGGATGTTCGTACGGGTGGAGACCGATGACGGGCTGGTCGGGTGGGGTGAGCCGGTGGTCGAAGGGCGGGCCGAACCGGTGCGGGCGGCCGTGGAGGTGCTGGCGGAGTACCTCCTGGGCGAGGATCCGGCGCGGATCGAGGATCACTGGCAGGTGATGACCAAGGGCGGCTTCTACCGGGGCGGCCCGGTCCTGTCGTCCGCGGTCGCCGGGCTGGACCAGGCGCTGTGGGACATCAAGGGCAAGGAGTACGGCGTGCCCGTCCATCAGCTGCTGGGCGGACCGGTCCGGGAGAAGATCCGCGCGTACGCCTGGGTCGGCGGTGACGAACCGCAGGCCGTGCGGGAGGCGGTCACCGCGCAGGTCGAAGCGGGCTTCACCGCCGTCAAGATGAACGGCTGCGGCCGGATGAGCCCGGTGGCGACCCGCGCCGAGGTGCGCGCATGCCTCACCCGCGCCGAGACCGCACGCGAAGTCCTCGGTGAGGACCGGGACTTCGGCCTCGACTTCCACGGCCGGGTCTCCCCTGCCAATGCCCGCAGGCTCCTCCCCCTGCTGGCCGAGTATGCGCCGATGTTCGTCGAGGAGCCGGTGCTTTCCGACTACATGCAGGCCCTCCCTGATCTCGTCAACGCCTCCAACATCCCCCTCGCACTCGGTGAACGTCTCTTCACCCGGCGAGAGTTCCTGGCGCCGCTGCAAGCCGGCGTCGCCGTCCTCCAGCCCGACATCTCGCACGCGGGGGGCATCTCCGAGCTGCGCCGGATCGCCGCGCTCGCGGAGGCGTACGGGGCGCAGCTCGCGCCGCACTGCCCGCTCGGACCGGTCGCGCTGGCCGCCAGCCTCCAAGTCGCCTTCACCACCCCGAACTTCCTCATCCAGGAGCAGTCCCTCGGCATCCACTACAACCGGGGCGCCGAACTGCTGGACTACGTCGCGGACCCGGAGCCGTTCCGCTTCCACGGCGGGTCGCTGCTGCGGACCGACCGGCCCGGGCTCGGCGTGGAGGTGGACGAGGCCGCCGTACGGGCGGCGGACGCCCGCGGGCACGCCTGGCGGAACCCGGTGTGGCGCTACGAGGACGGGGCGTTCGCCGAGTGGTGACCCGCTCGCCGGCCCGCCCCCGGGCCCGTCGGCCGGCCCGCCCCCGGACCGCTCGGCCGCACCGGGCGGACCGGTCCCACCACCTCCCCCCACGCGCGCCCCGACCGGAATAATCGGAGGTGCCACCCCGCGCGCCCGAACGACCCCGCCGCGCCGTACGTACTACGTGTGCGGCAGGGAGCCAAGAAAGTAGGAAACGCCATGGACTTCAGCGAGGCACTCCGGACAGAGCGGCTGGTCGCCATCATCCGGGGCAGGGACGCCGAAGCGTCCTTCCGTACGGTCATGGCACTTGCGGAGGCAGGGCTTCCGCTGATCGAGGTCTCCCTCAGCGGGAAGGACGCGCTGAAGGTGATCCGGCGGGCGCGGGCCGAGCTCGGCGACGCGGCCTGGCTCGGCGCGGGCACCGTCCTGACCGGCGACGACGCCCGGCGCGCCGCCGAGGCCGGGGCGAATCTGATCGTCACGCCCGGGCTGGGGGCGGGGCTGGAGGAGTCCGTACGGCAAGGGCTGCCGACGCTCGCCGGGGTGATGACGCCGTCCGAGGTGATCGCGGCCGAGGCGCTGGGGGTGTCGGCGCTGAAGCTGTTCCCGGCGTCGGCCGGCGGGCCCGGGTATCTGGAGGCGCTCCGCGGCCCCTTCCCGGAGCTGCCGTTCGTACCGGTGGGCGGGGTGGACGCGGGCCTCGCCCAGGCGTACTTCGAGGCCGGGGCGGTGGCCGTGGGCGTGGGCTCGCCGCTGGTCGGGGACGCGGCGGACGGTGGCGACCTGGACGGGCTGCGCAAGCGGGCGGCGGAATTCCGGGCGGTGTGCGCACGATGACGGGGCACGCGGCCGACGGGGAACGAGCCGGGGGCGGCCGGGCGCCCCGCGCGGGGAACGGGCACGAGGACGGCGGGGCACCCCACCCAGGGGCCGGGCCCGCCGGCCCGTGGCTCCCCGGGCCGGCGGCAAGCCCGGACGTGTTCACGTTCGGCGAGACCATGGTCGCCCTGCGCGGCAGCGGCCCCTTGAAGCTCGGCGGCACGATGCAGGTGTCGGTCGCCGGCGCGGAGAGCAATGTCGCGATCGGCCTGGCCCGGCTCGGGCACGCGGTCCGCTGGGCCGGGGCGGTCGGCGACGACGAGGCCGGCGCGCTGGTGCTCCGTACGCTGCGGGCCGAGGGCGTCGAGGTGTCCGGCGCCGCCCTCGACCCCGGAGCACCGACCGGGCTGCTGCTCTTCGAGCCGCGGCTGCCCGAGGTCACGCGGGTGCACTACTACCGGGCCGGTTCGGCCGGCTCACGGCTCACGGCGGACGCCGTCGAGGCGGCCCTTTCCGCCGCCCCGCCCCGCGTCCTGCACCTGACGGGCATCACCCCGGCGCTGAGCGCGACGGCCCGCTCGGCGGCCGCCCGGGCCCTCCGACTGGCGCGCCGGCAGGGTGCGTTGGTCTGCCTCGACGTGAACTTCCGCGCGCGGCTGTGGACCGCCGAGGAGGCCACCGCGGTCCTGCGCGAGTGGATCCCGTTCGTGGACGTTCTGATCGCCTCCGACGACGAGCTGCCGCTGTGCCTCCCCGAGGGCCCGTCCGCTCCGGACGGGGCCCCCGGGGCCCCCGCCACCGACCCTGCCGCCGCCCTGGGCTCCCAGGCCGAGGCGCTGCTGGACCTGGGCGTCGGAGAGGTCGTGGTCAAACTGGGCGCGGCGGGCGCGACGGTCTTCAGCCGGGCTCTCCGCGACGGCTCGCTGCACCGGCCCGCCACGCCCGTACGGGCCGTGGACGCCGTCGGCGCGGGTGACGCGTTCGTGGCCGGGTACCTCTCGGCGCTGCTGGACGGCGAGGGGCCGGCCGGGCGCCTGGCGCGGGCGGTCACCACCGGGGCGTTCGCGGTCGCCTCCCACGGTGACTGGGAGGGCGCGCCGACCCGCGCCGAGCTGGGCATGCTGGGCACACCTCCCGGGACCGTCGTGCGCTGAGCGGGGCCACGGCTAATCTGTGGCCATGCCTCGTTACGAATACCGGTGCCGCCCCTGTGGCTCCACCTTCGAGCTGAACCGGCCGATGGCCGAGTCCTCCGCCCCGGCCGTCTGCCCCGCAGGCCACGAGGACACCGTGAAGCTGCTCTCCACGGTCGCCGTCGGCGGCTCCGCGAGCGCCCCGGCCCCCGCCCCGAGCGGCGGGGGCGGCGGTTGCTGCGGAGGCGGCTGCTGCGGCTAGACCCGGCTAGAGGGACACACCCCCCTGGGGCAGACCCCCGGTGCCGGGGCGGCCGGCCGCCCCGGCGCTACCGCTTGCGCGCCAGCGTCAGACCGTCCGCCACGGTGAGCAGCACCGTCTCCATGCGCCGGTCCGCCGCGACGTGGTCGTTGAAGGCTCGGATCGCCCGGGCCGACCCGGTCGCGGCCGGGTCGGCGACCTCGCCGTGGAACAGGACGTTGTCCACGACGATCAGGCCGCCCGGCCGCATCCGCGGCACCAGTTCCTCCCAGTAGGCGATATAGCCTTCCTTGTCCGCGTCGATGTAGGCGAGATCGAGGTGCGGCTCGGCCGGCATCGCCCCCAGCGTCTCCAGCGCGGGCGCGATCCGCAGGTCGATGCGGTCCGCGACGCCGGCCCTGGCCCATGCCTCCCGCCCGTAGGCGGTCCACTCCTCGGAGATGTCGCAGGCGATCAGCGTGCCGTCGTCGGGCAGCGCCTGGGCCATGGACAGCGCCGAGTAGCCGGTGAACGTCCCCACCTCGACGATGCGCCGAGCCCCGATCAGCCGTACGAGGAAGGCGAGCAGCGGCCCCTGCTCCTCCGCCGACTGCATCCCGGCGGACTCGGGGAACTTCCGGTGGGTGAGCTCCACGAGGCTCCGCTGCTCGGGGGACAGCGGCGGGTTGTGGGCGAGGACGTAGTCGTACAGCTCCGGGGTGATCGGTGCGCTCTTGGACTCAGCCACTGGCTCTCCTTCTGATCAAGGATCGTGGTCTCTCGGCCGAGCACCGGACGGTGTCGCCGACCGCCTCGGCGAGACTAGCCGAGCCGCGGTCCCACCAGCCGTTATTACCCGCCCGCCGCCGAAGCATCCACCGCCGAACCGGCCGCCCCCGAACCGTCCGGTGCCGGCGACCGCCCGTGTCCCGGGGCCGCGGCGGCGTGGAGGAAGGCCCGGGTGATCTCCTCGCCCGCGGCGACGCCCCGCTCGTCGAGGGCCGTGACGTGCGGGGCGTGCCACCCGGTGTCCGCCAGCTCGCCGTGTCCCGGGCGCCAGCCGCGGTCCGCGGCCAGCAGCAGATCGGCGTCGAGCAGGGAGTCACCGGCAGCGAGGACGACGGACGCCCCGGTGCGGCGCGCCACCTCCGCCACGGCCGCGCTCTTGGTCAGCGGCCGCGGCACCGCGTAGATCTTCCGGCCCTGGAGGGAGACCGTCCAGCCGCGTTCCCCGGCCCAGCCGGCGAGGTCCTTCACCCAGGTGTCGGGGAGCAGCGGCCGTTCGACGACGAGATAGGCGAAGAGGTCCTCGGCGGTGCGCTCCTTGAGCAGCCACGCCGGATCGGCGGTGCGGACGAGGTGCGTACGGATCTCCTCCAGGGGTGCGCAGTGCGAGGCGAGGCGCTCGGCGACGGTGCGCTGCCATTCCCGGTCCGACTCCCCGCGGACGAGGAGCTGTCCGCCGTTGGCGCAGATCGCGAACTCCGGTGCCGGGCCGGGGAGATGGATGCGCCGGTACTGCTCGCGGGTGCGCGTGGTGGTGGGGACGAAGGTGGTGCTGCCGGCGAGTTCGGCGAGCAGCCCGGCGGCCGTCTCCGTCATGTAGGACAGCGGCTTGCGTTCGTACGTCTCGACGCAGAGCAGCCGCGGGGCCTCGGCGTCGGGCATGGCGAGTCCGAGCGCCGGGGCCGAATAGATCAGGGTGCGGTCGAGATCGCTGGCGACGACCGTGCTCATCGGGAGGCCACCGCCTTGCCGTCGGCGCCCGTCGCCCCGCGGGTGAAGCGGGGATGGATCAACCCGACGCAGGTGTACGGGAGTTCGTCGACCTCTTCGACGGGCACGCCCCGTTGTTCGGCGAGCAGGCGCACATGAGCGAGGTCGGCCCCGGCGCCCTTCCGGGCGAGGATCTTCCAGGGCACGCGGCGCAGCAGGACGCGGGTGGTCTCGCCGACGCCCGGCTTCACGAGATTCACGTCGTGGATGCCGTACTCCGCGCTGATCCGCTCGACGGCGGCCCAGCCCTCCCAGGTCGGGGCCCGGTCGGCGGCGGCGAGGTCCTTCACGTCCGCGGCGACCTCCTCGGCGACGTCGTCGAACCGCGCCGCGACCGCGTCCAGGAACGTGCCGGACACGTCGGTCGCGGACAGCTCGCGGTAGAACTTCGCGCCGTGGAAGTCGTCCGGGCCGACGAGGTCGGCGCGCAGCACTGTGCGCGATATGAGGCCGGAGACGGTGGAGTTGAGGCAGGCGGACGGGATGAGGAAGTCGTCGCGGGTGCCGTAGGTGTCGACGCAGCCGCCGGGGTCGGCGAGCACGGCGATCCGCGGGTCGAAGCCCGGGAAGTCCGCCAGCGCCCGGGCGAGTTCGCGGGTGATGGCACCCTTGCCGGTCCAGCCGTCCACGAAGACGACGTCCGCCGGGTCGTGGTGGGCGGCGAGCCAGCGCAGCGCGGTGGCGTCGATGCCGCGGCCGCGGACGATCGAGACCGCGTAGTGCGGCAGGTCCAGGCCGTGTGCGTGGTGCGCCCAGCGGCGCATCAGTACCCCTACGGGGGTGCCGGCCCGGGCCAGGGAGACCAGTACGGGGCGGGGGCTGCGTTCGGCGAGCACGGTCTCGGTGACGGTGCCGACGGCCCGCGCGATGCGGCGCGCGGAGGTCTCCAGCGCACTGTGGAACAGCGCCTGGTACTGCTCGCTCGGCTGGTACTCGACCGGCAGCGACTCGGCGTAGTGGGCACCGCCGCGCTGGATCGCCTCCTCGCGTTCCTCGGTGGGCGCTTCCAGGGTGACGTCGGACAGGTCCTGGAGCAGCCAGCCGACCTCGTCGGCGGCGTAGGAGGAGAAGGCGGGGCCGCGCAGCGGCTCGGGGAGGGGCATGGTGGTGGCCTGGGGTCGCGGGGCGTAGGAGGGAATGACGGCGAGCAGCAGCCGGTCGGTGTGGCCGGCGAGGCGGTCCAGCAGGCCGCCGGCGGCGTGCAGTTCGGGGCGGTCACCGTGCGAGTCGACGACGGCGACGATCGCGTCGAAGCGCCGTGCCGGGTCGGCGCCGGCCGCGACGTTGTAGGCGTACCGCTCCCCGGGCCCGTCGGCCGGCCGGTCGTGGGCGGGGAAGGACAGCCGGGTGCGTATCGCGTAGCCGGGGTCGTCCACGGCGAGCACCGGCGAGCGGGTGGTGGTCGAGAAGTGCACGCCCGGTCCCGCGGCCGGGGCGGACGGCGCACCGCCGCGCGACGCGCGCGCGCCGTCCGAACCGGCGGTCACCAGGGCGTCCAGGGCCTCGGCGAGCCGCAGCGGGGCGTACATCAGCTCCTCGTTGCCGAGGACGAGGACGCGCCGGGCGCCGGCCAGCCGCTCCGCGAGCCGGGCGGCCATCTGCGGCAGCGCGGACTCCAGGCGTGCGCGGTGCGCCGGGGTGAAGCCGTGCCGTCCGCCGTCCGGCAGTCCGGCGGGCCAGCCGAGTTCGACGCGTACGGCCTCCGGGCGGTCGGCGAGCGGCTGTGGGGCGGGCCCCGCCGCCGGCGCCCCGGGGGATTCGTGTGCGGCGACGAGTTCCTGGCCGCGGAGCAGGACGTCCTCGGGCAGCCGTACGCCGCCCGCGGCCAGCGCCACGAGGTCGACGCGGGCGCCCAGTTCGGCCGCGAACTCCTCCAGACGGTCGCGGTCCGCGGCGGAGCGCATGTCGACGAGGGCGACGACGACGTACCGCTCGCGCGGGAACCGCGCGTGCAGCGCCTTGATGGTGTTCAGGACGGTCCGGCCGGTGGAGAACTCGTCGTCGACGAGGACCAGCGGCCCGTCGCCGGCGAGCAGGGCGCGGTCCTCGGGGAGCAGCAGGTGCGAGGTGGCGTGGCTGTGCTCCTCCTCGAACCCGCCCACCTGCGCCACGCCGTCCACCGGGCGGCGGGTGGAGTGCAGATACGGCGCGAGTGCCAGGCCGTCGGCCACCGAGTGGCCCAGGCCGGTGGCGGTCTCGGCGTAGCCCAGGACGACGGCGCGGGCGGCGGCGTCCTCCCCGAGCAGCCGCCGCACCCGGCGCCCCAGTCCGACGCCGGCGCCGTGCACCACGTCCGGCCGCTGCGGCACGTGCTTGCCCAGCACGTTCGACACGAGCAGATGGGCCCGCTTGGGGTTGCGCCGCAGCGCGAGCCCCAGCAGGTCCGGCAGCTCGTCCCCGCCGCTCAGCGAGACCCCGAGCCGACCGGCGACCCACTCTCCCGTCCACACCACGCGTTCCGTCTCCTCCGTCGTACCGTTCATGTCGTTCGCCGCGGCTCAGGTCTGCGGCAGGCTTGCCGTCAGCAGTTCCACGAAGCCGATGCCCTCGCGCGCGACCCCGAATGCCTCGGCCCGCAGCAGGGTCCGCTCCGCCCAGGCCCGGTGCGGCTTCACCTCGTTCATCTTGTTGGTGTAGGCGGAGCGCAGGACCCCGCCGTCGCCCCGTTCCGGCCGCAGGATGTCCATGGCGTCGCTGAACTCCTCGTGGCTGACGACCGAGAGGGCGTGCACCGGCGCGACGTGCGTGGGGTGGATGCAGGTCTTGCCCTGGAGGCCGTTGGCGCGGTCCAGTTCGATCTCGCGCAGCAGACCGTCCATGTCGTGCTCGATCAGCGCGGTACGCAGTTCCTCGGCGCGTCCGAGGAACGGGGAGCGGCGCAGCTGGGGCTTGAACATCCGCTCCTGCAGCCGGAAGTACTCCCAGACCGGGCCGGTGACCGTGAAGCCGGTGCCGTCGGCCCGTCCGAGGACGTTCACCACGTCGGCGATCACGGAGGCGACGATCCGGACGTCGTAGGCCGTCATGTCGGGGGCTCTGCGCAGGCCGTAGGCGGAGCAGAAGTCCGTGACGCCGAGCCGCAGGGCGAGGACCCGGTCGCGGTACTTGTCGACGGTCCGGGCGATGCCCTGGAGGGTCTCGGCGCGGCTCTCCAGGTGGAGCAGCTGCGGTGACTCCAGCACGGGCATGGCGAACAGCCGCCGGTCGCAGGCGGACTCCGCGGCGGTCAGCGCTTCGAGGAACGGGACTCCGCGCTCTTCGGTGAATTTCGGAAGTACGAATCCGGACAGCCTGCGCACCGCCGGCCCCATCCGGCGTACCAGGTCCGGTATTTGAGCCGGGGTGCGGACGCGGATGAACAGCAGCGGCAGGTCCGCGCCGTCCCCGGCCGCCTCGTCGAGCAGGGTGAGCTGCCGGACGAGGTTCTCCTCGGCGGCCTCGACATCCCCGTCCCCTATGGAGTCCTCCAGGCACAGGACCATGGACAGCACACCGCGCGCGGCCTGTTTGGTGACGTCGGCGGCGAGCCGCGGACGGGTGGCGGGGCTGTAGAGCGTGGCGCCGAGGGCTACCGCCAGCGTGCGGGCCGGGGAGTCGGCGGTGAACTCCGCGGGCTCCTGGTGGAACAGTGCCTTCCGGATGTCGGGCGGAAGGTGCCCAAAATGACGCATACAACTCCCCGAATACATGCGGGACCCGGGCACCCCCGCTGCGTCTCGCTGTCTGGATCCAGCCGGTAATCGTACGTGTGTGGGGGTGTGGTTAGTTCCCGCGTGCGTGAAAATCACGTGACCCGGGCGCGGCGCCCAGGTGTCCGCGGGGGCGCCCGGGTGCGGCTCGCGGGCCCCGCGTTGTCGACGCGACGGCAAGGAAGGCAGGATTGCGGCATGACGCACGCGATGCTGAAAGGGTCGAACGTACCCCTCGACGCCACCGCCGTCCGGGCCGTCCTGCGCTGGACCCCCGGCGCCGGCGTCCCCGATGTCGATGCTTCGGCCCTGCTGGTGGGGCCCGAGGGCCGCGTGCGCTCCGACGAGGACTTCGTCTTCTACAACCAGCCGCGGCATCCCAGCGGACTGGTGCGGTACCTGCCCAAGACCCAGGTGGCCGACAGCCTCACCGACACCATCGAGGCGGACCTGGCCACGCTGGACCCCTCGGTGGACCGGGTCGTGCTCGCCGCGTCGTCGGACGGCGGCGCCTTCGCGGGCGTAACGGATCTGCGTGTCCTGCTGTACGACGCGGCCGAGACCGAGGGCGAGCCGCTTGCGGTCTTCGACGTAGTGCCGGAGACCGGCGACGAGACGGCCCTGATCTGCGGGGAGTTGTACCGCCGCGCCACGGGCTGGAAGTTCCGCGCCCTGGGACAGGGGTACGAGAGCGGGCTGGTCGGCCTGGCGACCGAGTTCGGGATCACGGTGGAGGAGAACGACGACGCCGCGGAGGGCACGGACGGCTCAGGCAGCAGCGCCCCGCCGGCCGCGGCGGAGCCGGCGCCGGTGCCGCCCGGCTCGGAGCCGACGGAGGCCATGCCCGCCCCCGCGCGGAACGAGCCCGCCGGCCCCTCCCCCACCGGCGCCTCCGCGCCGACGACCCCGCCTCCGAGCGCCTGGCCCGAGGAGGCTTCCGGCCCGCCCTCCGCGGGGAATCCGCAGAGCCGGCCGACGGCGGACCCCGAGGCCGTCACCCAGCACGTGCCGGACGCGATGCCGGAGCCGTTCTCGTCCGCGCCGCTGCCCCCGGCCGCCGCTGCCGCCCCGGCGCCCCCGCCCGCGAGCGGCGGCTACGGCTACCCGCAGAACGTTCCGCCGCCGCCCACGCAGCCACCGGCCCAGCCCGGCTACGGCTACCCCGGGCCGCCGCCCGCCTACCAGCCCCAGCAGGCACCGCCGACCTACGGCTACCCGCAGCAGCAGCCGCCCTACCCGGCCCCGACGTACGGCCATCCGGTGCCGCAGCAGCCGTTCGTCCCGGACCCGTCGTTCGTACTGCCGCCCCAGGGGCCGCAGTTCCAGCGCCGGTAGGGGCGGCCGCGTCCGGCGAGGGACGCACGGCGCACGGGCCGGGTCTCAGACCTTCGACTTGTAGCCCCGGCCCCACTGCAGCCCCCAGCCGTACAGCCGGTCCAACTCCGCCTGGAAGCCGTAGACGTACTTCACCTCGCGGCGCACCGTCAGCTCGCCCTTGGTGTTGTCCAGCATGAAGACGGCGCAGGACCGGGCCTGCGGCGCCCGCTCGTCCAGCTTGACCTCCACCCGCGGCCCGCTGCTCGGGTAGAGCGTCACGACGGCGTGCGTACGGTCGAAGGCCGGAGTGCCGTCGTAGATGTAGACGAAGATCAGGCACCGCTTGATCTCGTCGCGGTGGTCCAGGTTGATGTACAGCGTCTCGCCGGACCCCGAACCGAACCGGTCGTCGCCGCTGAGCTGGACGAACGGCGGCCCGTTGAGGTCCCCCAGGAAGTTGCCCAGCGGCTGCGCCACGCCCTTGGTGCCGTCCTTCAGCTCGTACAGGCAGGCCAGGTCCAGGTCGACGTTGACCACGGCCGGCCCCTGCGCCTGGACGACCTCGGGCTTGAACAGCTTGCCCGGGTGCCGCAGCAGCCCGCCCCTGCCCTGTCCGCCCCGCTCGTGGAAGTCGGAAGTCCGCATCTGCCAGTGCAGATTGACCCGCAGATGTCCGGAGGCCGCGCCCTGCTTGGTCAGCGAGATGACCGGACTGCGTTTGGTCAGCTCGACGACGTAGGACGCCCCGCCGCTGTCGAAGTCGTACTTCTGCGCGCCACCGCGCCACAGATTCCCCAGGAACGACACCTTGCCCACCCCATCGCTCGGCCCCAATCAGAGCGGGGCGGCCCGAGGTCTGGACCTCAGGGCCGCCCCGCAGAGAGCGTTCCTCAATCAGCGCCGCGTCACACTCCGGACGTGACTTCCGCCTTCGTTCCCGACGTGTCGCCCGGCTTGCCCTCACGCCGGTTCCGCACGACGGACGAGGCGAAGGACAGGCCGATGAGCACGATGCCGATCAGGCCGGTGACGACCTCGCTGACCTCGTACCTGATCGTGATCAGCAGGATGACGGCCAGCGCACCGATCGCGTAGTGCGCACCGTGCTCCAGATAGACGTAGTCGTCCAGCGTCCCCTTGCGGACCAGGAAGACGGTCAGCGAGCGGATGTACATCGCACCGATGCCCAGACCCAGCGCCATCATGAAGATGTCGTTGGTGATGGCGAACGCGCCGATGACACCGTCGAAGGAGAAGGACGCGTCGATGACCTCCAGGTAGAGGAACATGAAGAACGCGGCCTTGCCCGCCAGGCCGACCGCCGAGCCGGCGCCGGTCGCCACGGGAGCCGCCGCGCCGGCCTCGCTTTCCTCGTCGTCCTCGTCGTCCTCATCGTCCTCTTCGAGCTTGTCCTCGAAGTAGCCGGAGATCCCGCCGACGACCAGGTACGTGATCAGTCCCGCCACGCCGGCCAGCAGGACGGTGGCGGTCTTGTCACCGCCGCCGTGCGCCACGTCGGTGGCCAACGTCATCGCGCTCACCAGCAGGACGACCAGCGCGATGATCACGGACAGCATGTCGAGCTTGCCCATCTTGGCCATGGGCTTCTCGATCCACGACAGCCACTTGTAGTCGCGCTCCTCGAAGATGAAATCGAGGAAGATCATCAGCAGGAACATCCCGCCGAAGGCCGCGATGGCCGGGTGGGCGCTGGTGACCAGTTCCTGGTAATGCGCCTTGTCGTTGATGGCGAGCTTGACCGCCTCGATCGGCCCCAGTTTCGCGGTGATCGCGACGATGACGACCGGGAACACCAGCCGCATGCCGAATACCGCGATGAGAATGCCGACGGTGAGGAAGATCTTCTGCCAGAAGGCGTTCATCTTGCGCAGGATGCCCGCGTTGATGACCGCGTTGTCGAACGAGAGCGAGATCTCCAGGATGGACAGGATCCCGACGATCGCGAGCCCCTGCCACCCCCAGAGCACGCCGGCGACGACGAGGCCGACCACCGTGATGGCGAACGACCAGCCAAAGGTTTTCAGGAGCACTGCCTACCCAATCCCTCGCTGTGTGGGTCCCCCGCGCGCAGCGCGCGGCGCTTTACGAAACGTTGACCCCGAAGTCTAGAGCGATGCCCCGCAGACCCGACGCGTACCCCTGTCCTACTGCCCGGAACTTCCATTCGCCGTTGTGGCGGTAGACCTCGCCGAAGATCATTGCGGTTTCGCCGGCCGCGTCCTCACTGAGGTCGTACCGGGCGAGCTCGCCGCCGTCGGCCTGATTGACGATGCGGATGAAGGCATTGCTGACCTGGCCGAAGCTCTGGCCGCGCGCCTCGGCCTCGTGGATCGAGACCGGAAAGACGATCTTGTCGACCTGCTCGGGCACCTGCGAGAGGTCCAACAGGAGCGACTCGTCGTCGCCCTCCCCCTCGCCCGTGAGGTTGTCCCCGGTGTGCTCGACGGAGCCCTCGGGGCTCTTGAGGTTGTTGTAGAAGACGAAGTACTCGTCCCCCAGCACCCGGCCCGACCGGCACAGCAGCGCGCTGGCGTCGAGGTCGAAGGGCGCTCCGGTCGTGGATCGCGCGTCCCAGCCGAGGCCGACCATGATCTGGGTGAGATTCGGAGCGGCCTTGGACAGGGAGACATTGCCCCCCTTGGCGAGTGTGACGGTCATCGTTCGCTTCCTCCCCGGTGTCGGTACGGGCCGCGCCCGGCGCGGCCCGTCTCCCTTCAAGCACCTCCGGCGCCGCACTCCCCTCGGGGGGTACGGCGCCGGACGCGGTTACTGCTCGGCGCGGGTACGCCGCCGCGGCGGCGTACCCGGAGGCCGGCGATCGGACGGGATCCGGTCGCTCAGACGTTGACGCCGAAGTCCTGCGCGATGCCGCGCAGACCCGAGGCGTAGCCCTGGCCGATGGCCCGGAACTTCCACTCGGCACCGTTGCGGTACAGCTCACCGAAGACCATGGCGGTCTCGGTCGAGGCGTCCTCGCTCAGGTCGTAGCGCGCCAGCTCGTTGTTGTCGGCCTGGTTGACGACGCGGATGAAGGCGTTGCGGACCTGGCCGAAGCTCTGCTGGCGGGTCTCGGCGTCGTAGATCGACACCGGGAAGACGATCTTGGCGACATCGGCCGGCACGGCGGCCAGGTTCACCTTGATCTGCTCGTCGTCACCCTCGCCCTCGCCGGTGATGTTGTCGCCGGTGTGCTCGACCGAACCGTCCGGGCTCTTCAGGTTGTTGAAGAACACGAAGTTCTGGTCGTTGGCCACCTTGCCCTGGTCGTTCGTCAGCAGGGCGCTGGCGTCCAGGTCGAAGTCCGTACCGGTGGTCGTGCGCGCGTCCCAGCCCAGACCGACGACGACGGCGGTCAGATTGGGGGCTTCCTTCGTCAGCGAGACGTTGCCGCCCTTGCTGAGGCTGACTCCCACGAGTCCTCCCATAGATTCGAGGGGTACGTATACATGTGCGCCCCCATCGTGCATGGCATCGGATCAACGAATTGATCCTAGTGACCGGTTCCCACCGATTGCAGAAATCGCACCTGGATCGCTGCGGATGTCGGCCATGCGGACGCCGGGGGCGCACGGAGCGGCGGGGCCGGCTCAGAGGGTGTCGAGGGCCTTCACGTACTCGTTCAGGTCACGGGCGTCGGGCAGGCCGTTGACGACGGTCCAGCGCACCACGCCCTCCTTGTCGATGATGAACGTGCCGCGCACCGCGCAGCCCTTCTCCTCGTCGAAGACGCCGTACGCCCGGGAAGCCTCGCCGTGCGGCCAGAAGTCGGACAGCAGCGGGTACTCCAGGCCCTCCTGCTCGGCGAAGACGCGCAGCGAGAAGGGGGAGTCGTTGGAGACGGCCAGCAGCTGGACGTCGTCGTTGACGAACTTCGGCAGCTCGTCGCGGAGCGCGCACAGCTCGCCGGTGCACACGCCGGTGAAGGCGAAGGGGTAGAAGAGGAGGACGACGGCCTTCTCACCGCGGAAGTCGGAGAGCTTGACCAGCTCGCCGTGCTGGTTCTTCAGCTCGAAATCCGGAGCCTTCGTGCCGACCTCGATCGCCATGGGGTGCTTCCCTTCCACTCACGCTCAACAGAACGCGTCCAACCCTACGCGCAGGGCTGGACGGCGGGGGAACCCGTACGGAACGGGGCCGAGCCCCCTCCGGAACAGGCGGAGAGGGCTCGGTGGCGCTTGCCGAGGGGGTACGGCTCAGCGCTTGCCGGACTTGGGCGTCACCAGGCGGCTGCCGGCCCAGTCCTTGCCCGCGTTGATGCTCTTGGTCTGGGACAGACCCGCGGTCTGCGCGGCCTCATTGATGTCGCTCGGTTCGACGTAGCCATCCCGGCCGGTCTTCGGCGTCAGCAGCAAGATGTGCCCGCCCTCGTCGACCAGCCCGATGGCGTCCACCAGCGCGTCCGTGAGATCGCCGTCCTCGTCGCGGAACCACAGCAGCACGACGTCACAGACGTCGTCGTAGTCCTCGTCAACGAGATCCTGGCCGGTCACGGTCTCAATGCCTTCGCGAAGATCCTGATCGACGTCATCGTCGTAACCGATCTCCTGGACCACCTGTCCGGGCTCGAACCCAAGCCTGGCGGCAGGGTTGGTCCGCTCCTCCGCGTGGTCCGCGGTCGCGCTCACGGATTGCCTCCTGTCATGTTTCGGGAAATGCTCGGGGACCCCGCGCGTGCGCGGAGCATTGGGCGTAGTCCACACGGGCCGGGCGGATCGCGCAAGTACCCGGAGGTCCAGACCGCCGAAACGGTGACGTTTGGAGGCGTCTCGCCGCAACAGCGACGCCGACAGGACAGGCTGAAGTGATTCACACCACAGCATTCTGGGGGGTTTATCGGGTAGTCGCGCGTGACTGGTCCCTTCGGGGGGTGGACGGACCGCTTCCGGTTCCCCTTTCGATGGTCGCACGGCCGTACGCGAAGCACTTTCGACATGGGCGTATGGTTGCGATTTGGCCGACCTGAGAAATCGGCCTTTTCAGCGCCATCTCTCAGCGGATGGTTACCCATCGGTAGAGGTGACGTAGCCCTGTGGCTCGGTACACGATGGAAGACGGCGCGACACCAAGGCAGAGACCGTATTCGTCCCGTGCACAGCAGCAATAGCGTGCCGAGCACGTCACGACCCGAACACGAAGGAACAGCGTGGCTTCCGGATCCGATCGAAACCCGATCATCATTGGCGGCCTTCCCAGCCAGGTCCCGGACTTCGATCCCGAAGAGACCCAGGAATGGCTCGACTCGCTCGACGCGGCTGTTGACGAGCGAGGCCGGGAACGTGCCCGCTATCTCATGCTGCGGCTGATCGAGCGCGCCCGGGAGAGGCGTGTGGCCGTGCCCGAGATGCGCAGCACGGACTACGTCAACACCATCGCGACCAAGGACGAGCCGTTCTTCCCCGGCAACGAGGAGATCGAGCGCAAGGTCCTCAACGCGACCCGGTGGAACGCCGCCGTCATGGTGTCCCGCGCCCAGCGTCCGGGCATCGGTGTCGGCGGCCACATCGCCACCTTCGCCTCCTCGGCCTCCCTCTACGACGTGGGCTTCAACCACTTCTTCCGGGGCAAGGACGAGGGCGACGGCGGCGACCAGATCTTCTTCCAGGGCCACGCGTCGCCCGGTGTCTACGCCCGCGCGTTCCTCCTCGACCGACTGAGTGAGCCGCAGCTCGACGCCTTCCGCCAGGAGAAGTCCAAGGCCCCCAACGGCCTGTCCAGCTACCCGCACCCGCGGCTGATGCCGGACTTCTGGGAGTTCCCGACCGTCTCGATGGGCCTCGGTCCGCTCGGCGCGATCTACCAGGCCCGGATGAACCGCTACATGGAGGCGCGCGGCATCGCCGACACCTCCAAGTCGCACGTGTGGGCCTACCTCGGCGACGGCGAGATGGACGAGCCGGAGTCGCTCGGCCAGCTGTCCATCGCCGCCCGTGAGGGCCTGGACAACCTGACCTTCGTCGTCAACTGCAACCTGCAGCGCCTGGACGGCCCGGTCCGCGGCAACGGCAAGATCATGCAGGAGCTGGAGTCGCAGTTCCGCGGCGCCGGCTGGAACGTCATCAAGCTCGTGTGGGACCGCAGCTGGGACCCGCTGCTCGCGCAGGACCGCGACGGCATCCTGGTCAACAAGCTGAACACCACCCCCGACGGCCAGTTCCAGACGTACGCCACCGAGACCGGCGCGTACATCCGTGAGCACTTCTTCGGTGACGACCACCGCCTGCGGGCGATGGTCGAGAACATGACCGACGACCAGATCCTGCACCTGGGCCGCGGCGGTCACGACCACAAGAAGATCTACGCGGCGTACGCGGCGGCCAAGGCCCACAAGGGCCAGCCGACGGTGATCCTCGCGCAGACCGTCAAGGGCTGGACGCTCGGTCCGAACTTCGAGGGCCGCAACGCGACCCACCAGATGAAGAAGCTGACCGTCCAGGACCTCAAGGGCTTCCGTGACCGGCTGCACCTGCCGATCCCGGACAAGGAGCTGGAGGACGGCCTGCCGCCGTACTACCACCCGGGCCGCGACTCCGAAGAGATCCAGTACATGCACGACCGGCGCAAGTCGCTGGGCGGCTATGTGCCCACCCGCGTCGTGCGCGCCAAGCCGCTGGCACTGCCGGACGACAAGGCGTACGCGGGTGCCAAGAAGGGCTCGGGCCAGCAGAAGATCGCCACGACCATGGCGTTCGTCCGGGTGCTGAAGGACCTCATGCGGGACAAGGAGATCGGCAAGCGCTTCGTGCCGATCGCCCCCGACGAGTACCGCACCTTCGGCATGGACGCGTTCTTCCCGTCGGCCAAGATCTACAACCCGCTGGGCCAGCAGTACGAGTCCGTCGACCGCGAGCTGCTCCTGGCCTACAAGGAGTCGCCGACCGGCCAGATGCTGCACGACGGCATCACCGAGGCCGGCTGCACCGCCTCGCTGATCGCGGCGGGCTCCGCCTACGCCACGCACGGCGAGCCGCTGATCCCGGTCTACGTCTTCTACTCGATGTTCGGGTTCCAGCGCACCGGTGACCAGTTCTGGCAGATGGCCGACCAGCTCGCGCGAGGCTTCGTGCTCGGCGCCACCGCCGGCCGTACGACGCTGACCGGTGAGGGCCTCCAGCACGCCGACGGCCACTCCCAGCTGCTGGCCTCGACCAACCCGGCCTGTGTCGCCTACGACCCGGCCTACGGCTACGAGATCGCGCACATCGTCAAGGACGGTCTGCGCCGGATGTACGGCGAGAACGCCGAGGACATCTTCTACTACCTCACGGTCTACAACGAGCCGATCCTGCACCCCGCGGAGCCGGCCGACGTCGACGTCGAGGGCATCCTCAAGGGTCTGCACCGCGTCGCGCCCGGCGAGAAGGGCGAGCACGCCGCCCAGATCCTCGCCTCGGGTGTCGCCGTGCCGTGGGCCGTCGAGGCCCAGCAGATCCTCGCGGACGAGTGGAACGTCAAGGCGGACGTCTGGTCGGCGACCTCCTGGAACGAGCTGCGCCGGGAGGCGGTGGACGCCGAGGAGCACAACCTCCTGCACCCGGAGGAGGAGCAGCGCGTCCCGTACGTGACGCAGAAGCTCCAGGGCGCCCAGGGCCCGACGGTCGCGGTCTCGGACTGGATGCGTGCCGTTCCGGACCAGATCGCGCGCTGGGTGCCGGGCACCTACCAGTCGCTGGGTGCCGATGGCTTCGGCTTCGCGGACACCCGCGGCGCGGCCCGTCGCTTCTTCCACATCGACGCGCAGTCCATCGTCCTGAGCGTGCTCACCGAGCTCGCCAAGGAGGGCAAGGTCGACCGGTCCCTGCTGAAGCAGGCGATCGACCGCTACCAGCTCCTGGACGTCTCGGCCGCCGACGCGGGTGAGGCCGGCGGCGACGCCTGACGCACCACCGCGACACACGCGACCGAAGCCCCCGGCAGCCCCCCGCTGCCGGGGGCTTCGGCCGTCCCGGCTCACCGCTCCCACACCTTGAACGCCCGTACCTGGTACGGGGACCGGGGCACCCAGCTGCCGCCGCCCGGGTAGGTGTCGAACTCGGCGGTCTCGGCGCACTCCGCGCTCTGGTAGGTGGTGACCGGCCGCCCGGTGCGGTTGGCGAGCGCGGCGGCGGTGGTCCCCTTGGGCAGCGGGACGCAGCTCTCGATGTCGATGTCGGGCAGCTCGTAGGTCACCCGCTTCCCGCCGAAGTCCGCCTTCGGCCAGAGACACAGCTGGCCCGCCGCGCAGGGGCCCGGGGTGGCGGAGCGGCCGGCGGCGTGCGCGGCCGGGGTGCCGAGGGCGGGCGGAACGGCCAGGGCGGCGGTCAGGGCGGCCAGGCCGGTCAGGGCGGCGGTGGTGCGGGACGTACGCAGACGCAGACGCATGGGAATCTCCCCCGTGGAGTACGGATCGGGCCGGCCGCGGCGGGCGAGGCGCCCGCCGCGGGTTCGTCATCGAGCTTCGCGAGGGCGGGACGCGGTTGCCAAGGCCGGGCCGGCGCTGCCACCCGGATCAGGTATGTGGACAACCGGTGGCGCGCCCGGCGGGGGCGCGGGGTGCGGTGTTGACGCGGGGCGGGGGCACGGTGACGGCTGCGGAAACCGTTCCTCCCGGGAACCGCGGGGGTGGGCCCGCCGGGCGCGGTGGTGCGGTGGCCGTGGTCGTGGCGGAGGTTCCCGGTGCCGGCTCATCCGGATGAGGGATTCACCGCGTCGCCGGGGGCCAACTGCCGCACGGCGTACGGCGGGTGGGGAGGAAAGCGGCCCCGGGCGGCGGGTTGACGGCCGCACACGACAGCGCGCGGCCGGCCGGGGAACGCATGTCCTCGGGCCGGCCGCGCGCCGGGTGCTGCGGAAGGGGCGCCGGTGGCGCCGGAGTGGTCCGGACGGCGGTCAGATGTGACCGACGCCGGCCCCCGCCTCGGCGTTCGCGCCGCGCTTGGTGAAGACCGCGACGACGGCCGCGACGATCGCCACGCCGCAGGCGACCGTGAAGGCCAGACCCATGCCGGACACGAAGGTGTCGTGGGCCACGGCGGTGATCTTCTGGGCGAACTCCGGCGGGGTGCCCTTCGGTACGGGGGCGATACCGGCCGAGACCGCGTCGGACACCTGGGACGCCTGCGCGGGCGGGAGCGGCGGGAGCCCGGCCGTCTTCCAGTTGGTGGGGAGTTCGTTGTCGACGCGGGAGGCCATCACCGCGCCGAGCACGGCCGTACCGAGGCTGCCGCCGACCTGCATCGCGGCCTGCTGGAGGCCGCCGGCGACGCCGGAGAGCTCCAGCGGGGCGTTGCCGACGATGACCTCGGTGGCGCCGACCATCACGGGGGCCAGGCCCAGGCCGAGCAGGGCGAACCACAGGGACATCGGGCCGGTGCTGCTGTTCGTGTCCAGGCCGGACATGCCGTACATCGCGACGGCGGTCAGGCCCATGCCGCCGACCAGCGGGATGCGCGGGCCGAGCTTGGTGATCAGCGCCCCGGCGAGCGGGGAGCCGACGATCATCATGCCGGTGAGCGGGAGGAGGTGCAGGCCGCTGTCGACGGGGGTCATGCCGTGCACGTTCTGGAGGTAGAACGTCACGAAGAACAGGCCGCCCATGAAGGCGAAAGCCATCAGGACCATCAGGACCGTGCCGGCGGTCAGCGGCAGGGAACGGAACATCCGCAGCGGGATGAGCGGTTCACGGACCTTGGACTCCAGGACGGCGAACAGGACGAAGAGGACCACGGCGCCGATCAGGAAGCCCCAGGTCTTCATGTCGCCCCAGCCCCACTCCGACGCCTTGATCAGCGGCCAGATGAGGCAGAACATCGCGCCGGAGAGCAGCACGATGCCGGGGACGTCGAACGAGCGCGGGGCGTTCTCCGCGCGGTGGTCCTTGAGGATCACCAGCCCCAGGACCAGGGCCAGCACGCCGACCGGGACGTTGATGAAGAACACGGACTGCCAGCTGACGTGCTCCACCAGCAGTCCGCCGACTATCGGGCCGCCGGCGGTCGAGGCGCCGATGACCATGCCCCAGATGCCGATCGCCATGTTGAGCTTCTCGGCGGGGAAGGTGGCGCGCAGCAGTCCCAGCGCGGCGGGCATCAGCAGCGCGCCGAACAGCCCCTGCAGCACGCGGAAGCCGACGACCAGCGCGACCTCGTTCGAGAAGCCGATGGCACCGGAGGCGGCGGCGAAGCCGAGGATGCCGATGAGGAAGGTCTGGCGGTGGCCGAAGCGGTCACCGAGCTTGCCGGCCGTGATCAGCGAGACGGCCAGGGCGAGCATGTACCCGTTGGTGATCCACTGCACGTCGGCGAGCGAGGCGCCGAGGTCCTGCTTGATGGCCGGGTTGGCGATGGCGACGATGGTGCCGTCCAGGGCGACCATCATGACGCCGATGGCGACGGAGAAGAGGGTCAGCCACGGATGGCCTCGCAGCCCCTTGCGGGGCTCCGGTACGGAGAGGTCCGGCGCGGCGTCGGCGACCGGGGTCTGAGAACTCATACCCCGACACTAATGTCAGCCACTGACAGTTGACAAAGCAATTCATGAGTCGGTAACTGTCATCTCCCTCACAGGTAACCTGAGCAGCGAGAACACCACGGAAAGGCGGCGCAGGATGGCGACCCCGACGCCGCAGACGGCCCCCGCGGGCGGCCTGCGCGCACGCAAGAAGCAGCGCACCCGCGACGCCCTGATCCGCGCGGCACTCGAACTCTTCACGGAGCAGGGGTACGAGGCGACGACGGTCGACGAGATCGCCGAGGCCGTGGACGTCTCCCAGCGGACGTACTTCCGGTACTTCGCCAACAAGGAGGACGTCGCCTTCGCCGTCCAGGAGATGGTCGAGGCCCGCTTCATGGCGGAGCTGACCGCGCGGCCCGCGACGGAGGCCCCGCTGACCGCGCTGCGCAGCGCGGTGATGGTCGCCTGGGACGACATCGGCAGCGCCATCGAGTCGGTGATCCCGGTGGAGCTGCACATGCGCTCGTACCAAATGATCGAGTCCACACCCGCGTTGATGGCCGTCCACCTGCGCCGGTCCTCCGAACTGGAGGAGCAGATCGCGCGGCTGATCGCGGGGCGCGAGGGGCTGGACGTCGATGCCGATCCGCGGCCGCGGGTGCTGGTCGCGGCGTTCTGCGGGGTCATGCGGGTGGCGGGCAAGATCTGGGGCGAGGGCGCGGACTGCAGCGTGGCGTCCATCCGGGAGCTGACCCAGTCCTATCTCGACCACATGGCGCCGGCGATCGACGACGACTGGCGCACGCACCGCTGACCCGGCGCCCCTCGCCACCTGCCGTAACGGCCCGCGGCCGCTGCGCAACCGATTAATCTCCCCATGAGACCGCTTCCGCACGCCTGAGCACCGGAATTCGACGAACGGTGTCCGGTTTGGTCGAAATGGCCACCGTGAAACGTGATATCACTCACGGCCACAGCAGCCACCCTGTCGCGTCTCCTAGGGTGGCTCGCGGTGACTTCCTTCCCGGGCCTCGGCCCCTCCTCCGGTTTCCTTCAGTCCACCGCCTGGCGCGCCGCACTCGCCCTGGTGGTGGTGTTCGTGATGCTTGCCATGACCGGATGGACCGCCATCAGAGGCAGCAAGGACGACGCCAACCCCCTGGCCACCGCCAAGGCCGCGTGGAAGCACGCCACCTTCCTCGGTCGCCCGCTGCCCGACCCCAACTCCGGGCCGGCCGCGATCCGGGCCTTCTTCGCCCCCCTCAGCCGGGCCGAGAGCCAGCAGCTCGCCGACCGCTTTCCGCTGGCCGTCGGCAACATGGGCGGTGCACCCGTCCAACTCCGTTACCGCGCCAACCGGATGGCGATCGACGACGCCCGCGCCGTCGAGAAACGGCGGATGACCGACCACCGGCTCACGCCCGTCGGCCGCCAGGAGGCGGGCCGGCTGATGCACCGCCTGGAGTCGATGATGGCTCCGGGCCGGCAGATCCTGGCCTTCGACCCGGCCGGCGGCGGCCGGGCCGCGGAGGTCTTCGGCGACCTCCCGGCGGCGAAGCGGGTCTCGGTCGTGGTGCCCGGCGTGGACACCAACCTCTCGACCTTCGAGCGCACCGCGCGGGCGACCACCGCCCCCGTCGGCATGGCGCGTTCCCTCTACGACGCCGAGCGGCAGGCCGGCCCGGGCACCCGCACCGCCGTGATCGCCTGGGCCGACTACACCTCGCCGGCCGGACTGGGCGTCCAGGCCGCCACCGGGCAGCTTGCCGAGGCCGGCGCGGTCCGGCTGCGCGCCCTGGTGAACTCGCTGCCGTCCGCCGACTCCGTCTCGCTGTTCTGCCACAGCTACGGGTCCGTGGTGTGCGGCGTCGCCGCCCGTGCGCTGCCGTCCAACGTGGGGGACATCGCGGTGGCGGGCAGCCCCGGCATGCGGGCCGACAGCCTCGCCGGGCTCGGCACCCGCGCCCGGGTGTGGGCGATGCGGGACTCCGACGACTGGATCCAGGATGTGCCGTACCTGGAGGTCGGCGGGCTCGGCCACGGCGCCGACCCGGTCGATCCGTCCTTCGGCTCCCGGATCCTGTCCGCCGACGGTGCCGTCGGGCACGCCGGCTACTTCGCGCCCGGCACCCGCAGCCTGCACAACTTCGCGCTGGTCGGGGTGGGCGCGACCGGCTCGGTGGAGTGCGCCTCCGCCGATCCGCACTGCAGCGCGGCGACGGCCTGAGGCCGCTCCGCCACCGCGCCGCTTCCCGCGGGCCCGGCCCGGCGCCCGGGGACGGGCCGGGCCCGCGGGAACCACGTCCGGTGGAGCGCGCGTCCACGGTGCAAAGGACGGAGCGCCCGGCCGGGGAGCTCGTTGCGCACGCGGCTCCGGCGGGGCGCCTTCCAGGTGTCCGGAAGGGGGACGGGCGGGCAACCGCCCGCATACGATGAGCCACATGGGTGATGTGCTGGCCGGTTTTCACGCCGTCTGGGAGTTCGACACGGACTCCGTACTCATCCGCTTCGAACGGGGGATCCGCAGGCCGAAGCTGTTCCAGGCGCTCGGCGAGCGACGCATCCCGTACGAGGCGCTGAGCGCTGTCGAGGTGTCCGGGGGCAGACGCGGCACGGTGGTGCTGCACGCCGTGCCCCGGCCCGGCGCCGACCCCCTGATGGAGGCGGCGGACGGGCAGCTCAAGGAGGATGTCGACCCCTACCGTCTGGTGCTGCCGGCCGAACGCGAGACGCTGGCCGGGTACTACGCCGAGGAACTGCGCAGCGCGCTCGGCCCCGCCGCGAAGGAGCCCGCCGACCGCCATCTGGTGGCCGCCCCGGAGCCTCCGCTGCACTTCAAGGCGTACGACGGCAAGGCGTCCTTCGACGGCCGGTCGGTGGCCTTCCGCTGGTTCTGGACGGGCGCCTCGTCGGCGAAGTGGAAGCGCGGCGACCAGACCTTCGCGGTCGGCGAGCTGGCCGGGGTCGAGTGGCGGTCCCCGGAGATCGTCAAGGGCCATCTGCGGCTGCTGGAACGCGGCGCCCGCGAGCCGGAGACGGGCGCCGCGGACCAGGATCCCGCCGCCGTCGTCTTCGGTCCCGGGTACGGCCCGGTCCACGAGTCGCTGCCGTTCGCGGCCGCGGTGCTGCAGGCCGTCCGCGCCGCCGAGTCGGAGGAGACGCCGGACGGCGAGCCGGTGTGCCGCCGCACCGGGGACGCCCGCCGGGACCCGGCGGACATCGCGGACCGCATACGGCACCTCGGCGAGCTGCACGGCGCGGGGCTGCTGACGGACGCCGAGTTCAGCGCCAAGAAGGCCGACCTGCTGGCGGAGCTCTAGGGCGAACCACCGGACCGGGACTCATACCGTGGTACGGGGTGCAAGGCGGGACCCAGGTATGACGCTCCCGCGGCCCGGGTCCGCTTACATTGACGGCGCGATGAACGGACCCACTTCCACCCCCGCCCACCAGCCGGCCGAGCCGGGCCGCGGCACCGGGCCCGGGGCGGCCCGCGCGAGGGCGCTGCGGGCCGCACGGCAGGCGCTGCGTGTCCTCGCCGTGGAGCTCGGTACCCCGACCGAACCCGGCACCCCGCTCTTCGGCAGCGTCCAGAACCCCTGGCTGCGCCGTCTGCCGTACGTCGTGGCCTTCGTGTTCGCGGTGTCCCTGCTGCCGTCGGGCATCAACGTCCTCGGCAACGACTACGGCGTGAACGGCGGGCTGGCCGGTGCGCTGTCGACCGCGCAGACCGTACCGCTGCTGCTCGCGGTGACCCGTCCGCTGCAAGCCTGGTGGGTGATCTTCGCCGCGGACGTCGTGGGCGCGCTGGTGCTGACCGGTGTCGACGGCGTCGCGGGCCGCGCCTGGCCCTGGCCGCCCACGGCGATCGTCGGCTATCTGGCGCTGATGCTGGCGCTGTCCCTGCGCGAGCGCCGCCGCACCCTGATAGCCGTCTGGCTGACGACCGGCGTGACGGGGATTCTCTCCGAAATGAGCACGCCCGACGGCAGTCAGAGCACCTGGGTGCTGCTGTTCGTGCTCTCCGGTGTGGTGCTCATGATGGGCGCCACGCTGCGGGAACGCGGCGACGCCCAGCGGAAGTTGATCGAGCAGGAGACCATCAGCGAGGCCGAACGGGCCCGCCGGACGCTGCTGGAGGAGCGCACCCGCATCGCCCGCGAGCTGCACGACGTCGTCGCCCACCACATGTCGGTGATCACGGTCCAGGCGGACAGCGCCCCGTACCGCATCGGCGGGCTCCCTCAGGAGGCGCAGGAGGAGTTCGGGTCGATCGCGGCGACCGCGCGCGAGTCGCTGGCCGAGATGCGCCGGCTGCTCGGGGTGCTGCGCAGCGAGGAGACGGAGCGGCAAGGCGGCCCGGAGAAGGCGCCGCAGCCCGGTATCGGCATGCTGCCCAAGCTCGTCGAGGGGACCGTACGGGCCGGTGTGCCGGTGGAGTTGGTGCTGCCCGAAGATCCCGTCGCGCTCGAACCGGCGGTGGATCTGTCCGCGTACCGCATCGTTCAGGAGGCGCTGGCCAACGTGGTGCGGCACGCCCCGGGCGCACACACCCGGGTGTCGGTGACGACGGCGGCGGACGGCTCCCGGCTGACGGTGCTGGTCGTCAACTCCGCACCGCCCGCGCCCTCCGCGCCGCTGGAGACCACCGGCACCGGTCACGGTCTGATCGGCATGCGGGAACGGGTGCGGCTGGTGGACGGCACACTCGACACCGGGCCGCTGCCCGACGGCGGCTTCCGGGTCGCCGCACAGCTTCCGCTCACCCCGCCGCCCACCGCGGCGGCGGCTCCCCTCCCAGCGAAGGATTCCGGCTCCGCATGACCACGCGCGTGATCATCGTCGACGACCAGGCCATGGTGCGAGCGGGGTTCGCCGCACTGCTCGCCGCACAGAGCGACATCGATGTGGTGGGCGACGCGCCCGACGGGGTGCAGGGGGTGGCGCTCAGCCGCCGGACCCACCCGGACGTGGTGCTGATGGACGTCCGGATGCCGGAGATGGACGGGCTGGAGGCCGCCCGGCAGCTGCTGGATCCGCCGGTCGGCGTGGTCCACCGGCCGAAGGTGCTGATGCTGACGACCTTCGACGTGGACGACTACGTGTACGAGGCGCTGCGCGCGGGCGCCTCCGGGTTCCTGCTCAAGGACGCGCCGCCGGCCGATCTGATCTCCGCGGTGCGGGTGGTGGCGGCCGGTGAGGCGCTGCTCGCGCCGTCGGTGACCCGGCGGCTGATCGCCGATTTCGCCCGGCGTCCGGCGCCCCGCAAGGACCGCGGCGCACTCCGGCTGAACGGTCTCACCCCGCGGGAGACGGAGGTGCTGGAGCTGATCGCCCGGGGCCTGTCGAACCAGGAGATCGCCGAGGCGCTGATCCTCGCCGAGCAGACCGTGAAGACCCATATCGGGCGGGTGCTCGCCAAGTTGGAGCTGCGGGACCGGGCGCAGGCCGTGATCTTCGCGTACGAATCGGGGCTGGTGGCACCCGGCGAGCGCTGACCGCGCCGCCCTCCCGTCCCGACAGGACGCGTACCCCGCCCCTCCTCCCTGAGGACGAGGGGCGGTCGCACCCCCTACCCCGGTATCACCCGGGAGTTGGCTCCGCGGTGTGACGCCACGTCAGTCACCCCCTCCCTACGTTTCCCTCCGCCACACCAACGGGAGAGGGAGACACCACCATGTCCGTGCGGAGCACCGCCGTTCGACGCGGCAGGCGCACACTCATCGGCGCCGCGCTCGCGGCGGCCCTGGTCGCCGGTACGGGCGGCTGGGCGGCTGGCTCCGCGCAGACCGCCGTCACCGGGCCCGCGCCCGGCGCCGCCGCCTGGCGCGCCGACCACTCGCTCGGCGTCCGGCTGCCCGACCCGGCGAGCGCCCGGCCGGCCGCCGTCGCCCGCTTCTTCACCGCGCTGTCCGCCGCCCAGCGGCATGCGCTCGCGGCCCGTCACCCGCTCACCGTGGGCAACCTCGACGGTGCGCCGCTCGCGCTGCGGTACGAGGCCAACTCCCTTGCGCTGAAGGCGGAACGGGCCCGCCAACTGGCCCGCGCCACCGATCCGGCCGGCACCCTGGAGGACCACCGGCAGGCCGGGAAGGCGGCCGAGCGCTGTGCCGAACTGCTCGCGCCGGGCCGCCGGGTCCTCGCCTTCGACCCCCGGGGCCGCGGACAGGTGGCCGAGGTGTACGGGGACTTGGCGACCGCCGAGCACACCGCCGTGGTCGTGCCGGGCTCGGACATCGACCTGGCGTCGTTCGACCGGGCGAAGGACCCGTACGGGACCCCGGCCGGTATGGCCACGTCGCTGCGGGCGCAGATGGCGGTCGAGGCGCCGAAGGCCCGTACCGCGGTCATCGCCTGGGCCGGCTACACCACCCCGGTCGGCCTGGGCCCGGACGCGGCGACCGGGCGGCTCGCCGAGGCCGGTGCGCCGCGGCTGGCCCGGCTGCTGTCCGGGCTGGCCGCCACCGGGGTGCGGGCGCCGGCCGTGCTGTGCCACAGCTACGGCTCGGTGGTCTGCGGCCTGGCGGTGCCCCGGCTGGGCCGCGGCGACCTCGCCGACCTGATCGTCTTCGCCTCCCCCGGGACGCGCCGGGACAGCGTGGCGGAGCTGCACACCTCCGCGCGGGTCTGGGCCGCGCGGGACGCCTCCGACTGGATAGCGGACGTCCCGAACGTCGAGCTGCTGGGCCTGGGGCACGGCGCGGACCCCACGTCGCCGGGCTTCGGCGCCCGGCACGTCTCCGCCGAGCGGGCCCAGGGCCACACCGGCTACCTCGCGCCCGGAACGGACTCGCTGCGCAGCTTCGCGGCGATCGTGCTGGGCCGCTACGGCGATGTGCGCTGACGCCGCGCCCGGCCGCCTCGGGCCGCTCGCCGCTCCCCACCCCACCGGTTCACGGACGCAAGGACGCCTCATGGACTCCGCACCTCTCGCGCGCCTCGGCGGCGCGGCCCGCAGCACCGTCCGCGCCATCGAGGACCGCACCCCCGCGGACCGTGACCGGGCGATCGACGGCCTGCGCGCCCTGGCGCTGCTCGCGGTCCCCACCGGCCACTGGCTGCTCGGCGGCTTCGCCCTTGACGGCGGTGGCGCGCTGCACAACGCCAGCCCGCTGACCGCCATCGGCGCGCTCGCGCCCGCCAGTTGGGTGCTGCAGATGCTCGGCATCTTCTTCCTGGTCGGCGGCTACGCGTCGGTGCTGTCCTTCCGGCGGGCCACCGCCCGGGGCGGGTCCACGGGCCGCTGGCTGCGGGGCCGGCTCGTCCGGCTGGGCCGCCCGGTGCTCGGTGTGACGGCGGTGTGGGCGGCGCTGCTGCCGCTGCTGTTCGCCCTGGGGGTCCCCGAGGCGACGCTGCGGACCGGCGCGACGCTGGTGATCCAGCCGCTGTGGTTCGTCGGCGTCTACGCCGTGATCACCGCGCTGACGCCGTACTGCGTGCGGGCCGCCCGGCGGATGGGTGCCTGGGCGGCGGCGCCGCTGCTGGCGGCCGTGGCGGCGGTGGACTTCCTGCGGTACGGCCCGTTCGCGTCCGCCGTGCCGCCGTGGCTGAGTCTGCTGAACCTGCTCCCGGGCTGGATGTTCGCCTACCAGCTGGGGGTGTCCTGGGGTGAGGGACGGCTCGGCAGGCGCGGCGGCTGGACGCTGCTCCTCGGCGGTACCGCACTGTTCGCCGCGCTGCTGGTGTTCTTCCACTACCCGGCGAGCATGGTCGGCGTCCCCGGGCAGGACCGGACGAACTCCCATCCGCCGTCGCTGCTGGTGCTGGCCCTGGCCGCGGCCCAGTCGGGTGCCGCGGTGCTGCTCCGCGACCGGCTGGCCCGGGTCCTGCGCCGGCCCGCGCTGTGGGCGCCCGTGGTGGTCGTCAACCTCTCCGCGATGACGGTCCTGTGCTGGCACCAGACCGCGATGCTGTCGGCGGCCGTGCCCGCGTCCTTCGTGGGGGCGGTGCCGGGGCTGACCGTCGCGCCCGACACGCTCGGCTGGCTCCTGGCCCGGCTGGCCTGGCTGCCGCTGTTCGCCGTCCTGCTGGTGGTGATCGGCCGGACCACCCGCCGCTTCGAGGAGCCCTGGACGGGTGTCACCCGGCTGCGGCGGGCGCTGGCGGCGGTGCTGGCCGCCGGGTTCGCGGCCTTCGCACTGGGTCTGGCGTAGGAGCCGGGTCCGGCGTAGGGGGTGTCCGGCTGCCGCGCCGGCCCGGCACCACCGGGCCGGCCGGGACCGGCGTCCCGGCCCCCGGTGCGGACCGCGGACGCGGACCGTACCGGGGGCGGTGGGCTACTCCCGTCCCGCCGACGTGCTGGACATGTCCGCGTACCGCTCCCCCGCCACCTGGCCGGCGATCGGCTCCAGCAGGGCCAGCTCCTGCGCGCTCAGCCGGATGCGGGTGGCGCCGGTGTTCTCCTCGATGCGGGTGCGCTTGCGGGTGCCGGGGATCGGCACGACCGGCAGCCCGGCCACCGCGGCCTGCTGCTGCACCCAGGCCAGGGCGACCTGGCCGAGCGTGGCCCCGTGGACCTCGGCGATCTTGCGGACCGGCTCCAGCAGCGCGGCGTTGGCGGCCGCGTTGTCGCCCGTGAAGCGGGGCTGCATCCGGCGGAAGTCGTCCGAGCCCAGCTCCTTGTCGGCGTTGACGAACGCGCCGGTGAGGAAGCCCCGGCCGAGCGGCGAGTACGGGACGAGGGCGACGCCGAGCTCGGCCGCGGCCGGCACCACGTGCTTCTCGATGTCCCGGCTGAACAGCGACCACTCGGACTGCACGGCCGCGATCGGGTGCACGGCGTGCGCCGCGCGCAGCTCGTCCGCGGTCACCTCGCTCAGCCCCAGGTGCTTGACCTTGCCCTCGGCGACCAGCTCGGCCATCGCGCCGACGGACTCCTCGATCGGGACGTCCGGGTTGCGCCGGTGCATGTAGTAGAGGTCGATCGTGTCCACGCCCAGGCGCTGGAGGCTGCCCTCGACGGCCTGCCGGATGTACGGCCGGTCGTTGCGGATGACGCGCTTGGTCGGGTCGTCGGGGAAGGCGGGGTCCGGGGCTATCGCGAACTTGGTGGCGAGCACGATCTCGTCGCGGTGCGCCCGGACGAACGGGGCGAGGAACTTCTCGTTCTCCCCCCGGCCGTACATGTCGGCGGTGTCGTAGAGCGTCACGCCCAGTTCCCGTGCCCGCTCCAGCGTGGCGCGCGCCTCGTCGGCGTCCGTGGGGCCGTAGGCGAAGCTCATGCCCATACAGCCGAGGCCCTGCACCCCGACGCGAGGGCCGCCGGTGCCCAGCTCGACCGTTTCGATCTTCTCAGTGCTCATGGGGATCTCAGAACCTCTCGGACGCCCGCCGGGCGTCGGCATAGATGTCGATCTTGTAGTCGAGGATGTCGAGCGTGCTCTGCAGCTCCGCGATCCGCCGTCGCACGTCCTCACGGTGCGCGGTCAGCAGCCGTTCGCGCTCGGAGAAGGTGGACTCGCCCACCCGGACCAGCTCGGCGTAGCGGACCATGTCCGCGACCGGCATGCCGGTCAGCCGCAGCTTGGTCACCAGGCTCAGCCAGTCCAGGTCGCGGTTGGTGAACCGCCGCTGGCCGGTGTGCGTGCGGTCCACGTGCGGCATCAGGCCGATCCGCTCGTACCAGCGCAGGGTGTGCGCACTCAGGCCGGTGTGCTCCGCGACCTCGCTGATGGTGTACCGGTCACGCCCTGCGGGCCGAGGGTGGACGGAAGGCGCGGCGCAGGTGCGCTCCGCCGCCGGCCGTGCGCGGGTCGCGATCGCACCGTTCGCGACCGCCTCGCTCTGCGTCACCGTCATGCCCTGTCTCCCCTGTTTTCGCCGGATGCCTCTCGACGGTCCCAACGCTAGAGAGTTGGAGTGCACTCCAAGCAAGCGCGATTCCCACCCGGACTTGACCTGAATTTGGGGAGGTTAGGCTCGGGGCATGCAGAGCCTCCGGATGATCGAGAACTGGCCGGTGCCCACGGCCGCGGCCGCCGTCATACGTGCCGACGGGGTGGTGGCCGGCTCGTACGGGCCGCTGGAGCAGCGGTTCGCGCTGGCTTCGGTGACCAAGCCGCTGGCCGCGTACGCCGCGCTGCTGGCCGTCGAGGAGGGCGCGATCGAGCTGGACGAGCCGGCCGGCCCCGAGGGGTCCACGGTGCGTCATCTGCTCGCGCACACCTCCGGTCTCGCCTTCGACGAGCCGCGCGTGATGGCCGAGCCGGGCACCCGCAGGATCTACTCCAACGCCGGCTTCGAGGCGCTGGGCGACCACCTCGCCAAGGCGACCGACATCCCCTTCCCGCAGTACCTGCGCGAGGCGGTGCTCGAACCGCTCGGCATGACGGCGACGGAGCTGCCCGGCTCCCCCGCCAAGGACGGCGTCTCCACGGTCGCCGACCTGATCCGCTTCGCGGCCGAGCTCCAGGCCCCGCGGCTGCTCTCGGAGAGCACGCTGGCCGCGGCGACCCAGGTGGTCTTCCCCGGCGTGACGGGCGTGCTCCCGGGCTACGGCCACCAGAAGCCCAACGACTGGGGACTCGGCTTCGAAATCCGCGACGGGAAGTCGCCGCACTGGACGGGCGCCGGTTCCTCGCCGCGCACCTTCGGACACTTCGGGCAGTCCGGGACGTTCCTGTGGGTGGACCCGGACGCGCGGGCCGCCTGCGTCGCGCTGACCGACCGGGCCTTCGGGCCGTGGGCGATCGAGGTCTGGCCGCAGCTGACGGACGCGGTGCTGGCCGAGCTGGCGCAGACGGCCTGAGCAGCGCGGACGTACGGGCCCGGGGACATCTCCCGGGCCCGCCGCGTCACCCGTGCCGCGGCTCCGTCCCCATCTCCCACACCAGGCACTCCGATGCCGCCAGCCCCTTCAGCTCCAGGTCGGCCCCGTCGGTGATCCGCGCGGAGTCGCCCGCCTCCAGCCGCTCGTCGCCGACCCGTACGGCGCCGCGCACCACGTGCACATAGGCGCGCGCGGCGTCCGGGACCGCGGTGCGCTCGCCGTCGGCCAGGCGCCGCAGATGCAGCAGGGCGCCGGCCCGCGGCACCGCGTAGGGGGTGCCGTCGGCGATGCCGCGCACCACCTCGTACGACGGTTCGCCGCCGGCCTCCTCCGGTGCCAGCCACATCTGCACGAAGCGCAGCGGCTGTCCCGCGTCGTTGCGCTCGACGTGCCGTACCCCGCCCGCCGAGCTGAGCCGCTGGAGATCACCGGGGCGTACGGTGGTCTCGTGGCCGGTGGTGTCGCGGTGGGTCAGCTCCCCCTCGATCACCCAGGTCACGATCTCGGTGTCGCGGTGCGGATGCTCGTCGAAGCCGGCGCCGGCCGCCAGCCGCTCCTCGTTGCAGGCGATGAGTGCGCCGAAGCGCAGATTGTCCGGGTCGAAGTGGGGCCCGAAGGAGAACGCGTGCAGTGACTCGATCCCGGCGTCCGGATCGCCGCCCCGATAGCGTTCCGCGCCCCTGCGCACCTGAATCATTGGCCCACCGTAGCCCCGCCCCCTCACCTCCTCGCCCCGATAGTGCAGGCTTGTCCCGTGTCTGAACCCGCTTCGCGCGACGCGCACCCGCACTCGGCGACCCTCCGGCGTCTGGAGAACTCGTCCGGCAAACTGGCCGCCGCGGCCATCGCCCGTATGGACGCCACCCTGCCGTGGTACCGCGCGATGCCCCCGGAGAACCGTTCCTGGATCGGTCTGGTGGCGCAGGCCGGCATCGCCGCCTTCACCGAGTGGTTCCGGCATCCGGAGACCCCCCAGGCGATCAGCACCGACGTCTTCGGCACCGCCCCGCGCGAGCTGACCCGGGCGATCACGCTGCGGCAGACCGTGGAGATGGTCCGTACGACCATCGAGGTCATGGAGACGGCGATCGACGAGGTCGCAGCCCCCGGCGACGAGTCCGTGCTGCGCGAGGCGCTGCTGGTCTACGCCCGGGAGATCGCCTTCGCCACCGCGCAGGTCTACGCGCAGGCCGCCGAGGCGCGCGGCGCGTGGGACGCCCGGCTGGAGTCCCTGGTGGTCAACGCGGTGCTGTCGGGGGAGGCGGACGAGGGCGCGGTCTCCCGGGCGGCGGCGCTGGGCTGGAACTCGCCCGAGCACGTGTGCGTGGTGCTGGGCACCGCGCCCGACGGGGACAGCGAACTGACCGTGGAGGCGATCCGGCGGGCCGCCCGGCACGCCAAGCTCCAGGTCCTCACCGGGGTGCTGGGCTCGCGCCTGGTGGTGATCGCGGGCGGCTCGGACAATCCGCTCAAGGCCGCGAAGGCGCTGATCGGCCCGTACGCGGCCGGCCCCGTGGTGGCCGGCCCGGTGGTCTCCGACCTGCTCGCCGCGACCCGTTCCGCGCAGGCCGCGGCCGCCGGTCTGCGGGCGTGCGCGGCCTGGCCGGACGCCCCCCGGCCGGTGCTGGCCGACGACCTGCTGCCGGAGCGCGCGATGGCCTCCGACCCGGTCGCGCGGGAGCAGTTGGTGGAGGAGATCTACAGACCGCTGGAGGAGGCGGGGTCGGCGCTGCTGGAGACGCTGAGCGTCTATCTGGAGCAGGCGAGCAGCCTGGAGGGCGCCGCGCGGATGCTGTTCGTGCACCCCAACACCGTGCGCTATCGGCTGCGACGTGTGACGGACGTCACCGGATGGTCACCCTCCGATGTCCGCTCGGCCTTCACCCTCCGTATCGCGCTGATTCTGGGGCGTCTGGCTGACGGTGAGGCACAACCCTAGACTTTTGTCGGAGACCAACAATTCCCCCGATGGTTCTTGGTCCCTGTCCCCACGGGCGGGCGGAACCACCCACAAGAGAGAGTGTGAGGGTGCTCGTACTCGTCGCTCCCGGCCAAGGCGCTCAGACGCCCGGCTTCCTGACCCCCTGGCTCGACCTCCCCGGTGTCGAAGACCGGCTCCGTGAGTGGTCGGCCGCCATCGACCTGGACCTGATCCACTACGGCACGAAGGCCGACGAGGAGGAGATCCGCGACACCGCGGTGGCGCAGCCGCTGCTGGTGGCCTCCGCCCTGATCTCCGCCCGCCAGCTGTTCCCGACGGCCGACGGCTTCGCCGCGCAGGTCGGCGCCGCGGCCGGCCACAGCGTCGGTGAGCTCGCCGCCGCCGCGCTGACCGGCGCGGTCTCCGACGAGGCCGCGATGAAGCTGGTGCGCCGGCGCGGCCAGGCGATGGCCGAGGCCGCCGCGATCACCGAGACCGGCATGGCCGCACTGCTGGGCGGCGACGAGGCCGTCGTCATCCCGCACCTGGAGCAGCTGGGCCTCACCCCGGCGAACGTCAACGGCGCGGGTCAGATCGTCGCGGCGGGCACCGCGGAGCAGATCGCCGCGCTCGTCGAGAACAAGCCGGAAGGCACCCGCCGGGTCGTACCGCTGAAGGTGGCCGGCGCGTTCCATACTCACCACATGGCACCCGCCGTCTCGGCCCTGGAATCCGCGACCACCCAGCTGTCGGTCGCCGACCCGCACACCCGTTACGTCTCCAACAAGGACGGGCAGCTGGTCTCCTCCGGTCACGAACTGGTGCAGCGGCTGGTCGGCCAGGTGGCCAACCCGGTGCGCTGGGACCTGTGCATGGAGACGTTCAAGACGCTCGGCGTCACCGCGCTCATCGAGGCCGCCCCCGGCGGCACGCTCACCGGCCTGGCCAAGCGTGCGCTGCCCGGTGTGCAGACCCTCGCCCTCAAGACGCCTGAGGACCTCGACGCGGCCCGCACGCTGATCGCCGCCGCGTCCTCTGCCGTCACCGCAGGCTCTGCACCGGCCGAATAGGAGTCCGAAGCGCATGACATCGAAGATCAAGCCCTCGAAGGGCGCCCCGTACGCGCGGATCATGGGCGTCGGCGGCTACCGGCCGACCCGTGTCGTGCCCAACGAGGAGATCCTCAAGCACATCGACTCGTCCGACGAGTGGATCCGTTCGCGGTCCGGTATCGCGACCCGCCACTGGGCCGGCCCCGAGGAGACAGTCGCGACCATGTCGGTCGAGGCGTCCGGCAAGGCGATCGCCGACGCCGGCATCACGCCCGAGCAGATCGGCGCCGTGATCGTCTCCACCGTCTCGCACTTCAAGCAGACGCCGGCCGTCGCGACCGAGATCGCGCACCGCATCGGCGCCGGCAAGCCGGCCGCCTTCGACATCTCGGCGGGCTGCGCGGGCTTCGGCTACGGACTGACCCTGGCCAAGGGCCTGGTCACCGAGGGCAGCGCGGAGTACGTGCTGGTCATCGGCGTCGAGCGGCTGTCGGACCTGACCGACCTGGAGGACCGCGCGACGGCCTTCCTCTTCGGTGACGGTGCCGGCGCGGTGATCGTCGGTCCCGCCAAGCAGCCGGCGATCGGCCCGACGGTCTGGGGCTCGGAGGGCGACAAGTCCGAGACCATCAAGCAGACCCTCGGCTGGGACGTCTACCGCACCATCCCTCTCCCCGGCGGCGACGGGCCCGAAGAGCGCCCCGCCCTGGAGGAGATCCGATTCCCCGCCATCACCCAGGAGGGCCAGGCGGTCTTCCGGTGGGCGGTGTTCGAGATGGCGAAGGTCGCCCAGCAGGCGCTGGACGCGGCCGGAGTCAGCCCGGACGACCTGGACGTCTTCATTCCGCACCAGGCCAACATGCGGATCATCGACTCGATGGTGAAGACTCTGAAGCTGCCGGAGAGCGTGACGGTCGCCCGCGACGTGGAGACCACCGGCAACACCTCGGCCGCCTCCATCCCGCTCGCAATGGAGCGGCTGTTGGCGACGGGTCAGGCCAAGAGCGGCGACACCGCGCTGGTCATCGGCTTCGGGGCGGGTCTCGTCTACGCCGCGACGGTCGTTACCCTCCCCTAGGGCAAGATCTGCGCAGCACCGTACGTCTTCGGACGTGTCGGCCACGCACGGATCTTCACCGCAAGTAACGCAGTTTCCCCTTAAAATGACCGAAGGAGCGCCATCATGGCCGCCACTCAGGAAGAGATCGTCGCCGGTCTCGCCGAGATCGTGAACGAGATCGCCGGTATCCCCACCGAGGACGTCAAGGTGGACAAGTCCTTCACCGACGACCTGGACGTCGACTCGCTGTCCATGGTCGAGGTCGTCGTCGCCGCCGAAGAGCGCTTCGACGTGAAGATCCCGGACGACGACGTCAAGAACCTCAAGACCGTCGGCGACGCGACCGACTACATCCTCAAGCACCAGAGCTGATCCAGCTCACCCGCGCATGTCGCCACCCCGCGGTGGCGCCGTCGATTCAGACCCCTCTACCCGTGGAGTAAGAATTCCCGTGAACGCGACCAATCGCACCGTGGTCGTCACCGGTATCGGCGCAACCACACCGCTGGGTGGCGACAGCGCTTCGACCTGGGAGGCCCTGCTCGCCGGACGTTCCGGCGTGAGCACCCTCGAGCAGGACTGGGCCGCCGAGCTGCCCGTCCGCATCGCCGGGCAGATCGCCGTCGAGCCGTCCGAGATCATCCCGCGGCCGCAGGCCCGCAAGCTGGACCGCTCGGCGCAGTTCGCGCTCGTCGCGGCCCAGGAAGCCTGGAAGGACGCGGGCTTCACCGCCAAGGCGGGCGAGGACACGTCGGTCAACCCCGACCGTCTGGGCGCCGTCATCGCCTCCGGCATCGGTGGTGTGACGACCCTGCTCGACCAGTACGACGTGCTCAAGGAGAAGGGCGTACGCCGCGTCTCCCCGCACACCGTGCCGATGCTGATGCCGAACTCGCCGTCCGCCAACGTCGGCATCGAGTTCAACGCCCGCGCCGGTGTGCACACGCCGGTCTCGGCGTGCGCGTCGGGCGCCGAGGCCATCGGCTACGCCATCGAGATGATCCGCTCGGGCCGCGCCGACGTCGTCGTCGCCGGTGGCACGGAAGCCGCCATCCACCCGCTGCCGATCGTCGCGTTCGGCAACATGATGGCGATGTCCAAGAACAACGACGACCCGCAGGGCGCCTCCCGTCCGTGGGACGTCGACCGCAACGGCTTCGTGCTCGGCGAGGGCGCCGGCGTGATCATCCTGGAGTCCGAGGAGCACGCCAAGGCCCGCGGCGCCACGATCTACGCCGAGGCCGTCGGCCAGGGCATCTCCGCCGACGCGCACCACATCACGCAGCCCGAGCCGTCCGGCAACGGCATCGCGGCGGCGCTGCAGAACCTGATCGACAACACCGGTCTCAACCCGGCGGAGATCGTGCACGTGAACGCGCACGCGACGTCGACCCCGGCCGGTGACGTCGGTGAGCTCAGGGCGCTGCGGAAGGCGTTCGGTGACGACGTCGACCACATGGCCATCACCAGCACGAAGTCGATGACCGGCCACCTCCTGGGTGGCGCGGGCGGCATCGAGACGGTGGCCACGGTCCTCGCGCTCAAGAACCGCATCGCCCCGCCGACGATCAACATCGACCAGCTCGACCCGGAGGCCGACGCGGACATCGTCCGCGGCGAACCCCGCAAGCTGCCGGCCGAGGGCACGATCGCGGCCCTGAACGACTCGTTCGGCTTCGGCGGCCACAACGTGGTGCTCGCCTTCCGCACGGTCTGAGGCACGCTCAGCACAACCCGAGGGCCCGCCCGGTGACACACACCGGGCGGGCCCTCGGCGTGTCCCTCAGTCCCCGAAGCTCGCGAAGTAGGCCGCGGAGGCGTCCTCTTCGCCGTGGCCCTGCTCCGCGGCCCGCCGGAAGCGCTCCGCGGCGGCCGTGGCCAGGTCCACCCGTACGCCGGCTTCCCGGGCGGCCTCGGTGATCAGCCGGGCGTCCTTGCGCGCGGCGGAGACGGTGAAGCTCGGCTGATAGTTCCCGGACAGAATCGTCTCGGATTTCAGCCGCAGATACGGCAGGTCGAGCGCGCCGCCGGAGACCGCGGAGAGGAAGGCGCGCGGGTCCACCCCGAGCCCCTCGGCGAGCCCGAGCACCTCACCCGTACCGCTGATGACGGTCAGCACCCAGGTGTTGACGACGAGCTTGAGTCGGGTGGCGGCGCCGCTCGCGGCGTCCTCGCCGACCCACTGGGTGCGGCTGCCGATGATGTCGAAGACCTGCCCGGCGCGCTCCCGCACGTCCTGCGGGCCGGCCGCGAGGATCGTCAACTCGCCCTTCTCGGCGGGCTCCTTGGTGCCCAGGACGGGAGCGTCGACGAACCGCAGCCGGTGCTCACCGGCGAGGTGGACCAGCGGGGCGAAGCCTTCGGTGCCCACCGTGCTCGCCTGGATCCACAGGGCGCCGGCCGCGAGGGACGGGGCGGCCTGGCGCATCGCGGCGAGCACGGCGTCCCCGTCGAGCAGCATCGTGAGGACCACCGCGGCGCCGTCCACGGCCTGCGCGGGGGTGTCGGTGACGCGGGCCCCGTCGGCGGCCAGCGGCTCGGCCCTGGCCCGCGTACGGTTCCAGACGCGGACGTCCAGACCCGCCCTGGCGAGGTTGCGGGCCATCGCCGCGCCCATGATGCCGGTGCCGAGCACCGCGACGGACAGGGGTGAGTTGTTGTTGTCGGCCATGCCGGCACGCTAGGCCGTCGAGCGCACTCCAAGGCAACCGCTGCCGCGTGTCGCCGGGCCGCCGCCCGGACGGGCCCCCGCGGGAGAGATCCCCTAAACGACCTGGTGGAGGCAGCGGACCGGCGCCTCAGTCCTCATACGACTTGGTGCAGCCAGCGCACCGGGGCGCCCTCACCGGCGTAGCGGAACGGCTCCAGCTCGTCGTCCCAGGGCTTGCCGAGGAGCTTGGCGACCTCGGCGGCCAGCTCGGTCTCGCCACGCGCGGAGCGGGCGACGGCGGCGCGCAGCCGGTCCTCGGGGATCAGGATGTCGCCGTGGATGCCCGTGACGGCGTGGAAGATGCCCAGGTCGGGGGTGGAGCTGTAGCGCTCTCCCTCGGCGGTGGAGCAGGGTTCCGCGGTCACCTCGAAGCGGAGCAGGTGCCAGCCGCGCAGCGCGGAGGCCAGCTTGGAGGCGGTGCCGGCCTCGCCCTGCCAGGAGAACTCGGCTCTCCAGGTCCCCGGCGACGCCGGCTGCCGGATCCAGTCGAGATTGACGCGCACGCCGAGCACGCCCGCCACGGCCCATTCGACGTGCGGGCACAGCGCGCGCGGAGCGGAGTGGACGTACAGAACTCCACGTGTCGTCACCGGGACCTCCAGTGCGGTTCGAGGTTCGCCTTCCCCAGCGGCCTCGTGCCCGTTCCGGTTGCGGCCGGGACAGTTGCCATTCTGCCCCAGTGATCACTTCGGCACCAGCATGCGAGGTGACCTACAGTAAACACCATTAGGCGGAATTTGCCGCAAAAGGGACAGGAAATGACGTGATGTAATTTGTCTGTGCCGACTGCACTTACCACTTGGGGTCACCGCCCGGCAGGCACGGGGCAAAGCTACCGCGCGGTGCCGGGCGAGGGGGTGACGTACCGTCGGTACCCGAAGAGATATCACTCGCACGCCGGAGGGGACAGGGGATGACGCAGATCGATCGGCCCTCGCGCCCCCCGAACCGCCGCTTCGGCCACCGATTCTCACGCACCGTCACCGCCGCTGCCGCCCTGCTGATCGCCCTCACCGCCTGTAGTGCGGACGGTACGGGCGGCTCGCACTCCGGTGCGTCGGCCAAACGGAAGACCGCGCACGGGCCCGTATGGCGCACCGATCCCCACTCGATCGCGGCACTCGGCGATTCGATCACCGTCGGCTTCGACGCCTGCACCGTGCTCTCCGACTGTCCCGAGGTCTCCTGGTCCACCGGCACCGACCCCAAGGTCGACAGCCTCGCCCGGCGGCTGGTCCCCCGCCCCGCCACACACAGCTGGAACTTCGCGAAGACCGGCGCGGTGATGAACGACCTGCCCGACCAGGCCGCCGCGGCCGCCCTGCACAAACCCGAACTGGTGACGGTCCTGATCGGCGCCAATGACGCCTGCCGCCGCGACGTGACGGCGATGACCCCGACGGCCACCTTCCGCGCCGACTTCGCGCGGTCCCTGACGTACCTGCGGCGCACCCTGCCGCACACCCAGGTGTACGTCGCGGCCGTGCCGGACCTGCTGCGGCTGTGGTCCGAGGGGCGCAAGAACCCGCTCGGCAAGGAAGTCTGGAAGCTGGGGATGTGCGGGTCGATGCTGCGCGACCCGGACGATCTGACCCGGCCGGCGCAGGACCGCCGGGCGGCGGTGCAGGGCCGGGTGAAGGCGTACAACGCGGCGATGGCGGAGGTGTGCGGCAAGGATCCGCTGTGCCGCTTCGACCGGTCCGTCTTCGACTACCGCTTCACCGACCGGCAGTTGAGCACCTGGGACTGGTTCCACCCGGGCACCCGCGGCCAGCAGGAACTGGCGGAGCTGGCGTTCCGCGCTGTCACCCGTAAGGGGTCCTAGCGCGGCGGCCGCACCCCCGCGCGCGGTCCGCAACGCCGCCCACCGGGCCGCGGGCATAGGCTCGCGCGCATGGAGACGCAGGTCAGCAGGGAATTCTTCGGCACGCTGGACGACGGCAGTCGCGTCGACCGCTGGACCCTGGAGACCGGCCCCGGGCCCGGCGCGCTACGGGTCCGGGTGCTGACGTACGGCGGCATCGTCCAGAGCGTCGAGGCCCCGGACCGGGACGGGCGCCCGGCGCAGCTGGCCCTGGGCTTCGGCGAGCCGGCCTCGTACGCCGCGCACGGCGGCTCGCACTTCGGCGCGCTGGTCGGGCGGTACGCCAACCGGATCGCCGGGGCGGCCTTCACGCTCGACGGCCGGACCTACGAGCTGACGCCGAACGACGGGGCGCACAGCCTGCACGGCGGACCACGGAACTTCTCCCGGGTGGTGTGGGACGCCCGCCCGGTGGCGGGCGGGGTGGAGCTGCACCGGGTCAGCCCGGACGGCGAGGAGGGCTTCCCCGGCAACCTGGACGTCCGGGTGACCTACACGCTGTCCGACCGCCCCGGGGGCGGCGCACTGCGCATCGCCTACCGGGCGCGGACCGACGCCCCGACGGTCGTCAACCTGACCAACCACACCTATCTGAACCTGGGCGGGGACGGCAGCGGCAGCGCCACCGGGCACGAACTGCGGCTCGCGGCGGCGCGCTACACGCCCGTCGACGGCACCGGCATCCCGCTGCCGGGCGGACCGGCGGAGGTCGCCGGCACCCGGTTCGACTTCCGGACGGCGCGCCCCGTGGGCGACGCGTACGACCACAACTTCGCCCTCGACGGCGGGGTGACCGAGGAGCCACGGGTGGTCGCGGAGCTGTTCGACCCGCGCTCCGGCCGGGTGCTGGAGCTGGCGACCACCGAGCCCGGTCTGCAGCTGTACACCGCCGGCCATCTCGACGGTTCGCTGACCGGCACCTCCGGGGTCCCCTACGGGCCGGCGGCCGGCCTCGCGCTGGAGACCCAGCACTTCCCCGACTCCCCGAACCGGCCGGAATTCCCGGGCACGGTGCTGCGGCCCGGGGAGACCTACCGCTCCACGACCGTGTACGGGTTCGGGGTACGGACCCGGAGTGCGGGCGGGTACTGAGGGAGGGGGCCCCTAGGGGCACGTCATACCGTGCGGTGACGTGAAGGTCATCCCCTGCGGGGACGCCCGCGCAGGGGGGAAGACCGAAGATGGTGGTGATCGGTTCGCTTCCGCTCCGATCCTTGCCTGCCACGGGAGAAGTTACGTCATGCCCCGCCTCCGCGCTCCTCATCTCGTCCTGTCCTGTGCGGCGTTGACCGTGCTGGTCACCGGCTGCTCGCTGTCGGGCTTCGGCCCGACGAAGGAGGCGGAGCGCACCTACTCGGTGCAGGGCAAGGTGACCGCGCTGTCGGCGACGACCCATGGCGGGGACATCGAGGTGGTGCCGGTGGACGCCGGCGGCTCGGTCAAGGTGCGGGAGAAGTACCGCTACAACGACAGCAAGCCGACTCCGGAGCACGAGCTGAAGGACGGCCGGCTGACGCTGAAGGCCGAGGACTGCGGCATGGGGCGCAAGTGCGAGGTGGACTACCGCGTGCTGCTGCCGCGTGACGCCTCGGTCAATCTGCACACCAGCGGCGGGGACGTCACGATCCGCGGCACCTCGGGCGCGATCACCGCGGAGACCAGCGGTGGCGACATCAACGTCGCGGACTCCACGGCGCGTACGACGCAGGTGCGGACCAGCGGCGGGAACGTGGACGTCGCGCTGGTCGCGGCGCCGGACGAGGTCTCGGGACGGACCAGCGGAGGCGATGTCACCATCCGCCTCCCCAAGGGCTCCTACAAGGTCGACGCCTCGACGAGCGGCGGCACCAGCAAGGTCGACGTGCCGACCGACCCGCGGTCCGCGCACAAGGTGACGGCGCGGACGAGCGGCGGTGACGTGTCGGTGGTGACCTCGTAGTGCCCCCGGCCCGGTCGTCAGCCGACGGTGACTTCGGCGGTCAGTCTGCGGTCGGCGACGCTGTGCGCCGCCTCGACGGTGTAGACGCCCTTGACGCGCCGCCAGCCGCCGTCCTCCTCCCAGACCGCGAAGGCGCGGTCTGGGAGCGGGATCTCGGTCTCGGCGCTCTCGCCGGGGCCGGCCTCGACGACCGCGAAACCGGCCAGCCAGCGGGCCGGGCGCTCCGGTGCGTCCGGGGCGGAGTCCGCCGTCGGCGCCAGATAGATCTGGACGACCTCCCGCCCGGGCCGCTCGCCCGCGTTGCGGAGCCGGACCCGCACCGAGTCGGGGGTGGTGTCCAGCGACTCGTACTCCCAGTCGGTGTATCCCAGGCCGTGCCCGAAGGGGTACGCGGGCGCCGCGGCCGACGCCCGCCAACCGCGGTACCCGATGAACACGCCCTCGGAGTAGTCGAGTTGGCCGTCCGTCGGGGCGACCGTGGTGACCGGGGCGTCCTCGATCCGGGCCGGCCAGGTGGTGGGGAGCCGCCCGCCCGGTTCGTGCGCGCCGAGCAGCACCTCCGCCAGCGCCGCACCGCCTTCCTGGCCGGGGAACCAGCTCAGCAGCACGGCGGGGACCCGGGTGCGCCACGGCAGCTCCACCGGCGACCCGGCGTTGACGACCACCACAGTGTGCGGGTTGACCGCGGCGACCCGGGCGACCAGCTCGTCCTGCCGGCCCGGCAGCCGCAGATCACGGCGGTCGAGGCCCTCGGACTCGACCTCCTCGGTCGTGGCGACGACCACGACCGCGGCATCGGCGGCGGCCGCGGCCCGGACCGCCTCCTCGATCTCGGCGTCGGGGTCGAGCTGCGGCTCGCGGTGGCCGAGGGTGAAGTGGAGCGCGTCCATGCCCTCGCCCAACCCGAGGCCGAGCGGGACGAACCGCAGGACGACGTCCACCGGCTTCCCCACCGTCAGCTCCGCCGTGACCTGCCGCTCGACGGGGTGCATGAACGCCTCGAAGGGGTCGTGGCCCTCCGGCGCGCAGTGCTCGTCGAAGAGCACCGCACCGCCGACGGTCAGCCGCAGGTCACCGGTGCCGGCGACGGCGAAGGTGTGCCGGCCGCCGGTCCGCGGGACGCAGGTGCCGGTCAGCTCGACGGCGGCCAGTTCGTTCCGGGTGACGCCCGCGGGGAAGCGGCCCATCGCCTGCACCTTGCCGTCGAACTGCGGTGTCTCGGCGAGGACCCGGCCGTCGGCGGTGAGGTAGCGGGCGCGCAGGGTGAAGCCCTCCCGGGCGTGCGGGGTCCGGGTGCGCGGGTCCGCCCCGGGCGCGAAGGTGACCTCGACGCCCTCGGGCAGCGCGGCCCGCAGGCCCTCCAGCGGGGAGACGACGGTGTCGGGGAAGACGGTCGCGGAGCCGCCGCCGAGCACCCGGGCGTCGCGTGCGCTCGCCCCGATGACGGCGAGGCTGCGCAGCGCCGTGGCGTCGAGCGGCAGCGCCCGCCGCGCCCCGCGGACGGGCTCGTTGCGCAGCAGGACGAAGCCCCGGCGGGCGACCTCGCGGGCCAGCGCCCGGCCGTCGATCCCCTGCGGGACCCCGGCCGGATCGACGGCGGCCGCGACGCCCTCCAGGCACCCCGTCCGGGCGGCGAGCAGCAGCACCCGGCGCACCGCGGCGTCCACCTCCGCCTCGGTCACCTCGCCGGCGCGGACGGCCGCGGCGAGGGGGGCGCCGTAGACCGTCCGGGGCCCGGGCATCGCCACGTCCAGGCCGCCGCGCAGGGCACGCACGGTGTCGCGGGCCGCCGTCCAGTCGGAGACGTTGCAGCCGTCGAAACCCCATTCCCCGCGCAGGACTTCGTTGACCAGATAGCGGTGCTCGGTCATCGTCGCGCCGTTGACCTGGTTGTAGGCGGTCATGATGCCCCAGGGGTGGGCGTTGGTGACGATGTGCTCGAAGGGCGCCAGATACAGCTCGCGCAGCGGACGGGGGGCGATGCGGTTGTCGACGGTGAGCCGGTCGGTCTCCGCGTCGTTGCCGACGAAGTGTTTGACGGTCGTGCCGACGCCGCCCTCCTGGACGCCCCGCACATACCCGGCGCCGATCGCGCCGGTGAGCAGCGGGTCTTCGGAATAGCACTCGAAGTGCCGGCCGCCGAGCGGTGAGCGGTGCAGATTGACGGTCGGCGCGAGGAGGACGTGCACGCCCTTGCGGCGGGCTTCCTGGGCGAGGAGGTGGCCGGTCCGGCGGGCCAGTTCGGGGTCCCAGGTGGCGGCCAGCGCCGTGGGGCTGGGCAGGGCGACCGAGGGGTCCTCGGCGCTCCACTCCTGACCCCGTACGCCGACCGGGCCGTCCGACATCACCAGTGAGCGCAGTCCGATGGCGGGCAGGGCCGGCAGGGTCCACATGTCCTGGCCGGACAGCAGCCGGGCCTTGGCGTCGAGGTCGAGGGCGGCGAGCGCGCGTTCGACGGCCGTGGCGTGGTCGACGCGGGCGGCGCGCTGGGGCTGGTCGTCGGTCATGCGGTCTCCGGTGCTCCTGAGGTTGACGGGCGGGCCCCCTGCCCGGATTCTCACCCTCCACCTGCCACACGGTAGGCGTCGTTACGCTTCCGATACACCAGCCGTACGGGATCTCCACGCCGGGTTACGCTCGGCCGGTGACTGTACGAGACGAGGACGGCACACCCGGCGGCCGGCCGGCGCCGCGGCGCGGCGGGGGCGGGCGGCAGGCCCAGCGCGCCGAGCGGCGGGAGGCCCTCCTGGAAGCCGCCATGGAGCTCATCTCGGAGCGCGGCTACCGCCGTACCTCGCTCGCGGCCGTCGCCGAGCGCGCCGGACTGACCCAGCAGGGGCTGCTGCACCACTTCCCCACGAAGGAGTCGCTGCTGGTGGCCGTCCTGGAGGCGCGGGACCGCTGGGACCTGGCCTCGGCGGCCGCGGCGTGGCGCACCGACACCCTCACCCAGCTCGTGGACTACAACGCCACCCGCCCCGGCCTCGTGCAGACCTACACCGTGCTGGCGGCCGACAGCGTCACCGAGGAACACCCCGCCCGCGCCTTCTTCGAGTCCCGCTTCCGTGCCGTACGGGCCTCGATGGCCGAGACGCTGCGGGCCGAGTTCGGCGAGACGCTGCCCGGCGGGCTGACCCCGGAGCGGGCGGCGCCGCTGCTGGTCGCGGTGCTGGACGGGCTGCAACTGCAGTGGCTGCTGGACCCGGAGGAGGTCGACATGCCCGCGGCCTTCCGGGACTTCCTCGCCCTGCTGGGAAGCGGGGAGCGGCGGTCCGGCGGGCCGGGCGCGGCCCCGGACGAAGGCTGAACCGCCGCTTCCGGCGCGCTAACGGACGGGCGTGAGACAGGACGTCGTCGCGCCGTCCGGGCTGTACTCGAGAGCGGCGAGGTAATCGCCGCCGGCGCAGTGCTGTTCCGGCGCGTCCAGCCTGCGGCTCACCTTGTACTGCGCGTCGGCCGAGCCGCAGTCCACGGCCCGCAGGTCCTGGTCGGGCCAGTCGGCGTCGTTGCGTACGCAGTCCCCGACGGCGAGCGTCTGCGCCTTCCCCTGGCCGGCGCCGGTGGTGAGGGGCTCGCTGGGCGAGTCGTCAGCGAACAGGCCGATGACGAAGAGGACCGTCAGCGCCAGCGCGAGCAGCGCCAGCGGAATGAGGATCAGCAGCGTTTCGGGGCGGCGCAGCAGCGGCTTGCCCGGATCGAGCGAGGGCCGGAAGCCGCCCACCGGGGCGGCCAGGGCGTGGAAGCGGCTGCGGGGGCCGAGGTTGACCAGCAGGGTGATCGGGGTGATGACCACGGACAGCGGGCTCCACCAGCCCTGCCACAGGGTCTTCGCGGACATCTCCCGGTAGGTGGCCAGCCCGCAGGAGCGGCAGAACACGCCGCTGCGGCTGAGGAACCGCATCACGTAGAGGATGCCCTGATGTCCGCGGACGGTGGCCTGGACGGCCGGCTGGGCGCCGCAGAACTGGCAGCCGACGGGGCCCGGTTGGGCGTGGGGGTGCGGCTGCTGGGGGTATCCGTAGGGGGCTTGGGCCGGGGCCGGGTGTCCCGGTGGGGCGTAGGGGCCGGCGGGCTGCTGAGGCGCGTAGGGGCCGGCCGGCTGCTGCGGGGCGTACGGCCCGGCAGGCTGCTGGGCGTAAGGGGCGGCCGGCTGCTGGGGAGCGTAGGGCCCGGCGGGCTGCTGTTGGGCGTACGGCCCCATCGGGGGCTGACCGGGCGGCTGGGCGTACGGGTGGGGCCCGTGTGGTGGCGGCGGAGTGGCCACAGAAATTCCCCCTGGTATGCGTGGAGCGTGCCGGACGCGACGGCGGACCGGACCAGGCACCCTATCCAGCGGCCACTTCCAGCCATCCGGCGCCCTCTACCGCCCCACGGGCCACACCGCTTTACTCACCTCCATGACTCGCACAGCTACCACACCGGCCGCCGTCGTCCTGGCGCTGCTCGCCGCCGTCGCACCGGCCCTGACGACTCCGGCCGCCGCCTCCCCCGGGCCCGGCGCGACGCCCACGGTGGAAGAGGGCCGGCTGACGCTGGCCGCGCCTCAGGAGATCCTGCGCCGCAGTGGATTCGACGACATGCGCGAGGAGTTCGGGCGCGGGCTGGCGCACCTGACCACGTACGCGCGGGCCCGGCACTATGTCGCCGGCGAGGGGCGGGCGCTGTGGCGGCGGGCCGTGGACCGGGCACAGGGGCGTGGCCCGGCCGGCGGTGACCTGAGCCGGGACGACGACCGGCCGCTGTACTGGGCACGGCTGGAGATGACGAAGGAACTGCGCCAGTGGCAGCCGGACTTCGAGCTGCCCGATGGTCAACGTGAGGCTCTTCTGGGGTCGTTGGAGCGGACCTCTCGTGGAGAGGACTCGATCGAGTTGCCCGCCGGGAAGCGCGTACTGCGGATCGTGGTGACCGGTTTCGACCCGTTCCAGCTGGACGCCGATCCGCGGCGGAGCAATCCGTCGGGGGCGGCCGCGCTCGCGCTGGACGGGACGACGGTGCGGACCGCCTCGGGGCGGACGGCCCGGATCGAGGCGGCGGTCTTCCCCGTACGGTGGGCCGATTTCGCGGCGGGCACGGTGGAGCGCACGCTGCTGCCGCACTTCCGTCGGGGGCCGCGGCAGGTGGACCTGTTCACGACGATCAGCCAGGGGCGGCCGGGGCGGTTCGACGTCGAACGGACCAACGGGGCCTGGCGGGGCGGCTATCCGGACAACGCACGGGAGTCCCGCACCGAAGTCGTACCGATACCGGCCGGGGTGCCGACGGTGACGCCGCAGCCGCAGTGGACGACCACCAGCCTGCCGTACGCGCGGATCGTGGCGGCCGGCACCGGGCCGTATCCGGTGGTGGACCACACCGCCGTCACGGAGATCCCGGCCGGCGGCACGACGCCGGTCGAACGGGCCGACGGGCCGACTCCCGGTTCGACGGCCCGGGCCGGGGGCGGCGGGGACTATCTGTCGAACGAGATCGCCTACCGGGCGACGCTGCTGCGGGACGCGGTGCGGCGGCCTGAGCTGCCGGGCGGCCATCTGCACACGCCCGTCCTGGAGTTCGGCCCCGGCAACACCGACCCTGCGGACGGCCGGGTCACCGATCCGGACTTCGTACGGAACCGGGTCGCGATCACCTGGCAGGTGCGGGCGATCGTGACGGTGGCGGCGGGGGAGGTGGCGTAGGAAAGCGTAGGAAGGCTTAGGGAGGCTTAGGGAGGCTTAGGGAGGAGACGGCCGGGAGGTCGCGCAGGGAGGAAGGGGGCGGGGAGGTCGCGTGCGGGGTGCGGGGTGCAGGGGTGCGGGCGGGGAGTTATCCACAGGCCCGCACGCGGCGGGGGCGGCACCGGCATCATGGGTGCATGATCATTGCTGCCGCACAGTTCAGTGCCGTACCGGGCGACATCGCCGCCAACGCCGCACGGATGGCCACGCTCCTCACCGAGGCCGCCGGGCGCGGCGTGGGCCTGGTGGTGTTCTCCGAACTCGCCCTGACCCACTACGACCTGCGGCTGATAGCGGCCGATCCGGCCGGCATGACGGTCGCGGAGGACGACCCGCGGCTCGCGCCCGTACGGGAGGCGTGCCGGGCGGGCGGGGTCGCGGCGGTGGTGAACGGGGCGGGCCGCCCGCCCGAGGGCGGCAGCCGCCCGACGATCGCCTCGTTCGTGTTCGGGCCGAACGGCGCGCTGCTGACTCGTTACGACAAGATCCATCTGTCCGAGACGGAGAGCGAACTCTTCGCCCCGGGCAGCACGGACGGCCGCTTCACCCTGGGCGGCATCCGGTTCGCGCTGGCCACCTGCTTCGACAACGCCTTCCCCGAGGTCCCGGCGCGGGCCGCGGCGGACGGCTGCCGGGTGTATCTCTCCAGCGCGTTCCACGACGCGCCGGAACGGCTGACCCGCTACGCGGACATGGCGCGGGAGCACGGCCTGCAGGTGCTGCTCGCCAACGGCACCGAGGTCGGCAGCCCCGGCCCGGCGTGCGGGCTGAGCGGGGTGTGGTCGCCGGCCGGCGAGCGGGTGGCGACGGCCGCCGAGTGGACGGCGCCGGTGCCGGGCGGCGAGGCGGAGGTGGTCTGCGCCGACGCCCGCGACCGGATCACGCTGATGGCGGACCCGGTGGTGGCGGCGGTCCCGGTCAAGGAGTGCGGTGAGCCGCTCGTCGACGTACGGACCGCGGCGCCGGGACTGCTGGTGGCCGAGGACCGCACGGACGACTCCGGCGCCTACGCGCAGCTGCGGGAGGGGGTGCTGCGGCGGCTGCTGGCGGCGCAGCAGGCGCTCCCGGACGGACTGCGGCTGCAGTTCGTCGAGGGCTACCGTCCGCCCTCGTTGCAGCGCCGCTACTTCGAGGAGTACGCCGACGAGCTGCGCGCCGCGCACCCCGGCCGGGACGCCGCGCTGATCCACGACGCCGCCAGCCGCTATGTCTCGCCTCCGGACATCGCACCGCACAGCGCGGGCAGCGCGGTGGACGTCACCCTGGTCACCACGGACGGGGGACATGTCGACATGGGGACGCCGATCAACGCCTCGCCGGAGGAGAGCGACGGCGCCTGCTACACCTCCGCCCCGGGCCTGACCCCCGCCGCCCGCGCCAACCGCCGGGTGCTCAGCGCCGCACTGACCGCGGCGGGCCTGGTCAACTACCCGACCGAGTGGTGGCACTGGTCCTACGGCGACCGGTACTGGGCCCTGGCGACGGGCGCGGACCACGCCCGGTACGGGGCGAAGGAATGGGACGACCGATGACGCCGCCCACCGCACCGCGCCGCCCGGCCCCCGTCCTGCTCGGCGACGCCGAGGTCCGCGCGCGCCTCACCCCGGCGACGGCAACCGCGGCCGTCCGGCACGCGCTCCTGGAACACCAGGCGGGACGGCTGGCCGCACCGCCCAGGGTGCACGCCGGACTCGGCGGCGGGGAGCTGGTGTTCACCGTCGGCGCGCTGGCCGACGAGGGGGCGCAGGGGGTAGCTGGGGTGCACGGGTTTCGCGCGTACGGCACGGCGGACCGGGCCGGCGAGCAGCTGGTCGCGGTGTGGGACAGCGCGAGCGGGCGGCTGACCGCGGTGGTCCACGGGCAGGAACTCGGGCCACGCAGGACAGGGGCGATCGGGGCGGTGGCGGTCGAAGCCCTGGCGCGGACCGGCGGACCGGCGGGCTGCCGGCTCGGTCTGATCGGCACGGGCCCGCAGGGCTGGGCGCAGCTGTGGGCACTGTCGGCGAGCGCCTCCCACCGGCCGGCGGAGGTCGCGGTGTTCGGACGGCGGCGGAAGCGCGCGGAGCGGTTCGCGGCCCGCGTCCGCGAGGAACTGGGACTGGCCGCCCGGGCGGTGGACTCGGCCCGGGCAGCCGTGCAGGGCCGGGAGGTGGTGATCGTCGCGACCAACAGCCCGACGCCCGTACTGGAAGCGGACTGGGTCGCCCCGGGCACCCATCTCAGCACCCTGGGCCCCAAGTCCACCACCCACTACGAGATACCGCCCGAGCTGGCCGAACGGGCAGCGGTGATCGCCACCGACTCCCCCGCCCAGGCCGGGAGTTACGGCACCGACCACCTGCTGGGGCCGACACCGCTGACCGCACTGGGCGCGGTACTGGCCGGCACCGCCCCCGGCCGGGGCGGACACGACGACATCACGCTGTTCTCCTCGGTCGGCCTGGCCGGCACGGAGGTGGCGGTAGCGGCGACCTTGACACGGGCCTGAGGCGGGTCATTGGCCGGCGGGGGGGGCGAGGAGGCGGCGCTGGGGCCTGAGCCGGGGGCCGGGGCGGGCGATGGACGGGCAGGCGGCGGCATGCAGCTTGAGCCGGGACCCGGGCCACGCTGGCCGGGCGGCGGTGGTGCGGCTGATCCGGCGGGCCGGGCCCCGCAAGGCACCGTCGGGAGCTGGGCGCTGAACCGGGCCGGGCCGTGGGGCAGGCCGTGCGGCACCGGGAGCCGAGCCGGTAGGCGGGCCGGGCGTGGCCGGACCGGGCGCCGCCGCCGGGGACCGTACCGAGCGGACGGACTTGGGCGGCGCCGCCGGGCCCGCGCCGAGTCGGGGGACCCGGGCGGCGCCGACAGCTCCGTATCGCGTCAGCGGGACCTGGGACGCGACATTAGGTCCGGGCCGGGGCGGCGGGACCCGGGAGGCGGCGTCGGGGGCTCAGTCCTGCGGGGAGTCCGGGGCCAGGGCGTCCAGTTCGGCGCGCGTCGGGTAGGAGGGCTGGGCGCCCGGCTTGGTGACGGCCGCGGCGCCGACCCGTACGGCGAAGCGGGCCGCCTCAGGCAGCGCGTCGCCGCCGGCCAGCCGGGTGGCGAGGGCGCCGGTGAAGGCGTCCCCGGCACCGGTGGTGTCCACGGCCTTGACCCGGACACCGGGGACCTCGACGGTTCCGGAGGCGTCCAGGGTCAGCGCGCCGTCGCCGCCGAGGGTGACCACGACGGAGCGGGCTCCCCGGTCACGCAGTGCCCGCGCCCACTCCGCGGGCGTGCCGTCGGCCAGCCCGGACAGCTGCCGCGCCTCGTGCTCGTTGACCACCAACGGGTCGGCCACGGCCAGGAGTTCAGGGGCGAGTGCCGCCTCGGGGGCCGGGGAGGGGTTGAGGACGACCCGGGTGCCCGCCTGCTCGGCGGCCGCGGCCGCGGCCCGTACGGACTCCATGGGGATCTCCAGCTGGAGGGAGAGCACCGACGCGGCGGCGATGACCTCCTTCGCCGCCGCCACGTCCTGCGGGGTGAGGGCGGCGTTGGCGCCGGGCGAGACCACGATGCTGTTGTCGCCGTCCGGATCGACGATGATCATCGCCGTGCCGGTACGCGCGGACTCGTCCACGATGACCGGCGAGACATCGGTGCCCGCCTCGCGCTGGGCGCTCAGCAGCAGTTCACCGAACGCGTCGCCGCCGACCCGTGCCAGCAGGGCGGTGCGCCCGCCGATCCGGGCCGCGGCGGCCGCCTGATTGGCGCCCTTGCCGCCGGCCGACTCGACCAGATCCGTACCGAGCACGGTCTCCCCCGCGCCGGGCCGCCGCTCGACCCGTACCGTCAGGTCCGCGTTGGCCGAGCCAACCACCAGGACGTCATACATGCGCCGTTCTCCCATGTCCGAGCGGCGCGCTCCGGTAGCCGGGCGCCGCTTCACCGTTCGTTGTCATCTGCCGTGTCCTCCGTGGTTGCCTGCGTCGTGTCATCCACGGTCACCTTCGTCGCCTCCGCCACGGTGGCACTGTCGTCCCGCCCGCGGCCGCATGCGTCATATGCGCTATATACGAGGTATGCGTCGTTCGCTCCGCGCTCTCACCCGCCGTCGAACTTCGCCGCGTTCCGCGCCGTGACCAGCACCACCGGCACCTTGACCGACTGCGGCAGCTTCTCACCGCGGGCCGCCTTCAGCGCCCAGTCCACGGCCTGTTTGCCGAGGAGTTCCGGCTGCTGGGCGACGGTCGCCGTCAGGGTGCCGCCCCGCACCGCCTTGACGCCGTCCGGTGTGCCGTCGAACGCGACCACCTTGACGTCCTTGCCCGAGCGGCCGCCCAGCGCCTTCGACGCACCGAGGGCCATCTCGTCGTTGGCGGCGAACACCCCGGCGAGGTCGCGGTGCGCCTGCAGCATGTTCGTCATCACGTCCATGCCCTTGGTGCGGTCGAAATCCGCGGGCTGGCGGGCCACGACCTCGATGCCGGGGTACTTCTTGATGCCCTCTTCGAAGCCCTGGCCGCGCTCGCGGGCCGCGGAGGTGCCGGGCTGGCCCTCCAGGAACGCCACCTTCCCCTTACCGCCGAGCGAGTCGGCCAGTGTCTTCGCGGCGAGCCGGCCGCCCGCGACGTTGTCGGAGGCGATCGTCGAGCCGACCTTCCCGCCGTTGACCCCGCGGTCGATGGAAATGACCGGTACGTTCGCCCGGTTGGCGACGCCGACGGCCGGCACGGCGGCGTCGGAGTCGACCGGGTTGATGATGGCCGCCTTGACGTTCTGGCTGGTGAACGTCTCCATCTGGTTGATCTGCTGGGTGGGGTCGTTCTGGGCGTCGGTGATGTTGAGGTGCAGTCCGCGGGCGTCCGCCTCGGCCTGGGCGCCCTGCTTGATGCCGACGAAGAACGGGTTGTTCATCGTCGACAGCGCGAGGCCGAGGTCGGTGTTGCCGCCGCGGTCGCAGCCGGCCAGACCGAGCGCGACGGTCGCCGCCAACCCCGCCACCAGCGCCACCCTGCCGCGTACACCGCCTCTGACCAGGGCGTTCCCCCTGACCGGGCGGCTCCCCCCGGTCAGGCCGTGCCCCCTGCTCAGGCGACTCCCCGGCACCCGACCGTTCCTCCGCACCCGGGCGCGTCCCGTCCCGCGGGCGCTCATCGCACGCTCCGGCGGCGCAGCGTGTCCAGGAGCACCGCCAGTGCGATGACCAGGCCGGTGGCCACCTGCTGCCAGAACGCCGAGACGCTCAGCAGATTGAGGCCGTTGCGCAGTACGGCGAGGATCAGCGCGCCGATCAGGGTGCCGGACGCCTTGCCGGAACCGCCGGAGAGGCTGGCCCCGCCGATCACCACGGCCGCGATCGCGTCCAGCTCGTATCCGGTGGCGGCCTGCGGCTGGGCGGAGGTGAGCCGGGCCGCGAGCACGATGCCGGCGACCGCGGCGAAGACGCCGGACAGCGCATAGATGACCAGCTTGCGGCGCTTGACGTGGATGCCGGAGAGCCGGGCCGCCTCCTCGTTGCCGCCGATCGCGAACATCGCGCGGCCCGCGTACGTACGAGCCAGGATCAGCGCGGCGATCAGCCCCATCGCGATCATGACCAGCACCGGCACCGGCAGCCAGCCGCCGAGGGTGTCACCGAGCCGGCTGACCGAGGCGGGGAACGGGACCGGCGAGCCGCCCGAGATGACCAGGGCCAGGCCGCGGCCCACCGACAGCATCGCCAACGTCGCGATGAACGCGGGCAGTTTGCCGTACGCGACCAGCGCGCCGGAGACCAAACCGGCCGCCGCGCCGACCGCGAGACCGAGCAGTACCGCTGTCCAGACCGGCAATCCCTGGTCGGTGGCCGCCCAGGCGACGACGATGGCGGAGAGCCCGGCCACCGAGCCGACCGACAGATCGATACCGGCCGAGACGATCACGAAGGTGACGCCGAAGGCGAGGATCGCGGTGACCGACGCCTGCACACCGACGTTCAGCAGGTTCTGCCCGTTGAGGAAGTCCCGCGACAGCACCGCCATCACGACCACCAGGGCGATCAGACCGCCCAGCGGACCGTTCCTGAGGACCGCCCGGGAGAACCACTGCCCGGGACCGTCCCCGTCCGGTGCCCGTCCCACCGCCTCCGCGGCGGCTCCCGTCTTCACCTCAGCGGACATCGGAGCCCTCCATCGCGCTCTCGTTGGCGTCATTGCTCGTATTGGTGTTGGTGTCAGTGCTCGTGTGGGTGTCACTGCTTGTGTTGCTGTCACTGCTTGTGGGGTTGCCGCCCGGAGGCTGGAGCGCCAGCTCCATCACGGCGTCCTGGGTGGCCTCGTCGGCCGACAGCTCACCGGCCAGCCGGCCCTGGGACATCACCAGCACCCGGTCACTCATGCCGAGGACCTCGGGCAGATCACTGGAGATCATCAGCACCGCCCGGCCGGACGCCGTCAGTTCGTTGATGAGCTGGTAGATCTCGACCTTGGCGCCGACGTCGATGCCGCGCGTGGGCTCGTCGAGAATCAGCAGCCTGGTGTCCGCCAGCAGCCACTTGCCGATGACGAGCTTCTGCTGATTGCCGCCGGAGAGCGTACGGGCGGGCTGCGCCAGCCCGCTCATCCGGACCTTCAACTGCTCGGCGACGGCGGCCGCCGAGCGCCGCTGCGCACTCCGGTCGACCAGGCCGCCGCGGGTGTCACGGTCGAGCCGGGCGAGGGTGAGGTTGTCCTGCAGGGAGGCGTCCAGGACCAGGCCCTGGCCCTTGCGGTCCTCCGGTACGAGGCCGAGTCCGGCCCGCATCGCGGCCCGCACATCGCCGCGGGCCAGCTGCGCGCCGTCGATCTCGACCGTACCGGCGTCGTAGCGGTCCACGCCGAAGACCGCCCGCGCCACCTCGGTACGGCCCGCGCCGACCAGTCCGGCCAGGCCCACCACCTCACCGGCCCGCACCTCGAAGTCGATGTCCGCGAACACCGGCACCCCGGCCACCGCCCCGTTGCGCGTCAGCCCCCGGACGCGCAGCAGGGGCGCACCGGGCTCTTCGGGTTCGTCGGGCTCGTCGGGGCGTCGTCTGGGGTACTGCTCGGTGATGTCGCGGCCCACCATGAGGCGGATCAGCTCGTCCTCGTCCGTCGAGGCCGGTACCTCGGCGACGGAACGCCCGTCACGCAGCACGGTGACCCGGTCGCCGAGGGCGCCGATCTCCTCCAGGTGGTGGGTGATGAAGATGATGCCGACGCCGGCGTCGCGCAGCTCACGGACGATCGTGAAGAGCGTCTCGACCTCCTCGGAGGTGAGCACCGCGGTCGGCTCGTCCATGATCAGGACACGCGCTTCGAGGCTGAGCGCCTTGGCGATCTCGACCATCTGCAGGCGGGCGATGCCGAGTTCGCCGACCGGGGTGCGCGGCGAGACATCGAGGCGTACGCGGGCCAGCAGCTCGGCGGCGCGGGCGTACATGGTCTTCTTGTCGACGAGGCCGAGGGCGGTGCGCGGCTGCCGGCCGAGGAAGATGTTCTCGGCCACGGTCAGCCCGGGGACGAGGTTGAACTCCTGGTAGATGGTGGCGATCCCGAGGCGCTCGGCGTCCTGCGCGGAACGGATCTGCACCTCGCGCAGGGCAGCGCTTTCGCCTCCGCCTTCGGCACCGCCTTCGCGTTCGCCTCTGCCTTCGCGTTCGTACGCGCCGTCCTGGATTCCGGGGCGGGTGTTGGGCTTGGGATCGGGCTGGCCGCCGGTCTTGGGGTCGGACTGGCCGCTGGTCCTGGGGGTGGGCTGGCCGCCTGGCTTCGGGCCGGGCCGGCCGTCGACGAGGATGCGGCCGCCGTCGGGGCGGTGGGCGCCGGAAAGCATCTTGATCAGGGTGCTCTTGCCCGCACCGTTCTCACCGAGCAGCACATGCACCTCGCCGGTGCGCAGGCTCAGATCCACACCGTCGAGCGCGCGCACGCCCGGGAACGACTTGGTCACCCCCTCCACGCGCAGCAGTTCGCGGCCGCCCGGTACGTCGTCGTTGACGCCGGTCATGCGCTGCCCCTCTCTTCTTCGGGTGGTGGTGTGCTCGGTGACGGAAGGTGCTCGGTTTCGCTGAAGCGGGTGCCGGGGCCCGGCCTACGTGTGGGGCCGGTGTGCCAGCTGTTGGTTGGTCCGGGTCCTCGGGGTGTCGGACCCGGGCTGTCGGGCTGTCGGGCTGGTGAGCGGGTGGGCCGGTGAGCTGAGAGCTCGGGACCGTGGGGCCGCTGGGATCTTGGGGGCTGTTGGGGCTGTTGGGGCTGTTGGGGCCGCCGGGTGGGGTCGGCGGGACCGGAGTTGCCCGGACCAGCTGGCTCGTAGCCGGGTCCGGCGACAGTCCGCTCGACGACTCAGCCGGCGTCCCGGTCGGCGACTCAGCCAGCGACTCGGCTCGACTGCCCGCGCGGAGGCCCGTTCAGGGAGCGGCCGGTTCGCCGCACGATCGTCGGGTGATCAACCGGGCGGGCAGCAACACCGACTCGGCGACCCGGCCCTCGATCCGCTCCAGCAGGGTGTGGACGGCGGCCCGGCCCAGTTCGCGGGTGGGCTGCGCGATGGCGGTCAGCGGCGGATCGGTGTGGGCGAACCACGGCCCGTCGTCGTAGACCACCAGCGCCACATCGTCGGGTACCCGTAGCCCGCGCGCACGGAGTTCGTCCATCGCGCCCAGCGCCATCAGGTTGTCGGTGGCCAGCACCGCGTCCGGCGGCTCGGGGAGGTCGAGGAAACCGCTCATCACCCGTCGGCCGCCGGTGTGCTGGAGATCGGGCGTGGCGCCTACCCGCTCGTCGGGGAGCGCGATGCCGTGCGCGGCCAGCGCCGTACGGAAGAGGTCGAGGCGCTCGTCGCCGGTGGGGGTGCCGGCGGGGGCGACGATGATCGCGGGGCGACGGCGGCCGAGCGCGGCCAGGTGGGCGGCGAGGTCGGTGAGCGCGGCGCGGCCGTCGGCCCGTACGCAGGGAGCGTCGACGCCGGGAACGGTGCGATCCAGCAGCACCAGTGGCGTGCCCGAGGCGACGACCTCGCTGAGCATCGCCGAGCCGGTGCCGGCCGAACTGACCAGCAGGCCGTCGATCCGACGGTCGAGCAGCGTACGGATGTAGTCGTCCTGCTGCTCCGGGCGCTCGCCGGCGTTGCCGATGACCAGGCTGTAGCCGAGGCTGCGGGCGGCGTCCTCGACGGCGTCGGCCAGCTCGGTGAAGAAGGGGTTGGTGAGGTCGCTGATGACCAGGCCGAGCGCGCCGGTGCGTGCGGTGCGCAGCGCGCGGGCGACGTTGTTGGGGCGGTACCCCAGCTCCCGCACGGCGGCGAGCACCCGCTCACGGGTCTCGGCGACGGGACTGTGGCCGTTGAGTACCCGGGAGACCGTGGCGACGGACACCCCTGCCCGTTCTGCCACATCTTTGATGTTCGCCATGGCGCCGTTGCCGTTCCGTCCGTGGGGTGGCCCTCATCGGGATGTAATCGTTTCCGCGAGAATTGCGTGAGGGCTACGAAATCGATTACACGGCACTCACGTCAAGACACCGCGAACGTTGCCTACGTCACACCACACCGCTCACGAGAGACACCCCCGGCTCGGCGCACGCATCCGCATCCGCACCCGCACCCGCACCCGCACCCGCACCCGCACAGGAAACGGCCAGCGAAGGGAAGAGAGAGGGCCGGCGCCGACACCACGGGAACTCGCCCACCGACAGGAACGCGGCCAAGCGACGTGGCCAGCCGACCGCAGGAAGCACGGAAAACATGGGAGGCATCGGAGGCATGGGAAGCCGAGGAGGCACCAAGCCCGGGCACTCCCCCGTTGACCGCTCCGCCGTTACGGCGGACACCGGCCGTGTCCGGACCTTGCGGGCTCAGCCCGGCGCTTACCGGGCGAACTGCCCCACACAAGCGACGATCGCCACAAGCAGGCCCAGCACGCCGATCACCACCTGCCATCTGTCAGGCGGGGCCCACCGGTCGCTCTCCTGCTCCGTGTTCTGATCGTCCATCGCTCCTCCTCGCTCCTCCGGACAGGCCCCGGAGACCAGGGCCCCCGCCGACGGACGGCCGGCGGAGCTGTAGGGAGGAACGCGGTGAAGCCCCCAAAGAATAGCGCGAGTTGAGGCCACGGGGCGAGAAATTGACCGGGCGCAGAGAAGCCGGCGGCCGTTCCGAATCCGCGACGTCCGCGACTCGAATCCGCATCGCAAAACCCGCCACCACCCGCCCCCCGGAGCCCACCGACCACGCCGACCACGCCGACCACGCCGACCACGCCGACCACGCCGACGTGAACCCGTAACGCGGGCCTGAGGTCACGCAGCGCCGAGGTGCCGTAGCGCTGAAGCCTCACAGGCCAGGGGGCGCCTGGCGCGGCCTGTAACGGAACCACATGCCAAGGGCCGCACCCCATGGCGGGATGCGGCCCTTGGCGTGACGCGTACGTCAGCGGTGGATCAGGCGACGGTCAGCTTGACGTCGATGTTGCCCCGGGTGGCGTTCGAGTACGGGCACACCTGGTGCGCCTTCTCCACGAGGTCCTTGGCGGTGGCCTCATCGACGTTGGGGATCGACGCGGAGATCTCGACCGTGAGGCCGAAACCACCGTCGGGGGTCTTGCCGATGCCGACCTTGGCGGTCACGCGGGAGCCCGAGACATCGGCGTTCTCCCGGCGGGCGACGACGCTGAGCGCGCCCTGGAAGCAGGCGCTGTAACCGGCCGCGAAGAGCTGCTCGGGGTTGGTGCCGGCGCCGCTGCCACCCTGCTCCTTGGGCGGGTTGACGACCACATCGAGCTTGCCGTCGTCGCTGGCGACCCGGCCGTCACGGCCGTTCTCAGCGGTGGCGACGGCGGTGTAGACGACATCGACGGTCTGGATGGACATACGAAATCCTCCTGTAGTTCGCCGCGACTCGCGCCCACGGATCGCGACGGCTTGCCGCCGAGCCTAACGGGCGGGCGCAAGAGTCCAACGAGCGGGCGCAGCAGGCGACGGAACGAGCCCCAAGGACAGCCCACGGACGACCCAAGGACAGCGGGCGAATCACATTCCCTGCCTTCCCCCCGCCCCACCCTCCCCCACCACCCCTACGGTCCACAGACGCAGCCACGGGCACACCCAGTACCTGAGAACGGACACGGGATATGTACACCCCCGGGCCCGTACGCAGGCACCAGCATCCACACGCCCCCAGGGCCGGGAACTGCCATCGGCACGACACCGATGCCGGCTCCGGGACCGGAGCCGGGGCGGAGCCGGGACCGAGGCCGACGCCGACGCCAAGGCCGACGCCGGGCCCGGACGCAGCCACGGGCACCCGCAGGGAACCCCAGGGCCGGACCCCGACCCGGGGCCTGCGCCCGCCCAGGAGCGGGCGCAACGTACAGGCCCAAGAACGGAAGCCCGCACGACACGCCCCGCCCGAGCACGGCCACCACCGGCGCGGGTAGGAACACGCCCCCACCCAGGCACCGGTACCCCCGGCACAAGGACGAATATGCCCCCCGCCCGGGCACGGCAGCCACCGGCGCGCGGGTACGAGCATGAGCTCGTGCCCGTACCCGCACCCAGCTGCCGTTCCTGGCTCACCGCTCAGCCCTCGAAGGTCAGCCCTCCGCACTCAGCCTTGAGTGCTGGGCGACCCCGCGAGTCCCAAGCCCGCAGACCTCAGCCCTCAAAGCTCAGACCTCTGAGCGCAGAACGCAGGCCCCAGAGTTCGATCCCCGGGCGTCAGTCCTCCAGGCTCACGATCATCTTGCCGGTGTTCTCGCCGCGGAGGAGGCCCAGGAAGGCTTCGACGCCGTTCTCGATGCCGGGCACCTTGGTCTCGCTGTACTTGAGCTCGCCGGAGCGGACCCAGGCGGAGACCTCCTCGACGAACTGCGACTGCAGGTGGGCGTGGTCGCTGACCAGGAGGCCCTGGAGGCGCAGGCGCTTGCCGATCACCATGGCGAGGTTGCGCGGCGCGGGGCTCGGCTCCGTCGCGTTGTACATCGAGATCATGCCGCATATGGCGACCCGGCCATGGACCTTGAGGCTTGAGATGGCGGCCTCGAGGTGGTCGCCGCCGACGTTGTCGAAGTAGACGTCGATGCCGTCGGGCGCAGCCTCCTTGAGCTGCTGGGTGACGTCGCCGTTCTTGTAGTTGAAGGCGGCGTCGAAGCCGTACTCCTCGACCAGGAGCTTGACCTTCTCGTCGGAGCCGGCCGAGCCGATGACCCGGGAGGCGCCCTTGAGCTTGGCGATCTGGCCGACCTCGCTGCCCACCGCGCCGGCCGCGCCGGACACGAAGACGGTGTCGCCCTCCTTGAAGGACGCCACCTCCAGCAGGCCCGCGTACGCGGTCAGGCCCGGCATGCCCAGCACGCCGAGGTAGGCGGTGAGGGGGGCGAGCGACGGGTCCGCCTTGGCGACGCGATTGGCGTCCACGACCGCGTACTCACGCCAGCCGAGGCCGTGCAGGACGTGGTCACCGACGGCGACGGAGTCCGCGCGCGAGGCGATGACCTCACCGACCGCGCCACCGTCCATCGGCTGGTCGAGCTGGAACGGCGGAACGTACGACTTCACGTCGTTCATCCGGCCGCGCATGTACGGGTCGACCGAGAAGTGCTTGTTGCGGACGAGGACCTGGCCCTCGCCGATCTCGGGCACCGCGGCCTCGCGCAGCGCGAAGTCCGCGGGGGTGGGCCAGCCGTGCGGGCGGGCGGTGAGGTGCCATTCGCGGCTGGTCGTGGGCAGTGCGGACATGAGCGCGGTCCTTCCTAATGCTTCAGGTACTGAAACAATAATGCGCATCGATATTTCATGCTGTCAAGCAATTGGGTACTCTGGTGTGTATGACACCGCGCGCAGACTCCTTGACCGTCGAGGTCGTCGACCTCATCGGCACCGTCGTCGTCCGCTACCACGAGGAGTACGAGCACGCCGCGGCCGAGCACTCCCTCACCGGTGCGCAGGCCCGGGTGCTCACTCTCCTCTCCGTCGAGCCGCTTCCGATGCGTAAGGTCGCCGAGCGGCTGAAGTGCGAGCCGTCGAACATCACCGGCATAGTGGACCGCCTGGAGGCCCGCGGCCTGGTCGAGCGCCGCCCCGACCCGGCCGACCGCCGCGTCAAGCTCGCCGCCCCGACGGCGGAGGGCGCACGCACGGCCGAGGCACTGCGCACGTCGCTGCACTTCGCGCGCGAGCCCCTCGGCAAGCTGACGGCCGCCGAGCGCACGCTGCTCAAGGAATTGCTGCAGCGGATGCTGGGCGTGGCGCCCGAGTAGGCCGCGCCCGCCGGCCGGCCCCGGGTGGGGGAGCACCCCGGGCACCGGCCCCGGAAGTGGCCCACGATCACCGTGGGCAGGTGGACCGCGCGAGCGGGCCGGGTGGCGTTCTAATCTCGGCCCTATGACCAACCCGAGCAGTACCCGCCACTCCGTCGACTTCTACTTCGACCCCATCTGCCCGTTCGCCTGGATTTCCTCCCGCTGGATCCTGGAGGTCGAGCAGCACCGCGACCTGGATCTGCGGTTCCGGGTCATGAGCCTGTCGGTGCTCAACGAAGGCCGTGAGGATCTCCCGCAGAAGTACCGGGAGCTGCTGGACGCGGGCTGGGGCCCCGTACGCGTGTGCATCGCGGCCGCTCAGGAGCACGGCGAGGGCGTACTGCGCGACCTGTACACCGCGCTCGGCACCCGTATCCACAACGACGGCCGCGAGGACACCGCGACCGTCATCGAGGAGGCCCTGGCCGAGGTCGGGCTGCCGGCCGAGCTGGCCGGGGCGGCGGACAGCGAGGCGTACGACGACGCGCTGCGCAAGAGCCATCACGAGGGCATGGATCCGGTCGGCGAGGACGTCGGCACTCCGACGATCCACATCGACGGGGTCGCCTTCTTCGGCCCGGTGCTGATGGCGATCCCGCGCGGCGAGGACGCGGTGCGGGTCTTCGACGGTGCCCGTCTCCTCGCCGGCTACGACAAGTTCTTCGAGCTGAAGCGGTCCCGCACCGGCGAGTTCGACTTCAGCTGACGCCCCCGGGGGCGGCGGTGGGCAGCCCCATCCGTCACGGAAGCAGCACCCGGGCCGGGACCGGAACCGGGAGCGGGACCGGAAGCCAGCCAGGGACGGGACCGGAACCAGGAGCCGGAGGCGGAGCCGGAATCGAAGCCGATGGCGGAGCAGGATCCGTCAGGGAGGCGGCGGACCAGGACATCGCATCGTCCATGTCCGCCACCTCCGCCGGTCCCGCACCGGCCATGCCTCCTGCTGGATCCCCGCTCCCGCACCGGCCATGGCCGCTAGATGCCCGTTCCCGCACCGGCCACGTCCGCCACGCCCGCCGCTCCCGCACCGGTCACGCCTGCCGCGTCCGCCGCGGCCGCCGCATCCCCCGTTCCCGCGCCGTTCGGGCCCTCGCCCTCCGTGGTGCGCAGGCCGCGGAGCAGCGCGATCGTCAGCGCCGCGGCCAGGGCCATCACGCCGGCCGCGACCAGCACCGCCGTCTGCAGCCCGTCGGTGAACGCGGTCCGGGCCGCGGCCAGCAGTGCTTCGCCCGCCCGGCCCGGGAGTTCGCCGGCGACCGCGGCGGCGCCCGCCAGGGTCTCGCGGGCGGCGTCGGCCGCCCCGGAGGGAAGCCCGGCCGATACGGCGTCATCCATGTGACCGCGGTAGACCGCGCTCCCGATACTGCCCAGGATCGCCATGCCCAGCGCGCCGCCCAGTTCCGTGCCGGACTCCAGCAGCGCGGAGGCGGAGCCCGCGCGTTCCGGCGGGGCGACCCCGATGGCCAACTCGTTCCCCAGGGACATCACCATCACCAGGCCCGAGGCGTAGACGGACGACGCGACCAGCACGTACCAGAGGGCCGAACCGGGCTCCAGCCAGGACAGCCAGACGAATCCGCCGGCCGCGATGGCGAACCCCAGAGCGATGACGTACGCCCGGTCCATCCGCTGGGCGAGCGAGGTGGCCACCGCCGTCATTCCGCCCACCGCGAGGGTCGGCAGCAGATTCCACAGCGCCGCCTCCAGCGGGCTCATGCCCCGTACGGTCTGCAGGTACTGGGTGAAGAACACCGCACAGCCGACGACCGCGAACATCGCCAGCAGGTTCATCAGCACCGAGACGCTGAACCCGCGGTGCCGGAACAGCTCCAGGTCAAGCATGGGATGGCGGGCGGTGCGCTGACGGTGGACGAAGGCGGCGGCGGCCAGCAGGCCCGCGGCGAGGGCGACGACCGGCAGCGCGGACACCCCGTCGCGGGCGATCTCCTTGATGCCGTAGACGAGCGGGAGCATCGCGAGCAGGGACAGCAGCGAGCCGGGCAGATCGAAGCGGCCGGCCGCCGGATTCTTGAACTCCGGGAGCAGCAGCGGGCCGCAGACCAGCAGCAGCACCATCGCCGGCGCGTTGATCAGGAAGACCGAGCCCCACCAGAAGTGCTCCAGCAGCGCCCCGCTCAGCACCGGTCCGATGGCGATCCCGCCCATCATCGCCGCCGACCAGATCGCGACCGCCTTGCCGCGCTGCTTGGCGTCGTGGAAGAGGTTGCGGATCAGCGCGAGCGTGGAGGGCATCAGGGTGGCGCCTCCGACACCGAGCAACGCCCGTGCGGCGATCAGCATTTCGGCGCTCCCCGAGTAGGCGGCGAGTCCGGAGGCGAGGCCGAAGAGGAGGGCACCGGACAGCAGCAGCTTGCGCCGGCCGACGCGGTCGCCCAGGGCCCCCATGGTGATCAGCAGGCCGGCCAGGACGAAGCCGTAGACGTCCAGGATCCACAGTTGCTGGACGCTGCTGGGCTCCAGTTGGGCGGTGAGGAACGGCACCGCGAAGTAGAGCACCGAGACGTCCATCGAGACGAGGAGGCAGGGCAGCAGGAGGACGGCCAGGGCGATCCACTCGCGGCGCCCGGCCGACGGCTGGGATGCGCACGGACGCGATGTGTACGAAGTAAACGGCATGGGTGACACGGTAAGCAGGCGGTGCTTACGGCGCAAACACCAGACAGCAGGAGGGAGTTGGAGGTGCATCACACTAGTGCACCTCGGTCGCGCACCACCCTGGTCGCGCCCGCACTGTTACGCTCGCAGCCCATCCCTGGACCCTGGTGCACTAGTACGGAGGTTCCCCCGTGGAGCAGTCGGCCCCGCCGCCCTACCGGCGGATCGTCGAGGAGATCCGGCGCCGTATCGACGCCGGAGAGCTGGCACCGGGCGACCGGGTGCCGTCGACCCGGCGGATCACCCGGGAGTGGGGAGTGGCGATGGCGACCGCCACGAAGGTACTGACGACGCTGCGTCAGGAGGGCGTCGTACAGGCCGTACCGGGCGTCGGCACGGTGGTCAGCGACCCGCAGGCCGGGCCCCCGGACCAGCCACAGACCCGGGCCCGGAAGCCCGCCCGCGGCGCCCCCGCTCCGGAGCGGGCGCCGCGGGAGCCCGACGGCGGCGGACTGAACCGGGACCGCATCGTCAGCGCCGCCGTCAAGGTCGCCGACGCCGAGGGCCTGCGGGGCCTGTCGATGCGCCGGGTCGCCGCCGAGTTCGGGATGTCCTCGATGGCGCTCTACCGCCACGTGGCCAACAAGGACGAACTGGTGCTGCTGATGGCGGACGCCGCGTTCGCGGACGTCACCCTTCCCGATCCCGCACCGGACGGCTGGCGCGAGCGGATGGAGGCCGGCGCGCGGCTCCAGTGGGAGCTCTACCAGCGGCACCCGTGGCTGGCGCAGTACCTGTCGCTCACCCGCCCGCAGCCGATGCCGCGGGCGATGGCGCTGGTCGAATGGACCATGGCGCGGGTCGAGGGAATGGATCCGGTGACGCTGATCCACATGGCCCTGACGCTGCTGGGCTTCGTCCTGTCCACCGCCGCCGGCCTGGAGGACGACCTGGAGGCCGAGCAGGAGACCGGGATGGACCAGGAGCAGTGGATGGCGGCAATGGATCCGGTGTTCGAGGGCATCCTCACGTCCGGCTCGTACCCGATGTACGCGGGAATGGCCGGGACCGACGACGACAAGGTGAACCTGGGGACGCTCTTCGACTTCGGGCTGGAGCGCCTGCTGGACGGGATGGAAGTACTGGTCGAACGCCGGGCGGGTGGGGCCGCCACCGTCCGCACACCGTGACACGGCACCGTCCGCACACCGTGATACGTGACCGCCCGCACACCGTGGTATGGCACCGGCCGCGCACCGTGATACGCCACGGTCCGCACACCTGAGACGCCACCGTCGACCACCATGTCCCCATGAATCCCACCGCCGACAACGACCCGCCCACCGGCGCCGGCACCCCCACCGGTCCCGGCGCCCCCGCCGACCTGCCCGGACCGGTCGCCTTCCAGTGCGTACTGCTGCGCCGGATGGCCGACCACCACCCCGGCCGGGTCGAGGACGCGCTGCGCGCCCTGGGCGTCACGCGCGCGCAGATGAGGGAGGCCAATCGCCGCTGGCAGGCGACGATGCACACCCCGCGGGGGCGCGGCGTGCAGCCGTACCGTGCGCTGCTCGGCGCCCCCGAGTCCCTCACCACCCGCCGGATCGGCGACCTGACCTGCAAGGTTCTCACCTGGCCGGTCCCGCTCTGGCCCGATCTGCGGTTCGAGGTGCTCACCGACGAGCGGCGCGGCACCGTCTGGAACGCATGGCTCGTACGGGCGCCCGGTGCGGCCGCTCCCGAGTTGCGGACGGCGCCGGACCTCGCTCCGTGGTGCTGCACCGTCGACGAGGTCGCCCGGGCCTTCGCCCCGGCCCGCCCGTTGGAGGGCAGCGCGCCGACCCGCTGGCGCCTGGCCTGTACGGCTCCCGGTCCGGACGGCACCCCGGAAAAGCTCGTCGCCGAATTCACCTGGGGGCTGTACCAGCGACGCGTCGACTGAGCACCGGCCGGCCGCGTCCCGCCACCGGGAGGTCACCCGGCCGCAGCAACCGCCCCCGCCCCGTCCCCCGACCGGACGCTCCCAACAGGCGGAGCTCCGCGGGCGCCCAGAGGATGGCGCACGGAGCGGTCCGTGCGGACGGACCGCGCGAGCGCTTCGTCCATCTCGGCCCATCGGGGAGGAATCACCCATGACCATCAGCCTCGCCCAATTGCGGCGCTGCTCGGCCGCCGTCGACCTCGGCGCGGCCCGGACCAGGGTGTATGTGAAGAACCAGGGGCTGGTGGTCGACGAACCGACCGTCGCCGCCGTCAACACCCGCACCGGGGCGCTGCTCGCGGTGGGCGCCCAGGCCGAGGTGATGGACGGCCGCACCCCCGACTACATCCGGGTGGTCCGCCCGGTGTCCGGCGGGACGGTCGTCGACATCGACATGGCCCAGCGGCTGCTGCGCACCCTGGTCGGCGACAAGCTGCGCAAGACGTGGCGGCGCCGGCCCACGATGCGGGCCGCGGTCTGTCTTCCGTACGGCAGTGAGCCGCTGGCCCAGCGTGCGGCCGTGGAGACGCTCACCGGGCTCGGCGCGCGCCGGGTCGAGCTGGTCGACACCCTGGTGGCCGCCGCGATCGGCTCCGGCCTCCCGGTGGAGCAGCCGGAGGCGACGATGATCGTGGTGTGCGGCGCGGGCACGACCCAGGTCGCGGTGCTGTCACTGGGGTCGATCGTGGCCGCGGAGACCGTGCAGGTGGGCGGCAACGCCATCGATCACGCCGTCATCCAGCATCTGCGGCTGCACCACGAACTGATGCTGGCGGGCCAGGCCGTCCGCCCGCTCCAGCTGATCCTCTCCGGCGGCGACGGGCGGACGCCCGGCTCCACCGAGGTGCACGGCCGGGACGTGGTCAGCGGAATGGCGCGCTCCGTGCATGTCGACACCGAGCGGGTACTGGATGCCATCACCACCCCGCTGACCGCGATCCTCGACGGCATCGGGGCGGTGCTGCGCCGCTGCCCGCCCGATCTGGTGGCCGACCTCGGGGAGCGCGGCATCATGCTCGCGGGCGGCAGTGCGCTGATCCCCGGCCTGGAGCCGATGATCCATCAGGCCACCACCATGCCGGTGCACACCGCGGACCGCCCCGACACCTGCGCGGTCATGGGCCTCGGCGCCATGATCGAGGGCAAGGTGCAGCCGCTGCACCTGGACCCGATGGCGCCGTAACCCGTCCCGCGGAGGGCGCGAGCGGCCGGACCGACCCGGGCCACAGGCTGCCGGGCCCCAGGTCCCCGAGCTAAAGACTCCGGGCGTTCCAGGCCACCACCGCGGGCCGGTCGTGTTCGGTCCCCAGGACGCAGACCGCCCCGGTCTCGAACGTGAACAGCCCGCCCGCGGAGGCCGGCAGCCCCAGCCTGCGGGCGGCCAGTACGCGCGAGAAGTGCGCATGCCCCACCAGCACCACATCACCGTCGTCGGCATCGAGGTACGGCGTGAGGCGGGCCAGCACCCGGTCGGCGCGCGCCCCGACCTCGTCGGGTGACTCCCCCGGATGCCCTTCGGGGCCGGGCGGGACGCCGTCGCTGAACAGGTACCAGCCGGGCCGCTCGCGGTGGATCTCGGCGGTGGCGATGCCCTCGTAACCGCCGTAGTCCCATTCCCGCAGGTCCGGGTCGATCTCCGGCTCGGGGAGGCCGGCCAGCTCGGCGGTGCGCAGGGCCCGCGCCCTCGGGCTGGCACAGACCTGCCCGATCTTCCGGTCCGACAGCAGCGGACGCAGCGCGCGGGCCTGCTCCTCACCGTTGGCGGTCAGCGGCAGGTCGGTCCAACTGGTGTGCCGACCGTTCCGGCTCCACTCGGTCTCGCCGTGCCGGACCAGAAGTAGCTCGCTCACGAGCCCAGAGCCTACTGGGCCTGCTCGGCCTGCGCCTGCTCGTCCTGCTGGGCCTCGGTGACCGAGGCCCGGACCTCCTCCATGTCCAGCGCGCGGGCCTGGCCGATGACGTCCTCCAGGGCCTCGGCCGGCAGCGCGCCCGGCTGGGCGAACACCGCGATGTTGTCCCGGACGATCATCACCGTCGGGATGGACTGGATCTGGAACGCCTGCGCCAGCTCGGGCTGCGCCTCCGTGTCCACCTTGGCGAACACCAGGTCGTCGTGCTTCTCGGACGAGCGCTCGAAGACCGGGCCGAACTGTTTGCAGGGGCCGCACCACTCGGCCCAGAAGTCGATCAGGACGAAGTCGTTGCCGGAGACGATGTCGTCGAAGTTTTCCTTGGTGAGCTCAACGGTGCTCATGCGTATGTCCCTGCTTCCGGTCTGTCGAGGCTGTGCTGCTGTTCCTGCGGTCCCCGGCTGCGGCAACGGGGTCGCCCCCTGATGTATTCCGCATGACCGGACCGTCCCGCTCCCCTGCCCACCGAACGCATTCCTAGACATCCCGATCGCCACGGAAACCCGCACGTGGCACACGTCACCAGGCCCCGGCCCGAATTCCCCGGACCTGGACCTGGCACACCCCTCCTGCTCCCCCTCAGCCTCCCTCTTCCCCTCTTCTCCCTGACTGCCGCCCCTACTCCTACTCCTGACTCCTACTCCTTCGCCTTGGCGTACCCCACCGCCATACCGCCCGCGAAGTCGTACACGACGACTTGTTCGTCGCCGACGACCCAGGCGTCGTGTCCGGGCGGACAGACGAAGACATCGCCCGGACCCACCTCGGACTCCGCGCCGTCGTCCATCCGTATGCGCATACGTCCTTGCACCATGAAGCCGTTGTGGTGGACCTCGCAGCTGTCCGTCCCGGCGATCGGCCCCACCGACTCCGACCAGCGCCAGCCCGGCTCAAAGGTGGCCACGGCGAAGTCCAGCCCGGTCAGGTGCAGCGCTTCGAGGTGGCCTCGGGGAAAGTCACGCCGCTCGTCCGGCTTGTCTATGGTCTTGACCTCCATCATGAGGGGCTCCTCCTCTCACCCCCCGCCGTCCCCTCCGTGAACCCCTGGCCCTTCCATGGTGCGCTCGCGCCTCCCCGCCCGCCGTACGGAGCGTCCGTCCTCCTGCTACTCGCGCGTACGACGGGGATGTCGCCGCGCGAGTGCCGTGGCGCGCAACCGCGTTCCCCGGGGACTAGCATCCGGAACAGGCCGACCGGGCCTGCCGAGAACCCGACCGGCTCGCGCGAGCACACCGCACCGGTCACGCCCGAGGCCGTCCCCCCGGGCACCGCACCGGTCACCGCCGGGGCCGCTGAGAACGGAGCATCCTTCTGTGCCTCATCTGCGCGTAGGCGTCGCCGTCTTGACCATGGGGAACCGCCCCGCCGAACTCCACGCACTGCTGGATTCGGTCGCCAAGCAGGACCTCCAGCCGGTCCACGTCGTGGTCGTCGGGAACGGCTCCCCGCTGCCGTCCCTCCCCCATGGCGCGCACGGCGTCGAGCTGAGCGAGAACCTCGGTGTCTCCGGCGGCAGAAACGTGGCCCTCGACGAGCTGCGCAAGCTCGGGGACGTCGACGTGGTGGTCGACCTGGACGACGACGGCCTGCTGATCAGCCCGGACGTCCTGCGACGGGTCGCCGAACTGCACGAGCGGGAACCCGAGTTGGGCGTCATCAGCTTCCGCATCGCCGACGAGCTGGGCCGGACCCAGCGCCGGCACGTCCCCCGGCTGCGGGTCGGCGACCCCCGCCGCGGCGGACCGGTGACGACGTTCCTCGGCGGCGGGCACTCGCTGTCCATGGCGATGCTGGACCGGATCGGCGACTGGCCCGAGGACTTCTTCTACGCGCACGAGGAAACCGACCTGGCCTGGCGGGCGTTGGACGACGGCTGGCGCATCCGCTACGAACCGGACCTCGTGCTCCAGCACCCCTACACCTCGCCGACCCGGCACGCGGTCTACCACCGAATGGTCGCCAGGAACCGGGTGTGGCTGGCGAAACGCCACCTGCCGGCCGTCCTGGTGCCGCTCTACCTGGGCGTATGGGCGGTACTGACGGCCGTACGCAGCCGCTCCGCGGCAGGTCTGCGCGCCTGGGCCGCCGGCTTCGCCGAAGGGGTACGCACACCCTGCGGCCGGCGTCGGCCGATCCGCTGGCGCACGGTCTGGCGGATGACCCGGCTGGGGCGGCCCCCGATCATCTGACGGCCGCTCACCCACAGAAGCGAAAACCCGGGCCCTGTCCGGGTGTTCACCCAGGGGACGGATGTGCACAATCGGCGCGTGCAGCTCCTCTCCTTCCCCGAAGCCGCGACCCCGCCCGACCTCCGCGCCCAGGTGCGGGAACTCCACGACGAGGCATGGCCCCCGAGCGACCCGCCGGCCGACCACGACTCCGACACCGGCCACGACCCCGCGCTGCACCCCCGGTCGATGCTGCTCGTGGACGACGGCACGGTGCTCGCCGCCCTGGACATCCTCAGCAAACCGCTGGTGCACGCCGGCCGGCACTACCGGGCCGGCGGGCTCAGCACCGTGGTGACGCGGCAGGCCGCCCGCGGCCGGGGCCACGGCCGCCGCCTGGTGGCCGCCGCCCGCGAGGCGATGTCCCGCTCCGGCCTGGACCTGGGAGTGTTCACCTGCGACCGGCCGCTGCGAAGCTTCTACGAAAGCGCCGGCTGGCAGCTGCTGCCCGGAACGGTGCTCGTCGGGGGAACACCCACGGCCCCGTTCCCCAGCGACCGGCCCGGCTTCGACAAGGTCACCATGGCCGACTTCTTCTCCACCACGGCCCGGGAGTCCCGCACCGCGTTCCGGCACACCCGCCTGGAGCTGCACCCCGGCGAGATCGACAAGCTCTGGTGACCGCGGGAGCGTCATCCCCGGCCGGCAGACGGAAAGCCGCCCCGGCCCCTCCTCCGGACTCCTCGCCGTCCGGGACCCGGGCGTACGAAAAAGGCCCTCACGGATCGTGTGAGGGCCCTCGGTGCCGTGCACCGCCCGGGCTGAGGAAACATGATCGTTTCTGCTGCATCGGGCTGTGGTGGGGCGGGTGGGACTCGAACCCACGGCCGACGGATTATGAGTCCGCTGCTCTAACCGGCTGAGCTACCGCCCCCTCCACGGCGCGTCGCGCACATTTGTGCGCGCCGTCTGCCGCAGCATAGCCGCTCATACGATCTGCTGCCCGTGAGGGCCGTCGTCGGGCGACCTTGCACGCCCAAGAGGACTTCGATCACCGGGGGTTCGGTTCCACCGGCATGAAAAAAGGACCCCTTACGAGGTCCTTTTTCTCTGCTCCCCCGACTGGACTCGAACCAGTAACCCTCCGGTTAACAGCCGAATGCTCTGCCAATTGAGCTACAGGGGACCGAGCTCCCCCGACTGGACTCGAACCAGTAACCTGCCGGTTAACAGCCGGCTGCTCTGCCAATTGAGCTACAGGGGATTGCTCTGTGTGCCTCGAATGCACCGCTGTCCGGGGCTCCGGACGGCGCGCGCTCGCTGCGACACATACATTAGCGCAAGCAGGGGGGTGCTCCGCCAATCGGTATCGCCTCAGGTCACCTCGGGTGATCTCCGGCCCCGGAGGGTAGGCGCGCGGCAAGCCCGGGACGCGGTGCGCGGTGGCACCGGACGGGACCACAGAGAAGGAAGGGTGGAGCGATGCGCTACCGGCTCACGTTCATGGCGGGACTGGCCACGGGCTACGTGCTCGGCTCACGGGCCGGCCGGGAGCGGTATGAGCAGATCCGCAAGGCCGCCCAGCGGGTCACGCGGAATCCGGCGGTCCGGAACAGCGCCGAATCGGTGGCGCTGACCGGGCGGGACGCGGCGTCGAAGGCGTTCGGGAAGGTCTCGGCCAAGGTCGAGGGGCACCTGCCCGCGTCCGTGGGCAGCCGGGTGCGGTCGCTGCGCGAGCAGCGCGCGTCAACCGAGGACGAGTGGGGCACCAGCAACACCTGAGCCGGTGATCCCGGGCGGTGTCCGGTCGGGCAAACCCTGACTCTTTCCCTATGCGCCCCATGGGGCATCATCTGGGGCCATGGGGATAGTCGCCGGATTGGACAGTTCGTCCGACAGCACACGGATCGTCGTCTGCGATGCGGACACGGGTGCCGTCATCAGGCAGGGGTATGCGCCGCACCCGGTCGAGAAGGGGCCGGAGGCCGATCCTCAGGCGTGGCTGATGTCACTGGGCGAGGCGGCCGGCGGCGGGCTTCTGGAGGGCGTGCAGGCCATCGGGGTCTCGGCACAGCAGCACGGGCTGCTGGTGCTGGACGCGGACGGCAACCTCGTACGGCCCGCGCTGCTGGGCAATGACAGGCGGGCGCAGAGCGCGGCGGCGGACCTGGTGGACTCGCTGGGCGGGCGTACCGCGTGGGCGCAGGCCGTCGGGGCGGTGCCGCAGGCCGCGCATCCGGTGACCAAGCTGCGCTGGCTGGCGCGTACGGAGCCGGAGAACGCGGCCCGGGTGACGGAGGTCATGCAGCCGCACGACTGGCTGGTGTGGCAGCTGCTGGGGCGGCCGGCCCGGCGGACCACGGACCGGGGCGCGGCCTCGGGGACGGGTTTCTGGTCGGCGGCGAGTGCGTCGTACCGGCCGGATCTGGTGGAACTGGCGCTGGGCCATCAGGTGCGGCTGCCGGAGGTGCTGGGTCCTTCGGGGACCGCCGGGTTCACCCCGGAGGGGCTGCTGATCTCGGCCGGTACGGGCGAGACGATGGCGGCCGCCTTCGGACTGGGCGTCGGGGAGGGCGACGCCGTGGTGTCGCTGGGCGCCTCGGGGTCGGTGTTCGGCATCCACCACGAGGCGCTGGTGGACCCCAGCGGCACGATCACCTCCTTCGCCGACGCGACCGGGCGGCATCTGCCGGTGGTGCACACCAGCAACGCGGTGCGGGTGCTGCGGGGCGCGGCGGAGATGCTGGGGACGGACCTCCAGGGGCTGTCCGACCTGGCGCTGAAGTCGTCGCCCGGTGCGTACGGGATGGTGCTGCTGCCCTATCTGGAGGGCGAGCGGACACCCCATCTGCCGCACACCGCCGGGTCCTTGCACGGGATGCGGCGCGAGAGCATGAAGCCGGAGCACATGGCGCGAGCGGCCGTGGAGGGCATGCTGTGCGGCCTCGCGGACGCGCTGGACGTGCTGCGCGGGCGGGGCGTGGCGGTGCGCCGGGTGTTCCTGCTGGGTGCGGCGGCGGAGCTGGGTGCGGTGCAGGCGGCCGCGCCGGGGCTGTTCGGGGTACAGGTCGTGGTGCCGCAGCCGGCCGATTACGCGGCGCTGGGTGCGGCGCGGCAGGCGGCCTGGGCGTGGGGGGTGGCGCACGGCACGCTGGCGCCGGCCGCCGGTGCGGAGGCCGGGCCGGGCGGCGGGTCCGTCTGGGTGGATCCGCCGCAGTGGCCGGCCGCGGCGAGCCAGGTGTTCGAGCCGGGTGAGGAGCTGCCGGTGGGGCAGGCCGTGCGGCAGCAGTACGCGACGGTGCGCGACGAGATCCATCCGGGTGCGTGGGCGGACCGGCGGGAGGGGTGACGTACCGGGGGCCCGGGCGCTCTGCCGCGGGCCGCGGGGTCAGTCCAGGTAGCCGCGGAGCTGGTCGGCGAAGGCGTGGTCGCGGAGCTTGTTGAGGGTCTTGGACTCGATCTGCCGTATGCGTTCGCGGGTGACGCCGAAGATCCGGCCGATCTCCTCCAGGGTGCGGGGCCGGCCGTCGGCGAGTCCGTAGCGGAGCTGGACGACCTTGCGTTCGCGTTCGCCGAGCGTGGACAGGACCGCGTCGAGGTGCTCGCGGAGCAGCAGGAAAGCGGCGGATTCGACGGGTGAGGCGGCGTCGCCGTCCTCGATGAGGTCGCCGAGGGCGACGTCCTCCTCCTCGCCGACGGGGGCGTGCAGCGAGACCGGTTCCTGGGCCAGCCGCAGCACTTCGCTGACGCGTTCCCCGGTCAGGTCGAGGTGGGCGGCGACCTCCTCGGGGGTGGGTTCGTAGCCGCGTTCCTGGAGCATCCGGCGCTGGACGCGCACCACGCGGTTGATCAGCTCGACGACGTGGACCGGGACGCGGATGGTCCGGGCCTGGTCGGCCAGCGCGCGGGACATCGCCTGGCGGATCCACCAGGTCGCGTAGGTGGAGAACTTGTAGCCGCGGGCGTAGTCGAACTTCTCGACGGCACGGATCAGTCCGAGGTTTCCCTCCTGGACGAGGTCGAGCATGGTCAGGCCGCGGCCGACGTAGCGCTTGGCGACGGAGACCACCAGGCGCAGGTTCGCCTCGATCAGGCGGCGCTTGGCCATCCGGCCCAGGACCACCAACTGGTCGAGGTCGTAAGCGAGTTGGGAGGAGAGGTCGGGGGTGTTGGTGAGCTTCTCCTCGGCGAAGAGGCCGGCTTCCACGCGGCGCGCGAGGTCGACCTCCTCGGCGGCGGTGAGCAGCGGGATCCGGCCGATTTCGCGGAGGTACTGGCGGAAGAGGTCGGAGGACGGGCTGCCGGTCTCGGCGCGGGGCGCGGGGCCGGGGTCCGGGACCGCCGGCTCCTGGGGGATCTCCTCCAGGAGCAGCTCGGCGGCGGGCGGTTCGGCCTGCTGCACCACGGTGACCGGCTCCGGGGCCGGCTCGTCGGCGGGTTCCGCGGCGGCCGGCGCGTCGGCGAGGGTCTGGCTCTGCACGGGGGCGACCTCCAGGGTGATCGCTGCTGAGGCGGCAGAAAGGCCGGGTACGGTGGCGGCCGAGCCGCCGTCCGTCCCGTACATCGAGAGCGGTTCCGCGGGGGTTTCCGGGGGCGTACGACCGGACCCGCCGCGCTCCGATGACTCAGGCACCGCTCCTCAGTGTGGGGTACGACACACTCCCGCCACGAGGGGCGTGCGACCACTTTTTGAGTCCGGTCCGTGACCGGACGGCTACCGCGGGGTGTTCCCGGGGCCCGGGGCCGGGTCCGAGCGGCAGCCCTACAGCGCGGCGTAGCCCCGTTCGCGGAGGGACTGGCCGTACTGCTGGAGTACCCACAGTTCGTTCTGCACGGCGGCGAGGTGCTCGGGGTCGGCGCGGGGGCCGAGGCGCTGGAGGGTGCCGCGGATCTCCGTGACGCGCTGGTTGACGGCGGCGAGGCGGACGGTGACCAACTGGACGCCGGCGTACGCCTCGTCGGGGTCGCGGCGGGTGTGCAGCGGTTCGACGGTGAGCTCGGTGACCATGGCGCGGACGGTGTCGTCGGGGGCGGCCTCGCGCACCCGGGCGACGTAGTCGTCGTCGGAGGCGCCGGCCGTGGCGCCGCCGGCGTCCTCGATGCACTGGCGGACCACGGCGTAGGGCGGTGCGGTGAACTCGTCGGCGCCGTACGCGTCGAAGGCCGGGGAGACCAGGTCGGGGCGCTGAAGGGCGAGCTTGAGCAGTTCGCGCTCGACGCGGTGGGCGGGGCTGCGGAGGTTGAGCGCGGGGCCGCGCGGGCCGGGGGCGGGGCGGGCCTGCTCTGGCGCGGAGGCCGGGCGGCGCTGCGGTCCGCGGTTCTGGTCGGGGCGGCCGTCGCGGCCCCGTTCGCGGGCCCAGCGGGCGAGCTGGGCGACGCGCTTGACGACGAACTGGGTGTCCAGGATGCCGAGCATGCCGGCGAGCTGGACGGCGGATTCGTGCTGGATGGAGCTGTTCTTGATGTGGGCGACGATGGGGGCCGCCTCGTCCAGCGCGGCGGCCCGGCCCACGGTGGTGTCCAGGTTGTGCCGGGAGACGACGTGCCGCAGCGCGAACTCGAAGAGCGGCGTGCGGGACTCGACGAGGTCGGCGACGGCCTGGTCGCCCTTGGCGAGCCGCAGGTCGCAGGGGTCCATGCCGCCCGGGGTGATGGCGATGGAGGTCTCGGCGGCGAACTTCTGGTCGTCCTCGAAGGCGCGCAGGGCGGCCTTCTGGCCTGCGGCGTCGCCGTCGAAGGTGAAGACGACCTCGGAGCCGGAGTTGTCCATCAGCAGCCGCCGGAGGATCTTGATGTGGCCCTCGCCGAAGGACGTACCGCAGGTGGCGATGGCGGTGGTGATGCCGGCCAGGTGGCAGGCCATCACATCGGTGTAGCCCTCGACGACCACGGCGCGGTTGGTCCGGGCGATCTCCTTCTTGGCGAGGTCGATGCCGTAGAGGACCTGCGACTTGCGGTAGAGGGGCGTCTCGGGGGTGTTGAGGTACTTGGGGCCGTTGTCGTCGTCGCGGAGCTTGCGGGCGCCGAAGCCGACGACCTCGCCGGCGATGTCGCGGATCGGCCACATCAGCCGGCCGCGGAAGCGGTCGATGGGGCCGCGGCGGCCCTCCTGGGAGAGGCCGGAGAGGACCAGCTCCTGGTCGGTGAAGCGGCGGCCGCGCAGAAAGCGGGTGAGGTGGTCCCAGCCGGCCGGGCTGTAGCCGACGCCGAAGTGCTGGGCGGCGGCCTGGTCGAAGCCGCGCTCGGCGAGGAACGCGCGGGCGATCTCGGCCTCGGGGCTGTCGAGCTGCTCGGCGTAGAACTGGGCGGCGGCCTTGTGGGCCTCCACCAGGCGGGTGCGTTCGCCCTGCTGGCGGCCGGGGCTGTAGCCGCCCTCCTCGTAGCGCAGGGTGATGCCGGCCTGGGAGGCGAGGCGCTCGATGGTCTCGGCGAAGGAGAGGTGGTCGATCTTCATGACGAAGTCGACGGTGTCGCCGCCCTCCTGGCAGCCGAAGCAGTGGTACAGGCCCTTGGCGGGGCTGACGTGGAACGACGGGGACTTCTCGTCGTGGAAGGGGCACAGGCCCTTGAGGTTGCCGCCACCGGCATTGCGGAGCTGGAGGTATTCGGACACGACGGCGTCGATCGGGACCGCGTCCCGTACCGCCTTCACATCGTCATCGTTGATCCTGCCTGCCACGCGTGAATTCTACGGCCGGGGTCGGACACTCCCGTCCGGGCGCCCACGGTGGCGGCCCCGTCGCCCGGGGTCACCCCAGGAGTTCGGTGAAGCGGTCCGGGCCGATGTTGCCGCCGGAGATGATCACGCCGATGCGGGCCGGGAGGGGGCTGACGCGGCCGGCCAGGAGGGCGGCGAGGGCGCTGGCGCCGCTGGGTTCGGTGACGATCTTCAGCCGTTCGAAGGCGAACCGCATGGCGGCGCGGATCTCGTCGTCGCTGACCAGGACGACGGAGTCGAGCAGGCGCCGGTTGATGGCGAAGGTCAGGGCGCCGGGGGTGTCGACGGCCTGCCCGTCGGCGATGGTGCGCGGGACGGGGATGGTGACGGGGTGGCCGGCGGCCAGCGAGCGGCGGGTGTCGTCGCCGGCCTCGGGCTCGACGCCGATCATGCGGATGTCCGGTGCCAGCGCGGTGGCGGCGGTGGCCGAGCCGGCCATCAGCCCGCCGCCCCCGATGGGGGCCAGCAGCGCGTCGAGCCGGCCGGTCTCCTCCAGCAGCTCCAGGGCGGCGGTGCCCTGTCCCGCGATGATGTGCGGATGCTCGTAGGGCGGGATGAGGGCCAGTCCGCGTTCCTCGGCGAGCTGCTGGGCGAGGGCGGCGCGGTCGGCGGTGTAGCGGTCGTAGCGGACGATCTCGGCGCCGTAGCCGGCGGTCGCGTCGGTCTTGGACCGCGGGGCGTCCTCGGGCATGACGATGACGGCGTGGCTGCCCAGCTCCCGCGCGGCCAGCGCGACGGCCTGGGCGTGGTTGCCCGAGGAGTAGGCGGCGACGCCGCGGGCCAGTTGTTCCGGTGAGAGCCGGGAGAGGGCGTTGTAGGCGCCGCGGAACTTGAAGGCGCCGACCCGCTGGAAGTTCTCGCACTTGAGGTGCACCTCGGCGCCGACCGCCGCGTCGAGGGTGCGGGAGCGGAGCACGGGGGTGCGGTGGGCCACGCCCGCCAGCCGCCGGGCGGCGTCCCGGACGTCGTCGAAGGTGACGAGGTCCGGGGCGTCACCACCGGGGTGGGCGGGGCCGGTGCGCTGCGTCATACGCGCACGCTACGGGAGCAGCGCGGTGAGCGGAACCTCCGGATCGGCCAGCTTGATCGGGTCCAGCGGGTGGTTGGCGCGGATGAGCTGCTGGATGTTCTCGGCGACGTCCCAGACGTTGACGTTCATGCCCGCCAGCAGCCGGCCGTCGGCGGCGAGCCAGAAGGCGATGAACTCCCGCTTGGCGACGTCGCCGCGGCAGACGACCTGTGCGTAGGAGCCGGGCGGGGCGTAGCCGGAGTACTCCATGCCGACGTCGTACTGGTCGGAGAAGAAGTACGGGATGCGGTCGTAGCTGACGTCCTGGCCGAGCATGGCGCGGGCGGCCGCGGGGCCGCCGTTGAGGGCGTTGGCCCAGTGTTCGACGCGCAGGCGGGTGTCGAGGAGGGGGTGGTCGGCGGCGGCGACGTCGCCCGCGGCGTAGATGTACGGGTCGGAGGTGCGCAGCGCGGCGTCCACCGCGATGCCGCCGCCGGCCGCGCGGTCGACGAGGTCGAGGCCGGCCTGTTCGGCGAGCGCGGTGCGCGGCGCGGCGCCGATCGCGGCGAGCACGTCGTGGGCGGGGTGTTCCTCGCCGTCGTCGGTGCGCACGGCGAGCACCATGCCGTCCTGGCCGACGATTTCGGTGAAGCGGGCGCCGAAGTGGAAGCGGACGCCGTGTTCGCGGTGCAGGTCGGTGAACAGGCCGCCGAGTTCGGGGCCCAGGATGCCGTGCAGCGGGGTGGGGGCGGCCTCGACGACGGTGACCTCGGCGCCGTAGGAGCGGGCGGCTGCGGCGACCTCCAGGCCGATCCAGCCGGCGCCGGCGATGACCAACTGGCCGTTCTCCCGGCCGAGGGAGGCCAGCACGCCGCGCAGCCGTTCGGCGTGCGCGAGGCGCCGCAGGTGGTGGACGCCGGCCAGGCCGGTGCCGGGGATGTCGAGGCGGCGCGGTTCGGCGCCGGTGGCCAGCAGCAGCTTGTCGTAGGCGATCAGGGTGCCGTCGCCGAGGCGTACGGTTTTGGCGTCGGGGTCCAGATGGACGGCGGGCTGGCCCAGGTGGAGCTCGATGTGGGCCTGGGCGTACCAGGCGGGTTCATGGACGAAGACGCTGTCGCGCTCTTCCTTGCCGAGCAGGTACCCCTTGGAGAGCGGGGGCCGTTCGTAGGGGTGGTCGCGCTCGTCACAGATGAGGATCACCCGGCCGGTGAAGCCTTCGGAGCGGAGCGTCTCCGCCGCCTTGGCTCCGGCCAGGCCACCCCCGACGATGACGAACGTCTGGTGTGCGTCGACCACTTGCTTCCTCCTCGTTGCGGTGCCGTACGTCCGCGTCCGCGTCCGTAAACGCCCCCGATGTGCCCCGGTTCGGTCTCCGGTGTGCTGGTGCTTCCCCCGGTCGGTTCCGGCTGGTTCGTCCGGCTGGTCGGTTCCCCCCTGGTCGGTCCCCGGGTGCGGTCCCGGTTCGCTTTCCCCCGTAGAGGTGTTCGGTGGTGGTGGGGTTGTCCGCGACCCCCGTTCGAAAACGGTCGGCTTCGAGCGTCCCGCACGGAGCGTAAGGGGGGAAGAGGGGCTTCCCCCCTAGGGTCACCCTGGGTTGGCCTCTGCGTTACCAGGGCGTCGGGTGAGGCGGGCGTGCAGAGAGCGTGCCGAGAGGTCCGTCAAGGCCGCGATCTGGTCGATGACGGCGCGCATCCGGGCGGTGTCGTCGGGGGCCGCGTCGAACAGCGAACGGAACTGTGGGTCAAGGCCGTCCGGGGCGCGGGCGAGCAGTGCCTCGGCCAGTTCGGCGATGACGATGCGCTGGTCGGCGCGGAGCGCTTCCTGGTCGGGGCGCTGCATGACGTAGCGGTCGGCGACGGCTTTCAAAACGGCGCATTCCAGCCGGGTTTCGGCCGGAACCACCAGCTCCGCTCCGTAGCGGGTGAGCCGGCCGCTCCCCCACCGGACGCGGGTCGCGGCCTCGGCGGCCAGGCAGAAGCGGCCGATCAGCTGGCTGGTGGCGTCCTTGAGGCGGGCCTGGGCGAGGGCGGAGCCGTCGTAGCCGTGCGGCCACCACTCCTGCTCCAGCAGGCGGTCCAGCGCCGCGGCCAGCTCCGCGTCGCCGGCGCCCGGCGCATAGCGCTCGGCGGCGACCGCGAAGATCTCGGCGCGCTCGGGGTCGGCGAGCAGGACGTTGGGGTCGAGGTGCCCGGCGTGCAGTCCGTCCTCGACGTCGTGCACCGAGTACGCGACGTCGTCGGACCAGTCCATGACCTGGGCCTCGAAGCTCTGCGCCCCGTCGGGCGTGCCCTGCCGGAACCACCCGAAGACCGGCAGGTCGTCCTCGTAGACCCCGAACTTCCGGGAGCCGGGGTCGGTGGGGTGGCCGCCGCGCGGCCAGGGGTACTTGGTGGCGGCGTCGAGGGCGGCGCGGGAGAGGTTCAGGCCGACGCTGAGCACGGTGCCGCCCGGGGCGGACACGAAGCGCTTGGGCTCCAGACGGGCCAGCAGCCGCAGCGACTGGGCGTTGCCCTCGAAGCCGCCGCAGGACGCGGCGACTTCGTTGAGGGCCTGCTCGCCGTTGTGGCCGAAGGGCGGGTGGCCGAGATCGTGCGCCAGACAGGCGGTCTCGACCAGGTCCGGGTCGCAGCCGAGCGCGGCGCCCAGTTCGCGGCCGACCTGGGCGCACTCCAGGGAGTGGGTCAGCCGGGTGCGCGGGGTGGCGTCCCAGGCGTGGGTGTGCGCGCCGGGGGTGACGACCTGTGTCTTGCCGGCCAGCCTGCGCAGCGCGGCGGAGTGCAGCACGCGGGCGCGGTCGCGCTGGAAGGCGGTGCGGCCGGGCCGTTTGTCGGGCTCGGGGACCCAGCGCTCGGTGTCGGCCGGGGTGTAGCCGGGGATGGTCGGTGAGGTGCCCGTCATACAGCGACGGTAGCCGCCCTGGTGCTCTCGGGGTCGGATCCGGTACGCGTCAGGAGCGCCTGGTCGTAGCGGTGCAGGACCAGACGGGCCAGTGCGGGGTGGTCGCCCAGGGGCGCGGCGGCGGCCCCGGGGGCGGCCTGCGCGCACTGGGTGGCGAAGCGGCCGGGCGCGGTGAAGCAGCCGGCGACGGCGATCCGTTCGTGGCCGCGGGCGGTCAGTTCCCGGACCGCGTCGGGCACGGACGGGGTGGCGGCGGACGCGTAGGCGGGGACCACGGGCAGGCCGCCGAGGCAGGCGGAGAGGAGTGCGGCGGTGCGCTCGGTGTCCCGGGCGGAGCGCGCGGCCCGGGAGCCGGCGGCGGCCAGGACCACGGCGGTCCAGTCGCGGCCGGCGGTGGCACCGGCCTCCAGCAGCCTGCCGTGCAGCGCCTCGGCGAGCAGCGGGTGCGGCCCGAGCGGCTCGGCGATCCGGCCGGTGAGGTGCGGGGCGGCGGCCAGCGCGGCGGGCAGGTCGTGGGTGACGTGGTGGCCGTGGCCGAAGAGCAGCGGTACGAGGACGGCCCGGCCGGACAGCTCCGCGAGGGTGTCGGCGAGCAGCGGACGGTTGAGTTCGAGGTGGCCGAGCCGTACCGGGAGGCCGGGGCGGAGCGCGCGGACCCGGTCGAGGAGCGCGCGGACGGTGGGCAGCGCGCGCGGATCGCGGCTGCCGTGGGCCACCGCGACGAGGGTGGGGGCGGCCGGTCCGGGGCGGTGGAAGCCGTGCAGCCGGACCGTGCGGAGCCGGGTGCTCAGCTGGGCGGTGATCTCGGCGGCGAGGTCCCCGGCGCCGAGGGGCGCGGAGGACGGGGCGGAGGGGTGCGGTATCGGCGCCGTCATGACGGGAGCGTGGCAGCCGGGCGTTGCGGGCCCGTTTCCCCGCGGCGAACTCTGTGTTCCGTCCGGCTGCCGCGCCCTGCGCGATCGGTGTGCGTCCGCTACTCCCGGTGAGCGCCCGCCTCGTGCGCGTCGACCTCCTTGAGGTACTTCTCGCGCACCGCCTCGTCCAGGAAGGAGGCGCGGAAGGAGTTGCGGGCCAGGGTGCGCAGCGTCGCCGGGTCCAGGCCGAGGGCGTCGCGCACGGCGGTGAAGTTGTCGTCCACGTAGCCGCCGAAGTAGGCCGGGTCGTCGGAGTTGAGGGTCACCAGCAGCCCGGCCTCCAGCATGGCGGGCAGCGGGTGGTCGGCGAGGTCGTCGATGACCCGCAGCCGGACGTTGGACAGCGGGCAGACGGTGAGCGGCACCTGCTCGGCGGCGAGGCGGGCGACCAGCCGCTCGTCCTCCATGGAGCGCACGCCGTGGTCGATCCGGTCCACGCCGAGCACGTCCAGGGCCTCCCACACGTACGCGGGCGGGCCCTCCTCCCCCGCGTGCGCCACGCACTTGAGGCCGGCCTCCTTGGCGAGCCGGAAGACCGCCTCGAACTTCGACGGCGGGTGCCCGACCTCGGCCGAGTCCAGGCCGACGGCGGTGATCCGGTCGAGGTACGGGCGGGCCGCCTCGAAGGTCGCGAGGGCCGACTCGGCGGTCTCGTCGCGCAGGAAGCACATGATCAGGCGGGTGCTGATGCCGTAGGTCTCCTCGGCGCTGTCCAGCGCGCGGGCCAGCCCGCCGATGACCGTGCCGACCGGGACGCCGCGGGCGGTGTGCGCCTGCGGGTCGAAGAAGATCTCGGCGTGCCGTACGCCCTGCTCCTCGGCGCGTGCCAGATAGGCGTGGGCGAGGTCGGCGAAGTCGTCCTCGGTGCGCAGCACGGCCATCAGCGCGTAGTAGAGGTCCAGGAACGACTGGAGGTCCGAGAAGGAGTAGGCGCGGCGCAGCTCGTCCTCGGTGGCGTAGGGGAGCGTGACGCCGTTGCGCTCGGCCAGCGCGAAGGCCAGTCCGGGTTCCAGGGTGCCTTCGATGTGCAGATGCAGCTCGGCCTTGGGCAGCGGCCCGGGGGCGGGCCGTTCGGACGGGGAGGGGGAAGCGGGAGCCACGGGGTCACACCTGTTCTGCGGTACGGGAAGGGCCCTCCGGGCAGGAGGGACCGTCGGTTCGGGAGGGGTCGTCCAGGTTAGCCGGGGCGTGCCCGCCGGCCGCGGCCGCGCCGCGCCAGGCGCCGCCCTCGACGGGGGTGCCGGTGCTGCGCAGCCGGCCGGCGAGCGGCTCGGCCGCGAGGTAGACCCAGGCCGGTTCGGTGCTCCCGTCGGTGCGGACGGCCTCGGTGGCCACCCGTTCGTAGAGGTTCGCCGGGTCGCCGGGGGCGTAGCCCTCCAGCCGGTCGAGGGTCGCGCGCACCTCGTCGTAGTCGGCCTCGCGGGGCAGGACGAGGGCGCCGTGCACGACCGCTTCCGGGGGTCCGGCGACGGCGTACGGGTAGCCGGGGCCGTCGTAGAGCAGCGCGCCGGTGATCCGGGCGGGTTCCTCGCGCGCGGTGCGGCCGCGCAGGGCCCAGGCGTGGTTGGTCCCGCCGGGGCACAGCGTTCCGTAGACGAAGAACGGCAGCCGCTCGGACTCGGGCGTCATGGTGGTGCGGTCCTCGCTCTCGGGGGTGCGGGCGTCGTCGGCCACGATGCCAGGTGCTCCTGCAACCATCATCGGCCGGACGGCGTCGCTTGCTTCAGGATCGATCACGACCGGACGTGATCGGATGCGATCACGTACGGGGGCAGGGGATGCCAGGACTGCTGCGGCGGATACGGGGCGCGGTGGCCCGCGTACGGCTGCCACGGACCCGGCGCGGGCAACGCCGCGTCTACCAGGCGGTGGTGGCCGCGGCGGTGCTCGGGCTGGCCCCGGCCACCTGGATGAACGCCACCGCCGGCCCGCGGGTGCGGACCGTCGCCGACGCGCCCGCGGCACCGGTCGCCATCGTCTTCGGCGCCGGCCTGTGGAACGGCGAGCCGTCCCCGTACCTCGCCCACCGGCTCGACACCGCCGCCGCGCTGTACGACCGGGGCACGGTCCGCGCGGTGCTGGTCACCGGGGACAACAGCCGGCACGACTACGACGAACCGGACGCGATGCGGGCCTATCTGCTGCGGCACGGGGTCCCGGCGCGGAAGATCGTCAGTGACTACGCGGGCTTCGACACCTGGGACTCCTGCAGCCGCGCGCACCGGATCTTCGGGGTGAACCGAGCGGTGCTGGTCAGCCAGGGCTTCCACATCCGGCGCGCGCTGGCCCTGTGCGGGGCGGCGGGCGTGGACGCCTACGGCGTGGGGGCCGGCGAACGGCACGACGCGACCTGGGCGTACGGCGGCGTCCGGGAGCTCTTCGCGGCCGGGAAGGCGGCGGTGGACGCGATGCTGCGCCCGGACCCGCAGTTCCTGGGACCGCGCGAGAAGGGGGTCACGGAGGCCCTACGGCAGCAGGTGCCTCCCCCGGCGGGCCCTAGGCTGCGGTCATGATTCCCGAAGCGGTCGCCGACAGTCCGTACGTCAGCCTCGTCACCTACCGCAGGGACGGCACTCCGGTGGCCACGCCGGTCTGGGCGGTGGCCGACGGGGACGAACTCCTGGTGTGGACGCGGGACGACAGCTGGAAGGTGAAGCGGCTGCGCCGCGACGCACGGGTGACCGTCACCCCGTGCGATGTGCGCGGCCGGATCGCCGAGGGCGTACCGGCCGTCGAGGGCACCGGCAGGCTGCTGGAGGACGCCGCCGGGCTGGGCCGGGTGCGGCGGGCGATGGCCCGCAAGTACGGGCTGCGGTTCCGGCTGCTGGACGGCGTCGGGGCGCTGGTGCGCGGCGGCAAGCGGCCGCACGTGGGGATCTCGGTGACGCTGTAGGGCCGGTCCCGTGCCGCGGGAGGGCGCCCGGCCGGCCGCCGGGCGCCCCCGCAGCAACGGGGCGGACGGTCAGGACCGGACCGCGCGGGAGTACAGGCTGAGGATCTTCCCGCCGAAGTACGGGCTGTAGGAGGTCCGGTCGTTGTGCGGGCCCTTGGGGCCGCCGCCGTTGAGGCCGCCGATCACGCCGATGACCCGGCCGGTGCCGGTCTCGTCGTCGAGGTCGGTCAGCCAGGGGCTGCCCGAGGTGCCGCCGTAGAACCCGCCGCAGTCCATGCGCAGTTCGCGGGTGCCGGTCAGCCGGGCGGTGCGGGCGGCGCAGCGGACGGCCCGGTCCGCCGGGTCGTTGCGGACGTTGGGGTAGCCGATGACGGTGACGTCGTTGGTGTAACCGGGCGTGGGTGTCAGGAGGTTGCCGCCGGTGACCTCTTCGAGGGACCGGCCGTCCTCGGCGGGCGCGACGGTGGCGAAGGCGAAGTCGAGGTCGGCCTTGTCGCCGGTGGTGCCGCGGTCGTCGTAGGCGAAGGACTCCTCGATCGCCCACACCCCGTACGGCTGGGTGGTCGCGCCCGAGCGGTACTGCGGGACGAAGGCCGCGTGGGTGCCGGGGTTGCAGTGCCCGGCGGTGAGGATCAGATTGCGGTGCGGACTGTGCACCACGCTGGCCGTGCAGTGGTGCGTACGGGCGTCCCCGTCGACGGAGAACAGCACGCCGACGGACGGCACGCCGTCGAAGTGCTGGGCGGTGTTGGGGACTTGGGCGGCCGGGGCGGCCGGCTTGGCGGGTTCGGCCGCCGGCTTGGCGGGCTCGGCGGCCGGTGCGGCGGCCGCCGTGCCGGAAGCGCTCGCGGACCCGCCCGGGGTGTCGTCCCGGCCGGGGGCTGCGGCCGCCATCCGCTCGGACGTCCAGTAGGCGGCGGCGTCCCGGCTGGTCCAGGACGCCGCGGGCGCCAGTCCCGGCCGGGCGGCACCCGCCGCCGCGCCGCGCGCGCTCTCGGCGGCGTGGCCGGCGGGCGCGGTGGCCAGGCACACCACCATGCCGAGGGCGGCGGTCGCCGCGTGGCTCCAGCGGCGCCGGACGCGCGCCGGATCGGTCGGCTCCGTGCTGCCGGTCGGGGCCATGCTGCCGGTCGGGGCCGTGCTGACGGTCGGCTCCGTGCTCGGGCGCGCCATGTCAGCTCGTCTCCTCTGCGATCCACGACAGGTAGCCGGCCCCACCGCGGGTGATCGGGGTGGCGATGATCTCGGGGGTCTCGTAGTCGTGGGTCTGCAGGAGGTAGCTCTCCAGCTCGGCGTAGCGTGCCTGCGACGTCTTGAACAGCACCTGCCACTCCTGGCTGGTCTCCAGCGCACCGTCCCAGCGGTAGACCGAGGTCACCGGCGCGCTGACCTGGGCGCAGGCGGCAAGCCGGGCCTCGATGGCGCCGCGTGCCAGCCGCTGGGCCTTCTCCTCGCTGTCGGTGGTGGTCATCACGGTCAGGAATCCGGTCGGCGGCCCGGCCGGGTCGGGCAGTTCGCTCAGGGCTGTGGGGTCGGCCACTGGTGCGCATCCTTCGCGGTGGGGGTACAGGGGACACACGGCCCGCATCGTACGGACCGTGATGATCATCCCGTGAGTGACGGGCCCGCCCCACGGCGGTATGCACCCGGACGCCGGGGCTGAATCCGGCGCCCGGGAGCAAGGGGCGGCGGCTGTCCCGCGCGCCGCCCCCGCGAGCAGGCCGCCAGGTGCTGGAAGAACGGGGCCCCGTAGGCGGCGTCGAAGCCGGTCTGTCCGGTACGCAGGACGTCCGGGAGGCCCCCGGTTGCGTCGGATCGCGCAACGGCAACCATGGAAGGGAGCCGCCGCCGGTCCGCTCGCGAAAGGCCAGCATCATGGACGATCTCACCGCGCTCACCCGCCAGCAGCTCGATGACGCCAGGGCGTCCGCGCACGGCCGCAGTGCCCACCTCTTCCTGCACGACGGCCCCTTGCGGCAGACCGTGATCGCCCTGATCGCGGGCGCCGCGCTGGACGAACACAATGCGCCACCGGCGGCGAGCCTTCAGGTGCTGGAGGGCCGCGTCCGACTGACCGGACCCAAAGGCAGCAGCCAGGAGCTGACGGCCGGTCAGGTCGCCGTGATCCCGCACGAGCGGCACGGACTGGAGGCCGTCGAGGACTCGGCGGTGCTGCTGACGGCCGTCACCGAGATGCCGGCACGGGTGCGCGGCAAGGCGCCGGTGGGGACGGGGACGGTGGCGGCGCGCGGGTAGCGGGAGCACGGCCCCTTCCGCCGGGAGGGCCCGGAACGTCCCGACGGAGTACGCAGAGGTTTCCAGAATTCACATTTTTCTGAATGTTATGTAGCCTCCGGAGCGTGACCGGTCCACGCATCAAGGTGCCGCTGACAGGCGCCCCGGAGACCCTCCTCGGCACGCTCTACGGCCGCGCGGTGGACAGCCGCTCCGCACGGCCGGTCCTCGGCGACCCGCTGGCCGTCGACACCGTGCGGCGGCTCGACTACGACTTCTCGAAGATGCGGATCAGCACCGGCGACGAAAGAGGTGGCGCGATGGTGCGCCCAGCACGGGCTCGCCCCACGCCTGCTACGACACGGTCCGGCCAGCTGGAACGCGGGCGGACGCGCCCTTCCCCGCCCCCGGCGGAGGGGCGGCCGAGCCCGGTGCCGCGACCATGTGAGGGGCGCGTCACACCAGGGACAAGGGCGATCCTCGGCATATCCGGCCTACTTCTGTTTGGCTGATGGTGCCGATAGACACAGGGGGTTCACACTCATGGCGCTCACACACTGGGGATTCATCTACACGGCGGCCGGCAGCGCTGCAGGCGGCGATGTCAATGTTGTGGACACCGGCACGTGCCGCACCGTTTTGGTGGGGGTGGGGAAGCCCGAGGAAGGCATTGAGGCTGCCCGGCGCCTGGTGGACGAGGGGGTGCAGCTGATCGAGTTGTGCGGGGGGTTCGGGCCTGTTTGGGCTGGGCGCGTGATCGAGGCGATCGACGGTGCGGTCCCCGTGGGCACGGTCGGCTACGGACCTGAAGCGGTCGATCAGGTCCACGCGATCTTTTCCTGACCGTACGCCGCAGGAAGGCCAGGTCCGGCCGTCCGGGAGACCCGAAGGCGCTGTCGGGCTGGCGAGGTCCGATCGACTTTCCTGTACCACTGCCGGTTCTGAGCGCCTGAGCCGCCCGCCGCCCCGGCGTGCCGTACGGGACGGCGGGGCTCAGGCCGCCAGCCACTGGTCGTACGCCAGCTTGCACAGCAGGGCGACCACCACGACCACCAGCACCCCGCGCACGAACCCGGCGCCGCGCTTGAGCGCCATCCTGGCGCCCACCATCCCGCCGACCAGGTTGAACAGCGCGAGCAGGGCGCCCAGTTGCCACAGCACGGTGCCCTGGATCGCGAACATCGTCAGGGCACCGACGTTGGTGCAGACGTTGACGACCTTCGCCGTCGCCGAGGACGTGACCAGGTCCATGTGCAGCACGGCGGCGAGCGCGACGACCAGGAACGCGCCGGTCCCGGGCCCGATCAGGCCGTCGTAGAAGCCGATGCCCAGCCCGGCGACGAGGACCGCCGCGAGCATCCGCTGCCGGGAGACCGGCCCGGACGGCGCGGGGGCGGTCCCGAAGGCCGGACGGAAGAGGACGAAGGCCAGCACCGCCAGCAGTACGGCCATGATCAGCGGCCGCAGCACCGCGCTGTTGATACCGGCCGCGAAGAACGCCCCGACCAGCGAGCCGGCGACAGCGGCGAGACCGATCCGCAGCGCGGTACGGACATCGAGCGGGGCCCTGCGGACGTAGGTGACCGCGGCGGCGGTGGTGCCCACGATGGCGGTGGACTTGTTGGTGCCCAGGACATAGGCGGCGGGTGTGTGCGGCAGGCCGACCAGCAGCGCGGGAAGGAGCAGCAGGCCACCACCGCCCACCACGGCGTCGATCCAGCCCGCGGCGAGCGCGGCCAGGCACAGCAGGGTCAGGGTGAAGAGCGATATGTCAGCGGGCACCGGCCGATCTTACGAACCGGGCGCCCCACTAGGCTCCGCAATTATGGACGCCACGACGCACCCGGCCGGCTCGACCGCCTCCCCGGCGGCCACCTTCGCCCTCGGCGGTGAACTGCCCGTCCGGCGGCTCGGGTTCGGGACCGGCGGGCTGGTCGGCCCCGGCTACTGGGGGCCGCGGCACGACGACCCCGAGCACGCGGTGGCGCTGCTGCGCCGGGCCGTGGCCCGTGGCGTCACGCTGATCGACACCGCCGACAACTACGGCCCGGACGTGGCCGAGGAGCTGGTGGCGCGGGCTCTGCACCCGTACCCGGAGAGCCTGGTCATCGCGACAAAGGGCGGGGTGGTGCGCACCGGGCCGGACGTCTGGCACATCGCGGGCCGCCCGGAGCAGCTGCGCGCCATGTGCGAGGCGAGCCTGCGCCGGCTGCGTACGGACACCATCGACCTCTACCAGCTGCATCGCCTGGACCCCGACGTCCCGATGGCCGACCAGCTGGGCACGCTGCACGAGCTCCGGCAGGAGGGGAAGATCCGGCACATCGGGCTCGACTCGGTCGACGCGGGACAGCTGCGGCAGGCGCAGGAGATCGCGGCCATCGCGTCCGTGCAGAACCGCTACAACCTGCTGGACCGCGCCTCGGAGGACGTACTGGAGCTGTGCGCGCGGCGGGGAACGGCCTTCCTGCCGTGGTTCCCGCTGGGCCACGGCGCGCTGACCGGCGGCGCGGGCGCGGCCCTCGCCGAGGTGGCCGCCCGGCACGGCGCGACCGGCGGGCAGATCGCGCTGGCCTGGCTGCTGCACCGCTCCCCCGTACTGCTCCCCACCCCCGGTACGGGATCGCCCGCGCACCTCGACGAGAACCTGGCGGCGGCCGGCATCGCCCTGACGGACGAGGACATGGCGCAGCTCGCCGGACCGGTGTAACGGCGGCTCACCGGCGTAACGGCGGCCCATCCGGCCGGCGATGCCCCGCCCGGGGAGAATGAGGGCATGGAACTGCGTGGGGACAGGGTCGTGCTGCGGCCGGTGGCAGAGGGCGATCCCGAAGTCCTCGACCGGATCGTCAGGGAACCGGAAGTCGCGGCGTGGTGGTCGCCCCCGGACGACTACGCCGGCATGCTGGCCGTCGTCCTCGGGGGTGACGTCATCGGAGCCGTCCAGTTCGACGAGGAGACCGACCCCGAGTTCCGCCGGGCGGGCATCGACATCTTCCTGACGGCGCGGCGCCACGGGCAGGGGCTCGGCACCGACACGGTCCGCACGCTGGCCCGGTGGCTGGTACGGGAACGCGGCCACCACCGGCTGACCATCGATCCCGCCGCAGCCAACACAGCGGCGATCCGCAGCTACCGCAAGGTCGGATTCAAACCCGTGGGGATCATGCGCAAGTACTGGCGCGGCCACCGGACGGGCACCTGGCAGGACGGGCTGCTGATGGACCTGCTCGCGGACGAGCTGACCTGACACCGTTCGACGTGCCCGACGCCTCGGCCGACGGCTCTACCGCTCCGTTTCCGTCCAGGTGACCGGCAGTGCGTGGACGCCGTAGATGTTCATGTCGGTCCGGAGCTTCACCTCGTCGGCGGGGACGGCGAGCTGGAGGGTCGGGAAGCGGCGCAGCAGTCCGCCGAAACCGGCGCGCATCTCGATGCGGGCCAGCTGCTGGCCGAGGCACTGGTGGACGCCGTGCCCGAAGGACAGGTGGCCGCGGGCCCTGCGGTGGACGTCCAGGGTGTCGGGGTTGTCGAAGCGCCGGGGGTCGTGGTTGGCGGCCAGGAGCGAGACGACGACGGTCGATCCCTTGCCGATCGTCTCCCCGCCGAGTTCGATGTCCTCCGTGGCGTAGCGGTAGAAGATGTCCGCCACGGACAGGTACCGCATGAGTTCCTCGACGGCATCGGGCAGCAGATCCGGCTCGGCGCGCAACGCGGCCGCCTGCTCGGGGTGCTCCAGGAGCGCGAAGGTGCCCAGTGCCAGCTGGTTGGCGGTGGTCTCGTGCCCCGCGAGCAGCAGCAGGAAGGCGATGCCGGTCAGCTCCTCGATGCTGAGGTCGTCATCGCGGGCCAGGTCGGACAGGATGTCTTCGCCCGGCTCGGCGCGCTTGCGCGAGACCAGTTCGGCGAGGTACGTGGTCAGGCCGGAGTACGCGGCCATCTTCTCGTCGAGCGCCACGTCCTTTTCCATGAACTTCGCCGAGTTGGCCTGGAAGCTCTCCCGGTCCTCGTAGGGGACGCCGAGCATTTCGCAGATCACCAGCGAGGGCACCGGCAGCGCGAACGCCTTGACCAGGTCGACCGGCGGGGCGAGGCGCGCCATCTCGTCAAGCTGCCGCTCGACGATGTCGCTGATGTGCTCTTCGAGCCTCTTCATGCGCTTGACGGTGAAGGCGCCGGTGAGCTTGCGCCGCAGCCGGGTGTGGTCCGGCGGATCCATGGCGATGAACAAGCCCGGCACCTGCGGGGACGGTTCGGTCATGGCGGGCATGCCGGGGGTCTCGTACGGCACGTGGAGCACGCCGATGTCCTGGCGGGAGCTGAACCGGGTGTCGGCCATGAGCTGGCGGACCGCGTCGTAGCCGGTGACGAGCCAGCCCTCGTGGCCGTCGGGAAAGATCAGGGGGCTGACCGGGCGCGCCTCGCGCAGCCGGGTGATGTCGCGGGGCGGGTCGAAGGGGCCCGCATCGCGCTCCATCGGGAGGCCGAGCGGGATGGGAACCGTCTGAGTCATCGGATCGCCTTTCGAAGCGGTTGTTGCGACCACCCTCGCCGACGGTCCTGACATACGGCTGACACGGTCCTGACACCGTGCACCCCGGCTCACCGCGACCCGATGCACCTCGATGAGCGCCTCGGTCAGCTCGACGGCCAGTAACTGAAGTTCGCCGGTCGTCCACGCCCGGCTGTCGAGCAACCGCCGCGCCTCTTTGAGCAGTTCCGCGGCGTAACTGAGCTGCTCCGCCTCGATGTCGTCGGCGAGACGGGACAGGAAGCCGGTCCCGTCCCCCGAGAGCAGGCAGGGCTTGCCCTCGGCGCCCTCCCAGGGCAGCAGCCGGAGGGTTTCTGTTGCGTCGGCCATGTCGTCCGTCCCGTGCGTTGCGGTGAATACCGGGTGTAGTCAATTCGTCACCGTGGCAACGCAACGGGCAATAGAATGGCGGTGGTTGAACCGGCGGCCTTCAAGGCTTCGGCCTGCCGCACTGTCGCCGTACGCACACATGACGAGAGGTCATAGCGTTGGACGAGACGACCCCTTCCGAGCACTTGAATCCGCTCCAGCGCTTCGGGCGCGACATCAAACAGGTACGGCTGGCCCGCAAGCTCACGCAGAAGCATCTGGGCAAGGCGACGGGCTACTCCGAGGGGTACGTCAGCAAGGTCGAGTCCGGCACGCTGCTGCCCCGGCCCAGCGAGAAGTTCGCCAAGGGGTGCGACATCGCTTTCGGAACCGGTGAGTTATTCGCGGGCATGCTGCAGAGGATCGACCAGGGTGATCACCCGAGCTGGTTCGCCCCGTACCTCAATCTGGAGAAGAAGGCGTCTCGGATCCTTACCTACGAGACGAACCTCGTAACAGGCATCGTTCAGACGGAGGACTTCGCGCGGGCCGTCTTCCGCGTATCCAACCCTCGGGCAAGTGCAGAGGCGATCGAGGACAAGGTGGCCGCTCGGCTACGGCGGCGTGAGGTATTCGAACGGGAGACACCGCCACTCCTGTGGATCATCCATCATGAGGCGTGTCTGCGAACCGTGGTGGGCGATGCCAAGGTCATGGCCGGCCAGCTTGATCACCTGATGACGACGGCCGCCTCCCCACACATCGAACTTCAAATCATGCCGTTCTCGGCGGGTATTCCGGCCACGTCCACAATGCCCTTCACCGTGTTGCGCTTCCCGGACTCACCCACTGTGCTGTACACGGAAACCCGGGCAGGAGGCCGCATACACGACTCCGAACAAACAGTCGACGCGGCCCTGGATGACTATGATCTGCTCAGAGCACATGCGTTGTCCCCTGATGAATCGCTGGCCCTGATCAAGACTCTGCTGAAGGAGTACCGCGTATGAGCCCCGCCCTGGATCTCACCACCGCGCAATGGGTCAAGTCCTCCTACAGCGAAGGCAACGGCGGTCAGTGCGTGGAGTTCTCCCGGACCCTCACCCACTCCCACGGCCTCGTCCCCGTTCGTGACAGCAAGGACCCGCACGGCCCGGCGCTCGTCTTCCCCGCCGGTAACTGGACCTCATTCGTCTCGGCCATCAAGAGCGGGGATCTCTCCGCCTGAAGGGATCTCCTGTGCATCTGCGTGACGACGCCCGCGCTCTCTCCGACGACCTCGTGCGGATGCGCCGCACGCTGCACCGCATCCCCGAGACCGGGCTCGACCTGCCGCGTACGCAGGAGGCGGTGCTGGCCGAACTCGACGGGCTACCGCTGGAGATCATCACCGGTACCGGGCTCAGCTCGGTGACCGCGGTGCTGCGCGGCGGGCGGCCCGGTCCGGCTGTGCTGCTGCGGGGCGACATGGACGCGCTGCCGGTCGCCGAGCGGACCGGCCTGGACTTCGCCGCCGACAACGGCCGGATGCACGCCTGCGGCCACGACCTGCACACCACCATGCTCACCGGCGCCGCCAAGCTGCTCAGCGCGCACCGCGAACGGCTCGCGGGCGATGTGCTGTTCATGTTCCAGCCCGGCGAGGAGGGCTACGACGGCGCCGGGCAGATGCTGGCCGAGGGGCTGCTGGACGCGGCCGGGCGGCGGCCAGAGGCGGCGTACGCGATCCATGTGCTGTCCGCCGGGCTGCCCGGCGGGGTCTTCCGGACCCGCGGCGGCACGGCGATGGCCGCGTCGAACGTGCTGCGGGTGACGGTGCGCGGCGAGGGCGGGCACGGCTCGATGCCGCACCGCGCGAAGGACCCGGTACAGGCGGCGTGTGCGATGGTGACCGCCCTCCAGGCATGGATCACCCGCACCTTCGACGTCTTCGACCCGGTGATCCTCACGGTGGGCACCTTCCACGCCGGCACCCAGCAGAACGTCATCCCGGACACCGCGGTCTTCGAGGCGACCGTCCGCAGCTTCTCGGACGCCGCCCAGGCGCGGGTCAAGGACGGCACCGTGGAGGTGTGCCGGGGCATCGCCGCGGCGTACGGCGTGGGCGTGGACGCGGAGTTCGTCGAGATGTACCCGGTGACCGTCAACGACGGCGCGGAGGCGGACTTCGCGGCGGACGCGGTCCGCGAGGCGCTGGGCGAGGAGCGTTTCACGCCGCAGCCGCAGCCGCTCCAGGGCTCGGAGGACTTCTCCCGGGTGCTGGCCGAGGTGCCCGGGGCGATGCTCTTCCTCGGGGCCCCGCCGGCCGGTGCGGACCCCGAGCGCAGCGCCAACAACCATTCGCCGCTGGCGGAGTTCGACGACGCGGTGCTGGCGGACGGCGCGGCGGTGTACGCGGAACTGGCGGCCCGGCGGCTGGCAGGCGCCTAGGGCCTGTCCGGCGAGGGATGCCTTCACGTCTCGGCGCGGCGGAACTTACGGTTTGTGGGTTACCCAGAGCAGTTCCGCCGGCCAGCGGTGTGCCCAGTCGGGTGGGTCGGTTTTGTTGTAGCCGTTGGGTGTGCCGGGTTCGGGCCGCGGCTCGATGAGGTCGTCGATGATGAGATCCGCGCCGCGCAGGACCTTGACCCAGTCGCCGTAGGTGAGCTGATAGCTGGTCGCGCCGCCGTCTTCGGCGATGGTGTTCAGCCCGAAGTAGTCCTGCTGCAACGTCGTGGTCACGCGGCTGACGGCTTCGTCGTAGCACGCTTCGAACCATGGGCTGGCGACGTTGAACACCAGGCGCCCGCCTCGGCGCAAGACGCGTGCGGCCTGCGGGACGGCCAGGTGCGGGGGCGCCCAGCTGAGCCCACCGAAGTCGCAGAACACCAGGTCGAAGCTGTCGGCGGCGAAGGGGAGTTGTTCGGCGGCGCCTTGCACCAGCGGGTAGCGGGCCGCTCCCATCGCGCGGGCCGCTGCGGCGAGTTGGGCTTCGGACAGGTCGAGCCCGACCACGGTGGCGCCCTCGGCGGCGAGTGCCCTGGACCACTGGCCGGCGCCGCAGCCGAGTTCGAGGACGCGCTTGCCGGTGACGTCGCCCAGGGCGTGCAGGTGCGCGTCGGGGATGGAGTACATGCCCCACAGCCGGGGTGTGGCGCCGATCTGCGGGTCGTGCTCGCGCTGGTAGGCGCTGCTGATCCGGTTCCAGAGCCGCCGGTTGGCGGGGATGCTGTCCACGTGCCGACTCCAGCACTGCCTGCCGGGGGCGGTCAACACCGGTGATCCCGGCCAGTGCCGCCGTACCGCTGGCCGGGATGCGCGGGAGGACGTCAGCGGGCGGACGTCAGCCGGAGGACGTCAGTCGAGGTCCTTCGAGTAGTCGGTGGTCGCGCACCCGTCGACCTCGCCGTCCTCGACGGTCCGGCCCTCGGGTGCGTGGAAGCCCGGGGTGCAGTTCAGGAACAGCAGACCGGCGTCGAGCAGCTTGCGGCGCTGGTCGTCGCTGCCGGGGTCGACGGCGAAGTCGTCGCCGATCATGAGGTCGTCCTGCTCGTCCTCGTCCGCCTTGACGGCGGTCTGGAACGCCGCCATGTCCTCGATGGTGAGGAAGTCCGCGTCCTCGCCGCCGCCGGCCGTGTTCTCGCACTGACCGCCGCCGTTGATGCCCTTCATCCCCATGGCCTCGACCTTCGCCACGTCCCGGGGCGGGGCGATCTCGACGTGCTCACAGCCGAGCGTCGTCCGGAGCAGCTCCCCGGCTCCTTGGGGCGAGTCCGCCGAGGGCAGGCTGCTGCCGCACGCGGAGACCGAGGCCAGGGCGACGAAGGTGCCGGCCGCGGCGAGAATTCGCTGGAAACGCATGACGTCCCTTTGCAGTTGTGGCTGCGCGCCGGGCACCGTCCGGATGCGGTGGTGTCCCTGCTGCGCGCGGGGGCGAAGAAGGCCAACCGCGCTCCCCGTTCCCCCGTAATGATCAGTTGACCGGGACATGGTAAGCGGCCGCCGGCGCCGCCTTGCCCAAGCGCGCACGAATCTCTTCACAGAAGCTTCACATCAGCGCACAACCATTCGCCCTGCTGACGGGTCTGGTGTGCGAGTTCGTTGAACTCGCAATCGATCCGGGTACCGCCGTGCGTGCTCCACGCCGGCGGAACCCCCTGTCCCTTCCGAGGAACACATGCGCATTCGTGCCACTGCTGCCGCACTGTCCGGCGCCCTGGCCATAGCCGCCCTCGCCGTCCCCGCCGCTCAGGCCGCGGACGCCCCGGGCCCCGGCGCCGCCAAGGCGCAGCTCTTCGCGTCCGCCGCGCAGACCCCCGCCAACGCGGCGGCGGACGACGCTCAGGGCGACACCACGATCACGAACGTCACCGTCAACGGCGGCAAGGACATCGTGGTCGGCACCAGCCTGAAGAAGACCTTCACCGTCTCGGTGACCGCCACCGACCCGGCCGGCATCTACGACGGCTACGCGTTCCTGTGGCACGGCACCGACCTGAACTCCGAGACCGGTGTCGACGGCGCGATGACGCCGAGCACGGACCACGGCACCTGCACGGTGGTCAACGCCACGACCTCCACCTGCTCGGTCACCCTGGTCGCGGACCCCAACGACAACATCTACGGCAACATCCTCGCCGGCCGGTGGCACGTCTACGCCTCCGCGGTGGGCAACGACGGCGACTACTCCATCAAGGACAACTACCGGTCCGGCTGGGTCAAGCGCGCCGCGCAGCTGACCACCAACGCCTCGCCGGAGCCGGTGGCCATGGGCGGGACCCTCACCGTCACCGGTGCGCTGACCCGGGCGAACTGGGACACCCAGAAGTACGGGGCCTACGGCGTGGGTTCCGTGCAGCTTCAGTTCCGCAAGGCCGGCACCAGCACGTACACCAACGTCAAGACGGTCACCTCGGACAGCCACGGCAACCTGAAGACGACGGTGAAGGCCGCCGCCGACGGTTACTGGCGCTACGTCTGGGCCGGCACGTCGACCACCTCGGTGGCGACCGCCACCAGCGACTACGTCGACGTGAAGTAAAGCCGCGCGGGCGGGCGACACGCCCCGCCCCCGCGCCGGCCGCCCGGCGCACGGACCGGCACAGGTCCGCGCCGGGCGGCCGGCAGCACGCCAGGTGTTTCGCCGGGCCCCGTAACTCAGGAATCGAGCACGGCGGCAACGGCCTCGATCTCGACGAGTTGATCGTGGTAGCCGAGCACCGTGACGCCCATCAAGGTGCTGGGTACGTCGTGGTCGGCGAACGCGTCCCGGACCACCTCCCAGGCGGCCACCAGGTCCTCCTGACGGGCCGAGGCGACGAGGACCCTGGTGCTGATGACGTCCTGGAGTGCCGCGCCGGAGGCAGCGAGAGCGGCCTGCATGTTCTCGACGGCTTTCGCTGCCTGCCCCCTGTAGTCCCCGATCGCTGCCGTGGAACCGTCGTCGTTCAGGGGACACGCCCCGGCGAGGAAGATCAGGCGGGACTCGGCGGGCGCCGTGGCCGCGTAGGCGTACTCGGCGACGTCGGACAGGGCTGCGGAGCGGATCAGAGTGATGGCACGAGCCACGGCTGTGGGGTCCTTTCCCCTGGGGTGCTGAGCGCGGCCATCCTGCCAACGGCCCCTGGGGGCCCGCCTCCCCATTTCGTCCTGCGACGCCGAAGGCTGCGGGTGCAGCCTGACTTCGCGTCGGCCGGAACGTTCCTAAGCGACCCAGGAGTTGGTCAGCGCCTGCACGGCCGAGCCGTCGAGGTCCTTGAGCTTCGTCCCGGCGAAGGCGCGCGCGGCGTCCGAGGTGAGCACCCGGAAGGCCGGCCGCTCGGCCGCGAGCAGGTCGACGATCCGCGCCGCCACGTCCTGCGACGTCTGCGCCTGGGCGAAGGCTTCGCGGGTCCGCTCCAGGTAGCGGGACAGGGCCGGCGCGTACGGCCCGGCCTGCTCCAGCGCGTCGTCCGGGAGGCCCACGTTGCTGACGAACTCGCTGGCCACCGCACCCGGCTCCACCACACTGACCCGCACACCGGCCGTGGCGGCGACCGGCGCGAGGGACTCCATGAAGCCCTCGACCGCGAACTTGGCGGCGCAGTACGCCTCGTTGAAGGGCTGGCCGATCACTCCGCCGACGCTGGTCACGGTCAGCACCCGGCCCTTGCTCGCGCGCAGCAGGGGCAGGGCCGCCTTCGTGACGTGCAGGACGCCGAAGAAGTTGACCTCCATGACGGCGCGCACGTCCTCGACGCTCTCCCGTTCCAGGGTGCCGACGTGACCCGCGCCGGCGTTGTTGACGAGCGCGTCCAGCCGGTCGAGGCCGGCCAGGCACGCCTCGACCGAGGCCGGGTCGGTCACGTCCAGGGCCCGGACGTCGACGGTGACCCCGGCCTCCTCCGCCGCGGCCAGCAGTGCGCCCGCCTTGGTGGTGTCGCGCATGGTGGCGATCACCTGCCATCCGCTCCGCGCGGCGGCCACGGCGGTGGACAGGCCGATACCGGAGGAGGTGCCGGTGATCAGGACGGTCTTGGTGCTCATGCCTCGTACCTCTGCTCTTTGCTTATGCGTCATAACTAATATGCTTCATAACTATGAGCACGGATATTTGACGTTGTCAAGCACATCGGTACGCTGGGCGCCATGCCCAACCCACCGGACGAGGTCAGCAAAGAGGTCCTCGGCCTCTTCGCCGCCATCAACCGCCGCTACCTGCAGGATTGCGAGGCCGCGGCGACGCCCCACAACCTGACCCCGCTCCAGGCCAAGGCGCTGCTGGCCATCGAGGACCCGGTGCCGATGCGCCGCATCGCCGAACGGCTGCACGCGGAGCCGTCCAACGTGACCGCGATCATCGACCGGCTGGAGTCCAGCGGCCTGGTCGAGCGCAGCCCCGACCCGGCCGACCGCCGCGTCAAGCGCGTCGCCGCCACCACCGCCGGCCGTAGCGTCGCCGCCGACCTCCGCGCACGCATGCCGTTCGCCGCCGACCCCTTGGCCCCGCTCACCGCGCAGCAGCGCGAGAACCTGCGCGAGTTGCTGCAGCTGATCCTGGAGGCATGACGGCGGCCGGCCCGGCGCCCGCTACTCGACGGCCGACACCGTCGGCGGGCAGCCCGTGGTGATGGAGCCGACGGTGTCGGCGGCCAGTTCGCTGAACCACATGGAGCCGTCCGGGCCGGGAATGATGCGGTGGCCGACCGGGACGGTGGTGGGCAGGGTGTAGCGGGTGGTGGTCAGGTCCGGGCGGACGCGGTCGATCAGTCCGGGCTGGTTGTACTGCACCCACAGGTTGCCGAAGCAGTCGAAGGCCAGCGCCGCCAGCTTGGCGTTCGGGACGTCGGTGCGGTGCTCGGTGATGCGGCCGGTATCGGGGTCGAGGTGGGCGTAGGCCGCGCCGGCCTCCTCGGTGAACCAGACATGGCCGCGCCGGTTGACGGCGACGGCGATGGGCCGGCTGTCAGGTGTGGGGGTGGCGTATTCGCGCAACCGGCCGTTCGCGTCGATCCGGCCGACGCGGCCGGCCGTCAGCTCGGTGAAGAACATGGCGCAGCGGGGCCCTCGCGCCAGGAAGATCGGCTGACTGTCGGGGGCGAGGGGATACACGGTCCATCTGCGGGAGCGAGGGTCGAAATTCCCGATGGATCCGCCCTCCTTCCCCGTCCACCACACGGTGCGCCCGTCGCAACCGATGCGCAGGCCGTGCGGCCCGGCGCCGGGCACCGGGATCGGGTAGCTGCCGATGCGCTTTCCGGCGGGGTCCAGTTCCACCAGGGCGTTGGTGGCTTCCTCGGTGACCCAGACATGGCCGCGCCGGTCCTTGTCGATGCCGTGGGGCATGCTGTTGGCGGGGAACTCGATGATCCCCACCACCCGGCCGGTCGTGGAGACACGGAGGACGCGGTCCTCGAGTTGCTGGGAGACCCACAGATTGCCGTCCGGCCCGATGACCAACTCATGCGTGCTGCCCAGCCGGGGCAGCGGCATCAGGTACTCGTGCACGGTGCCCGGGGCGGGAGCAGGGGGGTCCGGGGGCGCGGCCGCCGCTCCCGGCAGGCCGGGGGCCATCACCAGAACGGCCGCCCCCAGGGCCGCGGCCAGGGCCGGCACCCGCCGCCGTCTCGGTAACTTCACCACACGAGGCATGACGAACTCCTCCATCGCAGCAGGCGAATGCCCTCGGCGCGCCGGAGAGGGCGCCGGGACCTCGGACACCCGCCCACCCAGGAGCCGCGCCCACCTCACCGGGCTTCCGTAAAATGACCGTAATGTCCGTTCCGGGTCGAGGCTAACCCAGCACGTGGAAGTTCGCCCCGCAGCGGGCGCGACGGCCCGATCCGCCCTCGCTCACCGGTGCGGGGCGGCGCGAATCGAGGGGCCGAACGGGTCGCGCCTCTTAGAACCCTCTTAGACCCCGGGACTATCCAGTCCCCATGACCTCTGACCTCCTCAAGTCCCTTACGGGCAAGGGCGATAGCCGAAGCGTCACCACCCGCGCGCTTGCCCTCTCCCTCGCGCTCGCCGCGACGGCGCTCGGCGTCACGGGATGTGACAGCGCCGCCGCCGGCACCCTCAAGGGCAGCCGGCTCGAACTGCCGGTCGCCGGCGGCACCGCCGTCGTCGACACCGACTCCCTCGCGGTGAGCGCGCGGGCCGGCGACGGGCGGCTGCTGCTGCTCTCCGAGGCGGCCGCCGGGGACGGACTCGGCCGGCCGGGGCCGGTGACCCGTACCGCCGACGGCGCGCGCTGGAGCTACCCCGCCAAGGGGCTGAGCGTGACGGCCGGAACCGACCACGGGCGGCTGCGGATCAGGCTGCGATCGGACCGCGACGGGTCGGTCAACTGGCCGGTGACCGGCACCGACCGCACCGCCTCGGCCGTCCAGCTGCCGCGCGGGGAGGGCCTGGACATCCCCGTACGGGACGCATTCTGGAACTCGCCCAGGGCCGGGCTGGCCGGCAGCACCGTCGACGTGGGCGCCGATCTCGCCCTGCCGTTGTGGGGGTACACCATGGGCGGCGCGACGGGCGGCTCCCGCGGCGGGCACGGCGTCAGCTACCTCACCCCCACCGACCTCGGCACCTCGCTGCGCTTCAGCTCCGCCGGGGGCCGGCTGCGCGCCACCGCCGCGCACGCCTTCGACGCCGGGGAGGGCACCCGCGACTACGACGTCACCTTCGCCCTCACCGACGGCAACCCGGTCGCCCCCGCCGCCGACTACCGCGCGTACCTCTCCCAGCGCGGCCGGCTCGGCAGCCTGCGCGAGAAGATCCGGAAGCACCCCGCCAACGCCGAGCTGCTCGGCGCCTTCCACGCCTACGTGTGGGGCGACGCCCGTACCGCCGCCGGCATCGGCAAGCTCCGGCAGCTCGGCGTGGACCGGATGTGGCTCGGTTACGACGCCGGGCCCGGCCCGATGGACGCCGCCGCGGTGCGCGCCGCCAAGAAGGCGGGCTATCTCGTCGGGCCGTACGACTCCTTCGCCAACGGGCAGGACCCCAAGACCGCCGACAGCCCCACCTCGGCCTGGCCCGGCCGGGTCTACCCCGACTTCTGCGTGCGGAAGGCGGACGGCACTCCGGAGACCGGGTTCGGCGGTCGCGGCTGCTATCTCAGCTCCCGCGCCTTCGAGCAGGCCGAACCGGGCAAGCACTACCTCGCCGACCGCACCCGCACGATGGTCGCCAACGGGGCGGACAGCTACTTCCTCGATGTCGACGCGACGGGTGAGCTCTTCCGCGACCACGGGGCCGGCCACCGGATGACCAAGGCGGACGACCGCAGGTACCGCCTGGCCCGTATGGAGCGCCTGTCCCAGCACCTGGTCCTCGGCTCGGAGTCCGCCCAGCCCTGGGCGAACCGGGTGCTGGCCTTCGACCACGGCTCGGGCACCCCGGTCGCCGACGGCCTGTGGAAGCTGGAGCGCGACAAGCAGACCTGGGGCGGCTACTACCCGCAGAACGCCCCGAGGACGTTCTTCAAGCCGGTCCGCCTGCCCGCCGACCTGGCCACCGCGATGTACGACCCGAAGTACCGCGCACCGCTGTACGAGACGGCGCTGCACGGCTCGCTGGTCAACGCCGAGCGCTGGGAGCTGTCGTACGAGAAGCTGCCGGAGCAGAAGAGCACCCGCGCGCTGCTCGCCATGCTGTACAACACCCCGCTCAACTACGTCCTCGACGGCCCGACCCTTGCCAAGAACGGGCCGGAACTCGCCACGCTGCAGAAGTACTTCGCGCCGCTGCACCGCGCCGCCGGCACCGAGCCGATGACCTCGTTCCGCCGGCTGACCGACGACCGCACCGTCCAGCGCACGGTCTTCGGCCACGGCACGCTCACCGTGACCGCCAACTTCGGCAGCACGGCCCACGACGGCCTGCCGGGCGGCTGCGTCGAGGCCCGGCTCCGCACCGACAGCGCGCCGCGCCGGCTGTGCCCCACCGCCGGCCCGGACGGCCGGCTGCGCTTCTGAGCACGTCGTGCGCGGGGGCCGGGCCCGCCCCGGGGCGGGCCCGGCCGGCCCGTCAGCCCCCGGCCCGTTCGCTCTCCAGGTAGCGCAGCACGGCCAGCACCCGGCGGTGGCCGGTCTCCGAGGGCGGCAGGTCGAGCTTGCCGAAGACGTGGGCGATGTGCTTCTCGACCGCGCGCTCGGTGACGGTCAGGGCCGAGGCGATGGACTGGTTGGTGCGGCCCTGCGCCATCAGGGCCAGCACCTCGCGCTCGCGCGGGGTCAGGGCGTCCAGCGCACCGGCCCGGCGGCTCGCGGTGAACAGCTGGGAGACCACGTCCGGGTCGAGCGCGGTGCCGCCGGCCGCGACCCGCCGCAGGGCGTCGACGAACTCCCCGATGTCCACCACGCGTTCCTTGAGGAGGTAGCCGACGCCGGCGAAGCCCGCGCCGAACAGCCGGTCCGCGTAGGCGGTCTCCACATACTGGGAGAAGATCAGTACGCCGGTTTCGGGGTGGTCGCGGCGCAGCGCGACGGCGGCCCGCAGGCCCTCGTCCGTATGGCCGGGCGGCAGCCGGATGTCGACGACGGCGGCGTCCGGCCGGTGGGCGGCGACGGCGACGAGCAGGCTCTCGGCGTCCGCGACGGCCGCCACCACCTCCGCCCCGCGCAGCTCCAGGAGTTGCGCCAGGCCGTCCCGCAGGATCGCGGAGTCCTCAGCGATGACGACGCGCATGGTCCCTGCCTCTAGCGGTGATCGGGGCGGCGGTCCGGGTACGGGAGCCGGACGGTGACCACCGTAGGCCCTCCGTTCGGGCTGTCGCAGGTCAGCGTCCCGTCGACGGTACGAATCCGGCCCAGCAGCCCGGTCAGTCCGCTGCCCGCGCCGATCACCGCGCCGCCCCGCCCGTCGTCGCGCACGACCAGCGCCAGGTCCGCAGCGGCCCCCGCGCCGCCCTCGCCGTCGGTGCGCACCTCGATCGCCACCCGCGTCGCGCCGCTGTGCTTGACGGCGTTGGCGAGCAGTTCGGCGGCGCAGAAGTAGGCGATGGATTCCAGGGCGGGGGTGGGCCGCCGGAGCAGGTCCGCGCGGACGGTGACCGGCAGCGGCGCGTCGGCGGCGAGGCCGGCCAGCGCGGATTGCAGGCCCTGGTCGAGCACCGGCGGGTGGATCCCGCGGACGAGGTGGCGCAGATCGGCGACGGCCTGCGTGGCGTTGCCCTGTGCGGTCTCCACGACCGCCAGCAGCCGGTCGGCGGCGGCGCCCTGGGTGATCAGCTCCCGGATGAGGGTGAGGTGCATGCCGAGGCCGACCAGGCGGGCCTGGGTGCCGTCGTGCAGATCGCGTTCGATCCGGCGGAGGGTGGCGACGGCGTCGTCGACGGCGTGCGCCCGGGTCTCCTCCAGGACGCGGATACGGGCGTCCGCGGCGCTCGGGCCGAGCAGCGCGCGCAGCAGCAGCCGGTGCGGGGCGCCCGCCCGGCGCACCAGCCGGGGCGCGAGCAGGACGAGGACCGCCCCGGCGGCGACCACCACGAGCCAGCGCGGCCAGCTGTCGAACTCGACGCCGTGGATCTGGAGCCCCACATGGCGTACGGAGCCGTCCCGGGCACGCAGGGTGACGTAGTTCCAGTGGCGCAGCACGGGGTGCGCGAGCGCCAGCAGGCCGTACACGTAGCAGACGAGGACGGCGAGGAGCGGGAGGACGGCCGTCAGGGGCGCGAGCACGGCGGCGGCGACGGCGCGCCAGCCGGCCGGGTCGCCGAGGACCGCGCGCCGCCAGCCGAACGGCCCGGCCGCCGTTCCGGGCCCGCCGCGCCGCCGGGCAGGCTCGACGGACTCACCCAACAGCCCTCGCATCAGGGCGAGTTGGGTGCTCCCCAGGGCCAGGGCGCCGCGTACGGTCAGGGCGAGCAGCCACGGCCCGAGCGCCGTCCACGACAGCACCGCACCGACCGCCAGGCCCGCCGGCACCAGCACCAGCCCGGCCAGCGCGAGCGGCAGCGCGGTCACCGCGTGCAGCACGGCGGCGAGGCTGCGCGGGGTGAAGGGCGCGGTGAGCACGGCCGGGAGGGCGGCCGGGCGGTGGGGACGGGGCACGGGATCAAGGTAGGGCGTGCCGGTGGCGGGCGTGGCGCGGGGGCCGGAACCCTCACACGCCCGCCGCCCGCGCACTGAGGGCAGCGTTCCGCACGGGAAACAGCACAGATGCGGGCGGGTAACAGCCGGGCCGCACGCTGACGCACATGACCACCACGCACCCGCACCCCGGCACCGCCGCCCCAGGCGCCACCCCGACCCTCGTCCTCATAGGCCACGGCATGGTCGGCCAGCGCTTCCTGGAGGAGCTGGCCGACCGCGGGGTCACCGGGCGGGCGCGGGTGGTCGTGCTGTGTGAAGAACCCCGGCCGGCCTATGACCGGGTACAGCTGACCTCCTACTTCGCCGGCCGGACGCCGGACGAGCTGAGCCTCGTCGACCCGGACTTCCTGGCCCGGCACGGCATCGAGCTGCACCTCGGCGACCCGGCCACCGCCATCGACCGCACCACCCGCACGGTCACCGCCCGCTCCGGGCTGACCGTCCGCTACGACGCGCTGGTGCTGGCCACCGGCTCGTACCCGTTCGTCCCACCGGTGCCGGGCAGCGACAGCAAGGGCTGCTTCGTCTACCGCACCATCGAGGACCTGCTGGCCATCGAGGAGTACGCCGAGCACGCCCGCACCGGGCTCGTGGTCGGCGGCGGGCTGCTCGGACTGGAGGCGGCGGGTGCGCTCAAGGGGCTCGGACTGCGCACCCACATCGTGGAGTTCGCGCCGCGGCTGATGGCCCTCCAGGTCGACGAGGGCGGCGGCCGGGCCCTGCGCCGAACGGTCGAGGAAATGGGCCTGGAGGTGCACACCGGCGTCGGCGGCACGGAGATCGTCGCCGACGAGGCGGGCGCGGTGACCGCGATGGGACTGTCCGACGACTCCCGCATCGAAACCGACCTGGTCGTCTTCTCGGCGGGGGTCCGCCCCCGCGACCAGCTCGCCCGCGAGTGCGGGCTGCCGGTCGGGCAGCGCGGCGGCATCATCGTCGACGAGCAGTGCCGTACCGATGATCCGGCGGTGTACGCGATCGGCGAGTGCGCACTGGCCGCCGACGGCCGGGTCTACGGGCTGGTCGCACCGGGCTACGACATGGCCCGGGTGGTGGCCGGCGAGGTCGCCGCCCAACTGGACGACGCGGTGCACGGCGGCCCGGACGCCGCCCGGCAGCCCGGCTTCACCGGCGCCGATCTGTCCACCAAGCTCAAGCTGCTGGGGGTGGACGTCGCCTCCTTCGGCGATGCGCACGGCGCCACCGACGGCTGTCTGGACGTGGTGTACTCCGATGCCCGCAGCGGCGTCTACAAGAAGCTGGTGATCGGTGCCACCGGCGAGCTGCTGGGCGGCGTCCTGGTCGGCGACGCCGACTCGTACGGCATGCTGCGGCCCCTGACCGGCAGCGTGCCCCCGGTGGCGCCCGAGCAGCTGGTGCTGCCGGCCGGTGCGGGCGCGCCCGCCGCGCTCGGCCCGGAGGCGCTGCCCGGCGACGCGGTGATCTGCAGCTGCCACAACGTCACCAAGGACGCCATCCAGAGCTGCGAGACGCTGCCGGAGGTGAAGCGTTGCACCAAGGCCGGTACCGGGTGCGGCAGTTGCGTCAAGATGATCGGCAAGCTGCTGCCGGACAGCGGCGAGCAGGGCCTGTGCGCCTGCTTCCCGCACACCCGCGCCGAGCTGTACGAGATCGTCCGGGTCCGCCGGATCGCCTCCTACGCCGAGCTGCTGGACGCGCACGGCCGGGAGGAGGCGCGCGGCGGCGAGGGCTGCGAGGTCTGCAAGCCGGCGATCGGCTCGGTGATCGCCTCACTCGCGCCGGCGGTCGGCGCCGACGGCTATGTCCTGCAGGGTGAGCAGGCGGCGCTCCAGGACACCAACGACCACTTCCTCGCCAACTTGCAGAAGAACGGCTCCTATTCGATCGTCCCCCGCATCCCGGGCGGCGAGATCACCCCGGAGAAGCTCATCGTCATCGGTGAGGTGGCGCGCGACTTCGGCCTCTACACCAAGATCACCGGTGGCCAGCGGATCGACCTGTTCGGCGCCCGGGTCGATCAACTGCCGGTCATCTGGGACCGGTTGGTGGCGGCGGGCTTCGAGTCGGGCCACGCCTACGGGAAGGCGCTGCGCACCGTGAAGTCGTGCGTCGGCGAGACCTGGTGCCGCTACGGCGTGCAGGACTCGGTCCGTATGGCGATCGAACTGGAGCTGCGCTACCGGGGGCTGCGCGCCCCGCACAAGCTGAAGTCGGCGGTCTCCGGCTGCGCGCGGGAGTGCGCGGAGGCCCAGTCCAAGGACTTCGGGGTGATCGCCACGGCGAACGGCTGGAACCTCTACGTCGGCGGGAACGGCGGCGCCAGCCCGCGCCACGCGGACCTGCTCGCCCAGGACCTGAGCGACGCCGAGCTGATCCGGCTGATCGACCGCTTCCTGATGTTCTACATCCGCACCGCCGACCGCCTGGAGCGCACCGCGGCCTGGCTGGAGCGGATCGAGGGCGGCCTCGACCACGTACGCGACGTGGTCGTGCACGACTCCCTCGGACTGTGTGACGAGCTGGAGGCCCTGATGGCCGCCCATGTCACCCACTACCGCGACGAGTGGGCCGAGACGCTCGCCGACCCCGAGCGGCTGGCCCGCTTCGTCTCCTTCGTCAACGCCCCCGGCGCCCCGGACCCGTCCGTCCGCTTCGTACCGGAGCGCGACCAGGTCAAACCGGATCTGACGCTGCTGGCCGGCCCGACCCTGCCCGTACGCACCCTGGAAGGAACCTCCGTCTGATGACCCTCACCGCTACCGCTACCACTGCTACGGCTCCTGCTCCTGCCGGTGCCCATCCGAAGACCGGCACGGTCGAGATCCGTTGCCCCGACGGCGGGTGGCTCGCGGTCTGCGGGCCGGACGACCTCACCCCGGGGCGCGGCGTCGCCGCCCTCCTCCCGGACGGCAGCCAGGCCGCGCTCTTCCTGGACCGGGCCGGCCGGATCCACGCGATCAGCAACCGGGACCCGTTCACCGGCGCGCAGGTCCTCTCCCGGGGGCTCACCGGCTCGGCAGCGGGCCGCCCGTTTGTGGCATCGCCGCTGCTCAAGCAGCGTTTCGACCTGGCGACGGGGGACTGCCTGGACGATCCGGAAGTGTCGGTTCCGGCCTATGGGGTGCGCGTGCGGGGTCCGGAACGGAAGGCGGCACAGGGCGCGGGCCGGGCTCACTGACGAGTCCCGGCGGGACGCATGCGCAACCGTTGGGTTGCACCTCCCACCCCTACGTGCAACCATGAGGTAGCACGTAGGGAAGCCAGAGCACGGCAGGGAGGAACACCCCATGAGCACCGACAGAACCCACAGCGCTGACGAGACCGCCGAGGACCGCAACCGCATCGAGCGGGAGATCAGCATCGACGCGCCCGTGGAACGGGTCTGGGCAGTGCTGACCGAGCCCGAGCACGTCGGATCGTGGTTCGGCCAGGGCGACCCGACCCCGGTCGACCTGCGGCCCGGCGGCATCATGCACCTCGATCACGGCCAGTACGGCCAGTTCCCCACCACGATCGTGAAGGTGGACCCGCCGCACTACTTCTCGTACCGCTGGGCCAGCGCCCACCCGGGCGAGGTGGCGGTCGAGGGCAACTCCACGCTCGTCGAGTTCACGCTCACCCCGGACGGCGCGGGCACCCGCCTGCGCGTCGTGGAGACCGGATTCGAGGAGATCGCCATCCCGGCGGAGCGGGCCTCGACCGCCGGGTACGAGAGCCACTCCGACGGCTGGACCGAGATGACGAAGAAGCTCAGGCAGTACACGGAGCAGCTCCCGGCATGACGACGGACGAACGAGCGGGCGGGGCCGGCCCGGACTCCGGGGCGGGCTCCGGGGCGGGCGCGGGCCCGGGGGGTGGGGCCGGCTCGGGACCGGGGGCGGGCTCGGGCCCTGGGGGTGGCTCGGGTGCGGGGACGGGGGCCGGGGCGGGTGCGGGTCCGGACGCGGTGGCGGAGGTGTTCGCCGCGCTGGCGGACCCGACCCGCCGCCGGATACTCGACGCCCTCGCCGCACACGGCGAGGCGACCGCCACGGTCCTCGCGGCCGAACTCCCGGTCAGCCGGCAGGCCATCGTCAAACACCTCGGCGTCCTCGACCGGGCCGGGCTGGTCGCCGGCCACCGGGAGGGCCGGGAGGCGCGTTACCGGGTCATACCGGAGCGGCTGGGGGTCACGGCCCGGTGGATGGACCGGGTCGCGGCGGCCTGGGACAGCCGGCTGTCGGCCATCAAGCGCCTCGCGGAAGGCGAGTGAGGGAGCGCATGCCCCGGGGGACGTAGCAGTGCGGGCGCCCTCCTGACGGGCCGTCCGTCACGCGGCTTCTCCGGGCCTCTGAGGGGGCGGCCCGGGTTCGCGCACCGATCCGGGGCCGGGGTCGCCTGCGGATCCCGGGCCTGGATCGCCTGCGGATCCCGGGCCTGGCTCACGTACCGAGCCCGGCCCCGGGCCCGGATCGTGTGCGGGCCGGCTCGCCGCCCCGCACCGCAGGCCGGACGCCTCGAAGACCGCGCGGGCGCCGTCGCCGTCGATCCGGTCCGCCAGCGTCCGGAGCGGTGCCGCGCCGCAGCGGAGCACACCGCGCTCGCGGGAGCGGCGTACGCCCTGGTCGAGGCGGTGCCACAGCACCGGATTCGCGGTCAGCACCGCCGGATCCAGCACCACCCGTCCGCCGAGGGCGTCGCGCAGCACCAGGCGCGGTGCCGGCCCGCCCTCGCCACGGACGGCGACCAGCAGATCCGTATGAACCCGCCGCGTACGCACCAGCCCACGGGAGGCCAGCCAGTGCTCGCCGGCCGTCACCCGGGGCGGGCAGAGGATCGCGAGCAGCAGCACCGCGACCACCGTCCAGCACAGCACGCGCCACAGGGCGAGCGTCCCGTTGGCGAGGTCGACCAGCAGCATGAGGGCGAGCAACCCGCCCGAGCACCCGAGGGCGGCACGCAATTCGGACAGCCAGGTCCGGTCGTGGTCCATGGCCGCGAAGTTAGGGCCGCGCCCCGGGTCTTCCGGGGGCGTTTGCGCGTCGCTGACGCGCCCCCCGGCAAGCTTGACGCGCCGATGACGTGCCGTTGACGCCTCCGCGACACCTCCGCCGGAATGCGGCCATGCCAGGCGCGGGAACCGGCCGCCGCCCGCCCGTCGCCCGGCACCGAGCCCTGGCCGCCCGCCCCTCCCCGTCAAGGCGCCGTGAAGAACGCGCGTACGCCCGCCAAGGTGCCGCCAAGACGGCCCGCCGGCGGCCCACCCCACCCGCACGCTGAGCCGGTCAAGGCGCACAGCACCACAGCGGCGTACGGAGGTACGACGAACGATGTCGACGGTGTCCCAGCCCGATGGCCGGCCCGAGGAACCCCCGGATACCGCCGGCAGCACAGTCACCACCCGTCCCGACGGCAACGCCACTCCCGCCACGCGCACGGAAACCACCGCCGGACCCACCCCCGAGCCGGCCACCGAACCGGCCGACGCCCGGCACCGGCTCACCGCCCTCCAGGGCCTGGCCGCCCTCTCCCTCGACGCCATGGCCTCCGTCGCGTACGGCCCGGAGTCGATCGTGCTGGTCCTGGCCGCGGCCGGCAGCTACGGCCTGGGCTTCACGCTCCCCGTCACCCTCGCCATCGCCGCCCTGCTCACCGTCCTGGTCGCCTCGTACCGTCAGGTGATCGCCGCGTTCCCGGACGGGGGCGGCTCGTACGCGGTGGCCAAGGCCCACCTCGGCCGCCGCACCGCCCTGGTCGCCGCCGCCTCCCTCCTCCTCGACTACGTCCTCAACGTCGCCGTCTCGGTGACGGCCGGCGTCGCGGCGCTGACCTCCGCCTTCCCCGGCCTGTACGACGACCGCGGAGCGATCTGCCTGGCCGTCCTGGTCCTGATCACCGGCATCAACCTGCGGGGGATCGTCGACTCGGCGAAGGCGTTCCTCGTGCCCACCGCGGTCTTCATCGGGGCCGTCCTGGCGGTGGTCGTCGTCGGGCTGGTGCGCGACGCCCCCGCCTCCACCGTCACCGCCGACGGGCACGACTCCGTCCTCGCCCACCACGCCACCTCCGTCGGCGCCCTGCTGCTGCTCAAGGCATTCGCCTCCGGCTGCTCGGCGCTGACCGGGGTCGAGGCGGTCGCCAACGCGGTGCCGTCCTTCAGGGCGCCGGCCGTCCGGCGCGCCCAACGGACGGAGGTGGCGCTCGGCGCGCTGCTCGGCGTGATGCTGATCGGGCTGTCCGTCCTGATCGGCCGCTTCCACCTCCAGCCGGTGGCGGGCGTCACCGTCCTCGCCCAGCTGGCGGACGCCTCACTCGGCCACAACTGGGCTTTCTACGTCGTCCAGTTCGCCACCATGGTCCTGCTCGCGCTGGCGGCGAACACCTCTTTCGGCGGGCTGCCCGTCCTGATGGGCCTGCTCGCCCGGGACAACTACCTGCCGCACGTCTTCGGGCTGAAAGCGGACCGCCAGGTCCACCGGCACGGCGTGCTGGCCCTCGCCGCCGTCGCCGCGGTCCTTCTGGTCTTCTCCGGCGGCGACGTCAACACCCTCGTCCCGCTCTTCGCCATCGGGGTCTTCGTCGGCTTCACCCTCTGCCAGATCGGAATGGTCCGGCACTGGCGCCGGGAAGGCTCCCCCGGGCGGCGCGGCAAGGTGCTGCTGAACGGCTTCGGTGCGGTGCTCACCGGTGTCTCGGCGCTCGTCGTCACCGCCACCAAGTTCACCGAGGGCGCCTGGCTGATCGTCATCGCGCTTCCCCTGATGGTGCTCGGTTTCGAGGCCGTCCACCGGGCGTACGACCGGATCGGCGAGCGCCTCGGCCTCGGCCGGGTACCCGAGCCCCCGCGCCGCGCGCCCTCCCTCGTCGTCGTCCCCGTCTCGCACCTGTCCCGGCTGACCCGCGAGGCACTGAACGCGGCGGTGTCCCTGGGCGACGAGGTGGTGGCGGTCACCGTCACGTACGACGACCTCGCGGACCGCCCGGCCACCGAGGCGCTGCGCCGCGACTGGGAGCTGTGGAACCCCGGCGTCGAGCTGCTCGAACTCCCCTCCGCCACCCGCTCCGTCGGCCGCCCGATAGCCGACTACGTCACCGACCTGACCGCCCGGCGGCCCGGCACCCGCATCACCGTCCTGATCCCGGAAGCCGAGCCCGCCCACCTTTGGCAGCGGCTGCTCCAGAACCAGCGCGGCGCGGTCGTGGCCCACGCGGTCCGCCGGGACACGGACGCGGCGATCTGCCGCCTGCGCTTCCGACTGGGGACGGGGGCCGCACGGTGACGCCGGGGCCGTGAGCGGGCGCGGGGGCGTACGGGGCCCAGAGACCACAGGGATGCCTGGCGCCCAGGAGCCATGCGTATCCAGGCGCGCCTGGGGCCCAGGGGCCGTACGTATCCCTGCGGCTCGGACGCACGGCGCGAGCCCGGAGACGCGCACGCACAACGCCTACGACGCCTACTTCGCCTACGTCACCGACGTCGCCTACGCCGCATTGTCAGTGGCGGCCCTTACCGTGACGGTATGGAGCGCACCATGGACTTTGACGGGCACTGCTCGGAGATCGTCACCCAGGCCCGGCTGCTGGGGAGTTGCCTCACCGAGGGCACGGACCTGACGGCCACCGTCCCCTCCTGTCCGGACTGGAACCTCGCCCAGTTGCTGCGGCATCTGGGCGAGGTCTACCGCTGGGCCGAGGAGATCGTACGGACCCGGGCGACCGAGCCCCCGCCCGAGACCGCCCTGCGCGTGCTGCCCCGCGACACCGTCCAGAGCCCGGCCGAGCTCGCCGACTGGCTCACCGAAGGCGCCGAACTGCTCGCCGCCGCCCTCCGCGCCGCCGGCCCCGACACCAAGATCTGGACCCCGCTCCCGCACGGGAACACCGCCTTCTTCGCCCGCCGCATGGCCCACGAAACGGTCATCCACCGAGCCGATGCGACCCTGACCCTCGGGACGGGCTTCACCCTGGAGCAGCCGGTCGCCATCGACGCGCTCGACGAGTGGATGGAGCTGGGCTCGCTCCCGGAGATGTTCGACTTCCACCCGGACCGGCGCGCGCTCCTCGGCCCCGGCCGCACCCTCCGCTTCCACGCCACGGACACCCCGCCCGAGGCGGCCGCCGACTGGCTCGTCGACCTCACCGGCGACGCCCTCGCCTGGCGCCGTACGCGCGAACCCGCCGCGGTCTCCGTCAGCGCCCCGCTCACGGACCTCCTGCTGCTCCTCTACGGCCGCCGCCCCACCGACAAGGAGACGTTCGTGGTCACCGGCGACACCCAACTGCTGGAGTTCTGGCTGTCCCTGGTCAACTTCGAATGAGCGCCCGGTCCTCACCGCCCGCAGGCCAGACGGGAAACGGCCTGCCGGGAGGAATCCCGACGGGAGCGGGGAACGGCACGTCCCTGCCGCCCACTCCTCCGCCGCTGCCTCCCCAAGCAGCGGACGACACCCCCTGGCCCGTCCCGGCGAACGCCGACGAAGCACTCGACATCAGCCGCCGGCTCCACCCCGAGGTCGGCTCGCCCGGCGGCCCCGCCAGCCTGCTCGTGCATGAATTCGACCTCGGCTACCTGATCCAGGCCGGCTGGCCGCTCCCCGAGGACCCCACCGCCCCGCCCGCGGAGCCCGGCGGAAGCAACATCATCATCGCCAAGGCCACCGGGGAAGTGACCTACGTGCCCAATCACCCCCCGGAGCAGGCGATGGAGCACTACCGCCGTTCCGTTGCCGCACGACGTCCTGAGCCAGGGGCAGCAGGAGTTGTGCGCAACGATCCGCCCCGGACGCGAACCAATCGGGCCGCCAGGGCGTGAGTTAAGTTGACCAGCACCGACCAGGTCAGCACCAAAGGAGACAGCGTCATGGCCGATTCCGACCAGACGGGCAGCAATCCCCCTCAGCCGCCCACGCCTCCCACTCCGCCCACGCCTCCCACTCCTCCGCCGCCCCCAGCCCCTCCGCAGGACGGCCTCGCGGACGGCGGGCCGAAGCCCGTACCGGCGAACGAGGACGAGGCACTGGAAATCGGCCGGCAGCACTTCCCCGAGATCGGTTCTCCTGGCGGCCCCGCCGGCCTGTTCGTCCACGAATTCGACGCCGGCTATCTGGTGCACGCGAGCTGGCCGGCCCCCGAGGACCCCACCGCCCCGCCCGCGGAGCCCGGCGGGAGCAATGTCGCCATCTCCAAGGAGAACGGCGACATCACCTTCCTGCCCAACTTCCCCCCGGCGGAGGCCGTGGAGCTCTACCACCGCTTCTACCGCCCCAGCGGTTCCTGAGCCAGACGCCGCCCCCTTTGCCCGCTCCATGGCGGGCTGGTGGGTTGTCAGCGACGACAGTTAAGCTTTGGCTTGAAGCTTTCATTGGGTAACCATTACGAACGCGGGGGGCGTTGTGGCCGGAGCAGGTGGATTCCAGAGCGATGTGGAGTCCCTCAAGTCCGAGGGCACGAACTTCACCAAGCTCGGCGAGGACTTCTACCAGTCCGTGGCGCGCTTGATGAACGGCCTGAGTGCGCTCGGCGCGGGCCCGCCGGCCGATCCCTCGAAGCAGCCCCAGCCGGCGGAGAAGTCGTTCGGCCAGCAGTTCGTGAGCGGCCTGACGACGTTCGACAGCAAGGACGGCGCTCCGCCGTGGGGGGACGACGACCTCGGCGAGAAGTTCGGCGTCGCCTATGAGGGCGTGCGCGACGGCATGTACGAGTCCATGGGCCACCTTTCCGCGAAGCTCCAGGAAATCGGCAAGGCACTGACCGACATGTCCAAGAACCACGCGGAGAACGAGGACTTCAACAACGCGCTGATGAAGCAGCACGTCGAGAACAAGCAGGCGTGGCAGGACCCGACCAAGAAGCCCGAAGAGGTCACCACCACCGCCTGGTACCCAGCCAAGCACTGAGCGCACCGGCCGGATCACACGCCCGGCCCGGGCCCGCTCTTCCGACGAGGGCGCCTCTCCGCGAGGCCCTCGTCCGCACCAAGCCGAAATGCATAAATTTCACGGGGGAATTCCGCCTTGTCCATGATGCTGCCGAATGCGCTTGAGTGGGTCCTCGAGATGCTCGGCTTCGAGTGGCCCACCGCCGACGAGGACAAGCTGATCGAGTGCGCCCAGGTGTGGCGCACGTTCGCCGCAGAGGTGGAGGGGCACCAGGCGCGGGGCGTCACGTCGGCGTCCAACGTGCTCAGCCAGAACGCCGGCGACTCGATCGAGGGCTTCGGCAAGGCATGGGACAAGTTCGGCGGCAGTTCGGGCTACTTCAACGATGCCCGTGAGGCGGCGGAGGTCATCGCCTTCACCCTCGAGGCGGCCGCCGGCCTCGTCATCGGCATGAAAGTCGCGGTTATCGCCCAATTGGTGATATTGGCGGCCGAAATCATCGCCGCGCAAGCCGCGGCACCCTTCACCTTGGGCCTATCGGAAATCGGCGCAGGCGCGGCAACGCTGGCCACCCGCGAGATCGTCCGCAAGATCCTCAAGGAGGTCGCCAAGCAGCTGCTCGACGCGATCCTGGAGGCCGCCAAGGAGCCGGTGATCTCGGCGCTCGAAGCCATGGTCTCGGACATCATCGCCCAGACCGTCAACCAGAACTTCGGCGCCCAGAACGGCTACAACGTCGGCCGCACCCTCAAGGAGGGTCAGAGCGCCGCCACGGACGCGATCAAGAACACCGGCGAGACCCTCGGCGAGAGCCTGCGCGACGGCGCCGGCCACCGCGCCGGCCACCGCGCCCGCGGCGGCCTGGACTCCGCCGCCGGCCACGGCGGCGACCACGGCAGGGACGGGGGCGAGCACGGCAACTCCAGCGAGTCCACCGGCTCCGACGGCGACAGCAACAGCAGCAACAGCAGCGGTAGCGGCTCGGGCAACGGCAGCGGGGACAGCGGCGGCTCCGACAGCAACCGCTCGGGCTCCGGGGGCAGTTCCGACACCGGCTCACACACGGGGTCCGACGGCGGCTCCGACAGCGGGTCGGGCAACGGATCGGGCAGCGGCTCCGACGGTGGTGGATCCGGGAGCAGCGGCGCGGGCGGCCGTGACGGCGGCTCGAACGGCGGTGGCTCCACCAGCCACACCCCCCGCGCCTCCGACAACGCGGGCACCACGGGCGGAGACAGCAACGGCGCCGCCAGCCCGTCCGCCACGTCCAACAACTCCGCGAACGACTCCAACGGCTCCAACGGCTCCAACGGCTCGGACACCCCGCACACCGTCCCGGACTCCCAGCCCCTCCCGCCGCCGGACCAGCGCTCCCCGTTCGACGAGGGCTACCAGGGCGGCAACGACAGCCCGTACAGCGCCGACCACACCCCCGACTCCGGCTCCGGCCACACACCGGACGCGGGCCCGACCCCCGACTCCGGCCCGGCACACGACTCCTCACGCCCGGACTCCGAGCCGACCCAGGACTCCTCGCGCCCGGACTCCGGCCCTACGCCGGACAGCTCCCGCCCGGACTCGGACCCGGTGAGCACCCAGCCGGCCCACGACAACACCCCGGACGCGGCCCGCCCCGACTCCGACCCGGTCAGCACCCAGCCGACCCACGACAACACCCCCGACGCCGCCCGACCGGACGCGTCCCAGTCGCCCTCCCCCGCGCCCGCGCCCGACCCCGTGGCCGGCAACCCGCCCTCGTACAGCGACAACTCCGGCACCTCCCACGACGGTGCCGGCAGCGGTACGACCAACGGGGACAACTCCACCGGCAGCGGCGGTGGCCGCCCCTCCATGCCGCATGTCGGCACAGCGCCCCAGGGCGCACCGGTCCACCACACCCCCTCGTCCGGACAGCCGGTCCAGCAGCGCGACGCGGCGCCGGGCGACCCGATGCCCACCGTGGACCCCGACGACACCACCGTCAGCACACAGTCCGCGGGCACCGCGACCCTGCCCCCGCCCACCCAGCACACCGCGGACCCCAGCAGCGCCCCCTCCACCCCTACGCCCCAACAGGCACAGCCCAACGCCTCCCAGGCCAATGGGCCGATGATGATGGGCGCGATGCCGCCCCACGGTGGCAGCGCCAACCCCACCGCCCCGCGCGGCGGCACCCCGCCCCGCGCCGGCAGCCCGTCGGCCAGCAGTGGAAACGCTTCTGCCCGTCCCGCCAACCGGCGTGCCGACGGGTCCCAGGCGATCCAGGACCACACCCAGCAGACCAGCCCGGACCGCCCCGCCTACAACCCCCGTCTCGACGGCCCCCGCCGCGACCAGACGCCGCCTCCGCACGATCGGCGCCTCGACGGCCCCCGCCAGGACGCCCCCACGGCGCCCCCCGGCGACAACCGCCGTCCCGACGGTTCCCAGGCCGTCCAGGACCACACCCAGCAGCAGAGCCCGGAGCGCCCCCCGCACAACCCGCGCCTCGACGGCCCCCAGCGCGACACCTGTCTCTTATACACATCTCCGAGCCCACGAGACTCCT
>NZ_JNZA01000017.1 GCF_000717345.1 Streptomyces lydicus | reverse complement strand
GGCGGGGGTGCGGGCGGGGGCGGGCCGGGGTGTCCGGCCGCGGCGGGCGGCGGGCCGGCGGTCCCGGCCGTCCGCTCGGCGGCCGCGGTGACCGGTGCCGGGCCGCGGGACGCCGCCGGAGGGGTCCGGTCGTCGTGGACGTACCGCCCGCCGCGCAGCAGCGAGGCGACCGCGGCGATCAGGCAGGCGGCGAGGGCGAAGTCGAAGGCGACGGCCAGCCCGTCGGCGAACGGCTGGGAGATCAGCTGGGGGAAGAACTCCCGGCCGGTCAGGTACGCGGCATGGCCGGGCGGGAGCTGGCCGAGGACGTGCGGCCCGAGGAGGGTCTGCACGGGGTTGTAGCCGAGCAGGGACGCGAAGAGCACGCTCACCGGGGGCAGCGCCGCGACCCGGGCGGCGTCCGCGGCCGGGACGCCCTGGGCGGTCAGCCCGCTGGTGAGGGCGTGCGGCAGGGCGCCGGCAAGACCCGCGATCATCAGGGAGAAGAAGATGCCGATGGAGAGCACCATCGCCGAGTTCTGGAAGGTGGTGCTGATGCCGGCGCCGACCCCGCGCTGGTCGGGCGGCAGGCTGTTCATGACGGCGGCCCGGTTGGGCGCCGCGAACAGGCCCATGCCGATGCCGTTGAGCAGCAGGACCAGCGCGAAGGGCGGATAGGAGAAGTCGACCGGGAGGGCCTGCAGCGCCACGAAGGTGCCGGCCGCGAGCAGCATCCCGCCGGTGGCGAAGGCCCGCGCCCCGAACCGGTCGGACGCCCATCCGGACACCGGCCCGGCCACCAGGAAGCCCAGCGTCAGCGGCAGCATGTAGATGCCGGCCCACAGCGGCGTCTCGGTGAAGCCGTAGCCGTGCCGGGGCAGCCAGATGCCCTGGAGCCAGATGATGAGCAGGAACATCAGGCCGCCGCGGCCGAGCGAGGCGAGCAGGCTCGCCAGGTTTCCGGCGGTGAAGGCGCGGATCCGGAAGAGCCCGAGCCGGAACATCGGCTCCGGCACCCTGGTCTCGACCACGCAGAAGACGGTCAGCAGCGCCACCCCGGCGGCCAGGGCAGCGAGCACCGCGGGGTTGCCCCAGCCCATGGTGTGCCCGCCGTAGGGCTGGATGCCGTACGTGATCCCGGTCAGCACGGCGATCAGGCCGGCCGCGAAGGTGAGGTTGCCCCACCAGTCGGGACGGGCCGGCGTGCGGATGCCGGTGTCCCGCAGCTTCACATAGGCCCAGACCGTGCCGAACACGCCGAACGGCACCGACACCAGGAACACCAGCCGCCAGTCGACCGGCCCGAGCAGGCCGCCGAGCACCAGCCCGACGAACGATCCGGTGATGCCCGCGACCTGGTTCAGACCGAGGGCCAGGCCCCGCTGCCCGGCGGGGAAGGCGTCGGTGAGGATCGCGCTGGAGTTCGCCATCAGCATCGCGCCGCCGATGCCCTGAAGGATGCGCATGGCGATCAGCCACAGGGCGCCGGCCGTGCCGTGCTGCCAGGTCACCGAGAGCAGTACGGAGAAGAGGGTGAAGACCGCGAAGCCCAGGTTGTACATCCGGGTCCGGCCGTACATGTCGCCGAGCCGGCCGAAGCTGACCACCAGCACGGCGGTCACGACCAGGTAGCTCATGATCAGCCACAGCAGCAGGCCGGTGTTCCCCGGCTCCAGGGGGTCCACGCCGATGCCCCGGAAGATGTCGGGCAGCGCGATGAGCATGATCGACATATTGATGGAGGCGATCAGCACGCCGAGGGTGGTGTTCGACAGGGCGACCCATTTGTAGCGCGGGCCGGTCGCGGCCGGGCCGCCGGAATCAGCAGTGGTTCTTCCCACGGGGCACCTACTCCCACCGGGACGTTTACTTGCTTGACATCAACCAATTTACCTCGGCGCGCGGGGCCCGGCCAGGTCCGGAACGGGACCGGGCAGGACGGGCCGCCTCAGCCCCTGACGCCGCAGCCCCCGCGCCTCCCGTGGCCCGTGGCAGCGGCGCCGGGATGCATCCGAACAGAGCAGTACGCTCCCCGGCCGGGCGGGCCTCCGTCACCTCTGGCGTCACCTCGGGGCGCCTTCCCCGGCGTTAGCGGTACGGCTCGCCAACAGCCCCTGGAAGAAAGTGAGTTGGCCGGCGGACGGACTGTCCGGCACCTGACGCCAGGTCACACAGATTGGCCAATGATGGCTTTTTTCGCGTTGCGACCGATTTATCCCGATGTGAATCTGGTATCCCATTCGTCAAAGGAGTTGATCGCATGGTTACGGATCGCACGGCGCCGGTCGAGACGGCCACCCTGGCCGCCGAGGTCGAGGGACTGCTTGAACCCGCCGAGGCCGACGGCGTTTTCCGCGACACCCGCGAGTGTGGAGGTGCGCTGCTGCTGGCCGCGCTGCTCCTGATCTCGCCGCCCACCCCCCGGCCCAAGACTGACGTTCGCTGAGGGGAAAGCGTTGGCTGAACAGACGCAAGGAGCAGTCCCGCTCAGCGCTGTGATCGCCGATGCCGCAACCGGGGTCGCCCTCGCCCTGCGGGGCGAGGGCGACCCTTATGCGCTGTCCGGCATCCTGCGCCAGGAAGACGCGCTGACCCCGGCCGCTGTCCGGGTACTCGGCGCCGACGCGCTCGCGCCGTACGCCGTGGAGCACCGTGCGGTGGCCGTCGGCGCGGACGACGAAGCGGTGGTCCGGCAGGCGCTCGCGGCCTATCCGCCGGGAGCCGACGCCTCGGCGGTCTCGGCATGGACCTACCGGGGCCTGGTCGAGGCCGCGCACGCCTTCCTGCCCGGGGGCGCGCCGCCGTGGCCGCCACCACCCGAGGCCGGGACCGGATGGGTAGAGAGCGACCCCTGGCCGAAGCTCGCGCACCGGGCGTCGCAGCTGGCAGCGCTCGCGCTGCCCCCGCTCGCCCCCGGCCTCGCCGAACAGCTGGCCGGCCGCACCGACGACCTGGCCCGCGGTTTCGTCCGGGCGGTCCGCCGCCGGGACTGGCTGCAGGCGGCCGGGCTGGGCCGCTGGCTGGCCCGGCTGCCCGAGGCCCCGCAGACCCTGGGGCTCGACAGCGGGCTGGCGTTCGTCCGGCAGATGGGCGGCACCGACCCGCGGGTCGCGCTGCACGTCGCGGCCGCCCGGCGCTTCCACGGACGGGGTTGGTGACCGCCGGCCACAGCGACCCCGGGCTGCTGGACCGGATGGTCCGGAGCAGCCTGGGGTGGCTGGAGGGGGCGCGCGGGCAGTTCCGCCTGCCCGCGAACGTGACGACGGACGCCGACCCCAACCTGACCCTCAAACCGCTCGGTGAACTGGCCGAACTCACCCAGCTGATCGGAGTGCTGCACCCGCGGGAGGACATCCGGCACACGGCCCGTGGGCTGTTCGCGTTCGCCTGGAACGAGACCCGGGACGGCGAGCTGTTCGCCGAGCTGATCCGCGGTGAGCCGTTCGCCACCTACCCGGTGGAGCTGTACGGGGTCTTCGCCCAGGCCGGGCTGCGCCACGCCGAGGTCGACGAGCTGGTGCGGACCACCACCCGGCTGCGCGGCTGGCGGGTGGCCCGCGAGGACCACACCCGTACGCTCGGCGTGCTCAACGCCGAGCGGCGGATCGGGCTGCGGCAGCACGCCGACTTCTCCGCCGTGCTGGCGCTGACCGGCCTCGGCGGGCTGCCGGAGCCCTGGGCGCTGGACCGCAAGGCGGCCTACGGCGTGACCCACGACGTCTTCCACCTCACCGACTGGGGCCGCAACCGGCAGCGGCTGTCCCCCGAACTCGCCCAGTATCTGCGGCTGTGGCTGCCCTCCTGGCTGGAGAACTGGCTGGAGGAGCAGCTGTGGGACCTGGTGGGCGAGCTGCTGGCCGTGACGGCCTGTCTGCCGAAGGCTCCCCACGACCCGGCGGCCTGGCAGCGGCTGGCGGACGCGCAGGCTGCCGACGGCAGTGTGCCGGAGATGGGCGCGGCACCGTCCTCGGACGACCCGGACGAGCTCTTCACCGCCTGCTACCACTCCACCCTGGTGACCGCGTTCGCCGCCACCCTCGCCCGGATCGCCGCCGACGAGGCCGAGGCCGGCCCGTCCGGCGGGGACCCGGCGCTGGTCGGCGGCCGTACCCCCTGCGAAAGCGAGAGTGCACCGTGACCGTGACGGCCGCGTCCCCCGCCCTGCTGCACGGTGTCGGCGACCGGGCGCTGTCCTGGCTCGACGAGCACCGTGAGCACTTCCGGCTGACCCCCGACGACTTCGTCAACAACGGAGCGGTCGTCGAACGGCTCAAACCCATCGGGGAACTGGCCCTCAACATGCAGGTGCTCTTCCGGGAGGGGGTGGCCGGGTCCCGGCAGAAGGCCCGCGCCGGGCAGCTGCTGGACTTCGCCTGGCGGGAGCTGCTGGACGGCGGAAACGTGCTGGCCCGCCTCCAGCACGACGAGCCGCTCTCCCCCGTGCCGCTGGAGGTCTATGCGACGTTCCACGAGCTGGGGCACCGCCACCCGGGACTGGAGGCGGCGGTGGAGGTCTGCCGGCGCACCGCCACCTGGACGGCGCTGGAGATGATGCCCAACCGGCGGCTCGGGGTGCTCAACGCCGAACGCAAACTGGGCCTGGCGCCCAGCAGCGATTTCGGCGAGGCGGTGGCCCGCACCTGGCTGGGGCAGCTGCCCGAACCCTGGACGGTGCAGCTGCACATCGCCTACGACATCACCCACACCGTCTTCCACCTCACCAACTGGGGCGAGGCCCCCGACCGGATCCCGCCGGACCTCGCCGACTACCTCACCCGGTACCTGCCCGCCTGGATGGACGACTGGGCCGACCTCGAACACTGGGACCTGCTGGGCGAACTCCTGGTCGTCGACGCCTGTCTGCCGCGGCCCACGCTGGACGCGGCGCTGTGGGAGCGCTACGCCGCGGCGCAGTCGGCCGGCGGCGCGATGCCGATCCAGCGCGGGATGCCCGAGGGGGATCCGGCCCGCGTCTTCGACCTGGTCCACCACCCGACGCTGGTCGCCGCGTTCGCGTCGGCGATGGCCACCTCCCGGGCGATGTCCGCCGTCCGATGAGCCCGGACCGCGGCCCCGCGCTCACCGACCGCCTCGCGGAGGCGGTCACCCACATCGACGCGCCGGACATCGTGCTGGGCGTCACCCGGCGGGGCCGGCGGACGGTGGTCACCGGTGGCTCCGCCCTGTCGCCGCCGACCCCGCGCCACGCCCTGCGCTACGAACTGGGCTCGCTGTCCAAGACCTTCACCGTGCTGCTGCTGGCCGACCTGGCCAGGGACGGCGTGCTGGCACTGGACGATCCGCTCGTCGCGCATCTGCCGGACCTGCCGCTGCGGCATCCTTACGCGCGACACATCACCCTGTGGCACCTGGCCACCCACACCTCGGGGCTGCCGCGGATCCCCACCGACCTGATCGCCGGTGCGCTGGTGCACCCGTACGCCAACGGGTACGCCGCCTACGACACCGAGCGACTGCTGCAGACCTTCGCCCGGACCCGGCCGCGGCACCGGCCGGGCACCCGCTGGCGCTATTCCAACCTCGGGGTGGCGCTGCTGGGGCCGGCGCTGTCCCGGGCCGCCGGCGTCGGCTACCCGGCGCTGCTCTCCGACCGGGTGCTGCGCCCGCTCGGCCTGACCGACACCAGCCTGGGCCCGGGCACCACCGGCACCGACGCCATCGGCCACCGCACGAACGGGGTGACGCCGGTGCGCAGCGCCGACATGGGCGCCTTCGTCGCCGCCGGGTCGGTCCGCTCCACCCCCGGCGATCTGCTCGGCTACCTGCAGGCGCACCTCTCCCCCGAGGACACACCACTGGCCGGCCCGCTGCGCGACGTGCAGGTGCCGCTGCTGCGGCGGGGCTGGCGGCACCGCAACACCCACACCCTGACGTGGTATCAGCACCCGGCACCGCGCGGGCCGCTGCTCTTCCACGTCGGGGCGACCTTCGGCCAGCAGGCGTTCCTCGGCTACCACCCGGCGACGCACACCGGACTGGTCGCGCTGGCCACCCGCCGGGGCCGTACCTGCCGGATGATCACCACCGCGTACGAGCTGCTGTACACGCTGGCGGGCGAGCCGCAGGTCTGAGCCCGGCCGGGCCCCGGGCCGGCGGCCGCCGACGGTCAGAAGTCGCCCGCCAGGATCCGGGCGAGCGAGGTTCCCGGGCGTTCCTCGCTGGCCCGGCGGAAGGTCTCCGCGTAGGCGGCGTCGCCGATGGCGGCGCGGGCCCGCTGTTCGCACTCCTCGCGGACCGCGCGCAGTTCGGGGGTGCCGCGCTGCGGGTGCCCGACGGTGCGCCAGATGGCCTGGCCGCTGCCGTAGACCCGGGCGGCCGCCGCGCCGTCGCCGCGGGCCGCCACCGCGGCAGCGAGCAGGTCCAGGCCGAGGGCGATCCCGAACTTGTCGCCGATGCCCTGCTTGGCGGCGAGCATCGCCCGGGCGTGTTCCGCGGACTCCTCGGCGCGGCCCTGGAACAGCGAGATCAGGGAGAGCTGGTAGTCGGTGTAGGAGCGGGTCCAGTGTTCGCCGCGCCGGACACAGCCCTCGCGCAGCGCGGTGGCCTCGGCGCGCGCCTCGTCGAGCTTGCCGAGGGCGGTGAGCGCGAAGATCCGCACGAGGTGGCAGCGCAGCCGGCCGGGTGAGTCGAACGGGGCGTCCGGCGGCGGGCCGAGGACCTGTTCCGCGACGGTGTACGCGGACATCGGGCGGCCGGCCATCAGATGGGTGAGGCCCACGAGATAGCCGGCCGCCAGCACCGCCTCCGCGTCGTCGGAGGCCGACGCCGCGCGTGAGCAGGCAAGGCCCAGCTCGTCGGCGAACGGCAGGTCGCCCTGCAGGAGGACGGCGACGCCCAGGGCCCACAGCGCCCGGGTGCGCGCCCGGCTCGGGCCGTGGTGGGCGGCCAGGGCGCGGGCCAGATAGTCGCGGGCCTCGTGCAGATGGCCGCAGCAGCTCCAGAAGAAGCCGATCGCGGCGCTGAGTTCCTGGGCCCGCTCCGGGTCGCTGACGAGGAGGTGGTCCAGTGCGGTGCACAGGTCGACGTGGGCGTCGGCGACCTTGCCGTACCAGCCGACCTGTTCGGGGCCGAGCCAGCCGTGTTCGGCGCGGCGGCCGAAGTCGACGAAGTGCGCGGCGTGCCGGTCGGCGAGGGCCGCCACCTCGTCCAGTTCGCCGAGCCACAGCCGGCCGTACTCGCGCAGGGTGTCGAGCATGCGGTAGCGGCCGCCCTCGCGGGTGAGCACCGATTTGGCGGCCAGTCCGGCCAGCGCGGTGCGTACGCCGTCCTCGGTGAGCGGGCCTCCGGCGCAGACCGCGCCGGCGGAGTCCTCGTCGAACGTGCCGCGGAAGACGGAGAGCCGGGCCCACAGCAGCCGTTCGAGCGGGGTGCACAGCTCGTGGCTCCAGCCGATGGCACAGCGCAGCGTCCGGTGGCGCGGGGGGCGCGGCAGCCCGTCGCCGTCGAGGGTGTCGAAGCGGGTGGCGAGCCGTTCGGCGATCCGGTCGACGGAACTGCCGGCCAGCTGGGCGCCGGCCAGTTCGAGGGCGAGCGGGATGCCTTCGAGGCGGCGGCAGATGGTGTCGGCGGCCGCCGCGTGCTGCGGCTCGGTCAGGTGCAGGCCGGGGGCGGCGCTGCCGGCGCGGTCGGCGAGCAGGGCCAGCGCGTCGTTGTCGCCGGTGTACGGCAGCGGGCCGATCTCGGTGACGCGCTCGCCGGCGAGGTCCAGCGGCTGACGGCTGGTGACCAGCACGGTCAGGTGGGGGGCGGCCGTCAGCAGGTCTCCGAGGAGGTCGCGGCAGGCGTCGACGAGGTGTTCGCAGGAGTCGAGCACCAGCAGCAGCCGCTTGTCGGCGAGCCAGGCGCACAGCGCGGCCGCCGGCGTCCGCGCCGTGTGGTCGGCCAGTCCGACGGCGTCGCAGACGGTGGCGAGCAGCAGCCCGTCACCGTGCAGCGGCCAGAGGTCGGCCCAGCAGACCCCGTCGGGGAACTGCCGCGCGGCGGCCCGAGCGGCCCGTATGGCGATCCGGGTCTTGCCCACGCCGCCCGGGCCGGTCAGGGTGATCAGCCGGTGTGCCGTCAACTCCTCGGAGAGATGCCGTAGTTCATTTCGGCGGCCGACGAAACTGGTCGACTCTTGGGGAATGCTGCTTACCACGGCCCCAGTTTGCCCCAGCTGTGGCGTCGGGTGGCGCAGGGTGGCGTACGCGGTGCGCGGCGCGAAGTTGACGCCCGGGTGCCGGGGCTGGTCAGGGGGTCACGAGGGGGAAGGTGGGGTGGGGGGTGCACAGAAGGCCGAGGAGCTGGTGGAGCGCTCCGCTCTCCCCGTCCTGCGCGGCCCCCGCCGGGCCCTGACCGGCGAGGAGTTCGACCAGCTGGGGCTTGGTGAGGGTGAGCGTCAGATCCGGGCGGCGGTCGTCGCAGGGCGTGGGCGAACCGGGTGAACTGACATGTGTCAGGGCCCCGTTGGAGAGCGTCAGCTGCCAGGTCCGGTCCTCGTCGGGGAGGTAGAGGTCCAGGGTCAGGGCCGTGGACCAGGCGCGCGGGCCGTCGATGCGGAGGGCGAGCGCGTCGAGGAGCTGGTCGACGGTGAGCACCGCGGCCGTCTCGGGGCCGGCGGTGTCCGGCGGTGGTTCGGCGAGGGTGCCGCGCAGTTCCATGGCGCCGGTGAGGTAGGAGTTGCGCCAGGTGGCGTTCTCGCTGCCGTGGCCCAGCCGTTCGTAGACCTGGGCGAGTGCGCGGCGGGCGCGGAGGTTCTTCGGGTCGGCGAAGACGGCGTGGTTGAGGAGGGTGGCGGCGAACCGCAGATCGCCGTCGGCGGCGTACCGCTTGCCCGCGTCCACGGTGGCCTCGACGCCTCCCAGGGTGTGCACGTAGCGCTTGGCCTGCTCGGCAGGGGGGTGCTCCCACAGGTGCGCGGGGTTGCCGTCGTACCACCCCAGGTAGCGCTGGGCGATCGCCTTGACGTTGTGGCTGACCGAACCGTAGTAGCCGCGGTGGGCCCACCCCCGCGCGAGGCGGGGCGGCAGCCGCAGTTCCTCGGCGATCTCGGGGCCGCTGTACCCCTCGTTGAGCAGCCGCAGGGTCTGGTCGTGCAGATAGGCGTAGAGGTCGCGCTGGTCGGCCAGCAGGGCCGTGACGCGCTCCTTGCCCCAGGTCGGCCAGTGGTGGCAGGCGAAGGCGACCTCCGCCTCACCGCCGAAGAGGGCGAGCGCCTCGCCCAGGTGGCGCGACCAGGAGCGGGCGTCGCGGACGGCACCGCCGTACAGCGGGAGGAGGTGGTGCAGGGTGTGGGTGAGGTTCTCGGCCAGGCACAGCGCCCGGTGTGCCGGGAGGCAGAAGTTCATCTCGGCGGGCGCCTCGGTGCCCGGGGTGAGCTGGAAGACGAGGCGGACGCCGTCGAGGATCTCCTCCTGGCCGGTGCGGGTGATGTCCACGGTCGGCGGGACCAGGGTCACGGTGCCGGTGGAGCGGGTGGCGCCGAGGCCGCAGCCGATCTGGCCGTCCGGCCCCTTGGGGAGCCCGTCGCCGTAGGCGTAGACGGCCCGCCGGCGCAGCGCGGTGCCGGCGTGCAGGTGCTCGCCGACCGCGTGCTCCAGGAAACCGGCGGGCGCGAGCACCGGCACGGGATGGTGGTCGTACGGCAGTACGCCGCGGGCGCCGCCGAAGTGTTCCCGGTGCGAGTGGGTGTAGATCAGGCCGGTGACCGGCTGGTCACCGCGGTGCTTGCGGTAGAGCTCCAGCGCCGCGGCGGCGGTCTCGGCGGAGTGCAGCGGGTCGATGACGATCACCCCGTGGTCGCCCTCGACCAGCGTCATGTGCGCGAAGTCCAGACCGCGCACCTGGTAGATGCCGTCGGTGACCTCGAACAGACCCTGGCGGCTGACCAGCCGGCCCTGGCGCCACAGGCTCTCGTGCGCGGTGTCGGGGCGGTTCTGGGCGAGGAAGCGGTACGCCTCGGCGTTCCAGACCACCCGGCCGTCGTCCATGGTGATCTCGGGCGGATCGAGCGCGGCGATGAAGCCACGATCGGCATCGGCGAAATCTTCGTGATCATCCACGGGCAGAGCGGTCACGGGACGCTACCTCTCCGGGGCGGCCGAGCCAATACCCCACGCAACCGATTTAACCCAATTTGTCCGAGGGTCGCATGCGTGCGCGGCGGGCACCGGCCTCCGGCCCCGGGTCCGGCGCCGGAGCCGGGGCGGGAGGCCCGCGCACCGGAGCGGTGGCGGAGCGGGCCCTGCTCCGCCGCGGCACCGAAGTCGCCGGAGCGCCACGATCGTTGGACAACGCGCCGCACGGCGTTAGGGGCGGCGCCCGGCAGGGCACAACATGACAGGTGGCGTTGTCACGCCCCCTTGGTTGGGTGACCCGTACGGCGCGGCCTCCGCCCGGGAGAGGAGGGACGCCGCTGTCCCCCTACGACGACCGGCCCTTCGGTGAGCTCGCCGAACGCTTCCGGCACGACGCCGCCCCCTGCCCCCGCCTCCACGCTCCGTGGGCCACCCGCCCGGCCCGGCCTCGCCCCCGACACCGCGGCCTCGGCCGCCTGGTCCCGGCAGCCGCGGCCGTCGGCCTGGCCGCCGGGCTCGTGCTGGCCCACGGTCTGCTGCTCGCCGGCGGTCTGGTGCTGGCCGGACTGGCCGCCCACCTGGCGGGCGCCGGCCACGACCGGCGGCCGTAGCGCCGATACGCGCAGCGCGCCCGTACGTGGAGCGGGCCGGCACGTGCCGGCCGCGCGGACCGCCGGCCCGCTTTCCGCCCGGGGACGGCAAGCGGACCGGCAGCTCCCTCACGCCCCGCGACGGGAAGCGCGCGTCATGTCCCCCTGGCGACTCTTCGACGCCACGGCGACACAGAGGGCACCCAACAGGAACGTCAGGGCACCGATGACGAGGTTGTTCCAGATGACACCGGCGTCCGCGCCGGTGCCGACGATCCACGGCGAGATGATCATCCATACGCCGATCGCGCACATCGCACCGCTCAGGCCGTACATCCGCTCGGGGGTCACGGTGAAGCCGACCGCCAGGAGGGCGATCGCGATCCCGAGTATGAGGTTGTGGGTCGTGAGCGCGGGCTGTGCGGCCGCGTAGTGGACGATCCACGGAGAAGCGGCGCAGTACAGGCCGACCAGGAACACCGGTCCGTCGACGAGTACCACGTCACGTCCGCCGAGAACCCGCTCGTATCGAGCCTGCATCTCAGATGCATCGGGGTGACCTGCGAGGTCTCCCCTGTGGTGTGAGACGTCGGCCATGCGACTCGCCTCCTTCATCCACAAGCCTGGCCGGTTTTCGCGCGGCATCGGAACCACGCACCTTTATTTTGCGCTTATGTCGGCTTTATGTGTAGATGAAGCGACAGGTGAATTTTGAAGCGTTCCGGTCAGCCTCCGCGCTCACCCGCGGTCAGCGGGACGCCACCCGCCGGGGCGGACCGCACCGGACCGGGTCAGCTCAGGCCGTGGAGGCCGTCCAGGTGCGGCAGGTCGTGGTCGAGCCGCTCGCGTTTGGCCCGCAGGTAGCGGATGTTCTCCGCCCGCGGCTCCATCAGTAGCGGCACCTGCTCGGCGACCGCGATGCCGTGCCGCAGCAGCGCCGCCCGCTTGCGCGGATTGTTGGACAGCAGGCGCACGGACCGCACCCCGAGGTCCCGCAGCATCTCCGCCGCGACGCGGTACTCGCGGGCGTCGACCGGCAGCCCGAGCGCGATGTTCGCCTCGACCGTGTCCAGCCCCTCCTCCTGGAGCTTCATCGCCCGGAGCTTGGCCAGCAGCCCGATCCCCCGGCCCTCGTGGCCCTGGAGATAGACCAGCACGCCCCGCCCGGCCGCCACGATCGCGCGCAGTGCGGCGGACAATTGGTCACCGCATTCACAGTGCGTGGAGGAGAACACATCACCGGTCAGGCATTCCGAATGCACCCGGGTCAGCACGGCCGTTCCGGCCACCTCACCGTGGACCAGCACGACTTGCTCGATTCCACTGCGAAGGTCGAGATAGCCGACCGCCAGGAATTCGCCGTACGTGGTGGGCAGCCGGACCTCCACCACCCGTTCCACGTAAGGTTTCTGGGCGTCATCGAATGCGACGGCCACGTCGCGGCCGGTGCCGGCAACATCGTCGGGGTCGGTCATGGCGCGATGGTACCCGCGCGGGGAATCGATGGGCAGAGATCACTCAGAATGGCAACAAGTATGCTGCGAGGCCCCTGCAGCACAGCGCCGGCAACGAAAGGCGGCAGCACACCATGACCGCTCCGGGACAACCGACCGCGGGCACCGGCCTGTTGCCGGCCGACACCACCGAGGACGTACGGGCCCGACGCCCGCTGATGGCGCTGCTGCCCATCGGCAGCTTCGAACAGCACGGTGCCCACCTGCCGTTGACCACCGACACCGTGATCGCCTGCACCGTCGCCCGGGAGTTGGCCGCCGCGCACCCGGTCCAGCTGCTGCCGCCGCTGACCGTGTCCTGTTCGCAGGAGCACGCGGACTGGCCGGGGACCGTCAGCATTTCGGCGCGGACCCTCCACGCGATCGTCACCGACATCGCCGCCTCGCTGCGCCGGTCCGGCATCGGCACGCTGATTCTGGTCAACGGCCACGGCGGGAATTACGTACTGCGCAATGTGGTGCAGGAATCCGCGGGAAGCGGCGTACGGATGGCACTCTTCCCGGGCCCGGGCGACTGGGACGCGGCACGCGACCGGGCCGGCGTGCGGACACCCGCGCACAGCGATATGCACGCCGGAGAGGTCGAGACCTCGATTCTGCTGCACGCCCACCCCGAATTGGTCAGGGACGGCTATGAATCGGCGGATTGCGACGCCGATGACCGGAAGCATCTGCTGACGCTGGGAATGTCGGCCTATACCGCATCCGGGGTCATCGGCCGGCCGTCGCGCGCCTCCGCCGCAAAGGGCCGTGAATTGCTGGCCGGTCTGGTCGAGGCATTCGGGGAATACGCCGCGCTGTTCGCGGTGCGGGCGGAAACCGGAGGCCGGGACGATGCCCGCGCGGAGGACTGAGGTGCTGGACGCCGCGACGGCCTGGGAGCGGCTGCGGGAGATCCGTACGGCGGACGAGGCCCGGGCCGCCGGACTGGGGCCGGACGGCGACGCCGGGACCGGCGGGGAACGGGCCCGGTCGCCCGAGGTGGCCGAACTCGTCGAGCGCTATCTGCCGCTGTGCCTGGCCGGGCCGCGGATCGCGTTCGCGCAGCTCGGGCAGAGTCTGGACGGCTTCATAGCGACCCGTACCGGCGACGCCGACTACGTCACCGGGCCGGCCGACCGCCGCCACCTGCACCGGCTGCGGGCGCTCGCCGACGCGGTGGTCGTCGGGGCCGGGACGGCGGTGGCGGACGACCCTCGGCTGACCGTGCGCGCCTGTGCGGGCGACAACCCGGTGCGGGTGGTGCTCGATCCGCGGGGCCGGGTGCCGCTGGGCCGGGGCGTGTTCACCGACGGGGCCGCGCCCACGCTGTGGGTGGTCGGGGCGGACGCGGCGGCCGCGCGGCGGGCCGACGTGGGCGCCGGGGTGGAGGTGCTCGTCCTGCCGGACCCGGCCGCGTTCGCACCGGGGCGGCTGCTCCAGGTGCTGGCGCGGCGCGGGCTGGGCCGGGTGCTGGTCGAGGGCGGTGGCGTCACGGTGTCGCGGTTCCTGCGGGAGCGGGCGCTGGACCGGCTCTATCTCACCGTGGCGCCGGTGCTGCTCGGCGACGGCGTCCCCGGGCTGCGGTTCGCCGGTACGCCGGTGATGCGCGAGGCGCTACGCCCGCCGCTGCGGCGCGCCCTGCTCGGCGAGGACACGCTTTTCGAGCTGGACCTGCGGGCGGTCGGTGACGCCTGGCTGGGCGAGGCGTCGCACGAGCAGCACCGCGGCGCCCGGGAGGCTCGCGGCGAAGGCGAGGACGCCGTAGACCACGGCGCTGGTCAGTCCCTGCGCCGCGCCCAGTCCGGCGGCGCCGAAGGCCCAGGCGGCGACGCCCTCACGGGGCCCCCAGCCGCCGATGTTCAGCGGTAGCGCCATCGCGAGCAGCGCCAGCACCACCAGCGGTACCAGCTCGGCGGTGGGTGCGGTGGCGCCGGCGACGCGGGCGGCCAGCACGAACATCGCGAGGTAGCCGGCGAGCACCACGACGGAGGAGAGCGCGACGCCGGGCCAGACGTCCCGGCCGAGCAGGCCCCGGCGGGCCTCGGACAGCACCGTGCGCAGGGCGCGTTCGCCGCGCGAGGCGCCCCGGTGCCGGCGCAGCCACCACCCGGCGGCGAGGGCCGCCGGCACCGCCGCGGCGGCGGGCAGCGCCACGGCGGGCGAGGCGAGCAGGTGGGCGACCGGCGCCAGCACCGGCGACGGCCGGAGGACGAGCACCCCCGCCCCGGCCACGAGCAGCACCAACTGACCCGCTGCGCGCTCCAGTATCACCGCGCGGACGCCCCGGCCGAGGTCGCCTGCGGAGCGGCCGTGCCGGACCGCGCGGTGGACGTCGCCCAACACGCCGCCGGGCAGCGCCGCGTTCAGGAACAGTGCCCGGTAGTAGTCCGCCACGGCCGGTCCCAACGGGAGCCGCAGGCCCAGGCCGCGGGCCACCAGGCACCAGCGCCAGGCGCTGAAGACCGTGGTCAGCAGGCCGATGCCGAGCGCCGCCAGGAGCGTGCCGGGGTCGATCCTGCGCACGCCCTCCAGGAAGGCGGCCGAGCCCAGGTGCTGGACCAGCGCGGCCAGGATGCCCACGCCCGCGAGCATCCGCAGGCCGGCCCCCCAGCCGGGGCGGTTCACCCGCCGCCCCCGGGCAGTGCCAGCAGATCGGTGTGGTGCACCGCAACCTGCAACTCCCCCGCCGCGCACTCCTGGAGGCGCCGGCTCAGATACGCCGCGGCCGCCGGTGTCAGCTCCGGGCACTGGGCCTGCGCGGCGCCGACCCAGCCGTGCAGCCATTCGGCGATCAGCGCGGACTCCGCACACCCCAGCCGCCAGGTGCTCGGCTTGACCTGGACCCGCGCGCCCCGCCGCTCGAAGGCCATGACGGCCGCCGCCACCGCGTCCGGGCCGAGCAGCGCCCGGCCCTGGTCGGTGCGGCGCTGGTGCGCGTTGAAGGCGTCGGTCAGTGCCTCGTCGAGCGGGTCGGCCGGGGTCAGTTCGACCCGGCCGGCGACGGAGAGCGCCAGCAGCGCCGGGACGCCGGCCCGGGTACACGCCTCGGCCAGCGCCTCCACCTCCGCGACGGTCAGCAGATCGAGCAGCGCCGAGGCGGTGACCAGCGAGGTGCCGGCGAGGTCGGCGGCGGTGAGCGCGGCCAGGTCGCCGGTCGCGGTGGTGGCGGTGACGGGCGTGCCGTCGGCGGCCGTTCCGGGCATGCGCGTGCCGGCGAGGGCGAGCAGGTCGGGGTCGTGGTCGTGGAGGACCCAGCGCTGCGGGCCGGGCAGCCGGACGGTCAGCCAGCGCGCCATCGAGCCGGTGCCACAGCCCAGGTCGCGGATCACCAGGCCGGGCGGCCCGGTCCGCGCGGCCAGCCACGCCTGCAGCGGGCGCAGCAGCTCGGGCGCGCGGGCCGCGGCGTCGGCGCGCTCGCGCAACTCCAGCCAGCGCGGGGCGAATCGAGGGCTGCCCACCGCGTTCATCGGGCGCTCCGGGGTGCGTGCCGAAGCCGTTCCAGCGCTTCGGCCAGACTGTGCGACGTCATCTCCCACTCCTCCAGCATGGCACGCCGGTCGCGCGCCGATTTCCTCAGCCGGTCACGCAGTTGCGGTCCATCGAGCCAGTCGCGCAGCGCCCCGGCCAGCGCCGTCGGCGGGTCGGACGGTACGAGCAGGCCCGGCAGGCTGCCGTCGGGGGCCCGCCCGAGCGCTTCGGGTACGCCGTCGACGGCCGTCGCCAGCACCGGGATTCCGCGCGCCAGCGCCTCAGTGACGACCATGCCGTAGGTCTCCGTGTACGACGGCAGGACCAGCAGGTCGGCGGCCTCGTAGCGGGCTTCCAGGTCGGGGCCGGCGAGCGGCCCGGTGAAGACGGTGCGGTCGTCGAGGCCGAACGCGGCGACCTGGCTGCGCAGTTGGTCCGGGTACGTCCGGTCGCGGCCGGGCCCGCCGACGAAGGTGCAGCTCCAGGGCGCGTCGGTGACGCTCGCCAGGGCGTCGATCAGCCGGTGCTGCCCCTTGCGCGGGGTGAGCGAGGCGACGCACAGCAGCGCGCCGCGTCCGTCGGTGCCGGGTGCGAGGGGCGCCGGGTCGGTTCCCGGCCGGGCGACGTGGACGCGCTCGGCGGCCAGCCCGTGGTGGGCGACGAGCCGGCGGGCGGCCCCTTCGCCGGTGGCCACCACCGCGGACGCGGCCCGCAGGGTGCGGCGTTCGCGGGCGTCCAGCTCCGCGGCCGTCCCGGCGTCGAGCCCGGTCTCGTCGCCCAGCGGCAGATGGACCAGGACGGCGAGCCGCAGGCGTGCGGCCTCGGGGACGACGATCTCGGGTACGCCGCAGGCGACCAGGCCGTCGCACAGGACCACCGCGCCGTCGGGCAGCGCCGCCAGCCGGCGGGCCAGTTCCGCGCCGTCCTCGGGGTCCGGCCGGGGCCAGTCGCCGGGCAGCGCGCAGCGGCGCACCCGCCAGCCCGTCGCCGGGAGGTCGCGGCAGACCCGCAGGTCGTAGTGGTTGCCGCCGCTGGGCGCCGTCGGGTCGTCGACCCCGCCGGGCAGCAGGACGTGCACCATCCGGTCGACTGCCGGGCCGGCGCCGGTGTGCGTCACAGAGTGCGCTCGTAGGTCGCCCAGGCGATGTGCGATTCATGCAAGGTGACCGATATGCCGGTCAGTTCGCGGGCGCTCTCGCCGAGGTTGCCGGCGTGGACGCGCTCGGCGAGCCGGTCGGCGATGACCTTGGCGAGGGCCTCGGTCGAGGTGTTGGTGCCGGCGAAGGCCGGCTCGTCGTCGAGATTGCGGTAGTTCAACTCACCGACCACTCCGCCGAGTTCCTGGGTGGCCAGACCGATGTCGACGACGATGTTGTCCGCGTCCAGCTCCGGGCGGCGGAAGGTGGCGTCCACGATGAAGGTCGCGCCGTGCAGACGCTGTGCGGGCCCGAAGACGGCGCCCCGGAAGCTGTGCGCGACCATCAGGTGATCGCGGACGGTGATGCTGAACACGGGCGTTCCTCCGGTGTGATGTCGGTCTCAGTGCGAGTGGCGGCGGGGGTGTCGGTGAGGGGTCGTGGCTCGTGGTTCCGGCCGGTTTCCGGGGGTGCCTCCGGGCGCTCCTACGAGCCGTCCGGGGGCGCGTACCGGATGCGGTGGCAGAGCGCCGGCAGGTCGCCGGAGGCGAGCCGGGGCAGCACCGACGGCAGGTCCTCGAAGGCTGATTCGCCGGTGACCAGCGCGTCGAAGGCGGGGTCGGCGAGGAGTTCGAGGGCGAGCGCGAGCCGGTCGGCGTAGCTGCGGCGGGCCCGCCGGGCCGGCGAGACGGCCCCCACCTGGCTGCTGCGGACGACCAGCCGGCGGGAGTGGAACGCCTCCCCCAGCGGCAGGCTGACCCGCCGGTCGCCGTACCAGCTCAGTTCGAGGACGGTGCCCTCCGGAGCGAGCAGTTCCAGCGCGCGGGCCAGGCCCTCCTCGGTGGCGCTGGCGTGCACCACGAGATCGCAGTCGCCCCGGGCGTCCCCGGGCAGCGCGAAGTCGACGCCCAGCGCCGCGGCGGTGGCCGCGCGCGCCGGGTCGGCGTCGACCAACTGCACCCGCACCGCGGGGTAGCGGGCGAGCAGGGCGGCGACGCTGCAGCCGACCATGCCCGCGCCGATCACCGCGATCCGGTCTCCCACCAGCGGCGCGGCGTCCCACAGGGCGTTCACCGCGGTCTCCACCGTGCCCGCCAGCACCGCGCGGGCGGCGGGCACGGCGTCCGGTACGGGAGTGACGGCGCTCGCCGGGACGACGTAGTGCGTCTGGTGCGGATAGAGGCAGAAGACGGTGCGGCCGCGCAGCGCGGGCGGTCCCTCCTCGACGACGCCGACGTTGAGGTAGCCGTACTTGACCGGCGCGGGGAAGTCGCCCTCCTGGAAGGGCGCGCGCATCACCTCGTGCTGGCTCTCGGGCACACCGCCGCGGAAGACCAGGGTCTCGGTGCCGCGGCTCACCCCGGAGCAGAGCGTGCGCACCAGCACCTCGTCGGGGCCGGGCGCCGGCAGCGGCACCGTACGGATCGCGCCCCGACCTGGAGCGCTTAGCCAAAAGGCACAAGCGACGCGCGGCATCGGGATCCTCCTGGACGCTACGGCGGGGGTTCGTTGATGCTGGGGATCATGAGGACGCCGACACCATACGCGGCGCCCCACGACAGCGCCACAAGTCCAGGGAGGCACGGTGGCCGTACAAGAGCGCTACGACACAAGGCCGTTCGCACCGGACACCACGGCGGGGATGGGCGTGCAGCTGCTGGTGCTGGAGGTGCTCTGCCGGGCGGTCGGCATGGGCACCACGGGGTGGCTGACGGGCTCCGCGTTCGCGGTGGTCACCTGGGTGGTGCTGACCCTCGCGCTGCGCCGGTCGTGGACCGGGGCGTTCGGCCCCGCGAACCGCGTCACCCTGGCCCGGACGATCCTGGTCGGCGGGGTGACCGCCCTGGTGGCGGACTCCTTCGAGCGGCGGCCGCCGGTCGCAGTGCTGGTCGCGCTGGCGACCGTCGCGCTGATCCTGGACGCGGTCGACGGGCAGGTGGCCCGGCGCACCGGTACCGCGACCGCGCTGGGGGCACGCTTCGACATGGAGGTCGACGCGTTCCTCATCCTGGTGCTCTGCGTGCACGTCGCGGTGCCGCTGGGCGCCTGGGTGCTGGCGATCGGCCTGATGCGGTACGCGTTCGTCGCGGCGTCCTGGGTGCTGCCGTGGCTGCGCGGCGCGCTGCCGCACAGCATGGCCCGCAAGACGGTGGCGGCGCTGCAGGGCATCGTGCTCGTGGTGGCCGGCGCCGGGATCCTGCCCCGGGCGTCGGCGGCGGCCGCGGTGGCCGTGGCGCTGGCGCTGCTGGCCTGGTCGTTCGGCCGGGACATCGCCTGGCTGTGGCGGGTCAGGGCGCGGCCCGACGAGGGCGCCGGCCGGGACGGTGCGGCGGTGCGCGCTCCGGTCGCCGGGGAGGGCCGGGGCCTGTCCGTCCGGTCCTGATCCGTGGGCCGGGGCTCCGTCAGGTCCCCGCGTGCCGCCCGAGGTAGACGACCAGGGCAAGGAAGACCAGCACGAGGTTCGTGACGACCACGGCGAGCAGCACCTGCCGCCACAGGCTGCGCGGGGTGCGTGCCGGCTGGGTCAGCAGCACCGTGGCGGGCAGCCGCGCGAGTTGGGCGCCCGGACGGACGGCGGTCGTACGGATCCGGCGGACTCCGCAGCGCGGCGGGGTGCGGTGCCGGGCGAAGGTCTCCGGGCAGCCGCGGCCGTGACCGCGGGCTCCGCGCAGGGGTCCCCGCCCCGGTGGGCGGCCCCGGCAGGGGCGGGTGACGCCCGGCCCGGAGGAGGTGGGTATGCAGGTGCGGGAGCGGACCGCCCGCCAGGGCGGCGGTCCCTTACGTCGCGGTGCGCCGGACATCCGCCCTCACCCGGCTACGGCCGCCGGCACCACGCCGGCCCCGGTCCGGGCCGGTACCGTGCCGGCCCGGCGCGGCACCTGCGCCCCGCTCCGCTGTGCCCTGACCGCCGTGCGCATCCGTTGCCCTGCCGAATCAGCGAAACCGCCCACGCATGTCCTCCGCGTCCAGGCCGCCCGGCCCTCGCGTCATCTGTTGAATTGCGGATTTCCACAACTCTAGACGACGAGGGTGGGCCACTTGAATGGCCATGGGCGAAATGGCCTCCGGCGCCTGCCGCGAGGACGACGCCCGGCCGCCGTACGGGAAGGCGGCGCGAGCCGGGCATCCCGTGGACAGGACCGGTCGCCAATCCCATAGTGACGCGCATGACTTCACTGATACGTCACGTCACGATCGACTGCACCGACGCCTACCGCCTGGCGCGCTTCTGGGCGGAGGCGCTGGACGGCTCGCTGGCCGAGGACGACTTCCCGGGCGATCCGGAGGCCACCGTCACCTCCGCGGGCGGGGCGCTGCTGTTCCTCTCCGTGCCGGACGCCAAGACCGTCAAGAACCGGGTGCATCTGGATCTCCAGCCGCAGGACCGGAGCCGGGACGAGGAGGTCGAGCGGCTGCTGGCGCTGGGCGCGACCCTGGTGGCCGACCACCGCCGGCCGGACGGCACGGGGTGGGCGACGATGACCGACCCCGAGGGCAACGAGTTCTGCGTGGAGCGCAGCGCGGCGGAGCGGGCACGCTGATCCGACGCCCCCTCAGGCTTCAGTCCCGCCGGGCGCGGGCGGCGTCCTCGACCCGCTCCCGCGCCTCGGCGAGGTCCGCCTCGGTGGGGGCGTCGTCCTGGGAGAGCCGCGCGCGCCAGTAGCCGGTGAAGTCGATCTGCCGCTTGTCGATGCCGCGTTCCTCGACGAGGTGGCGGCGCAGCGTACGCACCGTGCCCGCCTCGCCGGCCAGCCAGGCGAAGGGTGCGCCGGCCGGGAAGGTCAGCGCGCGGACGGCCGCCGGCAGTGCGTCGCCGGACCCGGGCGGGGCGCCGTCGCGGTGCACCCAGTGCACGGTGAGGTCCGCCTCTGTGGTCAGGTGCTGCTCCTCCGCCGCGTCGGCGACCTCCACGCAGGCCAGCGCGCGGGTGCCGGGCGGCAGCGCCTCGACGAGAGAGCCGATGGCCGGCAGCGCCGTCTCGTCGCCGGCCAGCAGCAGCCAGTCCGCGGTGCCGAGCGGCAGCGGGCGGGCGTAGAGCGCCGACGGGCCGTAGCGGGCGAGGGTGTCGCCGGTCTTCGCGGTGGCCGCCCACCGGGTCGCCGGGCCGCTCGCCGGATCGTCCGCCGGTGCGGAGCCGTGCAGCACGAAGTCGACGGTGATCCGCTGCCGAACGGGGTCGTAGGAGCGCACCGTATAGCTGCGCAGCCACGGCCGTTCGTCCTCGGGGAGGGCGAGGAACGCCTGGTACCAGCGCATCTGGTCGCCGTCCGCGGGCACGTCGGGCAGTAGGGGCGCGAGCTGGCCGGGCCTGGGGAACAGCAGCTTGAGCTGCTGGTCCGGCCAGGTGGGGAAGTCGTCCAGGCCGTCCCCGGCGAAGCCGATCCGGACCATGTGCGGGGTGAGCCGCTGTACGTCGGTGACGTGGATGAGCGCGACGGGCACGGCCGCCATCGGATCCTCCTCGGGAGAAGCGGAGTTCGGGATGCGGACTGATATCCTTACACCGTAAAGAGTTAGCGCGGGAACATTACTTTATGGCGTAAGGAGACTGCAAGTGGTGGTATTCGCCGGCCAGGGCGACCCCCGCCGTTCGATGGCGCTGCTGTGGCGCACGGAGGGTGGGCGCGGGACGGACGCGAAGCGCGGGCCGGGCCCCAGGCCGGCGCTGAGCGTGGACGTCGTCGTCGACGCCGGGATCGCCGTCGCCGACGCCGAGGGCATGGCGGCCCTGTCCATGCGCGCCGTCGGCGAGCGCCTGGGGCGCACCGCGATGGCGCTCTACACCTACGTCCCCGGCAAGGGCGAGCTGGTGGACCTGATGTACGACCAGGTGCTCGCCGAGCTCCCGGCGGACTACGACCTCACGGCGGGCTGGCGGGCCGCGCTGACCTCCTGGGCCGAGGACACCTGGGCGTTCTCCCTGCGCCACCCCTGGGTGCTGCAGGTCTCCCAGGCCCGGCCGGTGCTCGGCCCGAACGAGTACCGCGCCATGGAGGCGCTGCTGCGCGTGCTGTACGCCACGGAGCTGAGCCCGGCGGTGCTGCGGCGGGTGGTGGGGACGCTGACCCACTTCGTGCGGGGCGCCGTGCAGACCGTCGCGGAGTCGCGGCTGGCCGCCGCGTCGACCGGGGTGTCCGACGAGGAGTGGTGGCCGGCCCGGTCCGGGGTGCTGGCGGAAGTGGCCCCCGACTTCGCGGAGCGCTTCCCGCTCCTGGTCGGCCTGGAGACCGAGGGCGCCGCGCCGGTCACGGACGACGCCGTGCCGTATCTGGAGCGCGAGGCGCGCACCACCTTCGAGGTGGGGCTCGGGGTCGTGCTGGACGGCATCGAAGCGGCGGTCGCGCGGGCCCGCTGAACGGGCCCCAGGGCCGCAGCGGCCCGGCCGGCGACGGCCGTTGGGGTGATGAAGCGGGCGCACCGGCCGCGAACGGGTGTCGTCGGGCCGACTCCGTGCGTTGATCGTCCATGACCGTCTTCCGCGTCCGACCGTGGTTCCTGCCCACCAGCCTCGCGGCGTTCCTCATCGAGGCGGGGCCGGAGGCGCCGGCTGATGCCCCGTCGGACGCCGTCCGCGACGGCCGGCCCGGCACACCGTCCGATACCCGGTCGGCTGAGGCGGGGCCGGACGGGTGTCCGCCGTCCGGCGACCCGGGCGACACCCGCGACCAGCCCCCTCCCGCCCCCGCTGACCGGGCCTGATGGGTCGCCCGGTGGGTGGCCGGGCAGCGAAGTTGACGGCGTGTCGAAAGCTGGCGGCTGCACACACCGTCGTCATCGGCTCACTCCGTGTGGCGAGCGGTGATGATCGCCCATAGCTTCGCCTCATGGCGCTACGACAGATGAAATACATGGGTTGCGTCGCGGTGGTGCTGGCCGGCGGACTGGGCGCGGCCGCCCCCCACGACTCCGAGGGCCGGCACGTCGTCCGCCCGGGCGAATCGATCCAGCGTGCGGTGGACAGGGCACGGCCGGGCGACACGATCGTCCTGCGACCGGGGGTCTACCGCGAGAGCGTGCTGATCGACAAGTCCCGGCTGCGGCTCGTCGGCGCGGGCAAGAAGACCGTGATCACGCCGCCCCGCACCCGGGCGGAGAACGCCTGCGGGCAGGGCGGCAACGGCATCTGCGTCCTCAGCCGCGGCAAGCGTCCCCTCCGGGACGTCAGCATCCGCTCGCTGACCGTCGAGGGCTTCAAACGGAACGGCATCTGGGCGTCCGGCACCGACCGGATGTCCGTACACGAGGTGACCGCCCGCAGAAACGGCGTGTGGGGCATCGCGCAGGAGAAGTCCACCCGCGGCGTGATCCGGGACAACTACGTCACCGGCAACGGCGACTCGGGCATCTTCCTCGCCAACACGGTCAAGGAGGAGGGCGGGGCCACCGACACCCGCGGTGCACTGATCAGCCAGAACCGCCTCACCCGCAACCGGATCGGGGTCACGGTCCGGCGGGTCAGGAACCTGACGGTCAGCCACAACACCATGACCGGGAACTGCGGCGGGATCTTCATCGTCGGCGACGAGTCGCGCCCCCGGGCCGGCGCGCTGACCGTACGGGACAACGACATCTCCCGGAACAACAAGCACTGCCCCGCGAGCAGCCGGCTGCCCTTCATTCAGGGCTCCGGCATCGTCCTCACCGGCACCGAGCGGGCGCTGGTGCGGCACAACCTGATCAAGGACAACATCGGCAGGTCCCCGCTGTCCGGCGGTGTCGTCCTGTTCCACAGCTTCGTCAACGCGCTGAACGAACGCAATGTCATCGTCGACAACGTCGTGCTGCGCAACAAGCCCGCGGACCTGCTCAACAAGGACGCCGCAGGCAAGGGGAACCGATTCATCCGCAATGTGTGCCGGACCTCGAAGCCGGCCGGTCTGTGCTGACTTCCCACGGGAGAATAGAGGCGGAATGACCACCGTAAGTCCCACCCCCCAGTCGGCGATGCGGCTGCGGGAGCTCGTCTTCGGAGCCGCGTGCGCCGCGGCCGTACGGGCCGCGGCGCGCCTCGGCGTCGCGGACGCGCTCGACGACCGGCCCGCCACCGCGCAGGAGCTGGCCACCGCGGTGCACGCCGAGCCGCGGCCGCTGGAGCGGCTGCTGCGCGCACTGTCCTGCTACGGGATCTTCGCGGAGACCGACGACGGGAAGTACGTCCACACCGAGATGTCCCGGATGCTGCGCGAGGACGCCCCCAACAGCCTGCGGTACATCGCGTTGTGGTGCACCGAGCCATGGACCTGGGACGCCTGGCCGCGGCTCGACGAAGCGGTCCGCACGGGCCGCAGCGTCTTCCCCGAGCTGTACGGCAAGGGCTTCTTCGAGTACCTCCACGAGGACGCACGGGAGTCGGCCCAGGTCTTCGACCGGGCCATGACCACCTCCAGCAAGCAGTCGGCCGAGGACGTCGCCAAGCTGCTCGACCTCTCCGGGGCGTCGTCGGTGGCGGACATCGGCGGCGGCCAGGGCCACGTCCTCGCCAGCCTGCTGGAGAAGCACCCGGGACTCAAGGGCACGCTCCTCGACCTGCCCACGGTCGTGGCGAACCCGGACCCCCGGCTGCGCGACGGCGGCGCGCTCGCCTCGCGGGTCCAGATCGTGCCGGGCGACTGCCGCGAGGAGATCCCCGTCCAGGCCGACGTCTACATCATCAAGAACATCCTGGAGTGGGACGACGAGAGCACCCGCCGGACGCTGGCCAACGTCCTCAAGGCCGCCCGTCCCGGCGCCCGCGTGGTGATCATCGAGAACATCGTCGACGACAGTCCCTCGATGAGGTTCACCACCGCCATGGACCTGCTGCTGCTGCTCAACGTCGGCGGCGCCAAGCACTCCAAGGCGAGCCTGGTCGGCCGGATGGGCGAGGCCGGGCTGGAGGTCGGCGCCATCCTGGAGGTCAACCCGTATCTGCACGCCTTCGAATGCACCGTCCCGGCGTGACGAAGGCCGTGCTGTGACCCCGCCCGGGAACGGCGGACCGCCCGGTGAGGAGGCTTCTCCTCGCCGGGCGGCCATGCCCGTTCCCGGGCGGGCGCGTGAACCGGAGGATCGCCCCGGCCCCGCCCGCGCGTCAGCCGCTGCCGTCGCGCTCCCAGCGATAGAACTGGTGGGCCATCGCGTCCTTGGGGCTGCGCCAGGTCTCCGGGTCGTACGCGCTGACGAAAGCGGACAGCTTGTCGCTCACCGCGCGGAACTCGGGGTGTTCGGTGACCTTGGCGATCTCCGGCCCCGGCGGCCGGTCGGATTCGATGAGGTGCAGATACACGTCACCGAACTGGAAGAGGGTCCGCCGCTTGACGCCGACCAGGTGCGGCAGTTCCGTACGGTCGGAGGTCTCGAAGACCTCCGCGATGTCCGGAGCCGAACCGGGTTTCATGCGCGCGACGATCAGAGCGTGATGCATCGGGAAGTTCCCTTCGTTGCCGCCGGACCGGGGTCCGAACGCGGCGCCGCGTCCGGTCAGTTGACGACGGCGGAACGCATCTCGCGGTCCCGCTGCTCGATCTTGTCCCGGATGAGCTCCATCTGGATCCGGGAGTTGCGGTTGATGAGCTCGGTCATCCCCTTGTCGTCCACCGGCGCCGAGGGCTTCATCGCGAAGTCCTGGGTCCAGTGCATCGAGGTGCCGCCCGGGATCTCGGCGTACTTCCAGTGGATGTCCATGTGCTCGAACGGGCCGGTCTCCACGCGGCGGGCGCGGACCGTGCGGTTGGCGCGGTCCATCACGCGCTCGGAGACCCAGCTCCAGACGGTGCCGTTCTCGTCCGGGTGCATCGTCAGCCGGAAGGTGGTCTTGTCGCCCTCCCGGGAGAGCACCTCGACGGAGGCGTACTCGCTGAACAGCTTCGGCCAGTTCTCGATGTCGTTGGTGAGGTCCCAGACGAGGTCGAGGGGCGCCGCGATGGTGATGTCGTTCTCGGTGTGGCCGGGCATCTCAAGCTCCTGTCGTAGGCACGGTCGCCTTGTCGGCGTTGGCACGGTCGTTGTTCGTGTTGACGAGGTCGAGGAAGTCGCGCGGCGTCTTGCAGCGCTCCGCATCGGTCGGCATCGGCCGGCCGTGCCGGTTCTCCAGCTCGCCCACGATCCCGAGCAGCCCCAGCGAGTCGAGGCCGAACTCGGCGAAGGACATGTCGGCGCGGTTGGCCAGGTCCTTCGGGTCGACGGTGAGGCCGGCGGCCGACTTCATCAGCGCCGCCAGCTCGTTGAGCGTCAGTTGAGCGGTCATGTGCGGTTCTCCTTCTCACGAGGGGGGCGTCGGGCCCTGCCGCAGCACCATTGCCGCGTTCGAACCCATCAGCCCCCGGCTCAGCACCAGCGCCGTCCGCAACTCGGCGGGCCGGGCCCGGCCGGTCACCACGTCAAGGTCATGGCAGACGTCGACGACGTTGGGGGTGGGCGGCACCACGCCGTTCTCCATGGCGAGCACCGCGGCCGCGAGGTCCAGGACGGGAGCACCGCAGTACGCCCGCCCGGTACCGGTCTTGGGTGCGGTCACCGGAACCCGGTCGGCGTGCCGGCCCAGGGCGTCCGCGAGCGCCAGCGCCTCGGCCCGGTCGGCCGAGGGGACACCGAGCGCGTCCGCGAACACCACGTCAATCTCCTCCGGGGCACACCGCGCGTCCGACAGCGCACCGCGGATCGCGTGGGCGAGTCCCGCGCGGGACTCCTCCCACCGCGAGGCCCCGGTGAAGGTCGCGGCATGTCCGAGGAGCACGGCCCGGGGGGTGGCGCCGCGGCTCTCGGCCGCCGCGGCCTCCTCGACGACCAGCATCGCGCCGCCCTCGGCGGGCACGAATCCGCAGGCGTCACGGGTGAACGGGCGGTAGGCCCGCACCGGGTCGTCCAGGCTGCTCAGGTCCTCGTAACCGAGCTGGCAGACCACCGAGTAGGGGGCCAGCGGCGCCTCCGCGGCGCCCACGACGACGGCGTCGGTGCCACGCCGGATGGTGCGGCAGGCGTGCGCCAGGGCGTCCAGGCCGCCCGCCTCGTCGCTGGCGACCACTCCGCAGGGGCCCTTGAAGCCGCCGCGGATGGAGATCTGTCCGGTGCTGGCCGCGTAGAACCAGGCGATGGACTGGTACGGGCCGACGTACCGGGAGCCCTGGCCCCAGAGCCGTTGCAGCTCCCGCTGGCCGAACTCGCCGCCGCCCGAGCCGGCCGCCGTCACGACGCCCACCGCGAACGGCGAGTCGGCGTAGTCGGCACGGCCGAGCCGGGCGTCGTCCAGCGCGAGGTTGGCCGCCGCCATGGCGAAGTGCGTGAACCGGTCGGTCTGGACGAGGTAGCGCTCCTCGATCAGTTCCGCCGGGTCGAAGCCGCGCACCTCGCCGGCGACCTTGAGCGGCAGGTGCTCGCACCCGTCGCGGGTCACCCGGTCCAGGACGCTGACGCCCTCCACGGTCGCCTTCCAGAACGACTCGGTGCTCACCCCGTTGGGGGCGATGACGCCGATGCCGGTGACGACCGAGCGTCTTTCCTTGGGGGATCTCATCCTGCCCTCCCGCCCTGTCGGGTCAGTACCACCGCTGACTGGAATCCGCCGAAGCCGCTGCCGACCGACAGCACCGAGCGCAGCGGCAACTCCCGTGCCGTTCTGGGCACGTAGTCCAGGTCGCACTCCGGGTCCGGGGTCTCGTAGTTCGCCGTCGGCGGCACGACCTGGTGGGTCAGTGCCAGCACGCAGGCGACGATCTCGATGGCGCCGATCGCGCCGAGCGAGTGGCCCACCATGGATTTGATGGAGCTCATCGGCACGTTGTAGGCGTGTTTGCCCAGCGACCGCTTCACCGCGGCGGTCTCGTGCCGGTCGTTCTGCTGGGTGCCCGAACCGTGGGCGTTGACGTAGTCGACCTGGGTGGCGTCGACCTTGGCGTGGCCGAGCGCGCGGTTGATCGCCTCGGCCATCTCCAGGCCCTCCTGGGTCAGCCCGGTCATGTGGTACGCGTTGCCGAAGGTGGCGTAGCCGCGGATCTCGCAGTGCACCGTCGCGCCACGCGCCCGGGCGTGCTCCAGCTCCTCCAGGACGAGCACGGCGCCGCCCTCCCCCATGACGAATCCGTCGCGGTGCGCGTCGAACGGCCGGGAGGCGTGGGCGGGGTCGTCGTTGTTCGCGGAGGTGGCCTTGATGGCGTCGAAGCAGGCCACCGTGATCGGGGAGATCGGCGAGTCCGAGGCGCCGGCGACGCAGACGTCGACCCGGCCCTCCTCGATGGACTGGAAGGCGTACCCGATGGCGTCGAGGCCGGAGGTGCAGCCCGTGGAGACGGTCTGCACCGGGCCGTGCGCACCGACCTGTTCGGCCACCGCGGAGGCGAGCGAGCTCGGGGAGAACGCCCGCTCCAGGTAGCGGCCGGCCGGCCGGTGGTCGACGTCCCAGCGCTGCCCGTGGTTGCTGACGGCGACGTAGTCGTGCTCCAGCCGCGTGGTGCCACCGACCGCGGTGCCCAGGGACACACCGATGCGCCAGGGGTCTTCCTTTCCGGTGTCCAGGCCGGCGTCGCGCAGTGCCTCGTCGGCGGCGACCAGGGCGAACTGCACGTACCGGTCCGAGCGGGCGATCTGCTCCTCGCTCAGCCCGTGGGCGCGCGGATCGAAGTCGCACTCGGCGGCGATGCGTGAGCGGAAACCCTCGGGGTTGAAGAGGGTGATGCCACGGGTCGCCGTACGGCCGGCGGACAGCAGGTCCCAGAAGGCGGGTACTCCCACACCGCCGGGCGCGACGATCCCGACGCCGGTGACCGCCACGCGGCGGGTCATGACACCGGCTCCGTGCGTTCGGGCGGGGCGGCCGGGGTGCTCTCCTGGGTGCCCTCGGTGTCGACGTGGCCCAGCTCGGGGCGCGGCGCCAGCGGACCGAGGTGGAAGACCATCCGGGCCTCGACGTCCCCCACGTTGCGGAACCGGTGCCGCATATAGGGGGGAATCAGCAGCCCCTGGTCCGGGCGCAGCGGGTACGCCTCGCCGTCCAGGTCCACTTCGAGCGCGCCCTGGACGACGTAGACGAACTCCTCGGAGTACGGGTGGTAGTGCTCGCCGATGCGCTCGCCGGGCTGGACGAGTGCCATGCCCATGAAGCCGCTCGTGGCGCCCACCGCGCTGGGCGTCAGCATGGCGCGCAGATCACCTCCGCGCCGGCGGTTGGGCTGGGTCTCGCTGAGGTCCACGATGCGTGGGCGGTCCGTGGTCATGGCTGATTCCTCCAGGGGCGTGAAGCCGGCGGTTGAGTGGGGTGGGTCCTGCTGCGGACCGGGTGCGGTCAGGCGTCCGGGGCCCGGCGATCGGTGATCAGGGCCATGTCGGAGCGCGACAGGAAACTCGCGAACTCCCGGTCGTTGGACAGCGGACCGGCCGCGCCGGTGTCGAGCAGACGCCGCAGTACGGCCGTCTTGCGGGGGCCGCGCACACCGAGCGACAGCATGGGGTCGCTGTCGAGGGGGATCCGCAGATCGATGAGCCGGACGACGATGTCGTCGCGCTGGAAGATCGTGCTGCCGGCGACCGGGCACGCCGGGTCGTCGGCGGCCAGCTCGTCCTGACGGGCCAGCATCCTGGCCAGCGCCATACCGCAGCCCTCCTTGGCGGGGTAGTACAGCGCGTGCCGCCGTACGCCCGTGGGCTGCTTGCCGTGCGCGGCGACGTGGTGCACCGCGGGCAGTGCGGCCCGGGTGAAGAAGACCCGCGCGGAGTTGGGATCGCTCAGGTCGCGGTCCTGCTCCAGATACGGGTTGATGGCCTCCTCGACGGCCCGGATCTCGGGCTGGCGGGAAATGTGCCGCAGCGCGGCGACCAGGTCGCCCTGCACCTCGACGGCGCGCACCACGCGGTTGCCGTGCATGAACAGGGAGGTGCGGCGCAGCCGGGTGGTGTCGTCGACGCGGGCCTCCGGGGAGGTGTAGCCGGCGAGGATCTCGGCGACCTTGTCCTCGCTGCCGGGCTTCACGGTGAAGGTCAGCGCGTGCCGGACCACACCGTCACCGACGCGGGGGTTCGCCTGCAGCCGGCCCTTGGGGGGCTCGGGCGCGAGCGCGGCGACGTTGGAGGTCTCCCGCAGGACGCTGAAGCGCAGCGAGCGGGTGTCACGGACGCAGGAGTGCAGCGGCTGCACCATCTTGACGTGCTCCTCGCTGTTGACCCAGGCGAGGAACGGCGGGGCGCTCTCCCACTCGCTGGTGATGAGCCACTGCGAGGGGTTCTCGATGGACTGGCACAGCTGGTCGGTGATGTGCCCGGGGACGGACGCGACCTGGTTGCGCAGGTGCTCGTAGGCTTCCAGGAAGCGCTGCTGGGCTCCTTCGTGGAGGTCCAGGAGCAGCACGACCCGAAGCCGTGAGCCGTCGAAGGCTGACTGGGATATTCGTTCCGACAGCGTTGTCATCGTCTACGCATCTCCTTCAGGGCCCGACGGCCCCTGTGGTGCGTCGTCAGTTCCGGTGCGATCCGGGTGACTGAGCCGGATGGTGGGGGCGGCCGGCCCGGTGATCCGGAAGGCGCCCCGGATTCGATCGTGGCCGCCGGACACGGGGGGCGCGAGATGTGTGAGCCATGCAGGTGAACCGTGATCGAACAGGCCGGTAGCAGGGCATTCGTGCTCCATCTGCCCCCAATGCGTCACGGAGCTGGAGCACGCCATGAATCCCACCGTCGAAGACCGCGTCCCGGTACTCGTCGTGGGCGGGTCCCTGGTGGGCCTGTCCGCGTCACTGTTCCTGGGACGGCTGGGCGTACGGCATCTGCTGGTCGAGAAGCACGCGGACACCTCGCACCACCCCCGCGGGCGGGGGAACAACGTCCGCACGATGGAACTGTTCCGGGTCGCCGGCGCCGAGGCGCCGATCCGCGAGGCGGCCTCGACCCTCGCCGACAACCACGGGATCCTGCAGGCCCGTTCGCTCACCGGAGAAGAGCAGGAGTGGCTGTTCAAGGAGATCGACCCGGGCGGCGGGCTGACCCGGATCAGCCCGTCCGGCTGGTGTCTGTGCAGCCAGAACGACCTGGAGCCGGTGCTGGTGCGCTGTGCCCGCGAGCTCGGCGGTGACCTGCGGTTCTCCACCGAGCTGGTCTCCTTCGAACAGGACGCGCAGGGCGTGACCGCACGGCTGCGGAGCCGGGAGACCGGCGAGGAGTCCACCGTGCACGCCGACTACCTGATCGCGGCGGACGGCCCGCGCAGCCCGGTTCGCGAGCGGCTGGGCATCGGCCGGACCGGCCCCGGTGACCTCTTCCACAACGTGAGCATCACCTTCCGGGCCCCGGGCCTCGCGGACATCGTGGGCGACCGCCGGTTCATCGCCTGCTACTTGACCAACCCCGAGGCGGACGGCGCGCTGCTGCCCGTCGACAACCAGAAGGACTGGGTCTTCCACGCCCCCTGGCACCCCGACCGGGGCGAGACCCTGGAGGACTTCACCGACGAGCGGTGCATCGACCACATCCGCCGGGCGACCGGCGCGCCCGACCTGGCCGTCGAGATCACCGGCAAGGCGCCCTGGCACGCCGCCGAGCGGGTCGCCGAACGCTATGCGCACGGCCGGGTCTTCCTCGCCGGCGACTCCGCCCACGAGATGTCCCCCACCGGCGCGTTCGGCTCCAACACCGGCATCCAGGACGCCCACAACCTCGCGTGGAAGCTGGCCGCCGTACTGGACGGTGCGGCGGACCCGGCGCTGCTGGAGACCTACGAGGCGGAACGGCTGCCGGTGGCCCGCGAGACCAGCGCCCGCGCCTCGGCCCGCTCCGCCGAGCACAGCCACCCCGGCTACTCCCCCGCGCCCGGCGCGGCCGGCGGCCGGCAGCGCGGCGTGCTCACCGTGGCCCTCGGCTACTGCTACCCGCAGGGCGCGGTGGTCGGTGCCGACCCCGAACTGCCGGTGGTCCCCGACCAGTTGCGGCTGACCGGCGAGCCCGGCACCCGCGCCCCGCACATGTGGCTGCGGGCGGGTGGGGAGCGCCGTTCGACCCTCGACCTCTACGAGAAGTCCTTCGTGCTGCTGGCCGGCTCCGACGGCGACATGTGGCGCACCGCCGTCAAGGGCGCCGTCCAGCGTTTCGACGTGCGGCTGGACTGCTACCTGATCGGCACCGAGCCGGACGACGACCTGGCCCCGGAGGACGGCACGGACTGGGCCGAGAAGCACGGCACGACCTCCGAGGGTGCGGTGCTGGTGCGGCCCGACGGCTTCGTCGCCTGGCGGGCCGAGGGCCGGGTCGCCGATCCGGAGGCGGCGCTGCGGGAGGTCTTCGAGGTGCTGCTGTGCCGGAGCTGACCGGACACTGAGGCAGCGGAGGCTGTTGAGGCCGAAGGGACCGGCGGGACTTCCGCCGGTCCCTTCGCGCAGGGAACGTATCTTCTGCCCGTCACCACCGCAGGGGCATCTGCGGACGGCCCCGGCCGCGTCCCGCAACCCGGGGACCGATTTCCGGTTGAGTCCGGGCATGGACGCCAAGAAGCCCGGCTCGCACCCTTTTCAGCGCATCTCCCTCCCCCACCAGCCCCCACCGCTGCCGCCGCCCGTTCCCCGGCGCCGGCCCGAGGAGGAGACGCCGATCTTTGACCAGCTGCTCAAGGAGTGGCGTGCGGGCACGCTGCGTCCGGCCGTGTCCTGGCCGGTCGACGAGCCGGGGAAGATCAGGGCGGGCTCCGCTGTTGGCACCGATGACGGACGCCCCTATCCACGGAAACCCGACGAGGAGCCCGACCGTGAGCCTGTACGACATCCCGCTGCGCACCCTGACCGGTGAGCCCGCCTCACTCGCCGACTACCGGGGCAAGGCCCTGCTGGTGGTGAATGTGGCGTCCAAATGCGGGCTGACCCCGCAGTACTCCGGCCTGGAGCGGCTCCAGCAGCGCTACGGGGACCGGGGTTTCCACGTACTGGGCTTCCCCAGCAACCAGTTCGCCGGCCAGGAGCCGGGCACCGCCGAGGAGATCGCCACCTTCTGCTCGGCGACGTACGGCGTCAGCTTCCCGCTGTTCGAGAAGACCGACGTCAACGGCGCGGACCGGCATCCGCTGTACGCGGCGCTGACCGCTACCGAGGACGCCGACGGGGCGGCCGGTGACGTCCAGTGGAACTTCGAGAAGTTCCTGATCGACACCGGCGGCCGGGTCGCCGGCCGCTTCCGGCCGCGCACCGAGCCGGAGGCCGAGGAACTGGTCACCGCCATCGAGGCGGTACTGCCGGCCTGACCCGGCCGCCGCGGTGCCGCCGGCGGTCAGGCCACGGCGATGTCGTCGGCCTCGGCCGCCCCGGCCGGGAGGCCGTCCCGGTCCGCGCCGTCCGCGGCGAGGGCGTCCTCGGACACGGCCTCCTCCGGCACCGTCTCGAAGTCGCCCCGCAGCCCGGTCATCCGCAGCAGCCGCGCGACGCTTCCGCCGGCCACGACGCCGGTCAGCCGCAGCCGGCCGCCCCGCTGCCGCGTACGGTGGCGGGCGCGGCTGAGCAGCGAGAGCCCCGCGCAGTCGATGAACGTCACCGCGCGCAGATCGATGACGAGGTCGGCACCCTGGGCGCCGGTGAGCTCGTCCAGCCGGTCGGAGAGCACCGAGACGGCGAGGATGTCCAGGTCACCGCGGAGTTCGAGCACGGTCGTGCCGCCCGCGGCACGGCGGGGACCGTCAAGTCTCGGGTAGTACTGACCTTCTTCCATCGGCCCGGCCCACTTTCGGTGCCGGGGCGCGGGACCTTGCCACGCGTGCCCGGCGAAGACGTACGGAGGTGTGGGGGCGCCCGACGGGATCCGGGCGGCTCGGCCCGTTTCCGGGCCGTCGGTGGTGCGATTGCGTCACGTGTCTGCCACTACGTTTCTGCAGCTGCGCCCGTAGTTGTCTACGGCTTACCCGTCGACCGCCCCCCTCAAGTCCCGGCGTACGCCTCCGGTGCAGGTTGTCTCAAAGTCGCCCCTTGCGCGCGTGGCCGAGATAGGTCACCAAGGGCGCGCTTCCCGGCGCGAGTTCACAGCCGACCGCCTCCGCCAGTGCGTCGTCGCCGATCCGGCCGCGGCGCCGGGCCAGGGTCCCGGCGACCAGACTGCGCAGGTCGCGGGGCCGGAAGTCACAGGTGCCGCCGTCGGTCAGACCGTGGCGCGCCAGCAGGGCGGCGACCTCGGCCGGCGTACGGAGCCGGCGGGCGGCATAGCGGCCAGCCGGCATTATCCGGGTCAGCGGCAGCCGCTGGAACGCCACGAGGTAGACGAGCCGGGAGACGGGCGTGCGGTTCACGGTGTCGTAGACGAGGACGCCGTCGGGCGCCAGGGCGCGCGCGGCCCGCTCCATCACCCGGTCGGGGTCGGCGGTGATCTCCAGGGTGTCCGCCAGGTAGACGAGGTCGTACGCGGCCTCGGGGACGTCGAGCCGTTCCGCGGGGCCGGTGCGGTGTGCGACGGCGAGGCCGGCCTGCGCGGCGGCCTCCCGGGCGAGCGCGGTCGCGGGCCCGGACGGATCGACGGCGGTGACCGTGAAGCCGAGCCGGGCCAGTCCGTGCGCCAGCAGTCCGCGGCCGCTGCCCACGACCAGGGCGCGCCCGAACGGCGCCCGGCCGAGGCGCTCCAGCACTCCGGAGGTGTACTCCAGCCGGACGCGCTGGAAGGCAGCGGCCCGGATCTGCCGTCCGTCGACGGCGTCCGGGTCGTCCAGTGCGATCGGCGGAGCGCTGCCCCTCGCGGCCATCGTGTACCCCCTGAGGTGTCGGAAAGCGGCGGCCCTGGCGAGTTCCCTGAAGGAACTCTTTCGAACCTAGCACCGTGGGTTCCCTCGGGGAACTCCGCTACGGTGGACGCATGACCCGTACTCCGCTCTCCGGTGTGGCCTGCTCGATCGCCCGCGCCACGGATCTGTTCGGTGATGCCTGGACGGCGCTGATCATGCGGGACGTGCTGACCGGCATCGACCGCTTCGACGAGCTCGCCCAGGACCTCGGCATCTCCCGCAAGGTCCTCACCGTCCGGCTGGCACGGCTCGTCGAGGAGGGCGTGCTGGTCCGTGAGCGCTATCAGGAGCGACCGCCGCGAGAGCGCTATGCGGCGACGGAGAAGGGCGAGGAGCTCTACCCCGTACTGCTGGCGCTGATGAGCTGGGGCGACCGCTGGTACGCGGGCGAGGCCGGACCGCCGGCCCGCATCCACCACCTGGACTGCGCACGGGACACCACGATGGTCGCCGCCTGCGCGCACTGCGGCGGGCCGCTCACCCCGGAGAACACCACCCAGCTGCCCGGCCCCGGCGGGCGGATCGGCCCCGGCACCCGGGTACTGGGCCCCCTCCTCGCGGCCCGGACCGAGCGCGGGGACCCGGACGTATGAACCCGTTTGGGTCGTTTTAGACTGGCCGGACCGCCCGGAAGAGTGAGGTGTGTCCTGAAGTCGCCCGACCCGGCAGCCGAGCCGCCGCCCGACGCCGCGGCCGATCTCGCCGACCGCACCGCGCGGAACCTCCGCGCGCTGGCCGGCGGTCCGGTCTCCCGGCTTCCGGAGCTGCTGGAGGCGATGACGGCGGTCGGCACCGACCACGATCTGCGCCGCGCCCTGGCCCGCATCGCCGAGACCGCGGCCTCGCTCACCGGTGCCTGCCACGCCGCCGTCGGCATCCGCAGCGCGTACGGGGACGGCGCCGGCGGCCTGATCACCCACGGCGAGCCGCCGGACCGCGCGGGCCGGCCGTCCCCGGCCACCTCGCTGGAGGTGCCGATCACCTTCCACGGCGAGGTTTTCGGCAGTCTCGCCCTGACGGGGAAGCGGGGGCCCGAAACACACGGCGCACCGGACGGCCGGCCCTTCACCGAGGAGGATCTGCACCTGGTGCGGGTGCTGGCCACCGAGGCCGGCATCGCCATGGGCAATGCCCGTATGCACGCCGCCGCCCGGCAGCGCACCCGGTGGATCGACGGTGCCGCCTCCGTCACCACGGCGCTGCTGGCCGGCCCCGAGACGCGTTCAACCACCGAGGACGCCCTGACGGTCGTCGCGGAGAAGGGCCGCGAGCTCGCCGAGGCGGCCACCGGTGCGGTCCTGCTGCCGCACCCCGAGGGCGGGATGGAGGTCGTCGCGATCTCCACCGACCTGACCGAGGCGGTGCGCGCCGAGGCGTACCGCGGCAGGATCCCGCCGGAGAGCCCGGTCCTGCACCAGATCCACGCGGGACTCGCGGTCTTCGCCGACGACTTCGCCACCGACCCCCGCTCGGTCTCCCCACTGTCCCGCCACTACGGCCCCACGATGCTGCTGCCGCTGCGCAGCAACGGGCGGGTGCTGGGCGCGCTGGCGCTGTGCCGGATGTCCGGCGGCCGCCGCTTCAGCCCCTCCGAACGCACCCTGGGCGCGCAGTTCGCCGCCCAGGCCGCGCTGGCGCTGGTACTCGCCGACCGGCACCGCGACCGGGAGCGGCTCGCCGTCTACGAGGACCGCGACCGCATAGCCCGCGATCTGCACGACCTGGTCATCCAGCGGCTGTTCGCCACCGGCATGCTGCTGGAGAGCGCCCGGCGCAAGGCCGTGCTGCCGGAGGTGCGGGAGCGCCTGGGCCGGGCGGTCGACGAGCTGGACGCGACGATCCAGGACATCAGGACGGCGATCATCGCGCTGCAGCAGGGGCCGTCGCAGGTGCCGCCGGGGCTGCGCACCCGGGTGCTGCGGGAGGCCGGCGCGGCGGCCGTGGCGCTCGGCGCGCGGCCCGCCGTGCGGTTCGCCGGCCCGGTCGACGCGCGCGTCGACGACGCGACCGGCCGCGAGCTGCTGTCCGCGCTGCGCGAGGCTTTGGCGACGGGCCGCCCCGGCCGTGCCGAGGTCGTCGTGGACGCCACCGCCGCCCTCGGCGGCCGCCCCGCCGTCCGGCTGACGGTCAGCCGCACGGACTCACCCGACGACCCCTTCGTCTGGGAGCGCCCCCTCGACGGGACTCCGTAGGGCGCGGCCCGAGGGGTGCCCTCCTTGGGACCGGGCGACCGCGTGACGACAGGCGGCGAGCAGCTCCTGCGGGTCGTCCTCGTCGGTGAGGTCCACGCCCAGGTCGGGGTGGGCGATGTCTGGGCCTTGGCGGCCACCGCGTCCCTGACATGGTTCAGGAACGCCAGCAGCGTCGCCTTCTCGTCGGAGTCCGCGTCCGGAGGCCCCGTGTCGGCGCGGGGTTGAGTCCGCGTCACCGCCGCGCCGTAGCGCGCCGGTGCACCCCGTTGGGTGAGAGCGAAGGAATCGCTTGACCTCAACATTGGTTGAGGTCTTAGGTTCCTTTCATGTCGCCGGTCGCGCACGGCGATCCCGTGACGACCCGGCACACAGGAGGCCCAGCATGGACATGGAAGTCACCGCCTGGCATTCGCTGCACAGCTCGATGAACGCACAGCGGGGCCGGCGACGGTTCTCGCGGCGGACGCTGCGCCGCATCCTGGACTTCGCCCGGCCGCACCGCCGGTTCCTGGTGTGGTTCCTGGTGCTCAGTACGGTGACCGCGATGCTCGCGGTGGCCACGCCGCTGCTCGCCGGCCGGGTGGTGGACGCCATCGTGGGCGGCGGCTCGGCGACGCTCGTCGTCGAACTGTCCGGGCTGATCGCCGTCATCGCGCTCGCGGAGGCCGGTCTGGGGCTGCTGACCCGCTGGCTGTCGGCGAGCATCGGCGAGGGGCTGATCCTGGACCTGCGCACCACTGTCTACGACCACGTCCAGCGGATGCCCATCGCGTTCTTCACCCGCACCCGCACCGGCGCCCTGGTCAGCCGCCTCAACAACGATGTGATCGGCGCCCAGCGGGCGTTCAGCGACACCCTGTCCGGGGTCGTCAGCAACATCGTGACGCTGCTGCTCACCCTCGGTGTGATGCTCAGCCTGTCCTGGCAGATCACGCTGATCGCGCTGGTCCTGCTGCCGGTGTTCGTGCTGCCCGCCCGCCGGGTCGGCCGGCGGCTGGCCGACCTGCGCCGGGAGGGCGCCGACCACAACGCGGCGATGGGCACCCAGATGACCGAGCGGTTCTCCGCGCCGGGCGCCACCCTCGTCAAGCTGATGGGCCGGCCGGCCCGCGAGTCCGCGGAGTTCGCCGCCCGGGCCCGCCGGGTGCGGGACATCGGTGTCCGCTCGGCCATGGTCCAGACGTACTTCGTCACCGCGCTCACCCTGGTCTCCGCACTGGCGCTGGCCGTGGTCTACGGCCTGGGCGGATTCCTCGCCCTGCGCGGACAGCTGGAGGCCGGCGCGATCGTCTCGCTCGCCCTGCTGCTCACCCGGCTCTACGCCCCGCTGACCGCGCTGTCCGGCGCACACATCGAGGTGATGAGCGCGCTGGTCAGCTTCGAGCGGGTCTTCGAGGTGCTCGACCTCAAGCCGCTCATCGAGGAGAAGCCGGACGCCCGCGAGGTCCCGGAGGGCCCGGTGTCGGTCGAGTTCGACTCCGTACGCTTCGGCTACCCGTCCGCCGACAAGGTCTCGCTGGCCTCCCTGGAGGAGGTCGCCACCCTCGACACCCGGGGCGGCGAAGAGGTCCTGCACGGTCTCTCCTTCCGCGCCGAACCCGGCCAGATGGTCGCCCTGGTCGGCTCCTCGGGTGCCGGCAAGTCGACCGTCGCGCAGCTGCTGCCCCGGCTGTACGACACCGACGCGGGAGCCGTCCGGCTGGCCGGGGTGGACGTCCGGGACCTGAGCGCCGCCTCGCTGCGCGCCACCCTCGGGATGGTCACCCAGGACGGCCATCTCTTCCACGACTCGATCCGCGAGAATCTGCTGCTCGCCAGGCCGGAGGCGACCGAGCGGGAGCTGTGGGACGCGCTCGGCCGGGCGCGCCTGGAGGAGCTGGTCGCCACCCTTCCCGACGGCCTGGACACCGTCGTCGGCGAGCGCGGCTACCGCCTCTCGGGCGGCGAACGGCAGCGGCTGACCATCGCCCGGCTGCTGCTGGCCCACCCCCGCGTGGTGATCCTGGACGAGGCCACCGCCCACCTGGACAACACCTCCGAGGCGGCAGTGCAGGAGGCCCTCGCCGAGGCGCTGGAGGGCCGTACGGCACTGGTCATCGCACACCGGCTGTCGACCGTACGGGCCGCGGACCAAATCCTGGTCGTCGAGGGCGGACGGATCGTCGAGCGGGGGACGCACGAGACGCTGCTGGCCGCCGACGGGCGCTACGCGGAGCTCTACCGGACGCAGTTCACGGACTCGGCGGCCCGCGCGGCGGCCGAGGAGGACGCCGTACGGGAGGCCACGGTGGGCGACGGCGGCACGGACCCCGGCCCGGAGCCGGCCCTGGTCAACTGAAAGACCGCACCGGAAGGCCCCCGCCCCTTGGCGCGGGCCTTCCGCATGCCGAAAACTGAGGAGATGACGCAGCGCGCGGAACACTCCAGTGTGATGGACCGCCTCGCCCTCGACGACCTGATCACGGGCTACGCCGTCGCCGTGGACGACGGCGACTGGGCGGGCTACCGGGCCCTGTTCACCCCGGACGGCCGGGTGGACTACCGCTCCGCGGGCGGGATCGAGGGCAGTACGGAGGAGGTCGCGGCCTGGCTCGCCGAGATGCTGAAGCACTTCGCCATGCGGCAGCACCTGATAGTCAACCGCCGCGTCACCCTGTCCGGGCAGGACGGAGGCCCGGGCGACACGGCCACCGTCCGGGCCGACTACCTCAATCCGATGCGGCTCGCCGGGTCCGGTCCCGACACCGAGGGCGGCCCGACCGCGCCCAACTACACCTGCGCCGGCCGCTACGACTTCACCGCCCTGCGCACCACGGACGGCTGGCGGCTGACCGGCGTCGTCGTGCACGAGAAGTGGCGTGAGGTGCGGCCCCCCGGCGAGTGAGCCCGGGGCGCGCCGCCCCGTTCCGGCGACGCCCCCTTTCCTTGATCGGCCGGTCCGCGCACACTGGCCGTCCGACCGGCGGCACCCGGCACACCAGGGAGACCGTATGGACCAATCGCCCGCCCCTGCGGCGCGGTGGCTCGGCTCCCCGTGGGGCCGGGGCGCGGCGGCGGCGCTCGCCGGTGCCGTGCCGGCCCTCACCTTTCCCGCGCCGGCCTGGTGGTGGCTGGCCTTCTTCGCCCTGGTGCCCTGGCTGCTGCTGGTGCGGTCGGCGCCCACCGCCCGGCGGGCGGCGCTGGACGGCTGGCTGGGCGGGGCCGGGTTCATGCTGTCCGTGCACCACTGGCTGCTGCCGAGTCTGCACGTCTTCATCCTGGTGCTCGCGCTGCTGCTCGGCGCGCTGTGGGCGCCCTGGGGACTGCTGGTGCGGGCCCTCCTCGGAGGGGTGCCCGGCGCCGGGAGATGTGCCGCCGCGCTGGTGCTCGTCCCGGCGGGCTGGCTGATGGTCGAACTGGTCCGCTCGTGGCAGTACTTGGGTGGGCCCTGGGGGCTGCTGGGCGCCAGCCAGTGGCAGGTGCCGCCCGCCCTGCGGCTGGCGTCGATCGGTGGGGTGTGGCTGGTCAGCCTGCTGATCGTGGCGGTGAACACCGCACTGGCCGAGCTGATCGCGCCGCCGGCGGCACGGCTGCCGGCCGTCGCGGGCCTGCTGGTGTGCGCCCTGGGCGTCACCGCCGCATGGTGCTGGGCGCCGCTCCCCCGCCTCGCGGGCACGGTCCGGGTCGCGGTCGTCCAGCCGGGCTTCACCGGCACGCCCGGCGCGCGGCTGGCCCGCAGCGAGGCCCTCACCCGGACGCTGGCGGGCCGCGGCGTGCGCCTGATCGTCTGGGGCGAGAGCAGCCTCAACCACGATCCCGCGGACCGCCCGGACCTCGCCGCCCGGCTCGCCGCGCTCTCCCGGCGGACCGGTGCCGAGCTGCTGGTCAACGTCGACGCGCCGCGCGCCGGCGGCCCCGGCATCTACAAGAGCGCGGTGCTGGTGGGGCCGGACGGGCTGACCGGCGACCGCTACTCCAAGATGCGCCTGGTGCCGTTCGGCGAGTACATACCGCTGCGGTCCGTCCTGGGCTGGGCGACGAAGGTCGGCAAGGCGGCCGCCACCGACCGGGTACGCGGCAGCCACCAGGTGGTGATGCCGGTGGCCTCGGCGGGCGGACTGCGGATCGGGCCGCTGGTGTGCTTCGAGACCGCCTTCCCCGACATGAGCCGCCACCTGGCGCGCGACGGCGCACAGGTGCTGGTTGCCCAGTCCTCGACCTCGACGTTCCAGGACAGCTGGGCACCGCAGCAGCACGCCTCCTTGGGGGCGCTGCGCGCCGCGGAGACCTGGCGGCCGATGGTGCACGCCACGCTCACCGGCGTGAGCGCGGTCTACGGCCCCCGGGGCGAGCGGATCGGCCCGCAGCTCGGCACCGACCGCAGCGCGGCGGCCGTCTACGACCTGCCGCTGGCCGCGGGCACCAGCCCGTACGCCCGGTTCGGCGACTGGGCGGTGTACGGGGCGATCGGCGCGCTGGTGCTCTGGGGTGCCTGCGCGGGCCTGCGCGCGGTCAGCGGACGGCCTGCGCGAGGGCGTCGGTGATGACCCGCTCGCACAGTTCGTGGCTGCGCAGCGCGTCCTGCGCGGATGGCTGCCGGCCGGCCCGTACGTCGTCCAGGAACGCCAGGACGATCTGCTCGATGCCGCGCTGCCGGGCCACCGGCACCCAGTCGCCGCGCCGCCGGACGGTCGGCTGCCCCTTGTGGTCGATGACCTCGGCGAGGTTGACCACCTGACGCCTGGTGTCCTGGCCGGAGACGTCGAGGAGTTCCTCCGCCGAGCCGCTGAGGCGGTTCATGGTGCCGACGGCGGTGAAGCCGTCACCGGACAGCTGCAGCACCACGTGCTGCATCAGCCCGTCGCGGATCCTGGCCCGGACGTCGATGTGGTCGACCTCGCCGGGAACGAGGAACCGCAGGGTGTCGACGACATGGATGAAGTCGTCGAGCACCAGCGTGCGCGGGTCCTCGGGCAGTCCGACGCGGTTCTTCTGCATCAGGATCAGCTCGCGGGGGTGCTCGCGGCACTGGGCGTAGGCGGGCGCGTAGCGGCGGTTGAAGCCGACGGTCAGGCCCACGCCCCGCTCCTCGGCGAGCCCGACGATCCGCCGGGACTCGGCCAGGTCGTAGGAGAGCGGCTTGTCGACGTAGGTCGGTACGCCGGCCTCGAGCAGCCGGGTGACGATCCCGGGGTGCGCCGCGGTCGCCGCGTGCACGAAGGCCGCGTCCAGGCCCGTGGCGAGCAGCGAGTCCAGGTCGGCGTGCAGCTGCCGCCCGCTCAGGTGGTGCGCCGCGCCGACCCGTTCGAGGGTGGCCGCGGTGCGGGTGTGCAGGTGGAGTTCCAGGCCCGGTTGGGTGCCCAGTACGGGGAGGTACGCCTTCTGGGCGATGTCGCCGAGTCCGATGCAGCCGACCTTCACTCATGCTCCTTGGGTTGCGCCGCGGTCCTGGTGCCCCGCGTCCCGGCAGCATACGTGGGGCCCTCCGGCCGCCAGTCGGCGATCCCGTCCAGGGCGCGCAGCGCGAGATCCGGGGTCAGCCGGGCGGTGGCGGCCATCAGGACGGCGCGCAGCGCGCAGGCGGGCCGGGAGCGCCAGGTGGTGAGCCGGCCGATCCGCTCGGCCCGGCGGACCACGTCCATGGTGCGGGGCAGCCGCTGCCGGGTGAACTCCGCGAGCGCGGTGGCGAGATCGGCGTCCGGTGCGGCCAGCTGCGCCAGCACGACGGCGTCCTCGATGGCCTGGCAGCCGCCCTGGCCGAGGTTCGGCGTCATGGGGTGGACGGCGTCGCCGAGCAGGGCGACCCGGCCCCGGTGGAAGGCGGGTGGCGGGGCGGCGGCGGCGCGCACGTCGTTGCGGAGCACGGCGGCCGGGTCGGCGGCGGCGATCAGGTCCGGAACGGGGCGGTGCCAGGTGCCGAAGCGGCGCAGGAGTTCGGCCCGTTCGTCGTCGGCGGCCCGGCCGCCGGGCGGTACGGCGGCGGTGGCGTACGCGTAGATCCGGCCGTCGGGCAGCGGCACGGTGCCCCACAGGCCGCCGGGGCCCCAGGTCTCGTGCGCGGTGCAGGGGCGGTCGGGGGCCGGCACGACGAACCGCCAGGCGGTGAAGCCGGCGTAGCGGGGTTCGGGGTGGCCGGGGAAGACCGCGCGCCGAACCGCGGAGTGGATGCCGTCGGCGCCGACGACGAGGTCCGCGGTCAGCTCCTCGTCCGCGCCGCCCGGGACGCCGGCCCCCTCTCCCGTGGCGGTGGCCCCGTCCGTGGCGCGGGTCCCGTCCGTCGCGGTGGCGCCGTCCGTGCCCGTGGCCCGGTCCGCGGCGGCGGCGATCCGGACGCGTGCGGGCCGGCCCCCGGGGCCCGGCTCGCCCGGGTCGACCAGTTCCGCCGCGGCCCCGGTGCGCAACGCGCCGTCAGGCAGCCGGCCGGCGAGCAGGGCGAGCAGTTCCGCGCGGTGGGCGACCATGACCGGCCCGCCGAACCGCCGGACCGCCGCGGCGTTGTCCGTACGGGCGAGCCGGCGGCCACCGGGCAGGCGGAGCTCGCCCGCGCCCTGCCAGGCGGCCATGGCGCGGACGGCATCGCCGAGGCCCAGGGTGTCCAGGGCGCGCTGGGCGTTGGGGGCGAGGCCGATGCCCGCGCCGCTGCGCGCCGGGCGCGCGGACTGCGCCCGGCTTCCGGGGGCGGAGGCCGGCACGGGCCCGGCGGTGCGCTCCAGCACGGTGACCGACCAGCCGCGGCGGTCCAGCGCCAGGGCGGCGGTGAGCCCGCCGATCCCGCCGCCGATCACGATCGCGGTGCGCTGCCGCATGACGCCTCCCGGTTCCCGTTCCACACTGCGCCACTACAGGTGTAGTCGCACAGCAGTGAGACTACACCTGTAGTCAGACCGGTAGGCTCGCCCCCATGAACGCCCGCGACGACCACGCCCCGTCTGCCGCCTCTCGCCCGCAGCTGATCGCCGACACCGCGCTGCGCCTGCTCGCCGAGCGTGGGATGCGCGGACTGACCCACCGGGCCGTCGACGAGGCCGCCGGGCTGCCGCAGGGCTCCACCTCGAATCTGGCGCGCACCCGCGCCGCCCTGCTGGAGGCGGCGGTGGGGCGGCTGGCCGAGCGGGAGGCGGCGGTGCTGACACCGGACGAGCTGCCGCGGCCGCAGCGCGACCGGCCGTCGGGGGCGGAAGCCGGGGCGGGAGCCGCATCCGGGGCCGGGGCCGCGGCCGGCGGCGCGGAGGTGCCGGCGCTCGCCGAGGCGCTCTCCCTCGCCCTGCACCGCTACCTCACCCACCACCGCGAGCTGCTCCTCGCCCGCTACGAGCTGGCCCTGGAAGCCACCCGCAGGCCCGCGTTGCGGGAGGTCTACGACCGGGCGGGCCGGGCCTTCAGGGAGCCGGTGGTGGCGATGCTGGCGGCGGCCGGCTCCGCGGCGCCGGAGCGGCACGCGCTCTCCGTGGTCGCCTGGTGCGACGGGGTGCTCTTCTCCTGCACGGCGGGCCAGTTCCACGCGGCCGTCCCGACCCGCGCGGCGCTGCGCACCTCCTGCGCCGAACTGCTGGCCGGGATGCTCCCGGGCGCCGGTGCGTCGCGGGGCCGGACCGGGGTAGCCGGGGAGTAACGGCGGGTGCGTGGCCCGCCCTGGAGGGAGGGGTCCCGGATGGCCGTCGCCAAGGCGAGTGTGGTGGTGCTGGACGCCGCCGAACCACTGGAACTGGCCGACTTCTACGCCCGCTTCCTCGGCGGTGAGGCGCGGGTCGGCAGCAATCCCGACTACGTCGAAGTCGTCGAGCCCTCAGGCGTACGCCTCGCCATCCGGCGGGACCGCGGCGCCGCGCCGCCGAGCTGGCCGCGCCCGGACACCTCACAACAGGCCCATCTGCACTTCCTCGTCCCGCAGGACGACATGGACGAGGCGGAGCGGGAGGCGATCGACCTCGGCGCCCGTCCTCTGGAGACCCGGGACAACGGCGGGCGCCACGACATCCGGCGCTATTCGGATCCCGCGGGGCACCCCTTCGTGCTGGCCGCGAGCGAAGGCCACGGCCTCGCCTGACCGCCGGTGCCGGTGAGGGCCGCGGGGCAGGTCGCCGCGTCCTGGCGGGCCGCCGCGTCCTGGCCCGTCCGGCGGTACACACCGCCGGGCCGGCCCGCTCCGCACACGCGGCGCCGGCCGTCCTCCTCTAGGCCGTCCGGCCCGCCGCGCCGTCGATCCGCAGCTGCAGCCGTTCGATCGCGTCCCTCAGCCCCTGGCGGTACTCACCGTCGGCGAGCGCGTTGATCGACGCCCGGGCCCGCCGCAGCTGGGCGTGCGCGTCGGCCGGCCGGTCGAGGGCGGCGTAGTCGGCGGCGATGTTGAGATGCAGCGAGGGGAAGAACGCCCGGAGGGCGACGAGGGGGTGCCGCGGGCCGGGGCCGTCGGCGACGCTCGACGCGCCGGGGGCCGCGTTGTCGGGGCGCTCGGTGACGAAGCCCTCGGCGGCCTCCAGGGCCCGCAGGTCCCAGTCGAGCTCGTCCCTGGGGTCGTCCTGGGTGTCGGCCATGTAGTGGGCGAGGGCGCAGCGGTGGAAGGCGTCTCCCTGCGGCCCGATCTCGTGCCACAGCGCCGTGAGGCGATTGCGGGCCTCTTCGCGGTCGCCGGCGCGATGCAGCATGATCGCCTGGCCGATCCGGGTCAGCACGCCGTCCTCGGACGTGGCCTTCCGCAGCTTGTCCACCACCGTGCACTCCCCGTATCCGCTCACCACCGTCACTGCCGTTCCCCCGACGCTAACCGCCCGGGGAAACCTTCGCGCGGTGTGCGCGGCGCGCCGGGCGATCGGACCACGGTCCGGCGCCGCCCGGCACGCCCCCGGATCAGCCCAGGTCCGGGATGCGCCAGTCGATCGGGGTGTGGCCCTGCGCGGCGATCGCCGCGTTGATCTGGGTGAACGGGCGGGAGCCGAAGAACTTCTTCGCCGACAGCGGGGAGGGGTGCGCGCCCTGCACCACGGCGTGCCGCTCCTCGTCGATCAGCGGCAGCTTCTTCTTGGCGTAGTTCCCCCACAGCACGAAGACCGCCGGGTCGGGCCGGGAGGCCACGGCACGGATCACCGCGTCGGTGACCTTCTCCCATCCCTTGCCCTTGTGCGAATTGGCCTCGGCCTCGCGGACGGTCAGAACGGCGTTCAGCAGCAGCACGCCCTGCTGGGCCCAGGGCATCAGATAGCCGTTGTCCGGGACCGGGTGGCCGAGCTCCGCCTGCATCTCCTTGTAGATGTTCCGCAGCGACGGCGGCGTTTTGACGCCGGGCTGCACCGAGAAGCACAGGCCGTGGCCCTGCCCGGCGCCGTGGTACGGGTCCTGGCCGAGGATGAGCACCTTCACCTGGTCGTAGGGGGTCGCCTCCAGCGCCGCGAAGACCTGATCGCGGGGCGGGTAGACCGGACCGTTGGCCCGCTCCTCCTCGACGAAGTCGATCAGCTCCTTGAAGTAGGGCTTGTCCAACTCCTCGCCGAGTACCCCGCGCCAGGATGCGGGCAGCATGTCGGTCACCACGTCAACAACCTCCGGTGTGTGTTGCGTTCTTGTCCTCGAACCTACCGGCGACCACTGACAACGCCGTCCACGGCCGGTCTCCCGTACGGACCCGGCCCCCCTCAGCCTCGCACAGCCGAGCGGGTGCGGCGTACGGCGCCTGACGAGGAAGGTGCCGGCCCCCACCGGGACCGGCACCCTCACACGCTCCGCCTCTGGGCTCAGACCCCGGCGTTGAGGAACAGGCCGCCGTCCACGACGAGCGTCTGGCCGGTGATCCAGCCGGAGGCGTCGGACAGCAGGAAGGCCGTGGCCCCGCCGATGTCCGCCGGGACGCCGAGCCGCGCCATCGGGTAGCCGGCCGCCGCCTCCTCCTCACGGTTCTCGTACAGCGCCGCGGCGAACTTGGTCTTGATCACCGCGGGTGCGATGGAGTTGACCCGCACGAGAGGCGCGAACTCGTGGGCGAGCTGCATCGTCAGGTTCACCATCGCGGCCTTGCTCATGCCGTACGCGCCGATGAACGGCGAGGCGTTGAGGCCGGCGATCGAGGCGATGTTGACGATCGCGCCGCCGTTCTCCTTCTGCCAGGCGTGCCAGGTGCGCTGCGCGAAGCCGAGCGCGGAGACGACGTTGGTCTCGAACACCTTGCGCGCGACGTTGAGGTCGAGGTCGGCGATCGGCCCGAACACCGGGTTGGTACCGGCGTTGTTGACGAGGTAGTCGACCCGTCCGAAGGTCTCCATCGCGCGCTCGACGGCGACGGCCTGGTGGGCCTCGTCGTGCGCCTTGCCGGCGACGGCGAGCACCCGGTCGGCGCCCAGCTTCTCGGCGGCCTCCTTGAGGGCGTCCTCGTTGCGGCCGGTGATGACGACCCGGTCACCGCGGGCGATCAGGGCCTCCGCGATGCCGTAGCCGATGCCGCGGCTGGCACCGGTGACCAGCGCCACCTTGCCGGAGAGCTCGGGGAGCCCGCTGTCCTGCTCGGTCATGTTCTGTACTCCTGGAGTCGGTGGGGCGGTCAGTTGAGCGGGCCGCCGGCGACGTACATGACCTGGCCGGACACGAAGCCGGCCGCATCGCCGGTGAAGAAGGCGATCGCGTTGGCGATGTCCTCGGGGCGGCCGACGCGCTGCACCGGGATCTGGGTGGCGGCCGCCGCCTGGAAGTCCTCGAAGCCCATGCCGACGCGCTCGGCGGTGGCGGCGGTCATGTCGGTGACGATGAAACCGGGGGCGACGGCGTTGGCGGTGACGCCGAACTTGCCGAGCTCGATGGCGAGGGTCTTGGTGAAGCCCTGCAGACCGGCCTTGGCGGCCGAGTAATTGACCTGGCCGCGGTTGCCGAGCGCCGAGCTGGAGGAGAGGTTGACGATGCGGCCGAACTTGGCGTCCACCATGTGCTTCTGGCAGGCGCGGGACATCAGGAACGCACCGCGCAGGTGCACGTTCATGACCGTGTCCCAGTCGCTCTCGCTCATCTTGAACAGCAGGTTGTCGCGGAGCACACCGGCGTTGTTGACGAGGACGGTCGGCGCGCCGAGCTCGGAGGCGACCCGGGTCACGGCCGCCTCCACCTGCTCCGCGTCCGAGACGTCACAGCCGATCGCGACGGCCTTGCCGCCGGCCGCGGTGATCTTCTCCACGGTGTCCTTGCAGGCCGCCTCGTCGAGGTCGAGTACGGCTACGGCGCGGCCCTCGGCGGCCAGGCGGACGGCGGTGGCCGCGCCGATACCGCGGGCCGCGCCCGTCACAATGGCGACGCGCTGCTCGGTGGTGGACATGCGGGTTCTCCTCACCCTCGAAACCTCGACAAGCGGTCCGCCACACCGATCCCGTGGGTGAGCAACCGCTTAGTAGCCTGAGCAGGGCTGACGCTAGAAGCCCGGCAGGGCGCTGTCAACGCCCCACCACCGCGCCGTTGCCCACCTCACCTGGGCCGCCGCACCCGACCCGGCGCAATCGCGCCATACGACACGGGCGCCAAGGTCCCCGGACGGACGTCCGGCAACCCTGGCGCCCGGCATGACGCACCACTCCCCCAGGTGTCAGCGCACCAGCAGTTCCAGCAGCCGCTCAGCCTCCGCCGCGGGGTCGGTGGTCAGGCCGGTGTGCACGGGGCCCGGCTGGACGATGGTGCTGCGCGGCGCGATCAACCAGCGAAAACGCCGCCCGGCGTCGTCGCCGGCGGCCTGACCGGCCCGCTCCCCGCCGAGGCAGACGCCCTCGACGGCACCGAGCGCGGCCCGTACCCCGGCCACGTCGGCCGACGGGTCGAGCGCCAGCAGGCGGGCCTCGTCCAGATGGGTCCGGGCCTCCACGAAGCGCCGGGCGCGGCAGTACACGAGCACCCCGGCATTGATCATCTCGCCGCGCTCCACCCGGGGCACGACCTTCAGCAGCGCGTACTCGAAAACATCGCGTCCGTTGTGCAGACCGGTCACTTCACTGCCCTCCGCGGCAACTTTCCGGCCAGCCATTCCGGTGCCTGCGACGGCTTGTCCTTGGTGGGCTCTCCGATGGTGATGTGGTCGCTGATCGTCCGGGCGCGGGCGAGCAGCGTGCGGACGTACGCCTGCCGCAGCACGTCCGGCGAGTCGAATCCGGGCTCGTCGGTCAGCCACTCGTCCGGGACGTCCGCGGCGATCTCGGTCAGCAGTTCCTCGGTGATCCGCGGCGCGAACTCCTCGGCCGCCGCGGCGACGTCCGGTCCGAACGTGGCGAGCACGTGGTCGGAGGCGTCGTACGGCCGGGCCGCAGTCTTCTCCGCGCCCGGCCAGTTGTGGTGCCAGATCATCGCGGCACCGTGGTCGATCAGCCACAGTTCGCCGTGCCACACCAGCAGGTTGGGGTTGCGCCAGGACCGGTCGACGTTGTTGATCAGTGCGTCGAACCACACCACACGGCCCGCCTCGCGGGCGCTCACCTCGAACCCGAGCGGATCGAAGCCCAGTGATCCGGGGAGGTAGTCCATGCCGAGATTCAGCCCGCCGCTGGCCTTCAGCAGCTCCTGGACCTCCTGGTCGGGCTCGCCGAGCCCGATGACCGGGTCGAGCTGCATCCGCACCAGATCCGGCACCCGCAGTCCCAGGCGACGCCCCAACTGCCCGCAGATGATCTCCGCGACGAGCGTCTTCCGCCCCTGCCCGGCCCCGGTGAACTTCATGATGTAGGTACCCAGATCGTCCCCTTCAACAATGCCGGGAAGGGATCCCCCCTCCCTCAGGGGTGTCACATAACGAGTCGCAATGACTTCTGTAAGCATTTCGCCAGGCTATCCGGCCCCCTTACCTCTGGAACCACGACGGGCTCCCGAGGCCACCTCACCCGGCGATCCGCCCCGGTCACGCCCGGGGAGCATCTGCGGAGTTTCGACCACTGCCCACCGCCGCACTCCCCAACTTCCTCCGCGGAATATCCGGGCCGGCATTCCCCACGGAAACTCCACCTCCACCGGTGGGACAGCCCCGACGTGGCGCTTCAGCTCCTCAGTGCACAGCGTCACGGTCACGGTCGATCCCCGCGGCGAGGCAGCGAGACCGGGCAGCCATGAGCTGATCCACCGGGGACCACAGGGCAGCCCTTGGTTCCGGCGACCGCGGCGGGAGGCCCCGGCCCGGCCTCCCGCTGCACCCCTGCCCTCCATGTCCTCGACCGGCTGCCGGGCACCGGCGCCGGGTCCTGGGGCAGCGAGAGTGTCAACGACTTCGGCACCAGCGGCCTGTCCGTCGGCCGGTCCGCCGGGCTGCCCGCCTACTGGACGGGAAGCACGGTGCACCGTGTCCCGCTCCCGTCCGGGTACGACCGCGGCTCGGTCGCCGCCGTCAACCACCGCGGTCTCATGGTGGGCAGCATCCAGGGCCCGGTGGGCGCCGCCGCCTTCAGCTACCGGGTCGGTGCCTCAGCGGTACGCATTCTCCCCGGCGGCACCTATGCCGCCGATGTCAACGACCGTGGGACCGTCGCGGGCGGCAACGACAGTTCGGACGCCGCCTATCTCTGGACCGGCGCCACCCTCACCCGGACCCTCACCGTCAAACCCGGGCACCCGGGTACGCGTACGCGGTATCAACTCCCGTGGAACGGTGATCGGCTACTCCTGATACTGGGACGGCGTGAGCGAGGTGAGCGGCAGCGTCGGGCTGGTCTGGCCCGGTGGGACCACGGGTCCGGGACGGCAGCTCAAGCCCGTCGAGATCAACACCGACACGGACTGGTACCCGTCCGCCATCGACAACCACGGACGCGTCGTCGGTGAGCGCACATACGACCACCAGGACCTGGCTGCCGAGACCTACTGGGACGCCCCCTACACCAAGGACGGCGTCCAGATACCGGGGCTGCCCGCTCACGAGGGCAAGGGCTGGCTCAACGACATCAGCCCCAGCAGCGGCGTGGCCGTGGGCACCGCGATGTTCCCGTACGGCATCCCGCCGATCACCCCCGTCGACCAGGCCCAGATCTGGCCGGGCTCCGGCCCCATGCGAACCCTCCCCAGCCTCGCCCCGGACGGCCCGGCCGGCACCGAGGCCGTCAATGACCAGGCCAGGGCGGGGGGTTGGGCCTACGACGGCGATCCGTACGACGGCGCCGGCGCCCCGCACCCCGTGATCTGGACATGCGCGCTGGGCTGAGGGCTGTCCCGTAATCCCCGGTGGATCAGCGCGCGGCGTCAGACGCGGTGCATCGCCGCGGTCGCTCCTCGCCCCGCACCCGGCCGCGGTGCCGCCGCCAGCGGTGCCCGGTCGGCCCGGCGGTGCCTGCGCTTCGTATGCTCGCGGTACGGGGAACCGGAAGTTGACCACCTTCGGAGGCGAACGAGCATGTCGGAACAGCGTGTTGTCCTGGTGACGGGCGGGGGAACGGGAATCGGGGCCGCCACCGCCCGGCTGCTGCGCACCGCCGGGCACCAAGTCGTGATCTCCGGGCGGCGGACCGAGCCACTGCGCCGGGTGGCCGAGGAGACCGGAGCGCTGGCCCACCCTTCCGACGCCGCCGACCCCGAGGCCGTGCGCGAGCTCGTCGAGACGACGGTGACGGCCTACGGGAGACTCGACGGCGTGGTGCTCAACGCCGGAATCGGGCGGGGCGGCGCGGTCGGCGACACCGAGGTCGAGGACTGGGAAGCGCTGATACGCACCAACCTCACCGGCCCGTTCCTGCTGCTGCGTGCCGCGCTGCCGCATCTGCTGGCGGCCCGCGGCGCGGTGGTCGCGGTCGCCTCGGTCGGCGCGCTCCGCAACAGCCCCGGCAACGCGGCCTATGCGACGTCCAAGGCGGGTTTGCTCCACCTCTGCCGCTCCCTCGCCGTCGACTACGGGCCGCAGGGGCTGCGGGCCAACGCGGTGTGCCCGGGCTGGGTGCGTACGGAGATGGCCGACCAGCGGATGGCGCGGTTCGCGGCGGAGGCGGGGCTGGCGGGCGGTGTCGAGGCGGCGTACGAGGAGGCGAACCGGTTGACTCCCGCCGGGCGGCCGGGTGATCCGCAGGAGGTCGCCGAGGCGATCGACTGGCTGCTGTCGCCCGCCGCGTCCTACGTCAACGGGGCCGTCCTCACCGTCGACGGCGGGGGGACCACGGTCGGCGTCGGCGGTGCCGCCTTCGACTACCGGATCGAGGCGCGCACCCCGCACCTGTAGCGGACTCCCGGACGGGCCCGTGCCGGCCGCGCCGGGCCCGTCAGGCCACGACGGACGAACCCCTCCCGGGTGCCAACGGAGTGCCGGACGCGCCGTGCGGCGCGTCCGGGATCACCCTTCACTGACCGACGGGCCATCAGAAGTCGTACGGCTTCTTGGCGCTCCAGTTCAGCACGTCGGCCTCGTTCCAGCTGAACTGCGGCTTCTCGCCCTGGAGGTCGACGGAGTAGGAGGGGCCGCTCTGACCGTTCGCGCCGCGCAGCGCGAGGGCGAACGACTGCGCCGTGTGGTTCTTCGAACCGTAGTCGAAGAGGTTCACCGCGCTGTACGCCTTGCCGCCGGGCTGGAGCGTGAGGTGCTTGGCGCCGCCCGGGTTGTCCTTCTTCGAGTGCGGCAGTGCGGCACCGTTGTCGCCGAGCTTCACGGCCGGGTACGAGGTGACCCAGCACGGCTTGGTGCCCTTGTTCGACGCGGTGACCAGCAGGTGGTCGCCCTGCTGCCCGGCGAACCGGTGCACCGCGGTGAGCAGCATCTCGTCGCCGCGGCACTGCTGGCCGCCGGCCGTGGTGCCCTTGCCCGCGACCTCGCCCGTCCCGCCCGGGGTGGTCGTCGAGCGCGCACCCTCCTTCGTACCACCGCCGCTGTTGCCCTGCTCCGCGCCGCCCTTGCCGTCCCCATTGGACGCGGACCGGCTCTGCGCGGTGCCGGCGGCGTTGTCACCGCCCGCCGCCTTGGCGCCGCCGTCGGCGCCGCCGCAGGCGGTCAGGCCCAGCGCCAGCGCGGCGGTGACAGCGGCCAGGGTGGCGGTACGAATCCGGGAAGTACGCATGATCGGGTTCCCCCTGTGTTTCGTGCGGGAGTTTTCTTCGGCCGTTCCCGCGGTGTGAACACCACTTTTCCCGGGGCCACTGACGTCCCGGAAACGCCTCACTTACGTCTCACAAACAAACCGCGCAAACGGGAGAGGTCCGGCCGCCGGGCGCCGGTGCTCTTCAAGGCCCCAGCGCCCTGCCGTCGCTCTGCAGCGTGTGCATCAGGCCGTTGTCGGTCGTAGCCAGCGGGACGGTATCCGCTGAGGCGACCGGCCGACCATGGCCCGCCGCGCGGGAACCTCGTCGTGTCTCCCGCACTTATCCTTACGGCAAGCAGCCGTCCCCCGTAGTTGCGTTACGGGGGACGGCTGTGGTGTCCGGTCGCTCATCGGTCGGCTTCTTGCCGGTTCGGTGAGCGCCGGCATGCTCCCGGCGCTGACCTACGGGAGCCGGGGTGAGGCGTCAGTTGAGGCAGGGGCCCAGGGTTCCGGTGACGGTCACCCCACCGCTGCTCGCGGAGTAGGTGGCGGCCAGCGCCTGCGTGATGCTGAGGTTGGCCGTGCAGGAGGCGTTGCCGCTGGCGTCGGCCACGGCAGTGCACACCGTGGCTCCCATCACGGAGAAGGTCACCGTCGAGCCCGGAGTCGCACCGCTCACGCTGAACGTGGCATGGGCGAACGCCCAAGGCACCGGGGGGGAGTTCAGCGCATAGCAGGCCGGCTTAGCCGTCAGCGTGCGGTCGCCCACGCCGACGGTCACCGTCGCGGTTCCGGAGGCGCCGGTGCAGTTACACGTGGTGCCGGCGCTGAGCACCGTGGCCGTGACGACGTTGTTGCCGGCGGGCAGTGCGGTGGTGGTCACGCTGGCTTGGCCGGTGGCCCCGGTGATGCCGAGTCCCAGTGCGCCGCTGGTGGTGGTGAAGAGCACCACCGCGCCCGGGACCGGGGCTCCGTTGCAGGTGACTGTCGCGGTGACGGTGACCGGCTGACCGGCGGTCGGTTTGGCCGGCGACGACGTCACCGTGACGACGCAGTTGGTCGCCGCGCCGACGTTCACCGTCGCAGTGCCGGAGACACCGACACAGGTACAGGTGGTGCTGGCGGAGACCACGGTGGCCGTGACGACGTTGCTGCCGGCCGGCAACAGACTGCTGGTCACGGTGGCCTGGCCAGAGGCATTGGTCGTACCGACCCCCAGCTGAAGAGCACCGCCGGAGCTGGCGAAGACCACCACCGCGCCCGGGACCGGGACTCCGTTGCAGGTGACGGTCGCGGTGACCGTGACCGGCTGACCGGCCGTCGGATTGGCCGGCGACGACGTCACCGTGACAACACAGTTGGTCGCCGCGCCGACGTTCACCGTCGCAGTGCCGGAGACACCGACACAGGTACAGGTGGTGCTGGCGGAGACCACCAACGCGACGACGACGTTATTGCCGGCCGGCAACGCGCTGGTGGTCACGCTGGCCTGGCCGGAGGCATTGGTGGTACCGACCCCCAGCGCAAGGCTGCCGTTGGCAGCGGTGAAAACGACCGTCGCGCCCGGGACCGGGGCTCCGTTGCAGGTGACGGTCGCGGTGACGGTGACCGGCTGACCGGCGGTCGGGGTGGCCGGCGAAGACGTCACCGTGACAACGCAGTTGGTAGCCGCCGTGACGGTGAGCGTCGCGGAGGCGGCCCCACTGGTGGGGCCTGCGACGACCACCGGTCCCGTCGTGGTCGCAGTGAACGACACGGTGGCACTACCTGTGCCGTCGGCGACTACCGTCTGAGGCGTCGCAGCGTCGTAGGTGAAGGTGAGAGCTTCGCCCGGCGCGGCACCGGTGGCAGTGACCGTGAAGGTCCCGCCTGCCGCGAGGCTGGAGGGGGAGAGTGTGAGGTTGATCGCCATCTTGGACGGCCCCTTTCGTGGGCTCCGCGTGGGAGGTGGGGGCCGCTGCGCACCACAGCCGATATCGCTGTGCCGATCGCGCTCTCCTGCCGGGGGTGCCCTGAAGAAGCACAACGGACTGCATCGTGCAAACAGCCGCTGTGGCCCCCGCCAGGGGATGGGCACCCACCGTCGGTACCACTCATTGAAGCGAGGGGCCTGACGCAGGGCTACGGATGCCGCACCAGACAACCCGTACGGCGGAGCGCGCTTCGGCGTGTCCGTACCACCGGCAGGCGTTGCATGGGGTATGCGGAGCCACATCCTCGCCCCGTGCCCCCGCCCAGGCTCGCACGTGGATCCGGACGAGATGTGATTTCTGCTGCACTTCGGCGCCCCACTCTTCGGCTACCTGAACGTCGACAACCTCGGCGATGGACGGTGGGTCAGGGAGAGTTACCCGCGCTGAGGAAAATTCCTGGTTGCGGTTCTCTGCTCGGGGCCTGTCCGGCGGATCATTGCCCCACGGCAGGTGAGCATGGGTAGTGATCCGCGGACGCGACTGGGGACGGGCCGTCAGGGCATCGCGAACTTGGCGACGTACTCGTCGAAGGGCTCGATGCCGACCTCCGCGCGGAGTTCGTCCATGCGCTCGGGCTCTTCACAAGGCCACGGAATCGGCGACCCGTCCTTCACGCCGGCGATCTGGGTGCCGTAGACCTGCTTGCGGCCCTCATTGACCAGCGTGCGGTCGCGCAGAAAGGCCAGCTCGCGCGGGCCGGCCGAGCCTGCCGACACCGCCTGCTCCATCAACTGGAGGGCGCGCCGCTGGACGTCGAGCTGCCGGTCGGCATGCTGGGCGATCAGCCACGCCGCGCGTGCGGCCTCCTCGCCGACCACTTCTGCCGTCGGCCAGCCGTACTCGTCCATGATCTCGCCGAGTCGGTCGCCGTGCCGTGCGGTCAGCCGCCGCCACGCCAACTGCTCGGCCGGATCATCGCTGTTCGCGCGGACTGCGGACTGGTGATCGGCCGCAGCCATGTCCGTGAGTTCCACCGCCAGCGCGGCAACGTCCTGCGCCACTCTCAACTCCTCTGATACGTCGATGCGTTGTGCTCGTCGATCGCAACCCTAAAGGCGCATATCAGGCGTAAAGATCATTCCAGAGAACGGTGACAGGCGCCTCCCTGAACCCGGATAATGGATCTATGCCCGGCGCCAGAGCCGGATCGCCGTGACGGTCACGGTGCCGTGGAAGACGTAGGCACGCTTGTCGAATCTCGCGGCCACGGCCCGGAAATGCGTGCGGGCGCTCCTCGTCCGCTCCACTTCGTTCTGCCAAGCCCCCCTGGCACGCCTCGGCGTGGCGGCGGCGGACAGAGCATGGCTGCAACGTCTCCCTCCCGCACTTCCATGCTTCAGGAAACGCGAGCTATTGAAACGGTGTCGCAGGCAGGGGCCCACTGGCGTCCAAGGCTCGCCGGGACTTCCCTGATTAGACGGCCTCTTCGTGCCCCGCATTTCCTCAGAGAAACATCGTTGCTATCCGTATGGGAGGTGCGAGGCCGGGCAGATGATGGGCGGAGGTTGATAGATATGGTTCCCCTGCTTCTCGTTCTTCTTCTCGCACTGCTCCTTTTCGGAGCCGGATTCGCCCTGAAGGCGCTGTGGATCGTCGCGGTCGTTGTCCTGGCCGTCTGGTTGTTGGGTTTCGTCCTGCGTTCCGCGGGGCCTGGCGGCAAGCGTGGTCGGTGGTACCGCTGGTAGCTATCACGCCCGCACAACACGCGCGGCGGGTCGGACAACACCACGTTGTCCGACCCGCCCCGCGTGTTTTCCTTTCCCCCGCCCCCAGGCTTTCCTCACCAGAGGCATCATTAGCCCAATATGGGACAGAGACCACTGTGGCTCGGAGTGCGCACTGCTCCCGCAGGGAACTCACCTCCATGACGGGGTCCGCTCCGGGTCACTTTCGCAGCTGCTACAGAATCTGGGCGCTGAAGGGCTCTGCACCTCCACCACGTATTTCGGAGCAAGAGCCTTGAGGCGAGGCGGAAAGCAGGCTTTGGTCGCTGGTAGTCAGGTCAGCGGCCGACGGCCTTGCGCAGCTCATCCTTGTTCATCTGAGAACGGCCGTCGATGTTCTTCTTCTTGGCCTCTTGATACAGCTGTTCCTTGGTCGGGCCCCCAGGCCCCCGGTGGGAGCGCTCGCCGCCGCGCTGCGGGGCAGACTTCGCGTCCCGGGTGGAGGGCTTGCTCGCCTGCTCCGACTCGCCCGAGCGAGCGCGTTCCTTGTTGACGGCTCGCGCGGCAATCTCCTTCGCGCGCCGTTCGGAGACGCCGTGCTCCTGGGCGTTGTCCTTGATCTGCTCGTACTGCCGCTCACGCTTCTTACTCGACCCCGCAGGCACGATGTGCTCCTACTTGGCCGCTGATGACTGGACGCCCCTGAAGGCCGGGAACCCTTGTCCGGGCTGCCAGGTGCGCTCTCTACTCCACGCCCGAACGAGCGCCCGCGCCACCCGGGCCAGCCACTCGGGCCAACCGGCCGAGGTGGCTTGCCCGAGTGGTGCGAGGCGTCAGGTTCAGTCGGTGGAAAGGGCTTGGAGGAGGTCGCCGACCTGTGGGTCGGGCAGGGTACGGGCGGCGTCGGTCAGAGCGACCACGGGTTCCCGAGCAACGCCGTCGATAACGAGCCCTTCTCCGAAGCCGCACCACCCATGTCAGACCGTGTGGCGGCTCACCGCGGCCGTCCGTCCGATGCTGCGGCCACTGGCCGAGTCCGGCGGCTTCGCCTTGGAGTGCTGGGCCGAGGAGGAGGTCGCAGCGCACGTCGACAGCCGCAGGGTGGACACGCGGGCGGGCCACCCTCACCCCCTCGCTCGGCGCATCGAGCACTCCTCTGCGGCCTGGCCGTACGTCCGAACTCGCCCCGACTCCAGCGCCGCAAGACGAACGCGCTCAGCCACGTACGACTTCGCACCTGAGGCCCAAGCGTCGTCCCGAGGCGTAGGGCTCCGGCCTGCCTTGTGCTCTGTCCTGCGTAGCTTCGGCGTCCTCGTCGCGTCGAGTGCCGGCCGGCCGGCGGGCCGGTGGTTCATTGGGCGGCGACAGGGCACCCGATGCCCGCCGAGCCGATGCGAACAGGAGGTCTCCATGGCAGCGAACCACGGCCCGGAGGACCCGGTGACCAAGCACCCCCAGCCGGAATTTCCGCAGCAGGACCAGCCGCATCCGGGGTGGACCGGGCCGATGGACCCGCCGCCCGACCACGGAGAGGAGAGCTACCGCGGCAATGGTCTGCTGACCGACCGCAAGGTGCTCCTGACCGGCGGCGATTCCGGGATCGGACGGGCGGTGGCGCTCGCGTACGCGCGGGAGGGGGCGGATGTGGTGTTCACCCACCTGGCGTCCGAGGAGAGCGAAGCGCGGGAGACGGCGAGGCTGGTCGAGGAGGCGGGGCGCAAGGCGGTGGCGGTCTCCTGCGACATCCGTGAGGAGGAGCAGTGCCGTGCCCTGGTGGAGCGTGCGGTCGCCGAACTCGGGCGGATCGACATCCTCGTGAACAATGCCGCCTACCAGATGTCCCAACCGGACGGCATCGGCGCCATCACGACCGAGCAGTTCGACAGGGTGATGCGGACGAACCTGTACGGCATGTTCTGGCTGTCGAAGATGGTGCTGCCCCACATGCCCAAGGGCGGCTGCATCATCAACTCCGCGTCCGTCCAGGCATACAAGCCGAGCCCGCACCTGCTCGACTACGCCACGACGAAGGGCGCCATCGTCACCTTCACGCAGGGCCTCGCGCAGATGCTCGCCTCGGACGGCATCCGCGTCAACGCGGTCGCACCCGGCCCGGTCTGGACGCCCCTCATCCCGGCGACGCTCCCCGACACCGCCAAGTTCGGGAAGCAATCGCCGCTGGGCCGCCCGGCACAGCCCGCGGAAATGGCCCCGGCGTATGTCTTCCTCGCCTCTCCGCAGTCGAGCTACATCACGGCGGAGATCGTGAACGCGACGGGCGGCACCCCGCTGCCGTAACGGCTGCGGGCCTCCCCTCGGTCAGCGTCCGTCGTAAGACAGGGAGAGGGACAGCGTCCCGGAGACCTCCCAGCCGGGTGAGCTTGCCCTTGCGCGGTGTCGGCGAGTGTGACTTCCCCGAGCATCATCACCCGGCGCTCCGGCGGCTGTTGGGGCCCGAAACCGCCTGATTGCACCGCATCCACCGGGCCTCGTCCCTTGCCATGGCGAGGGCGTCGCTCTCGGTGCGGGCGTGGGTGGGGCCCGGGCAACGGGCCCCACCCAGTCCACGACGCGGGCTGACAGCCGGCGTCCTGAGACTGCGGCTGCGGTGCGAGGGCGCTGCGGCTGCGGGATCCGGTGTCCGGGAGCAGTCTGGAGCCATGCGGAACCATGGTCCTGGCAGGGCGGTGACCGAACGTGGGGCCCAGGCAGCACGGCGATGATCCGGGGCCGATGGAGCTGATCACCTTCGGTCACAGCACCGCGGAGCAACAGCAGGTGATCGAGCTGCTGCGGGGCGCGGACGTGCGGTCTGTGGTCGACGTACGGATCGGGCCCGGCAGCCGTCGCAGCCCTCACCTGTTCCGCAGCAGCCTCGCCCACTGGCTGCCGCAGGCCGGCATCAGCTACCGCTGGGAGCCGGACCTGGGGGGCTTTCGCAAGGCACCGGCCGACTCCCCGGACGTCGTCTGGCGCAACACCTCGTTCAGGGGCTATGCCGCCTATATGCGTGAGCCCGCGTTCGTGGCAGCGATGGACCGACTGCTCGGTGAAGCCGCTCATTCCCGCACGACAGTGATGTGCAGTGAAGCGGTCTGGTGGCGCTGTCACCGGCGCCTGATCGCCGACTTCGCCACCGTGTCCAGGCACGTCGCCGTCCAACACCTGATGCACGACAAGCGGCTCATGCCCCACCCGCCGACGCCGGGGCTGCGGCTGCGTCCCGATGGCCTGCTCGTCTACGACGACACCGCAGCCGCCGCTGTCCATCAGCCTCGCCAACGCCGCCTCGGAAGAGACAAGGGCGCATGACTCGGGCGAGGTGTCTGGGAAGCTGCTGTTCGAATCGCTCGGTGGAGGCCCGTGGGTGGACCGGCCGACCTGAGGGTGCCCGGGCCGTGCTCTGCGATCGGCGAGAGAGGAAGCAGCGTGCATCAAGTCATCGAAGCCGCTGCCACGGGCGCCAGCAGGGCCATGAGGGCGTAGCGCTTCTGGAAGCGAGAGATGCGCCTGCGGCACTGGAAACCCTGCGCATCACGTTCGAGGCTCGCTCGACGGCTGACGATAAACGACAAGCTCAGGGCCTGCCTCCCTGGTCAAGAGCCGTCCTTGCACCTCCTCAAACGTGCCCGCCGGTAGTCGGCGTCAGGGTGCGGTGCCGTCGATCGAATCGAGGAGTCCGAGTTCTTCCTCTGTCAGCTGAAGTGCGCCCGCCGCCAGGTTGTCGACGAGATGGTCCGGGTTGCCCGTTCCTGGGATGGCCAGGACGTGCTTGCCCTGCCGCAGAGTCCATGCGAGGCGTACCTGCGACGGCGACACTCCATGCGCGCGGGCGACGGTGAGGATCTGCTCGTGCTCGGCACGGACGGCGCCTGCCTCGCGTCCCTCACCCGCGATGGAGAAGAAGGGCACGAACGCGATGTCGTGTGCGGCGCATGCCTGGAGCATCTCTTCGCCGGCGCGTGCGTCGATGCCGTATCGGTTTTGGACGCAGACCACGGGGGCGATCGTCCGGGCCTGGGCCAGGTGGGCGGGGCGGGCGTTGGAGATGCCGAGGTGCCGGATGAGCCCGGCATTACGCAGATCGGCGAGGGCTCCGAAGTGCTCGCTGATCGAGTCCTGGCCCATGAGGCGCAGGTTGACCACGTCGAGGTGGTCGCGGCCGAGCTGGCGCAAGTTCTCCTCGACTTGGCCGCGCAGCTGATCGGGCCGCGCCGGCGCCGCCCACTCACCGGACGCGTCCCGCGCGGGACCGACCTTGGTGGCGATCACCAGGTCGTCCGGGTACGGGGCCAACGCCGAGTTGATCAGCTCATTGGCGGAGCGCAGCCGGGAGAAGTAGAACGCCGCGGTGTCGACGTGATTGACACCGAGTTCAACCGCACGGCGCAGAACGCCGATCACCTGGCTGCGGTCGCGCGGAATGCCCTGGTGGAAGGCGGCACTGCCGGTCAGTCGCATGGCACCGAAGCCGATCCGGTTGACCGGGAGGTCCCCCAGCAGCCATGTGCCTGCGGCCCCCGCACAGACTGTCTCCGACATCATCTCTTCCCTCAGCTCCTTCGCAACAGCCCACGCTCTTCGAGGATTTGAGGTGGGACAGGCGTGGAGTATGCCCAGGTGAGAGCGGTGACGAGAAGGCGCTTGAGGGCGGAGGAATGTCACAGTGAAACCGGGAATCTCCCCAGGGCGCACAAGGTTGCTAGTGGTGATGCCTCCGTCCCGTGAAGTCCGGTCACGAGCGCAGCCGGACGAGAAGAACGGCGGTGGTGATGTTGATCCAGCCCAGGTTCGTCGAACGGTTCCGGCCCCGGGTTGTGTCCACGACGCTGGCATTGGCCTGGGTCGCCGCGGGCAAGCGCGCCGCGTACGTGACCGACGGCGGTGATCTGTCCGGGAGCGTGCATTTCGCAGCCGGCATCGCTCTGTGCCAGGCAGCCGGCTGCGTAGTCACCGGGATCGACGGCGCTCCCATCGGGCCGGCGGCAGGACGTGGACTTGTCGTGGTCGCCTTCGGCGAAACCCACTGGCTGCTGATGACGATGATCAGCAGTTAGCACTGCGCCCGACGGGCCCTCCGGAGTCAGCCGTCTGGCCGGGCGCACCAGGCTTGGGTAGGTAAGCGCGGCGGCCCGGGACAGCGGTGAACGGCCGCCATTCCTCCGCTCACGCACATCCCTGAGTGTGCGGGCCCGGCCTCCGCGATCACGCTGCTCAGTCACCACAGCCGGAACGGTGAAGGACCCCGCCTTCCCGCCCCTGCCACGCATGGGCACCGAGCCACCCGACGCATCCCGCCGGGTGGCTCGGAGCTTGAGCCCTGCGGCGAAGCGGGGAGGCGAGCTTGGGCCGCTGGTACTCAGGTCAGCGGCCGAGGGCCCTGCGCAGCTCGTCCTTGTTCATCTGGGAGCGGCCGTGGATGTTCTTCTTCTTGGCCTCTTCGTACAGCCGTTCCTTGGTCGGGCCCCCAGGGCCCTGGTGAGAGCGCTCGCCGCCACGCTGCGAGGCAGACTTCGAGTCCCGAGTGGAGGTCTTACTGGCCTGCTTTGACCGGCTCCGGCACGTCAGAACACGGGTTCCCGAGCCAGCGTCCGGCGTCGACCGCGGTGTCGCCGCGTACCTCGACAACGCCCCCGGCTTCGACGAGCGTGACCGGCAGCGCCTCGCAGGTGCCCTACCCCGCGGCGAACGTACGGCCTTCCCACGGCGGTAGAGGAAGATTGCGCTCTTCCCGGCTCATGACGAGGTGATGTCAATGTCCGTGCGCACGCGATGGGTGCGGGCCGGGCTTCAGCCTGGTCGCCTTCGCCGCCGGCCCTCCTGCCGAGACAGGGCAGGAGGCACCGGGCGGTGAAGGCATCAGCCGAAGGAGAACTGAGGCTCCAGGTCGAAGTTCTGGAGCTGGAGCGAGTTGTCGTCAGCTCACCGCAGGATCGAGGGCGGGGCGCCCACAGGCAAGCCGGTGCTTGACCTCACCGCGCTGTGAGGCGACACGTTCCCGATGTTCCCATTGCGGTCGATCAAGGCAGGATCTCGATGTATCCGCCGGTTCCGTGCAGGCGGATCCGCTGCCCGTCCCGGATCAGCCGGGTGGCCTGCTCCACGCCCACGACGGCCGGCAAGCCGTACTCCCGGGCGATCACCGCGCCGTGGGTCATCAGGCCGCCCACCTCCGTCACCAGGCCCGCGATTCCGACGAACAGCGGCGACCAGCTGGGGTCCGTGAAGGTCGTGACCAGGATGTCGCCCGCTTCGAGATCGGCGTCCGCCATGTCGAGGATGACCCGGGCCCTTCCCTCGACGGTCCCGGCGGAAACCGGTAGGCCGATCAGGGCGCCGGCCGGCACGTCGTCGCGCCGGTACGCCCCGGTGACGGCCTCACCATCCGATGTGAGCACCCGGGGCGGCGTGAGCGCCTGGTACGACCGGAACGCGTCCTTGCGCTGCTGGACGATCTGGTCGTCCACCTGGTTCGAGCGCACGACGTCGTGGAGCTCCTGGAACGTGAGGTAGAAGATGTCCTCCTTCTCAGGAAGCACGCCGGCCTGCACGAGGCGCTCGGCCTCCTCCATCAACGCCTGCTTGTAGACGAAGTAGCGGCTGACGATGCCGTACTTCGGGTACTCCCGGTACCCGATGAAGGTTCTGACCCGGTCGATCATCCGCTTGGTCTCGTCGGCTTTCCGGTCCCCGTCCGGCAGGGCCCGCAAGCGTGACAGCACGTCCTGTTCCTTCTTCTGCGCCTTCTGCCGCCCTTGCTCGAAGCGCCGCTCGGCGGCGCCCGGCTCGAAGTTCCGGACGTTGTCGAGGATCACGGGCACGAGCGTGGTGGGGCGCTCCCGCCAACGCGGCCTCGTGATGTCGATCTCGCCGACGCAGCGCATGCCGTACCGGTCGAGGTAGGTCTCGATGGCGTCGCGCGCTTCGGTCCCGCCCGCGAGCTTCGCCAGCTCGTCCAGGAAGGCTGCGTCCTCGGCGTACTCGACGCCCTGCAGGAACTCCACCACCTCCGCATGCGGGCGGATCACGTCCGCGACGTCGAGCAGCGCCAGTCCCATCTCCGACGTGACGTTGTCGGGGGCGGACAGGGTGAGCGTGTCAGCCGCGTTCTTCTCGCCCAGCCACTCCCCCAGCTTGTCGTTGAGCCACCACGTGGCCTCCATCCCAGCCATGATCGCCCGTATGCTCAGCGGATCGCTGAGGACCCGCTTGTGCTCCTCGAATGCCTCCAGCAGGAAGTCGAACAGCGCCGGTCCGGTCTTCGTCCGGATGTCGCGCTCCAGGGCGGCGACGGACGCCTGGCTGCGCTCGATGAGCTCGGTGACGAGGGCCGGATCGGTCTCGATCGGGGCGGCCGCTCCGCCGGCCGGCGGCCCGCCGGGACCCGCGTCCGGGAGCGACGGGACAAAATCGTCGTGGTCGAGGACGGTCTCCAGAGCGTCCCTGACCAGCGGATCGCCTCTCCCCACGAGATCCAGGAGGCCGGCGCGGCTCGCGGGCGAGGCCAGGCGCCGGGTGACGTCGACGAACAGCCTCCCGCCGGCCTCGTGCATCGGCACCATGGCCGTCAGCTGCCACATGGAGAGCCCCAGGGGCTTCATGGGGTCGGTCATCATCTGCTGATGACCGACGGAGACGTAGACGTGATTCTCCTGGTCGCCGGTCTCGGGGATGGGGAACAGCGTCGTGATCGGCCGGCTCTGCACGATCTGGAAACCCTCGTCGACCAGGCACCATTCGATGTCCTGCGGGCGGCCGAAGTGCGCTTCGATCCGCCGCCCGAGCTGCACGAGCTGGACCGCCTGCCCATCCGTCAGCGCCGGTTGCTCCTGCCGCTGCGCGTCGATCGCCACTTCCTGCGTACCGCCGGCCGGCAGTGCGTGTACGGCACGCTGTTTGGCGGCGATCGTCTTGGCGACGACTTCACCGTGTCGCACCTTGAAGACGTCCGGGTTCACCAGGCCGGACACCAGTGCCTCACCGAGGCCGAAGCCGGCGTCCACGGTGGCGACCTTCCGGTTGCCCGTGACGGGGTCCGCCGTGAACAGGATGCCGGCCGCATGCGGGAAGACCATCTGCTGCACGACCACGGCCATGTGGACCGTCCGGTGGTCGATGCCGTTCCGCTGGCGGTAGGTCACGGCCCGCTCGGTGAACAGCGAGGCCCAGCACCGGCTGACGTGCTGGAGGATCGCCGTCGGCCCCACGACGTTCAGGTACGTGTCCTGCTGGCCGGCGAAGGAGGCCGTCGGCAGGTCCTCTGCCGTCGCGCTGGATCGGACGGCGTACGCGGCTTGCTCGCCGAGCCCGGCGAGCGCGCGGGTGATCGCCGCCGCGACATCGCCCGGGAGGGCGACTTCTTCGATGGTCCGGCGAATCTGCGCGCTGAGCGTGCGGATCGCCTCCCGGTCGTCCGGGTCCGAGCGCGACAGCTGATCGAGCCGATCGTCGATCGACGGCGCTTCCGCCATGATCCGCCGGAAGGCGTCCGTCGTCACGCAAAAGCCAGCCGGCACGCGGATGCCTTCGATCCGCGAGAGCCCGCCCAGGTGCGCGCCCTTGCCGCCAACGACCGCGACCTGCGTCTCGTCAATCTCGTGAAGATCCAACACGTACTGCTCGATCATCGGGATACCTCCGAGGCAGCCGTGTTCCGTCGCACTGCGGTCGCCGATCGCCTCACCGGCGCCTCCCGCTCTGCCGAACCTCTTGTCCGGCACGACCTCACCTCCGGTTGCCTTTCCTTCGACGAGTCGGCCGGCCGCTCCGCCCTCTCGGGCGGCGCGTATCCCCGCACCTCCGCCCCGAGCGCCCGCAACCGCACTGCCGGCCCCACCGGTTCGACGTCACCGCGTCCCCCGTACGTCGACAACAACACACGCACGTCGTGCCCCTCATTTCCCCAGGTTGTGGCATCGGCCGACGATTGTGCGCCGTGACCGGGGTCTTGCCGCAAGCCCCCCCTCGCGCTATAACTTGAGAGTGGCAAGGAGAGTGCTCTCCTTGCCTTTGTCTTTTGCCGTCCGCTGGGACTGGCAAGATCTCGCGAAGCGGTGGCGCGTCGCGTACGGGTACGCGTCGTTGGCCCAGGCCCGAAACGGGGGCTCGATCCCCCTCGGACGCTCCCGAGGCGGGTTGACCAGCTGGATCCATCTCACCTGCGACGGGCCGGGACGTCTGCTGGCCGCTTCGGCCAAGGAGCTGCCGGCCCGCGGAGTCGCGTACGAGGCCAAGTGGGACGGCTACCGCTGGGCGGACCGGTCGAGCGGCGCACCTCCGTGGACGAGACGCGTTCGCCGCCGACGGTTCGGGGAGCCGAAGAAGGAAATAGGGCCGCGTGGCCGTCGGCGCGGCACAGATAACCTGCGCGAATGAAGCGGATCCAGCGGGCCGCTGGCGCGGTCGTCGGCTCAGCGGTGGGTGACGCCTTGGGCGGCCCTTTCGAGTTTGGCCCCCCGGGAGCTTTCTCCGCGCGGTTTCCCGCGCCTGGTGCCGGTGGCGAGATGTGCGGAGACGGTGGCTGGGACCCCGGCGAGGCCACTGACGACACGCAAATGGCCGTCCTGGTCGCGGAGTCGCTGCTCGAGCGGGGCGGACTGGATTTGCCGGACATCTTCGCCCGCTTCCAGCGATGGGCAGCGTCAGAACCGAAAGACATCGGCCTGCAGACCGAAGACGTCCTGACCAACGGCATGCCCTGGGACCTCGCCTCCACGACCCATTTCCAGGTCGACCAACGAGCAGCGGGAAACGGCTCCTTGATGCGGGCCTCGACCTCCGCGGTCCACTTTGCTGCCTTCGGCCAAGCAGCCACCATGGACGCGGCCCGCCGCATCGCTGCCCTCACTCACGGCGACCGCGCAGCCTGGGAAGGCACCGCGATCTTCCACGAACTCATCCGCGTCGCGTTCGAGGACATCGACCCCCTCACCGCACTCCCGGACATCCTGGCTCTCGTCCACCCCGACCACCGCGGCCGCTACGCCGCAGTCCTCGCGCCCGACTGGCACCCCGCTCAGGCGACCGAGTTCAACGGTGCCGTCTGGCCCTGCCTGGGCTCCGCCGTCTGGGCCCTACGCACCACCACCAGCTTCGAGGACGCGATACGCGCGGCGATCGACCTCGGCGGTGACACGGACACCGTCGCCGCGGTGACCGGAGGACTCGCTGGGGCGTACTACGGGCTGGATGCAATCCCCGCTCACTGGACCCAGCCGCTCCATGTCACCCTCCCAGGCTTCGACGGACGCGTGCTGCGCCTGGCAGATCTGCTCCACCTTGCACACCGCCTCGAAGGCTGAACCGGATCCTGCTCCGCGATGGCAGCCTCCACGAACTCCAGCCCTCAGCCGTAGTCACCTGACGAGCGGCTCCGCAAGGAGGACAACTCGATCAGCTTCGACATCGAAGCCGAGCACCGGATGGCCACAGACACCCTCCGGATCCATCAGCACCGGCTTGCCCAACCGCCGCCCGATCTCCCGCAAGAAGCCACAGAGCACATCAAGTCGTTCCTGCCCCTGCAACTCCCGCAGATCAACCTCGAAATCGATCTCCTCGTCCGAAGAGAAACGGAAGATCGCCAGCACATCAGCAGTCAGCCAGACACGCAGGTTCGGGCACTCAGCATCCGCTGGTCGGGACAGCGCGGCCTCCGCGCAAGGCAGGGGAAGCACCGTCTCTCCTTCGGAGTACTGGCACTTCCAGCCCCTCTCCACGACGAGATCGAGGACGTCCTGCCAGTTGTGCACCGAGGCATCAGGAACACGCACGTCCGATAGCGATCCCATCAGGTCCGGATCGAGGAAACACTTCACGTCATCCCACAGCAGATCAGCCACACCGCCATGTTGCCCAGCGCCCGGGCCTATCGCAGCTCCGTTTCCTTTGACCGAAGGCATAAGGCATAGGGGCACCTCCCGCTGCTCGGCCACGGGTGGGGAGCGCAGCGTGCGGTCCGCCTTCTTGAGGCGGGCGATAAAGAATCACGCGGCGGCCGCGCTCGCGGTGGCCTGACGCAACAGGCCGGTGGCCCGATCGCCCTGGTTTCGCAGATGCCCAGATGGTCCAGGATCAGACCGACTTGCACTCATGGCTGTTGCCACTCGTGGTTGCTTCGGCTGAGTGTCCGTCGATGGCCGAGCCCATGAGCGCGCCGGCAACAACGACGACGAGGAGCACCGCTGTGTCCAAGGGCCGTGATCTCGGGTCGGTGGCGGTGCTGGGCGGCGGCGTCGCGGGGCTGACCGCGGCACATGAACTCGCCGAACGCGGTTACCGCGTCACGGTGTACGAACGCAACGACACGCTGGGCGGCAAGGCCCGCAGCATGGGCGTCCCGGGCACCGGCACCGGGGGACGTCTCCCGCTGCCCGGCGAGCACGGCTTCCGCTTCTTCCCGGGGTTCTATCGCAATCTCCCGGACACGCTGCGCCGCATCCCGTACCCGAACAAGTCGGGCAGCGTCCACGGAAATCTGGTGAACGCCCCCGAGTGCCTCGTGGCACGGTTCGGTGGCCGTCCGAACTTGCGGTTTCCGGTCCGGAGGCTGTTGTCGTTACCCGTTCCGGGGTCGCTGCTGCCCGGCACCCTGGTGGAAAGCCTGATCGGGCTCCTGGACACCTCGCTGGACCTGCCGCCCACCGAGGTCGCTCACTTCCTCGGCCGCCTGCTCGTCCACCTCACCAGCTGCGAAGTCCGGCGGATCGAGCAGTGGGAGAGGGTGCCTTGGTGGACATTCATCAACGCCGACGCCATGTCACGGGAGTATCAGCAGCTGCTCGGCGTCGGGATCACCCGGGACCTCGTCGCCGTCCAAGCCGAGGTCGCGAGCACGCGCACCGTCGCCCGCCTCATCCAGGCGTTCGTCTACAACCTGCTCGGTCGCGGCAACGACGGTGAGATCGACCGGGTGCTCAACGCGCCGACCAGCGAGGCGTGGATCACGCCCTGGGAGCTCCACCTGCGCAGCCTCGGCGTCGAGTTCGAGTTAGGCACCGCGGTCGAGGAGCTCGTTTACGACGGCGGCCGGATCACCGGTGTCAGGGTGAGGTCCACCAGCGCCGCGGCGGGCCGTACCGTGGCCGCCGACCACTACCTCAGCGCCATGCCCGTCCAGGACGCCCGCGCCGGCTGGGGCGCCGATCTCCGCGCTGCCGACCCCCAGCTCGAACGTTGCGACCGGCTCCGGACGGCCTGGATGGTGGGCGTGCAGTTCTATCTGCGCACCCGCACACCCCTCGTGCACGGGCACGTGATCCACGTGGACTCGCCGTGGGCACTCACCTCGGTCAGCCAGGCGCAGTTCTGGAAGGGGCGTGACTTCCGTTCGACCTACGGGGACGGGGAGGTGGCCGACTGTCTCTCCGTGGACATCTCCGCATGGGACAGGCCGGGGATCCTGTACGGAAGGCCCGGGCTCAAGTGCACCCCGGACGAGGTTCGCCGGGAGGTCTGGGCGCAGCTCAAGGCCGGGTTGAACGGCGCCGGGCGGCAGGTGCTCGCCGACGCGGACCTGCACTCGTGGTTCATGGACCCGGCGGTGACCGGCCTCGGCGGGCCTGCACCGTCCAACCGTGAGCAGCTGCTCATCCACCCCGTGGGCACCTGGTACGACCGACCGTCGAGCCGAACGGCGGCGCCGAACCTGTTCCTGGCCGGCGACTACGTCGCCACCGACATCGACCTCGCGACGATGGAGGGCGCCAACGAATCTGCGCGGCGAGCGGTCAACGCCCTGCTGGACACGGCCGGTTCGACCGCACCCCGCTGCCAGGTCCGGCGACTCCACCGTCCTCCCGAGCTGGCCTTCCTCCACAAGCTCGACGAGATCAGGTACCGGTCCGGCCTGCCCAATCTCTTCGACCGTGGGTAGCCTCGTCGAGGGTGCGCAGCACATGCACACCGGCCAGCCCAGCCCGGTGGCGATGATCAGGCCGTCGTAGTGCAGCCGGTCACCGTCGGCCAGTGTGACGGTGCAGGCCGCCGGGTCCAGGTGGGTGGCGCGGCAGCCCAGTTTCAGGTTCATCCGCAGTCGTTGCAGATCGGTGTCCTGCCGCAGGGTGGTCTTGTGCGGTTCCAGCGTGCCGGCCAGCACGTGCTTCGAGAGCGGTGGCGGGCGTACGGCGGGCGCAGTTCCTCACCGACCATGGCCAAGGTGCCCGTGAAGCCTTCGAGCCGCAGGGCGACGGTGGCGTCAGCTACTGCAGCAGGCTTCACCCTCCAAGGCGGGAGGCTTGCCCATCTGGTCTGCGTCGGCCTTCACGACGTAGACCTCCCAGGGTTCCTTGCCGGGGCCGTGGACCCAGACCTTGTCCTGGAGGGCGTAGCAGCAGGAGGTGTCGTTCTCCTCGAAGGTCGCCAGGCCCGCTTCTTTGAGGCGGTCGGTGGCGGCGGTGACCTGCTCGGTGGAGGCGACCTCGACACCGAGGTGGTCCAGGCGGGTCTCCTGGCCGGCCTCCCCTGCGATCAGGACGAGCTTCAGCGGCGGCTCGGCGACGGCGAAGTTGGCGTATCCGGGGCGACGCTTGGCCGGCTCCACGCCGAACAGCTTGGCGTAGAACTCCACCGAAGCGTCGAGGTCGGGGACGTTGAGAGCGAGCTGAACGCGAGACATGGCGGTCTCCCCATCTCGTTGCATTGATGTTCATCGATGCAAGCTTGCGCCCTGCATCGAAGTTCGTCAACATAGAGGCATGTCGAAACAAGAGCTTGAGGTGCTCGGCCAGACCGATGCCTGCTGCCCGGGTCTGCTGACCGCGCCGCTGGATGAGGATCAGGCCACCGAACTGGCGAAGGTCTTCAAAGCCCTCGGGGACCCGGTGCGGCTGCGGCTGCTGTCGATGATCGCCTCTCGGGCCGGCGGCGAGGTGTGCGTGTGTGACCTGACGCCTGCTTTCGACCTGTCTCAGCCGACGATCTCCCACCACCTCAAGCTCCTGAAGCAGGCCGGACTGATCGACTCCGAACGCCGCGGGACATGGGTGTATTACCGACTGCTGCCCGAGATGACCGACCGGCTGGCCGGCATCCTGACCCGCCCCGCCGGAGAGCCGCTCCCCCTGGCCGTTGAGACGCCCGCGGGGGCCGCCTCATGACCGCGGAGATGATGGCTGAGCCCGCGACTGCGGCGCCGGTCGCCGCCCGCTTGTCGTTCCTGGACCGCTTCCTGGCCGTGTGGATCCTGCTGGCCATGGCCGCGGGCCTCGGCCTGGGCCGCGCGGTGCCGGGGCTGGGGGACGCGCTGGCGAAGGTGACGGTCACCGGCGTCTCGCTGCCGATCGCGCTGGGCCTGCTGGTGATGATGTATCCGGTGCTGGCCAAGGTCCGCTACGACCGTCTGGACACCGTCACCCGTGACCGCCGCCTGCTGATCCCCTCTCTGGCGATCAACTGGATCCTCGGCCCCGCCGTGATGTTCGCGCTCGCGTGGATCTTCCTGCCCGACCTGCCGGAGTACCGGACCGGGCTGATCATCGTCGGGCTGGCCCGCTGCATCGCCATGGTCATCATCTGGAACGACCTGGCCTGCGGCGACCGTGAAGCCGCCGCTGTCCTGGTCGCCCTGAACTCCGTCTTCCAGGTCCTGGCCTTCAGCCTGCTGGGCTGGTTCTATCTCTCCGTCCTGCCCGGCTGGCTGGGCCTGGAACAGACCGGTCTGAACGTGTCGGTCTGGGAGATCGCCCGCAGCGTGCTGATCTTCCTCGGCATCCCCCTGGCCGCCGGGTTCCTCACCCGCCGCCTGGGCGAGAAGGCCAAGGGCCGCACCTGGTACGAGACGAAGCTGATCCCCCGCATCGGGCCGTTCGCCCTGTGGGGACTGCTGTTCACCATCGTCGTGCTCTTCGCCCTCCAGGGAGACGCGATCACCTCCCGCCCGCTGGACGTCGCGCGGATCGCACTGCCGCTGCTGGTCTACTTCGCCGTCATGTGGGCCGGCTCCATGGCCCTGGGCAGGGCCGTCGGCCTGAACTACCCGCGGGCGACGACGCTGGCGTTCACCGCGGCCGGCAACAACTTCGAACTCGCCATCGCCGTCGCCATCGCGACCTTCGGCGCGACATCCGGCCAGGCCCTGGCAGGCGTCGTCGGCCCCCTCATCGAGGTCCCGGTGCTGATCGGCCTGGTCTATGTCGCCCTGGCCGCCCGCCGGCTCTTCCCCGACGCCGCCTCCGTCCCGGCCGCAACGCCGGCCGACCTCAAGGAGCCCGCCCGTGACTGACGCCCCCAAGCCGTCCGTGCTGTTCGTCTGCGTCCATAACGCCGGACGCTCCCAGATGGCCGCCGCCTTCCTCACCCACCTCGGCGGCGACCAGGTCGAGGTCCGCTCCGCCGGATCCGCCCCCGCTGACACCGTCAACCCGGCCGTCGTCGAGGCGATGGCCGAAGTCGGCATCGACCTGTCCGCTCAGACCCCGAAGATCTTGACCACCGAGGCCGTACGTTCCTCCGACGTGGTGATCACCATGGGCTGCGGCGACGCCTGCCCCATCTTCCCCGGCAAGCAGTACCTCGACTGGACGCTGGACGACCCCGCAGGCCAAGGAGTCGACGCCGTCCGGCCGATCCGCGACGAGATCGAACGACGAATCCACGGCTTGCTGAAAGACGTGCGGCCCGCCCGGACCTGACTCGACGGATCAGGTCGCTCGCGTCCGGATTGATGCGTTCACTCCGAACGCGAGCTTCTGCCGCCCACCACTCGCAACACCGCGCCGGGCCCGCCCGCTCACCCGATCCGGCGAGGGCACGACGCCTGTTGTGCCGGGTGGCGGCAGCCACACCGTCTCTGCAAAAGGTGCACGGGTGGGGGCATCGGGACTCCGCACCTATCTGCCCAGGTCAGATGGGTGTGCCTGACTAAGGGACGTAAGGCCGGTCTCGTCAGCGCAGGCCGTCAACCGAGAGCTGGCCGCAGGAGCGCGAAGTGGCGCCCCAGGCAGCAGCCGCCCGCCGAGCAGCACCGCGCAGGCGCCGACGGTCAGCAGCCCGCCGACGAGGAACGCGCCCCGCACGTCGGCGAGTTGCAGGACCACTCCCCCGAGCGCGGCGCCCGCCGCGATACCGGCGTTGTACGCGCCGGAGTTCGCCGCGAGGGCGATATCCGTACGGCCCGGTGCGCAATGCAGCATCTCGTTCTGGGTGGTCATGAACACCGGCCCCAGTGCACCGCCCATCAGCACCAGGAACACCACCGCCGCCACCGGGCGGGCACCGGCCGCGTACAAGCCGAGCATGCCCACCGCCTGCGTGGCCACGGCAGTGGTCAGCGCGGCGTGCGGAACGCGATCCAGCAGTACCCCGGTGATGCTCACCCCGGCCAGACACGCAACACCGAAAACCACGAACAGGGCGCTGACCGTGCTCGGGGAGAACCCGCTCACGTCGCCCAGGAACGTCACGATGTAGGTGTATCCCGCGAACGCGCCAGTGGCGGACAGGGCCCCGGCCGCCAGCACGGTCCCGAACCGGCGGGCGTCGGGACTGGTTCCGTAGGCGGCATGCTCTTCTTCCGGACGCGAGGTCGGCAGCAGAACGGCAATCGTCACGAGTGAGATGAGCCCCAGACCCGCGAGCACGGCGACCGGCACCTGCCAGTGGCTCTGCTGCCCCAGCCAGGTCCCCGCGGGAACACCGAGCACAAGGGCGAGCGAACCGGCGACGGACAGCGCCCCGACCACGCGCCCACGGACCTCGGGCGCGAACAGCCCCACCGCGACCGGTCCCATCACGGCCCAGAACAGCGCCTGGGCGAGCGCGGTCAGCAGCCGCGCCACGAGGAGCAAGCCATAGGACGTGGCCAGCGCCGCGACCAGACTGGACACAACGAGCGCGGCCAGCAGTGCCGTGAGCACATGACGTCGGGGGACGGCCCGCGTGACGTGGGCGAGCGGCAGAGACGCGACGGCCACCATCACGCCGTAACCGGTGACCAAGAGGCCGACCGCCGACACGGACACCCGCAGGCTTTGGGAGATGAGCTCCAGGAGCCCGACCGGCAGGTTCTCCGCAGTGTTGAAGGTGAAGGCAGCCAGCATGAGGGCTACGAGCACCGCCGACCTGTGCCATGGAGCCGGTCGCGGCGTGACCCTACGGGCACTTTCTGCCCTCGCCCGTTGCGCCTGCGCTTTGGCACCGTCCATAGGAGCACCTCACCGGCTCACCGGGCCCGCCACAACCGAATTCACTGGCAGTGGACGCCGGCCATGGTGGACGAATGGCTCGGTGACGTGCGCTCATTGCGTGCGCTCCTTGTGTATTCGGAAGCGCTCGACGCTCCGCTCGTATTCCGCGGCCATTCGCTCCTTCTGCCATTTCGCCACCAACCCCCTCTACTAAGGGCTGTCCCGTAAATGATCTCCGGATCGGTGCGGGCAGCCAGGCGCTCTGGCAGCCCGGTCTGTCTATCCGGCGATGGCGATGTGGTGCATGTGCCTGCGGTTCAGGTGCCGGTCAGTCGATGCGGTCGCTCAGGCCCAGCACCTTCGGGTCGTCGCTGGGGAAGCCTTTGGGCATGCCCGGCACGTCGATGGTGCGCCCGTACACGCCGGCCAGGAACTCGACGGCACCGACCGGGAACTCCGACCAGTCGCCGTTGTCTCCGCGGACGACCACCGGCCATGCGTCCGGGTCCGCGGGGCCCGTCCTCCAGTAGAACGAGTCCCCCGAATTGGACTCCGCCCAGGAGATGAGGCCCCCCGGCTGCGGGAAGGGGACGTAGCCCTCGGTATCGCCCATCTCGTACAGATCCTGAAGGATCTCGTCCTCCCGGCGCGCGGATCCCCACAACGCCTCGGCACCGGGCGTCGGAGAGGACACCATGAGGAAGTCGTCGACGACCAGGACCGGATACGCCTCCGCCAGAGAGCGGAAGTCCGAGGGCAGCGCCGTCCCGAGGGCCGCCTCGAGGGCAGCCCAGTCCACGCTGCGGCCCGCCGCCACCCGCCACGGCGTGATCGCCGGAAACACGGCCTCCAACTCTTCGACCCTCAGCATGTCGTCTGCCACTCCGCGGTGTTCTGGACCAGGACGGTGTCGAACAATACTTCGCCCTCGGTGCAGTCGAGCATGGTGATGCTGTTCGCGTATCCGGTGGCGTGGCTGTAGTTATGGACTTCTGCGCAGCTCAGGTGAATGGCGCTCTGAGTTTCATCGAGAGTGATCGCCGGGCGCGGACCGGCTCCAGGTGCCGCCGGCTTCGGTGACCGGCCGAGCCGGAGTTTCTGATCGTGTGCGGGTTGCCGCCAAGCGGGTCCAGGAGCCTGTCGGCCACCGCCCGGACAGTCGGCGTAAAGGCGGCCGTGCTCGCGGGGGCATGCAAGCATCGGGCCCTGCCGCTGTCGTGGGGCTCTGGTGTTCCGTCAGTTTCCGTGCGAAGCCGGTCGATCAGTCGATCATGGTTGAATGCTGCGCGTCGCGGTGCTCGGGGGGCTCATGCCGCGCGCGCCGCTACGCCTTCGCGAGGTGACGCGGGTCACATCGGCCCCACGTCACGAACGGAAGGGCAGCTTGCGTCTGGTGGTCGTCCGCACAGCGGGAACGATCAACACGAAAGAGGCAGCAGAGCGATGAACGGGACAGCAGCGCAGCAGCACGAGGTCCTGGTCCTGGGTGCCGGCTACGCCGGGCTCTCCGCCGCGATCCAGCTCGCGGCCCGCACCAGGAAGCGCGGGAACCTGCGAGTGACGCTGGTCAACCCCTACGACACCTTCACCGAGCGGCTCCGACTGCACATGACTGCCACCGGCCAGGAGACGGCCGAGATGAACATCCCGGAGTTGCTGGACGGCACCGGCGCCGGCTTCGTCCGCGGCTGGGTCACCGCCGTGGACGCCGAGGCGAAGACCGTCCGGATCGACGACGACCGGGTCCTGCGCTACGACACCCTGGTCTACGGCCTGGGCAGCATCGCGAACACCGCGGCCGTCCCCGGGGTGGACGACCACGCCTACACCCTCAACAGCCCGGAGGACGCCGCCCTCCTCGCCGACCGGCTGACCCGGCTCGACGGCGGGACCGTCGTGGTCGGCGGCAGCGGCCTCACCGGCGTCGAGGCCGCCGCGGAGATCGCCGAGCGGCACCCGGGGCTCCAGGTCGTGCTGCTGGGCCGGCAGGAGCCGGGCGCGAGCATGCACCCGAAGGCCAAGGCCCACCTGGACTCGGCGCTCGCCCGGCTCGGCGTGCGGGTGCGCAGCGGCGTCGAGGTGGCCAAGGTGCTGCCGGACAGCGTCGAGCTCGCGGACGGCTCCAGCATCCCGGTGGCCGCGGTGCTGTGGACCAGCGGCACCCGCGTCTCGCCGCTGGCCGGCGCCGCGGGCCTGACCGTCGACGAGCGCGGCCGGGTGGTCACCGACAGCGCACTGCGCTCGGTCTCCCACCCGGACGTCTACGCCGTGGGCGATGCGGCGGCGATCCGTCAGGGCTACGGCGTGATGCACGGGACCTGCCAGGGCGGCATGCCCACGGGCGTGCACGCGGCCCTCTCGATCCTGCGGGTACTGGCCGGTAAGGAGCCCAAGCCCTTCCGCTTCGGCTACTACCACACGCCCGTCAGCCTGGGCCGGAACGACGCCGTCGTGCAGTTCACCCACCCCGACGACAGCCCGCGCCGGATCGTGCTGACCGGCAAGCGGGCCGCGAAGTACAAGGAGACGGTCACCGCCGCGCCGTGGCCGACCTTCGCCCGCATGAAGAAGATGCCCGCCTCGGGCGCGTTCTGGCCGCACGGCGGCCGCTACACCCGGATTCGGAGCGCCAAGTGACCCAGCCGCAGCAGGCCGGCCCCGACCAGCTCGCCTTCCAGCAGTACCGCACCCTGCTCTTCTCCGTCGCCTACCGCCTCCTCGGCACCGCCGCCGACGCCGAGGACGTGGTCCAGGATGCCTGGCTCAAGTGGTCGGCGGCTGACCGTTCACAGGTCGCCGACCCCAAGGCATATCTGACCCGGATCGTCTCCAACCTGGCGATGGAGCGGCTGCGTTCGACCCGCCACCAGCGTGAGACCTACGTCGGGCCATGGCTCCCCGAGCCGATCCTGACCGGCCCGGACACCGCCGACGGCGTCGCCGCGGCGGACTCGGTCTCCATGGCCCTGCTGGTCGTCCTGGAGACGCTGAGCCCCCTGGAGCGCGCGGTCTTCGTGCTGAAGGAGGTCTTCGCCTTCAGCTACGCGGAGATCGCGGAGGCGGTGGAACGCTCGGAGCCGGCGGTCCGGCAGGCCGCGCACCGCGCCCGCGGGCACGTCCAGGCCCGCCGACCCCGTTTCACCGCGGACCGCGCCCGCCAACGCGAGGTCACCGAGCGCTTCTTCGCGGCAACTACGGGCGGCGACATCAACACCCTCATGGAGCTGCTCTCCCCGGACGTGACGCTGTGGACCGATGGCGGCGGCAAGGTCCGCCAGGCCCTCAAACCGGTCGTCGGCCTGGAGACCGTGGCCCGTTGGTTCGCCGGGCTCGGCACCGTGACCTACCAGGGCATCGAGCCCGGGCAGATGCGGGCAGAGCTCACCTGGATCAACGGCGGCCCGGGCGTGGTCTTCCGCGGCCCGGACCGCGTGGTCGCCACGCTGACCTTCGACTTCGACCCGGAGGGCCGCATCTCGACCATCCACAACGTGGCCAACCCCGACAAGCTCCACGCCGTCGCCGACGGCGCCCGGCACGACCTCTCGTGAACTGTTCGGTCGTTGTGGCCGCCCTCCGGAATCCCCGTGAGCGCCCGGGCCCGCTGCCGCAGCACGGCCCGGGCCCAGGTGGAAGCGGATGCGGCAGGCTGAGGCCGTCATGATCCACGTCTGCCGAGCGGCTGCCTGCCTTGCCTGTTGCCGCCGGGCTCGGTAGTCGTGACCGCCGACGAGCGCGGGTGCCGGGCCGGACCATGGCCGCGACGAGATCGCACGGCTCGTCGACAAGTCGCCATACCGGCCGGCGGACTCCTCGCCCCGTCAGTCGCTTCTCGTCACTGCGACCCCGCGGCCACCAACGTCGCGGTGATGGGTTCGAGCTCGGCGACCAGCTCGTCGAGCTCGGCGGGAGACAGGGCGTCGTACGGCGGGGCCGCGAGCTCGTCGGTGAGGGCTTCGATGCGCTGCTTGGTCTCACGGCCGGCGTCGGTGAACCGGCCGTCGGTGTCGACGAGCCCGCGCTCGCGCAAGCCGTCCATGACCGCGGCCAGCCGCTCCTTCGGCAGGTGATGGATCCGCCCGAACGACTCCGGCGGGTGGATGCCCATCTCCAGCGCGGAGAGCACGTGAGCCTCCGTGCCGCCGATGCGCGCGCCGACGAGGGCGGCGACGTGCCCGTCAGCGCGGTGCTCGCGCAGCATGGTCGCGGAATGCCACAGCCGGGCGACCGGATCGCTCGGCACCGGAAGGGAGCGCATCCCGGCGTACATCACCCGGCCTTCCATGGGCGCATTCGTCGCGGCTTTGGTGGTCAGGTCGGCGGCGCGCACCAGGCCCGGGGAGTCGGCCAGCTCGTCGCCGAGGATCCGCCGTACGGAGGCCGCGCTGCCCCGCTCCCGCGCGGCGACGGACGCCTCGGGCGGGATCGTCTCCCACGCGCTCGGGATGTGCCGCGCGACCTCCCCGTCGGCGAAGCTGTAGAAGGCCGCGTGCACGACCTGCGCCGGCACCCGCCCCAGCGGCGCGGCCCGGCTGGCGAAGTAGCCGTCCCAGTAAGTGCGGTGGCCGAGCGCGGCCAGCTCCTCGTTGCACTCGTCGGCGAAGTAGGTGACCAGGCAGATCGGCTCCAGGAGCTCGAACATGCGGCGAGCGGTGCGGGTCATGGCCCACATCATGCCAGCGGGCACACCCTGTGGAGCAGCACGAGCCGTCAGATCAGCTCCTGGGCAGGGCAGTCGGAGGTGACCGCCTGCGGTCACGAGCCGCGGACTCGGCAGGAGCGTGCTCCTGGTGCGTAGGCAGCGGGACTGCGCGGAGGTGACCTCGACATTGACGTTCCGCCGAGGTTACGTCAGCTGCCGAGCCAGGCGGGGGCAGCCACCGTCATGGCGCTGGCCAGGGCCAGGGTGATGCCCAGGCCGACGCCGATCGTTCGGCGCGCCGAGGTACACGCAGAGAGTGCGTCCGGCACGCAGGTCATCGGCTCGACTCCCGGTCCGGTACGACGCCGCTCGGACGCAGGTACGGCACGTCCACGTGGCGGTCGCCGAGCGGGGCTGGACTTGGGGTCCCTCTCGGGTGGTTCGGCTCCGGCCCGATCAGCAACCGTTTGGCTGCCGCAGGCAGCAACGTGGCGGTTCGCGTCCGGCTGTTTCAGCAGTTCGCGCTGTAGCGGATGCAAGCGGGTGACGAGGTGTGGCTGTGCGCCCATTCCAGCTGGGAGATCGTCAGTACTCCGCCCGCCAGGACGGCCACCAGCAGGTGTGCGATCACCGTCCAGCGCGCACGGAAGATTCCCGCGAGGACTGCCAGGATGAGTACGGCGATCAGCAGCATCCGTACGCCCTCGATGTGCGCGAGGCCGGCCGCGTCGATCCGTGCTCGGTCACCCTGCGCGGCCCATACCTCCAGGCCAAGGCCGTATATCCAGTCCAGCACGAGCCACGCGGTCTCCACCAGGAAGAGCGGGATCGCGAGGGCGAGGTCGACGCCCAGGCGTGTTCTGTGCGACCAGGGGCGCCGGCGTTCCCGGGCGGCAACGGTGTCGGTCATGGGTGCAGGGTGCCGCGCCTGGTGGTGAAGCGCATGAGCACCCGTACTCAACTCTCGTGCCTGATGAGTCGTGGGAGCACGTTATCCCGTTGCTCCCTGGCCGGATGATCTGGCTGACATGCTGCTGTGGAAGGAACCTTGACTGCTTCGTCTGCGGCTGCTCGGAGGAATCATGCGCCACACCAGCACAGCAACCACACTCATCACCGTCTGGTGCCTTGGTCTTCTCACCGCCTGTACCGATGGCAATGACCAAGCCAAGCCCGAGCCGACTCCGCGCACTGTGCTCAGTTTGAGACAGGGCGCCGATACCGTCGGCGTCGGCGGGAAGGGTGCTGTGCGAATCACTCCAGACACCGTGGTCTACGTCAACAAGGCCAGCACAGGCACCCCGGAGCACGGTCTCTACGCCGTCGTCGCCTTCAGCGCCGAGAACCGGACTGATACCAAGGTGACGGCAGCGACCAGCAAAGGAGGCTTCCGCTGGCAGGCTCCCAACGGGCACACCGTCAAGGCGGGAAACAGCAAGGGTGCGGCAAGGATCGCTCCCATCGGCTTCCATGACGGCGGGCCTACCGTCCAGCCCCACACCTTCCGCAGAAACACCGTCGCCTTCGACATAACCAACTCCGAGAAGGGCGGCACCCTCGTCTATGTCGACGGCCACGGTGACGCCTTCCGCTGGAAGATCCCTGCCGCCAGTTCAGGAGACGCTGCCTCGGCGCTGAAGTCCGCACTGACCTGAGCCGCGGCCCCGTAGTCCCGATCGGCTGGCAAAAACTGATGGCGCACGCGCACCTGCTGGTCGGGGCCCTGGCGCATTCGGGCCGGTGGAGGGCGGCGGTGGCAGAGTCGGAGGACTTCTCCCCTCTGGTCCAGGCCCTGGACGATGTCGTGCGCAAGTACCGGCTTCGCGGCCACCAGAACCAGGCCGACGCCATGCGCACGGCAGTCAACGTACGTGTCTCCTGACCCTACCCACAACGACGATCGGCTTGGCCTCAGACCAGTCAACTGCCCATTTTGCGAGGCAGAGTTCTTCCGGCATGGCCTGTCAGGGAGCGGGCGACGAGGGCCCGCGCACGACGATTGGCGCCTCGGCCTTCTCCCGGGCGCGGGCCGAAGCGGCCTCGGCCTCCTCGCGGGTGACTTCCGCGTAGAACCGTTCCCCGTGCGCGTCGGTGATGTCGATGACCACCTTGGTCCACTCCTCGGCGGGCTCCTCCGGCACGTGCCCCAGGTGATACTCGGCGTCCTTGAGGAGTTCCTCCGTGAGTCGTACGCCGGTCAGCCGCTCGGTCAGGGCGAGGACCGCCGCTTTGGTGTCGCTGCTCGGGCCGGTGCTGTCCTCGTCCTCGGCCAGGTCGAACCCGATCTCACGCATCACGGGGACCAGTTCGTCGGGAGTGCTGCCATACCTGGCGGTGGGCCCTTCGAAAGTGGTCCGGAGCTCTCCGGCCTCGTACCAGTGGAACAGGTCGATGGGTGCGCCCCCGTTGGTGGAATGCGTCACGGCCCGCCCGCCCGCCGACAGGGCCTCCAGGAAGCGCGAGTGCATCCCGACACCGCCGTCGAACTGCAGGATGAGCGTCCAGTCGCCGTCCGTACCCGGCACCGTGCATGCACCCGCGATGAAAGAGTCGTCCCAGTAGTCCGTCTCACCACGCTGGTTCAGATGCTGCTCGATCAGGGCGTCCACCCCCGTGCAAGTGCCCTGCGGCTCCGCCCCCATCGCACGCAGTACGTCGCCGGGGACCACTCCCCGTACCAGGGTCAGGCCGTATCCGCCCTCCAGCGCCTGGCGGAACACCGGGGAGGAACGTATCCAGGCGTAATCATGTGCGGTCACCAAAGTCATGCCCCACAGTCTGTACGCCACCACTGACATCCCGCTGACTCCGCACCGCTCCCCCTCTGCAGGAACAGCCCACCGCGGTCAGTCGTACCGAGCTGCGACCGGGTACGGCCACGGACCTGGAGTCGATCCAGAAGGCGGTGCTTCCTGTGGTCTCACCGTGAATACTGTCCCGAACTGCCATCACGCTCGGGGGAAACATGACCGTCACCAAGCTTCTGAGACCCGTCCTCACCGCCACACTCCTGGCCTCGCTCCTGGCCTCAGTCACCGCCTGCGGCGCGTCGTCCGTGCCGGATGCCTCGGCGAACACCCCGACCGGCGCGGGATCCGCCGAGACGCGTCGTTCGGCAGACCCTGCGCCTGTCGCCGCCACCATGCCCGATGTCATCGGCGGCAACGCCCAGCGCGCGTACGAGCAGATGAGCTCCGAACTCGACATGACATTCAAGGACGCGAGCGGACAAGGCCGTCCAGTGGACGACCCGGCTGAGTGGAAGATCTGCGGCTCCCAGCCGGGCCCGAACCAGCGGATCACCGAATACCCGGTGATCTTCAACGTGATGAAGGTCAAGGAGAGTTGTAAGGGCACGGCGCCGAGGTGATTACCACCACCTATGCGATTAGGAGAGGTTGTAGGTGACCACGGCGCGGGCGGCGGCTCGGAAGTAGTCGTTGACCGTGGGAGAGCGCTCTGCGCGGCGAAGTTCGTCGAAAGGGCCGTTCACGAGGACGGCCTACACGTCCTCCTGGAGCAGATCGCGCTGGATCTGGTGGGCGATGGAGCGGCGTACAGATGCTGATGCGGTGGGGGTGACCTTCGAGGGGATGTCGAGACCGCGGCTGATCTCGTCGTACGCGGCCCGGTAACTGCCGGGCAGCTCTGCCCGGTGCAGCCTCAGGTCCTCTTCGACGAGGCGCCGCAGCTCGTCGATGTTCTGCGGCGTGAAGCGCTTCTTGCCACGGGCGAGTGCGTTGACGTAGCGGGTGCAGCAGGCGGTTTCGTGGACGGTCTCGGAGATTTCCTCAGCGAGGCCCCACAGCCGCCCTTCGAGCCAGGGAGCGTCGTACTGGTCGAGGGAGAGCCGCATCGGAGGCTGCGGGTCGTCGGTCTTGCGCTTCGCCATCTGTTTGGACACGGCGGGCTGGCTCATGTCCGTGAGCTGCGCGATGCGTTCCTGCGTCCAGCCGAAGCCCGCAAACACCTTGATCATTTCGGCGCGCAGCTTTCGCATCTCCTCGCCCGCACGAATGACCTCGTTCATGCCGGCGAGCAGCCGCTCGGCCTGTTGCTCGGTCAGCGTCTCGGGGGTCCGGTGCGTGCTCTCTTCGCGTGCCACAACCCGGTTATACACCACGGCATCGCTCTCATAACCCAGTTGTATAACCAGGTTATGACTGGCAGGATCCGCAGCATGCCTACCTTCTCCGCGCCCGACGGAACCCAGCTCGCCTACCGCGTCATCGGTGAGGGCGATCCGCTCGTCTGCATCCCGGGAGGTCCTACGGACTCCACGTACCTCGGCGACCTCGGCGGCCTGTCCGCGTACCGCCAGCTGGTCCTCCTGGACCTTCGCGGCACCGGCCGGTCCGCGATTCCCGACGACACTTCCTCCTACCGCTGCGACCGCCTGGTCGAGGATGTCGAGGCGCTGCGCAAGCACCTAGACCTTCCCCGGATGGACTTGCTCGGCCATTCCGCCGGCACGAACATTGCGACGCAATACGCGGCCGGATACCCGGAGAGAGTCAGCAAGCTCGCCCTGATCGGCCCCAGCACCCGCGCTGTCGGTGTAGCGATCACGGGAGAGACGCGGCGCGAGCTCGCTCAGCTTCGCAAGAACGAGCCGTGGTTCCCGGAAGCGTTCGCCGCCCTGCAGGCGATCACCGAGGGCACGGGCAGCGACTGGGAAGCCGTCGCCCCCTTCTTCTGGGGCCGGTGGGACGCCACGGCACAGCAGCACCACACGGCCAGCCAGCCCCGCAACCAGGAATCTGTCGCTCACTTCGCGGCTGAGGGCGCCTTCAACCCGGAGAGCACTCGTGCGGCGCTCGCCGCCTGCAAGGCCCCCGTTCTGCTGCTCACCGGGGAGTTCGACTTGAACAGCCCGCCGGTGTCCGCGGCCAAGTTCACGGAGGTGTTCCCTGACGCCACACTCGTGGTGCAACCGGGCGCGGGCCACTATCCGTGGTGCGACGACGCCGACCGGTTCGTGGCGACCACGGCGGCATTCCTGCGTGGATGACCTGGCTCACGCCCCTGGGGCCTTGTGTTTCCCGCTGTAGTTGCGGCGGTTGTCCGCTCCTGTGCGGCGCCGGGTGCGGATCAGAGTGCCGTCGATCAGGACGATGCGGCCACCCGTTCGGATGACCTTCTTCAGCGCGCGCTCCAGGCACCGGGCCCGTGCGGCAAGCAGTTCGATCACCTCCAGGACCCAACGACGCACCGTCAGCTTCCGCCACCGGGAGCGGATCTTCTTCAGATGGCCGCGCAGCAGGGTCGCCGAGGAAGGTCAGGGTGGCCGTGGACAGCTGCAGACTGGACTGGTGGACAACCGTCTCAGCGCCCCCGGCGGGGCTGGTTTTCTTTGACATGATGTATCAACTTCCGCCGGAGGCACCGGCGTTACGGCCCGTGCTGCTTGCCGTTGCTGGGCCACACTCACAGCGTGGTGGTGAACTACCCGTCGGCCAGCTTGCGCAGCCAGCCCCGCTCGGCCAGTCGGTTCAGCTTCGAGCGCATCGCCTCCGAGCGGGCCGGCTCTTGGGACATCCCCAGCTCACCGCAGACCTGCTTGGCCATAACCGGCGTATCCGCCCGTCGCACCGCGTCCATGATCTGCTGGTAGTCCTCGGCAGTACCGTCTCGTCGGTGCCGCGCTCGCGCTGCGGCACCAGCGGTTCGACCCTCGGGCCGTGATCAGTCCATGAAGGTCCGGTTCCGCATCCTGGCCACCTGACGCACCTCCCGCGCGGACCGTACGGACAGGTACCTCGCTCACGCCGGGAAATCCGCGGATCCCTGATCGCCGAAACGGCAGACGACGCGGGAGTTCTGCGCGGCGTGCGCCGGACTTGATCAGCGGTTGGAAGGCTGGGCGTACTGGAGGACCGGACGTTCCTGATCAGCCCGGACGGCGAGTACGACGTCCTGTTGAGACGTGGGCGGCCGGCCCGGAGCATCTGCTCTGGGCCGGCCCGCCCACGCCATATCAGCTTGCGGTGGGCACCGGGTCGCGGGTTGGTTCGGGCATCGCCTCGGGTGCGGGCGTCTGCTTCGGATCGGGCTCGGCTGTCACCGCAGAAGGAGCGGGGGCAGGGGTGTAGGGGATCTCTCCGCGCAGGACGGCCTTGGCGCGGTCCTCGTCCAGTTCGCCCTCCCAGCGGGCGACGGCCAGGGTGGCGACGCCGTTGCCGACCAGGCTGGTCAGGGCGCGGGCTTCGGACATGAACCGGTCGACGCCGAAGACCAGCGCGAGGGCGGCGACCGGGACGTGCGGTACGGCGCTGAGGGTGGCGGCCAGGGCGATGAAGCCGGAGCCGGTGACGCCTGCGGCGCCCTTGGAGGTGAGCAGCATGACGGCGAGCATGGTCAGCTGCTGGGTGAGGCTGAGGTCGATACCGAGGGCCTGGGCGAGGAAGACCGAGCCCATGGTCAGGTAGATGGCAGTGCCGTCGAGGTTGAAGGAGTACCCGGCGGGCAGCGTGATGCCGACGACCGGTTTCGAGGCGCCCGCGTGCTGGAGCTTGGCCATCATGCGCGGCAGGACGGGCTCGGTGGAGGAGGTGCCCAGGACGATCAGCAGCTCTTCCTTGATGTAGCGCAGGAAGGGCAGCATCCGCAGTCCGTTCAGGCGCATCACGGTCCCGAGGACGACCAGGACGAAGAAGAGGGCGGTCAGCCAGAACGAGCCGACCAGCAGGGCCAGGTGGCGCAGGGTGCCCAGGCCGTAGTTGCCGATGGTGAAGGCCATCGAGCCGAACGCGCCGATGGGGGCCAGCCGCATGATCCAGCGGATGAGCGTGAACAGGACCGTGCAGAACTTCTCGACGCCCCGGGCGATCCCCAGGCCGGCCTCTCCGCTGGCGTGCAGACCGAAGCCGAACAGCACCGACACCAGCAGCACCGGCAGGATCTCGTTGCCGGTCAGGGCGCTGACCAGGGTGGCCGGGATGATGGTGAGGAGGAAGGCGGCGAAGCCCTCGTGGGCCGTGGTCGTCTCCGGCGGGAGGCCCTTCGTGGACAGGGTCGAGAGGTCGATGTGCAGACCGCTGCCCGGCTTGACGATGTTGACGACGACCAGGCCGATCACCATGGCCACGGTGGTCAGCACCTCGAAGTAGACCAGAGCCTTCAGGCTCACCCGGCCGACCGCGCGGGCGTTGCCCATGGAGGCGATGCCGTGGACGACCGTGCAGAAGATGATCGGCGCGATGAACATCTTCACCAGCGCGATGAAGCCGTCGCCGAGCGGTTTGAGGTCGGCGCCGACGGACGGCCACAGCCCGCCCACGGCGGCGCCGAGGAGGACGCCGATCAGGCACTGGATGTAGAGGTGGGGCAGCATCCGGCGGATGCGGCCCGGTGGTGCGGTGACGGTACCCGGGGCGGCGTCGTTGCGGCTCATGCGGGGCGTCCTTCCAGGACGGGAACGAGGAGTTCGGCTCGGGCGATACGCCGGGCAGCGCGGTGCAGCAGCACCGTGGGGGACGCGCCGTCCGGTGCGGGGACGGCTTGGGTGGTGACCACGCCGGCGGGGGTGCCCAGGCGCAGCGTTCCGTCGGCGGTCTGCCGGGCGACGCGGTGGGCGAGGGTGCCGGGGGTGGCGGCGGCCGTGGCCAGAGCCACGGCGGAGGTCAGGCCGATCGCCGGATGTGGGGCGTGCATGGAGACCATGCGTACGGCCAGGTCGTACTCGTCCTGGTTGACGAGTGTGCCCTGTGTGGTGCGATAGGGAGCGGGTCGCGCGACGATGCCCACCTTCGGCACCGCGTGGCTGACCCGATCACCCTCGCGGGCCAGGCCCATGGCCAGCGCTGCCTGGCGGCGCAGCAGTGTCAGCGCGGGCACTGCGGTGGCGAACGTGGTGAGGGATTCCGTGCTGTCGAGGCCGAACGCCTTGGCCTCGAACAGCGCGGCCGGCGCGCCGGCGTCCACCAGGGAAGCCTCGACGGGGCCGTCCGGGCCGGTCAGCTCGTCCAGTGCCCGGCCGGTCGGCAGAGCGCGGCCGGTCGTCGAGCCCGCCGGGTCCTGAAACCCGAGCAGGACCGGCACGCCCCGTGCCGAGGTACCCGGCACCACGGCCGTGCCCTCCTCCGGGGCCACGCCTGCGGGGGTGGGGATCGTGCCGGTGAGGCGGGCCCCGGTGTTGACGTTGAGCATGCGGACGGTGGTGGTGTCCGACGCGATCGGCACGAGATCGTGGTGGACGGCGTACAGGGCCACGGCGGTGGCGCAGTTGCCGCAGTTGCTGGCCCACTCCACGCGCTCGTCGCCGATGCCGACCTGCGCGAAGGCGTACTCGACATCCACGCCGGCCTGGGTCGACGCCTGTACGACGGCGGCCTTGGAGGTGGTGGAGGAGGCGCCGCCCACGCCGTCGATCTGGCGGGGGTCGGCGGCGTTGAAGGCAGCGAGCAGGAGGGCACTGACGTCCACGCCCGTGGCGGCCACGTCGCGGTGGTCGAAGATCCAGCACTTGCTGGTTCCTCCGCGGATCATCTCGCCCTGCAGACGCAGCACAACTGACTCCTCACAGCCATGGAAGGGGAAGTCCACCGACGGTCTCGCCGTGCGGGGTGTCCTCCACGGTGGGTTACGGCAGCGTGAAGTACAATCTCGGAAATCTGCATGGCCATTAAGCTCAAGTGAACGCTGGAGGTGGCGGCATGCTCGACGTCCGGCGCATCCTGCTGTTCACGGAGGTCGCCCGGCGCGGCTCGGTGACCGCGACAGCCCGCGCCCTCAACTACACCCCGTCAGCGGTATCGCAGCAGATCAGCCGCCTGGAAACGGAGGCAGGCCAGCCCCTGCTGGAACGCCACGCCCGGGGCGTCACCCTCACCGACGCCGGACGGGCGCTGGCCGAACGAGGGCAACGGATCGAACGCGAACTGCAGGCCGCGGAAAACGAACTCGCCGACTACGCCGGTCTGCGTGCGGGCACGCTGCGCATCGGCACCTTCCCCACCGTCGGCGCCTCGCTCCTCCCGCAGGCCGTGATCGCCTTCCGGGACGCCCACCCCGACGTACGGCTGACCGTCCGCAGCGCCCGCATCGCCGGGCTCTGGACGATGCTGGAGAACCGGGAGATCGAAATGTCGCTGATGTGGGACTACGACTGGAGCCGAATCGACCGGGAGGACATCGTCATCACCCCACTCCTCGATGACCCGCCGGCTCTTCTCGTCAGCGACCACCATCCACTCGCCGGCCGCGACGCCGCCTCACTCGCCGACTTCGCACACGACCCCTGGATCACCCGCGCCGACCGTCACCCGGTGGCCGAAGCCCTCGTCCGCGGCTGCCGCGCCGTCGGCTTCGAGCCCCACATCGCCTACGAGGCCCACGACTACCAGGAAGCCCAGGCCATGGTCGCCGCCGGCATCGGCGTCGCCCTTGCTCCCACCCTGGCCCTGGAGGGCATCCGACCCGGCGTCAACGTCCTGCCCCTCCAGCCGCCGGCCCCCGTCCGCCGCATCCTCCTGGTCCGCATGGCCGATCACTCGCTCACCCCCGCCGCCCTGACCTTCGCCGGACTCCTCCGCGACGCCGCCGCGGCCCGAACCCTCTGACACCGAACCACGCCCACCGATCATGGAACCGTGGCGCTGACCGCCGCCTGCAATCCAGGCCCCGCACTTCGGTGTTGGACCCGAGCAACGGGCGGCGGCAGGCAACCCTGGCCATACGTTGGGTTCGGCGGCGTGAACCGGAAGGAGCACGGGATCCTAGGTGAGCTTGGCGAGCGGCGGCTCCGGAAGTGACCAGGCCGAGGGCATGGGACGGCGAGACCGGGACACTCGCCACCGGAAGTGGTCACGCTGCGCACGTCTGGCAGGCCCGTGCGCAGGTCTCGGCGGACGTCAGCCAGGCGATGAGGTCGGCGCGGGCGCGGGCCACCCGGGAGCGGACCGTGCCGATGGGGCAGCCCACGACGGCCGCAGCATCCGCGTACGGCAGGCCGACCAACTGTGTGAGCACGAATGCCTCGCGCCGCTCACCCTCCAGCGCGTCCAGCAACTCACTCAGCGCCAGCCCGTCGTCGAAGCCCGGCAGGCAGAGGGGCTGGCGGTGTTCCGCGACCGCCTGCCAGTCGTCGACGTCGGCGATGCGCGGACGGGCGGCGGCGGAGCGGTAGCGGTCGATCACCACGCGACGGGCGATCGACAGGAGCCAGGTGCGGGCGCAGGAGCGGCCGGCGAATCGCGGCAGGCTGGTGAGGGCGCGCAGAAACGTCTCCTGGGCGAGGTCGTCGGCGGTGTGCGTTTCGCCGCTCAGGTGTGCCACGAACCGCCATACATGGCGGTGGGAGGAGCGGATGAAGCGCTCGACGGCGTCAGGGTCACCGTCCCGGGCGGCCAGGGCCAGGGCCGTCAACTGCGCGTCGTCCGCGGCCGTCCGCTTGCCACCGGCCAGACCGTCAAGGGCAGGAATCATCACCACATGTCCTTCGGGAGATGCGGGCCGCACCACGGCATGGCACGGCCTCGTCGGTGAGCGGCACTCCGGCACCCGTACGACGGCCGGTGACGACGTACGTCCAGGGACGACGCGCGAAAGGCGTACGGCTACGGGCAGGCGGGAGGGCCGCGGGGCCAAGGGCCGGCGGGTGGTCCAGCTGCGCTCACGGACGCGTAAGGGCGCCCGTCGCGCGGACCCGCCGGTACTCCGCCCGCCACCTCGCGGAAAGGGGAACGGGGCCCGGACGGCATCGACGACACCGCGTCATTGACGGCAGGTGCGTCCAAGACGGCGTCGCAGCATTCCGGGCAGCGCCGGGAAGGCCCCGGGGCGGGCGGTCAGCAGCAGAAGGACGGGCTCGGCGGGCCCCTGCGAAAGCGGACGTGGTGCAGGAACACCCCACGCAGGCACGGGACATGAGCGGCCCCGACCGCCGGGCGGGCGGTCGGCTTCAGGCCGGTCCAGCCCAGTGCCGCCAGGGCCAGCAGGAAGGGCGCAAACCATTCCGCGGCGGCGTTCCGGGCGAGCCGGCACACGGCCGCCTCGCCGCGCCACATCCACAAGCCGCACACCAGCGCGGCCAGCGCGTGGGCCAGGAACATGCCGAGAGTGCCGTGGCCGGCGTGCACCATCTGCGCCAGGCTCCAGTCCTCGCGCAGGGCACCGGGAGCGCCCGTGTGTGCGGTGGAAAGTGCCTGCATGCCGGCCATGTCCGTCAGACGGCTCATCCCCGCCATGCCGCCCATCGGCGTCGACGAGGAGGCGTGAGCGCTCTCCAGGCAGAGGCCGGCCCCGCACGACTGCACCCGGCCGAACAGGGAGTGCAGCGCCAGCTGTGCCAGGACGGAAGAACCGGTCACGACGAACCCGCCGCGTTCCCGCCCTGCCGACCACCAGGCCGCCGAGCCCGTTACGCCGAGTGCGGCGACGAGGACCCACCAGGGCAACGGCCGCGCGGACATCAGCGCATGCCCCAGGGCCGCGGTCGTCACGCACACCACCGCGAAGATCGCGGCGCGCACAGCGCGTGAAACCGACCCGGAAGTCATGTTGGCCATCGTGCCAGCCCGTTCGCCCGCTCGGGAGGGTGCACGGCACCTCGGGCTCAGTTGTTGTCCAGATCTGCTAAACCACCTCACGGGCGGTCAACTGGGCGGCAGGGAAGGGGAGATGATGCTTTCGGCTGCACCTACGCCTGTCGGGTCGACGCTGCCGTACGGCGGTTGCGCGGGCGTGCGGTTCCGTGGTTCCGCGGTTTCGGCCTCGGCGACGCGGTAGTGCCACGCCGTGCTGACGCCGTCGGGCCCGGGATCGGGGCGAGCCGAACCGGCTTTTCGCAGGCCAGGAGACCGGAGGGAGCGTGTTGTGCCCTCACTCACAAGCCTCGGCCACCCTCGTCGTCTACAGTGCGGTAGACCGTCTACTTGCTTGTAGTCGCTCGGGGTGTGGTGACCCGGGCGCGCCCAGGGCCGGCCTCGGGTGTCGGCCTGCCCGTCGGGCCGCGTCCGGCGCGGTAACGGGGACGGACTTCCCTAGTCAGTGAGGTGATCATTGTTGCGTCCCACCATCCTGGTCGTCGAGGACGACCATGCCCTGCGGGACGTGCTGGTGCGCGGGCTGCGCGACGAGTGCTTCGACACGCGGGCCGCACAGGACGGCGCCATCGCCCTGCGGCTGGTCGGCGACGGCGTGGACGCCGTGGTGCTGGACGTCGGGCTGCCCGACGCGGACGGACGGGACGTGTGCCAAGCGATGCGGGCACAGGGGTTCCTCGGACCGGTCGTCTTCCTGACCGCGCACCACCGGCTCAGCGACCGCCTCAGCGGGTTCTCCGCCGGGGGCGACGACTACCTTCCCAAGCCCTGCCACCTCACCGAACTCGCCGCCAGGTTGCGCGCCGCCCTCAAGCGTTCCGGGCCCCCGGCGCCGACGGCCACCGGGGACCTCGTCCTCGATCCCGTGCACCACGGCCTGTGCGTGCGGGGCGTCGATGTGGCGCTGACGCCCACCGAGTTCCGGCTGCTGGCCGCGCTGATGGCCGGACTCGGGGCGGTGGTGCGCCGACGGGATCTGGTCCGGGTGGGCTGGCCCGAGGGCGCATACGTCAGTGACAACACCCTCGACCAGTATCTGAGCCGGCTGCGGCGCAAGATCCGGGAGGCGGGAAGCAGCCTGACGATCAGCACCATCCGCGGGATCGGGCACCGGCTGTCGTGACCGCCCGAAACCGCCTCGCCGGGCCTGCCGCCCGCTGCCGCCCCCGCACCCTGCGGGGCCGGCTGTCGCTGGTGGCGCTCACCACCGCCACGCTGGTGATGGTGATCCTCACCGTCGTGTTCAACGCGATCGTCCGGCAGCACCTCCAGCAGCAGGCGGATGATGAGCTGCACACCCGGGCCGCCGCCGTGGCCGCGACCGTCGACACCCGCCACCGCCCGGTGCGCGTCCTGGAGACGCCGCACGACGCCGTCCTCGACACCAACGTATGGATCTACGCGGGCGCCCGGCTGCTGGAACACCCCGCCTCCACCACGCCCGGCGCCACCCTCACCCGCACCGCGGCGGATCTCGCCGCGCGCGGCGGCAGACACTGCGCCGAGGTGACGGCCGGGGACCCGATACGCCTGTGCGCCGAGCCCGTGGGCGACGTCCGGCCGGGCGCCGGGCCCACCGCCGCTGTCGTCACCGCCATGGACCTCGCGCCCTACCGCTCCTCGGCCGACACCCTGCTCGTCGCCTCCCTGGCCCTGGACGCCACCGTACTGGCCTGCACCTACGTCCTGACCCGGCTGGCGGTGGGGCGCGCCCTGCGCCCCGTGCGGGCGATGACCGAACAGGCCACCCGATGGAGCGTGGTCGGCTCCGAACAGCGCTTCGGCGTCGGGGACCGCCCCGTCGAGCTGACACGGCTCGGGGCGTCGCTGGACGAACTCCTGGACCGCATCCGTGCCGTGCTGCGGCACGAACAGCAGCTCACCCGGGAGCTCTCCCACGAGCTGCGCAACCCCCTGGCACGGATCACCGCCGAACTCGACTGGTGGCAGGCCCGGCCCCGTTCCACCGCCGAAACCCGCGCCGCGCACGCCTCCATCGCGGATGCCGCCGACTCGATGCGCACCATCTGCGACACCGTCCTCGACGACGCCCGGGCCGACGCGCACACCGCACCCGGCACGGCGGACGTGATGGCCGTGCTGCGCCGCCTCACCGCACGGCTCGGCGCTCCCGGGAAGCCCGCGATCACGGTGACCGGCCCGGACTCGCTGGTGGCCGGGGCGCCCGCCGCACTGCTGGAACGCGTCGTCGCCACGCTCACCGACAACGCGCTGCGCTACGCCCGTACCCGGGTCGGCATCCAGGCCGCGCCGGGGCCCGACGGCATCTGTGTGGCGGTCATCGACGACGGGCCCGGCGTCCCGGCCTCGTTCACCGCGGACCTCTTCCAGCCGGGCCGGCGCGCCGACCCCGAGGACGGACACGGCGGAGCGGGCCTCGGACTGCCGCTCGCGCGGCGCCTGGCCCGCTCCGCCGGCGGTGAGGTCACCCATGACGCCGGGCACAGCTCCGGCGCGTGCTTCGTGGTCAGCCTGCCCGCCGGATGACAGTGCCGGGCCCGGCACCGTCCCCGCCCGGCAGGCCCGGGCGGGCACGCCGCCGGGCCCTCGCGCCGCCGCTCAGGAGGCGCCCGTCAGGCTCTTGTCCTGGGGGACGGCGGTCCGGCGCTCCTGAACATGGGCGTAGCCCATCAGGCCGACCAGGATCGCGAGGAGCACGGCCGACGAGCCTGCCGTGCCGAGGTCGAGGCCGCCCTTGGCGAGCGGCTTGGTGAGGAAGTCGCCGGCGGTGGCTCCGAGGGGGCGGGTGAGCACGAAGGCGATCCAGAACAGCACCACGTTCGGCACGGCGGGCACCCGCATCAGGCCGACGAGTACGGCGAGCACACCGGTAACGAGCAGCGCGCCACCCGCATAACCGAGTCCGGTGCTGTCGGAGAGGAAGTCACCCATCGACGTGCCGAGCGTGTTCGACACGAGGATCGCCGCCCAGAAGAGCGCCTCCGCGCGGAAGCTGACGATGTCGCGGATGGCGAACGTCAGCCCGGTGCACTTCCAGATGACAAAGATGACGACCAACAGCGAGATCAGGATGGCGGCCCCTGTGGGGTAGCCCAGTCCGAGGCCCTGCGGTCCCCAGCCGAGTGACTTCGCGCCGTCCGTGAGGAACTTGGCGCTGGCGTCCCGGTTCATGAAGTCGGACATCGTGGTGCCCGCCATGCTCGTGGACAGGATGACGGTCCAGTAGAAGAACGGGTTGTAGCGCCGGGACCGGAGCTGGACGACCAACGTGACCACGAAGAGCAGGAACAGCGCGATGGTGGTCAGGAAATAGCCGAGCTTGAGGGTCTGGGCGAAGAGGTCGCCGGCCGTCTCGCCGAGGGTGGTCGCGGCGGTCTTCATGACCCAGAAGGCAAGCGTGACCTCCGGCAACTTCCGCATCACGTACCTGTCGGTACCGGCGACGTCGAGGTCGGTCAGGACTTCGGGCTCAGGCAAGGTCGGTCCCTTCTGGGGGGCGCCTCCGCCTCCTCACGTCGTGCCGTGGGGGCCTGGCGAAGTGCGCACAGCGGCAGCATGTGGGGGCACGAGGCGCACCGCGCGCGGCGAAACCCGCACCCCGTCAAACGCTCCCAGCCCCAACCTGAACGCATCCTGAACACCGCTCACCGCACCCGCAGAGCAGCCCCGGACGGGTGAAGCCGGCCCCGGGCTCGGGGCCGGCCGCCGCCGAGGGTGGGTCCGCTCAGCTCGCCTGCGGAGTGAGGCGTTCCGGGTCGGACACGTCCCGCCGGGTGACCGTCAGGAACACCACCAAGCCGAGAATGACCGCCAGGAACAGCACACTGGTGATCACCGTGCCCAGGCCGAGCCCGCCGTCGGCGGTCGGCTGGGACAGGTAGTCGCCGATCGAGGCGCCCAGCGGCCTGGTCAGGATGTAGGCGATCCAGAAACTCCACACCGCGTCCAGCCCCAGGGCGAAGTGCGCCACCGCGACCGCGGCGATCGCCAGCGCGAACAGGCCGGCGGAGAGCCAGTACCCGAGGTCCATGCGCTCGGCGACCAGGTCACCGGCGGCAGTGCCCAGGGCGAAGGTGAACAGCACGGCGAGCCAGTAGAAGGACTCGCGGCGGGTGGTGTCGACGTGGTGGATGGAGAGCGTGCGCTCGCTGCGGTACCAGGCCACGAACACCACGACGAGGGCCACCGCGAACGCGACGGTGCTGGTCTCCAGCGGTACGCCCAGGTTGTCGGTGAGGTTGTCGCTGATCAGCGTGCCCACGACGCTGATCAGCGCCACGGCGAGCCAGTAGATGCCGGGGCGGTAGGCGCGGGTGCGGAACTGGGCTACCAGGACCGCGACGAGCACCACGCTCATCAGCAGCGACACGCCCGTCAGGCCCAGGCCCAGCTTCTCGTTCAGCAGGTCGGCCGCGGTCTCGCCGACCGTGGTGCACAGGACCTTGATCACCCAGAAGTACGCCGTGACTTCGGGGACCTTGTTCCAGCGGAGGCGCCGGCCGGTGGGGGCGGGGCGGGAGGTGCCGGGCGCCTCGACGGCCCCGGGGATGTCAGCTGTCATGGTGCCCGACCGTGTCATCCGCAACCTGAACGCATCCTGAGCGTGCGCCCTACCGCGTCGTCCGCGCTTCCGCGGGCCAGGTGAGGCGCCGGGCGAAGTGGGCGCCCGCAGCCAGGACCGTGAGGGCGGCGGTGCAGCCGCCGAGCAGCATGACCGTGGCCGGCGAGGTGCGGTCCAGGGTCAACCCTCCCACGAGTGCGCCGAGGCAGAACGTGGCCTGGAAGGAGGCCGTGAACAGCACCGATGCCGCTTCGGGGGTGGTGGGCGCCGCCTTGGCGAACCACGTCTGCGAGGCGACCGGCACGGCGCCGTAGGCGACACCCCACACGATCAGCAGGACCACCGCGCCGGAAGCCGAACGGCCGAGCACCGGCAGCAGCAGGGTCGCCACGGCGATGAGACCGGCCGCGAGTCCGAAGACGGTCCGCGGATACGCCGCCACCCGCGCTCCGCCGACGAAGTTGCCGAGGATGCCGGCCACGCCGTAGACCAGCAGGAACACGGTGACTTGACCGTCGCCGGCACGGGTGACCTGTTGCAGGAACGGCGTCACATAGGTGTAGGTGCCGAAGTGGGCCAGCACGATCAGGAACGTCAGCAGGAGCGCGAAGCGTGTGTGGATGCTGCGGAGCATCCCCCCGAGCACCCTCGGCCGGGTGGCCCGGACGGGCGGCAGCGGCGGCAGGACCAGGAGCAGCATGACCAGCACTCCGGCCGTCAGCGCGCCCATGACGACGCATGCCGTGCGCCACCCGGCGACCTCCCCGAGGAGGGTGCCGGCCGGCACCCCGAGGACGGACCCCAGGGGAACGGCGGAGAAGATCACGGCAGTTGCCCGGCCGACCGAGGCCGGCGGCACCAGCCGCTCGGCCAGCCCCGCGCCGATCGACCAGAACCCCCCGATGGTCAGGCCCACCAGGGCCCGGGAGAGCAGCACCAGCCAGTAGCCCGGTGCTGCCGCGGCGAGGAAGTTCGCCACGGCCAGCAGGAGCATGAAGACGCACAGCATCAGGCGGCGGTCGATGCGCGCCGTGGCCATGGTGACCAGCGGAGCCGCGAGGGCCGCGAGGAAGCCCGGCATGGTCATCATCAGCCCGGCCGCCCCGTCCGAGAGGGTGAAGCTGTCACCGATCTCGGTCAGCAGCCCGATGGGCAGGATCTCCGTGGTGACGATCACGAAGATCCCCAACATGACCGCGACCACGGCCAGTCGGCCGGTCAACGGGGAGGGAAGCGGGGGCGCCGCGGGCTCGGCCGGGGCGGCAGGGGTGGTGAGGGACATGGGCTCCGTCCGGGGAGAGGCAGTCGTTCCACCACCAGCTCAGCAGGCGTCACCCCCGCCCGGCTGGCAGCTCTGCGACACCACCCCCGCGCGCTGCGGTGATGTCGCATTCCTGCCGGACCACCGCCACCGGCGCCCGCGGCACGCCCCGCCCGCCGCCTACGGTGCCGTCGTGGCCCCGGCGTACTTCATGAGGAGTTCGTACGAGCGAACGCGGTCGCGGAGGGCGTGGACGGGTGTGGTCAGCATGAGTTCGTCCGCTCCGGTCTCCGCGACGAGCTGGGCGAGCCGCCGGACGACGGTCTCCGGCGTCCCGACGGCTTGCTGTGCGCGGAAGCCGGCCAGCGCCTGTCGTTCCTCCGCGGTGAAGGGGTGGGCGGCCGCTTCCGCGGGCGTGGGGAAGGCGATCTCGCTCAGCCCCTTGAGGAGCCCGGCCTTGACGACGTCCATCGGGCCGACGCGCCACGCGGCTTCTTCTTCCGTCTCGGCGCACACCGCCTCCACGCAGAGCAGCACCCGAGGCCGTTCGCACCAACGGGACGGGGTGAACGCCGCCCGGTAACCCTCCAGCGCTGCCCGGGTGTTGTCCGGCCGGATGTGGTGGGCCAGGGCGATCGGCAGACCGAGCCGCGCGGCGAGGGCGGCACCCGCGGTGCTGGAGGCCAGCAACCAAGGTTCCGGCAGCGGGCCGAGGGCGACCTCGTCGACCAGGAAGGACAGGATCGCGGCGACGTCCGCCTGGTACTCCTCGTCCGTCGTCGGCCCGGCTCCGCGGCGCAGGGCCCGCGCGGTGGCCTCGTCGAAGGTGCCCGGACCGCGGCCGATACCCAGGTCGACGCGGTCCGGGTGCAGCGCGGCCAGCGTCCCGAACTGTTCGGCCAGCGTGAGGGGTGCGTGGTTGGGGGCCAGCACTCCGCCCGAACCGAGCCGGATGGCCGAGGTCGAGGCGGCGGCGTGCGCGGTCAGCACCACGGGCGGGAACGCGCCGATCGCGGGCGAGTGGTGGTGCTCGGCGTACCAGATCCGGTGGTATCCCAGCCGTTCCAGTTCCTGAGCGAAGGCGGCGGTGTCGCGCAGGGTCTCCACGGCTCGGGTGCCGGTCTGGACCATCGCGACTTCCAGCGCGGAAAGAGGTACATCGATCATGGTGTCAGCATAAGGATCGCGTGTTCGAAAATATGCGGCGATCGCGCGACCGCGCAGGATTGAACGACCGCCGGCTGTCACAGCGCTCCCGGCCGAAGGCGCTCCACGCCTCGTCGGACCACAGTACGGTTCGTGTGGACCAACTCTGGTTTTGTGTGCGGGGGTTGAGCATGAGCACTGGGTCAGCAGGGGCCGGCGGGGCCGCCGAGGGAGCGGAGACCGCGCGCCTCCCGGTGCGGGGGTAGGGCGCGATGGTCACGGCCGGGACCGGGTCGCGTATAGACGAGCGGGCGATCAGCGCGGGCACGACGATGCGCTTCGCCCTGTTGGTGATTCTGCTGCTGGTGAGCAGCGGCTCGATGATGTCCGCCGTCGCCGGCGCCAAGGACAACCCGGACGGCTTCGCCGGATTCGGCTGCCAGTTCGCCGCCGGCGTGGATCCCACCCAGGGCGACGGCGCGGTCAGCTACGCCGGGGCGATCGCCCACAACGACGCCCTTCAGGCGTGTCTGGACCGCTATGCGTCGAGGCCGCCGTGGTGGGCGGACCTCGTGTGGCCGGGCCTCGTCCTGGTCGCGGCGGGCGTGCTGTTCTGGGTCCTGCCGGCGTGGAAGGCGCGGCGCGGCCGGGTCGTCGCGCTGGAAACGGTCGATCACGACGGCGGGATCCGGCGCGCCGTGGCGGAGCTGGCGGCGACGGCCGGCCTGGCCCAGGTGCCCCGCGTGGTCATCGACCCGGCCGCGGCGTCGGCGAGCGCGGTGGTGTTCGGCCGCACCCGCCGTCCCACGGTCTGCCTGCACGCCGGTCTGCTGGCCCGCAGATCCCGCGATCCGGAGGGCTTCCGGGCGGTGCTGCTGCACGAGTTCGCCCACATCCGCAACGGCGATGTCACCCTGACCTATGTCACCGTCGCCGTGTGGCGGGCGTTCGTCCTCCTGGTGCTCCTCCCCTACCTGGTGTGGTGTGCGGCCGTCATCCCCACCTCACTCCAAGATCCGCTCTGGACGGCCGAACAGCCCTATGCGGCAAGGGCGTTCGTCCTCCCGATCTTCATGATCGTGCTGGTCTACCTCGCGCGGTCGGATGTCCTGCGCAGCCGCGAGGTCTACGCCGACCTGGCCGCGGTGCGCTGGGGCGCCGACCCGCGCGGCTGGGCCGTCCCCGCGGCGGCACCGGCCGGGGGCAAGGGCAGGCGGTTGCTCGCCTCCTTCGTCGAACTGTGGCGCACCCACCCGCGGTGGGACCTTCGCCGGGACGCCCTGACCGATCCGGCGGCGCTGTTCGGTGTGCAGGCGCTGCCGATGTTCCTGACCGGGGCGGCCGCCGCGATGATCAGCGCCCAAGCCACGCACTATCTGGCCGCGGGCGCCCTGATCAGCCCCTGGACGCACCCCGCGACGGCACTGCTCGCGGCGGTGGCGGCCACCGGGGTGGCCGGGATCGCGCTGTGGCGGGCGGTGGCCCACGCCGTCCTCACCGGGCGGCGGGTGCCGTCCGGCGTACGGGCGGGGCTGTGGCTGGGCGCCGGGATGGCGGCCGGCGTGCTGGACATGAACGAGTTCGCCGTCGCGGAGTGGCTGCCCGCCCGGCCCCAGGTCCTGCTACTGGTCGTGTGCGCGGGCCTGGTGTTCGCCGGGTGGACGACGCAGTGCGCGCACCTCTGGTTCACGGTGTGGTCGGGCCGCACCAAACTCCCGGCCACGCTGCTCGTCATGGCGGCCGCGTGCCTCCTGCTCACGGCCTGGTTCTCCTGGTGGCAGAGCGGCGGCGTCGATCTGGCGAGCGGATGGATCAGCACGGAGGCGGAGCGCCGGACACTGGAGAACATCTTCCCCGGGCCGGCCACCGACCACCGCACGATGCTGTACGTCAGCGCGGTGGTCTTTCCGGGGCTGGCCGGCCTCCAACGGCCCCTCGTCCTGGCCGCGGTCGCGGCCTTGTGGCTGGTACCGCTGCTGGCCTGGATGACCGGTTCGGTGACCGCGCTGCGCCGCCGCCCGGCCCGCGGCGCCTCCGACGACCTCGTCGAGCCGGCGCCGTCCTCGACGGCGCCGCCGCCGTTGCGACGCGTGCTGCTCTCCGCGGCGCTGGGCGGGGTGGTCTGCTGGGTCGCGGTCGCGGCCACCAAGGCGTACTTGCACACCTGGCAGCCACCGCTCGGGCAGCGCGGGGGGCTGTACACCTTCCTCTCCCAGGCGTGGGCGATGGTGGCCGTGGTGACGGTCGCGACGGCGGCCGCCGGGGTCGCGAGCGCGTGGGCGCGCCGCTATCCGCTGCTCATCGCGCTGGTCACCGCCGAGGCCACGGCCCTGGCCGGGCTGGCCGGGCACTTCGTGCTGCTGTCCGCCGACGGATGCATTCCGCCGCTGCGCACTCTCGCCTCGCGCTGCTACTGGCTCCCCACCGGGGCCTGGCCGCTGGTCCGGATGGTGCTGGGGCCGGTTCTCGTGTCCACCGCGATCGGCGCCGTCGTGGCCGTCGCCGCGGTGTCCGCGATCCAGCGGCTACGGCGCGCCCGCGCGGCATCACCCGTCCCCGCGCCACCGCACGGGAGCAGGCGCGGACGCCTCGCCCGTCGCGTCACCGTGAGCGTGTTGTGCGCGGCGGCGGTGGCAACCACGACCGTGGCCGCGCGGTACGCGAGCAGGAGCACCTCGCAGACCCCCGACAAGTACCACGTAGCCCTTCCGGCACAGGTGGCCGCGCCCGCGCCGATCGCGGCGATGCAGGCGACCGCCTGGCTCAAGTTCGGCGGGCGGGACCTGATCCTTCGCTACGCCGCGACCGACGCCGCGCTCAGCAAGGCGCTGCTGCAGGCTGCGGACGCGCACGGCCGCCTCGAATCGTCGGTCTTCAAGCCGGTGTGCGCGAAGTTCGGCCGGATCATGCGGGACGCCACCCGCTACTTCCCCGTCCCGGACCCGCAGGCCGCGCCCCTGTGGCGGACGTTCCTCGACCGGACGCAGAGCGGCAGCCGGGGCTGCGCCCTCGCCTTCGACCAGGGCGACAACCACCGTTTCATGGCGTCGATGCAGCAGTTCCACGAGGCGGACGTCACCCTCCGGTCGGTACAGGTCCGCCTCGACGAGCTCCGCCTCGCCGGCGCCGGGTCCCCCGCGACCGGGGCGCGCTAGCACCGCGAACGCGTCTTGTTTTCACGCCTGTTGGTTCAGGTGGCGGCGGGACCAGAAGGGGCGGTCGGGCCAGCGGGTCTCGCGGGCGTGTACGGCGCGGTGCTCGCGCGCGTAGGCGGTACGGGCCGTGGCGACCTGCGCCGCGTAGGCGGCCAGGGCCGTGCGGTCGCCGTGCAGGTGGGCGTCGACCGCGTGGCCGGCGCTCAGCCCCGTGTAGAGGGCGGTGAGGATGCCCTGCGAGCTGAGCGGGTCGAAGGCGGCCGCCGCGTCTCCGGCGGCCGTCCAGCCGTCGCCGTGCACCCGGTCCAGATGTGCGCTGTGGGCGGCGGCGCGGCGGGGTGGCCGCAGGGTGGTGAGGCCGTGCGGGCGGACGCGGTGGGAGACGTGGCGGGTGGCCAGCAGCCGGTCACGGAACCGCTCGTCGCCGGTCACGGCGGCACCAGGAAGGTCAGGGTCGGACAGATCGGGGTCGGTGAAGTAGGCGACCAGGCGGTGCCCGGAGGGCAGCGGGGCGGTGTACCACCAGCCGTCCCGGTCGGACTCGACCAGGGAGCGGCCGTCGGGGCTCGCCCGCGGGGCCGGGTCGAGGGTGAGGTGGAGGGCGGTCAGCCGGTCCGTCGTGCGGCGCCGGGCGCCGGACCGGACCGCGACGGCGGCGCCCCGGCCGGTGGCGTCCACCACCCAGCGGCACCGGACGGCACGTTCGCCGCCGGCGCGGGCGCACAGGGCGATCCGCCAGGTGCCGTCGGGCCGGCGGACGGGGCGCCGGACGGCGGTGTGCTCGGCGACGTCGGCGCCCGCCGCGCGAGTCGCGGCGCGCAGCCGCCGGTCGAAGAGCGGACGGTCCAGGTGCCAGCCGTGGCCGTAGGGATCGTGGAGCGAGTCCACGGCATACAGCTCGGGCGAGCCCCAGGCGGACAGATTGCCGTAGCAGGGCAGATGGCCGGTGGCCAGGACCTGTTCGGCGACGCCGAGGTCGGACAGGAGCAGCCGCGCCGCGGACACCAGCGCCTCGCCGGCCTTGGGCGGACCGGTGCCCGCGTCGGCCAGCAGGACCGTGTGCCCGGCCCGTACGAGGGTGAGTGCGGCGGCACAGCCGGCCGGGCCGCCGCCCGCGACCACGACGTCGTAGGCGGCCGCGGGGCTCACTGCGCGCCGTGGAAGGGGTCGAGCTTCTCCAGGTACCCGGCGGCGATCTCCGCCTCGTCCCGGCCGGTCGCCTCCTTGACCTCCTGGACCGCCTGCTGCACGAGGTCCGCCTCGACCGACTCGGCCGGGATGCTGCCGCTCCAGGCGTCGGCCGCGGCGGCCAGCTGGGGCACCCCCGCCTCGGGCACCTGGATGTTGACGAGGTTCGCCAGGTCCGGGGCCGGCGGGTAGCCGGGCTCCGACTCCACCTGGATGTGGCGGGGGAACTTCCCGTCGCCGACGGTGTATTCGTGGGTCTCGACGACGCCGAACTTGTACCAGTCGTCGATCATCTGCCGGCGCTGCTTGTTGAAGTCCGTGCCCTCCAGGCCGCGCAGCCACACCGCCCGATGCTCGAAGGCCCGCTCCCTGGCGCTGTCGTCGGAGCCGGTCGGGGCGGTGTTGACGGTGGTGAAGTCCGCCTTCTTGAGGACGTGGTTGGGCATCGGCGCGGGCCAGAACGTCGGCACGTAGGGGCTGTAGCGGGGGCCGAGCCCGGCGCGCACCTCGTAGCCGGAACGGCAGCTCGCGGTGTCGCACTGCCAGGGGGCGGCCATCCAGCGGGTCAGGTCGCCCGGCCCCTGCGCGTGCAGCGGGCCGTTCTTGCCCAGGGCGTCCTGGAGGCTGAGCACCGGGCCGTAGTCGCGTTCGGGGTTCTCCGGCGTGCGGTGCAGGACGCGGAAGGGCTCCGAGTACATGGTCTTGTGCCGCATCGGCCAGGTCACCTCGCAGCCCGGGTGGAAGGCGTCGGCGGCGCAGTAGTCCAGGGCGGCCCGGTCCAGCAGGCCCGGCTGTTCGGCGAGGGGCGCCTGGTCCACGTCCGGGTGGCCGGTGCGGGGCGGGCCGGAGGTGAAGTGCCCGTCGGCCCACAGGGCCAGCATCCGGTCCTGGGTGGGCGAGAGGGTGAGGTGCTGCCGTACGGAGTTGGGCCTGCTGGCCATGGCGTCGCCGTAGATCCACGGCCAGGGCACCGGGGACGTACCGTCCCGGGCGTAGTCCCGCATCTGGATGTAGACCTGGCGGCGGAGTTCCCGGCTGGCCTCCCCCGGGTCGGCGAGCCGCTTGCGCAGGGCCGGGTCCAGGAAGTCGTGCGGGCCGCGCCAGCCGAACTGGGTGGCGAAGCCGTGGTTGACCCACTGCAGGTCGCAGAACCGGCGCAGCAGCGGTTCGATGTGGTCCGGGTAGGAGACCGTGGCCTGGGCGGGCAGCGTCTGCTCGGTGACGAACACGTCGAACAGCAGGTCGTAGAGGGTGCGGACGGATTTCACGCCGGGGGCGTAGTGCGGCGGGGCGACCACGACCCAGCTCCCGGTGGCGGCTTTGGTGACGCCGTTGATGGTGACCTCGGCGGTGACCGGGCCGTCGGAGACGTCGTCGTACCAGGTGTCGTTGTTGGCGACGCCGGTGATCGGGCCGTTGCTGTACGAGGCCGAGGTGCCGTTTCCGCCGACGACCACCAGCCGGCCGTCGCTCTGGGTGGAGAGCGCGCCGAGGGTGACCGCATCAGTCATGATCTTCCCGGTCAGGGCGGCGGTCTCGTGCACGGAGGCGCGGACGGCCTTGCGGCCGGCATCGATGACGAGCTTCTTCCGGTCGCTGACGCCGGCGTTCCGCCGGGCCCGCTGCGCGTCCGGCAGCCCGGCGGCCTCGGGGATGTCGAGCGGAATGTGGAACTGGTACCACGCGGCCTTCTTGTTGGCGAGGTGCACCGACCACTTGATCTCGGTCACGCCGCCCTCGCCCAGCTTCAGCTCCCGGACGACCTCTCCCGCCTGGTTGTAGCCGTACACCCGGAAGCGGGCGGCCTGCCGGACGAGCTTTCCCGAGCCGTCCTTGTAGGAGCCGGCCGGCAGCGGCGGCTGGTCCGGTGACTCCGGCCCCATGAAGGGCGGTTGGGGACTGTTGCCGACCCGGGCGATGCCGATGGCCGGATGGATCTTCACCTGTGCTATTCGCTGGTCCACCGGGCAGCCTTCCTCGGGAGGGTGAACGAAGTCCCCCCGGAGGCACCATCGTGGGTGCGGCGCGCTGCCGGCCGCGCGGCCGGCGCGTCGCGATGGGCGTATGGATTCACCCCTTCGGGTCACCTGCGCACGGATCCGTTTCATCGCAGCTCAGCAGGCGTGTCGCGGGCACGACGGCCCGCCCGGGCCTGCGCCGGCAGGCGTAGCGCCCGGTGCGCGAGAGGCGCGCGTCCCGGCAGGCGTCCAGGAGCGGGCGCGCGTCCGTTCCTGGATCTCGCCGGCCCGTGCCGACGGGAACCGGACACCCGGCGCACACCTGTTCCGCCGGAGGGCCGTCAGGCAGTAAGATCCCGAAGCCGTTCGAACGCTCCGCGAGGCCGGGGCAGGGCCGGCACCCCGGCCCCCAGGGCCCGGGACCGGAGCCGGCGCGCCTCTCGCGCCCGTCGGCCCCAGTACGGACCGGCTCATCTTCAGCGCCCGGATCCGGGCATCGGGCCGGCCCATGGAGAGCCGGGGTGTGCGTCATCCATGCCGGACGGCTGGACCACCACCCGCCGGGCACTCGATCCACCCCGCACGCCGCACAGCCGGCAGCGCAGGGCTCACCCGGAGATCTCCGCAGGGCCCCGCACGCCCGCGAACCCGTGGAGAGCGCACCACCGCACCACCCGGAAACACCACACCGCCCACCCGCAAGGGACCACCACGACCATCCTGGAGGACAGCACTTTGGACAGGACTCTGGACACCGCTACGGGCAGCGCCTCGGACAGCACACCCGACGGCACTTCCGACGGCGCCGCCGACCGCAGCACCGTGAACTCCGCCGCTGCCGCGGCCTTCCCGCGCCAGTTCGCCCGCACCCGCCGCTTCTCGCTCGGCGTGCCGCGCCACCTCACGGTCTCCCCCGACGGCCGTCGCGTGCTCTTCGTCCGTACGGGCTCCGGCACCGACCCGGTGGGCCGGCTCTGGCAGTACGAGGACGGCGAGGAAAGGCTGTTGGCCGACCCGGCGCTCCTGGTGGGGGCCGGCTCCGAGGCGGTCCCCGAGGAGGAGCGACTGCGCCGGGAGCGGGCCCGTGAGCGGTCGGTGGGCGTGGTGTCGTACGCGACCGATGCCGCCGTCCGGCTCGCCGCGTTCGCGCTCTCCGGCGCCCTGTGGGCGGTACGCACGGACGACGGCGCACCGTTCCCGGTCCCGGCGGCCGGGCCGGTGGTCGACCCCCGCCCGTCCCCCGACGGGCGGCACATCGCGTATGTGACCGGCCGGTGCCTCCATGTCGTCGACGTGACCGGCGGCGACCGGCAACTGGCCCGCGCGGAGTCGCCGGACGTCTCCTACGGACTGCCCGAATACGTGGCGGCCGAGTCCATGCACCGGATGCGCGGCCACTGGTGGGCACCGGACAGCCGTCGCCTGCTGGTGGCCAGGGTCGACACCGGCCGCGTGGCACGGCGTTACCTCGCCGATCCCGCGGATCCCGCGAAGCCGCCCCGGGTCATCGCGTATCCGGCGGCCGGAACCCCGAACGCGGAGGTCGGCGCGTACCTGGTCGCACTGGACGGCGAGCGGGTGGAAGTGGCGTGGGACCGCACCGCGTACGAGTACCTCGTCGACGCCGGCTGGGACGCGCACGGGCCGTTCCTCGCCGTACAGAGCCGCGACCAGCGCACCCTGCGGACGCTCGCGGTCGACCCGGTGACCGGGGCCACCGAGGTCCGGCACGAGCGGACCGATCCGGCGTGGGTGGAGCTGGTGCCGGGCACTCCGGCCCGTACCGCCTCCGGCGCGCTGGTGGTCCCGGAGGACGCGGGCGACACCCGGTATCTGACCGTGGGCGGGCGGCGGGTCACGCCGGAGGGGCTCCAGCTGTGCGAGGTCCTCGGGGTCGAGGGCGAGTCGGTGCTCTTCACGGCGAGCGAGGACCCGTTGGAGACCCATGTGTGGCGCCATGAACCGGAGCACGGGAACCAGCGGCTGAGCCGGGGCCCCGGCAGGTACTCGGGCGTGGCCCGGGGCGGCACCGTCGTCCTGGCGGGCAGCACACCGGGCGGGGAGGAGGTCAGCGTCGTACGGGAGCCCGGAGCGGCGCCGGCCGGAGGCGCGGCCGGCGGCTCCTCGGACGGAAGCGCGCCCACGGACGTCCCGGACGGCGGCGGCTCGTCGCACGCCCCGGGCGAGGGTACTGCCGACGGTGTCGCCGAAGGGAGCGGTGCGCACGCCGTCATCGCCTCGTTCGCCGAGGAGCCGGTGATCGCGCCACGACCGCGCCATCTCACGCTCGGCGCACGGCAGTTGCGCGGCACCTTGTTCCTCCCGTCGTGGCACCGGGAGGGCGCGGAGAAGCTGCCGGTGCTGGTCGATCCTTACGGCGGGCCGGGGATGCAGAAGGTGGGGCGGACCCGCGACTGGTTCGTCTGCGTGTCGCAGTGGTTCGCCGAGCAGGGCTTCGCGGTACTGGCCGTCGACGGGCGTGGCACGCCGGGCCGGGGCCCCGCCTGGGAGAAGACCATTCACGGCGATCAGCTCACCCCCGCGCTGGAGGACCAGGTGGACGCCCTCCACGCGGCCGCGGCGCACTGCGGTGACCTGGACCTCACGCGGGTCGGGATCCGCGGCTGGTCGTTCGGCGGATACCTGGCGGCGGGCGCGGTGCTGCACCACCCGGACGTCTTCCACGCGGCGGTCGCCGGCGCCCCGCCCACCGACATGCGGCTGTACGACTCCCACTGGAAGGAGCGGTATCTCGGCCACCCGGACCAGTACCCGGAGAACTACGCGCGCTCCTCGCTGGCCGGCCGGGGCCATCTGCTGCGGCGCCCGTTGCTGCTGGTCCACGGGCTCGCCGACGACAACGTCGCGGTCGCGCACACCCTGCGCTTCTCGGCGGAGCTGCTGGCCGCCGGCCGGCCGCACAGTGTGCTGCCGCTGTCCGGCGCCACCCACGCACCGGCCGACGCGGTCAACGAGCAACTCCTGTACGCCCAGCGGGACTTTCTGCTCGACGCCCTGAGGAGGAGCGCGGACGAGGGCTGACCGGTTGCCTCCGCTCCACCGGTGGGGCGCGCTTTTGTCCAAACGCAACACCTCCGCACGGAACCCGGCCGGCATTGAACACGCCCGGCCGCGCTCGCGTATGGCCCGTTGCAACGTCCATGGACGACGACAGCGCGCACCGAAGGCACCAGGAACCGGAGGCACACCATGGCTCGACAGGCAGCATCGGCGCGGACGGACACCGAGCAGCGGACGGACACCGCGGCACGCACGCAGACCGCGGCACGGACGCAGGCCGATGCGACGACGGCGGCCGGGGCGACGACAGCGCCCGAGTCGACGGCGGTGGAGCGGCCGGCGATGGCCTCGGTGCCCGGGGGGCGCGGGGCCTGCCGCCGGGCCGTCGTCGCGGCCGTCGGCGCGGCCGGGCTGACCGCCGCGCTCGCGGCCTGCGGCGGCATGTCGGACGCCGGCGGTTCCGGGGCGAAGAACGCGGAGGGCGGCGGCTCGCAGGACGCGGGCGGGAGCGGAGGCGGGGGCCAGGCCGGTGGCGGCGCGGGTGGCACGCTGGCCAAGACCTCGGAGATCCCGCAGGGCGGCGGCAAGATCTTCAAGGCCGAGAAGGTCGTGGTCACCCAGCCGAAGGAGGGCGAGATCAAGGCGTTCTCCGCGGTCTGCCCCCACGCCGGCTGCGTCGTCAACGAGGTCTCCGGCGGCACCATCAACTGCCCGTGCCACGGCAGCAAGTTCGACATCACCGACGGCAGCGTGAAGCACGGCCCCGCCACCAAGGCGCTGGAGCCCGCCAAGGTGAACGTCAAGGGCGGCTCGGTCACCCTCGGCTGACCGAGGAGGAGGCCCGCCGGGAAGTGGCGGGCCTCCCCGGGACGTCGGTCAGCCCAACGGGCACCAGGAGTGGTCAGCCGCCTCGCAGGGCCTGCGGATCGGTCATGCCCGCGGGGCAGGCCAGGGCATCGACGTCCCAGTCCGCGAGGAGTGCCGCGGACCGATAGACGGTTTCGTAGAAGTCGAGGACCGTGTCCCGGGCGTTCTCCGTGGCCCGGGCATCGTCGTAATCCAGGAGGGCCAGGTGACTTCCTCGTAGCTCGGCCCAGCGTGCGGCCTCGGGGCGCAGCGGCTGGGCGGCGAGTCCGTCAGGCTCCGGTGCCGCGTAGGAATAGAAGGTCGGCCGGGGAAACGCGTCGTCGCCGAACCAGAAGCCCGCACTGATGACTTCTCGGGAGTACGCCTCGCGGGTCACCGGGTCGACGTGCGCGGGCTGCTCCACGGTTCGGCTGCCGAAACGGGTGACGGCCAGGTCGAAGGTGTGCCAGAAGTGATGCACCGGGCTGATCTTTCCGGAGAAGCCGGCGGAGAACTCCTCCAGGACCAGGCTGACCTGGCTCAGCACCTGCCAGTAGCGGTTGACCCAGAACGGGTCGTAGGCGGCGTGTTCGGTGTCCTCGGCGAAGTGCCGTTTGCCGTCGGGCAGGTCGAACGGGTGGGGGCGCTCGATGGCGGCTGCCACGCCGACCGCGCGCAAGGCCGCCAGGGCGTTGTCGTAGAACGACGCGACGGACTGCCCGAGGAGTGAGAACGACGCCGTGCGCCCGTCCAGGGCGCGTGCGATCAGCAGGTGCTCGACGAAGTCGAAGTCGATCGTGAAGATCGGGTTTCCGTCGACCAGGCCCATCGGACGGGTCGTGATGCCGCAGCCCGTGACGTGGTACGGAACGTTCCACCAGTGGTTGCGCCGGGGGCTGCTCGCCAGCCGGATCTTGCCGATGACCTGGGCGAAGCGGTGCAGCGTCTCCTTGGAATCCTTCCACTGCGACAGCGGAATCGGGGGAAAGATCTCCATGGAGCCTCACTCCTCACGCCCGGGGACTGCGGCCGCGACCTACCCCCCGACCTCCGAGGCTAAGGGCCCACGGGCGTTCCCGCACGTCGGAGGCCCGCTCCCCGGCTGCCAGTCGACGTACCAGTGCTTCGATGTCCTCATTCATGCGCCGGCCACCAGCCGAGGAGATCAAGGAGTTCCCATGACGTCGGACAACAGCTCCCCGGCCGGTCCGCGGGCGGTGCCCACGACTCCGCAGGAGGCCCTGGAGTGGGTGCGCAGCCGGTTCGGCCCGCCGCGCAACACCGACGGAAGCCCCGCCCCGCTGCAGGTGCTGGAATTCGATCTGGGCTATCTCGTGTACGCGACGTACGCGACGCAGGTGGCGCCCGTCGACGCGAACGGCCGGCCGCTCCCGGCGCCGCCCGGCGGCAGCAGCCTCGTCGTCGCGAAGGACACCGGCACGGTGTCCACGCTGCCCAACTACCCACCGCAGCAGGCCATCGCCCTCTACCGGAAGCAGCAGCACCGGCGCGGCGCCTCCGAGGGCTGACGAGCGAGCTGGCGAAGCGGCCGAGGGTCAGGACGGTCGGCGTAGCCCTGCGATGAGGAGCTCGACCAGCCGGCGTGCGTCGTAGCGGGGGTCGCCGTCCGCGCCGATGCAGAGGTTCCCGACGCCGCGCATGAGCTCGTAGGCCGCCAGGTCGGACCGAATCTCGCCGGCATCCGCTGCGGCGTCGAGCAGCTGGGCGCACACGGGCACGAGGCGGTCGAGGAAGTAGGCGTGCAGCGTCTCGAAGCCGGTGTTGTCGGACTGCAGCACGGCGGCGAGTCCGTGCTTGGTGACGAGGAAATCAACGAAGAGGTCGATCCATCGCCCCAGTGCGGCGTACGGAGTCGCGCTGGTCGCCAGCAGGGTCGGCCCGGCCTCGGCGCAGGCGTCGACCTGGTGGCGGTAGACGGCGATGATGAGATCCGCTCGCGTCGGGAAGTGGCGGTAGATCGTGCCCATCCCGACACCGGCCTTGGCGGCGATGTCGCGTACCGGCGCTTCCACGCCTGACGTGACGAACACCGCGGCCGCCGCGTCGAGCAGCGTCTCCTCGTTCCGCCGCGCGTCCGTCCGCTTGGGCCGGGCTGCGCGCCCCGCGCCCTCGCCCCTGTCGTTCACCGCGCCACTCCTCCCGCCGTGCAACCGCCGTGGAACCGCCGTCGAAGCGCCCTCGCCTCGCCATCGCCTCGCCAAAAAGGAGCACTGCCCCGTACGGCAAACCGGAGCAAAGTTCCACTTTCTTCATGATGCCAGAGCAGAGGCCCGGCGACCACACCACGCATTGTCCGCCGACGTGCCCGGCCTGCCCGCCGCCAGGTGCCGATTACCGATACGGCTCCCGCTTTCGGCAGGATGGGCGCCATGACCGAGATCCGCACCCCCCGCCTCCTGCTCCGCCGCTGGGACGACGACGACCTTGTGCCCATGGCGGACATCAACGGGGACCCACGGGTCATGCGCTGGATCGACGACGGCTCGGTGCGCGACCTGGACCAGACGGCAGAGGACATCGAGCGGTGGGAGGAGGAGTGGGACGAGGAGGGCTTCGGCCTCTTCGCCGTCGAGCTGCTGGCCTCCGGCGAACTGGCCGGCTTCGTGGGGCTGTCCGTGCCCGAGTTCCTGCCGGAGGTGCTGCCCGCCGTGGCGATCAGCTGGCGGCTGGGCTCCCAGTTCTGGGGCCAGGGATACGGTTCCGAAGCCGCCCAGGCCACGCTGGAGTTCGCGCTCCAGGACCGTGGCCTCGACCGCGTCATCAGCATCAGCCGGCTCGGCGACGAGGCTTCCGAGAACGTCATCCGCAAGCTCGGCATGGCGCCGGACCGCGAAACGGCACACCCGGTGTACGGCTTTCCCCTGTGCGTGCACGCCATCGACCTCACCGAGTTCCAGGCGTGAAGCGGTCGAGCCCCCGGCTCGGCTGCGACGCCGGTCAGCGGGCCCTGCACGAGCCCGAACCCCGTCTCGTGCACGGCCGCTGCCCGTAAATCCCGCGCTGCGCGACTGCCTCCCCGCCCGCCATGCACTCCGGGACTTGAGTCTCCCGCAGGGGGAGACAGGAAGGTCGGTGCATGGACGGCGGCACCCTTTACTCGATCGGCGAACTGGCCCGGCGCACCGGGCTGACAGTCAAGACGATCCGGTTCTACTCCGATCGCGGCATCGTGGCGCCTGCCGACCGGACCCACGCCGGATACCGGCGCTACGCACCGGACGCGGTCGCTCGCCTTGCCCTCGTGCGGACGCTGCGAGAACTGGGGCTCGGCCTCGACATGATCCGGCGGGTCGTGGACCAGGAACTCACGCTCAGCGACGTCGCCGCGGAGCACGCCGTCGCACTGGACGTGCAGATCAGCGTCCTGCGTCTGCGACGGGCGGTGCTGACGGCCGCAGCCACGCGCGAGCCCACGCCGAAGGAGATGGCACTCATGCACCAGCTGGCCACCCTGTCCGCCGCCGAACGCCGGCGCCTGATCGAAGGATTCCTCGACGCCGTCTTCGCAGGGCTTCCCGGCGGCGGCCGGCATGCCGCAGTCCGGCGCTCCATGACCCCCGAACTCCCCGCCACCCCCACAGACGAGCAGGTCAGGGCGTGGATGGAACTGGCCGAACTGTCCCTGGACCCGGATTTCCGCGCCGGCGTGCGGCGCCTTGCCGAAGACCATGCGGCCGGCCTGCCCGACGGCGCACCCACGCCACCGCGGCCGGACCTGGTCGCCGCCGCCCGTGAGCTCGTCGGACCAGCCGTGGCGTCCGGCATCAGCCCGGATTCGCCCCAGGCCGATCCCGTCGTCGCGGCACTCGCCGCGCGGTGTGCGCTGGTCCACGACCGCCCCGACGACGCCGAGCTGCGCCGGTGGATGCTGCACCGTCTGGAAGCCGCGAGCGATCCGCGTAGGGACCGGTACCTCCAGCTGCTCGCGCTGATCAACGACTGGCCCGCACCGGAACGCCTGGCCCCGGTACTCGACTGGTCCGTCACCGCTCTGCGGCTGCGGGCGGCTCGGTGACGCACCCACCGCGCACCGGCCGGCCACACCCCCGGAGCCGGCGACACGGGGCGGACCGTGGTTCGCTCAGCGGCCGCGGCGGGGGCGCTTCCAGCTGGTCAGGACGTCCTCGGTGGTGGTGACGGTGGCGACCAGGGCGAGCGTGTTGCGGACCATGGCGGGGGTGTAGTCGGCCGGCACCCCGGCGATGGCGTCCGCCGGGACCACGGCCGTATAGCCGAGGTTGACCGCGTCGAACACGGCGTTGGGGATCGCCACATTCGCCGACACCCCGGTGACGACCAGCGTCCGGCACCCGAAATTGCGCAGCAGTGCGTCCACGTCGGTGCCGGCGATCGGGGAGAGGCCGTGCAGCCTCCGCACCACCAGGTCGGCCCGCGACACCGGTATCGGATCGGCGATACGCACCGCCGTCGACCCGGTGATCTGCTGGACGGGTAGCCGTTCGGCGGCCTTGAAGAGCCGGGCGTTGCGGCTGGCGCCCCGGCCGTCGGGCCGGCGTTCGGCGACCGCGTGCAGCACCTGGACGCCGGCGTCGTGGGCGGCCGCCACCAGGCGGGCGATGTTCGTCAGGGCTCCCGAGGCGCGTGCCACCGCCGCGAGTTCGGGCAGCGCGCTGTCGGGTCCGACCACGCCGCGCTGGCACTCGACGGTGAGCAGCACCGTCGAGGCCGGGTCCAGTTGCTCAGCAAGCCGTGCGGCGTCCGGTGGCATGGCGGTTCCCCTCTGGCGATCCGTTGCGGAGACCGACCCCGGCGGGCCCGACCCTTGTCCGGCGGCCCCGGTCGGTCACCGGGCCCGCCATGGTGCGGTCCCGTGCGAGGCGGGCGAGAGTACCGGGCATTGCGTACACCAGGAAGAGCGCTCATGCTTTCTGACGCCCAGTCAGTTCGGGTGGATCGTCGGACACGGTGACGGTCGGACACGGTGGCGACAGGCAGCGGAGGCGATGACGGATGGCCGACACACAGCGGCGCGGACGCCGGATCATGATGGAACAGGGCGAGCTGGACGCGTTCCTCGCCGAGCAGCGCACCTGCCGGGTGGCGACGGTCGGCGGCGACGGCGCGCCGCACGTCGGGGCGCTGTGGTTCACGTGGGACGGCACGGCGCTCTGGCTTTATTCGATCACCCGCAGCAAGCGGTGGGCCCAGCTCCGCAAGGACCCGCGGATCGCGGTGGTGGTCGACGACGGCCATGCGTACGACGAGCTGCGCGGGGCCGAGCTCACCGGCCGTGCGGAGTTCGTCGGTGAGGTGCCGCGGACCGGTGAACCGTGTGCCGAACTGGACGCCCCGGAGGCCCGGTTCGCCCGGAAGTACTTCGGCATGTCCGCGATGCCGCACGACGGCCGGCACGCCTGGCTGCGACTCACACCGGAATCGATCGCGTCCTGGGACTTCCGCAAGATCCCGGGCTGAGGGCCGGTGGGCGGGCTCGCGGGTTGAGGGGCCCGTGGCGCGGGCCCGGGCTGAGGGGCCGGCGCGCGGGATCCCGGGGTGACGGGCAGGGGTGCGGGCGCCCACGCCGTGCGGTGATCGCATTGTCAGTGGTCTCTGCCAAAGTGGGGTGGGTAGCCCGCTCCGCGCCGGGCAGGGTGCGGAGGCGGGCCCACCCGGCCGCTTCGGGCCGGACGCCGACGAGGACGAAGGAGAACCGGTGGACGTGCTCTTCCCCGCACTGCGCGACGCATCCCCCGCCCCCGCGCTGCGCTTCGGCGACCGCGCACTGAGCTATCGCCAACTGGCGTCGGTGGCGGGTGCGCTCGCCGAGCGGATCGCCGGCCGGACCCGGATCGCGGTCTGGGCGACGCCGACGCTGGAGACCTCGGTCGGCGTGGTGGCCGCGCTGCTCGCCGGGGTGGCCGCCGTCCCGGTGAACCCGAAGATCGGCGAGAGCGAGCTGGCGCACATCGTGGCGGACAGCGCGCCCTCGCTCGTCCTGGCCGAGCCGGGCGCCGACCTGCCGGGCCCGCTCGCGGCGCTGTCACGCATCGACATCGAGGTCGCCGACTCACCCGACGAGGCCACGCCCGCGCCGCTGCCCCCGGAGCCGGGCGACGAGGCCCCGGCCCTGATCGTCTACACCTCCGGTACGACCGGCCCGCCCAAGGGCGTCGTCCTCCCCCGCCGTGCCCTGGCCCACACCCTGGACGCCCTGCAGGACGCCTGGCAGTGGACCGCCGACGACGTCCTCGTGCACGCCCTGCCGCTGTTCCACGTCCACGGCCTGATCCTCGGCGTCCTCGGCCCGCTGCGGCGCGGCGGCAGCGTGCACCACCTGGGGCGTTTCAGCACCGAGGCGGTCGCCCGGGAGCTGTCGGCGGACGGCACGATGCTGTTCGGTGTGCCGACGATGTACCACCGGCTGGCCGCGGAGGCCGGCCGCGATCCCGTGCTGGCCAAGGCGCTCGCCCGGGCCCGGCTGCTGGTCTCCGGCTCGGCCGCCCTGCCGCTGACCGATCACGAGCGGATCGCGGCGGCCTCCGGGCGCCGGGTGATCGAGCGCTACGGCATGACCGAGACGCTGATGAACACCAGCGTGCGGGCGGACGGCCCGGACGCGGCGGGCACGGTCGGGGTGCCGCTGCCGGGGGTGTACGTCCGGCTGGTCGACGAGGCCGGCCGGCCCATCGAGGGCAATGACGGCGAGACGGTCGGTGAGATCCAGGTGCGCGGCCCGAATCTCTTCGTGGAGTACCTCAACCGTCCCGAAGCCACCGCCGCCGCGTTCGACGGCGGCTGGTTCCGTACGGGCGACATGGCGACCCGCGATGCCGCCGGCAACTACCGCATCGTCGGCCGGAAGGCCACCGACCTGATCAAGAGCGGCGGGTACAAGATCGGCGCGGGCGAGATCGAGAACGCGCTGCTGGCGCACCCCGGAGTGGCCGAGGCAGCCGTCACCGGCGTCCCGGACGAGGATCTCGGCGAGCGGATCGTCGCCTGGGTGGTACCGGAGAGCGGCCCGGAGGCCGGGCCGCCGCCGTCCGCGCAAGAACTGGCCGACCACGTCGCCCGCCAGCTCGCGCCGCACAAACGCCCCCGCACCGTGCACTTCCTGGACGCGCTGCCGCGCAACGACATGGGCAAGATCATGAAGCGAGAGCTCCGTGCATGAGGGCGGCGGCCTGCCCTGCACCCGACTGACCGCCCGCCAGGCCCTGGCAGCGGTCACGGACACGTACCGCGAGCTGCCGGAACCGCCAGGCGGGTTCGCCCCCGCTGCCTCGGGGCCGCCGCCGAAGGCACCACCGGGCACCTCTCCGGAGCCGCCTTCGACAGCACCACCGGACTCGCCCGAGGCAGGGCTGTCCGCGGGTGCGGCGGGGCCCGACGGTCCGCTGGGCTGGCGCGGCTACGACGAGGCGCGGGCCCGGGCCCGCGCGCGGACCGGCGAGGACGAGTCGGTGGTGGCCGCACTGGCCGTGATCGGCGGCACCGAAGCCGTCGTGCTCTCCTTCGAGTTCCGGTATCTGGGCGGCTCCCTGGGCGAACGCACCGGCGACCGGCTGGAGGCCGCCTACACCGAGGCCCGGGAGCGGGGACTGCCGGTCGTCTCGCTGATCGCCACCGGCGGCAGCCGCATGCAGGAGGGGATGCGCGCACTGACCCAACTCCAGCGGGTGGCCCGGCAGTCCGCACTGAACCGTGCCGCGGGGCTGCCGCAGATCGCGGTGCTCCGGGATCCGACGACGGGTGGCGGGTGGGCCACGCTCGGCGCGGCCGCCGATGTGATCCTCGCGCTCCCGGGGGCCCAGATCGGCTTCGCCGGCTCGCGGGTACGCCCGCCCGACGCCGATCCGCACGCCTACTCCGCCGAAGGACAGCTGGCATCCGGGCAGATCGACGCCGTGGTCCCGGCCGACCGGCTGCGCGGCACGCTCCAGCGGTGGCTGCGGCTGCTCTGCCCTCCCGGCGGATCCGCCGGCCGCGACGTCGAGCCGGCGCCCCCGCCGAAGGCGCTCGGCGCGCCCGGGTTGCCGGAGTCCGGCTGGCAGGCGGTGCTGCGCGCCCGCGAGGCCCGGCGGCCGCACGCCGAGGCGTATCTGGAGGCGTACTTCGACGACCGCGAGGAGATCAGCGGCGATCGCTGCGGTGGCGTCGACCTTGGCATACGCTGCGGCTTCGGCCGGCGGGACGGCCGGACGATCGCCTTCGCCGCTCAGTGCGGTACGGCCACCCGCCCGGCCGGATTCCGTACCGCCGCCCGACTCGTCCGACTCGCGGACCGCCTCGGCATCCCGGTCCTCACGCTCGTGGACACCCCGGGGGCCGCGAACGACGCGGCGGCCGAGCGGGCCGGCGCCGGTGCGGCGATCGCCGACTGCTTCGCGGCGCTCGCCACCGCCCGGGTCCCGGTGACGTCCCTGCTCATCGGCGAGGGCGGGTCGGGCGGCGCGCTGGCCTTGGCCGCGCCCGGCCGGCTCTGGGCGACACCGGACAGCTACTTCTCGGTGATCGCTCCCGAACTGGCCGCCGCCATCCTCAAGCGCGACGAACGACAGATCCACGACACCGCCGACCAACTCCACATCCGGCCACAGGACTTGCTGGAGCTGGACGTCATCCGCGGCATCGTCCCGCCCACCTGACCGGGGCTCGCTAGCCCGTCCCCCCGGGGATGAGTGGAGACGCATGGGCTCATCCACTGGGGCCTGGGCTGGGAGCCCGTCAAATGGCCGGGGTGGGGACTCCGTCCCGCGGCCGGGTGCTGGTAGGCCGGGAGCCACAGGAGGCCCCGGGAGGCTTGTCCTCTCGGGGGGCGATGCCGCGGCGACGCAGATACGCGTGGACGGCTCGGGGCGAATTCGCCTGGATCAGACGATCTGCGACGTCACCAACCAGGCACCACCTCGGACGTGTCACGAGGCGCGCGGCAGCGCGAGCCAGTCCTGCCAGGTGATGTCGCGGCCCAGATATCGGGGCTGCTGGAAGGGCCAGTCGGCGGCGATCCACTGCGGCACCAGGGCGTCGAGCGCGCGCTCCGCCTCGCTGCCGACGAGGTCGTCCACCACCCACCAGGAGACCTCTCCGTCGGAGCCGGTGCGCTCGGGCGGGTCGATGTAGACGCAGCCGAGGAGCGCCGTCTCCTCCTCGTCCAGCAGCGCGTAGTTGAACGACTGGTGTGCGGCTATCTCCTTCTCGTGCCGCAGCAGGTCGATGCGGTCCTCTTCATAAGTCATCGTCTCCTGGGGCCAAGCCCAGGCCGGGCCGAAGATCTCCCACAGGCGCTCTCGGGAGCCCATCACGGCGGGGTAGTCGAGCGCGGTGTCCGACTCCCGGATCGGCCGCAGATGAAGCGCGGTGTGGGGAACGGGCACGTGGACGGGGTGGACGAAGTCGTCAGGCAGCCAACTCATAAGGGCCGAGGCTACAACCAGCCGGCGCGGGGTGATCCAGGCAGCGCGTGCGCCAAGGCGGACGACCACCGGACTTCGTCAAGACCACCCACACGCAGCGCAATACCGTCGAACGCAGACCGGCCCCTGGGAGCAGCGCCCCGCTTGCGGCGCCCCCTCAGCAGCCCTCGACGCGCGCTCACCCGCCGTACGCAGCGCACCCACCGCCGCGCGGATCGAGGGCCTGCGGTCCGCGTCCGCGCGCCAGATGGCGTACACATGGCGACGCATCGTATGGCGTACGGGCACCACGCTCACCCCCTCCGGCACCGGCCCGCGGCCCAGGCGCGGCGCCACCGCCACCCCCAACCCGGCAGCGATCAGGGCGAGTTGGGTGCCGTGTTCCTCCGCCATGTGCGCGACGCGCGGTTCGATGCCCCTGCTGCGGAGCGTGAACATCAGCCATTCGTTGCAGAACTCCCCTTGCGGCCAGGAGATCCACTCGTCGTCCGCGAACTCCTCCAGCTCCACGGACCGCCGGCCGGCCAGTGGATGCGTGGACGGCATCGCCACATCCGCGGGGTCGTCCAGCAGCGGGGCCTTGGCCAGGCCCTCGGGCAGCGACAGCGGCCGGTTGTACCAGTCCAGGACCACCGCCAGGTCGATGTCGCCGCGCACCACACCCCGCACCGACTCGTCCGGCTCCATCTCGGTCAGACCCGCGCGCAGCTGGGGGTGCTCGACGCGCAGTGCGGCGAGCGCGGGCGGCAGGAGGCCGCGCGCCGCGGTGGGGAATGCGCCCAGCCGCAGCTCACCCACGGCTTGGCCGCGATGCGCCTCCAGCTCGGCCTGGGCCAGCTCGACCTGGGACAGGATGCGCACCGCGTGCTCGGCGAGCAGCCGTCCGGCGTCGGTCAGCCGCACCCCGCGCCCGTTCTTCGCCAGCAGCTGCTGCCCGGTCTCCCGTTCCAGCTTGGCGATCTGCTGCGAGACGGCCGAGGTCGTCACATGCAGTCCGTCCGCCGCCGCACTCACCGAGCCGTGGCGGGCCACCGCGCTCAGCGTCCGCAGGCGATCCAAGTTCAACATGTAAGCAATGCTAAGCGATACCTCCCACGAAATCTCGCTTGTGCTACGAAGTTGCAGACCGCATCGTTGACGTCATGAGCACCGCCACCGGCGCCCCGAACGCCTCCGCCGCCCCTGCGCCCTCCGCTGCACCAGCGCCCCTCTCCACCCCTGCCACCACGGCGGCTGATGCGGCCACGCCGGCCTCCCCCGGCACCGGCGGCGGATTCGCACGCCGCTCCCGCGCCCTCGGCTGGCGGCTCCGCTTCGCCGTTCTCTCCCTGATCTGGGGGTTCAGCTTCCTCTTCATCAAGGTGGGCACCCAGGGCTTCGCGCCGCTTCAGGTCACGCTCGGCCGGGTCACGTTCGGTGCACTGGTGCTGATGGTCATCCTCCTGGTCAAGCGCGAGCGGCTCCCCCGCTCCGCCCGCACCTGGGGGCACCTCGCGGTGGCCGCGTTCTTCCTCAACGCGCTGCCGTTCTCCCTCTTCGCCTACTCGGAGCTGACCATCCCCTCCACGCTGGCCGGCATCTGCAACGCCACTTCCCCGCTGTGGGGCATGGTCCTGTCGGTCGTCGCGCTCTCGGAGGACCGGCCCACCCGACGCCGGGTGGCGGGCCTCGGCATCGGCTTTCTGGGCGTACTCACCGTGCTGGGTGCCTGGCAGGGCTTCGCCGGCACGGACCTGACCGGCACCGCGATGGCGCTCGGCGCGTCGCTCAGCTACCCCATCGGCTGGATCTACGTCCGGCGCACCCTGGCCGGCACGTCGCACTCCCACCTCGCGATGTCCAGCACCCAGCTGCTGCTGGCGGCCGCCCAACTCGCCGTCGTCACCCCGCTGTTCACGACCGCCCCGACCGGCCTGCCGCTGATCCCGCTGCTCGCCGTCTTCGCCCTCGGCGCTCTCGGCACCGGCTTCGCCTTCCTCCTCCAGTACGGACTGGTCGCCGAGGTCGGACCCACGACGGCCCAGATGGTCACCTACTTCGTCCCCGTGATCGCCACCGCCGCCGGAGTCGCCCTCCTGGACGAGTACCTGAGCTGGAACACCCCGCTCGGCGCCCTGATCATCCTGGCCGGCGCCGCCCTCACCCAAAGCCGTCCTCGCCCGACGACCGCGCCCAGCCCCACGACCATCCCCAGCTCGGCGGCTCAACGCAGGTAAGCGGCCCCGCGCACGTAGGCGACCGAACGACGCTGCCCGACCAACCGGACCCGGCCCGGCGCCACGGGACTCACCCTCCACCTCCCGATCCACCTCCCGCCGAGCGCCCCAGCCTCTGGGCCCGGAACGGGGTCACCGTCGCCGGGCGCTCACCCAGGGGCGCTCGGCGATCGGGGCCCGGTGGCGCCGGGCCCGGCTCCCCTCGCGCCGGAACGGCACCGCGCTACCGGCCGCCCGGCCCACCTCCGACCACACCAACCCCGCCGGACCGCCGGACCGCCGGACCGACCAGCCATATCCTCGGTCGGGTTGGGGCCGGGGGCTTTGGCACCCGTCCCCGCCCCCCGGGGCCCCACGCCATCAACGCGCACGGCCGAAGCCGGAGCCCCCCGCCAACCTCGCCACCGCCCGCCCCACTCATTCCCCACCTCACTCGTACCTCCGCACCTCCCCCCTCCCCACCGCCGCGGCAACGGCGTCGGCGACCGGGGTGATGTCGTGGTCGGTAAGGCCGGAGACGGTGATGCGGATGCCGGGTGGGGACTGAAGTCGGAAGCGGGCGCCGGGAGCCACCGCCCAGCCGGAGTGCAGGAGCCGGGCCACCGCGCCGGTCTCGTCGGGGACCGGCACCCAGACGTTCATGCCGCTGCGGCCCCGCGCACGCACCCCCCGCTCGTCCAAAGCGTGTATGAGCGCGTCCCGTCGTCGGCCGTACGCTCCGGCCACCGCCGTCGGGTCGATGGCGGAGGTGCGCCACAGATGCAGCACCGTGTCCTGGAGCAGATGACTGACCCAGCCGGGGCCCAGGCCCTGTCTGCCCCGCACCCGGTCCACCGTGACGGCGTCGCCGGTGAGCACCGCGAGGCGCAGGTCCGGGCCGTACGCCTTGGCCGTCGAGCGCACCAGGGCCCAGTGGTCGGTGACGCCGGACAGTGGGTGGAGCGGGAGATCCACGATGCCGTGACCGTGGTCGTCCTCGATGAGGAGTACGCCGGAGTGGTCGGCCAGCAGGCCGCGGAGTTCACCGGCCCGGGCACGGCTGACGGCGGCACCGGTGGGGTTCTGCGCCCGGTCGGTGATGACAGCGGCACGGGCACCGCCGTCGAGGGCGCGCGCCAACTGCTCGGGCAGGGGGCCCTCGTCGTCCACCCCCACCGGTACGGGACGGAGGCCGAGCGCCGGGATGAGATCGAGCAGGCTGCCCCAGCCCGGGTCCTCCACCGCCACGGTGTCGCCGGGCCGCAGATGGGCGGAGAGCACCCGCTCTATGGCGTCGAGCGAACCGCTGGTGACGGCGACGGGCCCCTCGGTGACGCCGTCAGCGGCGAGGGCCGAGCGGGCCAGCGCCGCCAGGTCCTCGTCGACGGCCGGCGTGCCGTAGAGCGCCGGGCGCCGGGCGCTGCGCGCCGCCGCCTCGGCCAGTGCCCGCTCCAGCGGGGGCAGCAAAGCGGGGTCGGGGTTGCCGTCGGAGGCATCGCGGACTCCCGGCGGGACCTCCACCCGCAGCGCCTCGCGCGGGGTGCTCGCGGGGCGGGAGCGGACGCGGCTGCCGCGCCGGCCCGCGGTTTCGATCACCCCACGGTCGCGCAGCGTGCGGTAGGCGGACGCGACCGTATTGGGATTGACCTCCAGATAGACGGCCAACTCCCGCAGCGGTGGCAGGACTTCGCCTGGTTGGAGCTCGCCCGCACCGATGGCTCGCTCGACACTGGCGGCAATCTCCGATGCGCGCCGCCCTTCGATCCGATACTCTCCTAGCACAAACGTAATTATGCACTAGTGCAATGGAGATCGCAATGGCCCGAGCCGAGTCGTACGTCCCGACCGACCGGACTACCCCGACCCGCTCCCGCGACCGCGCCGCGTACGACCACGAGACGGTGCACGGCATCCTCGACGCGGGCTATCTCTGCCATCTCGGCTTCGTCCGCGACGGCTCCCCCGTCGTGCTGCCGACGCTCTACGGCCGGGTCGGCGACCGCCTTTACCTGCACGGTTCGACGGGATCCCGGCCGCTGCGGATGGCCGGCCAGGCACCGGACCCCGGCCTCGACGTCTGCGTCACGGTCACTCATGTCGACGGTCTGGTCCTGGCACGGTCCGCCTTCCACCACTCCATCAACTACCGCTCCGTCGTGGTGCACGGCACCGCGTACCAGGTCATCGACGAGGAGGAGAAGTCGGCCGCGCTCGACGCGCTGGTCGATCACGTGCTGCCCGGGCGCGCCGCGGACTCCCGGCCCGGCAACGTCAAGGAGCTGGCCGCCACCGCCGTGATCCGCCTCGATCTGCGCGAGGTCTCCGCCAAGATCCGTACCGGCGGCCCCCACGACGAGCCCGAGGACCTCGCGCTGCCGTACTGGAGCGGCGTCCTGCCCGTGGCACCCGTGTACGGCGCGCCCATACCGTCCGACGACCTCGCGCCCGGCATCCCCGCGCCGGCGTACCTCCCCACCCGTTGAGGAGCCACCGTGCTGATCCACCCCTGGGACGCCCCCGCCGACGATGCCGAGTGGCAACGCTGGCTCGCGGCGCATGACTTCGGGCAGCTGGCGGCCAACGGGTCACCGGGCGAACCGCCGCTGGTGCAGCCCCTGCACTTCGCCTACGACCCGGCGCGCCGCGAGGCCGTCACCCACCTCGCCCGCCCGAACCCCTTGTGGGCGGCGCTGGAGGACCGGCCCACGGTCCTGCTGAGCGTGGTCGACGACTACACCTTCATCCCCGGCCCCTGGCAGGCGGCCGACGACCAGCCGCCCGAGCACGGCGTCCCCACCAGCTTCTACGCCGCGGTCCAGCTGACCTGCACCGCCCATGTCGTGGACGACCCGGAGGCCAAGGCGGCGCTGCTGCGGCGGCAGATGGGCCACTTCCAGCCCGAGGGCGGTTCGGCTCCGGTCACCGCGGGCGAGGCCCCGTACGGGCGGCTGCTGGCCGGCATCCGCGGCCTGCGCCTCGAAGTGCGCGACGTGCGCGCCAAGTTCAAGTACGGGGGCAAGCGGAGCGAAGCGGTGCAGCAGCGTGTCTCGGCGCGCCTCGCCGAGCGGAGCGGCCCCGGGGACGCGGCGGCCCGCGAGCATCAGCAGCGGCGCCTGTCAGCGGCCGCCGGCACCGCGGAGACCCCCGCCTCCTGACGGGGACCGGGCCCGGCGGACCTCACCGCCCGGGCCGGTGGAACGGCTGCCCGGCCGGTGCGAACCGGCCGGGCGCCCGTCCTCAGCCCGTCGCCGGAGCCGCGGACCGCGCGGCCGCCACCGCTCCGCGCGCCTCCGTCACCGCCAGCGCGGCAACGGCCGTCAGCAGCACCCCGGTTCCGGCCGCCGTCGCCATCGTGAGCTGCTCCCCCAGGAACAGCACCGCGATGACCGCGGCCGACACCGGCTCGATCAGTGAGACCACCGACGCGGTCGCGGCCCGGACGGCCGTCAGCCCCGCGAAGTACAGCCCGTAGGCCAGCGCCGTCGGCACCGCCGCGATGTAGCCCATCAGCCAGAGGCTGCGGCCCAGGTCGTGCGCCTGCGGCCACAATCCCTCCACCGCCGCGAGCGGCAGCAGGCACAGCGCGGCGACCGCGAAGGCACTGCTCGTCGAGGCGTACGGATCGCTGTCGCCGCCCCTGCCGAGCCGCCGGGTGATCAGCGTCATCGCGGCGCAGCCGGCCGCGGACAGCAGGGCGTAACCGATGCCGGCCGGACGCACGGTCGCGGCACCGTCCGCCCCGAGGACCAGGACCGCCAACCCGGCCAGCGCCCCGGCGACGGCAAGGACACCGCCCACGCCGAGGCGTTCGCCCATGGTGACGCGCGCCCCGATGGCGATGAGGACGGGCCCCGCCCCCATGGTGACGACGGTGCCGACGGCCAGCCCGGTGGTGGCGACGGCGGCGAAGTAGGCGGCCTGGAAGACCGCGAGCGCGACACCGGTCACCACGACGCGGAGGACGCGCCGCCGCCACGGCTCGTACGGGGCGGGTGCGGCCCGGCCGCCGGACCGGCGGCGCAGCAGCGTCCGGAGGGCGAGCAGGAGAACCAGCCCGCCGAAGGTGCGCCAGAAGGTGAGGGCGATCGGACCCAGCCCGCTGCCCCGGTAGAGGAGGGCGGCGGCGGCACCCGCGGTGCCCCAGGCGGTCGCGGCGAAGGTCACGTAGAGCAGACCCCGGCCCACGGGCAGGGCGGAGGAAGGAGTGGCATGCATGAGAGAAGTGCTCCGGGAGATCCGGCACGGCGCGGGGCGCCGTGGAAAGGTCGCGTGGTCCCGTGTGCAGGCAGCGACGATCAGCTCGGGAACTTGCCCGAGCCGGGATGTCCTCGGAGGCCGCCGCCCGCCCTACGCGGCGGGAGGGGGCAGCACGGTCGAATGCATGATCGCCACCCTACGGCCCGGCCTCACCGGCCACAAGGCATTACCGCAGGTGGCCGGTGGTCCTGTCGGGCACCGGGGGCGCGGCGCCGTCGGGAGCGTCAGCATCGGCGGCGCCACCCGACAGGCCGGGGGCCGCGGCCTCGCCGGTGACCGCCCCGGCCCCCGCGACCACCACCGTCTCCGTCGCCGCCGGCTTGGCGGACTGGGCGATGAAGGCGCCGACCAGCACCACCGCGCCGCCCACGATCTGCGGCGCGGAGAGGTGCTCACCGAGGAGCACCCAGGCCAGCACGGTCGCGATGACCGCCTCCAGACAGGCCACCACTCCGGCCACCTGGGGAGAGAGCCGGCGGATCGAGACCACCCCGGTGAGGTAGGCGGCCACCGTGGAGACCAGCACGATCCAGACGAGCAGTGCGACGGCGGGCACTTGGGTGCCGTTCATGTCCGCACCGCCGTCGAGCACCGACCAGTTCATCTCCCACGGGCGGGCGATCACGGTGAGGACGACGGCGCCGATGAGCAGGCCGTAGGCGATCACGCCGAGCGGGTCCGCGGCGTCCTCGTCGTCGGTGCCGTGGTCGGAGAGCACGAAGTAGCCCACCTGGCAGCAGGCCGCGCCGAGCGCCAGCGCCAGGCCGACGGTGTCGAAGCTCAGCCCGGACCAGACCTCGACGACGCACGCGAGGCCACCGACGGCCAGCACGACGCCGACCGCGGCGGCGCGGCTGACCGGCCGTTTCTGCACGAAGCGGACCCAGCCCAGGACGAGGGCGGGGGCCAGGTATTCGATGAGCAGCGCGACGCCGACCGGGATGCGGGAGAGCGCCGCGAAGTAACACGCCTGTACGCCGGCGACGGCGAGCAGCCCGAAGCCGGCGAGCAGACCGGGCCGGCGGCGCGGCAGCGCGCGGTGCCGCCAGGCCAGGGGCAGCATCACCAGCGCGGCGCCGACGACCCGTAGCCAGGTGACGTGGAGCGGTTCGAGACCGGCGGCTATCAGTGGCTTGGCGGCCACGCCGGAGCCGCCGAAGGCCACCGCGGACAGCAGGGCGATCGCCAGGCCGGCACCGCGTCCCCGCCGCGCGCCGGTGCGGCCCGGCGTGGGGGCGGACGACGGCCGGCGCTCCGCCCAGGACCCTGGGGTTGCCTGGCCCGGGCCGGTCGAGGGACCTGCCGGGCCTCCGGAAGACGCGTGCATCGGGTCATCATGACAGCCGCCGTCAGCAGTGCCACCCCCGAGACCCCTGTCAGTCCTGGCCGGGGCTCTCCCCGTCCAGTCGGGCGGCTAGCCGGGCGGTGTCGACACAGGCCCGGCGCAGCACTTCCACGGCCCGGGATTCGGGGTCGTCCACCAGCGCGGCGAGGAGATCGAGGCAGCCGGCCCGGGTGGCGTAGCGGGCGTGCGCGCGGTCGAGTGCGCCGTCCATGGCCGCGGCCGCGGCCGGTGACCAGCCGGGGACCCCGCCCTCGGTGACCGCGGGGACCGCCCCGGAGTCCTCCACCGTGCCGTGCCACTGGAGTCCGTAGCCGATGCTGCGCTGGACGAGGTAGCCGAGCAGCCGCGCGACCTGCGGTCCGCCGTCGAAGGCGGCGCGTACGGCGGGGTCCGATTCCAGGAGGCCGTGCAGCAGGTGCGCGGTGTCGACCTGGCGGTCGCCGTCCCGGGTGGCCCGCCTGCGGGCGGCGGAGACCACCGATGCGAGCTCCACGGTGAGCTGGGTGTCGAGGTCCTCCTGGGCGGGTCCGTCGCCGCCACTGTACGCAGTACGGTTTTGCACAGCCTCCACCCCACCAGTCCCTGGGCGTCCGGGCATCCCCGCCGGGAAGCATTTGCGCATCCGACGCTGGTTGGGGACGACCGCATGGGATCTCATCCTTACGGAGGAGATCCCACGCAGAAGATAGGGGGGAACCGTGAAGGCCGGACATTCCGGGCGCGGTTCCGACGAGACACCGCGACGATCTGACACCCCATCAGAATACGGCGCCTTCGGTATTGAACCTTCACCCCCGCACGGCTAGGTTCCGCGCACCAGCCAGCACCGTCACCGAAGGGGTGATCGCATGGCCGAAGTCACCGCCCGGGCTCGCATCGAGGCGCCGACCGAGAAGGTCTGGGACCGGCTCACCGACTTCACGTCGTACGGGGAGTGGAACGCCACCCACACCGCCTTCCCCCACGGCGGCCCGACCCCGCTGGAGGTCGGCGCGACGTACGAGGAGAACATGAAGCTGATGGGCTTCCCCGCGGAGGTCACCTGGACCGTCCGGGAACTGGAGCCCGGCCGGCTGCTGGACCTCGCGGGCAAGGGCCCGATGGGCGTCAGCCTGGGGATGCGCTATGCGCTCACCCCGGACGGCGAGGCGACGGCGCTGCGGATCGACGGGACGTTCACCGGCGCCGCGGTGTCCCTGATGGCCGGCAAGCTCAAGGACTCGGCGAACGCCGCCCTGAACGAATCGCTGCGCAAGCTCGCGGGCCTGGCCACCTGAACCCCCGCGACTCCCCCGTACCGGCCCGCAAGCCCCCCGTCGGCTCAGTCCTCCTCGGCCAGGATCAGGTACAGCTCCTTGCGGGCCTTGTTGACCACCGCCATGGCCTTCTCCCGCTGCTCGGGACTACCGGTGGCCCACACCTGACGGAACGCCTCGACCAGGCCGCCGCCCGCCTTGCGGATCTCGTTCATCGCCTCCCAGTCGACGCCGCGACCGGCGTCCTCCCAGGGGGCGTCCGAGCCACTGTCGGCCTCGGCGCGTCCGGCCTCGGTCAGCGAGAACAGCTTCTTGCCGCCCTCACTGGCGCTGGCGATCAGCCCCTCGTCCTCCAGCAGTTGCAGCGTCGGATAGACCGAGCCGGGGCTCGGCTTCCACGCGCCGCCGCTGCGCTCGGCGATCTCCTGGATCATCTCGTAGCCGTGCATCGGACGGTCCTTGAGCAGGGCCAGTATCGAGGCCCGCACATCGCCGCGGCGCGCCCGGCCACGCGGTCCGCCCCGACCTCGGCCGCCACCGAAGGGCGGGCCCCCGAAAGGCGGACCGAACGGCCCGAATGCGGAGCGCCGCCGCTCCCAGCCGCCCGCGAAGTCGCCGCGGCCGCCATGGCTACCGGGACCGCAGTGCTCATGCCGACGCTCATGTCCGTGTTCGTTTCCCTGGGAACGCATGATGACGTCTCCCTTTCTCTATCGTTGATCTATTGCGATGCTTCAACGATATATCGGGACTGTTCGCCGACGCAAGACCCCGACGACGCCTTGTGACTCCGGGGCACGGCCTCGTATCCGGTGGTCGACGCTGACAACGAGGGCGTCGGGGGAGGTGGCCGTGAGCGAGCCGGTGAGGTCGGGGTCCGCATGGGAGTACTCGTCGGACGTACAGGTGGGTTTCGTCGGCGTCGACGGGGTCGGGCGGCTGGGATCACTGGCCCGCTGCTGGGACGAGCCCTTCGAACGTGCTACCCCGGTCCGGAAGTTCATCGCGTTCGAGAGGCAGAAGAACTTCACGGGTGAGTACTGGGCGGCGTCCTCGCGTGACCTGGTGGGTTACGAGTCGTGGGTCGAGCGGGATGCCGCAATGGCCCTGGACTTCGACCCTTCGGTGGTGGCCTTGGCCTCGCAGCCGTTCTGCCTGTCCTGGTGGGATGGCGATCGGGATCGCCAGCACACTCCGGACTACTTCGCGCGGCTGGCCGATGGCACCGGCGTGGTGGTCGATGTCCGGCCGGAGTGTCTCGTCGACGAGGAGGCCGCCGAGGTCTTCGCGTTCACCGCGGAGGTCTGCGCGACGGTGGGGTGGCAGTTTCGGCTGGTCGGAGATTTGGACCAGACGTTCCGGACGAACTTGCGTTGGCTGGCGCGGTATCGCCACCTGCGATGCCACCGGGCCTCGGTGGCGGTTGCCTTGCGGGAGGTGTTCGCCGAACCTCAGCTGAAAGTGCACGGACGTGTCATCCGCATCGGCCGTGAAGCCTTACGGTGCCTGCTCCGGGCAGGTGCTGGAACGCTTCCCGGACCGGGTCTTCGCCTTCGACGAGTTCGGGCCCCTAGGGATCCGGCCCACCGCAGGCTCCTGCTGGGCGAAGAAGAACAAGGTCGAGCTGTGCTTCACCCCGACCTACGCTTCCTGGGCCAACTCGATCGAGGCCCACTTCGGCCCGCTGCGGCCACCAAGGCCCGCCACCCCGACGTACTCGCCGCCCAACGCAAGGAACGCGCCCGCACCCGCAGCGAAAAGGGCATTCGCTGGGGCGGACGCCCCCTCAACACCGCGGCCTGACCAACCGCGAACAGCAGCCCCCGAACGCCGACGGGGCAAGTTCAGGAGAAGGACAGCGACAGAAGGATGACTCAGGAGGCGAACGGCTCGATCTCCCCCGCGAAGACGATGACCTGGTCGATGAGGCTCCGTCGCAGATGGACGACATCCGTTCCCGCCAGGCGGGGGCCTCCATCAGGCGTGGTGAAGACCCACTGGTACCGGGCCCATTCGTCAGGCATGTCCACCGCTGAGCAGCGCACCATCGTGCCGGTCCCCGCCGGGTGGCGTCGGATGTCCAGCACGAACCGCTCGACCGCCCCGATTCCTTCGCTGCGACCCAACGGCCCCCAGAAGACCACGTCTGAGGTCAGGGCCTGGGAGAGCAGGGCAGTCACATAGCTGTCGTCCGAGGCGTTGAACGCGGAGATGAACGTGTCGATCGCGGAGCGTGCGGTCTCTTCCAGCATGCCCCAGTAATACCAGCCGTTTCGCGTGCGCTCGTCCAACGAGCCGCCTTCCGATCACGGTGAACCTTCCCGGTCACAGCACTAGGAACCACATCAGCTGAGATTTTCGACTTCCCCACGTCTCAACAGATCTGGTCGGCGCAGGTCACAGCACTGACCCGAGACCAGAGCATTTGCGACAGGTCACCCTCGCCTCCCGTGTCGCCGAAGGCCGCTCCGTGCCCGGCAGTGCGATCGACGCGGAGTACCGGTGGTCAGAGATGTCGGCTCGCGGCACGCTTCCCGACCGCCGACGGCTGCGGAGGACCGGTTCCGCCGATGTTCGGGCGCAAGTGATCAAGGCCCCTTACGCTGACCCCCGGATCAGCTTGTGGACCTGCCGGTCACGCCCGATGCGGGGCCAAGAACATCGCGGCCCGGAAGGGGACATGTGGTTCCGGCCCGGAGGGGGAGTTGCATGTTCTTGTCGCTGTCCACCAGCGCCTGGATGCTGATAGCCGCAGGTGCCACCGTGTTCAACCTGGCTGCCATGCAGTGGATCATCCAGATACCGAAGTACCGCAAGAAGCAGTTCTGGCTGCCGGTCATCGGCGCCGTCTGTGTCGGTGCGCGCGGCGTCGCCGAGTCCCACGCGTGGGCGGACACGCTCTACCTCTACGCGGCGACCATGGTCATGTTCCCTCTCCTGCTCGCCCCGGTGCGCGGCCGGATCACCCGGGACCACTACCGGTGGGTCGAGGATCCGACGACGAGGACCAGCAAGGCGGCGATGGCCTGGCTCGTCACATCCTTGACGATCATGCTGGTCGTGATCGGTGTCGTCTGGGTGATCGGCAGGAAGTCCGGCGCCTGACCCGCCCGGCCGCCGCGGTCTCGTCGCCGCCCTCGGTCAGCGCGAGGCGGGGATGCCTGCCGTCCCGGTGCGCTTGAGCGTGCGGATGACGGGCGCGGTCTCGACGGAGCGCACGGCGTCGAGCGTCGCCACCCGCTCGGTGAGGTAACGACACAGGTCCTCGGCGTCACGGCAGTTGACCGCGGCGACGAGGTTGCTGGGGCCGGTGCACAGCGCGGCGAAGCACACCTCCGGATGCTCGGCCATCGCCTGCGCCACCTGGAGAAGCCCGGAGGGCCGTACGGACATCCACAGGCGCGCCTCGGTCGGGAAGCCGAGCGCCGCCGGGCTGAGATCGAGGGCGTAGCCGAGCACCCCGGAGCGCCGCAGTGCGTCCAGCCGGCGTTTGACGGTGGAGTCCGCGCTGCCCGCGGCGGCGGCGAGTTCGCGGTAGCCAGCCCGTCCGTCCCGGGCCAGCAGTTCCAGTACGACCCGGTCCTGACCGTCGAGGGCGACCGGCTCAGCGACCGCGGCGACCGGGGCGGGACGCAGCCGCCCGGCCTGCTCCTCGGAGAGCCACGCGGCCCCGGGCCACGCAGCGGGCAGCGCCGTGGCACGCAGCAGCAGATGCGCGGAAACCGCGGTGACCCGGCTGGTCCGGGGGAGCTTGTGCAGCAGCAGGGCGTCCCGTTCGGCGGCGGAAGGCGACTGGACGTTGCAGGAGATCTCCGTCCCGCCGGAGAGCAGGTGCACGTAGGAGGTGTCGGGCCGGGCCGCGAGCGCGGCGGCAACGGCGCCGGCCGCGTCCGGGGTGCACTGCAGCCGCAGCGCCCAGGAGGAGTGGCCGAGCGCCACACCGTTGACCACTCCGACGACGCGCAGCACCCCGGCCGACCGCAGCCGGCGATAGCGGCGGGCGACGGTGTTCTCGGAGACGCCGAGGACCTCGGCGACGGTGCGGAACGACGCCCGCCCGTCGATCTGCAGGGCATGCACCAGACCACGATCAACGGCATCCAGCGTGACGGTTTCCATTCTTCAACGGTAGGAGATGACGGATTCCTGCGTCGGTGCATCGGTGGCTGGAGCCGCTCCCCCGCACCCGGTGATCGTGGGCCGCACGGCAACGCGTACGGAGACCACCCGCCTGCGGAAGACCCGGGCGTACCGGTGGCACGTGCACAGAGCGCGAAGGAGAGCGCGATGACCAGCAGGAACAGGATCCTCGTCACCGGGGCGACCGGAAATGTGGGCCGGCAGGTGGTGTCCCGGCTCCTGGCCGCCGGCGCGATGTCGGTGCGGGCGCTCACCCGTCGTGCGGTCGGTGCAGGACTGCCCGGCGGTGTCGACGTGCGCCAGGGCGATCTGGCCGACCGTGCGGCGCTGGAGTCGGCGTTGGAGGGCGTGGACGCCGTGTTCCTGATGTGGCCGTTCCACGGCGCCGAGCCGGCCGGCGCGGTCGTGGAAGCCGTCGCGCGCCATGCGCGCAGGGTCGTCCTCCTGTCGTCCGGCGCCGTCCGCGACGGGCTCGCCCCCGAGCGACAGCCGCACCCGGTGGGCCGGTCCCACGCGGCCGTCGAGCAGCTCGTCGAACGGTCCGGGCTGTCCTGGACCCGGCTCCGCCCCAGCACGTTCGCCGCGAACACCCTGTGGTGGGCCGATCAGATCCGGGGCGGCGACATCGTTCGGGGCGCCTACGGGGCGGCACCCATGGCCCTCCTCCACGAGGCCGACATCGCCACGGTGGCCGTACGGGCCCTCACCGAGGACGGCCACGACCGCGCCACGCACACCCTGACGGGCCCCGAAGTCCTCACCCAGGCGGAACAGGTGCGGGCCATAGGGGACGTGCTGGGCCGGCCCCTCCGCTGGCAGGAGCTGTCCCACGCAGCGGCGCGCGCCCGCCTCCTGGCCGACGACGGTTTCCCGGACGCTTTCGTGGACCCGCTGCTGGACGGCTACGCCGAGCTGCTCGACGCCCCGCGCCCCGCCCTCACCGACACGGTCGAGAAGGTCACCGGCGCTCCCGCCCGCGCCTTCCGTGCCTGGGTCCGAGATCACCGCGCCGACTTCAGCTGACGGCCGGCCACCGCGCCACCATCCGGGGCCAATTTCCCGCAATTGGCCTTGGCCGGTGGCACGGTGGCCCCTCTACGCTCGCGGCCATGAGGATTCGTATCGTCGACGCCTTCAGTGCGCGTCCGTTCAACGGCAACCCCGCGGGAGTGGTGCTCCTCGACTCCGACGCGTTCCCCGATACAGCGTGGCTCCAGCAGGTCGCCACCGAGGTCAACCTCTCCGAGACGGCCTTCGCGCATCCGCTGCCCGCGGGCGGCGACGCCGACTGGGCGCTGCGCTGGCTCACCCCCGCAGCCGAGGTGAACATGTGCGGGCATGCCACTTTGGCCACCGCGCACGTGCTGCACACCACCGGGACGGCCACCGGCACGGTCCGCTTCCGCACCCGCAGCGGGGTGCTGATCACGACGGCCGGCGAAGACGGGGAGATCACCATGGACTTCCCGACCGCCCCACTGACGCCCGTCGAGGTCCCGCCGGTCGTCGCGGACGCGCTGAGCACCGAGATCCTCTCGGCCTACGACACCGGCCCCGACGTCGGCGATCTGCTGGTCGAGCTCGCCGACGAGAAGTCCGTACGGGCGCTCGCCCCCGACCTCAAGGCCCTTGCGGGGCACGGCGGCCGGGGCGTGATCGCGACCGCGCGCGCAGAATCCCCGGACGGCGGCTACGACTTCGTCTCGCGCTGCTTCTTCCCGGCGGTGGGGATCGACGAGGACCCGGTAACGGGCAGCGCGCACACCGCGCTCGCTCCGTTCTGGTCGGCGCGGCTGGGCCGGGACACCCTGGTCGGCCACCAGGGTGCGGCCCGCACCGGCACCGTACGGACCGAACTGCGCGGCGACCGCACGCTGCTGACCGGCTCGGCCGTCACGGTCATCGACGGCGAGCTGCTGACCTCCGGATGACGTAGGGGTGCCGGTCGTCAACTGCCGCCGCCCCTGCGGCCCCTCGACCGACGGCGCGCTGCCGGCCACCGGCCGGCGGCGCGCCGTGTCACGGCTCCGGAGGTGCCGCGCCCAGCCCCCTCACCCCGTAGGCAGCCACCCCACCCGCCCCGCGAGCAGCGCGTATCCGAGAAATGCCACGGTGTCGATCAGGGCGTGGGCGGCGACCAGCGGTCCGACCCGGCCCCACCTCCGGTAGAGCAGGACGAAGATCACGCCCATCACCATGTTGCCGAAGAATCCGCCGATGCCCTGGTAGAGGTGGTACGAGCCGCGCAGCACCGCACTGGCCGCGAGCGCCGCCATCGAGGACCAGCCCAACTGGTCGAGTCTGCGCAGCAGATACCCGACGACGATCACTTCCTCCAGGACGGCGTTCTGCACCGCGGACGCGACCAGTACCGGGATCTTCCACCACACGTCGGGCAGCGCCTCGGGGACCACCGTCAGGTTGAATCCGGCCGCCCGCGCGCCCAGATAGAGCAGCAGACCGCTGCCTCCGATGACCGCCGCGAGCCCGGCGCCACGGCTCAGGTCGAAGCCCGGCCGCCGCCGGTCGAAGCCGATCGCCCGCAGCCCGCCGGCCCGTTCACGCATCAACAGGTGCGCCACCAGCGCCACGGGCACCAGCGCGGTCGCGATCCCGAACAGCTGCCAGGCAAGATCCAGCCACGGCCGGCCCGGCGCATGGGAGGCGTTGAGCGTCGCCGCCTGGTGCTTGAGGCCGCCCGGTTTGGTCACCGACCCGATGAAGCTGATCAGCGCCGACAGCGCGCTGGCGCCCAGCGACAGGCCCAGCACGATGAGCGTCTCGCTGCGCAGGACCTTGCGGGACGGCTCCTCGGCCGCCCCCGCCCCTCGCCCGGGCCCCTGCCCCGGAACGCCCGCACCGGCCACGGGACTTGTATCCGACTGCACACTTCCTCCACTTCCGCATTACCGCCTCTTCGCGACCACCGCCCCGCTAGGGTCTCGGCAGCAGGTACGAAGATCGCGCGCGACAGGCCGGGGGGCGCCATCCACGTGGCGCGCCCTGCCTCTCCGCATCGAATCCGATCGAGCTCCGCGAGGGAGAGGCGCTACCGCAATGGGACGACACAGCTTGCCCGACGACCCAGCACAGCGCAGCACGGGGGCCCGCCCCGGCGCTCGTCGCCGCACCATCCTCCTCGCGTCCGGTCTGCTCCTCGCCGTGGCCGGCGGCTCGGTGGTGGCACTGCGCGGGGACCTGCTCCCCTTCGGCAAGCCCTGCGACGGCCCGTCGGTACGGCTGGGCGTGGCCGCCGCCCCCGACATCGCCCCGGCCCTCCAGGCGGTGGCCAGGAGAGCCCGCGAGGACGCGACCCGCACCGACGGCAGATGCCTGGACGTCACGGTCACCCCGCGCGCCTCCCACGAGATCGCCGACTCCTTCGGCCAGCGGCCCGCCGACCCTGAATTCCAGGTCTGGATACCGGACTCGCGCCTGTGGGTGGACCGGGTCGCGGCGGAGAACGGCACGCCACTGACCGCGGCCGCCACCATCGCCTCCTCCCCGGTCACGCTCGCCGCCGTCCCCCGGGCCGCCCGGGCGCTGGGCTGGCCCGGGAAGACCTACGACTGGACCGGGCTGACGCAGGCCGCGACGTCCGACGACGGGATACGCCTGGGGGTGGCCGATCCGGCCCGCAGCGCCACCGGGCTGCTCGCCCTCTCCCGTATGGCCGCCGCCGGCACCCAGGACACCAAGAGCGGCGACGAGGCCGGCACCCGCACCTCCGCGACGGCGAAGCTGCTCCACCAGCGGGTCGCGGACGGCGACGACCAGGCCGTGGCCACGTTGCCGCGCGACGGCTCCGGTGCGGAGCAGGGCAATCCGCGCCGCAACCAGGCGCTGCTGCTGTCCGAGCAGGCCGCCTACACCCACAACACCAGCGCGGACGGCGGCGCCGACCTCGATCTGTTCTACCCGTCGGACGGGGCCGCCCAGCTCGACTATCCGTACACGCTGGTCGACGCCGAGGAGCTGACTCCCGAACAGACCCGCGCCGCCAGCCGCTTCATGACGCTGCTGGTCGAGTCCGAGGGCCAGCACACGCTGCGCGCACACGGCTTCCGGGCCGGCAACGGCGCGGCCGCCCCGAAAGTGGTGGAAGCAGCCGGCGGCCGCGCTCCCCAGCCGTCCTCCGCCGCCCCCGCCGATCCGCCGTCGGTCAAGCAGCTGCAGGCACTGCTGGGGATGTGGACGGTCGCCGTGCAGTCCGGCCCGAGCCCGCGCTGAGCGACTCCACCCGCCCGACGCCCCCTCGCACGCCCGCTCCGACCGCCGCCCTACGCGCCTGCCGAGCGCCGCACCACCCCGCTCGCCCCGGCCCTACCCCCCACCCGTCGTCGCCTGCCGCGGCACCGTCACCGCCGCCCGGTCGCCGACCGGCCAGGCGACCGGCCAGGTGTGCACCGGCTGCCCGGTGTGCATCAGCTCGCTGTAGCGCCGGGTCATCGCGGCGAGCGCCGCGTGCCGGTCCAGCCCCTGCCGCCGGGCGTGGTGGAAGGCCGCGGCCTGCCAGGAGGCGCCGTTCGCGCGGCGGCGGCAGCGCTCCTCGATGACGCCCAGGTAGTAGTCGCGGTCGGCGGGCTCCACGCCCCAGGCGTCCAGTCCACGGGCCGCCAGCGGCAGCAGTTCGGTGCGGACGAGGCGTACGGCGGGGAGCTCGGTGAGCCCGCCGGCCCGTCCGGCGCGCGGCCACTGCAGGGTCGCGTCGATGCCGTACCGGCAGGCGGTGTCGAAGTTGCTTGCCGCCGCGGCGAACGGGAGCCGGGTCCACACCGGGCGCGGCTCCTCGGCCAGCGCGCGCACCAGGCCGTAGTAGAAGGCCGTATTGGCGATGACGTCGGCGACGGTGGGGCCGGCGGGCAGCACCCGGTTCTCGACCCTGAGGTGGGGGACGCCGTCGGTGACCGCGTAGACGGGGCGGTTCCACCGGTAGATCGTGCCGTTGTGCAGCACCAGCTCGGCGAGGTCGGGCACGCCGCCCTCGTCCAGTACCCGGAGCGGCTCCTGCGGGTCGCACAGCGGCAGCAGGGGCGGGAAGTAGCGCAGGTTCTCCTCGAAGAGGTCGTACGCGGAGTCGATCCAGCGTTCGCCGAACCAGGTGCGCGGGCGTACCCCCTGGGCCTGGAGTTCGGGTGGCCGGGTGTCGGTGGCCTGCTGGAAGACCGGCGGCCGCGACTCGCGCCACAGCTCACGGCCGAAGAGGAACGGGGAGTTGGCGCCGACGGCCACCTGTACGGCGGCGATGGCCTGGGCCGCGTTCCAGACGGCGGCGAAGCGGCCGGGCGTCACCTGGAGGTGCAGCTGGACGGAGGTACAGGCGGCCTCCGGCGCGATCGAGGGCGAGTGCGAGACGAGGTGCTCGACGCCCTGGATGTCGAGTGTGAAGTCCTCGCCGCGCGCCGCCCTCATCTGGTCGTTGAGCAGCACGTAGCGGTCGTTCTCGGAGAGGCTGGCGGCGGTGAGGTCGTCGGCGTGCAGCGTCGGCAGGATGCCGATCATCACGATCCTGGCGGCGACCTCGCGGGCTTTCCTTTCGGCGTAGCCGAGTCCGGTACGGAGTTCCTCGGCGAGCTGGTCGAGGACGCGGCCGGACAGCCGGTGCGGCAGAATGTTGACTTCCAGGTTGCACTGTGCGAGTTCGGTCTGGAAATCGTGACTGGCGATGCGTTCGAGAACCTGCGAGTTCATCATCCGGGGCAGCCCGTCGGCGCCCGCCAGATTGAGCTCGATCTCCAGGCCCATGAGATTCCTGGGCCGGTCGAACCGCTTCTCCGACAGGAGCCTGCCCAGCCCCTCAAGGCACTCGTGAAGCTTTCTTCGATAACGCTCCCGGTCCGCCAGGTCGATCCCGTACGCGGCGACCTTCTCCCCCATCGAAGGGTCCCTCCTCGAGTGAACGGCCCGCGACCACGGGCAGCTTGGGGCCGTCCCCGGCACGCCGGGGCTCGCGCTACGGTCGATGATGCCCCGGCAATCTGATCGATAACGCCTCAGGGGCGTGCCGGTGCCGATAGGCTCGAAGTGATGCGCTTGCCGGGCATCTGCCAATGGCATATCTCGGCGGCGATGGCCGTCCGCAATTCACTCGTGAGAAACACCGACAAGATCCGGCCTACCGCGCCGGAGACGAATTACGAGGTGGACCCGCAAAGGCACTGCACAAAGCGGCGGAAAACGCCTCGGGCAAGGGTCTGGATTCCGCCTTGCCAGAAATCTGCAAGGCAGGTAGCTGAAACACTTTCAGAACATACGTCGTATAAACTCCGCTTACGAGGTAGAGAGTTGGCGCCCAGTGCCGCGGTGTTCCCACCGGCGCTGGGGCAGGCCCTGACCCCACGCCGGGCCGCCGCCCCCCGGCACGCTCTGGCCCCGCACGCAGACAGCGCCGTTTGCACCTGCCACGCTCCACCGTGTCTCCGAAGTGAGAGGCGACCCACCATGCCGCTGCACCTTTCCTCCGCCCCTGCGCCTGCCCTGCGCAGCGTTCTGACCGCCCTCGGCTCGCCCACCGCCGTCCGTGAGGCCCCGGTCGCCGCACTGCGCTCCCATCAGGGGCCGCTCAGCCCCGACCACCCGCTGCCCCTCCATGTGTGGGACGACATCAGCCGGGCCGGCGACACCCCGCAGACCCGACTGGCCGGGTGGAGCTTCCTGGTACGGGGCGGGGAGCGGGCCGTGGCGACCGCCGAGGCGATGCTCACGGCGGACGGCTGGATGTTCGCCCGCTTCTGCGGCGGCCCCTACATCACCTCGACCGAGCAGGCGCTGGTGCAGGCCGAGGCGCTGAGCACGCCCTACCAGCCGCGGCTGCTGTCCGTGCCGGAGCTGTACATGCTCACCCTCTGGCTGCATCAGGACCTCGAGGCGGACGGCGCGGAGGGCATGCCCGCCCCCGGTGACCTGCTGGTGCCGCTGGCGCCCGCCCCGCCGGGGATCGCCGCCCACCGCCCGCACCGCGTCGCCGATCTGCTTCCCCGGCTCACCCTGCGCCTCTCGTCCGCACCGCTGCTGGCCGAACCGGCCTGACCAGGCACCTACCGGCCCGTACCGCCCCGCAAGAGCGTGCCCCGCGGCCCTCTCCGGCCGCGGGGCGCTCTGCCGTGCTCACCCGCGCGGCCTAGCCCACGGCTACCACCGCCAACCCCGTTGGGAAGGCGTGCAATTGGCAGCAACCGCCCGCACGGGTGACGCGTCGATATCGAGTGAGTACCGCTGCTGCGAAATCCCTGCGGAATCCCTTCCGTGGGGCAACACTGGAACCGACCGAGAAACGGGGGAGCGGCCATGACCACCTCGTCGAGCCGCACGACGTTCACCACACCGCAGCGAAAGACAACTTCCATGTGTCAGCACCAACCGCCTTGCCCGTCAGCAGACTCCACCGACCGGGAGGCCGCACACCTTGTGGCGCACCACCCTGAGCAGGGCTGGAGCCTGCTCTGCAACGGCGTCCTGCTCTTCGAGGACACCGGTGAACTGCTGCCCGACGGGCAGGTCATCGCCCCGCACCGGGCCAGGGTCACCGCCGCGGCCTGACCCGCGAGCGCCCCACACGTACAACAGGGCCCCCGGCAGATCTGCCGAGGGCCCTTGATGTTGCCCGGACGGGTCAGCGCCGGTCAGCTGTCGTACGCGTCCAGCGGGGGGCAGGAGCACACGAGGTTACGGTCGCCGAAGGCTCCGTCGATCCTGCGCACCGGCGGCCAGTACTTCTCCGCCGCGGTGACGCCGGCCGGGAAGACCGCCTCCTCGCGGCTGTACGGGTGGGCCCAGTCGCCGCCGAGCGCGGCCGCGGTGTGCGGGGCGTTGCGCAGCGGGTTGTCGTCCTTGTCCCACTCCCCCGAGCCGACCTTCTCGATCTCCGCGCGGATGGCGATCATCGCGTCGCAGAACCGGTCCAGCTCGCCGAGGTCCTCGCTCTCCGTCGGCTCGATCATCAGCGTGCCGGCCACCGGGAACGACATCGTCGGCGCGTGGAAGCCGTAGTCGATCAGCCGCTTGGCGACATCGTCGATGCTCACGCCGGTCGCCTTGGTCAGCGGCCGGACGTCGATGATGCACTCGTGCGCGACCAGGCCGCCGGGGCCGTTGTACAGCACCGGGTAGTGCGGCTCCAGCCGCTTGGCGATGTAGTTGGCGCTCAGCACCGCGACCTGGGTGGCGCGCTTGAGGCCCTCGCCGCCCATGAGGCGGACGTACGCCCAGGAGATCGGCAGGATGCCGGCGGAGCCCCAGGGCGCCGCGGAGATCGGTCCGACCCCCGTCTCGGGGCCGGCGGCGGGCTGCAGCGGGTGGTTGGGCAGGTACGGCGCCAGGTGGGCGCGCACGGCGACCGGACCGACACCGGGGCCGCCGCCGCCGTGCGGGATGCAGAAGGTCTTGTGCAGGTTCAGGTGCGAGACGTCGCCGCCGAACTTGCCGGGCTCGGCGAGGCCGACCAGCGCGTTGAGGTTGGCGCCGTCGACGTAGACCTGGCCGCCGGCCTCGTGCACCGCCGCGCAGATCTGCGTGATGTGCTCCTCGAACACGCCGTGCGTGGACGGGTAGGTCACCATCAGGACCGCGAGCTCGTCACGGTGCTTCTCGATCTTGGCGTGCAGATCGTCGGCGTCGACCTCACCGTCCTCGCCGGTCTTGACGACGACGACCTTCATACCGGCCATCACGGCGCTGGCGGCGTTGGTGCCGTGCGCGGACGACGGGATCAGGCAGACCGTGCGCTGCTCGTCACCGTTGGCGCGGTGGTACGCGCGCACCGCCAGCAGGCCGGCCAGCTCGCCCTGCGAGCCGGCGTTCGGCTGGAGGGAGACCTTGTCGTAGCCGGTGACGGTGGCGAGGCGCTCCTCCAGCTCGCGGATCAGCGTCAGGTAGCCCTCGGCCTGGTCGGCCGGCGCGAAGGGGTGCAGCTGGCCGAACGCGGGCCAGGTGACCGGCTCCATCTCGGTGGTGGCGTTCAGCTTCATCGTGCAGGAGCCGAGCGGGATCATGCCGCGGTCCAGCGCGTAGTCCTTGTCCGCGAGGGTGCGCAGGTAGCGCAGCATCGCGGTTTCGGAGCGGTACTGGTGGAAGACCGGGTGCGCGAGGTACTCGTCCTCGCGCAGCAGCGTCCCCGGCAGCGTCTCGGCCGTGGCCGCGTCCAGCGCCTCGATGTCGCCCTGCACGCCGAAGGCGCTCCAGACGCCGGCCAGCTGCGCGCGTCCGGTGGTCTCGTCGCAGGCGATGCCGACGAGGTCCTCGTCGACCTGGCGCAGGTTGATGCCGGCCTCGCGGGCGGCGGCGACGACCTCGCCGGCCCGGCCCGGCACCCGCGCGGTCAGGGTGTCGAAGTACGCCCCGTGGACGATCTCCACACCGCCGGCCCGCAGGCCCTCGGCGAGGATCGTGGCGTAGCGGTGGGTACGGCGGGCGATGGTCCGCAGCCCCTCGGGGCCGTGGTAGACGGCGTACATACCGGCCATGACGGCGAGCAGCACCTGCGCGGTGCAGATGTTGCTGGTGGCCTTCTCACGGCGGATGTGCTGCTCGCGGGTCTGCAGCGCGAGGCGGTACGCCTTGTTGCCGTCGGCGTCGACGGACACGCCCACCAGGCGGCCGGGCAGGCTGCGGGCGAACTGTTCGCGTACGGCCATGAAGCCGGCGTGCGGTCCGCCGAAGCCCATCGGGACGCCGAAGCGCTGGGTGGTGCCGACGGCGATGTCCGCGCCGAGCTCGCCGGGCGAGGTCAGCAGCGTCAGGGCGAGCAGGTCGGCGGCGACGCTGACGACCGCGCCCAGCTCGTGGGCCTGCTCGATGACGGCCCGCGGGTCGCGGACCGCGCCGGAGGCACCCGGGTACTGCAGCAGTACGCCGAAGACCCCGCGCTCGGCGATCTCGGCGGGGATGCCCTCGGACAGGTCCGCGACGACGACCTCGACGCCGGTCGGCTCCGCGCGGGTCTCGATCACGGCGATGGTCTGCGGCAGACAGTCCGCGTCGACCAGGAAGACGCCCTGCTTGACCTTGCCGACGCGGCGGGAGAGGGCCATCGCCTCGGCGGCGGCGGTGCCCTCGTCCAGCAGGGAGGCGCCGGAGGTGGGCAGCCCGGTCAGCTCGGCGACCACCGTCTGGAAGTTCAGCAGCGCCTCCAGGCGGCCCTGCGAGATCTCCGGCTGGTAGGGCGTGTACGCCGTGTACCAGGCCGGGTTCTCCATGACGTTGCGCAGGATCACCGGCGGGGTGAACGTGCCGTAGTAGCCCAGGCCGATCATGGAGGACAGCACCTGGTTGCGCTCCGCCAGGCTCTGCAGCTCCTGGAGGACCTCGGCCTCGGTACGGGCCCCGGGCAGGCCGAGCGCCTCGGCGCTCTTGATCACGTCGGGCACGGCGGTCGCGGTGAGCTCGTCCAGCGACCCGAAACCGACGTGCGCGAGCATCTTGGCCTGCGCTGCGTCATCGGGGCCGATGTGCCGCTGCTCGAAGGGGATGCCGCGTTCCAGCTCGGTCAAGGAGATGCGATTGGTGGTCATCTGCGGGGGCCTCCTGGTCGGTACGACCTACGAGGGGCACCACGGCACGGGTGCCCGGACGGCCTCCCCCTCTGTCATCTCAACCTGAGAGCTTCACCGGGCCGCGCGGAGCGGTCCGGCTTTCACCGTCGGTGAGGAGGGGTCCCGGTGCTGTGCTTCCGCGGCCCGCCCTGCTTTCCAGAGTGACCTCGTCCGTGCGGTACGTGTGCCTGAGAGATTCCGGGGAGGATTTGCTCCTTCGGCGCCCTCGTCGCGAACGACGACGGACTCTCCCGCACGGGTTCTGCGGCCATTGGCCAGCCTACCAGCGCGCCACTCGAAGGATCCTTCGAGTGGCCAGGGCATGAAATGTGCCGTTTGGTAGTTGTCACAGGGCAGTTGCGACCAATTGGAGGGGCCGTGCAAACCGATATCGATCCCCGGAGCCTGATCGGCCGCAAAGCGTTCGACCGGAACGGCGCGAAAATAGGCACGATCGACGAGGTCTACCTCGACGACGCGACGGGGGAACCGGAGTGGGCGGCCGTACGCACCGGACTCTTCAGCCGGGACGCGTTCGTGCCCCTGGAACCCAGCAAAATGGTCGGCGAGGGTCTGCACATCCCCTACGACCGCAAGCTGATCAAGGACGCTCCGGACTTCGGCGTGGGCCGCCACCTCTCCCCCGAGCAGGAACTCCAGCTCTACCACCACTACCGGCTGGACATCTCCTCGCCCGGCACCGGCTCGCTGCCCTCCGGCGACAAGGACTTCGGCAAGATCGCCGGCTCGGAGGACTGAGTCCCCTCCGGCCCCCCACCGACCAGCGGCAGCGGCTCCCCGGGCCGCAGCGCCGGGTCCCCGACGGCAAAGGTCCGCACCCTCCCCGGTGCGGACCACGGCGTCTCGAAACGAACGGTCACTCTGCCCACCCCGCTCCCCTGCACCCAGCCGGCGCCGTACTCCTCGTGCACCACGTCCAGGCCCGGGTGCCAGCGCCGCGGCCGCTCCTCGGGCTCGCCGCCCTCGCCCGTCCCGCCGGCCGGCTCCGGAGCCGCCTTCGCCAGCTCCTCGGCCTCCCGCTCGGTCGCCAGCTGCGCGAAGAGGTCCTCCTGCGTGAAATCGGCCAGCCCACTGACCCCCACGCCGAGCAGCCGCACCCCGCCGGTGGTGTCGACCGCCTCCAGCAGCCGCACCGCGGCCTCCCGTATGACGCCGGGGTCGTCGGTGGGCCCGCGGAGCGTCTCGGAGCGGGTCAGCGTCGAGAAGTCGTAGTTACGGACCTTGATCACCACCGTGCGCCCGGAGCGCCCCGCCGCACGCAGCCGCTGGACGCAGCGGTCGGCCAGCCGCAGCACCTCGGTCCGCACCCGGGTCCGGTCGGTCAGGTCGACCTCGAAGGTGTCCTCCACCGAGATCGACTTGGCGTCCCGCTCCGCGACCACAGGACGGTCGTCCCGGCCCAGCGCCATCGCGTACAACCCCGCCCCGTGCGCCTTCCCCAGGAGCCGCACCAGCTCCGCCTCACCCGCCTCAGCGGTCTCCGCGACGGTATGGATCCCGGCCCGGCGCAGCGTCTCGGCCGTCGCGGGCCCCACCCCGGGCAGCGTCCGCACCGTCATCGGGCCCAGCAGCTCCCGCTCGGTACCGGGCTCGATCACCACCAGGCCGTTCGGCTTGGCCGCCTCGGACGCGATCTTGGCCAGCATCTTGGCGCCCGCCAGCCCCACCGAGCCCGTCAGGCCCGTCGCCGACCGGATGTCGCGCCGCAGCTTCTCCCCCACGGCCCGCACGGCGGCCGTCTCCGCCGGCACCCCGCCCGCCTCCAGGTCCACGAAGGCTTCGTCCAGGCTGAGCGGCTCCACCAGCGGCGACAGCTCGTGCAGCAACTCCATCACCGCTTCACTCACCTGGCGGTACAGGGTGAAGCGGGGGCTGAGATAAGCGGCGTTCGGGCACAGCCGGCGCGCCTGGGCGGTCGGCATCGCCGAGCGGACCCCGAAGACCCGGGCCTCGTACGACGCGGTGGCGACGACCCCGCGCGGCCCGATGCCGCCCACCACCACCGGCTTGCCGCGCAGACTCGGCTTCGCCGCCTGCTCGGCAGAGGCGTAGAACGCATCCATGTCCAGATGCAGAATCGTCGGCGCGGGTCTCACATGTCCGATGTTCCCGCATGGCACTGACAATCGACCCGTCGCCGGGCCGGGGGCCGTGCCGGAGGGCTCAACCCGCCCTGTTGCGCCGCCGCGCCAGCTCGTCGTGCGGGTTCTTCCCGACCAGCGTCTCGCCGGTGTCCACGCGCTCTCCGTGAAGCTGTGACAGCGCACCCTCCACGTCCCGCCACACCACACCGACCGCGATACCGAAGACGCCCTGCCCACCCTGGAGCAGATCGACGACCTGGTCGGGCGAGGTGCACTCGTAGACCGTCGCGCCGTCGCTCATCAGCGTCATCCGCGTCAGATCCGCCAGCCCGCGCGAGCGCAGGTGCTGGACGGCGGTGCGGATGTTCTGCAGCGACACCCCGGTGTCCAGCAGCCGTTTGACGATCTTCAGGACGACGACGTCCCGGAAGCTGTAGAGCCGCTGGGTGCCGGAGCCGTAGGCCGGCCGGATGCTCGGCTCCACCAGGCCCGTACGGGCCCAGTAGTCGAGCTGCCGGTAGGTGATGCCCGCTGCCGCACAGGCGGTCGGGCCGCGATAGCCGATGTTCTGGGCCTCGCAGTCCTCGGACACCGCCGCGGCGGGTGCCGGGGTACGGTTCGCCGTTGCGCCCGCGTGGAGCGGCAACGCCCCTTCCGCCGCCGTACCGTCGCCGGTGATTGCCACGCCGCCCTCCGTCCTCCACGTCCCGGACGGGACCTGCCATATCGACGGTATGCAGTCACTCGGGGTGCGTCAACGATCGCCGCGCTCGCCACGCCGAGTGATAATCACCCTACGAGTGGTTTCTCGTGACCTCGCGCGGGGAATGGCTAAATAGTTTGGCCGGAATCAGACCCTTCGCCCGGCCGAGTCGCCGGATCACTGGCTGTTGGTGCCGAAGTCCTCGGGCGAGATCTGGTCGAGGAACTCGCGGAACTTCTCCACCTCGTCCTCCTGCTCGTCCGGGATGGCGATCCCCGCGTCGTCCAGCACACCGTCGGTACCGAAGATCGGCGTTCCGGTGCGCAGCGCCAGCGCTATGGCGTCGGACGGCCGCGCGCTGACCTCAACCCCACTGGCGAAGACCAGTTCGGCGTAGAACACCCCCTCACGCAGGTCCGTGATGCGGACCTGGGTCAGCTCCTGGCCCACCGCTTCGAGCACATCCTTGAAGAGGTCGTGCGTCAGCGGCCTGGCAGGGACCATGCCCTGCTGGGCGAAGGCGATGGCGGTGGCCTCCCCTGGCCCGATCCAAATGGGCAGGTAACGGTCGCCTCCCACCTCCCGCAGGAGCACGATCGGTTGGCTGGAAGGCATTTCCACCCGGACACCCACGACGTCGAGCTCGTTCACACAGCAACCCTAGGACGTGCTCGGCAGGTTTGGGTAGTCGGGCACTCTTTTGCTCACTACGGCCGGGGCCGCAGAGCGCTCTGCACCAGCGCCGCGTGCAGCCGTACGGACAGTGTGGCCAGCTCCCTGGCGGTGGCCTCGGCATGCGCCCTGGTCTGCGGATTGCGGTGCCGCCGAAGGGGTGCAACGACTTGCTCGACCAGGCCGGCCTCACGCTCGGCGGCCGCCTTCACGGCACGCAGATGCCGCGGCTCCAGACCGAAACGGCCCAGGTCCGCGACCAGTTTGGCGACGGTGACCGCCTCGATGTCGTACCCCCCGTCCGCATGGGGGACGATGAGTCCGTAGGACTCCCAGTCCGCGAGCGCCGCCTCGTCCACGTCGGTGGCGGCCAGCAGCTCGGCCCGGCCGATCCGGGCGGCGGTCGGACGGTCCTCGCCCGGGTCGGTGACGCCCTCGACGAGGTCCAGCGCGGGCGCGGCCGGAGCGGGCAGCTGGACCTGCTCGCCGCGCTCCAGGGCGTCCAGATGCTCCCGGATGACCTTCAGCGGCAGATAGTGGTCCCGCTGCATCCGCAGGACGTTCGCCAGTCGCGCGACGTCGGCGGGCGTGAATTTGCGGTATCCGGAAGGCGTGCGCTTCGGCTCGACCAGCCCCTCCGCCTCCAGGAAACGGATCTTGGAGATGGTGACCTCGGGGAACTCCTCGCGCAGCACATTGAGCACCGTGCCGATGCTCACCGGCTTGCCGTCCGAGGAGGCGGTGCCGGAGAACCCGGCACCGCCCTTCGGTGTATCGCGCATATGCCTTCCCCGGCCGGTCAGATACCGGCGCCTCGCTGGCTCGCGTAGAAGACCAGGCGGTACTTGCCGATCTGGACCTCGTCCCCGTTGGCGAGGACGACGGAGTCGATCCGCTCGCGATTGACGTAGGTGCCGTTCAGGCTGCCGACGTCGGCGACCGTGAAGAGGCCGTCCGGGCCCCGGCGGAATTCCACGTGCCGACGCGAGACCGTCACGTCGTCGAGGAAGATGTCGCCCTGCGGATGCCGGCCCGCGGTGGTCAGCTCACCGTCCAGAAGGAAGCGGCTGCCCGAGTTCGGACCGCGGCGGACGATCAGCAGCGCCGACCCCAGCGGAAGGGCCTCGACGGCTGCCTGGGCCTCCGGGGACAGCGACGGCGCCAGGTTCTGGCCCGTGGTCTCCGAGTCGTACGCCTCCAGCCCCGAAATGGAGATCGTGGAGGTCGTCTCGGACGCCCGCTCGGGCTGGGCGCCCGGGCGCAGCGGCGCACCGCAGTTGGAGCAGAAGCGGCTCGCCTCGGCGTTGCGGTGTCCACACCTCGTACAGACCGGCAAGGCCGAACCTCCACCCGTGCGTGAGGTCGATGGTTCCTGGGAACCTATGCGGCCGGCACCGGAGGGGTCAACAGATCCCGCACCGGGCCCTCCGGGGACCTCGTCGCGGAACAGCGGACGCTCCGCCGCCGGACCGCTCTCCTCCGGCTGGCGCGGCGCACGGTGCCGCGCAGAGCCGCTGCCGCCCTCCTGGCGTGCGCTCTTGCCGAACAGCTTTCCAAACAACTTCACGGGCGATTCCCCTTGAACGAAATAGACCCGCCCGTGGGGCAGGACGAACCCTCGATGCACACAGCGACCCATCCGGACATCCAGTGAACGTCCGTGGGCTTCAAACAGTTTCCACCACACACCACACGCACGGTGCGTCGACCCCCCGCTACCTCATGCCCTTGCCGGGCATTCGACATACCTGTACGCCTCACTGCGATGACGACCGAGCGTAGTCAGGCCGCTTCGCCTCCCGCAAGGCGCCCACAATGATCTTCTGCTCACGGGTCACAGACACCTTGGCCTGCTCCTTTTCCAGCGTCTGGACCACCCCGCCAGGGATGTTCAGCGCCGGTTCCAGATCTTCCGGCTTGCCGATGACCTTGAAGCGGTACGGCTGCATGACGCGCTTGCCGTCGATCTCCACCCCGCCCCGGACGTCCGAGAGCGCGGTGTTGGCGACGACCCTGACGTCGTTGACCTGGATGGCCTCGGCGCCGGCCGCCCGCAGCTCCTGGATGGTGTCGAGCAGCTTGTCCGCCTCCACGGAGTGCGTCGGGTCGTCGATGGTCAGGTTGATGCCGGGCCCTTGCGCCGCGACGGTCCCGGCCAGCACGCCCAGCTGCTGTTCCTTCTCCACGGTCTGCTTACGGGCCTCCTCGGCCTGGTCCGAGCTGTTCGCCAGCTCGGTCTTCTGCCCTTCCAGGCGCCGCTGTTCGTCCGTCAACCGCTGGGAGCGGTTGTCCAGCTCGTCCAGAATGCGCACCAGGTCCTCCTGGCGCGCGCCCCGCAGCGCACTGCTGTCACTTGTGGAACGTACCTGAATCGCCAGGCCGAGGCCGAGAATGAACAGCAGCAACGCGACGATCAGTTGAGCCCGGGTCAGTCGCGGCGGCCACAGGCTCGCGGCGAGCCGCTGCCGACCACTCGTCGGACCCTGGTTCTCCCCGTCCTCCGCGACGGCGTCCGGGGTCGAGGAGTCTGCCCCTTTACCGGGCGTCTGTCCAGTACTGTCCGGTTCGTTGACTTCGGAGCCGTCTGCGTCCTCTGCGTCGTGAGGGACCTCGCGGTGCTCCGGCGGCATCGGCCGCCGGCCGGCCGGGCTCGGCTCGGGCTCCGGCCGTTCGGGCTGCTGCTCCGGCTGTTCGGCCTCGCGCTCCGGTCCCGGCTTCTTCTCGGGCTCGGGGGTCTCGTCGGTCGCCATCCGCGTCACGCCCTGAAAACGTGCCGGCGGATCGCGGCGGCGTTCGAGAAGATCCGGATACCCAGCACCACCACGACGCCGGTGGAGAGTTGGGCGCCGACGCCCAACTTGTCGCCGAGGAAGACGATCAACGCGGCCACGACGACGTTCGACAGGAACGAGACCACGAAGACCTTGTCGTCGAAGATGCCGTCCAGCATCGCCCGCAGACCGCCGAACACGGCGTCCAGCGCCGCGACGACAGCGATCGGCAAGTAGGGCTCGACCACCGTCGGCACCACGGGTCGGACGACAAGTCCGACCACGACTCCCACGATGAGGCCCAATACGGCGATCACGATGTGCCCTTCCCTGTGTCGGCGCCGCCCGACTTGGCGGGACCGGTCTGCGGCTTTGCGGTACGTACGATCAAGCTGGGCGCGGGCGGCAGCGTGAGCTCGTTCTCGGCGGAAATCCTGGTGCGCACGCCGTAGTTCTCCTGCAGCACATGCAGATACTGACCGTCGGCGCTGCCCTGGAACGCGGCGCTCAGCCGCTGCCCGTCCCCCACCGCCAGCACCGTGTACGGCGGCACCAGTGGCTTGTTGTCGACCAGTATGGCGTCTCCAGCGGCTCTGATCGCCGAGAGTGACGTAAGCCGCTGCCCATTGACGGAGATGGCCTCCGCACCGGACGCCCACAGACCGTTGACCACGCGCTGCATGTCCCGGTCGCGTACCCGCCCGGTGTCCGAGAAACCACTGCTCTCGCGCGGCCCGCCACCACCGGACTCGGCGTCCTTGGCATCGTCCACCACGAGCTTCACGCCGGGCCCGGTGACCTCGGTCGACCCCGCCAGCAGGGCCAGCAGCTCGGCCCGGTCCCCGCCGTGCTTCTTCAAGGCGTCGCGCTGCATCCTGCCGACGTCGTCGCGCAGCGCGTCGACCCGTTGCTGCTGTTTGTCCGCCTCGCCGGTGCCCTTCTGGATGCGGTTGATCAGCTCCTCGCGCTCCTTGGCGAGCGTCGGTGCCGATATCCGCGCCTGCGCCGCGCCGACCGTCACCACGAGCGCGGCGAGCACCAGACCGGCCGCGAGACCCAACTTCGCCCGCAGAGTACGCGGCAGACCGCGCATGCCGGCTTCCGACTTGCGCGCGGCGGCCTCCGCGTACCCGTCGTCGAGACTGTGATCCATCACGTTGGTCAGCAGCGACATGGAGGCGTCGGGGCGCGCGGGCGGCGTCTTCGGTGTGCTCCGATCGGGGCGCGGCTGCGACATGCCGCACATCGTCGCACGTCGCCCGCACAGTCTCCCAATGGCCCCACCGGCGTGCCGATCAGCGGCCCGCCGGTGGGGACCGGGTCAGCGTCCTGCGCTGTCGACCACGGCGGCCCATTCGTCGAGCAGCGCCTGCGCGGAGGCGTCGTCCGGGCCCTCCGCCCACAGGTGGGTGACCGCCTCGGCCGGGTCGGGCAGCACCAACACCCAGCGGCCGTCGGTCTCCACGATCCGCACGCCGTCGGTGGTGTCCACCTCACGGTCGCCGGCCGCCTCGACGACATGCCGCATGACGAGTCCCTTGACCGCCCACGGCGTGGCCAGGTCACGCCGCAGCACATGCGCCCGCGGGATCCGTGCGTCGATCTGGCTGAGGGTGAGCTGGGTGCGCGCCACCAGGCCGATCAGCCGGACGAACGCGGCGGCGCCGTCGAAGACGCTGCTGAACTCCGGGATGATGAAGCCGCCCAGGCCGTCGCCACCGAAGACCGTGCCGTCCTCGCGCCCCACCCGGGTCAGATCGTCCGGCGAGGTCGTCGTCCACTCCACCTGGGTGCCGTGGTACGCCGCGACCTGCTCGGCGATACGGGTCGTGGTCACCGGCAGCGCCACCCGCCCCGTGCGCCGCTCGGCGGCGATCAGATCCAGCATGACCAGCAACGCCCGGTCGTCCTCGATGATCCGGCCGCGCTCGTCCACCAGGGACAGCCGCTCACCGACGGGGTCGAAGCGCACGCCGAAGGCGGCCCGTGCCGAGGCCACGATCTCCCCGAGCCGGACCAGGCCGGAGCGGCGCGCATCGGCGCTCTCGGTCGGCCGGGACTCGTTGAGCCCGGGGTTGATGGTCAGGGAGTCGACACCGAGCCGGCCGAGGAGGCTGGGCAGGACCAGGCCGGCGCTGCCGTTCGAGGCGTCCACGACGACCTTCAGGCCCGAGTCCGCGATGCCTGTGGTGTCCACGGCGCGCAGCAGTGATCCCGTATAGGAGTCGAAGACACTCGACGGGAAGATCAGGTCGCCGATCTCCCCGGGGAAGGCGCGGCGGTACTCCTGCCTGGCATAGACCCGGTCGAGCTTGCGCTGACCGGCCTGCGAGAGGTCGGCGCCGCGCTCGTCGAAGAACATGATGTCGACGGAGTCCGGCACGCCGGGCGTCGTACGGATCATGATGCCGCCGGCACTGCCGCGGGCGGTCTGCTGACGGGCGACCGGCAGCGGCACGTTCTCCAGGTCGCGTACGTCGATGGCGCTGGTCTGCAAGGCGGAGATCATCGCCCGCTTGAGCGCCCGAGCGCCCCGGGAGTGGTCGCGCGCGGTGGTGACCGTGGAGCCCTTTTTGAGCGTGGTGGCGTACGCACCCGCGAGCCGCACCGCGAGTTCGGGGGTGATCTCGACGTTGAGGATGCCGGTCACGCCGCGGGCGCCGAAGAGATGGGCCTGCCCCCGGGACTCCCAGATCACCGAGGTGTTGACGAATGCGCCGGCCTCGATGGTCTTGAACGGGTAGACCCTGACATTCCCTTGGACGATGGACTCCTCGCCGATGAGGCATTCATCGCCGATCACCGCGCCGTCCTCGATCCGGGCGGCCCGCATGACGTCCGTGTTCTTGCCGATCACACAGCCGCGCAGATTCGTCTGCTGCCCGAGATAGACGTTGTCGTGAATCACCGCCCGGTGCAGAAACGCACCGCTCTTGACGACCACGTTGGAGCCGACGACGGTGTGCTCACGAAGCTCCGCGCCCGCTTCGACCTTGGCGTAGTCCCCGATGTACAGCGGCCCGCGCAACACCGCGTCGGGATGGACCTCGGCGCCCTCGGCGACCCAGACCCCCGGCGAGATCTCGAAGCCGTCGATCTCGACATCGACCTTGCCCTCGAGGACGTCGGCCTGGGCCTTCACATAGCTCTCGTGGGTACCGACGTCCTCCCAGTAGCCCTCGGCGACATAGCCGTAGATCGGCTTGCCTTCCTTCATGAGCTGCGGAAAGACATCGCCGGACCAGTCGACCGACACATCGGGCTCGAAGTAGTCGAAGACCTCCGGCTCCATGACGTAGATGCCGGTATTGACGGTGTCCGAAAAGACCTGACCCCAGGTGGGCTTTTCAAGGAAGCGCTCGACCCGCCCGCCCTCGTCGACGATGGTGATACCGAACTCGAGAGGATTGGGTACCCGGGTCAGGCAGACGGTGACCAGAGCGCCCTTTTCCTTGTGGAACCGGATGAGGTCGGTCAGGTCGAAGTCGGTGAGCGCGTCACCGGAGATCACGAGGAAGGCGTCGTCCTTGAGAGCGTCCTCGGCGTTCTTCACGCTACCGGCGGTGCCGAGCGGCTTTTCCTCATGAGCGTAGGTGAGCTCCATTCCGAGCTCTTCCCCGTCGCCGAAATAGTTTTTGACGAGCGAGGCAAGGAATTGCACGGTCACGACGGTCTCATTGAGCCCATGCCGTTTCAGCAGCCGCAGCACGTGCTCCATGATCGGCCTGTTGACCACCGGAAGCAGCGGTTTGGGCATGCTGGACGTCATCGGGCGAAGGCGTGTTCCTTCGCCACCGGCCATCACAACGGCCTTCATGTCGGAAGCGTCCTCCTCTAACAGACGACGGTCTTGCCGACTTCACTTGTCCGGGGCGCCCACTCGTCCGGTCCTCACGTGCGGGCGCCCGGCCTCGGCACAACCTGCCGGTTCGGAGAGCTCAGTCGGCTGTGGGGCCCGCCTTGATGAGCCGGCGGACCTGGACCACATAGAGGATCCCTGCCCACCAATACAGTGCCGTACCCCATCCTGCGAACGCCCATCCGAAAACAGCAGCGAGTGTGTGAAGCCAGCCGCTTCCGTCGCTCAGGAGGAGCAACGGGAAGGCATACATCAAGTTGAACGTAGCTGCTTTGCCCAGGAAGTTCACCTGGGGAGGGCCGTATCCGTGACGCGCGAGCAATCCCACCGCGATCAGCAGCATCAGCTCGCGGGCCAGCAGGGCCGCGGTGAGCCAGAGGGGCAGGATCTCCCGCCAGGTCAGACCCACCAACGTGGACAGGATGTACAGCCGGTCGGCCGCCGGGTCGAGGATCCGACCCAGGCTGCTGATCTGGTTCCACCGCCGGGCGAGCTTGCCGTCGAGATAGTCGCTGACGCCGCTCAGCGCCAGGACCAGCAGCGCCCAGCCGTCAGCCTTCGGGCCCCCGAATTCCGGCCACAGGATCAACCACAGGAACACCGGTACGCCGACGAGGCGCGCCATGCTCAGGATATTCGGGATGGTGAGGACGCGATCCGTCTGGACCCGCGTCTCCTGGACCTCCACCGCGGGGGCCTCCTGTGGGAAAAATGTACCAACGATGCACCTTGACCTTACCTGCCCGGCCGGCCGAGCCGTGCCGGGGGTGCCAAGATCACCCGGAAACGCAGAAAAGCCCCGCACCATACGGTGCGGGGCTCTCCCACAATGATTGTTCGGCGGCGTCCTACTCTCCCACAGGGTCCCCCCTGCAGTACCATCG
>NZ_JNZA01000016.1 GCF_000717345.1 Streptomyces lydicus | reverse complement strand
AGACGGCATACGAGATGCTCAGGAGTCTCGTGGGCTCGGAGATGTGTATAAGAGACAGGCTTCAGGGCGTAGGCGGGCCACCATGCGCCCGCGTTGGGGCCGCCCTTGCAGGTGCCGTCGGACTCACCGGGGCGTTTGATCCAGAGGTAGGCCGCTATCAGGGGGTCGCCGGTCCTGGTCGTCGGTGGGGTGCCCAGGGCGCGGCCGGGCGGGTTGCACCAGTTCTCCGGATCGTCCCCGCCGGGGGCCGGGCCGTTGCCGTTGCGGCTGGTGTCGATGACGAAGTGCTTGCCGCCGACCAGCCCGGACAGCTTCTTGCCGTACGCCGCGTTCTCCTCGGTGGTCTGGTAGTTGGAGATGTTCAGCGCGAAGCCGTCGGCCCGGTCGATGCCGGCGCGCCGCAGCGGTTCGGCCATCGCGCGCGGATCCTTGATCCAGTGCGGGTTGCCGGCGTCCAGATACACCTTGGTGTGCGGCAGCGCCTTGAGCTTGCCGACCGCCTCGGTCAGCAGGGCGTAGCGCTCCTCCTGGAACTGCTGGGGCGTGCAGCGGTCCACGAGGTGCGGCAGCGCGTCGGGTTCCAGGACGACGGTGGCGGCGCGGTCGCCGATGCCCTTGAGGACGCCGTCCAGCCAGGCGCGGTAGGCATTGCCGTCGGCGGCGCCGCCCTTCGAATATCTGCCGCAGTCGCGGTGCGGGATGTCGTAGAGGACGAGGAGCGCCTCGCGGTCGGCCTTGGCGGCCGCTTCGGTGAAGCCGCGGGCCTCGCCCTGCGGGTCGTCGACGCCGATCCATTCGGCGACCGGCTGGCGCGCGATCCGGTCGACGGTGCGGGCGTCCGCGGCCCGGCCCTCCTTGTCGTAGGCGAGGACCTGACGGGCGGCTCTGCTGTCCGGGTTGACCCAGTACGGCGCGACGGACTTGGGGCGCTGGCCCGGTCGGCCCGGGGCGCCGTCGCTGCCTTCCTTGCCGCTGTCACCACCGTTCGCGGAGCAGCCGGCGAGCAGCACGACCAGTGCCCCCACCGCGGCCCTGCGGGTTTTGCCGTACATCCACTCCCCCCTCGGAGTACGGGAGTTGACCGGCTCCTGATCACCGGCCGCATCCATCGTGGCACACCCCCTCCGCGCCCGAGCGGCCCTGTGGACAAGCTGTCCACAGGGCCGCTACGGGACTTGACGGAGGGCGTTCGCAGGGCTCGCGAGACGTCTCAGTCACGACCGCCGGACGGCGGCTGGTAGCTCGTCAGGTAGCCGGAGACCACGACCACTGCGGCCTCCCCGTGGCCGCCGCGGGAGCCGCGCCCTGCCGGGCGGACGCCGCTGCCGATCAGCCGGAGTTCGGCGCGGCCGCGCGCACGGACGGCGCGGGCCCGGTGGACGTCGAAGTGGCGGCGGTCGAAGAGCCGGACGTCCTCGACGGCGAACCGGACCGTACTGCCGTCGGAGCGGCGGATCTCCACCCGCTCCCCCGGTCTGACACCGGTCAGCGAGCGGAAGACGGCGGGTGCGGCGCCGGCGTCCGCGTCGGCCCGGCCGACGAGCAGCGCGGCACCCGCCTCGCCCGGCTGCGGTCCGTCCGCGTACCAGCCGACGATGTCCGCGGCGGCCGGCGGGGCGAGGGCGCCGTCCCGGCCGGGGTCGCGCTCGACGATGCCGGCGCCCCGTACGTCGCCGGCGCCGAGGGTGATCCGGCGTGGCCGCACCGCGGCGGGCGCGGGCACCGGGACGTGCGCCTGCGGGGGCGCCGGCCGGCCCCACGGGCGCCCGACGGCGGCGACATCGCCCGTCGTGGCGAGCTGCGCCGCCGCTCCTCCGCCCGACAGGTCGCGGCCCCACAGCCACAGGCCGAGCAGCAGAACCACCCAGGTCACACCGGTGAGCAGCTGCCCCGGGCGGGGCCGCCCCGGCTCCTCATCGTTCATCGGCTGCGTCGCCCTGCCGTTCGCGGCGCAGCCGCAGCCGGAGCCGGAGCAGCTGCCCGGCGATGACCAGGACGGCGCCGCCGGCCAGCACCAGGCCGACGGCCGAGGTGCTGCTCAGCTCGCCGCGCGCGGACGCCTCGGCCGGCGGGCCGGGGGGCTCGGACCGGGTGAGCGGCAGGACGCCGGCGAGGGCCGCCGGCCGGGCGGGGGCCGCTGCGGAGCCGCAGGGGGTGACGCGGGGGCCGGCCGGGCAGCCGGCGGGGGCCGGGCCCGGGGTGACGCGGACCGCTGTGGTCCCGGCGCCGGATGCTGCCACGGGGTACGCGGGCGCCGCCGTCACCGCGCAGGCCGCGGCCGCGGCGCACAGCGTAAGAAGCGGTGAGCGCATGGTGAACCTCCGATCCCTCCGAAGGTCCGCCCGCGCCCGCCCGGCCGCATCCCGGTGTGGCCCTGGCCTGCGCCATTCGGGTGGAGCCGGGGCCCCACCCGGCGCTCAGACCAGGTCGATGAGGTCCGCGATCGAGTCCACGACCCGGGAGGGCCGGTAGGGGTGCCGTTCGATCTCCTCGGGCCGGGTCAGCCCCGTGAGCACCAGGAACGTCTCCATGCCCGCCTCCAGTCCGGCCAGCATGTCGGTGTCCATCCGGTCGCCGATCATCGCGGAGGTCTCGGAGTGGGCGCCGATGGCGTTCAGTCCGTGCCGCATCATCAGCGGATTCGGCTTGCCGACGAAGTACGGGGCGACGCCCGTCGCCTTGGTGATCAGCGCGGCCACCGAGCCGGTCGCGGGCAGCGGCCCCTGGGGCGACGGGCCGGTCTCGTCGGGGTTCGTCGCGATGAACCGGGCGCCGGCCTCGATGAGCCGGATCGCCTTCGTCAGCGCCTCGAAGCTGTACGTTCGAGTTTCTCCGAGCACGACGTAATCGGGGTCGTGGTCGGTCAGGACGTAGCCGATGTCGTGCAGGGCGGTGGTCAGCCCCGCCTCACCGATGACGTACGCGGTGCCGCCGGGACGCTGATCATCGAGGAACTGCGCGGTGGCCAGCGCGGACGTCCAGATCGACTCCCAGGGCACGTCCAGCCCGATCCGGTTGAGCCGGGCGTGCAGGTCACGCGGGGTGTAGATGGAGTTGTTGGTCAGTACGAGGAAGGGCTTGCCCGAGTCACGCAGGCGCTTGATGAATGCCTCCGCCCCGGGGACCGGGACCCCCTCGTGCATCAGGACGCCGTCCATGTCGGTGAGCCATGACTCGATCGGCTTGCGCTCTGCCACTGCCGGACTCCTGCCGTGCGTGTTGACCAGGGGCACCGGCCGCACCCACAGGCGACGCCTGCCCCGCCCGTCGTACGTACGGCCGACGCCCCCACCCTAAGTCAGCCCCCGCCTCCCCGACCCGGACGATCACCCCGGACTTCCCGCCCGGGGAGACCGGCCGCACCTCTGCTCTGCGCGATCCGCAGCACGTCGCAGAGTGCCTCGGTCAGCCGCTCACCCAGGTGGCGCAGCTCACCGTTCGAGGCCCGGCGGTCATTGAGCATGGCGCGCGCGTGGCCGAGCAACTCGGCACCCATTTCGAGCTGTGGGTACCGCTGGTTCACGGAAGCCGAGAAGCTCGGCACGGGCGGGCACGAGCAGGCGTGCGCGGACGTCCCGGCGTCAGCTGCTCGTCGCGGTTTTCCAGGCGTCGACGTACGTGTGGAGGTTTTTGTCGATGTCCTGCCAGTCGGGGTGGAAGATGTCGACGCCCTTCATGAGGGCGGCGAGGGCGGTGGCGTGGGGGCCGGTGGGCTTGATGTCCTTGCGGGAGGGGAAGCCGCCGCCGACGGCGGAGACCTGGCGCTGGACCTCGGGCGTCAGCAGGTAGTCGAGGAACTTGCGGGCGTTGGCGGCGTGCGGGGCGTGCTTGACCAGGCCGGCGGCGTAGGGGAGGGCGAAGGTGGCGGGCCTGGCGCCGGGCTTGGCGGCGGGGAAGAAGATGCCCTGGTCGGGCATCGACGTCAGGTTGGCGTAGTTCATCTGGACGTCGCCGTTGGCGACCAGGAGTTCGCCCTTGTCGGTCTTGGGGGCGAGCTGGCCGGTGGAGGAGGACGGGCCGACGTTGTTGGCCTGGAGCCGGCCGAGGAACTTCATCGCCGGGCCCTGGCCGCCGAAGTCGTGCAGGGCCTTGATGAGGACGGCGGTGCCGTCGCCGGCGACGCCGGGGGTGGAGTACTGGAGGCGGCCCCTGAACTTGGCGTCGAGGAGGTCCTGCCAGGTGGCGGGGGGCTGGGTCAGCTGCTTCTTGTTGTAGATGAAGCAGAAGTAGTTGTTGACGATCGAGGTCCACCGGCCGGCCGGGTCCTTGTCCGCGGCGGCGACCCGGTCCGCGCCGTGGGGGCGGTAGGTGTCCAGCAGGCCCTTGCCGTCGGCCTGCTGGATGAACGGCGGAAGGGTGACGAGCACGTCCGCCTTGGTGTTGGACCGTTCGCGGGCCAGCCGCTGGACGGCCGCGCCGGAGCCGGACTCGACGTAGTCGACCTTGATGCCGGTCTTCTTCTCGAAGTCCTTGAAGACCTTGTCGTAGAAGCCGTCGCCCTTCTCGCTCTTGAGGCCGTCGGCGCTGTAGACGGTGATGACCTTGGCGTGGGGGTCGGCGGTGGAGGCGCCGCCGCAGGCGGTGAGCGAGGCGCCGAGGGCGAGGGCACCGCAGGCGGCGACGAGCGGGGTGCCGGGCGAGCGGCGGCGGGAAGTGGGCATGGTGGGGCAACTCCTCAGCAGGGCACGGGGGTTCGGGGAGGTCAGCGGTAGGTGGCGCGGGTGCGGAGGCGGGAGACGGCCAGGAGGACGAGCAGGGTGGTGCCCATCAGGGCCACCGCCAGGGCGGCGCCCGCGAAGAGGGCTCCGCGGTCGGTGGCGGCGAAGATCTGGACGGGCAGCGGCATCCAGTCGGGGGGATAGAGCATCACCGTGGCGCTCAGTTCGCCCATGGACAGGGCGAAGCAGAGGCCGGCGGCCGCGGTCAGGGACGGCAGCAGCAGGGGGAGCTTGACCCGCCACAGGACGTAGGCGGGGCGGGCGCCGAGACCGGCCGCGCTCTGTTCGTACGCCGGGTCGAGGCGGGCCAGCGCGGCCGTCACGGACTGGTAGGCGAAGGCGGTGACCAGCACCGTGTGGGCGGTGATCACGATCTGGGGGGTGCCGTTGAGCAGGAAGGGCGGCCGGGAGAAGGCCACCAGGAGGGCGAGGCCCACGACGACGGAGGGCACCGCGACGGGGAGGAGGAAGAGGCCGTCGAGGAGGCGGCGGGCGCGGCGGGGCAGTCGTTCGGCGGCGAGGGCCGCCCAGGTGCCGAGGGTGAGCGCGGCGAGGCCGGCGGCCAGCGCGGTGAGGACGCTGGTGAGCAGGGCCCTCGGCGCGTCGCCCCGGACGATGTCCTGATAGTGCGTCAGCGTCGGTCCGGAGGGCAGCGCGCCGCTCCAGGCGGTCGCGAAGGACGCGGCGGCGATGACCACGAGGGGCAGCGCGAAGACGGGGAGGAAGAGGACGAGGAAGAGGGTGTGGACGGCCCGGCGGGCGGTCCTGCTATGCACCAGCACGGTGGGGTGCACCTCCTCGGCGGGGGCCGGCGCCGCCGCCCGTACGGGACATCACGGTCCGGTAGAGGGCGTAGAGCGCGACGGACAGCGCGATGTTGACGACGGCGACGACGCAGGCTCCGGTGTAGTCGCCGTCGAGGATGGCCTTGGTGTAGACGAGCACCGGGAGGGTGACGACGTCCTTGGCGCCGGTGAACAGCACGATGCCGAACTCGTTGAGGCACAGCACGAGGACCAGCGCGCCGCCCGCCGCGAGCGAGGGCAGCGCCTCCGGCAGGATCACCGTCCGTACGATCCGCCACGGCCGGGCGCCCAGCGACGCGGCGGCCTCCAGCTGACCGGTCTCCACCTGTGAGAACGCGGCGAGCAGCGGCCGCATCACGAACGGGGTGAAGTAGGTGACCTCGGCGAGCAGGACGCCGCAGGGGGTGTGCAGGAAGTCGAGCGGGCCGTGGGCGTCGCCGGTGAGGTCGGTCCACAGGCCGTTGGCCATGCCGGTCGTGCCGTAGAGGAAGAGCAGCGCGAGGGTGATCAGGAAGGACGGGAAGGCGAGGAAGAGGTCGATGAAGCGGCCGATCGCCCGGCCGCCGGGGAGCGGGACGAAGGCGATCACGAGTGATAGTGCCAGGCCCAGGAGGAGGGCGCCGGCGGTGGCGCCGGCGGCGATCAGCACGGTGGTGGTGAGTGCGTCGCGGAACGACGCCTCGCCGAAGACCTGGGTGTAATGGGCGGTGGAGGGGCCGCCGCCGTCCTCGGGGGTGAGGGACTGCCACACCATCAGGGCGAGGGGGTGGAGGAAGGCCACGGCGAGGGCGGCTACGGGCGGGAGGACCCAGAGGGCCGCCGCGGGCCGGCGGCCGGGCCGGCGCGGCGCGGCCGTCCGGACGGGGGCCGGCGCCTTCGTGGCGCTAGCCATGGTGGTCCCCGTCCCCGGTGAGGCCGCCCGGGACGAGTACCGCGTCCTCCGGGGCGAAGTGCACCGTGACCGTGTCGCCCGGCGTCGGTGGGGTGCGCAGTTCGCGGACGTCGGCCATCACGCGGTGGCCGTCGACGGAGACGTACAGCCGGTGGGTCGCGCCGCGCCACTGCACTTCGGTGACCGTCCCGGGCAGGGTGTTGCCGGTGGCGCCGCCGTCGCCGAGGCCGACGAGGTGCGGGCGGACGCACAGCGTCGCGCCGCTGCCCCGGGCCACGCCCTCCGCGACCGGCACCGTCAGGAGCCGGCCGCCGAGGTCGACGCCGGTGCCGTCCGCGCGCACGGTCACCGGCAGCAGGTTCGCGGTGCCGATGAACGAGGCGGTGAAGGCGGTGCGCGGGCGCCGGTAGAGGTCCTGCGGGGTGCCGCAGTCGCGCAGCCGGGCCGACTCCAGTACGGCGATCCGGTCGGCCAGGGTGAGCGCCTCGATCTGGTCGTGGGTGACGTAGAGGATCGAGACGTCCGGCAACTCGCGGTGCAGGCGGGCGAGTTCGGCGAGCATGCCGGAGCGCAGCTGGGCGTCGAGCGCGGAGAGCGGCTCGTCCAGCAGCAGCACACCGGGGCGGATGGCCAGCGCCCGGGCGAGGGCGACCCGCTGCTGCTGGCCGCCGGAGAGTTCGCGGGGCTGCCGGCCGGCGTACGCGGCCATGCCGGTCATCTCCAGCGCTTCGGCGACCCGGCCGGGGATCTCGGCGCGCGGGGTCTTCTGCGCCTTCAGGCCGAAGGCGACGTTCTCGGAGACCTTCATGTGCGGGAAGAGCGCGTACTGCTGGACGACCATGCCGATGCCGCGCCGGTACGGCGGCAGGCCGGTCACGTCCCGGCCGCCGATCAGCACCCGGCCGCGGGCGGGGCGGACGAAGCCGGCGACGGCCCGCAGCGCGGTGGTCTTGCCGGAGCCGGACGGGCCGAGCAGGGCCATCACCTCGCCCGGCTCCACGGTCAGGTCGAAGGAGTCCAGGACGGTGTGCTCGCCGTGCCTGCCGTAGGCCACGGAGACGTCGTCGAAGCGGATCCCGGACGCGGGGCGGCCCGGCTCCGCGGCGGGGGCGGCGGGCCGTGCGGTGGCCGGGGCGGCTGGCGCGCGCATCTCACACCACCCCCAGCAACGCGGGCAGTTCGGCGACCGAGCCGAGGACGTGGGTGGCGCCGGCCGACTCCAGTTGCGTCCGGCCGTGCGCGCCGGTCAGGACGCCCGCGACGACCGGGGCGCCGGCCCGCCGCCCGGAGAGCATGTCGTACGAGGTGTCGCCGGCCACCGCGATCCGCCGGACGGAGTCGGTGGCGCGGGTGCGCAGCAGCGCGGTGAGGACGAGGTCGGGGTAGGGCCGGCCGCGGCCGCCGGCGTCGGCCGGGCACAGGGTGAGCGGGACGAGGTCCTGCCAGCCGAGCGCGGCGAGGATCGCGTCCTGGGTGACGCGGGCGAAGCCGGTGGTGAGCACGACGGTGCGGCCGGCCTCCCGGAGCGCCTCGACGGCTTCCCGGGCGCCGGGGACGGGCGCGATCCAGCCGTCGTCGACGAGTTCGCCGTAGGCCGTCTCGAAGGCGGAGTTGGCGCGGCGGGCGGCGGTCTCGTCGCCGAAGAGGTGGCGGAAGACGGAGATCTTGGACTCGCCCATGGTGGCCCGTACGTAGGCGAGCTTCTCGGTGTGGTCGGGGCTGCCGGGTTCGACGCCGAGGTGCCGGGCGGCGGCGTCGAAGGCGCACTCGACCAGGCCGTCGTCGGCGACGGTGGTGCCGGCCATGTCGAGGACGACCAACTGGATGTCGTGCTCGGTGGTGCTGTCGGTCAAGGGGCTCACCATCCCAGCTCGTCGGCGGTGGTTTCGGCGATCGCGGGGGAACAGGTCATGCCGCGTCCGCCGGGGCCGGTGACCAGCCAGACGCCCTCGCGGGCCTGCTGGCGGTGGACGACCCGGGCGGTGTCGGTGCACTGGGCGTAGACGCCGGCCCAGCGGCGGCGGATACGGGGCAGCGGGCGGCCGAGGAGCGTCTCGACGACGCCGGTGAGGTGCTCGTAGGGCTCCTCGACGGTGTCGAAGGCGAACGGCGTCGCGTACTCGTGGGTGTCGCCGATGGTCAGGCCGCCGTCGGTGCGCTGGACCATCAGGAGTTGCATCTTGTGCGCGGCGGCGGTCGGCGACTGGGCCTGGCCGGCGTTCAGCGCGTCCAGGGCGGCGCCGCGGTAGGCGGGGTAGTAGCGGAAGCTGTCGGCGTCCGCGACGGAGGTGGTCAGCGGCTCGCCGAGCGGTTCGGTCTGCATCATCTGGAGGCGTACGCGGCGCACCGGCAGGTCCGGGATCAGCTCGCGGACCAGGCCGCCGAGCCAGGCGCCGGTGCACAGGACGACCGCGTCGCCGTGGTGGAGGTCGCCGTGGTCGTCGCGTACGGAGCGCTCGCCGACCACCTCGCGGACCTCGCGGCCGCCGAGGTAGGTGTACCGCCCGGACCTCAACAGCTCGTCTTTCAGGGCGCGTTGGGCGACCCGGGGTTCGACGGCGGCGTCCCGTTCGCACCACAGGGCGCCGGTGAAGTCGCCGCGCAGTGCGGGGTTGAGGGCGCGGGCCCGGTCGGCGTCCAGCAACCGGTAGCCGCGGGCGGCGGCGTCCGGGCGGCGGGTGGCGGCCTCGGCGACCGCCCGCTCGGCGTCGTTGCGTACGACGGTCAGTGAGCCGATGGCGCGGAAGCCGATGCCGGGGACGCGGGCGCCGATGTCCTCCCACAGCGCGCGGGCGCGCAGCGCGGTGTCCAGTTCCGCGCCGCCGGCGCGGCCGCTGACCCAGATCTGTCCGAAGTTACGGACCGAGGCGCCGCGGGCCTCGGCCTCCCGTTCGAGGTGCAGGACCTCGTGGCCCCGTTCGACTGCGTGCCAGGCGTGCATCGTTCCCAGCACACCGGCTCCGACAACTATGACTCGCATGCCCCAGACGGTCGTGGCGGTGGGTGGCGCGCGGGGGGCGGTCCGGCGGCGGGTCGGTGAACAGGACGGCAAGCTTGGCCTAGACCCGTTATCCTTTCGTGACTTTACGGGAGGGTGTGGCGCGCCGGCGCCGGGCCCGTCTCAGCCCTGCGCGGGCCGGCCCAGGTGGGTGGTGAAGGAGAACCGGTCCCCCCGGTAGAGGGAGCGCACCCGCTCCAGCGGGCGGCTACCGGTGTCCCGGGACAGCCGGTGGATCAGCAGCATCGGCAGCGCGCCCGGCGTACCGATCAGCAGCGCCTCGCGCGGGGTGGCCAGCACGGTCTCCAGCCGCTCGTCCGCGTCACCGAAGCCGATGCCGAGCCGCTCGCGGAGGTAGGCGTAGAACGACGAGTCCGGTGCGAAGTCGGTGGCCAGGTCGGGGACCCGCTCGACCGCGACGTAGGTGCTCTCCAGTCCGACCCGCTCGTCGTCGGCGAGCAGCACCCGCTCCATGTGCCACACGGGGTCGCCGGTCCCGATGCCCAGATCGCCGGCGAGCCCCGGCGGGCAGCGGAAGCGGTCCAGTGCGACGAGGTGCCGGCCGGGCCTGCGTCCCTGGTCGCGTACGCCCTCGGTGTAGCTCGCCAGGGACAGCGGCTGCTCCAGCTTGGGACCGGCCACGACCGTGCCACGCCCCAGCCGCCGCAGCCGCCCCTCCAGCACCAGCTCGCGCAGCGCCTGCCGCAGCGTCTCGCGGGACACCTCGAACCGCGCCGCCAGCTCGCGCTCGGTGGGCAGGACCTCCCCCTCGCCCAACTCGGCCAGCAGCGCGGCGATTTCGACCTTGGCCGCGTAGTACTTGGGGATGCGTCCGTGCTCGGGGATGCCGGACCGGACGGGCGCGCCAGGGTCCTGGCCGTACGGGAACTCCACGGGGCGATCTTCGCACCCCCGGGGGCGCGGGCCGGGCAGCGGGGGCCGGCGCGCTAGCGCGGCCGCAGGGCGGGGCGGCGGGCCCCGAAGAGCGGGGCGAGCACCAGCTCGGCGGCCCCGTCGGCGACCGCCCGCGCGCCGCCGGGGGCGAGCGCCACCGACACCGCGGGCCGGGCGCCGGATCCGCCGCCTCGCGTACGGGCCTGCGCGGCCAGCTCCCGGGCCACCCCGCCGAGGAACGGTTCGGGGTACGCCAGAACGGTGCGTCCGCCGAGCAGCACCTGGTCGATGTCCAGCAGCTCGACGAGGTTCGCGGCGCCCACGCCCAGCGCCCGGGCCGCGCCCGGCAGATCACCGCCGGCCACCGCCGCCAGGCACAGCGCCTCTATGCAGCCCTGCCGGCCGCAGTCGCAGCGCGGGCCGTCCAACTGGACGATCTGGTGGCCGAATTCGCCGGCGCCGGTGCGCGGCCCCCGGTAGAGGGTGCCGTCCAGGACGAGTCCGGCGCCCAGGCCGGTGCCCAGGTGCAGATAGCCGAAGGAGCCCGTGCCGTCGGGGCGGGCCCGGTCCAGGCCGAGCGCGGCGGCGTTGGTGTCCTTGTCGAGGACGGCGGGCAGGCCGAGCCGCGCGGCGACGGCGTCCCGCAGCGGGAAGCCGTCCCATCGCGGGGCGCCGGTGACGCGGTGCAGCACACCGGTGGTGTGGTCCAGCGGGCCCGGGCAGGCCACGCCGACACCCAGGACGCCCGGCCCGTCGGCCGCCGCGAGCAGCGCCGCGACCTCGCGTTCGACGGTGGTGAGCACCTGCTCCGCGCCCGCCTCGAAGGCGAGCGGGGCGCGCCGCTCGGCGACCGCGCGGCCGGTGAGGTCGGCGAGGACGGCGGTCAGCTCGTCACGGTCCAGATGCAGCCCCACGGCATGCCGGGCGCCGGGGACCAGGCGCAGGACGGTGGCGGGTTTGCCGCCGGTCGAGGCGCGGCGGCCCGCCTCGGCGGCCAGGCCCTCGGACCGCAGCCGAGCGGTGATCTTGCTGACGGCCTGCGGGGTGAGCCCGGTGTGCGCGGCGAGCTCCAGCCGGCTGACGCCCTCGCCCCCGGCGGCGCGCAGCAGCCCGAGCACCAGCGCGGTGTTGTGGCCGCGCAGCGCGGGGAGGTTGGCGCCCGGACTGCCGGCACCGAGGGAGGGGAGGTCGTTGCTGCTCACCCGCCCATTGTCCGTTGCGGCTTGCACTTTGGCAACAGCGTTGCTTAAGTGGAGTCATGAGTGAGACGAGCGAGAAGAAGAGCGACTCCCCCACCCCCGACGGTCCGCTCCGCGTCGGCCTGCTCGGCTACGGCCTGGCGGGCTCGGTCTTCCACGCCCCGCTGATCGCCGCCACCGACGGCCTGGTGCTCGACACCGTCTCCACCAGCAATCCGGAACGGCAGGCACAGGCCCGCGCCGAGCACCCGCAGGTGCGCACGGTCAGCACCCCCGAGGCGGTGCTCGAACGCGCCGCGGAGCTGGACCTGATCGTGGTGGCGACGCCCAACAAGACGCATGTGCCGCTCGCCACCGCCGCGCTGGAGGCCGGCCTGCCGGTGGTCGTCGACAAGCCGCTGGCCGGGACCGCGGCCGAGGCCGAGAAGCTCGCCGCGCTCGCCGACGACCGCGGCCTGCTGCTCTCGGTCTTCCAGAACCGCCGCTGGGACAACGACTTCCGCACGGTCCGCACGCTCATCGAGGACGGCGCGCTCGGCGACGTCTGGCGCTTCGAGTCCCGCTTCGAGCGCTGGCGGCCGCAGCCCAAGGGCGGCTGGCGCGAGTCCGGCGACCCGCAGGAGATCGGCGGCCTGCTGTACGACCTCGGCAGCCACCTCGTCGACCAGGCGCTGACCCTCTTCGGCCCGGTCGTGTCCGTCTACGCCGAGTCCGACGTCCGCCGCCCGGGCGCGGAGGCCGACGACGACACCTTCCTCGCCCTCACCCACGCGAACGGCGTCCGCTCGCACCTCTGGGTGAGCGCCACCACCGCCCTGCTGGGCCCCCGCTTCCGGGTACTGGGCAGCCGGGCCGGCTACACCAAGCACGGCCTGGACCCGCAGGAGGCCGCCCTGCGCGAGGGCCTGCGCCCGGGCGACGCGGGCGTGGAGTGGGGTGTGGAGCCCCGGCCCTCCTGGGGCCGCCTCGGCGCCGGCGCCTCTCCGCGCCACGGCGGCGGCGAGCCGGTGCCGACCCTGCCGGGTGACTACCCCGCCTACTACGCCGCGATCGCCCGCGCCCTGCGCGAGGGCGGTGCACCGCCGGTCACGGCCACCGAGGCCGCGGCGACGTTGCGCGTACTGGAGGCCGCGAAGCGTTCGGCGGCCGAGGGCGTCACGGTCCGGATCGAGGCGACGGCATGACCGGCGATGCGGCCACGGACGAGATACGCGCCCTCGAAGCTGACGAACAGCGCCTGGTCCTCGACACGTTCAGCAACGACGACGCCTGGGCCCTGGGCTCGCTGCTGGTGAAAACGGCCCGCGAGCGCGACGCGGCCGTCACGATCGGCATCCGGCGCGGCGCCCAGCAGCTCTTCCACTGCGCACTGCCCGGCACCTCCGCCGACAACGACGCCTGGATCGCCCGCAAATCCGCCGTCGTCGAACGCTACGGCGCCTCCTCGTACCTGGTCGGCGCCCGCTTCCGCGCCAAGGGCCGCACCTTCGAGGACTCCTCCCGCCTCGACCCCGACCACTACGCGGCCCACGGCGGCGCGTTCCCCCTACGGATCCGCGGCACGGGCATGGTCGGCGTGGTAGCCGTCTCGGGCCTCCCCCAGGCGGAGGACCACGCGCTGGTGGTGACAGCCCTGACCGCGTTCCTGGCCGGGGGCGCTTCCCACGTTGTCGTCTGACCCGCCGTGGTGCCCTCTCGCCGTTGCTCCCCCACTGCCTAAAGGGCGTGGGAGGTACCCCCAGCGGCGGGCTGGGTTGGTGTCGGGTGCGGTGCCGCTCCTCCGGACTTCGTCCTGCGGCGCAGCCCCTCCCGTAGTGGGTAGGAAAAGGCCGGTGGGGGCGGGCGTCTTACGGACGCTCGCCCCCACCGGCCTTCAACTTTTCCCCCTACGGGAGGGGCTGGACCGGAGGACGAAGTCTGGAGGGCCGGCACCGCAGACGACAACGTGGGCGGCGGCAAAGCGCAGCGGAAGGGCTAAGCCCCCTTGAGGGACTGCCGCTGGCGGCCCAAGCCGTCGATTTCCAGCTCGACGACGTCGCCGGCCCGCAGATACGGCTTGGGTTCGGGCTGGCCCATGGCGACGCCGGCCGGGGTGCCGGTGTTGATGACGTCGCCGGGGTACAGGGTCATGAACTGGCTCACGTAGCGGACGACTTCGGCCACCGGGAAGATCTGTTCGGCGGTCGTGCCGTTCTGCTTCAGCTCGCCGTTGACCCACAGCCGGACACCGAGGGCCTGCGGGTCGGGTACCTCGTCGGCGGTCACCAGCCACGGACCGAGCGGGTTGAAGGTCTCGCAGTTCTTGCCCTTGTCCCACTGGCCGCCGCGCTCTATCTGGAAGGCGCGCTCGGAGACGTCGTGCGCCACCGCGTAGCCGGCCACCGCCGCCAGCGCCTGTTCGTCGCTCTCCAGGTAGCGGGCGGTGCGGCCGATGACGACGGCGAGCTCCACCTCCCAGTCCGTCTTCACGCTGCCGCGCGGCACCAGCACCGTGTCGTCGGGGCCGACGACCGTGTCCGGGGCCTTCATGAAGATGATCGGCTCCTCGGGGGTCGCCGCTCCCGTCTCCCGGGCGTGGTCGTGGTAGTTCAGCCCGATGCACACGACCTTCCCGATGCGGGCCACCGGCGGTCCGGTGCGCAGGCCGGCGGCATCGAGGGCGGGCAGCTCGCCGGAGGCCGCGGCGGCGCGGATCCGGGCCAGCTGCCCGTCGTCCGCGAGCAGCGCTCCGTCGATGTCCGGCACCAGGCCGGACAGGTCCCGCAGGACCCCCGACTCGTCGAGCAGCGCCGGGCGTTCCGCCCCCACCGTTCCGACGCGCAGCAGCTTCATCGATTCAACTCCCGTGGTCGAAGGGTCGGCCCGGAAGGGGCCTTCCGGACCGGCCGATGGGGGACGGCCATCGAGCGATTGGTCGATCCTCCAAGAGGGCCGTCCAGTCCGCAAGACCCCGTTCACGGACTGGACCGTTACCGGGCGGTAGTGGCGGGCTTGCCCGCAGGTGCTGCGCTGTCCGGCCGGGTCGGTGTGCCGGGCGTCGTGGTCCGGGCCTTCGCCTGTGCGCCGGCCCGGGTGCGGGCCGCCCGTTGCCGGGCCGCGCGGCTCTTCGGGGCGGGGCGCTGCCGTCGCGGGGCGGGGGCGTCCGGCGCCGGGCCGGACGGGACGGCCTCGGTGGTCGGCTGCTCCTCGGGGGCCGGTTCCTTCCGGTCGCGGTGCAGCAGGGCCCGCTCGCACGCCGTCCAGGTCGTCGTCGTGACCATGTAGAGGCCGGCCGCCAGCGGGACCACGGCCACCGTGACCAGCGTGCCGAAGGACAGCAGCGGCAGCACCTTGGACAGCGAGGCCATCCCCGGCAGCGCCCCGCCCGCGGCCGGCGCCGGGGCCTTGGCCGCACCGGCCCGCGCGCGGCGGAAGTTCCAGGTCGCGACCGCCCCGATCAGCAGGAACAGCCCCAGGTAGACCCGGCCCTGCGGGCCGAACACCCCGCCGTCGGCGAGCGCCTGGCTCCAGTGGCCGCCGAGCGGGGCGCCCAGCAGGGTGTGCTCCAGCAGACCGCCGCCGCCGGTGGAGAAGAGGTGGTACATCACGAAGAAGACGGGCATCTGCAGCAGCGTCGGCAGACAGCCCGCCAGCGGCGACGCACCCGTGGTGGCGTACAGGTCGGCCATCGCCTTCTGCAGCCGCTCCGGGTTGCCCTTGTGTGTGCGCTGCAGCGCGGCGAGTTGCGGGGCGAGCGCGGTGCGGGCCTTCTCGCCGCGGGCCGCGGCGCGGGCGAGCGGGTGCAGCGCGGCGCGTACCGCGAGGGTGCAGACGACGATGGCGACGGCCATCGCCGCGGGGCCGAAGAGCGGTTCGATGGCGGTGGCGCCGCGCGTCAGCGCCTCGCCGAGGAAGCCGAAAACAGACATGGGTGAGCCCTCCACGGGTCTCGTCGTGCCGGGATACGGATTCGGCGTGACGAGCCGCGCGGACGCGGACGTGCTGGGAAAGGCGTCTACGCGGCCGTCAGGAGGGCACGGCCCGGTGCCCGGGGCCGCGGACGCCCGGCCGCGTCGGGATCGCGCTGCGGCAGGAACGCCGTGCGCCGCTCACGGTCGCGGATCGCCGTTCGGATCCGGCCCGGTGGCACGGGCCGTGCGCAGGCGGCGATCAGGAAGGCGCTGCACAGCAGCAGCACCGCGGCCGTGGTCGCGGCGGCGGTCAGCGCGGTGGCCAGCCCGGTCTGGGTGAGCAGGAGGCCGGCGAGGAGGAAGAGGAGTGCGGAGGTGTACAGGCGCCACGCCTGGGCGATGCGGTACATCCGGCGCCCCCTCGCGTACGGCTCGTCCCCACAACTTGTCGTCTTCCGCTCAAGAGTAGCCGCACCTCTGGGCAGACCGCAGACCGGCCGGTAACTTGCCCTCCCTGCCGTCGGGACGGCGGTGGACCACGGGGGGACAAAGGCAACACCTAGGAGGTGCTGTGCGCGACATCAGCGTTCCGGCCCTGGCGGCTCCACTGCGGAGCGGCGGTCTGGCCGACTCCGTCTTCGACACCGCCGCCCACCAGCCGGACTTCGCTCAGCTCGCCCGCTGCGACGACGGAGCCGCCGGCGACTGGCAGGAGGTGTCCGCGAAGGAGTTCCGGGACGAAGTCATGGCGCTTGCCAGGGGACTGCTGGCCGACGGGGTGCGGCCCGGCACCCGGGTCGCGCTGATGTCCCGTACGCGCTACGAGTGGACGCTGTTCAGCTATGCCCTGTGGGCGATCGGCGGGCAGCTCGTACCGGTCTACCCGACCGCCTCGGCCGAGCAGCTGCGCTGCATCCTCAACGGGGCGCAGGTCACCGCGATCGTCGTGGAGAACGAGGCGCACGCCATGACCGTGGCGGAAGCCTGCGACGCGCGGTCGCGGCTGCGCCGGCTGTGGCAGCTGGACCTGGACTGCATCCGGCGGCTGACGGAGGAGGGCACCCGGCTGGCCGAGGCGGACGTGCACCGGCTGCGGCACGCGGTGGCCCCGGACGCCGTCGCCGCGATCGTCTACACCTCGGGCACCACCGGGCGGCCGCGCGGCTGCGTGATCACGCACGCCAACCTCGCCGCCCAGTGCGACACCCTCTACGCGGGCTGGGGCGGGCTGCTGGCCGCGCCCGGCGAACGCCCGTCGCTGCTGGCGTTCCTGCCGTTCGCGCACATCTACGGGCTGATGGTGCAGGTGGCGTGCCTGCGCGGCGGGGTGAAGCTGGCGCACCAGCCCGATGCCTCGTCGGACCAGCTGCTGCCGGCGCTCGCCTCGTTCCGACCGACGTTCCTGTTCGCGGTGCCGTACGTCTTCGAGAAGATCTGCGCCCGCGCCCGGCTGGCCGCCGAACAGGCCGGCAAGCTGCGGACGTTCGACGCGGCGATGACGGTCGCGGTGCGCTACGCGGAGGCGCTGGCCGAGGAGGAACAGGGCGGGCGCGGCCCCGACCCCTTCCTGCGGGCCCGGCACGCCCTCTACGACCGGCTGGTGTACTCGCGCATCCGCGAGCTGCTGGGCGGCCGGGTGCGCACCGCGGTCTCCGGCGGCTCGCCGCTCTTCCGCGAGCTGGGCCTGCTCTTCGCGGGCCTCGGCATCACCGTCTACGACGGCTACGGCCTGACGGAGACCAGCGGTGCGATCACCGCCCAGCCGCCCGGCCGGGTCCGGTTCGGGACGGTGGGCCTCCCGCTGCCGGGCAGTGCCATCCATCTGGCGCTGGACGGCGAGGTGTGGGTGCGCGGCGCGGTGGTGTTCGCCGGCTACCTCGACGACGGGGCGGACGGGGGCGGCAGCGGCCTCTACGACGGCTGGCTGCCGACCGGTGACCTCGGCCATCTGGACGAGCAGGGCTACCTCGTCATCACGGGGCGCAAGAAGGACGTCATCATCACCAGCAACGGCAAGAGCGTCGCCCCGCAGGGCCTGGAGCAGCGGCTGTGCGCCCATCCGCTGATCTCGCAGTGCGTGGTCGTCGGCGACAACCGGCCGTACGTGGCCGCGCTGATCACGCTGGATCCGGAGGCGCTGGAGCAGTGGCGGCAGCTGCGCGGCGAGCCGGGCGGGGCCGGCGAGGGGCCGTCGCCGGAGGAGCAGTTGCAGGCGGAGGTGCGGCGGGCGGTGGCGCGGGCGAACGCGTCGGTGTCCCGTTCCGAGTCGATCCGCGCGTTCAAGGTGCTGCCCGGCGAGTTCAGCCAGGACTCCGGGCTGATGACGCCGTCGCGGAAGCTGCGCAGGGCCGCGATCGTCCGGGCGTACGCGGCGGAGATCGACGCGCTGTACGCGCAGGGGAAGCGCGAGGAGCCCGCGACCCGCAGCGAGCGCCGCAGGTGGGCGGCGGCCGGGCTGTACGCGCGCTGAGCGCAGGGCAGCGCGCAGCGGTCGTCCCCGCCCCGAGCCGGGCCCGTTCGCGGCACCGTAGCAGTGTCGCGGCGGGCCCGGCCGTTATTTGTCCAGGGGTGAGAACCCGCGTCCGAAGGCCCGCTGCGGCGCTTAGCGTCCGGTGGCATTCCAGTAGGACGAACCGGGAGGCCCTGTGCGGTCCATCCTCAGCAACTCCGCAACATCCGGGCGGACCATCGCCACCGGACTGGTGGTCGCCGCGCTCGTGGCCACGCTCGCGGCACTGCTGCTGCCGGTACAGCTCTTCGGTGAGACCGCGTCCGCGGCGACGAACACGGTGTCGTACGACGACGACGGCGGCGGCACGGTGAACACCCGCTACGGGCCGCTGACCCCGATGGACCGGGACTTCGTGCGCAAGGTCCGGCTGGCCGGACTGTGGGAGATGCCCGCGGGCCGGCAGGCCCAGGAACGCGGCAAGACCGCGGCGGTGCGCACCGCGGGCGACCACCTCGTGGCCGGCCACACCGAGCTGGACCGGCGGTCGGTGGAGGCCGGCCGGGCCCTGGGCATCCCGCTGCCCAACCAGCCCTCCGCCGAACAGCAGGGCTGGCTGGGGCAGTTGAACTCCGCCTCGGACGCCGAGTACCCCCGCCTGTTCGCCGAACTGCTCCGCCGTTCGCACGGCAAGGTCTTCGGGCTGATCGCGATGGTCCGCGACCAGACCCGCAACACGATGGTGCGCGCCCTGGCGAACAAGGCCAACTCCACCGTGCTGGACCACATCACGGTGCTGGAGAACACCGGCCAGGTCGACTTCGACACGCTGCACAGCAGCTGATCCCGGCGCACGACGGCACCCCCTCACCCCTCACACTCTCATCGGACGAAGCGAAGTGATCTCATGAGGCAACGGCAGCGCCAACAGGGCCACAAACGCTCGCGCTTGACCAACAGAATGCTGGTGGGAGCGGCCGCGCTCCTGCTGGGCGGCGGCGGGCTGGCCGTGGTCGCCACCACGGCGCTGGCCGGCAGCAACACGCCCACGGCGAGCGCCGGCCACCGGCACACGGTCATGGCCACCACCATCTCGTGCCCCGATGTCGGTGAGCGGCTGCGGCAGGTGCCGCACAGCGCCCAGCTCCAGGTCTCCAAGGGCCTGGCCACGCTGGACCGCCAGGTGCACGACGCCTACCACAAGATGATGGGCGGCAGCGGCAGCACCGTCCTGGTCACGCTGAAACGGCAGCGGTCGCACACCATCACCTCGATGGTCACCGCCATCGCCAAGGACGCGAAACGGCCGGGCTACCTGCTGAAGATGAGCGGCTGTACCACCAAGCCCGTCGACGAGGGCGCGGGCGCCGGCGGCTTCGACTCCACGAAGTCCACCGCGCAGGGCTGGTACCAGGGGCAGAGCCCGCAACAGGGGCAGCAGCAGCAAGGGCAGCAGCAGAGCCAGCAGCCGCCGCAGGGCCAGGACCAGCAGCAGGGCCAGCAGCAGGGGCAGAACGGCGGGCAGCAGGGCCCGGCCGGCGGCCCCTCCCCCGACGACTTCGTCGACATCACCACCGTCCAGCCGAACGCCGACGCCCCGCCGTTCGCCGCGCCCCAGGGCGGCAACGCCACCACCGGTACGTTCACCACCGAGTGCGGCCGCAACGAGGAAGGACACTTCAACCCCGACAACGTCATCGTGACCCCGGGCGTGAGCAACGGCGCCCACCACACCCACGACTACGTCGGCAACAAGTCCACCGACGGCAACTCAACCGACCAGTCCCTGGCCGCCTCCGACACCACCTGCAACAACGGCGACCTGTCCACCTACTACTGGCCGGTGCTGCGCAAACTGGACGGCAACGCCGAGCAGAAGCCCGGCGCCGCACAGGACGCCAACGTCGGCTCGGTGCTGACCCCCGCCACGGTGACCCTCACCTACCGCGGCAGCCAGTCCGGCCAGGTGACGGCGATGCCGCGGTTCCTGCGCATCATCACCGGCGACGCCAAGGCGTTCACCAACGGCACGAAGAACGCCAACGCCTCGTGGAGCTGCACCGGTTTCGAGAACCGCCAGCTGAAGGACAAGTACCCGCTGTGCCCGAACGGTTCGCAGGTCGTGCGCACCTTCGCGTTCCAGAACTGCTGGGACGGCCGGTCCACCGACAGCGCCAACCACCGGGACCACGTGACCTTCTCCGACCGGAACGGCAACTGCCCCAACAACTTCCGGGCCATCCCGCAGCTGGTCGAGCGGCTCACCTACGACGTGCCCCAGGGCACCAGCTTCGCGGTCGACAGCTTCCCCGAGCAGCTCCACAAACCGGTCACCGATCACGGCGACTTCATCAATGTGATGCCGGACGACCTGATGGGCAAGGCCGTCGACTGCATCAACCGGGGGCAGCAGTGCACCTGACGGCGGTCTGAACCTCCCCCGGACCGCGACCACAGCGACGCCGGCGCCCGTGCGCCGGCGTCGCTGCGTGCTGCCCGCAGGTCAGTCCACCGGGGCCGGGCCCGCCGCCGCGCCGGGCCGGCCGGGCGGCGGACAGCTGGGCTCCGCCCGGTAGGCGACGCGGATCATCTCCGCCATGAAGGCCCGTACGCGCGGCGTCTCGGCGTCGGCCGCGGTCGCCACGATCACGCTGCGCGTGACGGTCGGCCGGCAGGGGATGAACCGCACGTCCTTGGAGGCGGAGGCACGCACCATGCGCGGCACCATCGTCACCGCGAGGCCGGCCGCCACCAGCTGGAGCTGGGTGGCGTAGTCGGAGACGCAGTAGCGCACGTCCGCCTCCACCTCATGGGCGCGCAGCAGCTGCAGCAGCGCCTCGTGCGCGTCGCTCCCCTCCGGACAGCTGGTCCACAGCTCGCCGTGGAGTTCGTTCAGCGCCACGAACTCCCGGTCGGCGAGCGGATGTCCGGCGGGCACCGCCAGTTGGGCGTCCTCGTGCAGCAGCCGGGTGGTGCGGACCCCGGAGGGCATGTGGGCCGGGCGGTGCGTCCAGCTCTCCGTGACGACCGCGTCCAGCTGGCGCTCCTGAAGCATCGGGATCATGTCGACCGCCTCACCGTCCCGCAACGACGGTTCGAGGCGCGGATGACGTTCGATCAGCCGGTGCAGCACCTGCGGGACGAGGGCCCGGATGGCACTGGCGACGCCGCCGATGCGCAGCGGCCCGGCGACGAGACCGTGCAGGTTGGCCAGGTCACGCTCGGCGTCCGCGAGCGTGCCCACCATGGACTGGGCGGACGCGGCCAGCACCTGTCCGGCACTGGTGAGTCTGATGCCGCGGCCGTCCCGCTCGATGAGCTGGCACTGCGCCTCCTTCTCGAGTTTGCGGAGATGCTGGGACACCGCCGGGCCGGTGATGTGCAGGGCCTCGGCCGCCGCGCCCACGGAGCCGAGCCGGGCCACGGCGGCAAAGACACGTAATCTCTCCCAGGTGATCATGTAAGGCAGACTAATGCTTTTACCTAATGAATTTTGAATAGTGTTACAGGGCTCACGCTGTCATCGTGAACGTTGTGGATGCGACCTCAACGTCTTCTGTGAAGACCTCCGATGACACCCTCCCGGACCGCCCGCAGGGCACAACGGGCCCCGCGGTGTTGGTCATCGGCGGAGCCGCCTGTTTGTCGGCCTCGGCGATGTTCGTCAAGCTCGCCGACATCAGCGCGGGTACCGCGGCATTCCTGCGCTGCGCCGTCGCCCTGGTCGCCCTGGTGCCGCTGCTCGCGCACGAGGTATGGCGCAAAGGGTGGCTGTCCCGGCCGTTGCAGGGATATGCGGTGGTAGCGGGCGTTTTTCTCGGCGCGGATTACGTCATGTGGACGATGAGCATCCTCGACGTGGGTGCGGCGGTGGCCACCGTACTGATCAACGTGCAGGTCATCGTATTCCCGCTGCTGGCCAGGGTGTTCGGCGGAACGGCGATCTCCCGCCGGTTCGTCTTCACCATTCCGGTGATGTTGGCCGGAATCGCGCTGGCGAGTGGTGCGCTGCAACACGGCTCGGAATCCGGTAATCCGGTACGTGGTGCGGTGCTCGGTGTGGCCGCGGGAGTTGCCTATGCGGTGTATCTGTACCTCAACCGGGCCTCCGGCGAGCGCAGTCCACGGCACGTCGTCACACCGATCTGTATTTCCACCGGCGCCGCCGCGGCGACCGCCGGACTGATCAGCCTGTTCACCACGGGCCTCCCGCTGTCGATCTCACCGGTCTCCTGGGGCTGGGTGGTCGCGCTGGCCCTGCTGGGGCAGGTGGCGGCCTGGTTGCTGATCAGCACCGGGACGCCCCGGCTGGCGCCGAACACGTCCGCCGCCCTGCTCCTGCTCCAGCCGGTGATGGCCATCGGCTTCGGACTGGTGATCCTCCGGGAGACGCCCAGCGCCTCCCAGCTCGTCGGCTGCGTGATCGTGATCGCCGCGGTGTGGTTCTCCCACCGCACCCCGCGTCCGGCCGGCCGCAATCGTTCCTGAATGAGGTAGTACCCGGTAAGCGCAAGACCGTTCTGACGGAAGTTCTGCCAACCGACGGGGAAACGTCATGGGTGAAGAGACCCTTGTAGATGATTACCGCCTGATCGCTCCGATCACCTTGCCCAGCAACGGCCAGGCACCGGGCGAGGTGAAACCGATCAGCGAGAACGACGAGTACGACGCGTATTTCCGCATCGAGCACGAGGACGACATGTCCCAGGGCGACTGGGTGCACACCGTGCTGACGATCGCGGAAAAGGTGCGGGCCGATCTGCCGGCCACCAGCCTGGAAGACGGCGAACAGGCCCAGATTCTTGACGGTATCGCCATCATCCTGCAGCACACGCTGCAGCAAATGGCGAGCTGACCGGCCCGAAATTCCGACCCCCCGGTAGGGAAAGGGAGCGCTCGACAGCGATGCACATATCGCAGGAACAGCAGACAGCAGTGCGCCGGTGGAAGCTCGGACATCACGTCTTCCATCTGCATCTCACCGTGATGAACACCTACCTCACGTCATTGCAGAAATGTGTCGAGGAACGTGACTGGCAGTCCACCCGCCCGTTGCTGGACACCCTCAGCCGGCTCTACGGCGCCGCCACCTCGTGCATGCGCTATGCGTCGGATTTCCCGGCGACGGCCTACGAAAGCCTCATCCGGCCGTCCATGGAGCCGCCCTGGCTGAACCCCGGCTTCTCCGGGAAGTTCAACACCGACCACGAGCGGATGCTGCACCTCATGCGCACGATCCGCACCGGCCTGAAGAGCGCCATCCGCGCCGGGCACGTGCCCGAGGACGTCGAGCGCGCCGCCACCCGCCTCTGGCGCGCGCAGTCCCAGAACCGCGCCAGCCACAAGCTCATCTGCGAGAAGTTCGTCCCCGGCGGCCAGTCGCTGCTCCAGGACTACTTCAACGCCAACGCCTGACACACCCCGCACACACCGCACACCACACCCAAGGAGACGGCCATGGCCATCACGGTGATCGAGACCTGGTACCTCAACGACGACGCCGCCACCCAGGCGACGAAGGTCATGCAGCAGATGGACGACGCGCTGGGCGACAGCGCCCACGCCCACGCCGGCTGGAACGGGCACGCCACCTTCTTCCAGGACGAGGCCGATCCGCACCAGGTGACGTGGCAGTACTCGTGGCGCAGCAAGCAGGACCACGAGGACCTGCTGAAGACCGAGGAGGCCCTGGCGGAGCCGCTGTACCGCACGTACTGCACCCGCCCGCGGCAGATCCGCTACGCCACCGAGCTGGAGGTCGAGGTCGACCACGACCACTGACCCGCCGCCGTCCACTCCCTGTGCCACGTAAGGACACCCATGAGTGAGAACGTCGGGGACTGGAGCCCCGAAGAGCTGGAGAAGAACGGCCACCTCCTGTTGTCCCAACTGCGCGAGCACTTCACGACGTTGCGCACCCAGCCCGTCACCACCACGCGCTCCGCGCAGGAGATCCGCGCGGTCATCGACGAACCGCTGCCCACCGCACCGCAACCGTTCCCCGAGATCCTCCAACAGACCTGGGACGACGTCCGCCCCAACCTCACCCTGTGGAACCACCCGCGCTTCCACGCGTACTTCAGCAACAGCTCCAGCGGACCGGCCATCCTGGCGGAGATGTTCACCGCGGCGATGAACGTCAACGTGATGCTGTGGGACGCCGCGCCGGCCGCCGCCGCCGTGGAACTGACGGTCCTCGACTGGCTCGCGCAGATGGTCGGCTACCCCGTGGCGCAGGACTCCGTACTGGTCGACGGCGCCTCCCTGGGCACGCTCTACGCCCTGGCCGCCGCCCGGGAGCGGCTGTCCGACCTGGACATCCGGCAGCAGGGGCTGGCCGGCCGGGACCTGCCGCGGCTGCGGATCTACACCTCCGACCAGACCCACAGCTCCGTCGACAAGGCGGCCATCACCCTCGGCGTCGGCCTCGACAACGTCGTACGCCTCCCCGCCGGCCCCACCGGCCGGCTCGACCCCGAGGCGCTGCGGGCGGCCCTGGAGCGGGACGTGCGCAGCGGGCACCGGCCGCTGGCCGTGGTCGCGAACGTCGGCACCACCTCCATCGGGGCGATCGACCCGGTCGAGGAGATCGCCGAGGTGTGCGCCGCGTACGACACCTGGCTGCACGTCGACGCGGCGTACGGCGGCTTCTGGCGGCTGGCGCCCGAGGTGCGCCCGCTGCTGCCCGACCTGTCCCGGGCCGACTCGGTGGTGGCCAACCCGCACAAGGTCCTGCTGAGCCCGATGGAGGCCGGCGCGCTGTTCTGCCGGCACCGCGACGCCCTCACCAACACCTTCCGCGTCGTACCGGAGTACCTGCGCACCCGTCACGAGGACGGCAGCGTGGACTTCATGAACTACTCGCTCCAGCTGGGCAGGCAGTTCCGGGCCCTCAAACTGTGGTGGCTGATCAAGTCGTTCGGGGTCGCGGGCCTCACCAGCCGGCTGAGCGCCGCGGCCGCCCTCGCCGACGGCCTGCGGGCCCGGGCCCGCGCCCACCCGGACTGGACGGTGGAGAACGACTCGCCCTTCCCGCTGGTGTGCCTGCGCCACCGCCCGCACGACCGGGACCTCGACGACGCGGAGACCGACGAGCTCAACCGGCGCATCCACCGGGCCGTCAACGACGGCAGGACCTCCTTCGTCTCGCACACCGTGCTGCCCACGGGGTACGCGCTACGCATCTCCATCGGAAACATCCACACCACCGAAGCCGACATCGACGCCCTGTGGAGCGAACTCACCGCCGCCGCGGAGCGCTGTGCGGCCCCGCGCCTGACCGAACGGAGCACGTTATGAGCCCGGCCCTCACCGGCGTGGCCCGCCCCGGGCGGCGCGGCCCCGCCGAGCCGGAGACCTTCGCCGGCCGGCTGCGCCACCACCACGCCGTCGGGCGGTGGAGCGCCGCCAACGAGAACCAGTCCTGGACCCCGGCCCCCCGCTCGGTGCCCGCCCTGTGGCGCTACGCGGACATGCGTCCGTTCGCCGTCGAGGCCGCGGAGTTCGTCAAGGGCGAGGACGCCGCCCTGCGGGTGATCACCCACCTCAACCCCGGCCACCCGGACCACGAGGCGGCCGTCGGCCACCTGTACTCGGGGCTGCAGACCCTCAAACCGCACGAGCGGATGACCGCCCACCGGCACGCCGCCTCCGCGATCCGTTTCGTGCTGGAGGGCGAGGGCGGCTGGACGGCCGTCGACGGCGACCGGATGCCCGTCGGCCCGGGCGATGTGGTGATCACGCCCAGCCGGCTGTGGCACGAACACGGCAACGACTCCGACGACGGACTCGTCATCTGGCAGGACTGCACCGACGATCCGCTGGTCAACACCCTCGGGGCGAACTTCTTCGAGCTGCACCCGCAGGGCACCCACCTCACCGGCGGGCCGCGCAACGACACCCTCGCCCGCTACGGCGGCCTGCTGCTGCCCGACACCCGTCGGCGCGCCGAGAACTCCCCGCTGTTCTCCTTCCCGTGGGAGAAGTGCCACGAGGCGCTGACGGCGGCCGCGCGGGCCGGGCACCACTCCGCGTTCGACGGCGTGATCATGGAGTACACCAACCCTGCCACGGGCGGGTCGGTGACCCCCACCGTCGGCGCGAAACTGCAGCTGCTGGCGGCGGGCGAGCAGACCCGGAGCCACCGGCACACCGGCTCGGTCGTCTACGTGGCCGCGCAAGGGCGCGGCACCGTGACGATCGACGGCGTGGACCACGCCTGGAGCGCCGGGGACACCTTCTGCGTGCCGTCCTGGTCGTGGCACAGCCACGCCAACCCCGGCACCGGAGAGGCCGTGCTGTTCTCGTACAACGAGTTCCCTCTGCTGGAGCGACTCGGCCTCTACGCCGAGGAGCCGGCCGGCCAGTAAGCGGGGGTCGCCGGCGGCGCGTGCCGCGCGCGGCGGGCACCGCAGGCGACCGCCCGAACCACTCACACAGGAAGGAGAGCAGCCATGACGTCGGTCCTGATGATGCTGTCAGCCGCCACCGAGCTGCCACTCACCGACGGAAGTTGTCGTACCGCGGGATTCTGGCCGGAGGAGGTCGTGGATCCGGAGGCCGTCTTCGCGGCCGCCGGCATCTCCACCGTCCTCGCCACCCCAGAAGGCGCCCCGGCCGGCGCCGACCCCGCCGGGCTCACCCCGGAGGGCACCGGGTACAGCGCCGAGCGCTGCGCCGAACTGATCGACGCCGTCGAGGCACTGCGTCCGCGCTACACCACTCCGGTGCCGCTGGCCTCCGTCGACGTGGAGCGGTTCGACGCGGTGTTCATCCCCGGCGGGTACGGCCCGTTGGCAGACCTGTGGGCCGACCCCGACTGCGGGCGGGTGCTGAGCGAGTTCCATCGCACCGGAAAACCCATCGCGGCGGTCTGCCACGGCCCGGCGGCGCTCCTGTCCTCCATGGATGTAGCCGGTGAATGGCTGTTCAGCGGTTACGAGATGACGTCCTTCACCGACGAGGAGGAGGCCGATCTCGGACTGCTGGACCTCATTCCCTGGACGGCCGAGGGACGCCTGGTCAAGCGCGGCGCCCGCTTCGTCGCGGCCCCGCCCTGGGGCGAGCACCTCGTCCGTGACCGGGCCCTCCTGACCGGCCAGAACCCGGCGTCGGCGCGGCCGCTCGCCCGGGTGCTGTGCGACATCCTGTGACCTGAACGGAGCCCGACGACCCTGATGGCAGGCCGGCCGCGCGTCCCCGGCACGCGGCCGGCCCACTGAACCGGAACTCCCCCCTCGGCCGATCCCTCCCGGACATCCCGAGTTGAGGAATCTGCGCATCTCCTCGGTTGTGCCGCATCGGCCGATGCCTCCCTCCCCTCCCCTCCCCCTGTTCCACCGCCCCCTGCCCTCCTCGCGCCCCTTTCCCCCCTTTTCCCCCTTTTTCTTCCTTCCCTCTGCACGTCCGATCGGCCCCGCCCTGTCCGGATGCGGGATTCCCTGAAGCGAATAACGGAGTGAAAGAACATGACGACACTGTCCGTCGAGGCATCAACTCGCTTGCTCGGCAAAGGATTTGAGCGCTACGACCGCGAGGTCTTCCTGGAGAGGGTCGGCGAGCACGACGCCGACGCGCTCTTCGGGCGGCTCCGGGACGCCTTCGCGGAGCTGCCCCCGGACCCGTACGCCGAGCACGCCCACCGCTTCCGCAGGTACGGCCGCGCGGTCTACGTCCCCTGGGACCAGTCCCTGACCTGGCTGCCGACCACCCCGGACCCGGCCCTCGGGCCGGTCACCGAGTACTACCAGGGCGAACACAACCCCGAACACCGCGGCGAGCGGCGCCGCTTCCCCGCGGTCACCCCCGAGGCCCGCGCCAACGCGCTGCTGCGCCAGATCATCCTCTTCGACGCCGAGGAAGCCTGCCAGCTGGAGAGCCTGCGCCACGGCCTGGTCCACGTCGGCGTGCACTTCCTCAAACTGGCCGTGGACGGCGCCGACGAGGTCGCCGTGCCCTCCCCCAACGCCTTGCACCAGGACGGCGAACCGTTCACCTTCGCCCACCTGATCAGCCGCTACAACGTCACCGGCGGCGTGAACGTGATCGCTCCCCCGCGCTGCGCCGGCCTGCGCCCGCAGGAGGTCAACGAGGAGCTGATCGAGGCCGAGTTCACCCTCGACGGCCCGCTGGACTCGTACGCCGTCTACGACCCGAAGGTCAGCCACTACGTCAGCCCGGTGCGCCTGGGCCCCGACGCGCGGCGCGGCGAACGCTCCGTCCTGCTCGTCGACTTCACCCCCTACGTCCCGCACATCTAGCCACCCCGCACGCACGAAGGAGTGCCATGACCCCCGAAACCCCGGAGCCACAGCGCTATCTGCTCGTACCGATGCACCCCACGCCCAACGGGCGGCTGCACATCGGGCACGCCGCGGGCGCCTACCTGCGGGCCGATGTGCTCGCCCGCCACCTGCGCCGCGAGGGCCACCAGGTGTCGGTGATGAGCGGCAGCGACGCGTACGAGAACTGGATCCTGCTGGACGCGCTCGACGCGGGCCGCTCCCCGGCGGAGACCTGCTGGCGCTTCCACGCCCTGATCGGCGACGACCTGCGCAGCCTCGGCGTGGAGCTCGACGACTGGATCAGCCCGCTGGCCGACGACCACGCCGAGCCCTACCGCCGCACCCACGAGGAGCTGCTGGAGCGGCTGGCGGCGGCCGGCACCGCCGTCAAGGTGCCCGACCCCACCCCCCGCTCGCGGGACACCGGGCGCCATGTCATCGGCGTGTGGCTGAAGGGCACCTGCCCGCAGTGCCACACCCCCGGCGGCGGCAACGCCTGCGAGGAGTGCGGCTACCACTACCAGCCGTCGGAGATCCTCGAACCGTACTCGCGGCTGGACGAAGGCCCGCTGGACTGGGAGGACTTCGACAGCTGGTACCTGAGCCCGCCGTCCGTCGAGGACGTCGTCGACGCGGTGCGGGCCTCGGACGTGGCGTCCGACTTCGCCGACATCGCGGTCACCTACCTGCGGCAGACCAAGGGCGCGGTACGGCTCTCGCAGCCGGGCAGCTGGGGCATCCCCAGCGAGCTGGCCGGCCCCGAAGGCGTGCTGAGCAACCCGTACTTCGGCTTCAGCCTCTACTGCGGCGAGGTCTACCGGCAGCGCCACGGCACCGAGCACAACGCCTTCCACCGGGACTCCGGCGTGATCACCGTCGGGCTGTTCGGCATCGACAACGCGGTCGGCGGGGTCGCCGCCAGCCAGGCGCTCGCGCACGCCCACGGCGAGCTCAAGGCGTTCGACCACATGGTGACCAACTACTTCCTGGACTTCGAGGGCGAGAAGTGCTCCACCAGCCGCAAACACGGCATCTGGCTGAACGAGCTCCTCTCCCGCACCTCGGCGACCGCCGACGAGCTGCGCTACCACCTGAGCCATGTGGACCTGACGACCGGTAGCGACAACTTCGCCGTCGCCGCCTTCGTCGACAGCGTCAACCACGTCCGCGAGCGGCTCGCCGCCGCCTCGCACCAGGCGCAGGAGGCCGGCGGCGGCGCGCTGCCGGCCGAGGGCGCCGCCCGGATCGCCGCGGCCGTCCACGAGCAGGGGGCGCAGCTGCGGCCCGGGGCGGCGGTCAGCCTGCCCGCCGCGGTCCGGGTCCTCGACGAGTGGCTGACCCGGCCGCCGGTCACCGGCGCCGCCTGGGCGACCGGGGTGGCCCTGCTCGCCGAGCCGTTCATGCCGGAGGCCGCGCAGCGCCTGTGGACGGCGCTCGGCAGGCCGGGCCGCCCCCGGCTCGCCGTCCTGGACCGCGCGTCCGGCCCCGCCGTCCCCGCGGCCCCCGTACCGCCGCAGACCTTCACCGCCGACGAGATAGCACCCGTGTGCCACGTGAGGAGCAACTGACCGTGTCCGAATACCGCAACCGCCCCGCCGCCTCCGCCCCGCCCGCCGAGATCCTCGACGTGCTCGGCATCGGCATCGGCCCGTTCAACCTCAGCACCGCCGCCCTGCTGCCGAAGGACGGAGTGACCGCCCGGTTCCTCGACGCCAAGGACAGCTTCGACTGGCACCCCGGCCTGCTGTTCCGCAACGCCACGCTGCAGTCGCCGTTCCTCAAGGACTGCGTCACGCTCGTCGACCCGACGAGCGAGTACTCGTTCCTCAACTACCTCTCGCGCAGCCGCCGGCTGAACCGCTTCGTGGTCGCCGACCACCCCAACGTCATGCGCCGCGAGTTCAACGAGTACTTCAAGTGGATCTGCCGCAGCCTCGACACGCTCCGCTTCGGCACCGGCGTGGCGTCGCTGACCTTCGACGGCGAGTCGTTCGTCGCCGGCACGGACCGCGGCGAGTACCGCGCCAAGGACGTGGTCCTCGGCGTCGGCCGGGCGCCCTTCGTCCCCGAGGGGGCGCGCGCCCACCTCGGCGAGACCGTCTTCCACGGCAGCGAGTACCTGCTGCGCGACCTCGACCCCACCGGCAAACGCGTCGCGGTGATCGGCGGCGGCCAGACCGGCGCGGAGATCTTCGACGACCTGATCTCCGACGACTCCCGGCTGCCCTCCCAGGTCACCTGGGTGACCCGGCGCGGCAACTTCGCGCCGTTCGACGAGTCGCCGTTCGCCAACGAGCTGTACGTGCCGGGCTACACGCGCTACTTCCACGCGCAGTCGCCCGCCGAGCGGCAGCGCCTGCTGCCGATGCAGAAGCTCTCCAGCGACGCCATCCTCCAGCCGCTGCTGGAGGGCATCTACCGCCGGCTGTACGAGACGGACTTCCTCCACGACAGCCGGCTGGACTACCGGATGCTGGTGGACCGCCAGTTCACCCGGGTCTCCCCGAAGGCCGACGGCTGGGTGCTCACCATGGAGGGCCCCCACGGCGTGGAGGCGGTGGAGGCCGACATCGTGATCCTGGCGACCGGCTTCTCCAACGGCGTCCCCGCGGTGCTCGACCAGCTCGCCGACCGGCTGGTCCTGGACGAGGACGGCCGGTGCGTCGTCAACGAGGACTTCTCGCTGCGCTGGGACGGCCCGGCGGACCACCGGATCTTCGCCCACAACATGTCCCTGCACACCCACGGCTGGATCGACCCCAACTTCGCCGGGATGGCCTGGCGCAGCGGCGTCATCGTCAACAGCCTGACCGGCCGCTACCTGTACGACGTGGATGTCGACGGCACCACCGTGGACTGGGGAGGCAAGACCACCACCACGCTGGAGATGCCCGTCCTGGAACCCACCGGGGCCGGTATATGACCGCGAGGCCCGTGGCGTGCCCGCCGGCGACCGCCGGCTGGGCCGCCCACCCCGCCGGGCTCTGCGCGCTGTCCTGGTCCCACGACGGGCAGCGCCTGGCCACCGGCGGCAACGACGGTCTGATCAAGATCTGGCGTCCCCGCGGCGGCACCGCGGAACTGCTGGCCACCCTGCGCGGCCACGACGGGGCCGTACGGTCACTGTCCTGGACACCGGACGACGCCCTGCTGGCCTCCGGCGCGGAGGACGGCACCGTCGGCATCTGGGACACCGCGACCGGCGAACGGCTGGCGACCCCGCAGCGCAACCGGCGCTGGGTCAACGCGGTGGCCTGGGCGCCGGACGGCCGCCGGCTGGCGGCCGCCGGCGGCGACCGGCGGCTCGTGGTCACCGACCGCTACGGCCGCCCGGTCACCCGCCCCCTGCCGAGCCCCTACGGGGTCTTCCTCAGCCTGGCCTGGTCCCCGGACGGCTCCGCGCTGGCGGCCACCGCGCGCGGCGCGGAGCTCACGGTCTGGGACACCGCGGACTGGACGGTCCGCGCGCGGCCCGCCGCCGGGCCGGGCAGCGTCTGGACGGTGTGCTGGTGGCCCGGCGGCCTGGCGACGGGCAACGCCGCCGGGCGGGTGCACCTGTGGGACCCGCGCACCCTGCGGCCCCGGGCGACGATCGACGGCCACGGCGGGGCGGTCGCCCGGGTCACCGCCGGCCATGACGGCGCCGTCCTCGCCACCCTCTCGCACGACCAGACCGTCGCCGTGTGGGACGCCCGCACCGGCCGGCCGCTGTGGCGCCGCGCGGACGCCTACCCGGGCTGGACCGGCTGCCTGGAGGCGTCCCCGACGGCGGGTGTCCTGGCGGGCACCGACGCCGACGGCCAGGAGGTCCGCCTGTGGCCCCTGGCGCCGGCGGACGGTGCCGGGCCCGGGGAGCAGGAGGTGGCCGCGCAGGTCGGCGGCGTCCTGCGCGACGTGCTGGACGACGCCCGGCGCACCGGCCGGGACCACCTGACCCTCACCGGCGCCACCGGCCGCCTCGCCGCCGCGCTGCCGGCCCTCCGCAAGCCGGAGGGCTGGGCCGAGGCGGAGTTCGTACGGGGCGCCGACGCGGGCGCACTCGCCTTCTTCGGGGGCCGGGTGGCCGCCCTGGACCCCGCCCGGCTCCGGCGGCTGGCCGACCGCTGCGTCACGGCGGCCGCCGCCGCGCCGGGCGCGGACCTGCCGCTGCGGCCCACCGTCGAACGGCTGCTGGCCGCCGCGCCGCCGGCGGCCGGCGGGACCGGACACCCTTCGGCCGCCACGACGGCGGCCCTGGTCGGCGCCCTGCTCGTACGCACCGGCCGCGCCCTGCTCACCGACACCACCCGCCCCGGGGAACTTTGGGTGCCCCGGGCCGAAACAGAGGCCGAAACGGAGGCGGAGCCGGGCGCGGTGCCGGAGACCGGGCGGGGAACGCGTCCGGAGGTGGTACCGGAGACCCTGCCGGACGCGGAGGAACTCCACTTCCCGCAGGCCGGCCCGTACACCCCGGCGCGCGTCCTGACCGACGTCCTGCACACCACCCTGTTCCGCCACTGGGCCGCCGACCACCGGGGCCTGACCGCCCTGACCGACGACGGCCACCCCGTACGGGTGACGGCACGCTTCACCGCCGGGGAGGGGCCCGGCAACGGCCTCACCGTTCGCATCGCCGCGGCCCGCGGCGAGGACCGCGCGCTCCTCGCCGCGCTCCTGACCCGCCGCCTCGCCCGCGCCTGCCCCGACGCCGCCCCACCCGTCCGCCGCACCACGTCCCTGCCGCTCACCGTGCCCGGCAGCCTGCGCCCCTGGGACCCCGCCGCCACCCGCGTCCGGTCCCTGACCCACGCGGACCTGCCGCCCCGTCCCGAGGACCGGGTGGCCGTCGTCGACGAGCACCTCGACGACGAACGGGCCCGCCAGGAACGCCTGTTGCTGAACGAGGGCTTCGCCGGGCACGACCGTCCCGACGTCCACCTCTGGCACACCCCCGAGGACCACCCCACCGCGGCCGCCCTGGCCGCCGAACTCACCACCCTCGGCCTGCGCGCCACCTACGGCGAGCACCGCACCGACCCGCTGACCGAGTCCACCCTCGACGCCCGCACCGCCCTGCTGCTCCTCACCCCGTCCCTCGCCGCCCGCGGGTGGCCGGCCGGGCCGCTGGCCGAGCCGTACGCCCGCCTCACCGCCGGCACCCGGGCCTCCGGCCGCCGCATCCGCTGGCTGCCGGTCACCGTGAACGGGGTGGAGCCGCCCGCCGGCCTCCCCGACCACCTGCACAGTTTCGACCGCTACCGGTACGGGGGAGAGGACAACCGGACCGCGCACCGCGGCCACCTCGACGCCCTCCTCGGCGGCATTCTCATAGACAGGACCCGCTCATGACCGCTGAGCACTCCACCGAGCGGCCGATCCGACCGGCGGACGGGCCGGGCCCCACGGGCCCGGCCCCCCGCCGGGCCCCGGCCGCGGTCTGGCTCGCCCTGGCAGGGGCCCTCACCCTGTGGGCCTCCGCCTTCGTCGGCATCCGCTCCGCCCTGCACGACTTCACCCCCGGGCCGATGGCCCTGCTCCGCTTCACCATCGCGTCCCTGGGCCTGCTGGCCCTGTGGCTGGTCTCCACCCGCCTCCGCCGCGAACGCCTGCGCCTGCCCGCCCGCCGCGACATCCCGCTGCTGCTGCTCTGCGCCCTGCTCCTGATCGTCGTCTACAACCTGGGGGTGAACTTCGGCGAGCAGACGGTCAGTCCCGGCACCGCGAGCTTCCTGGTCGGCCAGGTCCCGGTGTTCAGCATCATGCTGGCCGCCGCGATCCTCCGTGAGCGGGTGGCGGTGGTCGGCTGGATCGGCGTGGGGGTGGGCATCGTCGGCACCGTCGTCATGCTCTTCGCCGACCAGGCCGGCCTCTCGATCAACATCGGCACCGTCTACGTCCTGGCCGCCGCGATCGCCGAGAGCCTCTACTTCGTCCTGTCCAAGCCGCTGCTGACGCGCTACAGCTCCATGGAGCTGAACCTCTACGTCACGATCCCGGGCACCTTGATGATGCTCCCCTTCGCCGGCGACCTCACCCACCAGCTCGCCTCGGCGACCACCCCCAACCTCCTCATCCTCGTCTACCTCGGCATCTTCCCCGCCGCCGTGGCCTACCTCCTGTGGAACTACGCCCTGGCCCGGCTCGACGTCTCCGCCTCCACCTCGGGCCTCTATGCCCTCCCCCTCATCACCATCCTCATCTCCTTCGCCTTCCTCCATGAACTCCCCAGCCTCCTGGGCCTCGTGGGCGGCGTCATCTCCCTGATCGGCGCGGCCCTCGTCAACAACCGCCGGGCGAGAACGGCACGGGCCTGACCGCCCCGGCCGGCCGGCCGGGGCCTACGCGCACAGCGAAAGCCCGCTCCGCGTGACGCGCACCGGCCCACCGTGGTGGCCATGTTGAACCGCGTAGCCGTACTCTCCGACATCCACGGGGTGCTGCCCGCTCTGGAGGCGGTGCTCGCCGAACCGGACGTCCGCGCCGCGGAGCGCATCGTCCTCACCGGTGACATCGCCGCCGGCCCCCAACCGACCGAGGTCCTGGACCTGCTGATGTCCCTGGGCGACCGGGTCGGCTGGATCGCCGGCAACGCCGACCGCGAACTCCTCGAACACCGCCGGCACACCCCCGACTCCGCCCCCACCCCTGACCCCCTCACCCCCTGGGCCGCCGACCGACTCCGCCCCGACCACCTCGACCTGCTCGCCTCCCTCCCCCGCACGCTCACCCTGCCCGTGCGGGGCCTGGGCACCGTCCTCTTCTGCCACGCCACCCCCCGCGACGACGAGGAAGTCGTCCTCGTCGACTCCCGCCTGGACCGCTGGCAGGAGGTCTTCACCGGCCTCGACGACGACATCCGCACCGTGGTGTGCGGCCACACCCACATGCCCTTCGTCCGCCTCGCCCACGGCCGTCTGGTGGTCAACCCCGGCAGCGTCGGCATGCCCTACGGCCGCCCCGGCGCCCACTGGGCCCTCCTCGGCCCCGGCACCGACCTCCGCCACACCCCTTACGACCTGGAAGCCGCCGTCCGCCGGCTCACCCGCATCTCCACCTACCCCGACGCCGCCGCCTGGGCCGACTACTACCTCCACGCCCGCGCCACGGACGCCGACGCGCTGGCGGCTTTCGGACCCAGGGACGGCCGCACCAACACCCCATAACGTGCGGGGCTTTACCCCGCCAGCGCCCTTCCCCGCCCCGAGAATTTGCTGCTTTGCTACATCCTTGATGCGAAGACCGCGCCGCCCGTCCCCGCCGTCCAATAGCGCATGTGAGGAAAGATCACCAGCGCTGGCGGGGGGCCGGCGTCATGCGCACGAATACTTCACCGTCTGCTCCTGAAAACTTCGCGACCGGTGCCGGTACTTCACCCGGGTAACCGACCGCTTGGAAGGTCGGGTGAAGAAGTTCGCCGGCCCGGCGGTAAACATCGCCGACACATTAGGTGGCGGCGGAATCCACCGAGGCGTCGCGCAGTACGCGGCGCGGGCACAGGTCACCGCCACCCGCCTGTACCGGCCGCGCCCACGGCTCGCCGGCCAGCGGCCGGACCGGGCTTCACCGGCCGGAAGGCACCCGGACGGCGGCCCGCCCCGGCCATCTCGACGGCCGGCGGCCGGGCCCCCGCCGGCGACACAAAAACCCGCGAGAACGTCCTGGCCGTCGACCGCCGGAAAAACCTTTTCGGCGCACCGCACCCCGTCCGGAACGGTTCGTACGGCGTCTCTTGCGACCGGCCGGGAAATGGCCGTACGGACGCGCCGATGACGACCGGGAGATTTGCCGCACGCGTCGGCGGCCCGGAAAGAGAATGCACACTTTCCGCGCGGGCCCGAAAGGCATCATTATCGAAATGCGGAATTCTTCGGCAGATCGGAGCGATGGGGATTCCCGGGACAGCCGTTACGCGCGCTACGGAATGGCGTCCGGCATGCACGGGAAGGCGCTTTCCGCGGATTCCGGAGGACGCTTTTCCATTCAACCAAAGTGCGACCGCCGGCGGCACCGCACAAGCGACGGCCCCGCCTCCCGGTAACTCTCCCCGGGGGCGGGGCCGTCGCGTTCTGATGACCGGTGGCTGACATTGGGGTGGCGAACGTCAGAGCAGCCGGTGCATCGATTCAGTTGTCGCGTCGTTCCGGTGAGCCACGGTCACGGGTCCCGACGGGGACGACCGGCCGGGCCGTGGGTCAGAGGCCGTTGACGCGGGCCTCGCGGGCGACGCCGAGGGGGCGTATCGAGGAGGCCACCGCGCGGGCCCGGCGGCCCGCCCGGGCGCGGTAGCTGCGGACATGAGCCATCAGACGGCGGCTGCGCAACGCCATTTCGAGTTCGAAGCGGGTGCGGGGGTCGCGCAGGACCGGACCGAAGAGCTTCTCGATCTGGCGGAGGCGGTACCGGACCGTCTGGGGATGCACATGCAGGAGTTTCGCCGCCTCCGGTGCGCCGCCGCCCTCCAGCCAGGCGAGCAGGGTGACTTCGAGGCGCTCGCTCTGGCGTGGCGTCAGTTCCTCCAGCGGGCCGAGCCAGCGGGAGGTGAGGGCGTCGGCGAGGGACTCGTCCTGCAGCAGGAGCAGCGCGGAGAGATGGTCGTCGACGAACGCGGGGCGGGACTCGGGGCCGACCCGGCCGGGGGCCAGGGTCAGCAAGTAGCGGGCCCACCGCAGGGATGACGCGGTGTCGGTCGCGGGGACGACGTGGCCCACCGCGGCGGGGCGGCCCTTGAGGGCGGCCTCCAGGCGGGCCCGGGTCTGGGTGGCCGGGTCGGGCACGAAGAGGCAGGTGTAGCCGTCCACGGTGCCGATGAGCGCGTGGCCCAGTGCGGCGGCGAGTTGGGGTGCCTCGGCGGGGGTGGCGAGCACGACGGCCTGGAGGGTGTCGGGGACCGGCCAGCCGGCCGCGCGGGCCAGCTCGTCCAAGCCGTCCTCCGGTGCCTCGCGTTGGCCGGCGAGCACCTCGAAGAGGTCCTGGCGGGCCCGTGCAACGGGCATCGGGGTGACAACGGACGAGACGGCCGGACGTTTACTTTCCGACTCTTTCTGGTAACCCAGAACTGTCAGCAGCGCCTGTTCCAGCGCCCATTCTGCCTCTTCTACGGGGGTATCACCGAGAAGAGCAGCCAATGCGGGAAATCCGCGTTGCAACTCCGCGACCACGTTCTCTGCGAGGCCCGGGAGTTCATTTCTCACCACCCGGGTCCACTCGCCTCGGGGACGCGACCAGATGCGGTTGAGGAGATCACACATCGCTAACCTCGATCCTGGCGGGGATGCGGCTTGGACAGGGGAGCGGCGCCCCCGTGCGCCTGAGTCGGCATCATCCGGAGTCCTCCCGCGCGACCGCGACGCCGGTGCAGGAATTTGTCACAGCGCGATAAACCTTACGAAAGCCTGAACGCGTTCGTAGATGCTTTTGCACATCCGGATTACGGCCCTGCGTATCCAGCCGGTTACGGAATGTTTAGTGTTACCGGGGGTCACACACGCAAAAGCCCCGGCAAATACCACCGCCGGGAATTTCGTCGAAATTCGTATCCCGCACCCGTGCCCCGACACCGGGAGGTCCGATGTCCGCACCACGCCTGCAGAGCCGCCAGGGCCGCCGTGCACACCGCGCCCGTCCCTCGCCGACCGTGCCCCGCCCCCGGCGCCCGCCGAACGAACCCGGGCCGCCGGACCGACGCGCGCCCGGCGGCGGGCTCAACGGAACTGCCGTGCTGCGGCCGGCACTTCCGGCCGCGCTGCTGCTCTTCATCGCCGTCACCCTGCACTCCGGCGCGATGGACACCCTCATGCGCTTCCTCGACTTCGGCGCCGGGGTGCTCGCCCTGGTCTCGCTGTCGGTCACCGTGCTGTGGGGGCTGGCCGCCACCGACCGGATGGTGCTGCACTCGAACCACCGGCTGCTCGCCCAGGCCGTGCACCGCGGCACCGGCGTCGCCGGACTCGGCTTCCTCGGACTGCACATCTGGGTGAAGGTCGCCGAGGGCCACGTCGGCACGGTGTCCGTCGCCGTGCCGTTCACCGACGGCGCGCGGCCGGTGCTCATCGGACTGGGCACCCTCGCCGCCTATGTGTTCGTCGCCGTCGCCGTGACCGGCGCGGTGCGCGGCGCCTTCACCGGTATCACCGCGTCCCGCTGGTGGCGGGCGCTGCACATGAGCGCGTATCTCGCCTGGGGCCTCGCCCTGGTGCACGGCCTGAAGTCGGGCCGTGCCGCGGCCGGCTACGCCGTCGTCGGATACGCCCTATGCCTTGCCGCGGTGGCCGTACGGCTGGCGCTGCGGCTGCGCGACGAACGCAGGAACTCAGGAGAACTCCCATGACCGCCCCCGCCCCGACCCAACTCCTGCCCGCCCTCCAGGGACCGGAGCCGGTACCGACGCTGGCGTCCTTCGGGCCGCCGCGGCTGCTCGCCGGCCTCGACGAGGTACCGCGCATGGACCGGGTGGCCCACCTCGCCCGGCACGGCGGCCTGCCCCAGCTCTCCCCTCAGGAGCTGGTGGCGCTGGCCGAGGACATCGACCTGCGCGGCCGCGGCGGCGCGGGTTTCCCCTTCGCCCGGAAACTGACCGCCGTCATGGACGGGATGAAACGCGCCGACGGCAAGGGCGCGGTGGTCGTCAACGGCAGCGAGGGCGAGCCCAGTTGCCTCAAGGACACCGCGCTGCTGCTGCACGCCCCGCACCTGGTCCTGGACGGCGCGCTGCTGGCCGCCGAGGCGCTCGGCGCGCAGGAGGTCGCCCTCGGGGTGACCCGCAAAGACGTCGAGGACTCGGTGCGCCGGGCGATCGCCGAACGCGGCCCGGTCCGGCCGGCCTTACGGGTCACCCTGCTGACCGAGCGGTTCGTCACGGGCGAGGGGTCGGCCATGACCAACGGGCTGGGCGGCGGCCCCGGCCTGCCCTCCGGCCGCAAGATCCGCTCCAGCGAGCGCGGGCTGAACGGGGTGCCGACGCTGCTGTCGAACACCGAGACCTACGCCCAACTCGCCGTCGCCGCACGGCTCGGCGCGCTCGGCTACCGCAACGTGGGGCTGCCCGCCGAGCCCGGCACCCTGCTGCTGACGGTCGCCGGCAGCATGGTCGTGGAGGTCCCCTACGGGGTGTCCCTCTCCCGGGTGCTGGCCCTGTGCGGGATGGACCAGGGACAGGGCGTGCTGATCGGCGGCTACCACGGCACGTTCGTGTCCGCCACCGACGCGCTGACCGCGACGCTGTCCCGGGAGGCGCTCGCCGACTACAAGGCGGTGCTCGGCGCCGGCGCGGTGCTGCCGCTGCCGTACGACACCTGTCCGGCCGGCGAGACGGTGCGCGTCGCGCAGTGGATGGGCGCCGAGTCGGCCGGCCAGTGCGGCCCGTGCGTCCTCGGCCTGCCCGCGCTCGCCGAGGAACTCGCCCGTGCCGTGCGGGGCGGCGGCGAGGGCGCGCTGGACGCCGTACGGGCCCGGATGCGGGCCGTGGAGAAGCGCGGCGCCTGCAGCCACCCGGACGGCACCGCGCGTTTCGTCGCCTCGGCCCTCGGCGCCTTCCCCGAGGAGTTCGAGCGCCACGCGCAGGGGTTCGGGTGCGGCCGCCCGGTGACCGGAGCGCTGCCGGTCACCGGGCACCAGCCACCGCCGGCCGCCACCCCGCCGCCGTCCCCGGCCGCCGCCCCGCCGCAGGAGCGGCTGCTGGTCGACTGGACGCTGTGCCGCGGCCACGGCCTGTGCGCGGACGTGGTGCCCGGCATCGTCAAGCTCGGCCCGGACGGCTACCCGGAGCGCGCCAGCATGCCGCTGCCGGCCCGGATGCGGCGCCGCGCGCAGCTGGCGGTGCGCCGCTGCCCGGCGCTGGCGCTGCGGGTGCAGGGCGGCAACTGACGGCTGTGGCCCGGGTTTTCGCCCGGCGGAGAAAAACTTCGCGGGCGTTGAACGCGGGCCACCCCGTACGCCGTATTCCCGGGCGACGGCAACTCGCCCAGCAAGCAACGAACCACCACATACCGATCGACCTCGCCCACCGGCATTGGAGACACCATGATCACTCGACGTCGTGCGGGACTCGCGGCCGCGGCGGTCGCCACCCTGGCGCTCACCGCCGCCTGCGGCAGCAGCACCAACCAGGGCGCCGGCACCTCGCCGAACGCCGACTCGGTCCAGCCCGCGGGCCAGGGCACCAGCGACTACGGCTATGGCTCCTCCGGCTCCGGCCAGGGCGACGGCACATACGGCGGCCAGGCCGGCGGCGACAGCGGCAAGTCCGCGCAGACCGGCCCGAGCGCCGGGACGCTGGCGCTCCATCAGGACGCCAAGCTCGGCCCGGTCGTCACGGACGCCAAGGGCATGACCCTCTACCGCTTCGACAAGGACACCGCCCAGCCGCCGACGTCGAACTGCTCGGGCTCCTGCGCCACCACCTGGCCGCCGGTCCCCGCCGACGGCGCCACCGCGCCCGCGGGCATCGCCAAGAGCGCGCTGGGCTCGGTCACCCGGGCCGACGGCACCAAGCAGCTGACCATCGGCGGCTGGCCCGCCTACCGCTACGCCAAGGACACCAAGGCCGGTGACACCAAGGGCCAGGGCGTCGGCGGCACCTGGAACGCGCTGACCGCCGAGGGCAAGAAGGCCGTCGCGCAGGACGCCGCGGACGTCTCGGTGCTCAACCAGCCCGAGCTGGGCCAGATCCTCGTCGACGGCAACGGCATGACCCTCTACCGCTTCAACAAGGACAGCGCCTGGCCGATGAAGTTCGGCTGCAACGACGCCTGCCTGGACACCTGGAAGCCCGCCAAGCCCGCCGACCGCTCCAAGCTCAAGGGCATCCCGGCCAAGCTGATCTCCACCGTCACCCGTCCCGACGGGCTGCGCCAGCTCGCCGTCGACTGCTGGCCGGTCTACACCTTCACCGGCGACAAGCAGCCCGGCGACATCAACGGTCAGGGCAAGATGGGCCTGTGGTTCGCGGTCTCCAAGGACGGCAAGAAGATCACGACGACGCCGGCGGGCTGACCCGGCCGCCCGGCGCGAGCGCCTCGTCCCGGGGGAACTCGTCGTCCAGCGCCAGCACCTCGGCGTCCGGCCGCTCGTCCGCGTCCCGCGGCCCCAGCCAGGTGACCGCCAGCGCCACCACCACGTTCACGGCGAGCGCGACCAGCCCCCCGTTCATCCCCCACAGCGGGTCGTGTCCCCCGAAGACCAGGACACACACCAGAGCGAAGCCCGCTACCAGGCCGCTCACCGCGGCGCGCCACGTCAGCCCCCGCCACACCAGCCCCAGCAGCAGCATCGGCACGAGCTGCGCCATGCCCTCGTACGAGATCAGGGACAGCCGCACGAGGGTGTTGGGGGCGGTGTAGGTCAGCAGCAGGGCCACCGCGCCGGCCGCCACCACCACCAGTTGCGACCACAGCTTCTGACGGGACGCCAGCCGCGGTACCGCACCCAGCACGCTCCTCCCCCACATCGTGCCGATGACCAGCATGAACACGGCCATCGGCACGATGGAGGAGAGGGCCGCGGCAACGCCGATCACGCCCACGGCCCAGGCCGGGAGGGAGTCCACCACCAGTTTGAACAACGCGAGGTTGGAGTCCGCGCCGGTCAGCCCCGGCACCACGAACAGCGCCGCCAGACCCAGCAGCATCGGCACGAAGAGCAGCACGTTGTAGAAGGGGAGGTACATCGCGTTGCGGCGCAGCGCATCGGCGTTGCGGGCCCCCAGATAGCCGGCCACGGTCGTCGGGAAGATCACCACCGTCAGGGAGTTGACGACGGTGGTGGTGATGAACCAGACCTGGCCCAGACCGCCCGAGGCGTGCCCGGGGAAGGTCAGCCACTGCGGCTTCTCCGCGACGATCCGGTGCAGGAAGGGCCCGTAGCCGTCGAAGTAGTGCAGCGGCACATAGACCACGAGGAAGCCGAGGGTGGCGATGACCAGGATGTCCTTGAGGACGGAGACCCAGGCGCTGCCGCGCAGCCCGCTGACCACGACGAACCCGGTGGTCACCGCGAAGCCGATGAAGTACGCCCAGTTCAGGCTGATGGCACCGTAGGAGATCGTGGAGACGACCACGCCCATGCCGGTGATCTGGAGCTGGATGTACGGCAGCAGGCAGACCGTGGCGAGCAGGGCGACCGCGGCGCCGAGCCAGGGCCGGCGGTAGCGGTGCGCGACGATGTCGCTGATGCCGACCAGGCCGTGCCGGCCGGCGTACGCCCACAGCATCGGCCCGACGACGTACCCGAGGGCGTAGCCGCAGGACATGTAGGCCAGCACATACAGCACCGGGGCACCGAAGTTGTAGCCCCAGCCGGCCGCGCCGAGATAGCTGAAGCTGGTGTAACTCTCCCCCGCCATCAGCACCCAGATGAAGACGGTGCCCAGGCTGCGGCCACCCACCGACCACTCGGTGAGGCCCCCGCCGGACCCCCTGCCCCGCACCGCGAGCAGGCCCAGGGCGACGGTGAGCACCATGAAGCCGCCGAAGACGGCGGTGGCGACCGCGGCGTTCACGAACCCTCCTTGCCCAGGCCCCGCCGGAGGTCGGCGCGGCGCGCCAGCCACACCGCCACCGGGGTGGCGAGGGTGGCCACCAGCATCCAGAAGAACAGGAAGGGCAGGCCCAGCACGGTCGGCGTGACCCGGTTCACCAGCGGCAGCACCGCCAGGAACAGCACGTACGGCAGCAGCAGCCACAGCAGCGCGGGGCGCTTTCGGGAGCCCGGGGATCGACCACCGGAAAACGGAGAAGGCACGTGGCAAGAGCCTAGGCGACGCGGCACCGCTCTCACCGCGACTGTGTCGACCGCAACACGCCCCAGACCACCAGCCGGTAGGTGGAGGTGTAGGCGGGCGTACAGGTCGTCAGCGTCAGATAGGCGGCGGGCGCGGTGAACCGGTAGGCGGGGTGCACGGCGCTGTGCGGGACGGCCGCCAGCACGGTGCCGTCGCCCGGTGTGGTCCGCGGCAGGATCCGCCGCACCACGTAGGTGTAGCGGGCGGCGGCGGTGTCGACGACGACGGTGTCCCCCGGCCTCAGCAGGTCGAGGTGGCGGAACGGCTCGCCGTGGGTGTTGCGGTGCCCCGCCAGCGCGGCGTTGCCGGCCTCGCCGGGCTGCGCGGTGTGCCGGTAGTGCCCGACATACCCCTTGTCGAGGACCGCGGCCTTGCCGGTGCCCTCGGCGACGGGGGCGGTCACCCCGAGGCGCGGGATGCGCAGCACGGCGTACGCGAGGCCGGGCGCGGGCCGGGCGGCCCCGCGGGCGGCCGGCCCGCGGTCCGGGGCCGGCCGGGTGCCGCCGTCGCCGGGCGGCGTACCGTCCCCGGACGGCGTACGGTCCCGGGGCGCGGGGGCCGGGGCGGGGGACGACGACCGGGCGTGCTGCCACTGCCGCTCCAGCTGCGTCACCTCGTCCCGCGCCGCGTCCCGCGCCTGACGGTTCGTCCACCACAACTGGTGCGCGACGAGCAGCAGCAGGACGGCGCCGGCCGTCACGGCCAGCTCCGCGGCCGTCCACAGCGCCCGCGCGGCACGCGCGCGGCGGGGACGCCGCCGCCCCTGCACGACTACCGGTATCCGCTCCCGCACGCGGGCACCGTAAGCCCTGCGGGCGCAGGTCACCAGAGGCGGCGCGGGCCCGCCCGCCGGCCCCCGGCGGCCCGGCCCGGCGTCAGCCGCCGAACGCCCGGGAGACGGTGTAGATGGCCAGGCCGGCCAGCGCGCCGACGACCGTGCCGTTGATGCGGATGAACTGCAGGTCACGGCCGATGTGCGCCTCGATCTTCTTCGAGGTGTGCTCGGCGTCCCAGCCGGCGACGGTGTCGGTGATCAGGGCGGTGATCTCGCTCTGATACGTCGTCACCACGTAGACGGCCGCGCCCTCCAGCCAGCGGTCCACCTTGCCCTGGAGCCGCTCCTCGTCGGCCAGCCGCCGGCCCAGCGACAGCAGCGCCGCCCGCACCCGCAGCCGCAGTTCGCTGCGCTCGTCCTCGGCGGCGGCCACGATCATCGCGCGGACCGCGTTCCAGGCCGAGGCGATCAGGTCCTGCACCTCACCGCGGCTCAGCACCTCCGACTTCAGCCGCTCGACGCGGGCCCGGGTGTCCGGATCGCTCTGCAGGTCGACCGCGAAGTCCCTGAGGAAGCGGTCGACGGCGCCGCGCGCGGGATGCTCGGGCATGTCCCGCATCTCGGTGACGAAGCGCAGCAGCTCCTTGTACACCCGGTCGCCGACCTTGCGGTCCACGAACCGCGGCGTCCAGCCGGGGGCACCACCGGAGACCGCCGCCATGACGGAGTCGCCGTGCTCGACCAGCCAGTCGTGGGCGCGGGCGACGACCAGGTCGACCACCCTCCGGTGGCCGCCCTCGGCGACGACCCGCTCCAGCAGCGTGCCGAGACCGGGCGCGATCTCCTGGGCGTCCGCCCGGCGGGTGATCGCCTCGCCGACCACCGCCTGCACGTCGGAGTCGCGCAGCACGGTCAGCGCGCCGCGCAGCGCGGTGGACAGCTCGGCGGTCACCCGGTCGGCGTTCCTCGGCTCCGCCAGCCAGCCGCCGAGCCGCCGGCCGATGCCGACCGAGCGCAGCCGGAGCCGTACGACCTCGCCGGACAGGAAGTTCTCCCCGACGAAATCACCCAGGCTCTGTCCCAGTTGATCCTTCTTCGTCGGGATGATGGCGGTGTGCGGGATCGGCAGGCCCATGGGCCGCTTGAACAGCGCGGTGACCGCGAACCAGTCGGCCAGCGCACCGACCATCCCGGCCTCCGCGGCCGCCGCCACGAAGCCCGTCCAGCCGCCCGCCCCGGCGTTGCCCGCCCATTTCGCCAGGGCGTAGACCAGCGCGACCCCCAGCAGCAGGCCGGTGGCCAGCGTCTTCATCCGGCGCACGCCACGCCGCCGCTCCTCGTCGGCCGCGCCGTACGTGAAGCCGCCGCCCGGCGCCGCCCGGCCCCGCGCGGCCGCCCCCGGGGGCGTCGCTCCGCTCTTCGGTGCCAGGTCCGCTCTCGTCCGTTCCATCCGCTCCACCGCTCCCACCGTGCCCCCCGTCAGCCGTACGGCCTATCCTGCTCCGCACGCCCGGCCACCGGGCCGGCCGTAACTCCCACTGTGACCTACTCCCGGAACGGACCACGAGTTCCCCGCGTCCCAGGCGTGGAGGCACCGAACGGGGTGCCGGGCGGTTGCCCGGAGGTCCGTGGGATCATGAAGGAACCGATCGGACCGCAACGGTGCCGCTGATCATCCGCTGCCCTTGCCCGCCCGGAGCACACCGCTCCGCTTCACCCAGGAGATTTCTCCCGCATGAAGAAAAGCGTGGGTTACGCCCTGCTCGCCGGTCTGGCGGCGGTGGTGGTGCTGATCTCGACCGCGATATTCGTCGGCTTCGGCGGCGAGGACGGCGATCCCGGCAGCTCCCCGCACAAGCAGCGCGACCCCGCCGCGCCGGCCGTCTCCGGGCAGTGGGTCGGCACCTGGTCGGCGGCCGCGGCGGCGGCCGAGCCGGGCACCCTCGACGGGTACGCGGGCATGTCGATACGCAACGTCGTGCACACCAGCGTCGGCGGCCGCGGCGCCCGCATCCAGCTCTCCAACCTCTACGGCACCCGCCCGCTGGTGGTCAGCCACGCCACCCTGGCGCTGGCCGCGGCCCCCAGCGACCCCACCGCCGCGGCCGGCACCATGCGCCGGCTGACCTTCGGCGGCAAGCCCGCGGTGACGATCCCGGCGGGCGGCGCGGTCACCAGCGACCCGGCCCGGCTGAAGGTCCCCGGCGACACCGACCTCCTGGTCACCACCTACTCCCCCTCGCCCTCCGGCCCGGCCACCTACCACCCGTACGCCCGGCAGACCTCCTACCTGGCGCGCGGCGACCGCGCCGAGGACGGCACCGGCGCCGCCTACACCGAGCAGAGCCCGTACTGGCGCTATCTGACCGGCGTGGACGTCTGGAGCACCGAGGCCCGCGGCTCGGTCGTCGCGATCGGCGACTCGATCACCGACGGCATCACCTCCACCGCCGGCGCCAACCACCGCTGGACGGACTTCCTCGCCGCGCGGCTGCGCAACGAACCCGGCGCGCCCCGCTACGGCGTCCTCAACCAGGGCATCAGCGGCAACCGCCTGCTGGTCAACGGCAGCCGGTTCTCCCCGAACAACGGCCCCAGCGTGCTGTCCCGCCTCGACCGCGACGCCCTCTCCCGCACCGGGGTGAAGGCGGTCGTCGTCGAGATCGGCCTGAACGACCTCTTCAAGACGCCGCGCCAGCTCGACCCGCAGAAGATCGTCGCGGGCATGCGGCTGATCGTCCGCGAGGCGCACGCCCGCGGCCTGCGGGTCACCGGCTCCACCCTTACGCCGTTCGGCGGACACCGCGGCTACTCCGCCCTGCTGAACTCGGTCCGCGAACGGGTCAACCACATCATCCGCTCCGGCTCCGTCTACGACGAGGTCGTCGACTTCGACAAGGCCCTCCGCGACCCCGCCGCCCCGGTCCGCCTGCGCCCGTCCTACGACTCCGGCGACCACCTCCACCCCAGCGACGAGGGCTACCGGGCCATGGCCAACACCCTCGACCTCGACCACCTCCGCCAGTCGGCCCCGGCGTCGCTGTAGCGCGAACGGACCGGCCGGCGGCGGGCGGCCCGGCCGGCCCGGGCCTCAGCCCAGTTCCTTACGGTCCTCGCGGTCCTCGCGGTCCAGGGACTTCTGGCGGCGCTGCTCCTCCTTGAGGCGGCGGCGTTCCGCCTTGGGGAGTTTGCGTTCCACGCCGACGCCGCCCATCAGCGCCAGTCCCTTGACGATCACCCGGGGCGCGCCGGGCTCGCCCGGTGTCCCGTCCTCGTGCGCGTCGAAGCCGCCCATGATGCCCAGGCCGCGGACGTCGACCTCGACGCCCGGCGGGACGACGACGTTCACCCCGCCCATCAACGCCCAGCAGGTGACGGTCACCTCGCGTGCGGCGAAGTTCGCCTCGCGCAGGTCGATCTCGCCGCCGCCCATGCAGCAGACCGCCGTGAAGCGCCGGCCGATCGTCCACCGGCCCTTGCGCTGGAAGCCGCCCAGGATGCCGACCCCCGCCGACGAGCCCTCCACACCGCTGACGATCCGCTCCGACCAGGCCGTCACCGCCCCGGTGTCCTTGCGCAGCGACAGCCCCGCGGGCGCCCCCGGCGCCGCCGCACCGGTCGGCAGATCGGCGGTGAGCGGCTCCAACTCCCCGTACGTGCGCGCCCGGTAGGCCGCGTCGAGGCGCTCCTCGAACTCCTCCATCACCAGCCGCCCCTCCGCGAGGGCGTCCCGCAGGATCTCGGCGACCCGCTCACGGTCGGCGTCGGAGGCCCGCAACTCAGGGAGTTCTTCAGTCATACGGACAGACTAGGACGGCATCCCGATCCTCGGGCCGAGCTGCACGACGACGTGGTCAACTCGTCGCGGGCCTAAGGCGGACCGGGGCGGCCGAGCACCCGCCGGCGCACAAGGGCGGCGGCACCCGCGGACTCAACGCGGCGCCGGCCCGTGCGCGCCCGCGTAGAGCCGGGCGATCACCTCCTCGATGTCCGGCTCGCGCAGCGACAGATCCACCAGCGGATAGCGTTCGGCGATCGCGGTGACCAGCGGCGCCGCGCTCCGCCCGGCGGGGAAGGCCAGCCACTGCCGAGGGCCCTCGACCCGGACCGTACGGGCGCCGGGCACCTCCAGGGGCGGCAGCTCCCGCTCCAGGTCCACCACCAGCGTCCGCTCCCCCTCACCGGCCGCCCGCAGCGCGTCGAGTCCGCCGTCGTGGACCAGGCGCCCGTGGTCGATGACCATCACCCGGCGGCACAGCTGCTCGATGTCGGTCAGGTCGTGCGTGGTCAGCAGGACCGTGGTGCCGCGCTCGGCGTTCACCTCGCGCAGGAACTGCCGGACCTTCGCCTTGCTGACGACGTCGAGCCCGATGGTCGGCTCGTCCAGATACAGCACCTCCGGGTCGTGCAGCAGCGCCGCCGCGATGTCGCCGCGCATCCGCTGCCCCAGGGACAACTGCCGTACGGGGACGGCCAGCAGCGGCGCCAGGTCCAGCAGCTCCACGCAGCGGTCGAGGTTGGCGCGGTAGACCGGGTCGGGGACCCGGTACATCCGCCGCACCAGCTCGTAGGAGTCCTTCAGCGGCAGGTCCCACCACAGCGTGGTGCGCTGGCCGAAGACCACCCCGATCCGGCGGGCGAGCCGGGTGCGCTCCCGCGCGGGATCGATGCCGGCGACCCGCAGCCGGCCGCCGCTGGGCGTGAGGATGCCGGTCAGCATCTTGACGGTGGTGGACTTCCCCGCGCCGTTCGGCCCGATGTAGCCGACCATCTCGCCGCGCGGCACCCGGAAGGTGAGGCCGTCCACCGCCCGCACCTCCTGGCGGACCCGCCGCAGCCGGCCCGCCCGGCGCCGTACCGAGAACACCTTCTCGACGCCGTCCACCTCGATCAGCGGCTCCGCCGCCGCGCCGTCACCGGCCACCGTCCCGCCTCCTGCCGTCTCCGTACGCATCCGCCCGCTCCCGTCCTCTCCTGGCACGCCGTCAGCTCCCGGTGCTGCGGTAGGCCCGCAGGCCGCGGCGCCAGGCCAGCGCGGCCCCCGCGCACATCAACACGGCCACCTCAGGCCCCAGGAAATCCGCCCACCCCGGCAGCCCCAGAGGATCCTCACGCCCCAGCAGACGCAGGGCGGGCAGCCAGTTGACGAAGGCCAGCGGCACCAGGAAGGTCACCCCGCGCACCAGGTCCTTGGCGAACACCGTCGGCGGGTACTGCAGCAGCGCATTGCCGCCGTACGTGAAGGAGTTCTGCACCTCGGCCGCGTCCTGGGCCCAGAACTGGAACGCGGCACCCGTGGTGAACACCGACCCGAAGATGGCCGTACCGCACAGGACCATCAGCGGCACCATCAGCACCCGCCCCACCGTCCACTCCACGTCCAGCCGCGACACCGACCAGCCCAGCACCAGCAGCGCCTGAGTGATCCGGCCCAGCCGGCGCAGCGCGAAACGGTCCGCCGCGACCTGCGCGAAGACCGGCGCCGGGCGCAGCAGCAGCACATCGAGGGTGCCGTCCCGCACCCGCCGCCCCAGCCGGTCCATGCTGCCCAGCAGCAGGTCCGCCAGGCCCAGCGCGACACCGGACGTGCCGTACAGGAAGGCCACTTCGGGCAGCGAGAACCCGCCGAGGGCGTCGATCTGCGAGAACATCAGCATGATCGCGACGAAGTCCAGCGCGCAGGCGGCGAAGTTGCCGACCGTCATCATGACGAACGACGCGCGGTAGGCGAGCGTCGAGCGCACCCACATCCGCGCGATCAGCCCGTACGCGAACACCCCCTGGGCGATCCGGCCCGCCCCGGATGACGAGCCGCCCCTGGGGGACGTCTCCCTAGCCACCCTGCACCACCACCTTCCGGGTCGCCGCCGACTGCGCCAGCCGGCCCAGGGCCAGCAGCGCCGCGCCCCACGCCGCCTGGAACACCAGCCCCCGCACCAGCCCGTCCCCGCCGCGCGCCCCCACCAGCACATCCGCCGGCACCTGAAGGATCGCCGCCCACGGCAGCAGCTGGGCGACCTCACCGAAACCGCCGGGGAACACCCGCAGCGGCAGCACCATCCCCGAGAAGAACATGCAGGCCAGGCCGCTGATCAGGGACAGCCCCGAGCCGTCGAGCAGCCAGAACGACGCCAGCGCCACCAGATAGCGCAGCGCGAAACTGACCACCACCCCCAGCAGCACCGACAGCAGGAACCAGCCCCAGGTCGCCGCGTCCCCGGGCAGCGCCAGCGGGAAGACCAGCGCACCCACCGTCAGCGGCACCACCCCGCGGCCGATCAGCTGGAGCGCCGCCCGCCCCAGGTCCGCGGCCAGCCACCACAACTGGAGGTCCGCGGGCCGATAGAGGTCCACCGCGACGTCCCCGGTACGGATCCGCTCCTGAAGCTCGTCCAGACCACCGCCGGACATCAGCGCCGACGCCGCCAGCAGCGCCTGCGCGATCCACACGAACGTCAGCGCCTGCGCCCGGTCGTAGCCGCCCAGATGCGGCCGCTCCGCCCACAGCGCGAGGTAGGCGTAGGCAACGATGAAGCCGAAGACCGTGTTGGTGAACACGCCGGCCACCGTGGCCACCCGATAAGTCGCGTACCGCCGGAAGCTCCCGGCCGCCACCGCCACGCACCACACGCGCGCTCACCCGGCCCCGTCCTCGTCCGACAGCAAAGCACCGGAGCCTAAGACGCCGGAGCCGCGGGCACCATCGATTTATCACCGCTTCGGGTGAGTCATGGGCGCCATTCAGCCGGTCAGCTGGCGGACCCAGGTGCGCGCCACCCCCGCTGACCGGGACGCATGATGCGAAAGTTTCCCAACGGGCGACAGTTGCTTTTCCGGGCGTACGGCACGAACCCGCCGCACACCACACCGATCCCCCGCCGGGGTACAACCATCGGCGACGGCCGAGGAGTCCATACAGACATGAGCGGACCACGCACAGGCTGGCGCCGGGCCCTGCCCAGCTGGCGCACGATGCTCGGCACCGTGCTGCTGTTCCTGCTGCTCGTCATCGGCGCGCTGATCGCCGGCTACCTCCTCGTCGACATCCCGCCGGCCAACAGCGCCGCCAAGGCCCAGAGCAACGTCTACCTCTACTCCGACGGCACCGAACTCGCCCGCGACGGCGAGGTCAACCGGCAGAACGTGCGGCTCAGCCAGATCCCCAAGTCCGTCCAGCAGGCCGTGCTCGCCGCCGAGGACCGCGACTTCTACTCGGAGTCCGCCGTCGACCCCGCCGCCATGCTCCGCGCCGCCTGGAACACCGTCACCGGCAAGGGCAAGCAGTCCGGCTCCACCATCACCCAGCAGTACGTGAAGAACTACTACCTCGCCCAGGAGCAGACCCTCACCCGCAAGACCAAGGAGTTCTTCATCGCCGTCAAGCTGGACCGCGAGGTCAGCAAGGACAACATCCTGCTGGGCTACCTCAACTCCAGCTACTACGGCCGCAACGCCTACGGCATCCAGGCCGCCGCCCAGGCGTACTACGGCCGCGACTCCGAGCAGCTGACCACCGCTCAGGGCGCCTACCTCGCCACCCTCCTCAACGCCCCCAGCGCCTACGACCTCACCGCCCACCCCGGGAACCGGGCGCGGGTACTGGCCCGCTGGAACTACGTCCTGGACGGCATGGTCAAACAGAAGTGGCTGAGCCCCGCCGAGCGGGCCGCGATGCGCTTCCCCGCACCCCGCCCCGCCAAGACCTCCCCCGGCCTCACCGGCCAGCGCGGCTACCTCGTCGAAGCCGTCAAGGACTACCTCACCGACCACCGGATCCTCGGCGAGGCGACCCTGCGGGCCGGCGGCTACCGCATCACGACCACCCTCAGCAAACGCCGCCAGAACGCCTTCGTCACCGCGGTCAACACCCGCCTGATGGACCGGCTCGACGACTCCCGCCCCGCCGACCGCAACGTCCGCGCCGGCGGCGCCTCCATCGACCCCCGCAACGGCCGGGTCGTCGCCCTCTACGGCGGCATCGACTTCGCCAAGCAGTACGTCAACAGCGCCACCCGCACCGACTACCAGGTCGGCTCCACCTTCAAGCCGATCGTCTTCGCCTCCGCCGTCCAGAACCGCGCCACCACCCAGGACGGCACCCCCATCACCCCCAACACCGTCTACGACGGCACCAACAAGCGCATGACGGTCAGCGACGGCCACGCCACCGGCTTCGCGCCCGCCAACGAGGACGACCGCTCCTACGGCCCGATCACCGTCACCGAGGCCACCGACAAATCCGTCAACGCCGTCTACGCCCAGATGGGCATCGACGTCGGCCCCGACAAGGTCAAGGACACCGCCGTCGACCTGGGCATCCCCGCCGACACCCCCAGCCTCGCCGCCTCCCGCGGCGCGATCGCGCTGGGCACCGCCACCCCCAGCGTCCTGGACATGGCGCAGGTCTACGCCACCCTCGCCCAGCACGGCAGCCGACGGCCCTACACCCTCGTCGACAAGGTCACCAGAAGCGACGAGGAGATCGAACTGCCCGACCGCGAGCGCATCGACGCCGTCCCCCGCGAGGCCGCCGACACCACCACCGCGATGCTCCGCAGCGTCGTCGAGGGCGGCACCGGCACCGCCGCCCAGGGCGCCGGACGGCCCGCGGCCGGCAAGACCGGCACCGCGGAGGAGGACAAGGCCGCGTGGTTCGCGGGCTACACCCCCGACCTCGCCACCGTCGTCGCCGTACTCGGCCAGAACCCCGACACCGCCGCACAGGAGCCCCTCTACGGCGCGGCCGGCCTGGCCCGCGTCAACGGTGGCGACTTCCCCGCCGAGATCTGGGCCGACTACACCGCCGCCGCCCTCCGCGGCCGCCCCGTCCACGACTTCGACCTGCACCTCGCCGACGGCGCCGAACCCTCACCGTCCGAAGAACCCTCCGACAGCGCCTCCCCGTCACCCAGCGACTCGGTCTCCCCCACCACCGGCCCCTCCGGCACCCCGACGACGCCCGCGCCGACCACCGGCGCCCCCACCCCGCCGGCCACCCTGCCGCCGTCCCCCACCTTCCCGACGCCCACCCCGCCGACCACCGAACCCACCCAGGACTTCCCCACCGTGGGCCCGGGCGGCGACGACTTCGAGCGGCGGCTGCGCTCCCGCTGGTGGACGGCGATGTCCCGGCCATGACCCGCCCCGGGCGGCGTCAGTGACCCGACGTCGCCTTCAGACCGACGACCGCCACCAGCAGCAGACAGATGAAGAACATCCGGGCCGCCGTCGCCGGCTCGCCCAGCACCACCATCCCCACCACCGCGGCCCCCGCCGCCCCGATACCGACCCACACCCCGTACGCCGTACCGATCGGCAGACTCCTCGCCGCGTACGAGAGCAACAGCATGCTGACGACGATCCCCGCGCCGGTGAACACACTCGGCCACAACCGGGTGAAGCCCTCGGTGAACTTCATCCCCACCGACCAGCCCACCTCCAGCAGACCGGCGACCACGAGCAGGACCCACGCCATGACGGCACCTCCACGAAAGAGCTCCACGAGCTTCAACAGGGGTGCGTCGTCTTGTCCTGACCCGGTACGGCGCGTCTCGTCGGGTTCCTCCCGAGGCTAGCAAAACGCAAACATGGCGGGCGGTGACCCACGTCACCACCCGCCACCGGCACCGGACCCACGGATCCGGACCTACAGATACAGCCCCGTCGCGTCCTCCGCACCCTCCAGCCGCTCCGCGGCCACCGCATGCAGATCCCGCTCACGCATCAGCACGTACGCCACGCCGCGCACCTCGACCTCGGCTCGGTCCTCCGGGTCGTACAGCACCCGGTCCCCCACCTCGACGGTCCGCACGTTCTGCCCCACGGCGACCACCTCGGCCCAGGCCAGGCGCCGGCCCACCGCCGCGGTCGCGGGAATGACGATGCCCCCGGACGAGCGCCGCTCGCCCTCCGGGATGTCCGTCCGGACCAGCACGCGGTCGTGCAGCATCCGGATCGGCAGCTTGTCGTGGGTGTCCTTGGTGTTATTCGGGCTCACGGCACGACCGTACCTGCAAGGCAGGGCCCACCACGCACCACGGGCCCGGCCGCGCCCCCGCAACGGAGCGCACACCCACGCCCCGCGCCCCCTCCGTCAGCCACGCCGCCTGACACGCAGCGTCAGCAGACCGACCACGGCCACACCGACCAACGCCACCGGAATGATCCGCTCCAGCCGCGGCGTGCCGTCCTCCGACACCAGCTGCGCCCGCACGTCCGACACCGCGCGGTTGGCGGCCACATACGCCCGCCCCGCCGTACGGTCCACCGCGGCCGCGGCCTTCGCCTTCGCCTCATCCATGATCGTCTTCGGGTGCAGCCGCACACCGATCTCGTCGAGCGTGACGGCGAGCTCCTGCCGCCTGAAGGCGATGTCCGCCTCGATCTGCGCCGGGGTCCTGGCCTCCGCCACCGCGCTGCCTCCGTCGTCTCGCACCATTCGTGATGGACAGTCTGTCAGCTCATGCCCCCGCGCGCCCCACAGCACCCCCGTTTCGCGCACCCGCGGCGCCCCGCGGGCCCCGCCTGTCAGTCCCCCTGGCTAATGTCGGGGTGTACGGACCGACCAAAGGAGAGTCATGAGCGAGCGACTGCAGCCCGGCGACACCGCCCCCGCCTTCACCCTGCCCGACGCGGACGGCAAGCAGGTCTCGCTCGCCGACCACAAGGGCCGCAAGGTCATCGTCTACTTCTACCCGGCCGCCCTCACCCCCGGCTGCACCAAGCAGGCGTGCGACTTCACCGACAACCTCGACCTCCTCGCCGGCCACGGCTACGACGTCATCGGCATCTCCCCCGACAAGCCGGAGAAGCTCGCCAAGTTCCGCGAGAAGGAAAACCTCAAGGTCACCCTCCTCGGCGACCCCGACAAGCAGGTCCTCGAGAACTACGGCGCCTTCGGCGAGAAGAAGCTCTACGGCAAGACCGTCACCGGCGTCATCCGCTCCACCGTCGTCATCGACGAGGACGGCAAGGTCGAACGCGCCCTCTACAACGTCAAGGCCACCGGCCACGTCGCCAAGATCATCAAGGACCTGGGGCTGTAACCACCGGATCCACCACCGCACGGTCCGGCAACTCCAGCACGGCCTCGGCGCCGCCCCCGACGGCGGCGCCGAAGTCCAGCCGCGCCCCCAGCACCTCCGCCTGCCCCGCCGCGATCGTCAACCCCAGACCGTGCCCCGTACCCCGCTCCGGCGCCGCCGTACGGAACCGCCGCGGACCCTCCGCACACAACTCCGCCGGATACCCCGGACCGTGATCACGCACCACGATCCGCGACCCCGCGACCACCACCTCGATCGGCGGCTTGCCGTGCTTGGCCGCGTTCGCCAGCAGATTCACCAGCACCCGCTCCACCCGGCGCCGGTCCGTCTCCACGATCCGCGGCTCCCCCTCCACGGCCACCGACACCTCGTCCACCCCCCGCTGCCGCGCCGCCCGCTTCACGATCCCGCGCACCAGCGACGGCAGCTCACAGGCATCCACATCCGCCCGCTCCACCCCCGCGTCCAGCCGCGACACCTCCAGCAGGTCCTCCACCAGCCGCCGCATCGCCTGCGCCCGGTCCCGCACCATCTCCACCGCCCGCGGCTGCGGCAACAACTCCGCCGCCGCCACCAGACCCGCCACCGGCGTCCGCAGCTCGTGCGCCACATCAGCGGTGAACTCCCGCTCCGCCTCCACCCGCGCCGCCAACGACGTCGCCATGTGATGCACGCTCCGGCCCAGCTCGGCCACCTCGTCCCGGCCCCGGCTCGCCAACGCGTCCGCGTCCGGCGGCTCACCCGCCGCGATCCGCCGCGCCGCCGCCGCACTCAACCGCAACCGCCGCGACAACCGCTGCGCCACGAACCACGACACCACCGCCATCAGCGCCACCGTCCCGCACCCGGCGATCAACAACGCACGGTCCAGCGCCACCTGCGCCGGATCGTCATCCGGATACGCCGCCGACACCGACAACGACCGCGCCGGGGTACTCCCGTCCCCGTCACCGACCCCCGTCGCCGCCCACACCCGCGGATCCTCACCGCCGCTGACATACGTCCCCGACCGGTTCTTGAACACCGCCTCCCGCAACGGCGACGGCAACGTCGCATCATCCAGCTGCGCGCCCAGCGCCAGCGTGCCGTCCCGCTCGTAGATCTGCAGCGCCGAACTCAGACGGTCGTCCTGATACGCACGCGCCGAACGCTCCCGCTCCGCGTCCGCTATGTGGTGCACGGCAAAACCGAGCACCACCACCGCCAGCGCCGTCATACACGAAATGGCCAGGGCGATCCGGCCTCGAATGCCCATCACGCGAGGTTGTACATCTCCGTCGTGTCCCCGAGCGGCGTCGACCCCTCGTACGTCACCTCAAGCCCCGTGAACGCCAGCCCGCCGTCCACCGGCTTCGGCCCGTAGAGCCGGAACGTCGCCGGAAACCCGGACTCCGTCCCCACCCCGGCCGCCGTCTTCTCCACCTGCACCACACCCACCCCGAGCGCATCCCGCGCCCCGTACTTCTTCCACGTGATCGCGGTCGCCACCATCCCGGCGTCCGCACACGTCAACGTAATCACCTGCGGCTTGATCTCCGGCTCACCGATCCCGCAGTCCCGCACCCCCGGAAGCCCGCCCGACTGCTTGGCGTCCTCCTTCACGTCCTGCACCGCCGCCGTCTTCGGCGCCGCATCCACCGCCGACGCGCGGTCCGACGCCTGGCTGAACCACACCCCGCCCGCCGCCAGCGCCGTCACCACGGCAAAGGCCACCAGCGCGGTACGGCCCCGGACCCAGCGGGACCCTTCGCGGTCGGTCATCACGATCTCCTCCCGGGGACCACGCCCCGTACCCCCACCAGCAAACACGACTGCCACGCCCGGCGCTGCCACTCTCCCGTCCCCGCCACACAGGCTGATTGCCCGAATACTGCGAGGACCGCGCGGCTGTGTACCAGTCCTGTAACAAGCCCTGCCGCACCCCTGGCGCGCCGCGCCCACCACACCCCGTACGGCGCACCCGCACGTGACCTACCTCGCGATATTCGGCGAGATTGGTTTGACTCGCGCGCGACCGTGCAGGCGTACCTGTCGACACCACGCGCAGCCCGCGCCGACCGACCGAGAGGACGCCCCGTGCCGAACGGCAGCACCGACGCCGATCTCGCTCCCGAACAGGACCGAGAAGCACACAAGCGCCACCGGGTGCTCTTCCGTGCCGTCGCCCGGCGCAAAAATCCCAAACTGCGCCGCACCGACATCACCGTCACCGACGAGCGCGTCGTCAAACGCGCCGTGAAGGCCGCGGCCCTCGGCAACGCCATGGAATGGTTCGACTTCGGCATCTACAGCTACCTCGCGGTCACCATCGGCAAGGTCTTCTTCCCCGGCGGCAGCGACACCACCAGCCTGCTGTCCTCCTTCGCCACCTTCGCCGTGGCCTTCCTCGTACGCCCCCTCGGCGGCGCCTACTTCGGCCCCCTCGGCGACCGCGTCGGCCGCAAGAAAGTCCTCGCCCTCACCATGATCATGATGGCGGTCGGCACCTTCTGCATCGGCCTGATCCCCTCCTACGCCACCATCGGCTTCGGAGCCCCCGCCCTGCTCATCGCCTTCCGCATCATCCAGGGCTTCTCCACCGGCGGCGAATACGGCGGCGCCTCCACCTTCATCGCCGAATACGCCCCCGACAAGAAGCGCGGCTACTTCGGCAGCTTCCTGGAGATGGGCACCCTCATCGGCTACACCGGCGCCGCCGGCATCGTGCTGCTCCTCAACACCGTGCTCGGCGACGAGACCATGCTCACCTGGGGCTGGCGCCTGCCCTTCCTGATCGCCGGCCCGCTCGGCCTGGTCGGCCTCTACCTGCGGATCAAGCTCGACGAGACCCCCGCGTTCCAGAAGTTCGAGGCCGCCCACACCCACAACGCCTCGGGCTCCGTCGTCGAGGCCGAAGCGGAGTTCTCCCACCTCTCGGAGAACGCCCCGAAGAAGAAGCTCGGCGAGATCTTCGCCCAGCAGTGGCCCACCCTCATCCTCTGCATCGCCCTGGTCGGCGCCTACAACATCACCGACTACATGCTGCTGTCGTACATGCCGACGTACCTCACGGACGCCCTCCACTACGAGGAGTCCCACGGCCTGCTGATCCTCCTCGCCACCATGGTCGTCCTGATGTTCGTCATCAGCAGCGTCGGCAAGCTCAACGACCGCTACGGCCGCAAGCCCCTGCTGATGACCGGCATGCTCGGCTTCTTCCTCTTCGCCATCCCCGCGTTCCTCCTGGTCAAGCAGGGCTCCCTGCTCGCCGTCTGCGGCGGCATGGCCCTCCTCGGCCTCTCCCTGGTCTGCCTCCTGGGCACCATGTCCGCCGCCCTCCCCGCCCTCTTCCCCACCAGCGTCCGCTACGGCTCCCTCTCCATCGGCTACAACCTGGCCGTCTCCCTCTTCGGCGGCACCACCCCCCTGGTGATCACCGCCCTCATGGACGCCTTCGACAAGAACGTGATGGTCCCCGCCTACTACACGATGGGCGCCGCCCTCGTCGGCGTCATCGCCGTCGCCTGCATGAAGGAGACCGCCCAGCAGCCCCTGGAAGGCTCCCCGCCCTCCGTGGCCACCAAGGAAGAGGCCGTGGAACTCATCACCGCCCAAACCCAGGAACCCCGCTTCTGAGCATCCCCCGAACAAGAGGCCCCGGACCCCCTTCCCCGGGGCCTCTTCCCTTTCCGCCCTCTCACCCCGCGTAACCGCCCCCGCGTTCGATCGTTGGTCTGTTCGAGAGGGCGTCGGGGCGGTTCCGGCGCCGGAGGGGGTGGCGTACATGCCGGTGAGTCCGTACACCAGGGAGCGACTGGAGGCCGCGGCGTCGTCGTCGCGGACGTTGTCGGAGGCGGTGGGGAAGTTGGGGGTGGATCCGCGGAGTTCGACTCGGACCTACCTCAGGGAGCGGATGAGGAAGCTGGGGGTGGACACGTCGCACTTCGAACGGGAGGGGGCCAGGTGGACGAAGGAGATCCTCGAACCGGTGGTCGCCGCGTCCACGAGCGTGAACGAGGTCGTACGCCGACTGGGGCTCGATTGCGTGGGTGGCCACCAGACCAACATCGCGCGGCGTATCAAGGCGTACGGGATCGATACCTCGCACTTTGCGCCGCCTACCCGACGAGGCAGGCCCTGGCGTCGCCGGAAACCCGAGGCTCTGCTGGTCGAGCAGTCCGCCACGCAGGCCCGGCGCATCCCGAGCGACCGCCTCAAGTGGGCAATGACGGCTCTGGGCATCCCTGAACGATGTGCACACTGCGGCACGGAAGCGGTCTGGCGAGGGCACCCGCTGTCGCTCGAGGTCGACCACATCGACGGCAACTGGCGAGACAACCGCATCGACAACCTGCGGTTACTCTGCCCCAACTGCCACTCGACGACGGACACTTACCGCGGGCGCGGCAAGGGACGCACCAGGGATGCCGCTGCATGAGGCGCGGCGTGCAGTACACCCGCGAGCGGCTCAGCGAAGCTGCCGCTCAGTGTTCCGACATCGACGAGGTCATCGCCTTCTTGGGCACCCGGCCGTACGGCAAGCTCCGAGGCTATCTGTTCCGGCGCTTCGACCACTTCGAGATCGATGTCTCACACATTCCACGCCAGATGCGGGCCACCAGGACACCCGCCAAGCCGCCCGCCGACGAGCTACGCCGCGCCGTCCAGGAGGCGACATCCATCGCCGGCGCTCTCCGCGCACTCGGGCAGGAACCGTACAGCAGCACATCGCGCGCCCTGTTCCACACATGGGTGGCCCAGGACGGTCTCGACACCTCCCACTTCCTGGGGCAGGCACATCAGCGTGGCAAGCCGGGCGTGGTTCCTGTCAAGCGCCCGGAAGACATCTTGGTCACGCACGACGGGAAGTACCGGACGCGAACCCCTCTGCTCCGCCGTGCTCTCCGCGAAGTCGGCGTACCCGAGGAGTGCGTCACGTGCGGTGTCGGTTCCGAGTGGCTCGGAAGGCCCATGACCCTTGAGGTCGACCACATCAACGGGGACTGGCGCGACAACCGCCGCGAGAACCTGCGGTTGCTGTGCCCCAACTGTCACGCGATCACGACTACTTGGTGCCGTGGCGGCCGCCGTCCCCAGTGACCGCAAGGACCACCCGCCCATACCCGACCGCACCATCGCCGGGCCGGTACGATGACTGGTGGCTGGCGGCCGTGGCGGAATTGGCCTACGCGCAGCACTTAGGATGCTGTGGGAGAAATCCCTTGAGGGTTCGAGTCCCTCCGGCCGCACAGGCTTACGGCCTGCGAATCGAAATTTACGATTCGCAGGCCGTTTCCGTGCGCGCGTGTTCCCGGCGCCTCAGCCCAGCAACTCCCGCACCACCGGTGCCAACGCCCGGAACGCCTTGCCGCGGTGGCTGATGGCGTTCTTCTCGGCGGGGGTCAGTTCGGCGCAGGTGCGGGTCTCGCCGAGGGGCTGGAGGACGGGGTCGTAGCCGAAGCCGCCGGTGCCGACGGGGGTGCGGCGGAGGGTGCCCTCCAGCGTGCCCTCGACGACGCGCTCGGTGCCGTCGGGGAGGGCGAGCGCCGCGGCGCAGGCGAAGTGGGCGGCGCGGTGTTCGTCGGCGATGTCGGAGAGCTGGGCCAGGAGCAGCGCGAGGTTGGCCCGGTCGTCGCCGTGACTGCCGGCCCAGCGGGCGGAGAAGATCCCGGGCGCGCCGCCGAGGACGTCGACGCAGAGGCCGGAGTCGTCGGCGACGGCGGGGTGGCCGGTGGCCCGGGCCAGCGCGTGGGCCTTGAGGAGGGCGTTCTCCGCGAAGGTGACGCCGGTTTCCTTCACGTCGGGGACGTCGGGGTAGGCGTCGGCGCCGACGAGTTCGACGTCGAGGCCGGCCGCTTCCAGGATGGCGTGGAGTTCGCCGATCTTGCCGGCGTTACGGGTGGCGAGGATGAGGCGGCGGGGGCTCGTGGGGTGGCCGCCGGTGTGTGACTGCATGGGACCTGATTATCCCGGTCAGCCGGGGGTGCAGATTTTGGTCATCTCGCCGGCGCCGTCGACGATCGGCTGGATGTCGGGGGCCTTGTTGTTCTCGATGGCTTTGCGGGCGTCCTTGATGCCCTTGTTGGCCTTGTCGACGGCCTTGGACAGTTCGGGGTCGCTCGCCTCGTCGCTGAGCTTCCGCAGGTTGCTGTCGATGTTGTCGAGGGCCTGCTGGGTCTTCTTGGGATCGATGAGGGCGTTGTCCGCGGCCTGCTGGAGTTTGTCGGCGGCGTTGACGACGGAGGTGGCGGTCTTGGCGCAGTCCACGGCCTTCTGGACCGCTCCGCAGCCGGAGAGCACCGGTATCGCGAGGGTCGCGGCGGCTAAGGCGGCGAGCGCGGGGGCCGCGGTGCGGCGGGTGCGGGGCGTGCGGGGGGCCATGGGCCGGTTCCTTCCTTCGGGTCATGCTCGGGCAAAGGAAGAAACGCGGGGTGGGGGTGTTTGGTTGCCCGGGGGTGGCGGCCGTGGGCGGGGTTCGGCCAGGTGTCAGACGAGGCCGGTCTGGGTGAGCAGCATGGCGAGCACGACGACGAGGGTCCAGCCGGCGAGGTGTTCGAGGAGGGTGGAGTCGTCCTTGGGGCCGCCGGTGCGGGTGCCGGGGCGGGCGCGGGCTGCGGTGGCTGTCGTGGGCATGGGTCCACGGTGCGGGTGCCGGGGCGGCTTTTCCAGAGGCGGACGCCGCATGAGAAAAGGGTCACAAGGGGGCACAGGGGAGGTTCGGCGGGCGGCGGGTGTGCCGTTGTGCCCGCCGAGCCCCCCTGCGCCTTGCGCCCTGTGTCCTGTGCCCTGTGCCGTGTGTCGCGCGTGCGGTGTGTTCAGAGGGTGCGGGCGAGTGCCGCGCGCTGGGCGGCGTCGAGGTCGGCGCAGCCGGCGACGGCGAGGTCGAGGAGGGCGTTGAGTTCGTCGCGGGCGAAGGGCTCGGCCTCGGCGGTGCCCTGGACCTCGACGAAGCGGCCGTCGCCGGTGCAGACGACGTTCATGTCGGTCTCGGCGCGGACGTCTTCCTCGTAGCAGAGGTCGAGGAGCGGGGTGCCGTCGACGATGCCGACGCTGACCGCGGAGACGGTGCCGGTGAGGGGCTTGCGGCCGTGCTTGATGAGCTTCTTGCCCTGGGCCCAGGCGATGGCGTCGGCGAGGGCGACGTAGGCGCCGGTGATGGCGGCGGTGCGGGTGCCGCCGTCGGCCTGGAGGACGTCGCAGTCGAGGACGATGGTGTTCTCGCCGAGGGCCTTGTAGTCGATGACGGCGCGCAGGGAGCGGCCGATGAGGCGGCTGATTTCGTGGGTGCGGCCGCCGATCTTGCCGCGTACGGATTCGCGGTCGCCGCGGGTGTTGGTGGAGCGGGGCAGCATCGAGTATTCGGCGGTGACCCAGCCTTCGCCGGTGCCCTTGCGCCAGCGGGGGACGCCTTCGGTGACGGAGGCGGTGCAGAAGACTTTGGTGTCGCCGAAGGAGATGAGGACGGAGCCTTCGGCGTGCTTGCTCCAGCCGCGTTCGATGGTGACCGGGCGGAGCTGTTCGGGGGTGCGGCCGTCGATGCGAGACATGGCGTAGACCCTATCGGCAACGGCGAAGGCCCTTCTCCGGGCGGTCGGTCGTCCGGGGAAGGGCCTTCGGTCCGTGGGCTGAGCGGGAGCGGCCTGCGCCGGCTCGGGGGCTCAGCTGCTCACATCATGTCTTCGATTTCGGCGGCGATGGGGTCGGCGTCGGTGCCGATGACGACCTGGATCGCGTTGCCCATCTTGACGACGCCGTGGGCGCCGGCGGCCTTGAGGGCGGCCTCGTCGACCAGGGAGGCGTCGTTGACTTCGGTGCGGAGGCGGGTGATGCAGCCCTCGACCTCTTCGATGTTGTCGAGTCCGCCGAGCCCGGCGACGATCTTCTCAGCCTTGGTGGCCATGTCCACTCCTGCTTGTCTCGGCCGCCGGCCGTTCAGCCGCGCGGATTTCACACGGTAACGCACGTTCAGCCCAACTATGTGGGCGTTTGTCCGCTTCCTGGCGAAGGATGGCGATCACCAGATGGCGATCACCGCGGCGCGCGCCGGACGGCCGGGGAGGGTGTCCGGAGCCCGCCGAGTGGTCTACACCACCAGTATGCGGCACGCTTCAGGCCGGCTGTCGACGGGCCGACTGCCGAAAGGACGCAGATGAGTTCGGACGCAGCGGCGGCACCGCGCGGGAGCTGGGCGTCCTCCCTCTTCCAGGGCCTGCAGAAGATGGGGCGCAGTCTGCAGCTGCCGATTGCCGTTCTGCCCGCCGCGGGCATCCTCAACCGTCTGGGCCAGCCGGATGTGTTCGGCGCGAAGGGGCTGGGCTGGGACGCGGTGGCGAAGGTGTTCGCGGCGGCGGGCGGGGCGCTGCTGGATTCGGGGCTGGGGCTGCCGCTGCTGTTCTGCGTCGGTGTGGCGATCGGCATGGCGAAGAAGGCGGACGGGTCGACGGCGCTGGCCGCGGTGGCGGGTTTCCTGGTCTATTTCTCGGTGCTGCACGCCTTTCCTTCCGGCTGCACCCCGGGGCAGAGGTATACGCAGGCGGGGCTGTGGAGCGGGGTCTGTGTGGATTCGAAGGCGGCGGTCACGCAGGCCGCGTACCAGAATCCGGGGGTTTTCGGCGGCATCGTGATGGGTTTTCTCTCGGCCTGGCTCTGGCAGCGTTTTCACCGGGTGAAGCTGGTGGACTGGCTGGGTTTCTTCAACGGCCGACGGCTGGTCCCGATCATCATGGCGTTCGTCGGGCTGGTCTTCGCGGTGCTGTGCCTGTTCGTCTGGCAGCCGATCGGTGCGGCGCTGACGAGTTTCAGTGAGTGGCTCTCGGCGCTGGGTTCCTGGGGGGCGGGGGTTTTCGGGGTGGCGAACCGTGCGCTGCTGGTGGTGGGTCTGCACCAGTTCCTGAACACGTTCGTCTGGTTCCAGTTCGGCAGTTTCACCAAGCCGGACGGCACGGTCGTGCACGGCGACATCAACCGGTTCCTGGCGGGGGATCCGGATGCCGGGCAGTTCACCACGGGCTTCTTCCCGATCATGATGTTCGCGCTGCCGGCGGCGGCGCTGGCGATCGCGCACTGTGCGCGGCCGCACCGCCGCAAGGAGATCGCGGGGATGATGCTGTCGGTCGGGCTGACCTCGTTCGTGACGGGGGTGACCGAGCCGATCGAGTACTCGTTCCTGTTCGTCGCCCCGCTGCTGTACGCGATCCATGCGGTGCTGACGGGTGTGTCGATGGCGGTGAGCTGGGCGCTGGGGGTGCACGACAGCTTCAGCTTCTCGGCGGGGCTGATCGACTACGTCATCAACTGGGGGCTGGCGACCAAGCCGTGGCTGATCATTCCGCTGGGTCTGGGTTTCGCGGCGGTCTATTACGCGGTCTTCCGTTTCGCGATCACGGTGTTCGATCTGCAGACGCCGGGGCGTGAGCCGGACGAGGTGGGGGACGCCATGGAGCGGGAGAACGTGAAGTAGCCCCGACCTGGGCTTCGGTACGGGCTGTCACTGCCCGCTACCGCTTTTCCCGCGGCGCTGTACGGGGGCCGGTCGTCGCGTGGTCCACACCACTTGGAAGAATGGATTCCTTTGTGCCCGGGCTCCGTGCTAAGAATGGTCTAAACCACCAGTGGTGTAGACCAAGGTGTAGACCAACAAGCGGGCCGTCCCCCCTCTCCGAGTGCCCGCCTCACCAGGAGGAATCCGATGAGTTCGGCCACCGCCGAAAAGGCGGCTCCCGCGAAGAAGCGGGGCTCCGGCCTGTTCCAGGGCCTGCAGAAGATCGGCCGCAGCCTCCAGCTGCCGATCGCCGTCCTGCCCGCCGCGGGCATCCTCAACCGCCTCGGCCAGCCGGACGTCTTCGGCGAGAAGGGCCTGGGCTGGATCGACGTCAGCAAGGTCTTCGCCGCGGCCGGCGGCGCGGTCTTCGACAACCTGCCGCTGCTGTTCTGCATCGGTGTGGCCATCGGCTTCGCGAAGAAGGCCGACGGCTCGACGGCGCTCGCCGCCCTGGTCGGCTTCCTGGTCTACAGCAATGTCCTCAAGGCGTTCCCGGTCACGGAAGGCCACATCGAAAAGGGCAAGTGGGTCGAGCCGGTCCTCAACAACCCCGGCGTCCTCGGCGGCATCATCATGGGCCTGCTCGCCGCGGTGCTGTGGCAGCGCTACCACCGCAAGAGGCTCGTCGACTGGCTGGGCTTCTTCAACGGCCGCCGGCTGGTCCCGATCATCATGGCGTTCGTGGGCACCGCCGTCGGCGTGCTCTTCCTGCTGATCTGGGAGCCCGTCGGCAACGCCATCTCCAGCTTCGGCGAGTGGATGACCGGCCTGGGCGCCGCCGGCTCCGGCCTGTTCGGCCTGATCAACCGCGCACTGCTGCCCATCGGCATGCACCAGTTCGTCAACACCGTCTCGTGGTTCCAGCTCGGTGACTTCACCGACGCCGCGGGCAAGGTCGCGCACGGCGACATCGGCCGCTTCTTCGCCGGCGACCCGTCCGCCGGACAGTTCATGTCCGGCTTCTTCCCGATCATGATGTTCGGCCTGCCGGCCGCCGCGCTGGCCATCGCGCACGCCGCCCGCCCCGAGCGCCGCAAGGCCGTCCTGGGCATGATGATCTCGCTGGCACTGACCTCGTTCGTCTGCGGCATCACCGAGCCGATCGAGTTCTCGTTCATGTTCATCGCGCCGGTGCTCTACGCGATCCACGCGGTGCTGACCGCCCTGTCGATGGCCGTGACCTGGGCACTCGGCGTGCACGACGGCTTCACCTTCTCGGCCGGCGCCATCGACTACGGGATGAACTGGTCCCTCGCCACCAAGCCCTGGATGATCATCCCGATCGGCCTGGTGTTCGCGGTCATCTACTACGTGCTCTTCCGCTTCGCGATCTCCAAGTTCAACCTCACCACCCCGGGCCGGGAGCCCGAGGAAGAGCTCGAGGACCTGACGAAGGCGTAAGGCGCAGGCGTAGGCGTAGGCGTCACGCCGCACGGGCCGCCGCGGCCCACGGCAGGGGCCCCGGAACCGTACCCACGGTTCCGGGGCCCTTCGTCGTACGTGCGTCGGCGCTCGTCGCGGGCGCGCCCGCGCGGCGGCGCTCAGATCTCGTAGACCGCGCCCGCCTTGGCCACCTCGACCGGCCCGTCGTAGACCTTCTGCGCGTCGCGGATGTTGATGTCCGGGTCCGTCCACGGCGGGATGTGGGTCAGCACCAGCCGGCCGGCGCCCGCCCGCCGGGCGTGCTCCCCGGCCTCCCGCCCGTTGAGGTGCAGGTCCGGGATGTCCTCCTTGCCGTACGTGAAGGACGCCTCGCACAGGAAGAAGTCGGTGCCGGCCGCGAGGTCGTCCAGCGCCTCGCAGCTGCCGGTGTCACCGGAGTACGTCAGCGAGCTCCCGTTGTGCTCGATACGGAACCCGAACGCCTCCACGGGATGGCTGACCCGCTCCGTACGCACCGAGAACGGCCCGATGCCGAAGGTGCCCGGCGCGAGCGTCCGGAATTCGAAGACCTCGCTCATCGCGCCGTCGTGCGGCAGATCGGCGTGCGCCACGGTCAGCCGGCGCTCGGTGCCGGCCGGCCCGTAGACCGGCATCGGCGCGCAGCGCCCGCCGTCGGGGCGGTAGTAGCGCACCACGAAGTAGCCGCACAGGTCGATGCAGTGGTCGGCGTGCAGATGCGACAGCAGTACGGCGTCGAGCTCGTAGAGCCCGGAGTGGCGCTGCAGCTCGCCCAGGGCTCCGTTGCCCATGTCGAGGAGCAGCCTGAAGCCGTCGGCCTCCAGGAGGTAGCTCGAGCAGGCCGATTCCATGGAAGGGAACGACCCCGAGCATCCGACGACAGTGAGCTTCATGCGGGCGTGAACCTCCGTGGGCGGGGGCGGCGGTATAGGGGTCTCCCCCTGCTCGAACACCGTTGAGAGCTTGGGGAAGGTCCATGCGGGTCTTCCCGGCGGGGGACTTGCCGGGTTGTGCCGGGTCCTGGCGGTCTGTGCGGTGCCCACGAGCGTAAGGCGCAAAAGGGCGTGAGGGTCCTCCGGCGGGGCGAGCTGTGGGCGGAATCACCAGTCCGGGCTGACCCCCCGTACGCCCGTACGCAGGGGCCGTCGCCGCCTCGTCCTGTGCCGGCCCCTGGCCATTGTGACCACGCACCGCGGCGCCGGGCATCATTTGCGGCCCTGACGCCTGCCCGGGTCGGTCCCGGCGGCCGCCCGGGCCGGTCGCGAACGGCCCCGGCCCCGCGAACGAGTGAGCCCGACGAACGGCCCGGCCCCGCAAACAGGCCCGCCGCCGCGGCGGGAGCCACGACGGCGGGAGGAGCCGGCGGCACGGCCGGCCGGGGCGGCCCGGGGCGGCGCCGTCAGACGCCTACGCCCACAGCTGACCGTGCAGCGTCGCGATCGCCGCCTCGGTCGACTCCGCGGTGTAGACGCCGGTGGAGAGGTACTTCCAGCCGCCGTCGGCGACGACGAAGACGATGTCGGCGCCCACGCCGGCCTTGACCGCCTTCCGGCCCACGCCGATCGCGGCGTGCAGCGCCGCGCCGGTGGAGATGCCCGCGAAGATGCCTTCCTCGGCGAGGAGTTCACGGGTGCGGCGCACCGCGTCCTCGGAACCGACCGAGAAGCGGGTGGTGAGCACGGACTCGTCGTAGAGCTCGGGGATGAAGCCCTCGTCGAGGTTGCGCAGGCCGTAGACCACGTCGTCGTAGCGCGGTTCGGCGGCGACGATCTGGACGCCGGGCACCTGCTCGCGCAGATAGCGGCCGACGCCCATCAGGGTGCCGGTGGTGCCCAGGCCCGCCACGAAGTGGGTGATCGAGGGCAGGTCGGCGAGGATCTCCGGGCCGGTGGTGGCGTAGTGCGCACCGGCGTTGTCGGGGTTCCCGTACTGGTAGAGCATGACCCAGTCGGGGTGCTCGGCGGCGAGCTCCTTGGCCACGCGGACGGCGGTGTTGGAGCCGCCGGCCGCGGGCGAGGAGATGATCTCGGCGCCCCACATGGCGAGCAGCTCGCGCCGCTCGGAGGAGGTGTTCTCCGGCATGACGCACACCATGCGGTAGCCCTTGAGCTTGGCCGCCATGGCGAGCGAGATGCCGGTGTTGCCGCTGGTCGGTTCGAGGATGGTGCAGCCGGGGGTGAGCCGGCCGTCCTTCTCGGCCTGTTCGACCATGTGCAGCGCGGGCCGGTCCTTGACGGAGCCCGTGGGGTTGCGGTCCTCCAGCTTCGCCCAGATGCGGACGTCGTCGGAGGGCGAGAGGCGCGGGAGGCGGACGAGAGGGGTGTTCCCGACCGCCGCCAGCGGGGAGTCGTACCGCACCGTCAGACCATTCCGCCGGCCACGGCCGGGAGGATCGTGACGCTGTCGCCGTCGGCGAGCTTGGTGGAGATGCCGTCGAGGAAGCGCACGTCCTCGTCGTTGAGGTAGACGTTCACGAACCGGCGCAGCTGCTCGCCGTCGACGAGGCGCTCACGGATGCCGGCGTGCCGGCTGTCCAGGTCGGCGAAGAGGTCGGCGAGGGTGTCGCCGCTGCCGTCGACGGCCTTCTGGCCGTCGGTGTACGTGCGCAGGATGGTCGGGATGCGGACCTCGATGGCCATGGGGAGTGCTCCTGTCGGAGTGAGTGCGGGGCGGGTGCTGTGCGTCCCGTTGCACGGCGATGCGGCGTGCCGGGGGCGTCGGGTGACGCGGGAAGGTGCGGGTGGCGGCGCGCCGCGCGGCGCCCGGTGCGGTCCGGGTCAGACGGCGGCGCAGCGCGGACAGATGGCGCTGGACAGGCGGCACAGATCCACGTGCAGCCGTGCGGCTCCGCAGCCGAACGCGCCCAGCAGGGCGGATGCGGAGCGACGCGTGGCGAGCGGAGCGTGCAGCAGCATGCCCGGCCTCTTCTCGCTCACGTCGTGGTCAACCATGCGGTCATCGTATCGATTCCCGGTCCGGGTATTGGAACCTCGTCCCACCATACGGACGTTTGGTGTACGCCAGTTGGGACGCGATCTTGCGGTGCGGGCGCCGAGCAGGTCAGGAGTACTCCGCGACGACCTCGACGTCCTCCTCGGTGACCACGCCGTCGACGATCCGGAAGGAGCGGAACTGGAAGGGCCCGGCGTCGTCGGTGTCGGCGGTGGAGACCAGGACGTAGTGCGCGCCGGGCTCGTTCGCGTAGGAGATGTCGGTGCGCGACGGGTACGCCTCGGTGGCGGTGTGCGAGTGGTAGATGATCACCGGCTCCTCGTCCCGGTCGTCCATCTCGCGGTAGAGCCGGAGCAGGTCCGAGGAGTCGAATTCGTAGAACGTGGGCGAGCGGGCGGCGTTCAGCATCGGAATGAACCGCTCGGGGCGGCCGGTGCCCGCCGGGCCGGCGACCACACCGCACGCCTCGTCGGGGTGGTCCTGGCGGGCGTGCTCGACGATCTGGTCGTGGAGGACCTTGGTGAGGGTCAGCATGGCGCCAAGAATAAGCATGCGGGCCGATCCGTACCGAGGAGTGGTACGGACCGGCCCGCATACTGGACAGGCGGCTGGGCGTCAGCCCTTGTCGACGCCCTTGGCGGCGGCTTCCTGCGGCGCGGCGCCCGCGCCGTTCGCCGCTTCCTTGCGCTTGATGCACAGGTAGCCCACGCCCAGGATCAGCGCCCACAGGGGGGCCGCGTAGAGCGAGATCCGGGCGTCCGGGTCGACGCCCATCATCACGATCACCATGGCGATGAAGGCCAGCGCGAAGATCGAGGTGTAGGGGCTGCCGGGGGCCTTGAACTCGGACTGCGGCAGCTCACCGCGGTTGGCCTTGGCGCGGTAGCGCAGCTGGGAGGCGAGGATGACGATCCAGGCCCACATACCGGAGATGGTGGCGAAGGAGACGACGTAGTTGAACGCCTCGCCGGGCCACTGGTAGTTGATCCAGACGCCGAACAGCATCATGCCGACCGAGACGCCGGTGCCCCAGGTGGGCAGGCCGTTCTTGCTGAGCTTGGTGAAGAACTTCGGGCCCTGGCCGTTGAGCGCGAGGTCGCGCAGCATCCGGCCGGTGGAGTACATGCCGGAGTTGGCCGAGGAGAGCGCGGCCGTCAGCACGACGAAGTTGACGATGCCCGCGCCGGCCGGCAGGCCGATCTGCTGGAAGGCGGCGACGAAGGGGCTGACGCCCGGCTTGAAGGCCGTCCAGCTGACGACGGACAGGATGATGATCAGCGCACCGATGTAGAAGAGGCCGATCCGCCACGGCACCGTGTTGATCGCCTTGGGCAGGACCTTCTTCGGGTTGGTCGCCTCGCCCGCGGTGACGCCGACGAGCTCGACGGCGAGGAAGGCGAACATCACGATCTGCAGCGTCATCAGCGTGCCGCCGATGCCCTTGGGGAAGAAGCCGCCGTGGGACCACAGAAGGGTGAAGGAGGCGGTGTCACCGGCGTTGGAGAAGCCGAGGGTGATCACGCCGAGACCGATCAGGATCATGCCGACGATCGCGGTGACCTTGACCATCGAGAACCAGAATTCCAGTTCACCGAAGATCTTCACGGAGATCAGGTTGATACCGAAGAGCGCGACGGTGAAGACCAGCGCCGAGATCCATTGCGGTATGCCCTTGTTCCAGTACTGGACATAGGTGGCCGCGGCGGTCACTTCGGTAATGCCGGTGACAACCCAGAAAAGCCAGTACGTCCAGCCGGTCACAAAGCCGATGAACGGGCCGAGGAATTCACGGCCGTACTCCGAGAACGAGCCGGAGACCGGCCGGTACATGAGCAGTTCGCCCAGGGCCCGCATGATGAAGAAGATGACCAGACCCACGATGGCGTAGGCGAGGATGATGCTCGGCCCGGCCATGGAGATCGCCTTGCCGGCGCCCAGAAAGAGGCCGGTACCGATGGCGCCACCAATGGCGATCATCTGGATCTGACGGTTTCCCAGACCCCGCTGATAACCCTCTTCGGGGGCTTTTGCAGCTGCCTCGTTGCCGTCGTCGTGTTGCTTGTCGACCTGCACAGAGGTCATGAGTGGTGCGCCTTTCTCCATACCGACCCGGTCTGTCCGGATCGGGTCCCGATCCCCCCGGATGGAGTTCCTGCACGCCGACGGTCGGCCGGCTAAGCGCTCCCGTAGCGACAGGGGTGGCGTCACTCACGGCAGGTCGTGAACATTTAACACGGCGCTTCCTTGATCGCCTAGGGATGACCTGCGTCACACCAACGGGAAATACGGACAAATGACGCAGAAGCCAGCGAAATACATGGGTGGGTGTGACGCGATCGTTATCCGGATTTGAGCATCCGCTGAGCGAACGCCACGCGAACACTTCACGCCGACGCGCCGGGCGATACGCCCGGACATATCCGCCTTCAGCCCGTCGATCAGCCCGTCAGCGACTCGACGAGGGTCTCCTGGAGCCCGCCCAGCCAGAGGTAAGCCATCACCATCGGCTTGCGCGGATCACTGTCCGGCAGCCGCAGCAGCTCGCCCCCGTCCTCCTCGTCGGTGACCTCCAGCCGGGTACCGATGGCCAGCCGCAGGTCGTTGAGGGCACCCAGCCACTGCCGGCACTCGTCGGGCTTCAGGCGCAGCACGGCCTCCCCGCCGGACGGCGAGAGCGTGTCCAGCGCGCGGATCAGCGCCAGGGCGTCCTCACGCTTGCGGGAGCGCAGGTCGTTCTCGGTGAAGCGGCGGAACTCCGCGGCCGCGGCGCGCACGTCGTCGTCCGGCACGAGGTCGGGACCGCCGTACGCGTCCGGGAAGAGCCGGGCCAGGACCGGGTCCGCGGGCGGCTCGCTGGGGCCGTCGTTGAACACCGACGCCAGCAGGTCGTCGCTCTCGCTGTCCGTCCCCTCCTCGCCCGGCCCGACCAGCTCGATCAGCTGGACCGCGAGGCTGCGCAGGATGGAGATCTCGACCTCGTCGAGCGGTACGGCGGCGCCGCCGTCCGGCAGCGGCTCGAAGTGCCCGGTCATCGGCGGTCCTGCTGGAGGGTCGCCCACAGACCGTAGCCGTGCATGGCCTGCACGTCCCGCTCCATTTCCTCGCGACTGCCGCTGGAGACCACCGCGCGGCCCTTGTGGTGCACGTCGAGCATCAGCTGGTGCGCCTTGTCCTTCGAGTAGCCGAAGTACGTCTGGAAGACATAGGAGACGTAGCTCATGAGGTTGACGGGGTCGTTGTGGACGATCGTGACCCACGGGACATCGGGTTCGGGAACCTCGAAGGGAGCCTCGCTCGACTCGGGACGCTCGATCTCGACCGGGACACTGAGTGTGCAGTGGTGCGGTCGGAGCGTGATCGTGGGTGACGGGTGGGCGCTCACAGGCCCCATGCTGCCACCCGGGGGCGGGCGGTGCACAAATGCCCCTCGCACAGGCCGCGTCGGCGTGCCGCCCACCCTCGCCACGATCCACCTCCCCGGCGGCCCGGACCTACTATCGTCAAAGTGACGAGTATTGGGGGTAGCATCTCCCCCATGAACACAGCAGACCTGGGGCTGCCGGTGGCCGTGCCGTCGACTGCGCTCTTCACCGACCAGTACGAACTCACCATGCTGCAGGCCGCGTTGCGGTCCGGCACCGCCGACCGGCGCTCGGTGTTCGAGGTCTTCACCCGCCGGCTCCCCGAGGGCCGCCGCTACGGCGTGGTGGCCGGCACCGGCCGGGTGCTGGACGCCGTGGAGAACTTCCACTTCGACGAGACGATCCTCGGCTTCCTCCGCGAGCGCGCCATCCTCGACGGGCCGACGCTCGACTGGCTGGCCGACTTCCGCTTCCGCGGCGACATCTGGGGCTACCCGGAGGGCGAGGTCTACTTCCCCGGCTCGCCGATCATGCGGGTCGAGGGCACCTTCGCCGAGGCGGTCCTCCTGGAGACGGTGATCCTCTCGATCCTCAACCACGACTCCGCGGTGGCCGCGGCCGCCTCCCGGATGTCGGTGGCGGCCGGCGCGCGCCCGCTGATGGAGATGGGCGCCCGCCGCACCCACGAACTCGCGGCGGTGGCGGCCTCCCGGGCCGCGTACGTCGGCGGCTTCCACACCACCTCCGACCTGGCGGCCGGCTTCCGCTACAACATCCCCACCGTCGGCACCAGCGCGCACGCCTTCACCCTGCTGCACGACACCGAGCGGGACGCCTTCACCGCCCAGGTCCAGACCCTCGGCAGCGGCACCACCCTCCTCGTGGACACCTTCGACGTCACCGAGGCGGTCCGCACCGCAGTGGAGGTGGCCGGCCCGAACCTGGGCGCCGTACGGATCGACTCCGGCGATCTGCTGCTGATCGCCCACCGGGTGCGCCAGCAGCTGGACGAGCTGGGTGCCACGAAGACCAAGATCGTGGTGACCAGCGACCTGGACGAGTACGCCATCGCCTCGCTGGCCGCCGCCCCCGTCGACGCGTACGGCGTCGGCACCCAACTGGTCACCGGCAGCGGCCATCCGACCTGTTCGATGGTCTACAAGCTGGTCGCCCGCGCCGACAGCGACGCCCCGGACGCCCCGCTGCGGCCGGTCGCGAAGAAGTCGATGGGCGCCAAGACCTCCGTCGGCGGCCGCAAGTGGGCCGCCCGCCGGCTCGACGAGTACGGCGTGGCGGAGGCCGAGATCGTCGGCACCGGTCCGGTCCCCCCTGAGCTGACCGACCACCAGCTCCAGGTGCCGCTGGTGAGCGACGGCACGGTGGTGGCCCGCGAACCGCTGGACGCCGCCCGCGACCGGCACTTCGCCGCCCGCAGCGGCCTGCCGCTCTCGGCGACCCAGCTCTCGCGCGGGGAGCCGGTACTGCCCACGGAGTACGTCTGAGGGGCGGGGCATCAGGGGGTTCGTGGAGTTGGTCGGGGCGGGTTCTGCGGGGTTCGGGGAGTTCGTCGGGGAGGGCTCTGCGTCGGGGCGGGTTCTACGGGGTTCGTCCGGGGGCGGGGGGCTCGGGACGTTATGGCGTTACGGAGTACGCCTTGGGGGCGTTACGGAGTACGTACGTCCGGGGTGGGGCCTTGCTGGGTGCCGGGTGCGCCTCCTTCCTACTTTCGGCAACGATTACGGAGAGTTATTAGTTCCGGAGGTTCATTACTCTTCGTAGTGACGATCCTGGGGTGTGGTGGGAGACTCCCGCAATCACCCTCCAGTGGCTACCCTCGGTCACACCACCACTCCGCGACCCCGCCAAATCCACCGCTCCGCGCCGCTCCCCCACCCCGGCAGGGCCCGTCTCCAGGGCCCCGTTCCCGGCGGGAGGGCCGCTCTCAGCCGGACCCGATTCCAGCCGGAAGGCACGCACCATGCACCGGGCATTGATCGTCGTTGACGTACAGAACGACTTCTGCGAGGGCGGCAGCCTCGCGGTGGCGGGGGGTGCGGATGTCGCGGCGGCCATCACCGATCTGATCGGGCAGGCGGCCGGCGGGTGCTACCGCCACGTCGTGGCCACCCGGGATCACCACATCGACCCCGGCGACCACTTCTCCGACACCCCGGACTACGAGCACAGCTGGCCGGTGCACTGCGTCGCCGGAACGGAAGGCAGCGGCTTCCACCCCAACTTCGCACCGGCCCTCGCCTCCGGAGCGGTCGACGCGGTCTTCGACAAGGGCGCGCACAGCGGCGCGTACAGCGGCTTCGAGGGCGCGGACGAGAACGGCACCCCGCTCGCGGACTGGCTGCGGCAGCACGACGTCACCGAGGTCGACGTGGTCGGCATCGCCACCGATCACTGTGTGCGCGCCACCGCCCTGGACGCCCTGCGGGCCGGGCTGCGGACGCACGTCCTGCTGGACCTGACGGCCGGGGTGATGGCACACACGACGGAGCGGGCGCTGGAGGAGCTGCGGGCGGCCGGCGCCGAGCTGACCGGCAAGCCGGTGGTCATGAGCGGCTGACGCGCCCACTGGAGCGGCCTCCGCGTCCGCCCGGCCCCCTGGGGGCCGGGCGGAACCTGAAGCGGGTGTGGAGGTGTGGAGGTGCGGAGGTGCGCCACCGGATCGAGCGCGCGGCCAGGCACCGGCACCCCCGATGAGCTGCCCTCAAGCGCCCCTCAGGCGGGCCGCGCAGACCAGCCACACAGCGCAGCCAGGCCGCGCAGCCGAGCCCCGCGGCCCCCGCTCAGGCCCCGCCGCCCTGCCAAGCCCCGGCCCCGCTCAAGCCGCGCGGCCGCGCTCCTCGACCGGTCCGATCGGGCCGATGGGGCCAGCCGGGCCGATGGGACCAGCCGGACCGGCCCCACGCCCGGTGCCGCGGCCGGCCCCAGCTCCATTTCCGGCCCCAGGGCCGGCGCCGGGCCCGGCCACAGGGCCAGCCCCGGCCCCGCTCCCGGTCGGCGTGCCCTGGCGGTCCGGCGTACGGACGGGCAGATCCGGCGAAGGGACGGGCAGATCCGGCGTGCGGACGGGCAGGTCCGTCGCGGGGACGGGGGTGCGGGCGGCGGTGCGGGCGCGGGCCTGGTTGACGCGCCAGAGGGCCCGTATGGGGTGCCAGGACTCCGTGTCGTCGTCGGGGGCCTCGCGCCAGACCAGGCCGTCCGGGTGGTGCAGGACCGCCGTGATCTCGTCCGGGGTGGGCGGCGCGCTGTTGCCGCGGAGGTAGACGGAGCGCAGGCCGAGGTTGCGCAGCCTGGTCAGGGCGCGCTGGCGGTTCACGGCGTGCACCAGGATCCGGACCCGGCAGCCGCAGTCGTACGGATCGGACCGCGCCCCGTGGGGCGGTCTCGGCAGTGAGAGGGCGACCACCACGCTTCCGCCAGGAAGCCTGATGAAGCCGCCGCGGGTCATGGTCATTTCTCCCCCGTGAGACTTGGCGTCAACAAGGAACTTCAGGACGCATCTAAACGCGAATCGGCCGCTGCCCGCTAGGGGGCAACGGCCGATCTGCGCTTGACCTGCAGTTTTTATCTTTTACTTACCGGCGCGGCCGACCTGGATCGTCACCGAGGAGCCGTCCCTGGCCTCCTTGGTGATCTTGATCCGGGTGTTGGTGTCAGGAACGATCACACCGCCGGTCGGGTTCGACGTGTCGTAGTAGACGCCGTTCCGGTCGTCGAAGAGCGTCACGCCCTTCTTCGACGTGATCGTGACCGGCTTGCCGTCCCGGTGGAGCGTCAGGGCGTCGGTCCGGAAGCGGGTGAAGGTCGAGTCGTAGGACTGGAAGCGGTTGCGCATCAGCTTGCCGTCCGCCCAGTGCTCGGCCGTCGGGTGCGCGTCGACCGGGAGGATCTGCCCGTGGCCGGGGTGCTGCCCGACGTTGTTGTCGGCCTGCGAGGTGTCCCACAGCCAGATCAGCACGCCGTTCTGGTAGGGGAAGTGCTCCACCCAGCTGGGCTTGGCGGTGGTCCAGCCGAAGTTGTACGGGCCGACCTTGAGGGTCTTGTCGTACGACACGTACTGGCGGTTCTCGGCGATGTAGTACTGCGGGTAGTCCTTGGTGAAGGACGCGCCGATGCGCGAGAAGCCCTTGCTGGTCCAGCCGTTGTCGTCGCCCTCGGCGTTGTCGCTGAACAGCGGCTTGCCGTCGGCGACGACGCTGACGGTGTCGGCCGCGAAGCCCTTCCCCGCGGTGCCGCCGTCGGTCTGGTAGCGGAAGCGCAGGTCGATCTTCTTGCCCGCGTAGGCGTCCAGCGGGTAGCTGAGGTCCTGGTAGGCGGCGACGGTGCCGGTCAGGGCGGGCTTGTCGCTGCCGTCACGCGGGATGGCCTTGCCGTTCGCGGTGCCGTCCAGGGCGGTCCAGTTGGCGCCGCCGTCGGTGGAGACCTCGGCGTAGAGGTAGTCGTAGTCCTTCTCGATGTCCCACCAGCCCTTGAGCGTCAGCGACGCCTTGGCCTTGCCGGTGAGGTCGACGGGACGGGTGAGGGTGTTCTTGAGGTCGTCGCCCATGCCGCTCCACCACTGCTTGGAGCCTTCGGCGGGCGCCACGACGTCGGTCTTGACGGCCTTGGCGGGCAGTTCGACGACCACCGCCTGCTTGTTCTTGGTGTTGTACTCGGCGACGCCCAGCTTGTGCGTGGACTTCGTCGCCGCCTTGGCCTTGGCGTAGTTGAGCCAGCCCAGCTGCAGCTTGTCCCAGGCGCTCATGTCGCCGGGCAGGTTGCCGATGGCGTCCTTGCCGGTGCCGAGCCAGGAGCCGCCCGACATCAGCGACCAGAAGTCGACGGAGGACTCGCCGGTGCCGGTGGTGTCGTACTCGTCCGGCAGGCCGAGGTCGTGGCCGTACTCGTGGGCGAAGACGCCGAGGCCGCCGTTCTCCGGCTGCATGGTGTAGTCGCCGACCCAGATGCCGGTGTCACCGATCTGGGTGCCGCCCGCCTTGTTGGCGCCCGGACCGGTCTTGCCGGCGTCGGTGCCGTACGCGTACCAGCGGTGCGCCCAGATGGCGTTGGTCTTCTGGACGCCGCCGCCGGCGGACTCGTCCTCGCCGGCGTGCACGATCTGGAAGTGGTCGATGTAGCCGTCGGGCTCGTTGAAGTTGCCGTCGCCGTCGTGGTCGTAGCGGTCCCACTGGTCGTACTTGGCGAGGTCGGCCTTGATCTGGGCGTCGGTGCGGCCCTGGGCCTTCTGGTCCTTGGCCCACTGGTTGACGCCGTCGCGGATCAGGTCCCAGGCGCTGGCGCAGTTGGTCTGGCCGCAGTAGTTGGAACCGTAGCGGGCCTCGTTCCAGTCGACCTTGACCCAGTCGGAGACCTCGCCGTTGACGGAGTAGCGGCCCGAGGACTGCTTCTCGTAGTACTTGGCGAGCGACTGCTTCTTGCGGTCGTGGGAGAAGTAGAGGTCCTGGAAGTGCTGCCGGTTGAAGTCCTTCTGCCAGGCCGTGCTGTTGTCCTTGGCACGGTCCGGCTCGGCTATCCGGTTGTGCGCCGGGCCGGGGTCGCCGCCGTACTTCTTGACCGGAGGCTTGGGTCCGTCGCCGTCCGGGTCGTACATCGTGGTGTCGTCGACCTTGTCGCCGAAGTCCACGAGGATGGTGAAGATCTTGTCGGTCTTCTGCCGGGCCAGCTCGACGTACTTGCTCTTGCCGAGCTTGACGACCTTGGAGCCCCCCCGGTCGGTCGTCTTGGCGTCGCCGGAGATGACCTGCTGGAGCGCTTCCTTGCGCTCGGCCGCCTGCTGGTCGCTGAAGGGGCCCTTGAGGTCGTGGTCCACGGCCCGCTCGGGGGCCGGGTCGTGGCGCTTGGCTACCGGCGAGGGCCCCGGCGCATCGGCCGTGGCCACCCCCGAAGACAAAGCGGCCGCCCCGATCGCGGCGATCGCCGTGGCCAGGGCGGCCGATCTGAACATCCGTCTGTGGTCTCTCACTTGGCGCTGTCCTCCCCATCGAACACGGTCACTGTTCGAGGGCATTCGACCGGAAGTACGGGGGAAAAGACAGGTCTTGACTTGGCCACGTCAGCGAAGTACGTTATCCGGCCCGCGAATTTCGGCTATCGGACAGGGGAAGACGACCTGAAGAACGGCCGCGGAGAGGCCGCGGAGAGAGCGCGGAGCGAGGTCGCGGAAGTTTCCTTCGGTGGCGTGGCAGGGGCCGGGCGTATATGCCTGCCGGGCATGCGCCCCCGCCCGAACAGCCATGACACCAGCGCGTGTTCGAACGCGCGCGGTGTTGTGCGCCCCCTGTGCTCCCGCCCCGTGGGTTAGGTCACGCTTACTTGGCGTTCCGCTCGGGCAGTAAGGACCGTAGGCTCGTGTGATGGCGCGCCCTTGACCGACACCCCTGCCGACCCTCCGAGGACGGATTCCGCCATGCCTCGTCCGACTGCCACCCAGCTCGTCTACGGTTCGGCCACCGTCTTTCTCTCCACCCTCGCGATGCTGCTGCTCTCGCAGACGCAGACCGGGATCGGGGTCGCGGTCATCGCCATTGCGGGGCTCGGGCTCGGCCTGCTGGTCGCCCTGACGGCGCCGGTCCCCGGGGTGTCGCGGGTGGTCCGCCGGCAGGTCGTCCGGGCCGATTCCCCGGACGCCCCCGCGCCGTTGACGGCCGTACCGACGCCGGCGCCGGCGCGTTCGGCACCGGCGCCGTACGAGGGTGTGGCGCGGCGCCGCCTGTCCGGGCGGGCCGCCGCGGCCGAGGCCCGGGTCGGCGAGCACTCACGCTGACGACGTCGACACCGCACCGCTGGGGACGTCACGCTGCGGGCGCACCGCACCGCTGAGGGCGTCCGGCCGGGGGCGGCACCGCGCCGCCGCGCGCGTCAGGCCGTCGGGGGCATGCCTCCTGCCGGGGCGGTTTCCGTGGAGACGACGACGGTCTTTGCCGCCTTGTCGTGCAGACACTGCCGGTACGGCTTGTCCCAGGTGCACCACAGGACGTTGACCAGCCAGAAGATGAATCCGCAGCACGGCACGATCTCCGGCAGCGTGTAGACCGCGGCCCGGATCCAGGCCGACTGGGCGGTCGGGATCGAGCCGTTCGCGAGCATCGCGACGCGGATCTTCATCGCCATCTTGCCGACGGTCTGCCCGCGCTTCGCGAGCATCAGCCCTTCGTAGATCAGGTAGGCGAGCATCGTGACGCCGGAGACCGTCGACTGCTTGCCGGCCTCGACGCTGCTGGTGCTGAAGTAGTTCACCCCGCCGACGATCAGGGTCATGATCACGGACACCGGCACACCGATCAGGATGGCGTCGATGATGCGCGCCACCAGGCGCCGGCCGCGGTTGGCCAGCGGCGGCATGCCGGCCAGCGGATCGGCCGCCCCGTACTGCCCGCCGTAGGGGTCACCGGCATACGGGGCGCCGCCGTACGGCCCTCCTCCGTAGCCGGGCGGCGGGGTTCCGCCCGGAGGCGGGGTTCCACCCGGAGGCGGGGTTCCACCCGGAGGCGGGGTTCCACCCGGAGGGGGCGGCGGGGTGCCTCCGGGAGGCGGGGGCGGGGTGCCGCCGCCTCCCGGGCCGCCGCCCTGCGGTGCGTTGTTGCGAGAGGAGCCATTGCCGGGCTGCTCGGTGCTCATGGCCCGAGTCGACCCCTTGTCGCGGCCGGGCGCATCCGGCGAGGTCCGTTCGGCGTACGGGAGGGCCGCCGTCGGGTCAGCCGGAGGCGACGAAGGTGCGCGCGACCTTGTCGTGCCAGCACTGCCGCCACGGCTGGTCGAAGAGGCACCACACCACGTTCACGACGCCGACCGCCAGCACGCCGAGCACGCTGTAGACGAACCAGCGCTTGAGGGCGGCGCCCAGCGTCGGGCTGTCGTGGCTCTCGATGTCCAGAACCCGGACGCCGCACAGCTTCTTGCCCAGGGTGCGGCCCCACTTGACGGTCGGCAGCGCCTCGTAGAGCGCGCCGCCGATCAGCAGGACGGCGAGGAGCGTGGCGAAGACCGGGGCGGTGGTGCCGTCGACCAGATACACCGTCACCTGGCGTCCGGACTGCTTGGCCGCCTCGACCTTGGCGTCGATGTGGTCGGTGACGGTGCCCCACATGGGCAGGGCCACCGCGGCGGTGACCGCGCCCACCACCAGGGTGTCGATCAGCCGGGCGGCGAGCCGACGGCCGAGCGCGGCGGGGTGGCCCTGGGCGGCCTGTGCGGCGGCGAAGAAGGGGTCGTCGGCGGCCGGCGGCTTCCAGGGGATGACGCCCTCGGGGGCGGCGCCCTGCGGTGCGGGCGCGGCGGGCGCGGCGCCGCCCTGCGGCGGGAGGCCGGCCGGGGGCGCGGACGCCTGCCGGACCGACGGCGGGGCGGGTGCCCGGTCCGGTGTCCGGGCCGGCTGCGGTGCGGGGGTGGGCTGCGCCGGTGCCTGGCCGTGCGGGGCCGGGCGGCCCTGCTGCGGCCGGTCACCGCCGGAGGGCAGCTGCTGCGGGGGCGCGGCGTTGCCGGGGGCGCCGGTCTGCGGACGGCCGGTGCCGGCGACGCGGATGGCCATCGTCTCGTTGCCCTTGGCGGGCTTGCCGGCGGCGGGCCGGTCCGCGTCGGGCCGTACCGCGCGGATCGCCGTGGTGCCCTGGTCGCCGGAGTGCGGGGCGCGGCGGGCGGCCGGGTTGACGGCGCGGATGGCGACGGTCCCGTCGCTGGGGGCGTCGGGGTCGCGCGGGGCGGGGGTGGCCTGGGAGGAGGTGGCGGGCAGGTCGCCGGCGGCCGGTACGTCGCCGGCCTGCTGCTCGCGCGGGGCGGGGACCGCGCCCCACGAGGCGGCGCCGGACGGCGTGCCCGGGGGCGCCTGGTCGGGCGAGCCCCAGGAGATGCGGCGGTCGGACTCGGCGAAGCCGCTCTGCCGGGCGGCGTCGGCCTGCCAGGAGGCGGCCGGTTCCGGGCTGCTGCCGTGCAGCCGGGCCGGGTCGTCCCAGGCGGCGGGGGCCTGCCGGGCCTCGACCTCGGCGCTGCGGCGCACCGCGGGGAGTGCCGTGCCGGCCGCGGGTTCCTCCTCGTCGAGGAAGACCGGGCCGGTCTCCTCGACGGCGGCCGGCGGGGCGGCGCCGGGTGGCGGGGCGGGCATCGCCTCGCCCTCGGCGGGGGCGGGCCGGCTGGTGCCCGGCACCCATGCGGCACCGTTCCAGTACCGGATGTAGCCGGGGATGGACGGGTCCGGGTAGAAGCCTGGCGTGGGGCTGCCGCCGGCGGATCCTGAGGTAGGGGCGCTCATGTCCGAAGTCCCGTATCTGTTCTCGGCCTGGTGGGTGTGGGGTGCAGTCTGCCGCAACGCGGCGTCCACATCTATCAGACGGCGGGTTGCGGCGGTGCTCGTGCCCGTTTTCGACCACCTGGAAGAGGCCCGGGAAAAAAGTTGTCCGAAGTCGTGTAAGGGTCCGGGGGCAGACGCCTCTTGCATCAGTGCGGGCCGGGTACCGGGTCCGTGCGGACGACCGAGAGAGGCGGACCTCATGCACACCATGGTGGAACGAGAGCTGGAGCTGTGTCTGGTGCTGTCGCCGGAGCGGAGCATCCCGGTGCCGGCCCGGCTGACGTACCGGACGGACGACCCGTATGCCGTTCATGTCACTTTTCACGTCGGTTCGGACACGCCGGTCACCTGGACGTTCGCGCGTGAGCTGCTCGTGGAGGGGGTGTTCCGGGCGTGCGGGGACGGTGATGTGCGGGTGTGGCCGACGAAGGTGGACGGCCGAAGCGTGGTCTGCACGGCGCTGAACTCGCCGGACGGGGAGGCGCTGCTGGAGGCGCCGGCGGGGGCGGTCTCGGCGTGGCTGGAGCGCACCCTGCGGGTGGTTCCGCCGGGTTCCGAGCGGGAGCACCTGGGTCTCGACAAAGGGCTGAGCGAGTTGTTGACGCTGGCGTCGCGGGACGAGGCGTGGCCCGGTGACGAGTGGCCGTCGGAGGAGTTCCCGGAGGCCGGGGCGTAGGGGTGTCCGGGGAGTCGCCGAGGGGGCGGTGCCGTCGGGCCGGTGGCGGGGGAGGCCGGTGCGGCCCGGTGAGCGCACTTGTGGAATGTTCAACCAGTCGTCGGTGTTGGCTCCGGCATGAACGGGACCCCGTACACCCCCACGGAACAGCAGCCCACCGCCGGCACGGCGTACGACGACGGCTACTACGCGCACGGCACCGCCGCCGACCGCTGGGCACGGGCCGGGCTCTACTTCGACGCCAAGGACTTCAGCACCGCGGCGCGCATCCTGCGCGGCCTGGTCGACGAGGACCCGCAGCCCGTCGCCCCGCGGCTGCTGCTCGCCCGCGCCTACTACCACTCCGCCCAACTGGGCCGCGCGGAGACCGAGTTGCGCGCGGTCCTGGACCGTGACCCGGTCGAGGCGTACGCCCGCCTGATGCTCGGGCGCACCCTGGAACGCCGGGGCCGCCCCGACGAGGCCGCAGGCCACCTCCGGATCGCCGCGGCCCTGGGCGCCGACCAGGGCTGACGCGTGCCCAGCGGCGCCTCGGCTCAGCCCCGGTACGACTCCAGCAGGCGGAGCCACACCTCGCTGATCGTCGGATAGGAGGGGACCGCGTGCCAGAGCCGTTCGAGCGGGACCTCGCCGGCCACCGCGACGGTGGCGGAGTGGAGGAGCTCGCCGACACCGGGGCCGACGAAGGTGACGCCGAGCAGGACCTCGCGGTCGAGGTCGACGACCATCCGGGCGCGGCCGCGGTAGCCGTCCGCGTAGAGGAAGGCGCCGGCCACCGCGCCGAGGTCCTGGTCCACCACCCGGGTGCGGTGGCCGGCCCGTTCGGCCGCGGCGGCGGTCAGGCCCACCGAGGCGACCTCGGGGTCGGTGAAGACGACCTGCGGGACGGCGCGGCGGTCCGCGGTGGCCGCGTGGGCGCCCCAGGGGTCGGACTCCAGGATCGGCACGCCCCGGGCGCGCGCGCCGATCGCGGCTCCGGCGATCCTGGCCTGGTACTTGCCCTGGTGGGTCAGCAGGGCGCGGTGGTTGACGTCGCCGACGCCGTAGAGCCAGCCGCCGGTCACGCCGGTCACCCGGCAGCTGTCGTCGACGTCCAGCCAGGAGCCGGGGCTCAGGCCGACCGTCTCCAGGCCGATGTCGTCGGTGCGCGGGGCCCGGCCGGTGGCGATCAGCAGTTCGTCGGCGACGATCTCGTCGCTGGGGGTGCCTCCCGGGCCGCCGGGCCCGGGGGGAGAGTCCAGGACGACGGTGACCGGGCCGCCGGGGGCCTCGCGGCGCACCTCGCGCACCTCGACACCGGTGCGCAGGTACGCGCCCGCCTCGGCGAGCGACTCGGCGACCAGGCGGCCGGCGAACGGCTCCATACGGGGCAGCAGCCCGTCGCCGCGGACCAGCAGGGTCACGGAGGAGCCCAGGGCCCGCCAGGCGGTCGCCATCTCGACGCCGACGACGCCGCCGCCGACCACGACCAGCCGGCCGGGCGCGGACTTGGCGCTGGTGGCCTCGCGGCTGGTCCACGGCCGGGCCTCGGCGAGGCCCGGGACGGGGGGCAGTACGGGGCGGCTGCCGGTGCACACGGCGACCGCGTGCCGGGCGGTGAGCACCCGTTCGCCGTCGACGACGACGCGGCGGGGCCCGGCCAGCCGGCCGTGGCCGCGGACGAGGTCGATGCCGGCCGAGTCGAGCCAGCGGACCTGCCCGTCGTCCTTCCAGTAGGAGGTCATGGCGTCGCGGTGGGCGAGTACGGCGGGCGCGTCCAGGGGGCCGGCGACGGCGTCCTTCAGGCCGGGCACCCGGCCGGCCTCCGCGCGGGAGGTGACCGGCCGCAGCAGCGCCTTGCTGGGCATGCAGGCCCAGTAGGAACACTCGCCGCCGACCAGTTCGCTCTCCACGATCACCGTGCTCAGGCCGGCGGCGTGCGCCCGGTCGGCGACGTTCTCGCCGGTGGGGCCGGCGCCCAGCACGATGACGTCGTACTCGTCCTGCGCGGCTCCGGACGCTTCGGTCGCTGCCATCGGCTCTCGCTCCCTGGGTGCGCGAAGGCGGCCCGGCGGGCCGCGGAAAAGGGGCCCGCGCCACCGGCGGGCCTGTGGTCATCCTCTGCCCGGCGGACCGTCAGCGCATCCGGCGCTCGACCGCTTCCTTGGCCTCGACGAGCCCGGAACCGGTCAGCTCGCGGTGCACCTTGATCGCCTGGATCTTCTTTCCCCGGGCCAGCAGCTCGTCGATCTCGGCCATCCGGGGGTCCTGCGGCTCCTCGACGCCCGCGTGGGCGAGCAGCAGGTCGACCTTGCGCTCCAGCCGGCCGAGCCGGCGCTCCAGGGTCTTGGAGCGCCGGTCGGTGGTGGAGGCGACCATGGCGACGGCGAGTACGAGGAGGGCGGCGCCCGGGAGCAAGGAGTCCATGGCGGAACCCTATGAGGCGGCGGCGCGTGCCATGAACACGGCAGTCGCGGCGGGGCCGTGGACGGTGCCGCGGACCGCCGGTGCGCCGTCGGTGAGGATCTCGCACTCGGCGTAGGCGTCGGGCGCGTCGAGGGTGAGGGTGAGCATCGGCATGGCGCCCACCCCGCGTGCGTCGGTCACCACGAACCACGGCAACTCCGGCCGGGCCACCTGGATTTCGTCGCCGGAATCGCCGGGCGCCTGGACGGCGTAGGTGAGGTCGTCGACGCCGCGGCCGGTCACCCGGAAGGTGACCATGCCCTCACCCGGTCTGTGCGGATCGTTGATCGTCATGGGGGCAGTCAACCGTCTCGGCCCGCCGCTGTACATCCGGACGCCGGCCCGTGGCGGCGCCGGCGCGCCCGGCGTCAGAACAGCTTGCCGGGGTTCAGGATGCCGAGCGGGTCGAAGACGTCCTTGATGCCGCGCTGCAACTCCAGCCCGACCGGGCCCAGTTCGCGGGCCAGCCACTCCTTCTTCAGGACGCCGACGCCGTGTTCGCCGGTGATCGTGCCGCCCAGTCGCAGGCCGAGCGCCATGATCGCGTCGAAGGACTCGCGGGCGCGGCGCGACTCGTCGGGGTCGTCGGCGTCGAAGCAGACGGTGGGGTGGGTGTTGCCGTCGCCGGCGTGCGCGACGACGCCGATGGTCAGGTCGTACTTGTCGGCGATGGCGGCGGTGCCGTCCAGCATCTCCGCGAGCCGGGACCGCGGTACGCAGACGTCGTCGATCATGGTGGCGGACTTGACCCGTTCGAGTGCGGTCAGGGTCAGCCGGCGGGCCTGGAGCAGCAGGTCGGACTCGGCGGCGGTCTCGGCGGGCACGACCTCGGTGGCGCCCGCGGCGGTGCACAGCGCGCCGACGGCGGCGAGGTCGGCGGCCGGGTCGGGGGTGTCGAAGGCGGCGAGCAGCAGCGCCTCGGTGGTGTCGGGCAGGCCCATCTGCGCCATGGCGTTGACCGCGCGGACGCTGGTGCGGTCCATCAGCTCCAGCAGGGACGGGGCGTGGCCGCGGGCCATGATCTCGCAGACCGCCTCGCAGGCGGCGGCCGTGGAGGGGAACTCGGCGGCCAGGACGAGCTGCTGGGGCGGCTCGGGCCGGAGGGCGAGGACGGCGCGGACGACGATGCCGAGGCTGCCCTCGGAGCCGACGAAGAGGCGGGTCAGGTCGTAGCCGGCGACGCCCTTGGCGGTGCGGCGGCCGCAGCTCAGCAGCCGCCCGTCGGCGAGGACGACGTCCAGGCCGAGGACGTACTCGGCGGTCACGCCGTACTTGACGCAGCACAGGCCGCCGGAGGCGGTGCCGATGTTGCCGCCGATGGAGCACTGCTCCCAACTGGAGGGGTCGGGCGGGTAGTACAGGCCGTGCTCGTTGACCGCGCGGGACAGGACGGCGTTGACCACGCCGGGCTCGACCACCGCGATCCGGTCGACGGGGTTGATCTCGATGATCCGGTCCATCTTGACCAGGGACAGCACGATGCAGCCGTCGGAGGCGTTGGCGGCGCCGGACAGGCCGGTGCGGGCGCCCTGCGGGACGACCGGGACGCGCAGCTCGGTCGCGGTCCGCATGACGTGCTGGACCTGTTCGACGGTGCGGGGCAGGACGACGACGGCGGGGGTGCCCGCCTCGCAGAAGCTCGCCATGTCGTTGGCGTAGGAGCCGGTGACGTCCGGGTCGGTGAGGATCGCTTCGCCCGGGAGGCCGGCGCGCAGACGTGCGATGAGGTCCATGCCCTCAGCCTCGCATCCGTGGGCCGCACACGGAAGATCGTGTACGGCCCACGGGGCGAGCGCAGCGCTGTCCTCCCGGCGGCGGAGGCGCCGGGTGGCGGGGGGGGAGGGCAGTCGGCGCGCAGCGCTGTCTTCCGGGGGTGGAGGTCGGGCGACGGGCGGGAGGTCAGAGGTTGCCGCGCCGCTCCTGCTCGCGCTCGATGGCCTCGAAGAGCGCCTTGAAGTTGCCCTTGCCGAAGCCCAGGGAGCCGTGCCGCTCGATCATCTCGAAGAAGACGGTGGGGCGGTCCTGGACCGGCTTGGTGAAGATCTGCAGCAGGTAGCCGTCCTCGTCGCGGTCGGCGAGGATCTTCAGCTCGCGCAGCTCCTCGATCGGGACGCGGGTGTCACCGACCCACTCGCCGAGGGTGTCGTAGTACGAGCCGGGCACGTCGAGGAACTCGACGCCCGCGGCGCGCATCCGGCGCACCGTCGAGACGATGTCGTTGGTGGCCAGCGCGATGTGCTGGACGCCCGGTCCGCCGTAGAACTCCAGGTACTCGTCGATCTGCGACTTCTTCTTGGCGATCGCCGGCTCGTTGATCGGGAACTTGACCTTCTTGGTGCCGTCCGCGACGACCTTCGACATCAGGGCGGAGTACTCGGTGGCGATGTCGTCGCCGACGAACTCCTTCATGTTGGTGAAGCCCATGACCTTGTTGTAGAAGGTGACCCACTCGTTCATCCGGCCCAGCTCGACATTGCCGACGCAGTGGTCCACGGCCTGGAAGAAACGCTTCTTCGGGGGCTCGACGACGGGCGGCACGGTGACGTAGCCGGGCAGGTAGGGGCCGTCGTAGCCGCTGCGGTCGACCAGGGTGTGCCGGGTCTGGCCGTAGGTGGCGATGGCGGCCAGGACGACGGTGCCGTGCTCGTCCTTGATGTCGTGCGGCTCCTCCAGGCCGGTGGCGCCGTGGGCGACGGCGTACTCGTAGGCGGCACGGGCGTCGGGCACCTCGATGGCGAGGTCGACGACGCCGTCGCCGTGGGCCGCGACGTGGTCGGCGAGGAAGCGGCCCCACGCGGTGACGGGCTTGATGACGGAGGTGAACACGAACCGGGCGCCGCCGGATTCGAGCACGTAACTCGCGGTCTCACGGCTGCCGTTCTCCGGGCCCGCGTAGGCGACGCGCTTCATGCCGAAGGCGGTGGAGTAGTAGTGGGCGGCCTGCTTGGCGTTCCCGACGGCGAAGACGACCGCGTCCATCCCCTTGACCGGGAAGGGGTCCGCCTGCCGGGCCGTGGCGGGGGTGGTGGGCTGGGTGTGCATCGTGGTGTCTGCCATGGCCGCAGAGTCCCTCCGATCCACAAGGTGCGCAATAGTTTGTGAATCCACTGGGCATTCTGTACAGCGAACGAGGGGCGTGTCCGGGCTATCTGTACATGATGACCATCGAAATCGAGGGAGCGGGCATTGGCGATCGATCATTTGGACGGGGCGTTGCTGGAGCTGCTCGCCGAGGAGCCGCGGATCGGCGTCCTGGAGGCGTCCCGGCGGCTCGGGGTGGCCCGCGGCACGGTCCAGGCCCGGCTCGACCGGCTTCAGTCGAATGGAGTGATCCGGGGCTTCGGACCGGACGTGGACCCCGCGGCGCTCGGCTATCCGGTCACGGCATTCGCCACCCTGGAGATCAAACAGGGGCAAGGCAACGACGTGCGCGCACACTTGACGACCGTTCCCGAGGTGCTGGAGCTGCATACAACGACGGGACATGGGGACATGCTCTGCAGGCTGGTCGCCCGCTCCAACGCCGATCTGCAGCGGGTGATCGACCGGGTTGTGGGCTTTGATGGCATTGTGCGGGCCTCGACGGCAATCGTGATGGAAAATCCGGTTCCGTTGCGGATCATCCCGCTGGTGAAACAGGCATCGGAGGACTGACCGACCGAGGAGAGCGACGGTGAGCTTCTGGGAGTACGTCAGCAGCCGGCACGACCAGCTGCTGACGGACACGTATCAGCACGCCAGCGCGGTCTTCCAGTGCATGGTGATCGCCACCTTGCTGGGCGTCCTCATCGGCGTGGTCACCTACCGCAGCGAATGGGCGGGCAGCCTCGCCACCACGACGACCGCCACGATCCTGACCATCCCCTCCCTCGCCCTGATCGGTCTGCTGATCCCGATCGTCGGCCTGGGCGTCGCCCCGACGGTCATCGCGCTGACCCTGTACGGGCTGCTGCCGGTGGTCCGCAACGCCATCGTGGGCCTGCGCGGGGTCGACCCGGCGCTGGTCGACGCGGCCAAGGGCATCGGGATGTCGCGCACCGCCCGGCTCCTCCGCGTCGAACTGCCGCTGGCCTGGCCGCCGATCCTCACCGGCATCCGGGTCGCCACCCAGATGCTGATGGGCATCGCCGCGATCGCCGCCTTCGCCTCCGGCCCCGGCCTGGGCAACGAGATCTTCCGCGGGATCGCGTCACTGGGCAGCGCCAACGCCCTCAACCAGGTGCTCGCCGGCACGCTCGGCATCGCCGTGCTCGCCCTGCTCTTCGACGCCGCCTACGTCCTGATCGGACGCCTGACCATCTCCAGGGGGATCCGTGCCTGAGACATCCGGGAACACCGCCCCGTCCGGCGCGAGCATCCGCCTGGAGAACCTGACGAAGGTCTACCCGGGGAGCACGGTCCCCGCCGTGGAGAACGTCGACATGGAGGTCCAGGCCGGCGAGATCGTGGTCTTCGTCGGACCCTCCGGCTGCGGCAAGTCCACCACCCTGAAGATGATCAACCGGCTGATCGAGCCGTCGTCCGGGCGGATCCGCATCGGCGACGAGGACGTCACCGACATCGACCCGGTCGGGCTGCGCCGCAAGGTCGGCTACGCCATCCAGGCCAGCGGGCTCTTCCCGCACATGACGGTCGCCCAGAACATCGCGCTGGTCCCCAAGATGATCGGCTGGCCGAAAGCGAAGATCAAGAACCGGGTCGAGGAGATGCTCGACCTGGTCGGCCTGGACCCGGCCGAGTTCCACGGCCGCTATCCGCGGCAGCTGTCCGGCGGCCAGCAGCAGCGCGTCGGCGTGGCCCGGGCGCTCGCCGCGGACCCGCCCGTCCTGCTGATGGACGAGCCGTTCGGCGCGGTCGACCCGATCACCCGCGACCACCTCCAGGACGAACTGATCCGGCTCCAGCACGAGCTGCACAAGACCATCTGCTTCGTCACCCACGACTTCGACGAGGCCATCAAGATCGGCGACCGCATCGCGGTGCTCCGCGAGCGTTCGCACATCGCCCAGTTCGACACCCCCGAGGCGATCCTCACCAACCCCGCCGACGACTTCGTCTCCGGGTTCGTGGGCGCCGGCGCGGCCCTCAAGCGGCTCAATCTGACCCGGGTGCGGGACGTGGGCGTGGTCGACTTCCTCACCGCCACGATCGACGACCCGCTGGAGTCGATCTTCGACTTGCTGCGTTCCGGCGCGCACAACGAACTGCTGCTGCTGGACCGCAACCGCCGCCCGTACAAGTGGCTGCGCCGCGGCGACCTCTCGCGGGCCAAGGGGACGCTGGCGCGGGCCGGGGCGCCGGTGCAGCACACGGTGACCCGGGACGCGACGCTGCGCGACGCGCTGGAGGCGGTGCTCACCGACAGCTCGGGCCGGGTCGCGGTCACCGGGCGGCGCGGGGAGTACATCGGCGTGGTCGACATGGAGACGCTGATGAACAACGTCCAGGAAATGCTGGAGGAGGACCGGCTGGAGGCCCTGGAGCACCAGCACCAGCTGGACGACCAGCGCGCCCGTCAGACCCGCCAGGAGCAGGAGGGCCTGGGCGGTCCGGCCGCCTCCGAAGGGGGCCCGGCATGAGCAGCGGGGGCGAGCGCGGTCCGGGGCCCGCGGGCAGCGGTTCACGGCCGCGTGCCCACCGGACCGGCGACCACGAGGGTTTCGCCCTCCGCGACAACGTCGAGATGGGGCAGCGGGAGCTGGCGTCGGGTGAGGCGCCCACGCCGTCCGCCGCCGCGGGCGGCCGCCGGATCAGCTGGCAGAAGTGGACGTTCATGCCGGCCTTCCTGGTCGCCGCGCTGCTGGCCACCTGGCTGTGGTTCCGCGGCGCCCGGCTGGACTCCATCGCCCACCAGGCGGTCGACAACGGCAAGGTGTGGCTGGCGCTGCGCCAGCACATCCAGCTCACCGCGATCTCCACCTTCTTCGTGCTGATCATCGCGATTCCGCTGGGCATCGCGCTGACCCGGTCCAGGCTGCGCCGGGCCACGCCGTTCGCGATGGCGCTCGCCAACCTCGGTCAGGCGGTGCCGGCCCTGGGTCTGCTGATCCTGCTGGTCATCTGGCTGGGCATCGGTGCCCGCTCGGCGATCGTCGGCATGGTCATCTACGCCGTGCTGCCGGTGCTCGCCAACACCATCGCCGGGCTGCGCGGCATCGACCCGACGCTGACCGAGGCCGCCCGCGGTATCGGCATGTCCCCCACCGGTGTGCTGAGCAAGGTCGAGCTGCCGCTGGCCGTACCGCTGATCCTGGCGGGTGTGCGCACGGCGCTGGTGCTGAACGTGGGCACCGCGACGCTGGCCACCTTCGGGGGCGGCGGCGGCCTGGGCGACCTGATCTCGGCGGGCATCGTCACCCAGCGGATGCCGGTGCTGATCCTCGGCTCGGTGCTGACGGTGGCGCTGGCGCTGTTTGTCGAGTGGCTGGCCTCGCTGGCGGAGCTGCTGCTGCGGCCGCGCGGTCTGGAGGTGGCCTCGTGAGCATCCGCCGCCGCCCGGCCGCCGCCCTCGCCCTGCTGACCGCCCTCGTCTGCGGCGGCTGCGGGCTGATCAGCGGCAGCGCGATGACCGACAGCGTCCTGCCGGGGCCGAAGGCCGGCTACCCGGACCGCCCGCTCACCGGTGCGCAGCTGACGGTGACGTCGAAGGAGTTCACCGAGCAGATCGTCCTCGGCCAGATCATGGGGCTCGTCTTCGAGGCGGCCGGGGCGAAGGTCATCGACAAGACCAGCATCCAGGGGTCGATCGGCGCGCGGGAGGCGGTCAGGTCGGGCACCGCGGACGCCGCGTACGAGTACACCGGCACCGGCTGGATCACCTACCTCGGCCACACCAAGCCGGTCATCGACCCGCAGGAGCAGTGGAAGGTCGTCCGCGACGAGGACCGGAAGAACGGCATCGTCTGGCTGCCGGCCTCCACCCTCAACAACACCTACGCGCTGGCGCTGAACCCCGCCAACTGGAAGAAGCTGGGAGTGCGCACCCTCTCGGAGGTCGCGGCGCTGTCCCGGAAGAACCCGGGGGCGGTGACGCTGTGCGTGGAGAACGAGTTCGCCACCCGCAACGACGGCCTGCCGGGCATGGCCCGGGCGTACGGCATGCAGGTGCCGTCGTCCAACATCCGCAAGATGACCGGCGGTGTCGTCTACACCGAGACCCAGAAGGGCACCTGCACGTTCGGCGAGGTCTTCACCACCGACGGCCGGATCAAGGCGATGAACCTGCACGTCCTCGCCGACGACAAGCACTTCTTCCCCAACTACAACGCCGCCCCGGAGATCAACGCCGCGTCCCTGAAGAAGTACCCGGCGATGGCCGAGGTGCTGGCGCCCGTCACCCGGGCGCTCGACAACACCGTCGCCCAGGAGCTGAACCGCAAGGTGGACGTGGACGGCGAGGACCCGCACCAGGTCGCCAAGGACTGGCTGCTGCGGGAGGGCTTCATCAAGGAGGGCTAGGGCGTGTCCGCCCCGGGCCGGCCCGGGTACCGGTTCAGCAGCTGGGGAGCGCTCCCCCGGTCCGCAGTGCCTTCAGTGCGCCGACGGCGCCGTCGAGGGTGGAGACCGGGATCAGCCGCATGCCCTGCGGCAGCTCGGCCCGCGCGTCGGCGCACTCCTTGCGCGGCACCAGGAAGACCGTGGCACCGTCGCGGCGTGCGGCCTGCGTCTTGAGCGCGACCCCGCCGACCGCGCCGACCTTGCCGCTCGCGGTGATCGTGCCGGTGCCGGCGATCGTCCGGCCGCCGGTCAGGTCGTGGCCGGTGCCGTCGCCGTTCAGCTTGTCGACGATGCCGAGGGCGAACATCAGCCCGGCGCTCGGCCCGCCGACGTCCGCGAGGCTCAGCGAGACCTTGACGTCCTTGGGGGACTTGCCGAGGTGGTCGAGCGCGGCGGCGGTGGCGGTGTCCTGCGACTCGCGCATCTGCGCGGCGTTGTGCTCGGCGATCTCCTCGGTGTTGTTGCCCACCGGGTAGACGGCCTCCTTGGGCATCACGGCCTCGTCGGTGCGCAGCCAGCCCTGGACGATGTCCGGGAGGTGGACCGAGGCGTCCGGGCCGGTGGCGACGATGGAGGTCATCCGCAGCTGGCCGCTCGTCCGGCGGGCCGGGGCGCCGGTGACGGTGATCACCGGCTTGCCCTTGTCGGTACCGAGGACGTTCGCCGTCATGCCCGGATACGCCACCGAGTACGGCAGCGGGGCGAGGGCCGCGGTGACGAGGAGGGCAAGGACGAGGGCGGTGCAGACCGCCAGGGCGCGAGCGCGTGCAGACACCTTGCCACCCTAATTGACCCCTGCCCCACCAGTGGCGGACGGCGCTACCGGCTCACCACACGCCCACCGCCCCTTCACACGGGCAGGGGCGCCGGGCCCGTGCCCGGCACCTCACCGCAGCGCCTCGGAGACCTCCCGGGCCGCGTCGACCACCCGGGGCCCGACCCGTTCGGAGACGGTGTCCGCGAGCATCACCACGCCCACGCTGCCCTCGATGCCGCTCACCCCGAGCAGCGGCGCCGCCGCTCCGCTCGCGCCGGCCTCCAACTCCCCGTGCGTCAGGGCGAGTCCGGCGTCCTGGATCCGGCCCTGGCGGGCCTTGAGGATGGCCCGGCCGGCGGCCCCGCGGTCCAGCGGATGACGGAATCCGGCCCGGTAGGCCACGTGGTAGTCGGTCCAGGTCGGCTCCACGACGGCGACGGCGAGTGCCTCCGTACCGTCGACGAGGGTGAGGTGCGCGGTGGCCCCCACGTCCTCCGCGAGCGAGCGCAGCGCGGGCAGTGCCGCCTCCCTGACCAGTGGGTGGACCTGCCGGCCCAGGCGCAGCACGCCGAGCCCCACCCGGGCCCGGCCGCCGAGGTCGCGGCGCACCAGGGCGTGCTGTTCGAGGGTGGCCAGCAGACGGTAGACGACGGTGCGGTTGACGCCGAGCTTGTTGGACAGCTCGGTGACGGTCAGCCCGTGATCGGTGTCGGCGAGAAGTTTGAGGACGCGCAGTCCCCGGTCGAGCGTCTGGGAGGTCTCTGCGGTCACGACGCCCCCTCCTTGTGAGTGGCGGCGCTCGAACGCGACGCGCTGCGGGTCCCGGAGCAGCGCGCGCTAGAGGCCGCCGGCCGTGTGGCACCGGCTGCGCTCCGCGGCGGCGCTGCCACGGGGCGTGTGCGTGAGCGGGACAGTAGCGAGCCGGTCCGGTCAGCGGAAGAGTCCGTCCAGAATCCGGGCTCCGCCGCCCGGAACATCCCGATTGGTCCGCCCCTCGCGGCCTCAGGTGTTTCAGGGAGGGCCAAGCCCGTTATCCGGCTGTTACGGAAAACGGGGCGGGCAACGAAGAAGGGTGGCGCCCCCGGAAAGGGGGCGCCACCCTGACGGCGGGGGGCCGGCTCACCGCATCCGGGTGGCCCACTCCCGTACCTTCTTGATCCGCTCGTTGAGCTGCCCGGCGGTGGCCTCCGCGCTCGGCGGTCCGCCGCACACCCGCCGCAGCTCGGTGTGGATCACCCCGTGCGGCTTGCCGCTCTGGTGGACGTACGCCCCCACCAGCGTGTTCAGCTGCTTCCTCAGCTCCAGCAGCTCCTTGTGCGTGACCACCGGCCGCCGCTCGGCGGGGATCTCCAGCAGGTCCGCCTCCGCGTCCGGGCGCTTCTTGCTGTGCGCGATCTGCCGGGCCTGCCGCTTCTGGAGCAGCATCTGCACCTGGTCGGGCTCCAGCAGGCCGGGGATGCCGAGGTAGTCCTGCTCCTCCTCGCTGCCCGCGTGCGCCTGCATGCCGAACTCGGCACCGTCGTAGAGCACCCGGTCGAAGACCGCCTCGGACTCCAGTGCCTCGAACGAGAACTGCTCCTGCTCGCCGGTGTCCTCGTCCTGCTCCTTGTTCGCCTCCTCCATCTCCTTCTCGGATTCGGCGTACGGGTCCTCCTCGCCGTCCTTCTTCGGCTTGTCCAGGACGTGGTCGCGCTCGACCTCCATCTCGTTGGCGAAGCCGAGCAGCGAGGGGACGGTCGGCAGGAAGACCGAGGCGGTCTCACCGCGCTTGCGGGACCGCACGAAGCGGCCCACGGCCTGGGCGAAGAACAGCGGGGTGGAGATCGTCGTGGCGTACACGCCCACCGCCAGCCGCGGCACGTCCACGCCCTCGGACACCATCCGCACCGCCACCATCCAGCGGTCCTGACCGTCCGAGAAGTCGTCGATGCGCTGCGAGGCACCGGAGTCGTCGGACAGCACGAGGGTCGCGCCCTCGCCGGTGATCTCCCGGATGAGCTTGGCGTACGCGCGGGCCTGCTCCTGGTCGGAGGCGATGACCAGCGCGCCGGCGTCCGGGATGGACTTCCTGACCTCGGTGAGCCGCTGGTCGGCGGCGCGCAGCACGTTCGGCATCCACTCGCCGCGCGGGTCCAGCGCGGTGCGCCACGCCTGCGACACCGCGTCCTTGGTCATCGGCTCGCCGAGGCGGGCCGCGATCTCGTCACCCGCCTTGGTGCGCCAGCGCATGTTGCCGCTGTAGGAGAGGAAGATCACCGGCCGGACCACGCCGTCGCCCAGCGCGTTGCCGTAGCCGTAGGTGTAGTCGGCGGCCGAGCGCCGGATCCCGTCGTTGCCCTCCTCGTAGGTCACGAAGGGGATGGGGTTGGTGTCGGAGCGGAACGGCGTACCGGTCAGCGCGAGCCGCCGGGTGGCCGGCTCGAACGCCTCCAGGCACGCCTCGCCCCAGGACTTGGAGTCGCCGGCGTGATGGATCTCGTCGAGGATCACCAGCGTCTTGCGCTGCTCGATGCGGTTGCGGTGCAACATGGGGCGTACGCCGACGCCCGCGTACGTCACCGCGACGCCGTGGTACTCGCGGCCCAGCGGCCCCGCGCTGTACTCCGGGTCGAGCTTGATCCCTATCCGGGCCGCGGCCTCCGCCCACTGCTTCTTCAGGTGCTCGGTCGGTGCGACGACCGTCACCTGCTGCACGACGTGGTGGTGCAGCAGCCAGGAGGCGAGCGTGAGCGCGAAGGTGGTCTTGCCGGCCCCGGGGGTGGCGACGGCGAGGAAGTCTCTCGGCTGGGTCTGGATGTACCGGTCCATGGCCGCCTGCTGCCAGGCGCGCAGCTTGTTCGCGGTACCCCAGGGTGCCCGGCCCGGGAAGGCCGGGGACAGGTGATGGTTGTTGGTGGCGCTGGTGGTGGTAGTCACGGTCTCCGTCGGCTGAGCTCGGCGATCGGCAACCGCGCCAGCGTAGCCGGTCCTTGGTTGGACCCACGTCGCCGGCTGCCCCGCCGTGGTGGTTGCTCGCCGTTGCGCTTTGCGGCGCCGCGTACGTTGTCGGCTTTCCCGCCGTGGTGCCTTCTCGCCGTTGCGCCTGCGGCGGGCTGGGTTGTTGTCGGGTGCGGTGCCGGCCCTCCAGACTTCGTCCTCCGGTCCAGCCCCTCCCGTAGTGGGTGAGAAAAAGGCCGGTGGGGGCGAGCGTCAGTGACGACGCTCACCCCCACCGGCCCTCAACTTTCCCTCCCACGGGAGGGGACGGGCCGGAGGGGCCTTGGTTGTGGACGTAAAGCGAAGCAGTCCACAACCAAGGCCGCGGAGGTCCGTCACCGCACCCGACGACCACCCGCCCGCCGCAGGCGCCACGGCGAGAAACCACCACGGCGGGACGGCCGACAACGTGGGAAGCCAAGCCTTCGGCTCAAAATCGCCCCCGCAGCCGCCACGCAAGCCATCGTGGCGAAGACCGCCGTGAAGGCTGCCGGGTGGCTCGTGCCCGGGCCGGTGGGGGCGGCCGCGACGGCGCCTCCGCCGAAGGCGACGAACAGGGCGCCGCTCAGGCCGACGAAGGTGACGTTGCCCAGCGCGTCCGCCATCTGCAGGGAGGCGGAGTTGCTGCCGGTCTCCTCGGGGCGGGACAGCTTCAGCAGCAGCACACCGCCGCTGGAGATGTTCAGGCCCATCCCGAAGCCGCCGACCGTCCAGGCAACCGCGACGATCCAGGCCGGCATCCCGTCGACCAGCGCCAGCGGCACCATGGCGATCGCCAGCGCGAGCAGGGCCATGCCCAGGCCCATCAGCCGCTCCCGGTGGGCCTCCAGGCGCGGCCGGCTCTGCACGTACGAACCCAGGGCCCAGGTCAGTCCGCCGCCGGTGAGGGAGAGGCCGGCGAGGGTGGCGGACAGCCCGCGCTGGGTGACCAGCATCAGCGGGATAAAGCTCTCGGCGGCGACCAGCGCCCCGGCGGCGAGTCCGCGCATCAGGACGACGGTGGGCAGCCCGCGCCCGGCGCGGAACGTGCCGCGGGGCAGCAGCCGCACGAGGGCCGGCCCCAGCAGGACCAGCCCGGCCGCCGCGGGCAGCAGCGCCGCCCAGCCGGGGCGCCGGCCGGCGTACTGGAGCAGGCCCGCGCCCACCGCGACGGCCAGCGCGAGCAGGCAGCGCCGGCTGCCCAGGACACCCCGCACCCGGCCGCCCGGCCCCGGCTCGGTACGCGGCAGCTTGCGCAGGGCAGGCAGCATCACGGCGAGCGGCAGCAGTATCAGCGCGGGGATGGCGACGAACACCCAGCGCCAGCCGAACTGTTCGGTGACGGTCCCGGCGAGCAGCGGGCCGACGATCACCGGCACCACCCAGGCCGCGGAGAACGCCGCCATGACCGAGGGGCGCAGCCGCTCCGGGTAGGCCCGGCCGACCACGGCGTACAGCGAGACGATCACCAGCCCGCCGCCGAGGCCCTGCACCCCGCGGCCCGCGACGAACATCGCCATGCCCCCGGCGCCGCCGGCGATCAGCAGGCCCGCCCCGAACGCGGCGATCCCCGTGAACAGCGGGGCGAGCGGGCCGTGCCGGTCGCTCCACACGCCGGCCAGGGCCATCGCGAACAGGCTCGCCGTGAAGAACGCGGAGAAGGCGAAGGCGTACAGGCCGATGCCGTGCAGGGCGCGGGCGGCGACCGGCATCGCGGTGTTCACGGCGCTGGCCTCGAAGGCGACGAGGGAGACGACGGAGATGATGCCGAGGGTGAGGGCGCGGTGGGCCGGGGCCAGGACGCCGCCGGTGGCGGGGCCGGGGTGCGCGTCACCTTCGCGGGGCGGGGTGGAGAGCGCGGGCGGGTCAGCGGTCATCGGCTCAGCGTAAGGGCCGTAGAGCTGCTGCGCCCCTGTCGCGGGACGGGGATCGGGTCGGTCGTCGGCCCTACGCCGCGGGCCTCGGCCGGGTGGCGGGTCTCGGCGGTCACAGGGCGGGCAGGCTGTCGGTATGCCGCACTTCCGTACGTATGACGATGCCGAGCTGCACTACCGCGTGCTGGGCCCGGCCGACTCACCGCTGCCGCCGCTGGTCTGCCTGGCCGGCGGGCCCGGGCGGGACGCCGCCTATCTGGGCGACCTCGGCGGCCTGGCCGCGCACCGGCAGCTGATCGTGCCCGACAGCCGGGGCACCGGCGACTCCCCCACCGCCGACGACCCGGCCCGCTACGCCTTCCCGCAGCTCGCCGAGGACCTGGAGGCACTCCGCGCCCACCTGGGCCTGGAGCGGTTCGCGCTGCTCGCGCACGACGCGGCCGCCGCGGTCGCGCAGACGTACGCGGCGGGCCGCCCGGAGCGGCTGACCCGGCTGGTGCTGGTCTGCCCCGGCTCCCGGCTGCAGGGCGAACTCCCCGACGACGCCCGGGAGATCTTCGAGGCGCGGGCGCACGAGGAGTGGTGGCCGGACGCCTCCGTGGCGGTGCAGCGCCTCGCCGACGCGGCCGGGATGGGCGAGGTGCGGGAGCTGCTGCTGGCCGCCGCACCCCTCGCCTACGGGCGGTGGGACGCCCCGCAGCGGGCCCACGCGGCCACGGAGGGCGAGCAGTTGGGGCCGGTGCCGCGGGCCGGGTTCTGGCAGGGCGTGGACGAGCAGACGCGGCTGGCGGTACTCGCCGGGCTGCGCGAGGTGACCTGCCCCGTGCTGGTGGTGACCGGTGACCGGGACGCGGTGTCCGGTATGCGGGCGGGCGAGCTGGTGGCCGCGTCGTTCCCCGACGCCCGGGTGCGGCCGCTGCACGAGGTGGGCCACTACCCGTGGGTGGACGAGCCGGAGCTGTTCGCGCCGGTGGTGGAGGAGTTCCTGCGGGCGGCGTGACACACGGCCGCGGCCCCGCCCCGCCCGCCACATGAACCCCGTGTTGCGCCGCGTTGCAGCCCCGTGGCAGCCCGCCCCGCTCCCTTGCCGCACCCCCCGCCCCGCACCCTAGAGTCGGAGACGCACCGCACAACCCGGCCGTGTGCCCGAGTGGTTCAGGGGCTCGCCTGCAAAGCGAGTTACGTGGGTTCGAATCCCGCCACGGCCTCGATACGCGTTACGTGCGACGGAGGCGGCTCCCACATCCGTGGGGGCCGCCTCCGGCGTTGTGGCTGCCGGGCGGCTACTGCGGGATGACGTGGGCCACCGCCGCCTGCGGGCGGATCGGGAGGCGGCCGATGGGGCGGCCGGTGGCGGCGCGGACCGCGGAGGCCACCGCCGCGGGTGAGGTGACGACCGGGACCGCGCTGGCGGGCTTGGCGCCGAAGGGGGCGATCACGTCGCGTTCCTCGACGAGTTCGACGATGCGGATGTCGGGGGCGTCCAGGGCGGTGGGCAGGGCGTAGCCGGTGAGGTCGGGGTGGCGGACCAGGCCGCGGGTGGTGCGGAGGTTCTCCATCAGGGCGGCGCCCAGGCCCTGGGTGACGCCGGCCTCGATACGGGCCCGCAGCTGGCGCGGGTTGAGGACCCGGCCCACGTCCTGCGCGACGGTCATCTCGACGACCCGGATCGTGCCCAGTTCGATGTCGACGTCGGCGACGCAGCGGATCGCGCAGAAGGCGAGGCCGACGAACGCGTCGCCCTGGCCGCTGTCGTCCAGCGGCTCGGTGGGGTGCGGCCGGCACTGGGCGGTGGCCCACAGCTCCTTGCCGTCCAGCGCCTCGGCAACCGTCGTGCTGAGCACCCCGTCGTACGAGGTGATCTTGCCGTCGTTGATCTGGAGGAGTTCGGTGGACATGCCGAACTTGTGGGCCAGCGGCTGCAGGAGCTGGGTGCGGACCATCTTGGCGGCGCGTTCGACGGCACCGCCGGAGACCCAGGTGTGCCGGCCGTGGCAGGCGGCGCCGGCCGGCGGCTGGTCGGTGTCGACGGCCGCGACGTGCACCTCTTCGATGCCGAGGGTCTCCTGCACGATCTGCCGCGCGAGAGTGGAGAAGCCCGAACCGGTCTCGACGGCGGCGCAGATGACCGTGGCGACCGAGCCGCTGACCTTGACGGTGGCGGTGGAGACCTCGTCGGTGCCCTCGGCGCCGAGCATGTGCACCATGCCCAGGGCGTAGCCGACGCCGCGGCGTACCGCGCCCGGCTCGCCCGCGCCCTCGGGCCCGCCCGGCAGCAGCCACTCCGCCTCGGGGGCGTCCTTGGGCAGCTCGGGCAGCGGCGCCTCCTTCACGGCGCGCAGGAGTTCGGCGACGGGGGCCGGGCAGGTCACCGGCTGCCCCGTGGGCAGCAGGTCGCCGGTGGCCATGACATTGCGCATCCGGAGCTCGTCGGGCTCCAGGCCCAGCCGGGCCGCCAGCTTGTCCATCTGGCCCTCGTAGGCGGCGCAGACCTGCATCGCGCCCTCACCGCGTACGTGGCCGGAGGGCGGGTTGTTGGTACGCACCGCCCAGCCGTCGACGACCGCGTGCGGGACGACGTACGGGCCGCAGGAGAAGGACACCGCGGCGGCCAGCGCGTCGGCGGAGGTGTCCGCGTAGGCGCCGGCGTCCATGAGGATCTGCGCCTCCACCTTGACCAGCTTGCCGTCGGCGTCCGCGTGGTGGCGGTAGCGCAGCAGCGTGGGGTGGCGGTGGGCGTGGGCGAGGAAGGACTCCTCGCGGGTGGCGGCCAGTTTGACGGGGCAGCCGGTCCGCAGCGCCAGCAGGCCGAGCGGCAGCTGGATGCCGGGGTCCTCGCGGTCGGCGGTGGCACCGGGGACGCCGGTCACCACGACCTTGACCTGCTCCGGTTCCAGGCCGAAGGACGCGGCGGCCAGATCGCGGTCGGTGTGCGGGTCGGTGGAGGCGGTGTAGATCTCCACCCCGCCGTCGGGGCGCGGCACCGCGAGCCCGGCCTCCGCCCCGATGGGCGCGGGGTCCTGGCGGCCGATGCGGTAGAGCCCCTCGACCATCACCTCGCCGACGGCGTCGGGGTCGCCGAAGCGGAGCGGGATGTGCCGGATGAGGTTGCCGTCCGGGTGCAGCGGCTCGGCCTCGAAGGCGAGTTGGGGGTCCGTGACGGCGTCCAGGACCTCGTACTCGACGGCGATGGCGGCGGCGGCGAGCCGTGCGGTGTCGGGGTGGTCGGCGGCCACCGCGGCGATCGGCTCGCCGTGGTGGCGGACCTCGTCCCTGGCGAAGACGGGGCGGTCGGCGGTGCCCCGGCCGTGGCCCGCGTCCCCGGGGACGTCCTCGTGCGTGACGACGACGCGTACGCCCGGCATCTCCGCGGCGTGCTTGGTGTCGAGGGACAGGATCCGGGCGCGCGGGTGCGGCGAGCGCAGCACCGCCGCCCACAGCAGCCCCTCGGCCCACAGGTCGGCCGCGTAGGGGAAGGTGCCCTCGGTCTTCGCCGGCGCGTCGGCGGACGGCAGGGAGACGCCCAGGCCGTGCAGGGGCGTCTCGACGGGGATCGGGGTGCCCGCCGCGGGGGTCGCGGTGGCGGCGCCCGCGCCGTCGGACGTGCCGGTCACGCCTCCCGTGCTCCGCTCGTTCATGCCGAGCCTCCCGTGTGCGGATCCTGGTCGTGCGGGGCAGGGCCCATGGGGTCGGCGGGGCCTGCCTGGTGGGGAATGCGGGCGGTGTCCGCCGGTGCCGGCCCGTCCGGGTCGTCCAGTGCGGCGTAGGCGGCCTCCGCGGCCTCCGCGCGCTCCTTGACGACCTCCTCGACGGCCTCCAGCACGCCCCGGTAGCCGGAGCAGCGGCAGAGGTTGCCGCACAGCGCCTTGCGGGTCTCCAGCTCGCTGGGGGCGTGGTTGCCCTCCAGCAGGTCGTGCACGGTCATCGCCATGCCCGGTACGCAGAAGCCGCACTGCACGGCACCGGACGCGGCGAGCGCCCGCTGCACGTCGGACGGCACGCCGTTCTGCGCGAGCCCCTCGACCGTGCGGACCTCGCTGCCCGCCGCTGTCGCCGCGGGCACCAGGCAGGACGCCACCAGCCGCCCGTCCACCTGGACGGAGCAGGCGCCGCACTCGCCCTGCGAGCAGCCGTCCTTGGCGCCGGCCAGGCCGAGGCGCTCGCGCAGCACGTACAGCAGCGACTCGCCGATCCAGGCGTCGGTGACGGGCCGGTCGATGCCGTTGACGCGCAGCACGTAGGAGGCGGCGGGGTGTTCGTCGTGGGAGTCGGGTGCCACGGCGGGGGCGGGCGCCTCGCCGTCCGCCGGGTCCGGCGCGGTGCCGTCGGGCGCGTCGGAGGGCGCGTCGGGGGCCGTGCCCCGGTCGGCGTCCTCGGCGGCGCCGGGCGCACCGGTGGCGGCCGCCGCGCCGTCGTCCCCGGCGGTCGCGTCGGTTCCGCCGGGGGCGGGGTCCGGGGCGTGACCGGCCTGCTGGTCGTGGACGGGGTCCGGGTCGGGCTCGAAGGACGCGGCGGGCGCGGCGGGCTCGAAGGCGTCCGGGTGCGTTCCGGCGGCCTCCGGGGTACCGGGCGCGGCCGGGCTGCCGTCGGCGGGCGGCGCGAACTCGTCGGGTGCCTGCGGGCGTTCCTCGTCGGCCGCCGGGGTCGTCCAGCTGCCCGCACCGGCGGGGGCGGGCACGTCGACCGCCCCGTCGTGCGCGGGCTGCGCCGTGTTGCCCGCGGGCGGCCACTGGGCCAGCGCGTCGGCCGGCAGCGACCAGTGCCCGGTCGCGGCGGTGTCCGGGGTGTCGGCGCCCGTCCCGTACGGATCTGCGGCGCCGTGGCCTTCGACGTCGTGCGCGGTGACGTCGTGCGCGCCGGTGTCATGCGCGCCGGTGTCGTGCGGGCCGAGGTCGTGCGCGCCGCCGTTCCGCGGGGCGCTCTCCGGCGCGTAGGAGCCCTGCACGGGGCCGCCGTACGGGTCCTGTCCGGCGCCGCCCGGCGCGACGTCCTCGGCGGGCGTCTGCGCGCCGCCGGTGGCGCTGAGCCCGGCGGTGAAGTTCCAGTGCCCGGTGCGGGCGGCCTCCGCGGGGTCCGCCGCGCTGCCGGCGGTGTCGTACGCGCCGGCGCCCGGGTAGCCGCCCTGGTAGGCGGCGGCGTCGTGGCCCGGGTGACCGGGCAGCCCGGCGTGGCCCGTACGGCCCGTCAGGCGCTCGTCGCCCACCAGGTACTCGCCGGACTCCTCCACACCGTCGTCGGCCGCGACCGGCACCGACCAGCTTCCGGTGCCGCCCGCCTCCGGGCTGCCCGCCACGGGCCAGTCCACGGGTTCGCCGCCCCACGGCCGGGACCCGTCGGGCGCACCGCCCCGGTAGCCGGCGTGCGGGTCGTGGTGGGCCGGGGCCTCGGTGTGCGCCGGGTAGCCGGCGGACGGGTCGGCGTAGCCGGCCGCGGGGCCGGCGAACGGCATCGTCCACTGGCCGGTGGCCGCCGGGTCGTTGTCCGCGCCGGCGCCCGGCGCGGGGGCGTGCGGGGTGAAGGAGGCCGGCGGGGTGTAGCCGTGGCCGGGCGCGGCGAGCGGGTCGGCGCCCGGGGTCCAGCCGGGGGTGCGGCCGCCGTAGACCCCGGTGGTGAAGCCCTCCGGCAGCTGGACGAAGGCGGTTGCCTCCGACTCGTACTCGCCGCCCTGCGGCAGCGGCTGCCAGCCCTGCTCGGGGTGCGGGGCGTGCGGATGGCGGTTGTCGGCGTCACTCATGACAGCGCCCTCCCGAGTGCGCGGCGGGCCAGGGCTGCCACCGTACGGCGCAGGTGCAGCGCGGCGGGCGGCAGGGCCGCCGGTTCGGAGCCGTCCTCCGGCGGTGCCGGGTCGGGGATGCAGGCGGCCGCGACGTAGTCGCCGAAGGCCGTCAGGGCCTCGGGTACCAGGCCGCGTTCGCCGTCCCAGTCGATGAGCGAGGCCACCCACTGCTCGGCCTCCAGGGGGCGCAGCGGCATGGCGGCGACCGCGCCGACCGCGCAGCGCACCCCGCGCCGGGCCGGGTCCAGGACCAGCGCGACCGAGGCGGTGGCGCGGCCGGGGCCGGTGCGGCCGGTGGCCTTGAGGAAGGTCTGCGGGGCGTGCAGCAGCGGCACCCGTACGAAACCGACGAGTTCGCCGGGGTGCAGCATCTCGCGGCCGGCCAGCAGGTGGCTGACCGGGATCTCTCGGCGGCCGCCCCCGGGACCGGCGATGATCACCGTGGCCTCCAGGGCGGCGAGCACCGGCAGGGTGTCGCCCGTGGCCGCGGAGGTGACGATGTTGCCGCCCAGGGTGCCGGCGTTGCGGATCTGCGGCGGGCCGGCCGCGCGGGCGGCGGCGGCGAGACCGGGGATCAGGGCGGCGAAGTCGGGGCGTCCCATGCGGGCGAGGGTGAGGCCGGCGCCGAGCAGCGCATGGCCGTCCAGGTACTGCCAGCCGCGGATCTCGCTGATCCGGCCGAGGCCCACCAGGGCCGCGGGTCTGAGGAGTCCGGCGTTGACCGCCGCCATGAGATCGGTGCCGCCCGCGACGGGCACGGCGGCAGGCATGGCGGTGAGCGCCGCCACCGCCTCGTCGAGCGAGGCCGGCAACGTCACCGTGTGCGACGCGTGCGGTGCGTGCGTGGTCAAGCCAGCTGCCCCTTCCCCGGTGTCCCGGCAGTTCCGCTCCGCCGTACGGTACGTGCTCACGGCCCGGACGTGGCAACTCTGGCACATCTTCCCGGGCCCTCGGCGCGAGGGTCCACGAAGCGGCGTTCCGTCCCCGAACAGGCTGCTGGTCCGGTTTCGTCCGCCACAGGCCGTGAGTTCACCCGCCACGGGCCGTGAGGGAGCACGGTGGCGGCCGGCCGCCGCGGGCACGCCCCGTCGGTACGGCGGTGCCCCGCAGGGCGGTACGGCGGGGCGGAGGAACCGCCGTACCGCACCACCGTCCCAGGGTCCGGCCGGGCGGGCTCCCTCCTTGCACGGGGGCTCACACGTTTGGGGGCGCCCCGTCGATCGGGCGTCCGAGCACGCCGGGGCGTTTCTGCCAGGGGTGGGGGCCGCCGGGTGGCCGGTAGTCGACGCCGAGGGCGTCCAGCCGGGCGTAGTGGACGGCCATCCGCCGGGTGAAGTCCTGGTAGTCGCGGTCCGCCGGGGCGGGCAGCCGCGACCAGGCGACCTCGGCGAACGCGGCCAGCCGCGGGAAGACCTGGTAGTCCAGGCGCGCCTGAGTGTCCATGACCTCGGTCCAGGCGTTGGCCTGGGTGCCCAGGACGTGCGCGGCCTGTTCGGCCGTCAGTTCCGGCGGGACCGGCTCGAAGCGGTAGACGTCCTCCAGGGTCCGTACGAAGCCGATCGGTACCGGCTCGTCCGGGGACGGGTCCTGACGGTGGTCCAGATAGACCTGCTGTTCGGGGCACATGACCACGTCGTGGCCGGATTTGGCGGCCGCGATGCCGCCCGCGTAGCCCCGCCACGACGACACGGCGGCACCCTCGGCCAGGCCGCCTTCGAGGATCTCGTCCCAGCCGATCAGGCGCCGGCCGCGGTCGCTGAGCCAGCGGTCGAAGTGCCGGATGAACCAGCTCTGCAGCTCGTCCTCGCCGGCCAGCGACAGTTCGGCGATCCGGGCCTGCGCGGCGGCGGACGCCCGCCACTGGTCCTTGGGGCACTCGTCGCCGCCGATGTGCACGAACGGCGAGGGGAAGAGGTCGAGGACCTCCTCCAGGACGTGCTCGTAGAACCGCAGGGTGTTGTCGGTGGGTGCCAGTACGTTGGGGTTGACGCCCCAGGTGTCCCAGACCTGCAGGGAGGTGGTGTCGAGGACGTCGGTGTTGCCGAGTTCGGGGTAGGCGGCGATGGCGGCCTGCGAGTGTCCGGGGAGGTCGATCTCGGGGACGACGGTGATGTGCCGCCGGGCGGCGTAGGCGACGATCTCGCGGAGGTCGTCCTGGGTGTAGTAGCCGCCGTGCGGGCGCTCGTCCCACAGGGGGGAGGCGCGGTGGCCGATTTTGGTGCGCGCGCGCCAGGCGCCGGTGCGGGTCAGCTCCGGGTAGCGCCGGATCTCCACGCGCCAGCCCTGGTCGTCGGTGAGGTGCAGGTGCAGGACGTTGAGCTTGTGCGCGGCGAGCAGGTCGAGGCAGCGCAGCACACCGTCCTTGGGCAGGAAGTGCCGTGCGACGTCGAGCAGCATGCCGCGCCAGGCGAAGCGGGGGGCGTCCTCGATGGTCTGCGCCGGCAGGACGACGGGGCTGCCCGGGGCGAGCGGGGCGCGGCGGAAGGCGTGCGGGCCGAGGAGCTGACGCAGGGTCTGCGCTCCCCAGAAGACACCGGCCGGGCCGCCGCCGGTGAGCCGGACGCCCCAACGGCTCACCGCCTCCAGGCGGTAGCCCTCGGGCGGCAGGGCCGGGTCCAGGGCGAGGACGAGGGTGTCGGTGGCGTCGGCGGGGCCGGGCGGCAGCGGGAGGCCGAAGGCCGCGCCGAGGGTGGCGCGCAGCCAGTGCGCGGTGTCCTCGGTGCCGGGCGCGGCGGCCAGCGCGGTGCCGTTGCCGAGGCGGACCGCGCAGCGGTGGGGCCCGTCGACGCTCAGCGGTGCCGGGATCAGGCCGGCGCCCGCTCCCGGGTGGGTGTCTGTGTCCGGCATGCCGTCAGTCCTTCGGCGCGCCGCCCGGGCACGGGACCGGTCGGCGCTGTGCGGGTACGGAGAAGATCGGCGCGGGTGGTCGTCGCGGTCGATGCTGCCATGATCCCGCCCCGGCCGTTTCCCGTTCACCCGAAGAGGGCCGTCACGAGGGGCGGGCCGGGGCGGGAGGCGGCGCAATCCCCGGGGCGGCGGGGGCGGTTGTGCGCCGCGGCGGGCGGCCGGGCCCGTCCGCGGCGCCGGCCGCGCGCGGGAACGCCGACGGGCCCGGTCCACGAGGGCCCGGGCCCGTACCCACGGCGGGGCACCGCCACCGCACGACACCGGTCACGACGTCCTGCGGCTCCTGCTGTTCTGCTGGGGCGTGCGGCCCGCGGCGTTACTTCTTGCCGCCGTCCTTGCCGCCCTTGTCCTTGTCGCCACCGGCGCCCATGGACTCGAAGATCTCCTTGCACATGGGGCAGACCGGGTACTTCTTGGGGTCACGGCCCGGTACCCAGACCTTGCCGCAGAGCGCCACGACGGGGGTACCGTCGAGCGCGCTCGCCATGATCTTGTCCTTCTGGACGTAGTGGGCGAAGCGCTCGTGGTCGCCGTCGCCGTGCGACACCTGTGGTGTCGGCTCTACGAGGGTCCCCGTGCCTGCCCCGCGCTCGGGCTCAAGAGTGCTCATAACTGCCAAGGGTACTCACGCCCGCGGCAACCCGGGAGCGTCGGCCCGCCGCCAGGTGGACGGCGAGGGCGGCCGCCGCCACCGCGGCGGCCGCCCACGGCAGCGCGTCCGGCGCCAGGCCCGCCCCGAGCGCCAGTCCGCCGAGCGCGGAGCCGACCGCACTGCCCAGGTAGAGCGCCGAGTTGTTCAGCGCGAGGGCGACCGTGCCGCGCGGTCCGGCCAGTTCCAGCAGCCGGTGCTGCTGGGGCACCTGCAGCGCCCAGCCCGCCGCGCCCCACGCCACCAGCGCGGCCACCGCGCCGGGCAGCGCCACGGCGGCCAGCCGGGGCAGCAGGGCCTGCGCGGCGACGACGACCACCAGCACGCCGCCGACCAGGGCCCGGGCCCGCCCGCCCCGGTCCGTCCCGCCGCCCGCCGGGTGCGCCGGGGTCCGCCCGGCCCGCCGGAACGGCACCCGGGCGGGTCCCGTACGGTCCACCAGCGGCCCGGCCAGGACACTGCCCAGCACCCCGCCGGCACCCCAGGCCCACAGGTACGGCGCGACCCCGCCGATGCCGCCCGCCGCGGCCAGCACCGGCGCGAGGTAGGTGTACAGGCCGAGGCTGGCCACCGCGGCCAGGAAGGACACCCCGACGACGGGCGCCAGCGCGCGGTCCGTGAGCGCCGCCAGCCGCTCCCGCACCGGCACCGCGGGCCCGGCCGGCACCTCGGGCAGCCGGGCCGCGAGACCGGCGAGCGCCACCGCGCCGAGGCCCGTGAGCAGCCACATCGTGGCCCGCCAGCCGGTGTGCTCGGCCAGCAGCACCCCGATCGGCACGCCGAGGACGGTGCCCGCACTCATCCCGCCCATCACCACCGCCAGCGCCCGCCCGCGCCGCCCCTCGGGCGCCAGCGCGGCGGCCGCGGCCGTGGACAGCGCGGAGTAGACCCCGGCCCCGGCGCCCGCCACGGCGCGGGCGGCGAGCAGGGCGCCCAGCGAAGGGGCCAGGGCGGTCGCGGCGTTGCCGAGCGTGAAGACGGCCAGCGCGGCGAGCAGCAGCACCCGGGGCCGTACGCCGGAGAACAGGCCGGCGACCAGGGGCGCGGAGAGGGCGTAGGCCAGCGTGAAGACCGTCACCAGCTGGCCCGCCAGCGACACCCGGGTGCCGATGTCGTCCGCGAGGACCGGCAGCAGCCCGGCCATCACATAGGCGTCCAGGCCGAGGGTGAACGCCCCCAGCGTCAGCAGCCAGACCTTGCGCACCGTGCTCAACTCCCGTGATCGTGCGGAGCGCCGGGGGTGCCGCGCTCCGGGTGGATGGACCGACGGGGGAAACGTAGGAAGTCTCCGGATGCCCGGGGAAATGCCTGGTGGGGTGCACTTATGCTGAGGCGGCATGAATGACGGCGGAGGCGGGGACAGCGACGGAACCGGGGTCCGGGGCCGGTCCGGCGGCGGGGACGAGGGCGGGGACGGCGGGGTGCTCGACGCCCTCGGCGGTCTGGACGGCATCGCCCTGCGGCATCTGCGCGGCTTCCTCGCGGTCGCCGAGGAACGCAGCTTCACCCACGCCGCCGACCGGCTGCGGATCGGCCAGCCGGCGCTGACCCGGACCGTCCGCGCGCTGGAGACCACGCTCGGCGCCCGGCTGCTGGACCGTACGACCCGCCGCGTCGAACTCACCGACGCCGGCCGGCGGCTGCACGCCGAACTGGCCCCGCTGCTCCCCCGGCTGGCCGCCGCGCTGCGCCCGCCCACCGGCCGCGCGCTGCTGCGGCTGGGCTTCACCTCGCTGCTGCCCGCCGCGTGCACCCCGCTCACCGCGGCCTTCGAGGCGGCGACCGGGGCCGGGGTGCGGCTGGTGCGCCGGGACTCCCCGCTCGCCGGGCTGGAGACCGGGGAGTCGGACGTCGCGGTGGTGCGCGGCGAGGTCCCCGGCGACGCCGGGCTGCGCACCGCGCTGCTGCTCCACGAGCCGCGGGTCGCCGCGCTGCCCCGTACGCCGCTGCCGCCCGCCGGGGACTCCGCCGCGCACCGCACGCCGGGTCCGCCGCCCCGCCCCGGCGGCAGGGGCCCGGCCGCCGCCCGGCAGGCCGCCCTGCGGGCCGTGGCGCGCCGCCGGGTGCTGGACTGGGCCGAGCTGGCCGATCTGCCGCTGGTGGTCAACACCGTCACCGGCAGCACCCGGCCGGAGCTGTGGCCGGCGGACCGGCGGCCCCAACCGGTGTGCACCGCGGGGAACTTCGACGAGTGGCTGGAGGCGGTCGCCGCCGGGCACGGCGTCGGCGTGGCCCCGGAACCGGTGGCCGAGCGCCATCCGCATCCCGGGATCCGCTACGTACGGCTCAAGAACGCGCCGGCCGTGCCCGTCCACCTGGCACTGCCCGCCCGCGACGCCCATCCGCTCGCCGAGCGCTTCCTCGCCCTGGCGGCGCGGCCCTAGGGCGGACACGCCCTGGGCGGCGCTACGAGGCCACCGCTGCCCCGTTCCGCTCGCCGGCCGTCAGGCCGAGCTTCTCGGCGAAGGCCAGCGCGGCCTCCGGCCGGACGTCGTACCAGGAGTCCTTGTCGCAGACCGCGTCCAGCAGCGCGGCGACGTCCGCCTCGCCGACCGTGCGGGACTCGGCCGCGGAGAGGAAGGCCCGCACCCCGGCCGCCGCGTCGACCTCGGTCTCGGTGAGCGCCACGAGGTCGTCGATGATCCGCCGGACCGCGTCCTCGCCGGGCGCGGCCCAGCTCAGCGCCATCTTCAGGCCGTCGTCCGGCAGCTTCTCGGGATACGGCGCACGCGCCCAGGCGCCGTCCTGCCACCAGTAGACGAACCCGAAGAGATTGCCGTCGGCGTCGTGCCGCAACCGCTCCCAGGGCAGCCACTCGGGGCCGCCGGCCAGGAAGTCGATCTGCCGGTCCCCGTCGTGGGTGTAGCTGCCGTCCGAATCCTGGCCGCACAGCAGCGCCCGGCCGCCCTCGAACAGTTTCAGCCGCCACCAGTAGCTGCCGCCGCCGTTCCAGCACTCCAGCCCCTGCTCGCCCCAGGAGAACTCGTCGCCGTCGTCCATCGCGGCGGCGACCACCGCGAGCGTCGCGGCGCGGGCCCACACCCGCTCCGGACGGTCCAGGTCCCCGGGCACACTCGGCCTGTGCATGGCACTCTCCCCCGCTGTCCGGCGCGGCCCCGCCCCACGCGGCCGCGCGCCGTCCCCTGTCATCTCGCACCATAGCGACGGGGACTGACAATCCCCCATGACGAAGCCGTCACAATAATCCAGCGGTCAACCAAAATCCGGGCGGGCGCGCGAAGGACGCCGTTCCTCCCTCACCCACGCGGCTCGGGCCGTCCCCGGCCTCAGTTCAGCGAGGGATCGTCCGGATACGTCGCCACCATCGCCAGTTCGTTGCGCTGCCGCCGCAGCACCGCCCGCCACAGCTGCTCGGGATCGGGCGAGGAGACGTCACCGGGCTCGGACTCGACGACGTACCAGGCGCCCTCGACCAGCTCGTCCTCCAGCTGGCCCGGCCCCCAGCCCGCGTAGCCGGCGAAGATCCGCAGACTGCCGAGCACCGCGGCGAGCAGCTCCGGCGGGGCCTCCAGGTCGACGAGACCGATCGCGCCGTGCACCCTGCGCCAGCCCAGCGGCTCGTCGCCCGCCGCGACGTCGGCGCGGTCCGCGGCCGCCACGCCGGTCGCCTCCGCGCCGTCGTCGTCGGGCCGGGCGCCGCCGTCCACGGCCGGGACGCCGCCGTCGCCGGACGGCCCGCCGGGCACCACGGCCACCCCGAGCGCCGAGTCCAGCGAGACCGGACCGCCCTGGAAGACCACTCCCGGCTCACCGGCCAGTGCGGCCCAGGGCGCGAGGATGTCCGCGACGCCGACCGGCGTGGGGCGGTTGAGGACCACGCCGAGGGAGCCCTCCTCGTCGTGGTCGAGGAGCAGCACCACCGCGCGGTCGAAATTCGGATCGGCGAGCGCGGGCGTCGCGACGAGCAGCCGGCCTGTGAGCGAGGACACCTCGGTCATGGCCACATGATCCCGCACTTCTGCCCCGAGCGGGGAGTCAACGCCCGGTCCCGTGCGAGAGCAGGGCAGGGCGTACGGCGGCAGCCGCCGGCGCACGGGCCCGGGGGCGTCGCCCCGGACGCGGCACCGGACCACACATTCAAGACATCCGGTGACCTTTACCCCAAAAGGCGATTACAGATCAAAGGCGGATAGTAGCCGAGCGTGTTGTGACAAAGCCATTACATGCCCAGAGCCTGCACGGGCCTACGGACTCACCCTCGGACGCCCTTACCATTTTGGCTTGGCCCCTGCCCGTCTCCAGGAACGCGAGATCCATGACCGTCTCTACTGACGACGTACTGCTTGTCCACGGCGGCACCCCGCTGGAGGGCGAGATCCGGGTTCGCGGTGCGAAGAACCTTGTGCCCAAGGCCATGGTCGCCGCCCTGCTCGGCAGCGGCCCCAGCCGGCTGCGCAATGTGCCCGACATCCGCGACGTACGCGTGGTGCGCGGGCTGCTCCAGCTGCACGGGGTCACGGTCCGCCCGGGCGACGAGCCCGGTGAGCTGATCCTCGACCCCTCGCACGTCGAGAGCGCCAACGTCGCGGACATCGACGCGCACGCCGGCTCCTCCCGGATCCCGATCCTGTTCTGCGGCCCGCTGCTGCACCGCCTCGGCCACGCCTTCATCCCGGGCCTGGGCGGCTGCGACATCGGCGGCCGGCCGGTGGACTTCCACTTCGACGTGCTGCGCCAGTTCGGCGCGAAGATCGAGAAGCGCGACGACGGGCAGTACCTGGAGGCCCCGCACCGGCTGCGCGGCACCAAGATCCGGCTGCCGTACCCGTCGGTCGGCTCGACCGAGCAGGTCCTGCTGACGGCCGTCCTGGCCGAGGGCGTGACCGAGCTGTCGAACGCCGCCGTGGAGCCGGAGATCGAGGACCTGATCTGCGTCCTGCAGAAAATGGGCGCGATCATCTCGATGGACACCGACCGGACGATCCGGATCACCGGTGTCGACAAGCTCGACGGCTACACCCACCGGGCGCTCCCGGACCGGCTGGAGGCCGCCTCCTGGGCGTCGGCGGCGCTGGCCACCGAGGGCAACATCTTCGTCCGCGGGGCGCACCAGCGCTCGATGATGACCTTCCTGAACACCTTCCGGAGGGTCGGCGGCGCCTTCGAGATCGGTGACGAGGGCATCCGCTTCTGGCACCCGGGCGGCTCGCTCAACGCGATCGCCCTGGAGACCGACGTGCACCCCGGCTTCCAGACCGACTGGCAGCAGCCGCTGGTGGTCGCGCTGACCCAGGCGTCGGGCCTGTCGATCGTGCACGAGACGGTCTACGAGTCCCGGCTCGGCTTCACCTCCGCGCTCAACCAGATGGGCGCGCACATCCAGCTCTACCGCGAGTGCCTGGGCGGCTCCGCCTGCCGCTTCGGCCAGCGCAACTTCCTGCACTCCGCGGTCGTCTCCGGCCCCACCAAGCTGCAGGGCGCCGACCTGGTCATCCCCGACCTGCGCGGCGGCTTCTCGTACCTGATCGCGGCGCTGGCCGCGCAGGGCACCTCGCGGGTGCACGGCATCGACCTGATCAACCGCGGCTACGAGAACTTCATGGCGAAGCTCGTCGAGCTGGGCGCCCAGGTGGAGCTGCCCAACGGGGAGCTGCGCAACTGACGCCGGCCGGCTGAGCGGCGCACGCACGAGGGGCGGCCACCCGGGGTTCCGGGTGGCCGCCCCTCGTGCGTGCGGGCGGGGTGCCGCGGTGCGCGGCCCCATGGTGGCGCTGCGGCGGCCCGTGGCGGGCCGCCGGGCGCCGCCGGCCACCCAGTGGCCCCCCGCGCCGTCCCCGGCCCGCAGGCGGGCAGCAGGGCGGCAGGGCGGCGGCACGGGAAAGGCGGCCGCCCCTGGAGGGGGTGGCCGCCTTTCTCACGCCGTACGGAGGGTCTTACTTGCCCTTGGCGGCTTCCTTGAGCTTGGAGCCCGCGGAGACCTTCACGCTGTAGCCGGCCGGGATCTGGATCGGGTCACCGGTCTGCGGGTTGCGCGCGGTACGAGCGGCACGGTGGGTGCGCTCGAAGGTCAGGAAGCCGGGGATGGTGACCTTCTCGTCGCCCTTGGCGACGACCTCGCCGATCACCTCGGCGAGAGCGGCCAGAACGGCGTCGGCGTCCTTGCGGGTCACCTCGGCGCGATCGGCCAGAGCGGCCACCAGCTCACTGCGGTTCATGTTTGTACTCCCGTGTTCTTCTTGCCAATGAGGCGTGAGATCGAAGCCGATGCTGCCAGGGTCCTCGGACAGTCCCCGGACCCGGGTCTGGTGCAGACCCTCTCGCCCGATTACGCATCCTGCCCCTACCTGCGGCGGTAAAGCCAATCCGGCACCCAGGAGGGTCACACGAAAAGCGCCACTGCCTCGTCAGTGGTGACGCTCCGTGCCAATCCCGCTCCGGGCCGGCCCCACAGGGCGGCGGTCGCTTACTGTCCGCCACCCTATGGGCGCATCAACGACGGCGTGTCCCGCGACGCGCCGTTCTCAGACCGTCGTGGCCGCCGTCACAGCGGGCTCGCTGCCCTTGGCCGCTTCCCGGACCGCACCGGCCACCGCGCCCGCGACCTTCTCGTTGAAGACGCTGGGGATGATGTAGTTCGGGTTGACCTCGTCCTCCAGGACGACGTTCGCCAGGGCGCCTGCCGCAGCCAGCATCATGTCGGTGTTCACGGTACGGGAGTGGGCGTCCAGGAGGCCGCGGAAGACGCCGGGGAACACCAGGACGTTGTTGATCTGGTTCGGGAAGTCGGAGCGGCCGGTGGCCACGACCGCGGCGGTCTGCCGGGCGATCGCCGGGTCGACCTCCGGGTCGGGGTTGGCGAGTGCGAACACGATCGCGCCGTCGGCCATCCGCGCGACGTCGTCGCCGTCCAGGACGTTGGGCGCGGAGACGCCGATGAAGACGTCCGCGCCGACCACGGCCTCCTTGAGGGTGCCGGTGACGCCCTCGGGGTTGGTGTTGTCGGCGATCCAGCGCAGCGCGGAGTCCGGGTCGGCGTCGACCAGGTCGGTGCGGCCGGCGTGCACGACGCCGTGGATGTCGGCGACGACGGCGTGCCGGACGCCGGCGGCGAGCAGCAGTTTGAGGATGGCGGTACCGGCCGCGCCGGCGCCGGACATCACGACCCGGACGTCCTCGATCTTCTTGCCGACGACGCGCAGCGCGTTGGTGAGCGCGGCGAGCACCACGATGGCGGTGCCGTGCTGGTCGTCGTGGAAGACCGGGATGTCCAGGGCCTCGCGCAGCCGCGCCTCGATCTCGAAGCAGCGGGGCGCGGAGATGTCCTCCAGGTTGATGCCGGCGAAGCCGGGGGCGATGGCCTTGACGATCTCGACGATCGCGTCGGAGTCCTGGGTGTCCAGGCAGATCGGCCAGGCGTCGATGCCGGCGAAGCGCTTGAAGAGGGCCGCCTTGCCCTCCATGACGGGCAGCGCGGCCTTGGGGCCGATGTTGCCCAGGCCCAGCACGGCGGAGCCGTCGGTGACCACGGCGACGCTGTTGCGCTTGATGGTCAGGCGGCGGGCGTCCTCGGGGTTGTCGGCGATGGCCTGGCAGACCCGGGCGACGCCGGGGGTGTAGATCATGGACAGGTCGTCACGGTTGCGGATGGGGTGCTTCGACGACATCTCGATCTTGCCGCCGAGGTGCATGAGGAACGTACGGTCGGAGACCTTGCCGACGGCGACGCCCTCGATGCGGCGCAGCTGCTCGACGATCTCGTCGGCGTGGGCCGTGGACGTCGCCGCGATGGTGACGTCGATACGGAGCTTCTCGTGTCCGGACGCCGTGACGTCGAGGCCGGTCACCGAGCCTCCGTGGGACTCGACGGCCGTGGTGAGCTGGGACACCGCGGTTCCGCTCGCGGGCACCTCCAGCCGGACCGTCATCGAGTAGGAGACGCTGGGCGCCGTTGCCATGGCCGACTTCCTCTGCTTTCACCGTGTAGCTGGATTGCCGTCCGATCGTCGCACCTACCGCGCAGTACGCGGTAGCCGCCCCGCATTGCGAACGTTTTGTTCGTCCGGGACGGGATCTTCGGAAAACGACTTCCACCATACGAGAGTGAGCGCACACAGAAAAGAGGTCCACGCCACCGGAGTGGCGTGGACCTCTCTGCGTCAGCGGCACCGACCCGCCATGCTCGCCTCGCGGCAAGTGGTCGCTCGTAGCGACGATGGTTGGGCCCGGGGGCTTGGATCGAGCCGGTGCCGTCACCCAGGCTAACAAACCATCCCCGGAAGCGAATCCCGTCCCACGGGGCCGATTTCCACAACCGCCCGGACGGCCGTCGGCCACCGGCGGCGGCCGGCGGCCGGGCGGCGAGCGCCTCAGTCCCGCAGCAGGTCGGGCACCCCCGCGGCGTCCGGCTCGTCGCGCGCGGTGGAGAGCACGGTCAGCTGCTGGGTGGCGCGGGTCAGCGCCACGTAGAGCACCCGCAGGCCGGCCGGCGACTCGTCGGCGATCTCGGCGGGCGAGACCACCAGCGTGGCGTCGTACTCCAGGCCCTTGGCCTCCAGGGAGCCCAGGGCCACCACCCGGTCGCCCAGCGGGGCCAGCCAGCGGCGGGCCTGCTCGCGGCGGTTCATCGCCACCACGACGCCGACCGTGCCGTCCACCTCGTCCAGCAGCCGCTCGGCCGCCGCGACGGTGGCCCGCGCCAGCTCCTTGTCGCCCGTCGGGCCCGCGCCGTCCCCGGCGAGCGCGAAGCGCGGCCGGAGGCCCGTCGAGCGGACCGCCTTCGGGGACTGCATCCCGGGCATCGCCAGCGCGAGCACCTTGCCGGCGAGTTCGGCGATCTCCGCGGGGTTGCGGTAGTTCACGGTCAGTGTGAAGCGGCGGCGCGGGCGGGTGCCGAGCGCCTCGTCCCGGGCGAGGGCGGCCTCGTCGGGGTCCGACCACGAGGACTGCGCCGGGTCGCCGACGACGGTCCAGGTCGCCTGCCGGCCGCGGCGGCCGACCATCCGCCACTGCATCGGCGTCAGGTCCTGCGCCTCGTCGACGATGACGTGGGCGTAGTCGGTGCGCTCCTCCTCCAGGCGTTCGCGCCGGCCGCGGCCGCCGCCGTTGCGGTCCGCCCAGGTCGTCAGCTCCTCCAGGCCGGTGAGCTGGTCCAGCGGGTCGGCCTCGCGGGGGCGGGCCGGGCGCATCGGGGCGCCGAGGATCTGCTGGAGCTCGTCCAGCAGCGCGATGTCGTGCACCGACAGCGGGCCCTGCCCACGGGCGTCCAACCGCCCCAGGGAGCGGGCCAGTTGGCGCACCTCGCGGGGGTTGAGGACGCGGCGCGCCCAGCGGCTCAGCAGGCGCTCGTCGGCCATCGCGGACAGCACGCCGCGCGGGGTCAGCTCGGGCCACCAGGCGTCCAGGAACTCCTGGAGGACGGGCTCGGTGGTGAGGTCCTCGTCGAAGCCCTCGCGGGCCTCGGCGGCGAGCTCGGGGTCGGTGTAGCGGCGGCCGGCGCCGGACTTGGCCCAGAGGGCGTCCAGGATCAGCCGGCGGGCGCGCGGGCGCAGCAGGTTGACCGGGGCGGTGCCGCCGAGGGCCGACTGGCGGATGGCGTGGAGTTCGTCGGCGTCCAGTTCGAGGCGGGTGCCGAACGCGACGACCCGCAGCCGGGCGGGCGCGGCGGAGGCGGGCCGGGCGGATCTGGCCCGGGTCCGGCGGCGGTCGCCGCCCCGGGGGGCCGGCTCGGCGGGCGCCCGGACGAGGTCCTCCAGGGACAGCTGGGTGTCCGGCCCGGCGTCCTTCGCCGGCCCGTCCGCCGGCGGTGCCGCCAGCTCCAGCGCGCCGCGGGCCGCCTTGCGCAGCAGCTTCTGCATCCGCGAGGAGCCCTTGATCCGGGCGACCGCGGGCGGGTCGTACGCGGTCGCCTCCGCGCCGTCGACGAGCGAGCCGAGCGCGCGGATGGCGACCTGGCCCTCCTCGCCGAGCGACGGCAGCACGCCCTCGGTGTAGGCGACCAGCAGCGGCGTCGGGGAGACGATGAGGATGCCGCCCGCGTAGCGGCGGCGGTCCTGGTAGAGGAGGTAGGCGGCGCGGTGCAGGGCGACCGCGGTCTTGCCGGTGCCGGGCCCGCCCTCGACCTCGGTGACGGAGGCGGCGGGCGCCCGGATGACCATGTCCTGCTCGGCCTGGATGGAGGCGACGATGTCCCGCATGGTGTGGCTGCGGGCCCGGCCGAGTGCGGCCATCAGCGCGCCGTCGCCGATCGCCGGCAGCTCGCGGCCGTCCAGCGTCGCGGTGACCTCCGGGCGCATCAGGTCGTCCTCGACGCCGAGGACCCGGCGGCCCTTGGAGCGGATCACCCGCCGCCGGACGACCCGGCCGGGGGCGACCGGGGTGGCGCGGTAGAAGGGCGCGGCGGCCGGCGCCCGCCAGTCGATGACCAGCGGGGAGTAGTCCGCGTCGAGGACGCCGAGACGCCCGATGTGCAGCGTCTCGGCGATCGCGGCGCGGTTGTTCTCGATGGCCCCCTCGGCGGGCTCGACCGAGGTGTACGCGCCGTCCGGGCCCTTCTTGCCGTCCTTGCCGAGGAGCAGGTCGATCCGCCCGAAGAGGAAGTCCTCGTACTCGGAGTTCAGCCGGTGGAGATGGACTCCGGCCTGGAAGACCTGGGCGTCCCGCTCGGCGAGCGCGCCGGGCGTGCCGACCTGGCCGCGCTTGGCGGCGTCGTCCATCAGGAACTCGGCCTCGTGGATCTTCTCCTCGAGGCGCCGGTAGACGCGGTCGAGGTGCGTCTGCTCGGCGTCGATCTCGCGGTCGCGAACGGAATCCGGTGCGTGGTCCGGTGCGTGCGTGGCGTTGTGCGCGGCCACCCAGGCCCCCTTCTGCTGTGCGTAGGGCAGCCGTCAACCGTACGCGAACCGGGCACCGCGCGCACCTGGCGAGAGGGACAAAATCGGGCAGATTTCTACAGATTCCATCGGATGTTGCGTCAGACCGTCACTTCGGGCGTCTCAGACCTTCACGGTGGCCAGTCGCCTGCCCTCCAGCGTGCTGATCTCGAAGTGGTCGATGTCGGCGCGGTCGAGGGCCGCGCCGCCCGCCGCGTAGAGGGGCTCGCGGTTCCACTTGGCGGCGCTGCCGGGGATGCCGTAGCCGCCCTTGGGCACCGCCCAGGTGGTGACGGTCTGCCGCCGGCCGTCCTTGCCGACGGCCACCAGGTCGCAGGCGAGCGGTCCCTTGACGTTGGCGAGTTCGAGGACGACCTGGGTGCCCCAGGGGCGGGGCGCCATGGAGACGCCGGCCGAGACCTTGGTGACCGGGTCGACGGAGCCGGCCTTCTCGCCCTCGGCGTACTGGGCGCGCACGGCGTTCGCCAGCGGCGGCGCCGCGGTCGGCGGCGCGTCGGTGCCCCCCTTGAGGGACAGGGCGGCGAGCGGTCCGCCGACGATCAGCACGACGGCGGCGGCGACCAGGAACAGCCGGCGCCGGGCACGGCCGCGGCGGGTGCCGGCGACCTCGTCGAGGAGTCCGTTCAGCAGCCTCGGGCCGGGGACGGCGGTGAGGGTCTCCGGGGTGGGGGCGGACGCCTTGAACTCGGCGAGTGCGGGCGTGAGCCCCATCAGCTCCTCCAGTTCGGCCGCGCACCGGTCACAGCCGACCAGGTGCGCCTCGAACCGTTCCGCGTCGGCGGCGTCCAGGACGCCCAGCGCGTAGGCGCCGACGTCGGTGTGCCGGTCCGGCTGCGTGGGCGGGATCACTCCGTCACTCCTCGTTCTTGAAGCGAGAGCTTCAGGGAGCGCAGCGCGTAGAAGACCCGGGACCGCACGGTTCCGGCCGGCACGCGCAGCACCTCCGCTGCCTCGTTGACCGTACGCTCCTTGAAGTACGTCTCGACGAGGGCCTCTCGGTGGGCCTGGCTCAGGTCGCTCAGCGCCTCGGAGATCGTCATCATGCGCAGCGCCCGGTCGATCACGTCCGCGGCGGGCATCGTCTCCAGAGGTGTCGCGTCGACCTCCTGGGGTCTGGCCTTCCGGCTGCGGTGACCGTCGATCACTATCCGCCGGGCGACCGTCACCAGCCACGGGCGGATGGACCCGGTGGCCCGCTGCAGCTGGTCGGCGTTGCGCCAGGCGCGCACCAGCGTCTCCTGCACCACGTCCTCCGCGCGGTGCCGGTCGCCCGCCACCAGCCGCAGGACGAAAGCGAGGAGCGGGCCCGCGTGCTCGTCATAGAGGGCTCGCATGAGCTCCTCGTCAGGTGTCGTCCTGTCTGCCACGACGGCATCCTTACGCACTCCAACTCCCGGGTCGATAGCCCGTATCACCCAAGATCGCCGGGGACCTGGCCATGAAATCGGACTTGCGGTGAGGAGTACGGACGGGACGGGCGGGTCACTCAGCCGCCGGCCGGAAATTTTTTCCGGACGTGACGGGGGCCGGGGCGGCGGGCTCCGGGACCGGGATGCGGGCCGGTCCGGTGGCGGCCGCGGCCGGGGCGGGGGCGCCCGCGGGGCCGGGCGCGCCCCGTACGGTCGTGCGTCTGCGGTGGCGCGCCACCCGCTCCCGGTTGCCGCACACCTCGCTGGAGCACCAGCGGCGGCGCCGGCCGCGCGAGGTGTCCAGGTAGACCAGCGAGCAGTGCTCGCCCGCGCACTGCCGCAGTTGCCCGCGCGCCGCCGGGTCGGTGAGCAGCCCGACCGCGTCCCGGGCGACCGCGGCCAGCAGCCCGGCGCAGTCGGGCGGGGCGCAGAGCGTACGGGCCAGGGTGCCGTCGGCATCGCGCACCGCACGCGGGGCGGGCGGCGGGCCGGCGGCGGCCGCGGAGTTGAGCCGGTCCAGGTCGGCGTCGGCCGCCCGGTCCCGCAGCTCGTCGTGCACCACGCGGCGCAGCAGGTCGCGCAGCGCCCGGAAGCGGACGACCCAGCGGACGTCTACGGCGTCCAGCGGGACGCCGCGCGGCACCAGCCCCGCGCCGACCAGCCAGGCCGCCAACTGCTCGGGGCCGGTGAGCCGTTCGGCGGGCGCGCCGCCGGCCGTGGCCACCAGGTCCAGGCAGGTCCGGCCGCAGTCGAACCGCAGGTCGCACGCCGCTGCCATGTGCCTGTCACTCCTTAGACCAAACGCGTGTGCTCCCAGAGTGCCCGGCGCGCGGTCCGCCCGGAACCCTCCGGAAGCAGCCACTCCGTACGGCGGGAGGCGGGCCTCCGGGAGCCGCCGGGTACGCGCCGCGGGCGGGCGGCACAGGTAGACACCGTACGTAGACTCTGCACGTATACATCTGATGTATAGTCCGCGGCGTGGCGGCCCGCGGGCCCGCGCACCGGCCCGCCCCGCACGTCACCGCACCTTTCGACGCCTCCAGGACGAAGGTCTCCATGTCGCGCAAGTCCCTGCTCACGAATCGCGCCAGCCTGACCCACAAGATCGGCTACGCGGTCCGCAACCCCGCCCGCATCACCCCGTACGTCAAGCGCACCGCCCGCGACACCTGGCTGCGCCTCAAGCACCCCGACCACGTCGCGTACTACCGGGCGGTGATGGCCTCCGACGCCGGCCGCAGCCCCGAGGCCGCGGTGGGCAGCCGCAGCCACGAGCGGTGGCTGGCGCTCGGCGAGATGCAGTTCGCGTACCTGGCCGAGCACGGGCTCCGGCCGGAGCACCGGATGCTGGACATCGGCTGCGGCAACCTGCGGGCCGGCTGGCGCTTCATCGCCCACCTCGACACCGGCAACTACTACGGCATCGACATCTCGCCGGACATCCTGATTGCCGCCAAGCGCACCCTGACGACGTACGAACTCCAGGACAAGCTGCCGCACCTGACGATCACGCAGGACCTGACACTGGACTTCCTGCCGGCCGGGTACTTCGACGTGGTGCACGCGCACAGCGTCTTCTCGCACTCCCCGCTCGAAGTGATCGACGAATGCCTCGCCCACGTCGGCCGGATCCTGGCCCCCGACGGGTTCTTCGACTTCACCTTCGACCGCACCGAGGGCGCCGAGCACCAGGTGCTGCGCGAGGACTTCTACTACCGGACCGACACCCTGCTGCGGCTGGCCCGCGGACACGGCCTGGAGGCCCGCTTCATGGACGACTGGGAGACCCGGCCGCACGGCCAGTCCAAGATCCGCGTCAGCAACCCGGCGCAACCCGCCTGACCTGCGCGTCCTCCCCGCCGTACTTGTCGGTGTCCGCGTGCGGGTCCAGCGCCAGCCGGTAGCCGCGCTTGACGACCGTCTGGATCAGCTTGGGCGCGCCCAGCGCCACCCGCAGCCGGGCCATCGCGGTCTCCACCGCGTGCTCGTCGCGGCCCGCGCCCGGCAGCGCACGCAGCAGCTCGGCGCGGGGAACGACCCAGCCGGGGCGGCGGGCCAGCGCCCGCAGCAGCGCCATCCCGGCCGGCGGCACCGGCCGCAGCACGCCGTCCACCACGACGGCGTGCCCACGGATCTCCAGTCGCCGCCCGGCCACCGGCAACGTCCGTACCCGGCCCGGCAGTTCGCGGCACAGCAGCTGCACCAGCGGCCCGAGCCGGAAGCGCTCCGGCTGGAGCGTGGCGACGTCCTCGGCCTCCAGCGGCAGCGCGGTCACCGGCCCCACGCACACCGGCAGCACGTCCGTGCGCAGCGCCGCCAGCAGCGCGTCGCGGATGCCGCGCTCCTCCGCGCGGCGCAGCAGCGAGGCGGCGGCCGGCGCGCTGGTGAACGTCACCGCGTCCAGGCCGCCGGCGAGCGTCGCGTCCAGCAGCCGGTCGACCGGACCGAGGTCCTCCGGCGGCATCCAGCGGTACACGGGGACGCCGACGACCTCCGCGCCGCCGGCCCGCAGCGCCTCGACGAACCCCGGCAGCGGCTCCCCGTGCAGCTGCAGCGCGATCCGCCGCCCGTCGACGCCCTCCTCCAGGAGCCGGTCCAGCACCTCGGCCATCGACTCGGAGGCCGGTGACCACTTCTCGGTCAGCCCGGCGGCCCGGATCGCGCCGCGCACCTTCGGCCCGCGCGCCAGCAGCTCCACCCCGGCCAGCCGGTTCAGCAGCGCCTCGCCCAGCCCCCAGCCCTCGGCGGCCTCCACCCAGCCGCGGAACCCGATGGCGGTGGTGGCCACGACGACGTCGGGGGCGTCGTCGATCAGCGCCCGGGTCACCGCGAGCAGCTCGGTGTCGTCCGGCAGCGGCACGATGCGCAGCGCGGGGGCGTGCAGCACCTGCCCGCCGCGCCGCTCCAGCAGCGCGCCCAGCTCCTCCGCCCGCCGGGCGGCGGTCACCCCGATGGTGAACCCGTCCAGCGGCCGGACCGCCGGTGCCGTGCCCGGCTCCGTCCGCTCCCGCTCCTCGCGCTCCTGATGCTGCTCGTCCATGGTCGTCCCGCTCCGCCCAGAGTGGTTGTGCCGCGTTCCGCACCCCGACCGCCGCGGCTCGGGCGGCACGGAGTGCCAGGGTGCCCAGGCTGCCAACGGCAGGTGACAGCCCGGGTCCTCCAGTATTTCCACACCGTTACGCCGGGCGCCTCACACCTCCGCGTGGACCGGGTGCCGCTCCCCCTCCGCGGCCGCCCCGGCCGCCCCGGCCTGCGCGGTACGCCGCGCCCGCGCCGCGGGACGGAGGTATACGGCCCAGGTCACCGCGGCGCACACGGCGTAGCAGGCCAGGAAGGAGACGAAGGCGGGGGTGCCCGAGCCGCCGGTCAGGAACGCCTGCCGGAACGCGAGGTTGATGGCCAGCCCGCCGAGCGCGCCCACCGCGCCGATCAGCCCCATCGCCGCGCCCGACAGCCGCCGCCCGTAGGCCGCCGCCGCCTCGCCCGTCAGACCGCGGCGCAGCGCCTGCGCCTGGAAGATCCCCGGGATCATCTTGTACGTGGAGCCGTTGCCGAGCCCCGACAGCACGAACAGCGCGAAGAAGCCGACGAGGAACACCGGCAGCGAGGCGATCCCCGAGGCGTGGATGACCACGCCGGTGGCCAGGGCCATCGCCGCGAAGGTCCCCAGCGTGATCCGGGCGCCGCCGAAGCGGTCCGCCAGCCGCCCGCCGACCGGCCGCACCAGCGAACCCAGCAGCGGGCCGACGAAGGTCAGCGACGCGGCCTGCAGGGGGGTGCGGGCGAACTGGCTCTGCAGCACCAGCCCGAAGGCGAAGCTGTAGCCGATAAACGACCCGAAGGTGCCGATGTACAGCAGCGACATCACCCAGGTGTGCGGCTGCCGGGCGGCGTCCAGGGCCGCCCCGGTGTCGTGGGTGACCGGCGCGAGGTTGTCCATGAACAGCGCCGCGAGCACCGCCGCCAGCACGATCAGCGGCACGTACACGGCCAGCACCAGCCGCGGATGGCCGGCCCCCGCCGTCCCGATCACCAGCAGCCCCAGCAGCTGGATCACCGGCACCCCGATGTTGCCGCCGCCCGCGTTCAGCCCCAGCGCGAACCCCTTCTTGCGCAGCGGGAAGAACGAGTTGATGTTCGTCATCGAGGAGGCGAAGTTCCCGCCGCCGACGCCCGCCACCATCGCGACCACGATGAACGTGGAGTACGACGTGCCCGGGTGCATCACCACCGCGGCCGCCGCGGTCGGCACCAGCAGCAGCAGCGCGCTGATCACCGTCCAGTTGCGCCCCCCGAACAGCGCCACCGCGAAGGTGTACGGCACCCGCAGCACCCCGCCCACCAGCGTCGGTATCGCCACCAGGAAGAACTTCCCGGCCGGGTCGATGCCGTACTCCGGCCCCATGAACAGCACCATCACCGACCACAGGCTCCAGACGGAGAAGCCGATGTGCTCGGACAGCACGGAGAAGGCCAGGTTCCGCCGGGCGATCCGCTCACCGGTCTCCCGCCACCCCTCGTCCTCCGGCTCCCAGTGCTCGATCCACCGCCCCCCTCGCCGCGCACGGCCGTCGGTACGGCTTGCGCCGGGACTGTCGGTACGGGTGCCTGCCGCGGCCTCGGCCGTCATCGCGCCTCCCAGGGGGTCGGGTCGTCTGCCCCGAACATAGGGACCGCGGGTTTCGGCGCGGTGGCGTGAGGTGACCGCCGCGAAACCTCGCGCTCACCGGGCGTGCGGGGGCCCCGTGAGCGATCTCGGGCGCTCCGGCGCGCGCGCCCCGTGGGCCCGCGCCGGTTTGCCTCGCACGCCCCCGTGATCACCCCTTCGAGGCAATGGAAATTGACGTGAACACTGTCAGCATCCAGTCGAACGCTTTGCGTGACCCCGCTCAGTGCGCCCTGCGTCCACCCGGCCCGCCCGGCGCCGTACCGGCCCCTCCAGTGGAGTGCCCCCCACCGTGGATTTCCTCGTCCTCCCCGATCACCCCGCCTCCGACGCGCTCGGCCGCTGCCTGCCGGCGAGCCCGTCCCGTCGCACCCTCCGCCACCCCTCCGGACGCCCCTGGATCACCGGGCACTGGTCGCCCGACGAGGCCGTGGCGGCCGAGGCCGGACCGCGCCGCGCGCTGCTGCTCGGCACCACCCCGGCGACCCCCGGCACGCTGGCCCGGCTGCTGCCGGGGCCCGGCCACCTCGACGGCATCGGCCGCCGCGCCCGCCCCCTCCCCGGCAGCGCCTTCCTGCTGACCGCCGCCGAGGGCGACCTGCGGTGCCGGGGCGATCTCGCCGGCGTCCGCCTGCTCCACCACGCCCGGATCGCCGGCGTCACCGTCGCCGGCAACCGCCCCCAGGACCTGGCGGCGCTCGCCCGCGCCGCCGCCGCGGCCGGACTGCCGGCCGGCGCCCCCGGCCTCGGCTTCCTCGACGAGGACGCGCCGGCACTGCGCCTGCTGTTCCCCTTCGCCCCGCTCCCGCCGGCCCTCCGCCCGGCCTGGCGCGCGGTGTCCGCCGTACCCCCGGGCCACCACCTCACCCTGTACGCCAACGGGCGGCACTCCCTGGCCCGTTGGTGGAGCCCGCCGGAACCGGACGTCCCCCTGGAGCGCGCCGCGGAGCACCTGGGCGGGGCACTGGCCGACGCGGTGGCGGCCCGCGCCCGGCGCGCACAGCGGCAGGCCGCCGCCGACGGGACCGCGGGCCGCGGCACGCTCAGCGCCGGCCTCTCCGACTCCACCGGCGCCACCGGACTGTGCTTCCTCACCGCCCGCGAGGACGTCCGGCTGCTCACCACCTCCTGGACGTCCCGCCGGCCCGGCGACGAGGACACCCGGTGGAGCGCCCACGGCGCCGCCGCCCTCGCCGCGGCGGAACGGCAGCGCCGGCGGCGCGCGGGGCAGGACACCGCCGAGGAACCGGACGGGAACAGCGGCAAGCGCAAGAACAAGGGGAAGGGCAAGGGCGAGACCCGCGGAAGGAGCGGCGACCGGCGCGTCTCCGGGGCCCCGGCCGGACCCCCGCCCGGGGCGCACCTCGCGCTGCCGTACGCCGACGCCCCCACCTGCTACACCCCGCCCACCGACGCCCGCCACGGCACCCCCGCCGACCCGGCCGGCCCGCTCGCCGTCTTCCGCGAGGCGGCCCGCCTCGCCCACCGGGCCCGGCTGGTCGCCGAGCGCGGCTCCCGGCTGCACCTCGTCGACGCCGGCGCCGACGCACTGTTCGGGCACCGCCCGGCGGCCCTCAACTCCCTTGCCCGCGGCGACCTGCGCACCGCCGCCCGGCGCGCCTGGACCGCCCACCACCTCTGCCGCTGGACGGCCCGCGACACCCTGCGCACGCTCCTCGGCGGCCGCTCCTACCCCCGGTGGCTGGCCGGCAGCGCACCCCGGGCGTCAGGCCGCGGACGGCGGGCCGGCGGCGCCGACTGGGAGGCGCCACCCGCCCTGCCGCCGTGGGCCCACCCGGACGCCGTCGCCACCGTCCGCCGGCTGCTGCGCGAGGCCGCCGACGAGGCCCCCGAACCGTTCGCGCCGCTGCGCGCCCAGCACGAGATCCTCCGCGCCGCCCTGCACGCCGCGGAGACCGTCCGCGGCGCCGACGCCCTGACCGCCCCGCACGGCGTCGGCCACGAGGCGCCGTTCCTCGACGACGCGGTCGTGGAGGCGGCGCTCGCCCTCGACCTCGCCGACCGCGGCCGGGCCGGCGTCCACCAGCCGCTGCTGACCCGCGCGCTGCGCGGCGTCGTCCCCGACGGCGTCCTCGGCCGCGGTACGCCCGCCGCGCCCGGCCCCGGGGCCCGCACCGGCCTGCGCGCCCACCGCGACGCCCTGGCCGCCCTCTGCGACGACTCCCCGCTCGCCGCCCGCGGCCTGATCCACCCCGACGTCCTGCGGCGCCACCTCACCGCACCGCAGCCGCCGGACCCCACCCTGCGGGCCCTGGACGCCACCCTCGCCACCGAGTACTGGCTGCGCGCCGTCGCCCCCGCCCCCACGCCCGCGCCGGCCGTGCCGGTACCCGCCGTCCCCGTCCCCCGCGCCGCCCCGGCGAAAGGAGCGCACTCCCCATGACCGCCGTCCCCGCCGTCCCTCCCCCGCACCGCCCGCCCGGCGACCCGGTGACCGGCCCCGCCCCGCTCCTCACCGGTGCCCGGCTCACCTTCCGCGAACGCTGCGCCGCCCGCGCGGCGGTGGCCGTCGCCCGCGTCCTGACGGCGCTGCCGCCGCACCGGCTGTGCCGCCTCCTGGAGCGGATCCGGCGCGGCGCCCGGTCCGCCACCGCGCCCGAGGCGCTGCGGGCCCGGCACGCCGTGGTCACGGTCAGCCCGCACTGCGCCGGCGACGGCTGCCTCCCCCGCTCCCTGGCCACCGCGCTCCTGTGCCGCGCCCGCGGCCACTGGCCGCAGTGGTGCACCGGCGTACGCACCGCGCCCTTCCGCACCCACGCCTGGGTCGCGGTCGACGGCCGCCCCGTCGGCGAACCCTCCGACACGGCCTTCTACCACCGCGTGCTCAGCGTTCCGTGAGCGCCGCGCCGCCCCGCGCCGGCCCGGCCACACCCATCGCACGGGCGTCCTCCGGCGGCAGCCAGCCGCCCTCCGGGACCGTCAACCAGCCGTCCCGGCGCCCCAGTTGGCCCGCCACCGCGCGCAGCGCCGCCAGCCCGGGATGCCCCAGCCCCCGCCGCCACACCATCGACACCGGCGACAGTGGCACCGGCTCCACCACCGGGCGCAGCACCATCCCCGGTACCTCGATGAACTCCACGCTTGCCAGTACCGACCAGCCCCGCTTGCGCACCACCCGTACGAACTCCTGCGAGCCGTCGATCTCCGGGAACGGCTCCGCCATCGCGATGCCCCGCCCCGCGAAGAGGTGCGCCGCCAGCTCCGTCCACTCCACCGTCTGCGGATTCCCGGCGGCCGCGTACAGCGTCTCGCCGGCCAGCTCCGCGAGCGGGACCACCGGCCGCGCCGCCAGCGGATGGTCCTCGCGCAGCAGCACCGCCATCGGCTCCAGCCGGACCGGCTGGTGCTCCAGCCCCGCCCGCACGGCCGCCGGCAGCCCCGCGTACCGCCCGAAGGAGACGTCCAGCCGCCCGGCCAGCAACTCCCCCGCCGCGCCGGTCAGTCCGCTGTGGAAGCGGGCCACCAGCTCGCAGCTGTCCGGCAGCCGGACCCTGGCCTCCTCCAGCACCCGGTAGGCGGTGCCGACCGGCACCCCCACATCGACCAGCAGCGGCCGCTCGGGGGCCGGCCGGAAGGCCGCGGTCAGCTCCTCGTGCGCGGTCAGCACCCGCCGCGCGTACGGCAGCAGCCGCGCCCCGTCGGCGGTCAGGGAGACCTGGCGGGTGGTCCGCACGAACAGCGCGGCGCCCACCTCCCGCTCCAGCCGCCGGATGTCGCGGCTCAGCGCCTGCTGGGCCACGTACAGCCGGGCCGCGGCGCGGGTGAAGTGCAGCTCCTCGGCGACGGCGGTGAAGGCCCGGAGCAGACGCGGATCGATGTCGGACGGCACCGGGCCATCCTGGCAGTGCCGGCCGCCCCTGCCGACCCCGCCGCCATTGACAACACAGCCGCGTGAATCGGTGCTCATCAGGTGTTGGACCGGCACCGGCCGCTGCCGCGACCGTATGAGGCATGATCCTCTTCCTCGCCGCCCGCCCCGTCACTGCGCCCCCCGTACGCCCTGCCCCGCGCCGCCGCCCCCGCTTCCGCCCGCTCGCCCCCTACCGCCGGATCTTCGCCGCCCCCGGCGCCCGCGCCTTCACCGCCGCCAACCTGCTGGCCCGGCTGCCCATGGGGATGTTCAGCGTCAGCGCGGTGCTGATGATCGCCGGCTCGCGCGGCTCCTACGCGCTGGCCGGGGCGGTCACCGCGACCGGCCTCGCGGCGACGGCGCTGGCAGGGCCGTGGACCGCCCGCATGGTCGACCGCCACGGCCAGTCCCGCGTCGCCGTCCCGGCCACCGCGGTCGCCGTCCTCGGCTCGCTCTCGCTGCTGCTGTGCGTCCACCTCCGGGCGCCCGACTGGACCCTGTTCGCGTCGTACGCCGCCACCGCCACCACACCCAACACCGGCGGCATGTCCCGCGCCCGCTGGGCACACCTCTTCCGCGACGACCCGGCCGCCCGGCACACCGCCAACTCCTTCGAACAGGCCGCGGACGAACTGTGCTTCATGCTCGGACCGGTACTCGCGACGCTGCTGTGCACCACCCTCTTCCCCGAGGCGGGGACCGCGGTCGCCGCGGCGCTGCTGCTGACCGGCATGCTGCTGTTCGCCGGCCGCCGCGACACCGAACCACCGGTGGCCGCACGGCCGGCCGGCACCCGCGACGAGCAGCGGGCCGCGGCACCGCTGCGGCTGCCCGGCCTCCCCCCGCTGCTGCTCACCTTCCTCGCCACCGGCGCGATCTTCGGCTCCCTGGAGGTCGTCACCCTCGCCTACGCCGACGACCACGGCATCCGCTCCGCCGCTGGCGGCATGCTGGCCCTCCAGGCGGCCGGCTCCGGCGCGGCCGGGCTGCTGTACGGCCTGCTGCGCCCGGCCGGCCGCCTCGGAGCACGCTTCCTGACCTGTGTCGGCGCGATGACCGTACTGATGCTGCTGCCGCTCGCGGCCGCGGCCACCGGGAGCGCGCCGGCACTGGCCGCCGCGCTGCTCGCGGCCGGCATGGCCACCGCACCGACCATGGTCACCGGCATGGGACTGGTCCAGGCCCGCACCCCGGCGGACCGGCTGAACGAAGGGATGACGCTGGCGGTGACGGCCCTGCTGGGCGGGATCGCGGCCGGCTCGGCGGCCGGCGGCTTCGCGGTGGACCACCTGGCGGCCCCGGCGGCCGCGTACGGGGTCCCCGCCGCGGCGGCCGCCCTCGCCCTCACCCTCGCGTGGTCGGGCCGTCGGTCCTGGTGAGCCGGCCGGGCGCGGGCACAAAAACGCAGCGCCCCCGCGAGAATCTCGCGAGGGCGCTGCGCTACATGGGATGAGTGGAGATGGCGGGAATCGAACCCGCGTCCAACGGTGTGGAATCAGGGCTTCTCCGTGTGCAGTTCGCTGCGATTTTCTCAGCCCCGGAGATCACGCGAACAAGTCTCCGACGGGCTCAGTCACTGTTTGATGTCTCCGCTGCGCCCCGTGACCGGGCTCAACGGATAAGACCCCTAGCTGATGCCAGGAACCGGGTCGGGATCATCCCCGGGCTGACACTTCGCAAGTCGCTACTTAGGCAGCGAGGGCGAAGGAATCGCGCTTGGTGTTGGCGATTATTGGTTTCGGCATATGGTTTACGAGATCATTGCCGCTTCCTCGACACGCTTCCCCTGCTTCGACATCCGCTGTCGAAACCGATCATCCCCATGTTGATTTTTCAATGTGGTGCACACCCTCCGTGGGGTGCTCAGCCATCGTACGTGAACAACAGGTGCGGTTGCCAGCGTATTCCCGGGGCCGCACCCGCAGGTCAGGCCCGCTGCCGCCGACGGGCCGCGGACACCGCCCGGTCCGCCTCGCGGCGGTCCTGCTGCTCGCGGAGCGTCTGCCGCTTGTCGAACTCCTTCTTGCCCTTGGCCAGCGCGATCTCGACCTTGGCCCGGCCGTCCTTGAAGTAGAGGGCCAGCGGCACGATCGTGTGCCCCGTCTCGTTGCTCTTGGACGCCAGCTTGTCGATCTCGTAGCGGTGCATCAGCAGCTTCCGCTTCCGCCGCGCCGCGTGGTTGGTCCAGGTGCCCTGGGCGTACTCGGGGATGTGCACGTTGTGCAGCCACGCCTCGTTGCCGTCGATCTGCACGAAACCGTCCACCAACGACGCCCGGCCCTGGCGCAGCGACTTCACCTCGGTACCGGTCAGCACCAGACCGCACTCGTAGGTGTCCAGGATGTGGTAGTCGTGCCGCGCCTTCTTGTGCTGTGCGACGAGCTTGCGCCCGGGAGTCTTGTCCTTGCCCTTGTCCTTAGCCATAGTGCGGCCATTTTCGCACTACGCACCCGCTCCGAGGCCACTCAATACTGTGCGGGCCCGCCGCTCGGCATGATCCCCCACCACCAGGTCGGGGGTGATGCCGGCATCGTCGACGATCCGCCCCGACGGGGTGCGGTAGTGGCCGACGGTCAGCTCGGCGACCGAACCGTCCGGCAGCCGGCTGGGCATCTGCACCGAGCCCTTGCCGAAGGTCGGGGAGCCCACCACCACGGCCCGGCCGCGGTCCTGGAGCGCCCCGGTCAGCAGCTCGGCGGCGCTCATCGTGCCACCGTCGACGAGCACCACCAGCGGCAGCCGGGTGTTGCCGCCGCGCTCGGCGTACAGCGCGCGCTGGGCGCCCCGCATGTCGTAGGTGGCGACCAGGCCGCCGTCCAGGAAGGCGGAGGCGGTGGCGACGGCCTCGGTGACCAGCCCGCCCGTGTTGCCCCGCAGGTCGAGCAGCAGACCACCGTGCGGCGAGGCGCGGCGCACCGCGCGGCGGACCGCGGCGCCGGTGCCCCTCGCGAACGAGGTGATCTTGACGCGGGTAGGGCCGTGCGGCCCGGCCGGCCGGTCGGTGACGACGTTGGGGGTGCGCAGCCGGACACGGTGCAGGGTCACGCTCCAGCGCCGGTCACCGCGCTGCAGGTCGAGCCGTACGGCCGTGCCGACCGCGGCCCGGGCGCCGCGGTGCGTCTCGCCGCGCAGCGCCGCGACGGTCTCGGTGACCGGACGGTCCCGCGTGGCGCGGCCGTCGACGGCCCGCAGCCGGTCACCGACGGCGATCCCGGCGCCGGCCGCGGGGCTGCCCGGCCGGACCCGGGACACCTCGGTCCGGCCCGCCACCTGCCGCACCCACAGCCCGACACCGACGTAACGGCCGTCCAACTGCGCCTGGAAATCCTCGAACTCGCCCGGCGTGTAGATCGTCGACCAGCGGTCGCCGCTGCGGCTGACCACCTCGGCGGCCGCCTGGGAACCGGACTTGCCGTCCTCGATGGCTTCGGTGGCGGCCCGCTCCACGGCCGCGCGGTCGGCGGTGGCGGAGGACCGTGCGGACGCGGAGCCGTGAGCGCTCGGAACCGCGCGGTCCGGGGCGGCGCGGCCGGCCGCGCCCTCCGCCTTGTCGCTCCATGTGCCGGTCACCGCGCCGGTGGCGAGCACACTCGCGAGGAACAAGGTCAGGGCCGCCCCGCGGCGAATGCGGCGGGGCCGGACGTACGAACACGGGCCCGACATGCCGGTGAGTCTAGGGGACAAAAAGGCGCCGTACGGGAAGTTGTCCGTACGGCGCCTCTTGGCAAGGGTCACACCTTGAGGTACTTGCGCAGCGCGAAGAACGCGGCGAGCGCGGGCATCAGCAGCCCGATCAGCAGCACCAGCGGAAGCACCGCCGCCACCGAGTCCCAGCCGATGAAGTTGATCACCTGGATCTTCTTCGCCAGCCAGTTGTTGATGAGGACGTACTTGCCGCCGACGATCAGCACACAGGCGAACGCGGCGCCCAGCAGGCCCGCGATGGCGGCCTCCAGGATGAACGGCATCTGGATGTAGAAGCTGGACGCTCCCACCAGCCGCATGATGCCGGTCTCCCGCCGACGGCTGAACGCCGACACCCGCACGGTGTTGACGATCAGCATCAGCGCAACGACGAGCATCAGCCCCATCACGCACAGCGCGGCGATGTTCATGCCGTTCAGGAGGTTGAACAGCGGCTCAACGGTGTCCCGTTGGTCCTGCACCTCCTGCACGCCGGGCCGCTCGGAGAACGCCGACTTGATGACCGTGAACTTGGTGGGGTCCTTGAGCTTGACGCGGAAGGACTCCGGAAGCTGGTCGGGCGTCACCAGTCCGGCCACGGGCGTGTCGCCGAACTGCTCCTTGTAGTGCTTGTACGCCTGGTCGCTGGACTCGTGCGTCACGCTCTGGACGATCGGCAGCCGGTCCAGCTCCGCCTTGATGTCGTTCTTCTGCTGCTGGGTGGCCGCGCCCTTGGCGCAGTTGGCGCCGGTTTCGGCGTCGTTCTTGTTGCAGAAGAAGATGGAGACGTTGACCTTGTCGTACCAGTAGCCCTTCATCGTGCTGACCTGGTCGCGCATCAGCAGCGAGGCGCCGAACAGGCCCAGCGAGAGGGCTACGGAGACGATGACCGCGAAGGTCATCGTGAGGTTTCGGCGGAGACCGACGCCGATCTCCGACAGGACGAACTGGGCGCGCATGGCGTCCTTTCAGTGCTGGTAGCCGTACACGCCGCGCGACTGGTCGCGTACGAGCCGGCCCTTCTCGAGTTCCATGACCCGCTTGCGCATCTGGTCGACGATCTGCTGGTCGTGGGTGGCCATGACCACCGTCGTACCGGTCCGGTTGATCCGGTCCAGCAGCTTCATGATGCCGACCGAGGTCTGCGGGTCGAGGTTGCCGGTGGGTTCGTCCGCGATGAGCAGCATCGGGCGGTTGACGAAGGCCCGGGCGATGGCGACGCGCTGCTGCTCACCACCGGACAGCTCGCCCGGCATCCGGTCCTCCTTGCCGCCGAGCCCGACGAGGTCGAGGACCTCGGGGACCGTCTTGCGGATCTGGCCCCGCGGCTTGCCGATGACTTCGAGGGCGAAGGCGACGTTCTCCCCGACGGTCTTGTTGGGGAGCAGCCGGAAGTCCTGGAAGACCGTGCCCACCTGGCGCCGCATCTGCGGGACCTTCCAGTTGGAGAGCTTGGCGAGGTCCTTGCCGAGTACGTGCACATGGCCGTGGCTGGCCCGCTCCTCGCGCAGCAGCAGCCTCAGGAAGGTGGACTTGCCGGAGCCCGAGGAGCCCACCAGGAAGACGAACTCGCCGCGCTCGATCTCGAGCGAGACGTCCCTGAGTGCAGGGCGGTTCTGCTTCGGGTAGGTCTTGGAGACGTTGTCGAATCGGATCACTGATGCACCACGGTCGACCTGGATAGCGGCACGGGTTGCCGAGTTGCGGCTCCCGTCGGTGTGCGTGACCATACGCGAACCTCGCGGGACGGTGCAGTCGGCGTGGGGGGATGGTGCGTTTCTTCACGGCACCTTTGGGACAAAAAGCCGCACAATCCTGCGGGACGCGCCGTTCCGCCGGGGAGCTGGCACAGTGGAAGGGGGAACCAATGTGCCCCCCGGTGCGTTGGTGCAGTGAAGAAGGAGGTCGCATGACGTACGACCGACTGGTGTGCGCCAACTGCGCGGCCCCTGTGAGCGAGGGCCGCTGCCCTGTGTGCCGGGCGAGCAGGGAACGGCTCCAGCAGCAAGCGGGCGGCGTATTCGCCCAGCTCAGCCCCGCGATGCTGGTGGCATTGATGATCGTGCTCATCGCGGTCGGTGTGCTGCTTCACCAGGCCGTCTGACGCTTGCCGCGCCCTTTACGGGGCGCGTAGGAGACTGTCCCGCCCGTGGCGGGAGTGTGAACGCCGAGGGGCCCGGGACGCTGAGTGCGTCCCGGGCCCCTCGTGGTGCCGCGTCAGCGTCAGGCCGCTGCCGCGCCGCCGCCGTTCTTGTTGATCAGGCGGGGCAGCATACGGAAGCCCACACCGCCCGCGATCATCGTGGCCGCACCGACCAGCAGGAAGGTGGTGCCGGAGGAACCGGTCTCGGCCAGCTCCCCGCCCTTCGCCTGCTGCTTGGCCTGGCCGGGCGTGTCAGCGATCTGCTCCTTGCCCTTGCCGGGCTGCTCGATCGGCTTGGAGCCCTCGTTGTCGGTACCGGTGCCGGTGGAGTCGCCGCCGGTGGCGGAGTCGCCGCCGGTGGTGGAGTCGCCACCGGTGGTGGAGCCACCGCCGGTGGAGGAGTGGCCGCCGGTGGTGGAGCCACCGCCGGTGGACTGGCCACCGCTGTTGTGGCCACCGGTGCTGTCGCCGCCGGTGGACTGGCCACCGCTGTTGTGGCCACCGGTGGTCTCGCCACCCGTGGTCTCGCCACCCGTGGTGGTGTCACCGCCGGTGGTCTCGCCACCGGTCGTGGTGTCGCCGCCGGTGGTCTCGCCACCGGTCGTGGTCTCGCCGCCGATCGTGGTGGCGCCGCTGTCGCCGCCGATCTCGCCGCCGGAGCTGTCGTCGCCGCCGACCTGGCCGGCGGTCTCGCCACCGTCGGTGGCGCCGGTGGTGTCGCCGGTGGTGCTGCCACCGGAGTCGCCGCCGCCGAGGACACCGCCGAGGAGGCCGCCGATGATGCCGCCGCTTTCACCGCCCGAACCGTCGGCGGGAGCCGCGGAGGCCACGCCGGCCGCGGTGAGCGACGCACCCGCCGCGATCACCGCACCGGCCGCAATGCGCGCTACGCGCAGCCGCGTCTTCTTCGTCATGTACTGCTACCCCCAGTAGCTGAACTCGTCATTGGAGCACCGCTGTACGGGGCGACGGGCCGAGGGGGACGCGTGTTGTGGCCCCGGACTGCCGGTAGGCCACTCATCTCCCCGTTCCTACACGCGCCCCAGAACATACGCATGCCGCGCTCAGCCTTCCCAGTCAGACGAACATCGTCAAGGCCGATTAAAGGCCGGATGCCCGAATTCGCGTCGGTTGCGCGGTACATGGACATACGACTGTGACCAAACCGCCACGACAAAAACAACTGCCTCCCCGAGGGAGGCAGTTGTTCCGGTGTCAGAAAGCGCCCGCCGAGGGCGGCGCGGTTACTTCTCCTGCTGCTTGCGCCAGCGGATTCCGGCCTCGATGAAGCCGTCGATCTCACCGTCGAGCACGGCCTGCGGATTGCCGACCTCGAACTCCGTACGGAGGTCCTTGACCATCTGGTACGGGTGCAGGACGTACGACCGCATCTGGTTGCCCCAGGAGCTGCCGCCGTCGCCCTTGAGCGCGTCCATCTTGGCGCGCTCCTCCTGGCGCTGGCGCTCAAGGAGCTTGGCCTGCAGCACATTCATCGCCGTGGCCTTGTTCTGGATCTGCGAACGCTCGTTCTGGCAGGAGACCACGATGCCGGTGGGGATGTGGGTCAGCCGGACCGCGGAGTCCGTCGTGTTCACGCCCTGGCCGCCGGGGCCCGACGAGCGGTAGACGTCCACGCGCAGGTCCGACTCGTCGATGTCGACGTGGTCGGTCTGCTCGACGACGGGGAGCACCTCGACGCCGGCGAAGGACGTCTGGCGGCGGCCCTGGTTGTCGAACGGCGAGATGCGCACCAGGCGGTGCGTGCCCTGCTCGACGGAGAGGGTGCCGTAGGCGTACGGGACGTTGACCGCGAAGGTGGTCGACTTGATGCCGGCCTCTTCCGCATACGAGGTCTCGTAGAGCTCGGTCTTGTAGCCGTGCCGCTCGGCCCAGCGCAGGTACATGCGCTGGAGCTTCTCGGCGAAGTCGGCGGCGTCCACCCCGCCGGCCTCGGCACGGATGTTGACGAGGGCCTCACGGGAGTCGTACTCGCCGGACAGGAGGGTGCGGACCTCCAGCTCCTCGACGGCCTTGCGGACGTCGGTCAGCTCGGTCTCGGCCTCGGCCCGGGCCTCCTCGTCACCCTCGGCCTCGGCGAGCTCGAAGAGGACTTCCAGGTCGTCGACCCGGCCGCGCAGCTCCTCGGCCCGGCGCAGCTGGCCCTGGAGGTAGGACAGCTGGCTGGTGACCTTCTGTGCGCTCTCCGGGTCGTCCCACAGGGACGGCGCCGCCGCTTGCTCCTCAAGCACGGCGATGTCGGCCCTCATCTTGTCGAGGTCCAGGACGGCCTCGATCGACCCCATGGTCGAGGAGAGGGACTTCAGCTCTTCGGATACATCGACGACTGCCACGCACCCAGCCTAACGGCAACCACCGGCGGCGTGACCCGGCCCCGGCAGGACCACGCCGCCCGGGCCGGGTCACCGGGCCGTCACGGCGCGTCCGGCTCCTGCTGGTGGACCCCCGGGGTCGCGTCGCCGGAACCGTCGTCGCCGGAGGCCAGCCAGCCGCCCAGGCCCGCGGCCACCACCACCGCGGCGGCCGCGGCGCCCAGCCTGATCCGGCGCCGGCGCACCGCCTCCGGCGACGCGCGGTGCCGCGCCGAGCCCGCCCGGCGCTCACCGGCCGCCCGCGGGGCCCGCGCCGTGCCGTGCGCACCGCCCGCCAGCTCGTCCGGGCCCGGCACCCGCATGCTGGTGTGCGTCTCCCGGTTGGAATCCGGGGCCGAACCCTGCACCAGCGGGACCGCGCCGCGCGGCGGTGTGGCCTCGCCCGCCCCGGAGGACGGGTAGAACGCCTCCTCGCGGGCCCCGGCGGCGCCGTCCGCGTCGTCCTCCGGCTGCTCGCCGTCCGGCTCGTCGATGTCCAGCGGCGGCATCCCGGCCAGGCCGGGCAGCAGCTCCCGCAGCCGGGCGGCGAGCTCCGGGGCGCGCAGCCGGGAGGCGGGCGCCTTGGCCAGGCACTGCACCAGCAGCTGCCACAGCTCGTCGGGGATGCCGGGCAGCGGCGCGACGCTCTCGGTGACGTGGCGGCGCAGCACCGCGCCGGGGTGGCCGCCCCCGAAGGGCGTGAACCCGGCGAGCATCTCGTACAGGACGGTCGCCAGCGCGTAGACGTCCACCGAGGCGCGCGGCGGCAGGCCCTCGATGATCTCCGGGGCGAGGTAGTCGGGCGTGCCGATGACCTTGGTGGCCTTGGTGCGGCGCGGGGAGTCCACCAGCCGGGCGATGCCGAAGTCGGTCAGCAGGGCGGGGTGCGCGCCACCGGGGCCGAGCGGGCCCTGCATGTCCAGCAGGACGTTCTCCGGTTTGACGTCGCGGTGCACGATCCGCGCGGCGTGCGCGGCGACGAGCCCGTCGGCGACGTCGGCGGCGATCGCGACCGCGGCCTCCGGGGCCAGCCGGCGCTCCCGCTCCAGACGGGTGCGCAGGTCGGTGCCCCGTACGAGGTCCATGACCAGCGCCAGGTCGTTGCCGTCGACGACCAGATCCCGGACCCCGACGACATGCGGGTCCTCCAGACCCAGCAGCGCCGCCCGCTCCTGCACGAAGCGGCCGACGAGCTCCTGGTCGGAGGCGAGGTCCTCACGCAACAGCTTGATGGCCACGGCCCCCTCGGGACCCTCGCCCAGCCATACCGTGCCGGCACTGCCGCGCCCCAGGATCTGGTGGGCGGTGTACCGGCTGCCGATCTTCCGTGCCAAGACTGCTCCGACGTGTCGGGCCCCCGAGCGTCCTGCGGGGGCTGAGGTTGGCGTCAAAGCTACGCGGATGCCAGGGGGTTCAGTGCCCAGGACGGCGGCAACCTTCACTTCTGCGGGCGAATTTCCCACCGGAAGCCGGCCAGAAGTCGACAAATCTACGAAGCCGCCCCGGGACCATCGGTCTCCGGGGCGGCTTCGCTCAGGCGCTGAGCTTGTTCACGAAGTGTTCCACCTGGTGGTACACGTGTCCGATCTGCGAGAAGAAGCTGCGGGTCGTACCGATCCACTCCTGCAGCGGGGTCAGCTCCCAGATCAGCCAGGCCGCCACGAACAGCAGTATCAGCGTGACCAGGCAGCCCTTGAGGCAGCCCAGCCCCGGGATCCGCATCGGGTTGGCGCTGCGCGGACGCGGCTCACGCCGGGGACGCGGCTCCGGAGCGGGCGGCCGCTGCGGCTCGTAACGCTGCGGCGGCGGCTCCGGACGGCGCTGCGGCGCCTGCGGCTGCTGCGCGTACGGCGCCGGAGCGGGCTGCCCGTAGGGAGCCTGCTGCGGATGCGGCTGCTGCTGGGCCGGACGGCGCTGCGGACGGCGCCGCAGCGGGTCCTGACCGGGGTCCAGGTACTGCACCTGGGTCTGGTCGTTGCGGTCCCGCGCGGCCCGCATCTGGGACTCCCACGGATGGGGCCCCTCCGGCTCCTGCAGGCCGGCCGACGGCGCGCCCATCGGCATCGGCGGCATCGCGCGGGTCGGGTCGGCGTCCCGCCCGCCGGGGCCGCCGGTGGACGGCAGCACACTCGTCGCCGCCGCCGGGTCGTAGCCGCCGGCACCGGGCCCGGACGGCAGCACCTGGGTCGGATCCGCATCGCCGCCGGCCCCCTGGGCGCCGCCGACGCCCGTACCGGGGACGGTCGCCGGCGCCGGGTCCGGGGCGAGCAGCGCGGCGACGCCGAGCGCCGCCTCCGCCGCGGCCGGCGTGGCGTGCACCCCGACGCCCGCCGCGACCGTGCGCAGCGCCCGGGCGAGGTTCTCGGCGCTCGGCCGCTCCTCGGGACGCTTGCGCAGACAGCGCTCGATCACCGTCCACAGCGGCTCGGGAAGCGTGCTGGGCCGGCGCGGCTCCTCGCTCAGATGCCGGTGCAGCACCTCCAGGGCCGTCGACCCGGCGAACGGCGGACGGCCGGTGACCAGCTCGTACAGCAGGATGCCGGCGCCGTAGATGTCCACCGCGGAGGTCTGCGGGCGGCCCTCGGCGGACTCCGGCGCCACATAGGCGGGAGTGCCCACGAACTCGTGGGTGCGGGTCAGGCCCGGGGAGTCGGCGAGCCGCGCGATGCCGAAGTCGGTCAGCATCGGGTGCATCTCGCCGTCGCCGTCCGACCCGGCGAGCAGCACGTTGGCGGGCTTGAGGTCGCGGTGCACCACCCCGTCGGCGTGGCTCGCGGCCAGCGCGTCGGCGATCTGGGCGGTCAGCAGGGCCGCGGCCACCGGGCTGAACGGGCCGTTGTCCCGCAGATAGCGGTGCAGGTCCGGGCCGTCGACCAGGTCCATGACCAGCGCGAGCAGATCACCCTCGACGACCAGGTCCCGGGTGCGCACGATGTTGGGGTGGGTGAGCCGCAGCAGGACGGAGCGCTCCCGCAGGAAGCGCATCACCACGTCCGCGTCGTGCGCCAGCTCCTCCTTGAGGACCTTGATCGCGACCGTCTCACCGGGCTCCCCGGCCACGGCGGCCTCGGCCCCTGCCGTCTCCCGCTGGCGGGCACGCCAGACGGTGCCCGTGGCGCCGCGTCCCAGCGGCTCCTCGAGCAGGTACTTGCTGCCTACCGGCCGCACGTCATGCGCTCCCTGGTCGATGGATCTCTTCCCCGGGCCACTGGGTTCAGCTGCGCCAGCTCCGCGCGGCCGGTCCGACCCAAGGTCATCTCCGCGCGGCCCGTCCGATCCACTGTAGTGCCGTCGCACAAGCTTTTCGGTCCGGCGAACCGGCCCGGACTTGTGGGGAAGACGCGCGTTCCGGACAGATGGTTGCCCCTCCGTGCCGGTCGCCTCCGGCGCACACGCGGGGCGGACGCGCCATACGGCCGCGGACGCTTCCGAGCTGACCACGACGGTCCGAATCCGGCCGGGCACCGCGCGCAAGCAGGCACTTTTTCGCCCGTACAAGACCAATCAAGATCACTGATGGACGGTCGGCGGGCGTGTTGTCAGTGGCAGGTGCGAGGATGCACCCAGCACGAAGCGGTGGGGGCGCGCGGTCTGTGTCGCAACGTGCACAAGGGACTTGTACGTGCCGACGTGCCCGGGTTGGCGGGGGGAGTGAGCGGACCCCTGCCGGATCCCCGGCAGAAGGGACCGTTGACGGCGATGCAGATCCGGCTGACCGTCCTCGGGCCGCGCAGCGGCCACACCACACGGGCCTGCGACGTGCTCGTGACGGCCCCCGCCGGGACCGCCCTGGCCGCGGTGGCCGGCTCGCTCGCCGCCTCCGTGGCGGGCTCCGGCGCGGACGTCGGCGGCGCGGGCGGCAGCGGACCGGTCGTCCTCTACGCCGGCACCGAGCGGCTCGACCCCCAGCGCGCCGCCCTCGGCGAACCCCCGCTCATCGACGGCGCGGTCCTCACCCTCCAGGGCCCCGGCCCGGCCCCCGCCCACGGCCTCCCGCACGGCACCGCCCGCCTGCGCGTCGTCTCCGGCCCCGACGCCGGCGGCGTCCACCTGCTGCACGGCGGCCAGATCCGCATCGGCCGCTCCGCCGACGCCGACGTCCCCCTCGACGACCCCGACGTCTCCCGGCTGCACTGCGCCGTCACCGTCGAACCGGACGGCGCCGTGTACGTCGCGGACCTGCGCTCCACCAACGGCACCGCCGTCGACGGCACCGGCCTCGACGAACAGCCCGCACCCCTCCGGCCCGGCGCCCTGCTGCGCATCGGCGAATCCACCCTCCGCGTCCAGTCCGCCCCCGGCTCCCCGGACCCGGCCCTGCAGACCGCCCCCGACGGCGAGGGCCACCTGCGGATCACCCCGGGCCCCGACGGCACCTACGCCCCGTCCGGCCCCGCCGCGTACCCGCCGGACCCCCGGGACCCCGCCGCGGCCTCCCCCGTACCGGCCCCCCGTACGCCCCCGCGGCCCGGCGCCACAGCCCGACGGGACACCCCCCTGCGCGGCACGCCGACCCAGGGCACCGAAGGGCAACGGGAGATCGAGCGGCCCGCCGGGGCGCCGCCCTCCGACGCCGGCCGCCCCTCGTGGTCCCCGGCACCGGCCGAGGCCGGCCGGCCCGCGTGGTCGCAGCCACCCTCCGCCGACCACGGCTACGCCTCCCCACACACCCCCGCCCCGTACCCGGACGCCGCCACCTCCCACGGCTACGGGCACGGCCCCGGCCACGGCGCCGGCGTCCGCGAGGAACTCACCCACGACGCCCCGGCAGGCGCGACGGACCGCACCCACGGCGGCGGGCAGCCGCTGGCCCCGGCCGACGGGCCACACGCGGCACCCGCCGACGAAGCACCCCGCAGGGGTGGCCGGCGCGGCGGCCTCGGCGCCTGGGCACGGCGGCTGGCCGGCGGCCGGCCCGCCACGGACCACCCGGACGGCCCCCTCACCGACCCCTACGAACCGGCCGGCGGCCACCCCTCCCCCCACCCCGGCGCCCCCGGCGGCCCGGAGGCGGTCACCGCCCCCTACGGGACCGCCGACCACGAACGCTGGCCGGACGCCGCCACGGTCCTGCTCACCGCCCTGGGCCCCGGCACCCGCCTGTGGGAACGCGGCCCCGACCACCCCGACGCACTGACCGTCCGGCTGGGCACCGCGAGCCGCAGCGGCGGCCGGGCCGCCGTCCCCGTCACCGTCGAGCTGCGCCGGGCCGGCTCCCTGGGCCTGGCGGGCCCGCGCGCCCGGCTCACCGGACTGGTCCGCTCCGCGGTCGCCCAGCTCGCCGCCCTGCACTCCCCCGGCACCCTCGACATCGTGCTGATCAGCACGGACCGGGCACGCAGCACCGAGGAGCGGATCGCGGACTGGTCCTGGCTCGGCTGGCTGCCGCACGTCCGCCCCGGCCACGGCCAGGACTGCCGCCTGCTCCTCGCCTACGACAAGGAACAGGCCACCGCCCGCGCCGCCGAACTCGTCCGGCGGCTCGACGACGGCCCGCTCGGCCCCGGCTGGCCCAGCGCCGAGCGCGCCGAGGTCTCCCTCGCCGCCGCCCGTCACCACGGCCCGTACACCCTGCTGATCGTCGACGGCGACCCCGGCTCGTCCGCGCTGCGTGAGACCACCGCCCGGCTCGCGTCGGGCGGCGCGGCGGCCGGCATCCACCTCCTGTGCCTGGCCGAAACGCCCGCCGCCTCCCCCGCCTTCCCGCTCGCCGCGACATACGAAGCGGCCCGCGCGGCCTCGCCCGCCTTCGGCGAGTGCGGTGCGGTCGCGGTCCTCAGCGGCGACGTCGCCACCGCGCTGCGCGTCGTCCAGCCCGGCTCCGGCCCCAACGGCACCGTCGGAACGGTCGACGCGGTCTCCGGCGCCTGGGCCGAACGCTTCGCACGGGCGCTCGCGCCGCTGCGCGAGGCCGAGCCGGCCGCCCCCGCCGGAGGCCGTACGGTGCAGCGCCCGGCCGTTCCCCTGCCCGACACCACCCGGCTGCTGGACGAACTGGGGCTGGCCCGCGCCACCCCGGCGTCCCTGATGGCACGCTGGGCCGCCGCACTGGACACCGACCGCCCCAGCGCCCCCGCGGTGCTCGGCGCGGGCCCGCACGGCCCGGTGCACGCCGACCTCGCCGCCGACGGCACCCATCTGCTCGTGGAAGGCGCGGCCGCCACCGGCAAGACCGAACTGCTGCGCTCCCTGGCGGCCTCCCTCGCCGCCGCGGACCGGCCCGACCTGTTGTCGCTGGTCCTGGTGGACGGCGGCGGCAGCGAACGCGGCGACGGCCTGCGGGTGTGCACGGACCTGCCGCACGTCACGACCTACCTCGCGGCCTCGGACCCGGTCCGCATGCGGGAGTTCGCCCAGGCCCTGTCCTCGGAACTGAAGCGCCGGACGGAGATACTGGCCGGCACCCCGTTCGCCGAATGGCGCGCCGAGCACCTGCCCGCGCCCCGCGTCATCGCCCCGCGCCGCTCCACCGAATCCGGCGCCCCCGACCTTGACCGCAACCTTGACCGCAACCGTGACCGTTATGGCACCGGCGACGGGGAGAGCAACGCTCACGACGGTGACGGACAGCAGGAACTAACTACTCTCCGTAATCGTTGCCGTAACAAGGAGGAGGAAGGCGGCACCCCGGCGGACCCCCCAACGACCGGCACACTGCGCCTACGCGCCCCCGCCGGCCCCCCGGGCCCCTCCGCCTCCCCCGGCCCCACCGGTCACTCCAGCTCCCCGGGCCCCACCGGGTCCGCCGGACGCCCCGGGCCCCCTGGCCACTCCGGAGCCCCCGGCCCTGACCCGGCCCTGCCCCTGCCCCGCCTGTTCGTCCTCGTCGACGACTTCGACGCGCTCGTCGCCCCCGCCCTGGGCAGCCCGGGCCGCCCCGCCGCCGGGTCCGTCGTGCGCGCGCTCGAAGCGGTGGCCCGGGAAGGCGCGGCCCTCGGCGTCCACCTGATAGCCGCGACCAGCCACCCGGACCGCACGGCCGACACCGCCACCAGCCAATTCGCGGAACTGCGCATCGAGTTGGGCGCGGCCGCCGACGCGCCCGAGCCGGCGCCGGCCGGCCGAGGCCGACTGCACCGCGCGGCGGACGGCTCCTCGACGCCGTTCCAGGCCGGGCGGGTGACCGGCCGCATACCCCGTACGTCCACGCTGCGCCCGACGGTCGTGCCGTTGGAGTGGCAGCGGATGGGCGACCCGCCGGCCCGCCGTCCGCTGCGCGAGCTGGGCAACGGCCCGACGGACCTCGCCCTGCTGGCCAGCGCGCTCCAGCGGGCAGCCCAGTCCTCGGGCGCGACCGCCCCGCCGCCGCTGGTGTGAGGTCGGGCTGCCTTGGTGGCCTGGGACCTGAGTTCCTGAGTTGCGGGGCTTGGGTGTAGCTGTGCGCTTGGGTGCAGCTGTGCGCTTGGGTGCAGCTGTGCGCTTGGGTGCAGCTGTGGGCTTGGGGGTAGTTGCGGGCTGGGGTGACTGTGGGCTGGGTGTCCGTGGCCTGGTCCGTGTGGGGTGGCCTGGTCCGTGTGGGGTGGCCTGGTCTGTGTGGGGTGGCCTGGTCTGTGTGGGGTGGGCTGGTCCGTGTGAAGCGGCCTGGTCTGGGTGGGGCTGAGTTGGCTGCTGTTGCGGTTGGGGTGGGCGGCCGGGCTGGGGTGGTGTTCGGGCGTGGCCGGCGGGGTGCGTCCGGGTGGGAGTCGGGGCGGGTGAGGTGCCCGGGGTGAGCTGGGGCCGGGGCCCGTTTGAGGCGGCGCGGGGGTGTGGGGCGTGCGGTGGGGGTGGGGTGGGGCGGTGGGGCCGTAACAGCCCGATCACAAAAGGTGAGTTGACGCCGGACGCGGTATTGCGGAGGCCGTGGGCAGGGCGTAGACCTGTCGCACACCCACACGCAGAGCACGATGCTTCACACGCACGCAAGGCGCGGTTCTTCATTCGCACGTGGAGCGCGGTTCTTGGGGCATCAGCCCACGGCCCGCAGCTCGCCGGCACCACCGCAAGCGGCACCCTCGCACCACCACGAGCACCACCACAAGCACCACCACAAGCAGCGACACCGCGTCGCCGGGCACCACCGCACCACCGAACGGCACCGAAGCACCACCGAGCGGCACCGCTACAGCGCACCACCCGGCGCGCCGCACATCGCACCACCAGCACCACCGCACCACCAGCACTACCGCACACCGGACAGGTCACCACGGCAGGGCACCGGTTTGTTGCCGGTGTGGCATGGAGCGACAGGGGGTTACGGGGATGCATAGAGGACTTGGGCGTACGGGGACGGCCGGGAGGGTGCTGGCGGGGGGTGCGGCGGTCGCCCTGGTGTTGGGGTTGGCCGGCTGCAGCGGAGGCAGCGGTGGCGGCGGTTCCGAGGGTGGCGGGAGTGGTGGGGGCAAGGGCGGCGGGTCGACTGCGCCCACCGTGCGGCTGCCGAAGCTTGATGGGCAGAAGTTGCAGGTCACTGCGGTGTGGACGGGGCCGGAGCGGGAGAACTTCGTCAAGGTGCTGGACGAGTTCGAGCGGCGGACCGGCGCCAAGGTCGACTTCGTGCCCAGCGGTGACGACATGGCCGGGTTCGTCGGGTCGAAGATCGCCGGTGGGGGTCCGCCGGATGTGGCGATGCTTCAGCAGGTGGGCGTGCTCAACGAGTTCGCCGCGAAGGGCTGGCTGAAGCCGCTGGGCCCGGACGCCAAGGCGCAGCTCGCGAAGAACTACTCCAAGGGCTGGCAGGACCTCGGCGCGCACAAGGGCACCGCGTACGGCGTGTACTTCAAGGCCAGCAACAAGTCGCTGGTCTGGTACAACACCCAGGCGTTCGGCAACGCGGGGGTGAAGGAGCCGAAGACCTGGCCGGAGTTCCTCAAGGCGGCGCAGACGATCTCCGAGTCGGGGGTCGAGCCGGTGTCGGTGGGGGGTGCGGACGGGTGGACGCTGACGGACTGGTTCGAGAACATCTATCTGTCGCAGGCCGGGCCGGAGAAGTACGACCGGCTGGCGCAGCACCGGATCAAGTGGACCGATGCCTCGGTGAAGCAGGCGCTGACCACGTTGGGTCAGCTGTTCGGCCGGAAGGATCTGCTCGCGGGCGGTAACGCGGGGGCCCTGCAGACGGATTTCCCGACGTCGGTGACGCAGACGTTCAGCGGTGGGGACGCGCCGAAGGCGGCGATGGTGTCGTCGGCGGATTTCGCGGCGGCCAACATCGCGCAGACGAAGGCGAAGGTCGGTACGGACGCGAAGGTGTTCCCGTTCCCGGCGGTGGGGGCGAAGTCGCCGGTGGTGACGGGTGGGGACGTGGCGGTGGCGCTGAAGGACAACAAGGCGGCGCAGGCGTTGCTGACGTTTCTGGCGTCGACGGACGCGGCGAAGATCTGGGCGCAGGCGGGGGGTTTTGTCTCGCCGAACAAGGCGCTGGATCAGGCGGCGTATGCCGATGGGGTGATGCGTGAGATCGCGAAGGCGTTGATCGCGGCGGGTGACGATTTCCGGTTCGACATGTCGGACCAGGCGCCGGCGTCCTTCGGCGGCAAGCCGGGGCAGGGCGAGTGGAAGGACCTGCAGGATTTCTTGAAGAGTCCCAAGGACATCGCGGGGACGCAGGCGCGGCTGGAGAAGGACGCCGCGAAGTCGTTCGGGCGCTGAGCGTCCGCCGCCGACCGTCTCGACCGGGACCGGGGGATCGTCACGATGAGCGACGCGATGCGCGACGCAGGGGTCAGCAAGGACGCAGGGGTCAGCACGGTGAGCCGCCCGGGTGGCCGGGACGGTGACGGGCGGCGCGGTGGGCGGCGGCGGGTGACGGGGACCCGGCGGTGGGTGGCGGTGGTGTTTTTGCTGCCGGCGCTGGTGTTGCTGGGGGCGCTGGTGGTGTATCCCATCGTGTTCTCGGTCTACCGGAGTCTGTTCGACGCGTCGGGCAGCGGTTTCGTGGGGCTGGGTAATTACGGGGAGATGTTCTCTGACGAGGGCATTCGTACCGCTTTGCGGAACAACGTGGTGTGGGTGGTGGTGGCGCCGACGGTGTCGACGGCGCTGGGGCTGGTGTTCGCGGTGCTGACGGAGCGGATCCGTTGGGGGACCGCGTTCAAGCTGGTGGTCTTCATGCCGATGGCGATCTCGATGCTGGCGGCGGGGATCATCTTCCGGCTGGTGTACGACCAGGCGCCGGAGCGCGGGGTGGCGAACGCGGTGTGGGTGTCGGTGCATGACACGTTCAGTGATCCGGCGCCGTTTCCGGGGGCGAAGCCGCGGCCTCGTTCGGCGTTGCGGCCGTCGGGTGGTGGCGGGTTCACCACGGAGTCGGTGGTGCGGGCCGGTGCGCGGGTGGATCTGCCGTTGGTGGCGGTGCGGCAGGACGATCTGCGGGGGGCGCGGCCGGCGGTGGCGGCGGTGCGGCGGCCGGGGGTGGTGTCGGGCTCGGTGTGGCTGGACTTCACGCGGGGTGGTGGCGGCCGGCCGGGGGTGATCGACGGGAACGAGAAGGCGCTGGCGGGGCTGCGGGTGGAGGCGGTCCGGGGCGGGGCGGTGGTGGCGTCGGCGACGACGGCGGCGGACGGGACGTTCGTGCTGCCGGCCGGGGCGGCGGACGGTGCCCGGCTGCGGTTGCCGGGGGCGAATTTCGCGGCGGCGTACCACGGGGTGGAGTGGCTGGGTCCGGCGTTGGTGACGCCGGCCATCATCGGGTCGTATGTGTGGATGTGGGCGGGTTTCGCGATGGTGTTGATCGCGGCGGGCCTGGCGGGGGTGCCGCGGGAGTTGTTGGAGGCGGCGCGGGTGGACGGGGCGGGTGAGTGGCAGGTGTTCCGTCGGATCACGGTGCCGTTGCTGGCGCCGGTTCTGGTGGTGGTGCTGGTCACGTTGATGATCAATGTGCTGAAGATCTTCGATCTGGTGTACATCATCGCGCCGGGGTCGAGCCTCAGGTCGGCGAATGTGCTGGCGCTGCAGTTGTTCCAGTCGTCGTTCGGGACGGATGTGGACGAGGGGCTGGGCAGTGCGATCGCTGTGTTCCTGCTGTTGCTGGTGCTGCCGGTGATGTACGTGAATCTCCGGCGCCTGCGGAAGGAGCCTCGCCGATGACGTCCGTGGGGGGTGTGGTGGCGGGCCGGCGCGGCGGGGGCGCGGTGCGGGCGGGGCGGTCGATCGCGGGGCGTCTGGCGGCGCGGACCGGTGGCGGCGCGGTGCGGGTGTTCCTGGTGCTGGTGGCGCTGTTCTGGTTGATGCCTTCGGTGGGGCTGTTGCTGTCGTCGTTGCGCAGTCCGCAGCAGATCGCGGAGTCCGGCTGGTGGGAGGTGTTCACGAAGCCGGCGGAGATCACGTTCGACAACTACGGCCAGTTGCTGTCGAACGGGAAGGTGATGGGGTCGCTGCTGACCACGGCGGAGATCACGGTGCCGGCGACGGTGCTGGTGGTGGTCATCGGTTCGCTGGCGGGTTATGCCTTCGCGTGGATGGATTTTCCGGGCCGGGACGGCTGGTTCATGGTCGTCGTGGGGTTGCTGGTGGTGCCGGTGCAGGTGGCGCTGATCCCGGTGGCGAAGTTGTTCGGTGCGGTGGGGCTGTTCGAGACGACGGCCGGGGTGGTCCTGTTCCATACGGCGTTCGGGCTGCCGTTCGCGGTGTTCCTGCTGCGGAACTTCTTCGCGGAGATCCCGCGGGAGCTGCTGGAGGCGGCCCGGCTGGACGGGGCGGGTGAGCTGCGGCTTTTCACCCGGGTGGTGATGCCGCTGGGGGGTCCGGCGATCGCTTCGCTGGGGATCTTCCAGTTCCTGTGGGTGTGGAACGACATGCTGGTCGCGTTGATCTTCGCGGACAGCGGCAGTCCGCCGATCACGGTGGCGCTGCAGCAGGAGGTGCGGCAGTTCGGCAACAACATCGATGTGCTGGCGCCGGGGGCGTTCGTGTCGATGGTGGTGCCGTTGATCGTGTTCTTCGCGTTCCAGCGGCAGTTCGTGTCGGGTGTGATGGCGGGCGCGGTGAAGTGAGGCGGGGCGGTCCGGCGGCGGGCGCCCCCGGGCGGCGGGGCGGGCCCCCGGCGGTCCGTCCGTTGTTATCTCCCGTTCATGTCCGTCCCCCTACGATGTCGGTCACTGCCGTGAAACGCATGGTGCGGCGGCGCCTCGTCGGGGAGACTGACGGGCGGGGCTCGCACGTTTGCGTGACGAGCGAGGGCGCCCTGGTCCCGGTGCGGGCCGCGCCCTGCGCCACGGTGTGTGCCGGGCGCCGTCCATAACTGCACAGGTTCTCCGTATCCCCTCACCCTCTTTTTTGCCTCTCCTACAGCGCACATGGCCCTACGTTCCCGACCGTCTGGAGACGGACCGCACATGACTGCCCCCATCGCAGACCAGAGTGCCGAACAACTCCCGCGCCCCACCCGGCTGTCCGACGTCAAAGGCTGGTTCTTCACCGCCGATCAGCTGCTGTTCGACTGGTTCCTGGCGTATCAGCAGGACCGTTCCGAGCGGGGTGATCTGCTGGAACTGGGCGCGTACATGGGCAAGAGCGCGATCTTCCTGGGTGCCCGGCTGCGGGACGGTGAGCGCTTCACGGTCTGCGACCTCTTCGACTCCCCCGCCGAGGACGCCTCGAACTCCAAGGAGATGAAGAAGTCCTACGCGACGCTGACCCGCCGCGCCTTCGAGGCGAACTACCTTGCGTTCCATGACGAGTTGCCGACGATCGTGCAGGGGCTGAGTTCGGTCGTCAGCGATCATGTCGAGGCGGGGTCGGTGCGGTTCGCCCACATCGACGCCTCGCATCTGTACGAGCACGTGCACGGCGACATCCTCGCGGTGCGTGAGCTGCTCTCCGGCAGCGGCGTGGTGGTGCTGGACGACTACCGCGCGGAGCACTGTCCGGGGGTGGCCGCGGCCACGTGGCAGGCGGTGTCGAACGAGGGACTGCGCCCCATCTGCATCACGGGCACCAAGTTCTACGGGACCTGGGGTGATCCCGAGCCGCTGCAGAAGGCGCTGGTGGAGTGGATCAAGGGCCGGGGCGACATCTGGCACGAGGTGCAGTACGTCAATGACGCGCCGCTGGTGCGGCTGAGCGCCAAGGGTGCCAAGGAGCCGGCGCAGCCGGTGTCCCGGTACAAGGCGGCGCCGGCCGCGCGGGTGGTGCCGGGGCCGGCGGCGCGGGAGCCGCGGGCGTCGGCGGCCCGCCCGGTGTCCCGGCCGCCGGTGCCGACGCGCGGCACGGTGCGGAAGGTGGCGCTGGACGTGCTGCCGCCGATCGTCACGCGGGCGATCGTGCGGGCCCGTCGGCGGGCGCGTACGCGCTGAGGACGGTGGGCGCGGGCCGGGACGGGGTGGCCGTCCCGGCCCGCGGTGTGTCCGGGGCCGGGCGGGCCGGTGCGGTCAGGCCGGTACCTGGGCGATCAGGACGAACGCGTTGGCGCGGAGCAGCAGTCCGGCGGGCCGGGGCAGCGGGTGGGAGTAGGTGCGCCGGACGATCAGGCCGGCGGATTCGGCGAAGGCGCGGAGCAGGGGGAAGTCGGTGAAGCGGACGGGGTCGGGGCCGGCGCGGTGGCCGGCTTCCTGCGGGGTGATCAGTACGGCGGCGCCGCCGGGCCGTACGTAGGGGAGGTAGGCGCGCAGCAGGCTTTCGGCCTGTTCGTCGTCGAGGTGTTCCAGGACGTGGGCGGAGAGCAGGGCGTCGAAGGCGCCGGGCCGGGCGTGCGGGCCGGCGAGGAAGGCGGCGGGGGTGCAGGCGGTCAGGCCGCGGGTGCGGCAGCGGGCGACGGCCTGCGGGTCGTGGTCGATGCCGACGCTGCCGGGGGCGCAGCCGGCGAGGGTGTCGCCGTCGCCGCAGCCGATCTCCAGGACGCGTCCGGCGCCGATCCGCCGGAGTTGGCGGCGGTAGGGGGTGCGGGTGGGCAGCAGGCGGGTGAGGCAGCTGTGGGGCTGCTCGGCGGGCAGGCGTGCGGTGGAGGCGGCCGGTGCGGTGCCCGTGGTGTCGGTGGGGTGGACGGGGCGGGGGTCGCTGCCGGGTGGCTGGGCGTCGGAGCTGTCGGTGGTGGCGGAGCTGTCGGTTCGGCCGGGCATCGGGACGCGGTCACCTTCCCTGGGACGCGGCGCGGGGGCGCCTTGACGCGGTGTCTCGGGTCTACGGCATCGGACGCGGCCGGTGGTCACGGCGCGCCGAGCGCTCACCACGGGGCGTGATCTGCCGGGCGGGTGCGCGTGCGGGGGTCTCTCACCCTTTCAGCGCAGATCCGGTGACCGTGGTGGCGGTGGCGAGTTGAAGGGACCGGTCTTGTGCATCGCCAGTCCGGAAAGGCTTGGTCCGCGTATGAAGCCTCGACTCACGGTCGTCGTCCCGGTCCATCGCAGCGAGGGGTCCGAGCGGAATGTGGAGGAGTGCCTGGAGTCGGTGGCGGCGCAGACGCTGGCCGAGCTGGATGTGGTGATGGTGGACACCGGGCCCGCGGAGCGGGGTGCGGTGCCGGGTACGCCGTCGGCGGTGGCCCGCCGGTTCGCGGAGCGGGATCCGCGGTTCCGGATCGTGCACCATCCGGGGGCGGGTGCGGCGCCGGGGTGCGGCGCGGTCCGCAACACCGGTGCCCGGCACGCCTTTCCGCACACCGACTACCTGGCGTTCCTGGACGCGGACGATGTGCTGCTGCCGCGGGCGTACGAGGATCTGGTGGGGCTGCTGGACGCGTCCGGTTCGGATCTGGCGACCGGCAACGTGTACCGGCTGGGGGCGGGCGGCCGCAGTCAGTCGGCGGAGCATCCGGTGGCGCACCGGACGGTGTTGCGGACGCACGTCACCGAGGATCTGACGCTGCTGCGGGATCATTTCGCCCGCAACAAGGTGTTCCGCCGGGCGTTCTGGGACCGTTGCGCATTCGCTTTCCCGGAGGGCGAGTTGTGCCATGACGAGGCGGTGACGCTGCCCGCGCACTTCCTCGCCAGGACGGTCGACGTCCTGCACGAGCACGTGTGTTACTGGCGTCTGCCGGAGGGCCCGGACCGGCACCGGCGTCCCGATGCGCGGGGGGTGCGGGACCGGTTCGCGGCGGTGGCGGGGGTGCGCCGGTTCCTCGCCGATCCGGCGCGGGTGCACTTGAACGCGTATGCGGCGGACTACGACCGGTGGCTGCTCACCGGTGGGCTGCTGGATCTGGTGGAGGGGCTGCCGGGGGCGGCGTCCGAGGCGCGGACGGCGTTCCTGGACTGTGCGCGGGGTTTCCTGTCGGACGTCGATCCGGGGTTGTTCCCGGGGCTTCCGGTGGAGCTGCGGATGCGCTGGTACCTGATCCGTGCGGGGCGGCCGGCGGATCTGCTGACGCTGCTGGGGCACGAGGCGCGCAATCCGGCCGGGTTCACGGTGGCGGGGCCGCCGCTGCGGAAGCGGGCGGTGCTGCCGCTGCGTCCGTCGCTGGAGCTGCCGCCGGGGGTGACGCGGCTGGAGCGGGCCGATTTCCCGGCGCGGGCGCGGGTGGTGGAGGCGGTGTGGCGGGACGGTGCGCTGCGCCTGCGCGGCTATGCGTATCTGCGCAATGTGGATGCCGCGCACCGGCACGGTTATCTGCGGACGGTGGTGCTGTCGTGCGGGCGGCGCCGGGTGCTGCTGCCGCTGCGGCCGGTGCTGATGCCGGAGGCGACCGCCGAGTCCGGTCAGGAGCTGCACTGCTACGACTGGTCGGGCTTCGAGGTGCGGGTGGATCCGGCCCGGTTGCGGCGGGGCGGCCGCTTCGAGGAGGGCGACTGGGCGGTGGGGGTGCTGCTCGCGTCGGGGGGTGTGGTGCGGGCGGCGGCCCTGGGCGCGCCGGAGACGGGGTCGGGTGCCGCGCCGTCGGCCCGGGACGTGGCGGACGAGGGCGCGGCGGGCCGGGTGCGGGTCACGCCGTGGTACGAGGAGGGGCGGCTGCGGCTGTCGGTGGCGCGCCGTACGCGGTGGCTGGTGGGGCATCGGGCGGCGGGCGGCGACGTGGAGGTGACGGTGGAGGCGCCGGGGCCGGCGCCGACGGCGCTGCGGCTGACGCACCGGGGGACGGGCACGGTGGTGTCGTTCCCGGTGGAGGTGGCGCCGCGGGACGGCGGCGAGGTGACGGTGCGGGTCCGTGCGGAGGCGGTGGCGGCGGCGCGTCCGCCGCGGGACGGGGCGCCGGCGGCGATTCCGGCGGCGCACACCGAGAGCTGGCTGGCGCAGCTGGTGCTCGCCGACGGCGGTACGGACGCGGTGGCCTGCGATCCGTGCGCGGCGCCGGTGGCGTATCCGCTGCCGCACGGCCGGGAGCTGGTCGTGGCGGCCACCCCGGGCGGGGATCTGGTGCTGCACGACCGTACGCCGCAGCCGTATCTGGACCGGGTGCTGTGGCGTGCGGACGGCACGCTGCTGGTGTCGGGGCGGCTGCCGGACGCCGCGCCGCACGCCTCCGAGCTGGTGCTGAAGGACGCCGCGCACGACGCGGAGCTGGTGTTCGCGACCCGGCACGAGGAGGGCCGGTTCCACGGGGTGCTGCCGCTGGGGGCGGTGCCGTCGCTGGCGGGGCCGGTGCCGCTGCGTGAGGGCCGGTGGACGCTGCACCTGCGGGAGCGGGGCGTGCCGGGTGCGGTGCCGGACGCGCCGGTGCGGATCGCGCCGTCGGTCCTGGACGGGCTGCCGGCGTCGCGTACGGTGCGCGGCAAGCCGCTGGCCCTGGACCGGCAGCGGTACGACGAGGCGCTGGTGATCGCGGGGCCGGCGGTGCCGGCGGGTGACCGGGGCCCGTACCGGCGGCGGGTGCTGCGCGAGCAGCACTATGCGCTGCACCGCTCCCGCCCGCTGCGGGACACCGTGCTGTACAGCAGTTTCGGTGGCCGGGCGTACGGGGATTCGCCGCGGGCGGTGCACGAGGAGCTGGTGCGCCGGGGGGCGGACGTGGAGCACCTGTGGGCGGTGCGTGACGCGCAGACCGCGGTGCCGGACACGGTGCGGGCGGTGGTGGTGGGCAGCGCCGAGTGGCACGGGGCGCTGGCGCACAGCCGCTGGGTGGTCACCAACACCCATCTGCCGCGGTGGTTCACCCGGCGTGGCGGGCAGCGCATCATCCAGACCTGGCACGGCACGCCGCTGAAGCGGATCGGCGCGGATCTGGCGGGCACGCTGTGCGCGGGCCTGGCGCACCTGGCGGCGCGGCCGCGGGTGAGCCGGCAGTGGAGCGTGCTGCTGTCGCCGAACGCGCACAGCACGCCGGTGCTGCGTTCGGCGCTGGGTTTTTCGGGGCGGCTGATGGAGACGGGGCTGCCGCGTACCGATGCGCTGTTCGCGGCGGACCGTGAGCTGCGGGCGGCGGCGGTGCGGGAGCGGCTGGGCATCGAGCCGGGCCGGAAGGTGGTGCTGTACGCGCCGACGCCGCGGGACGACCTGGCGTACGACACGGGGCAGCACCGGCTGCATCTGCCGCTGGATCTGCGGCTGGCGCGCGAGGAGCTGGGCGACGGGCACGTGCTGCTGGTGCGCGGTCATCCGCTGGTCGCCGACCGGTTGCCGGCGCATCATGCGCCGTTCGCGCTGGACGTGTCCGCCCACCCGGACGCCACCGAGCTGCTGCTGGCCGCGGATGTGCTGGTCACGGACTATTCGTCGCTGGCCGTGGACTTCGCGAACACCGGGCGTCCGCTGCTGTTCCTCACGCCGGATCTGCCGCACTACCGCGACACGTTGCGCGGTTTCACGCTGGACTTCGAGGCGCGGGTGCCGGGTCCGCTGCTGGCCACGACGGGTGAACTGATCGACGCGCTGGGCGATCTGGACGCCATCGCGGCGGCGTCGGCGGAGGCGTACGAGGACTTCCGGGAGACGTTCTGCCACCGGGACGACGGCGGTGCGGCGGGGCGGGTCGCGGACCTGATGGAGCGGTGATGCGGATGGGGCGGTGACCGGGCGGCCGGTCCGCGGCAAGGTCATGGCGCGCGGATCGGCATCGCACGCCACTCGCGTCGTTACAGCATGTGCGGGCGTCCTGCGGGGCCTTCGCACACCCGGAGCGCCCCGGGTCCCGCGAGGTAAGAAGACGGCAAGACGCGGGAAAAGCGGGGGGACGGGTGCAACCGTGCGGCGGGTTTCGCCCTCTGATCCATCGGTATGGGGTCAGGTCCGTACCCGCTCGCGCCAAGAGATGCTGTCGACACGAAATGTAGATTGAGTGACTGTGAAAGAAGCCCTAGAGCCGCTGCCAGGGCCCACCATCACGCCGTCAGCGCAGGTCAGCATCGTCGTCATCGCGTTCAACGATGCCGTCCACGTCTGCGATGCGGTGCGCTCGGCGCTCGCGCAGGAGCTGCCGGGGCAGCCGGCAGAAGCCGGGGAGCCGGGGCCCGGGGGGTCCGGTGTCGAGGTGATCGCGGTGAACGACGCGTCCACCGACGGCACCGGCGCCGCGCTGGACGCGCTGGCCCGCACCGAGCCGCGGCTGCGGGTCCTGCACCGCGACGAGAACAGCGGCGGCTGCGGGACGCCGCGCAACGACGGTCTGCGGGCGGCCACCGGGCGTTTCGTGATGTTCCTGGACAGCGACGACGTGCTGCCGGCGGGCGCGGTCCGGGCGCTGCTGGCGGCGGCGCTGGAGCACGACGTGCCGGTCGCGGCGGGTGCCTGTGTGCGCCGGGAGCTGCCGGCGCGGCGGGACGTGCCGTGGCAGCCGGCGCTGTACCGGGAGGCGGCGGTGCACGAGGCGGCCGGGTCCGGTGCCCAGCTGGTGCGGGACACCCTGTGCGTCAACAAGCTGTACGAGCGGGCGTTCCTGGACGGGCACGGCATCACCTTCCCCGAGGGCCGTTTCACGTACGAGGACTTCGTGTTCACGGCGCGGGTGCTGGCGGCCGCGCCGCGGATCGCGACGATTCCCGACAGCGTCTACATCTGGCACGTGCGCCGTTCCGCCGCCAAGCAGTCGATCTCGCTGGACCGCAAGGACGTCGCGAACTGGCGGGCGCGGATCGAGGCGCACCGCACCAGCGTGCAGATCTTCCGGGACGCCGGGCACAAGGTGATGGCGGAGGCGGCGGCCACCAAGTTCCTCGACCATGATCTGCGGATGTACGTCCGGGAGCTGCACACCCGCGGCGGCGACTACCGCGCCGAGTGGTGGCGGCTGACCCGGGAGTACCTGTCCGGTTTCGACGAGGCCGCGCTGCGGGCGGCCCGCGCGCCGGCCCGCTGGCTGGCCCGGGTCATCCTGGCGTCCCCCGCGCCCCGGGACCTGGACCGGCTCACGCAGCTGGCGGCGCGTCCCGGCCGGCTGCTGCCGCCGTACGCGGAGGCCGGGGGGCAGGCGGTGTGGTCGGCGGACCTTCCCGGGATCGAGCTGGAGGACCTGGGCAGCAAGCCGCTGCACCGGCTGCCGGTGACGATCGACGCGGAGCCGTCGGTGTCCGGCCGCGGGGTGCTGCGGCTGCGGGTGCACGATCTGTACGGGCGGCTGGCCGAGGCGGTGCCGGAGAGCATCGACGTGGAGCTGCGCCGCCGCCGCGACGACCGCCGCGGCCCGGTGCACACCGCGGCGCTCACCCCGGTGGGCAGCGGGCCGGGCGCCGGCTGGACCGCGGAGGTGGTGCTCGACATAGGGGCGCTGGCCGACGACGGCAGCTCGTCCGCCGAGCCCGAGCCGTGGGATCTGACGGCCCGGGTCAGCTGTGCCGACGGCGACGGGTTCCGGGCGGCGCTACGGGCCACCGGGCCGGGGCTGCGGCGGCGGGTGCTGCCCAGCCGGCGCCACGCGGTGCTGCTGGTCCAGCCGTACGCAACGACCGGCGGCGCGCTGTCGCTGCGGGTGGCGTCCGGTCTGCGCAGCGTCTGGCGGATAGCGGCCCGCCGGCTGGGCCGCTGACCCGCTGCCCCTTGACTGTCCGACCCCGAGCCTAGGATGGGCGCTATGTCTTACTTGATCACGGGTGGTGCCGGCTACATCGGCGCCCATGTCGTACGGGCCCTGCGGCAGGCCGGCGAGCAGGTCGTGGTGCTGGACGACCTGACGACGGGCGTGGCCGCCCGCCTCCCCGAGGACGTCCCGCTGGTCGTCGGCTCGACCCTGAACCGTGCGCTGCTCGACGAGACGATCGCCGCGCACGGCGTCACCGACGTGGTGCACCTGGCCGCGAAGAAGCAGGTCGGCGAGTCGGTGGAGATGCCGCTGCTGTACTACCGGGAGAACGTCCACGGCCTGCAGATCCTGCTGGAGGCGATGGCGGCGGGCGGTGTCGGCCGGCTGGTGTTCTCCTCGTCCGCGGCGGTCTACGGCATGCCGGACGTCGACCTGGTCACCGAGGACACCCCCTGCGTGCCGATCAATCCGTACGGTGAGACGAAGCTGGTCGGGGAGTGGATGGCCCGGGCGGCGGGCCGGGCGCACGGGATCTCCACGGCGTGCCTGCGGTACTTCAACGTGGCGGGCGCGGCCACCCCGGAACTCGCCGACACCGGTGTCTTCAACATCGTGCCGATGGTCTTCGAGAAGCTGACCGAGGGCGCCGCGCCGCGCATCTTCGGCGATGACTACGCCACCGCGGACGGCACCTGCATCCGCGACTACATCCACGTCGCGGATCTCGCGGAGGCGCATGTGGCGGCGGCCCGCAAGCTCGCCGAGCCGGGCCCGGTGCGGGATCTGACGCTCAACATCGGGCGCGGGGAGGGCGTCTCCGTACGGGAGTTGATCGACCTGATCACCGAGCTGACGGGCCATGAGGGCGTCACCGCGGAGGTCACCCCGCGGCGTCCGGGCGACCCGGCCCGGGTGGTCGCGGCCGCCGACCGCATCGGGTCCGAGCTGGGCTGGAAGGCCCGCCACGACGTCCGCGACATGATCACCTCGGCGTGGGCGGGCTGGCGCCACCACCACCCGCAGGGCTGACCCGGCGGGAAGGATATCCGGCAGTCGGGCGCGCGCGGTGTGGCGTCCCGGTGCGGAGTGCCGGTTCGTCGAGCACGGCCGGGCACCCTGCTCCGCGGGGGTCGGGCCCACGGCGGGGGTGCCCGGGTGTGCCGCTCAGGTCAGTGGGTACGACGTCCGGCCGGACGCCTCGTCGATCTCGTCGTGGGCCTTGGTCAGCAGCTTCATCGCCAGTTCGTTGAGCGCTCTGGCTCCCGCGATCTCCTCGCCGACCCGCGCCTGGTTGGAGTCGGCGGGGTGGCGGCTGGCGTAGCCGTGGGCCCGGACCTCACTCCCGTCGGCGAGCCTCACCATGGCGGCGGCACGCGTGCGGTGCGTGTCCTCCTCGAATTCCAGCTCCACATGCCATCCGACAGCGGTCTGCAACATCCCGATCACCTCCCAACCGCTGATACCAGGGTGCTCCTGGACGCGGCCCGGCGCACGGTGTGCGTGGCGGCCCACCGTGCCGGTCGGCGGAGGCGGATCCGGCGGGCCGGCCGGGGCACGGTGACGGTCAGGGGGGTCCGGTCGTCGGCGGTGCGGACGGGGAGGTCGTGGCGGAACGGCCCGGCGGTCAGGCGGACGGCGACCTGCCAGGTGCCGGGCGGGACGCCGCGCAGGGAGCAGCGGAGGGTGTAGCGGTCGGCGGCGGCCGGTTCGACGGTGGTGCCGCGGGCGACGAGCGTGCGGTCACCGGCCCGGAGGGTCAGGTGCAGGCCGGCATCGGTGGGGCAGCCGGGCAGGGTGAGGTGGGCGGTGAGGGTGGCGCGGCCGGTGCGGGTGGTGATGACGGTGCCGCGGAGGTCGGTGCCGAGGGGGTGGCGGCGGCCGTCGGGGTCCAGGTCGAGGTGGAGGTGGTGGTGCGGGCCCGCGGGGAGGAGGGCGGCGACGGCGGGGCCGTCGGGGCCGTGGCCGACGAGGCGGGGGCGCCGGGCGCCGGCGGGTGCGGCGGCCGGCTCGTCGGGCCCGTCGGGTTCCGGTAGCCATGCCTCGCGGTGGACGGCGGTGTCGGCGGCAGTGGCGTCGGGGCCGGCGTCCGGGGCGGGCGCCCCGTGGGCGGTGAGCGCGATCTTCAGGCCCCACAGGCCGGCGGGCAGCGGCGCCCCGTCGGCGGCGGTCGCCGGGTCGACGGCGGCCCGCCACCGCTCGCCGTCGTAGCGCGCCGGTATCCGGTAGTGGGCGCCGGGGCCGTGCAGCAGCACCTCGGCGGTGGTGCCGCGGAGGCCGGGGAGGGTGGCGGTGCCCCGCAGGTGCAGGACGCCGCCCGCCCACTGCCGGCCCGTCAGCCGCTGGCGCAGCGCGACGCGGTCGGTGAGGTCGTAGCAGGTGTCGGGGAGGGCGTGGTGGGGGTCGCGGAAGCCGGGGTAGCGGGCGTAGAGCCGCCCGCCGGCGGCGTACGGCGGCTCGGGTGGGGTGTCCTCGGTGTCGGCGCGGACGACGGCGGTGAGTGCGTCGTCGAGGGCGGCGCGCAGGCAGTGGGCGCGCAGCCGCAGCCGGGGCGGCAGGGCGGCCTGCACCCGGTCGGTGAGGTAGCGCTCGACGAGGGGGCGGGCGGCGGCGGCCATGGCGCGGCGGCCGGCCGGGGGGCGGGCGAGGTAGGGGGCGGCGAACGGCATGAGGATCTCGCCGTGGAAGTGGCGGACCATCAGGGCGTCGCGGTCGGGGCCCGGCGGGACCTCGGCCTCGACGGTGGCGAGGACGGTGCCGATGTAGTGCAGGTACTCGCACCAGTCGAGGTCCTGGCGGCTGGCGTTGCTGTCGTCGGGGCGGCCGTGCAGGTAGTAGCAGTCGTAGTCGGCGAGCACGGAGACGGTGTCGGCGCGGAGCAGCGCGGCGATGCCGAAGGGGAGGTCCTCGGCCAGCAGCCGGCCCTCGACGAAGCGCAGGCGGTGCCGTTCGAGGAAGGCGCGGCGGAAGAGTTTGTAGGCGGCCAGGGTCCAGTAGACGGGGGAGTCGAAGGGGGTGACGCGGGCGCGGGTGGTGCGCAGGTCGACGGGGGCGGCGCGGCCGTCGACGCCGACGATCCGGCCGTGGACGACGTCGGAGCCGTGGGTCTGGGCCATGCGGGTGAGCCGGTCCAGGGCCTCGGGGCCGAGGTGGTCGTCGGAGTCGAGGAAGAAGACGTAGTCGCCGGTGGCGAGGCTCAGGCCGACGTTGCGGGGGCGGCCGGCGCCGCCCGAGGCGGGCTGGGTGATGACCGTCAGGTTGGGGTGGTGGCGGGCCTGTCCGGTGAGCCAGGCGGCGCTGCCGTCGGTGGAGCCGTCGTCGACGGCGATCACTTCGATGCGGCGCTGGTCGAGGGTCTGCGCGAAGACCGAGCCGAGGCTACGGGGGAGGTAGGGGCGGGTGTTGTGGACGGGGACGATCACGGAGACGGCGGGGGCAGGGTCGGCCGGCCCGCCGTGCGCCGGGTTCGCGGCTTCGTCGGATATCGGCACTCCGCCTCCGTCGGTCGTCGTGGCAATCCCTCGAAAGCCCCGCGTCCCCGCAGAGCAAAAGGGACTATTAAGACATATAACGTGAGGTGAACGTTCGCCCGAGTGTGGAGGAGTGCCGGTGGCTCCGACGCCCGCCACCCCACAAGAGGCGGCCCGGCCCCAGGAGGTTGCCCCGTCCCGCCCCGGCAGGCCACTCCCGGCGGCGCTGCGCGGGGCCCTGCGGCGGCTCGGCGCCCCCTGGCTGGCCGCGGTGCTGTCGATGGGGGCGTACTGCCTGGCGCTGGCCCTGCACGGCAGCTACCCCCTGGGGCCGCGCTCACGCGCCGTCAACGACCTCGGCAACCAGTTCGTCCCGTTCCACGCCCGGCTGTGGGACCTGCTGCACGGCACCGCGAACGGGGACCTGTACTTCAACTGGAGCAGCGGGTACGGAGTTCCCTTCCTCGCGGACTTCTTCACGTATCTGATGAATCCGTTCTCCTGGCTGGTCGGGCTCTTCCCGCGGGCGCTGGCCGACTTCCCGGTGTTCCTGGTCACGCTGGCGAGCATCGGGCTGGGCGCCGCCCTGATGACCGTCTTCCTGGGGCTGCTGCAGCCCGGCTCCGGGTGGCTGCGGGCGCTGCTGTCGGTGGGGTACGGGCTGTGCGGCTGGGTGCTGAACGACGGTTTCGCCGACCCGATGTGGATGTGGGGGCTGGTCGCGCTGCCGCTGGTCGGGATCGCGGCGGACTGGTGTGTGCGCCGCACCCGCTGGGTGGCCGGCACCCTCCTGGTCGCCCTCGCCTGGGCGGGCAACTTCTACACCGCGGCGATGGCGACGCTGGCGATGGCGCTGGTGCTCGGCGTGCGGCTGCTGACCGCCCCGCCGGGGGCCCGGGGCGACCGGCTGCGGGCGGCGGGCCGGGCGGCGGCCATGGCGGCGGTCGGCATCGCGCTGACGGCACCGGTGCTGACCGTCAGTCTGCTGGCCAGCCGGGCGGCGCAGCCGGCACCCGAGGTCCTCTACCGTCACCGGCCGCCGCCGCTGTACCAGTTGGCGCAGCTGCTGCCCGGCGGGCACGGCGGGTCGCCCGCCCCCAACATCTTCATCGGGGTGCCCGGACTGCTGCTGGTCGCCGCCTTCCCGTTCGTGCGCGCGGTGCCGCCGCGGGTGCGGATCGGCTGGTACGCGCTGGCCGCGGGGGTCGCCGTCTCGTTCGTGTGGAAGCCGACGGTCCTGCTGTGGCACGGCCTGGCGCTGCCCAACGGCAGCCCGTACCGCGCCGCGTTCGTGCTCAGCGGGATCCTGGTGATGATCTCCTGGCTGGCGCTGGCGCACCGCCCGCGGCCGCGGGAGCTGGCCGCGGGCGCCGGGCTGGTGGCGCTGCTGGCCGTGCTGTGCCGCGATCAGGGGGCGGTCTCGACGGCGACCTGGGTGCTGGTGGCCGGCGGGGGCGCCGCGACGCTGGCGGCGCTGGCTGTACTGACGGTGCCGTCCGGTGCGCGCACCGACCGCACCCGGACCGCGGTCACCGCCGCGCTGACCGGGACGGTGCTGCTCGGCTCGGCGTACACGGCGTTCTCGGTGACCGCGGCGCGCGACCGGATCGCCTGGTTCCGGCCGAAGACCACGCTGACCCCGGCGTCCCTGGCGGTCCGGGCGGGGCTCGCCGGGCGCGCCGAATGGCCGCGCTCGCGCACCGACCCCGGTCCGCACGAGTTCGCCAACAACGATCCGCTGCTGCTGGGCGGCGAGGGCGGCTCGTACTACAGCAGCTATGTGCCGGCCGTCACCGCCCGCACCCTGCAGGCGCTGGGCGCGGGCTGGTACATGCGGGGCCGTCACACGCTCAGCTTCGAGGACCCGGTGGGCCGGGCGGTGATGGGCGTGGGCAGTTATCTGTCGGCCGCGCACGGCCGGCTCACCGCCTACCGCGCGCCGCACGCCCCGCTGCTGACGGTCCGCGACGGGCCGCCGCCCGCCGCGGGCGGCGAGCCGTCCACCGTCTTCGCCCGGCAGGAGCGGCTGCTGGGCGCGGCCGTCTACGAGGTGCCGCGCCTGACGCCCGCCGGGGGCGCGGTCCCGCTGCCGGTCCGCGGCGGGTGGCTGCTGCCGCCCGCGCCGCTGCCCGCCGCGGGCCGGCAGGTGGCGGGCCCGGACGCCGCGGGGACCGCCTTCACCGCGCGGTGCGCCCCGGGCGGTGTCGTGGTGTGGTCCGCCCCGTGGTTCGCCGGGCGGGTCGGCGGGCCGGGCGGGCACGTCGAGGGGGCCGGGAAGTACGACATCACCGCCAACGCGGCGAGTGTGCTGGGCCGGGTGCCCGCCGACGGCAAGGTCACCGTGCGGGTGCACGGGCAGGGCTGGCAGGTGGTGCCCGAACGCGCGGTGGGCTGTCTGTCGCCGCGCCGGCTCGCCGCGGCGGTCGGCGCGCTGCGCGGGCCGCGCACGCTGACCGCCGACGGGCACCGCCTGACGGCGCGGCTGCCCCGGGGTGCCGCCGGCCGCGCGGTGCTGGCGGTGCCGGCCGTGGCGGGGTGGAGTTGCGCGGTGGACGGCGGTCCTTCCAGGGCGCCGGCGTCGGACGGCGGGCTGCTGGCCGTCCCGCTCGGCCGGGGCGCCGGCCGGTTGTCGTGTGCGTACGTCCCGCCGGGTCTGCGACCGGGGCTGGCGGTGAGCGGTGCGGCCGGGCTGGTGCTCGCCGCGGTCGCGTTCGGGGGACGCCTGCGGGGCCGCTCACGGCCCCGCCCCAGCAAGGAGGCCCGGGCATGAAGCTCTCCGTCGTCGTCCCCTGCTACAACGAAGAGGCCGTGGTGACCCGGTTCGACGCGGCGCTCCGCGCGGTCCTGGAGCGCCTCGGCATCGTCTACGAGGTGTGCTACGTGGACGACGGCAGCGCCGACGGCACCCTGGCGCGGCTGCGCGGCCTGGCCCAGCGGCACCGGGCCACCACCCGCTACCTCTCCTTCAGCCGCAACTTCGGCAAGGAGCCCGCCATGCTGGCCGGCCTCCGGGCGGCCACCGGCGACGCGGTGATCCTCATGGACGCCGATCTCCAGCATCCGCCCGAACTCATCGAGCGGATGCTCGACCTCTACCAGCTCGGCCACGACCAGGTCGTCGCCAAGCGCAGCCGGGACGGCGACCGGCGGCTGCGGACCGCGCTCAGCCGGCTCTACTACCGGGCCGTCAACACCTGGGTCGATGTGGAACTCACCGACGGGGTGGGCGACTTCCGGCTGCTGTCCCGCAAGGCCGTGGACGCGCTGCTGTCGCTGCCGGAGTACAACCGGTTCTCCAAGGGCCTGTTCTCCTGGATCGGCTTCGACACCGTCACCTTCGACTACCGCAACGCCGCCCGGGGCGCCGGCGAGACCAAGTGGCGGTTCGGCTCACTGGTGAACTACGGCATCGACGGGATGCTGTCCTTCAACTGCCGGCCGCTGCGGCTGGCCATCTACGCCGGTCTGGGCCTGGCGGCGCTCGCCACCGTCTACACCCTGTGGATCATCGGCGCGGCAGTCGTCGGCGGGGTGACGGCCCCCGGCTATGTGACGCTGGTGGCCATCATCGTGGGCCTGGGCGGGCTGCAGATGGTGATGCTGGGGCTGATCGGCGAGTACATCGGCCGGATCTACTACGAGACCAAGCGGCGGCCGCACTTCCTGCTCAAGGAGACCGACGGGCTGCCTCCCGCGCCCGAAACGGCGGACGTCGCCGCCGGCTCGCAGGCCCGCTGATGCCCGCCCGCCCCTCGTCCGCGACCTGGGGCCAGCTGGTGCGCTTCGCCGCCGTCGGCGGGGTCAACACCCTGACGTTCTACGCCTGTTACCTGCCGCTGCACCGGCTGCTGCCGTACTTCGCCGCCTATACCGCCGGCTTTCTGATGAGCCTGGTCTGCTCGTTCTTCCTCAACACGTACTTCACCTACCGCACCCGCCCGACCTGGAAGAAGTTCCTGCTCTTCCCGCTGACGCAGGTCACCAACTACGTCGTGCAGAGCGTGGGACTGGTGGCGCTGGTGAGCTGGCTGGGGATGAACAGCACGGTGGCGCCGCTGGTCGCGGCGGGCTTCGCCATCCCGTTCACCTATGTCGTCTCCCGGCGGATCCTGCGCCCGGCGGCCTCCGCGTGACCCTGCCAGGGCCGGAACAGCGCGCCCTGCCCGACCGAGGTCTGCCGGGTGGTGTACAGCCTGCCGTCGGTGCCCAGCACGGCCACCACGGCGCGCCCCACCGCGTCCTGGGCGACCCCGGCCGCCGCGGAGTGCGGCACCCGGCCGGTCTGCCAGGGCTTGGGCGCGTCCTGGGCCATCGCCATCCGCACGTCACCGGCGTCGTCGCGGGCCGCGAGCACCATCCGGTCGCCGCTGCCGACCGGTGCCGCCGCCACCCGGCCGTGTCCGCCGACCGCCGCGCACTGCGCCGAGACCCGCCAGCCGCCGATCAGCCGCTGCCGCTCGGCGAGCAGCACCTGCGCGGTGACCGAGCGGCGGTAGGCGACCCGGACGGCGCCGCCGGCCAGCGGCACGACGCTGACCGGGCCGGCCGGCTGCGGCAGGCCCGTGGCGGCGGCCGGCCGCGGTATCTCGCCGGCCTCCTTGGACACCCAGTGGTGCACGGTCCCGGTGCTCGGCGCGACCAGGTGGATCAGCCCGTCGGAGTCCACGCAGGCGTCCAGTCCGTCGACGACCTGCGGTGACGCCTTCAGCGTGCCGACCGGGCCCTCCAGCCGCTCCCACAGCGACCAGTAGGTGCCGCCGGGCCCGCTGCGGTGGGCGATGTTGCCGTCCCAGGTCCGTACGAAGACGTGCACCGTGCCGTCCGGGGCGGCCACCGCGGCGGGGAAGCCGATCTCCAGCGAGCGGACCGGATCGGCGTCGGGCGAGCCCAGCGACTCCCAGTGCGGGAAGAGCGGCCGGCCGTCCTCGGCGGTGCCGCGCTGCGCGGCGGTCACCAGCTCACGGCGGTGCGCGGCGTTGCGGCCGGGCAGCACGGTGCGGGTGGCGAACAGCTGCAGCGCGCCGTCGGGGCGGCGCACCACGTGGATCTGCCCCTGCAGCAGTTCCCCGCCGGCCCGGGCCGGCCCGCCGAAGGTGCCGCTGCCCGGCCGGGTCTCGGTCCAGCAGTACGCCGCGCCGCCCAGCACCGCGAAGGCGGTGAGCCGGCCGTCGGCGGCGGGCCGGATCCAGGCGTTGGAGCCGGGTGCGCGCAACCGGGTGGAGCGGGTCCAGCTGCCGGAGCCGCCGTGCAGCGCCGAGCCGCCCACCTTGCGGTCGCCGCAGCCGGCCGGGTCGCCGCAGCGGCGGTGGTCGGCCCAGCCGTACACCGCCAGCAGGCCGGCCTTGCGGCGGGCGGTGGACAGGTCGACGTCGTTGGGCAGCACTCCGGACTCGTAGCCGAGGTAGTGCTCCACGACGGCCGGGGGGTGGCGGGTGCTGCCCTGGTAGGCGGCCAGCGCGGCCTGGGCGAAGTAGGCGGAGGCGGTGTGGTCCTGGTGGTCGTAGTAGCGCAGTCCGGTGAGCCGCGGGTCGCGGTCGGGGCTGGCCGGGGGGCGTTTGCGGGAGTGCGCCGCGTTGGGGTCCAGGGTCCGTACGACGGTGGGGCGGACCCGGTCGAGCACCGCGACCAGGGTGTGGGTGAGCTGGTCGCGGGTGTAGTGGTACTGCCGCCGTACGGGGGTGCCGGCGGGGCGCAGGGTGGGCAGCGTGTCGGTGGCGCCGAGCCACAGGCCGCGCAGGCTGACGGCGCGGGCCTGCCAGACGGCCCGGGACTCCACGAGCTCCAGGAAGATCAGCTGGTGGTGCGGGGCGGCGCGGAGGGTGTGCAGCTCCGCCTGGAAGCCGGGCAGCAGGGAGATCACCGACACGTCCCAGGGCGCGGCCGGGTCACCGGTGGCCATCACGGCGTGCGCGGCGCGCAGCCCGTTGGTCCGCGCCCGGGCGAAGGCGGGCCGGTTGCGGGGGACGCCGGCGGGGTCGGTGGCCCGTCTGCTGACGTTGTGGCCGTCGGCCTCGCCGCCGGTGAGGCAGACCGTGACCGAGCGGGCGCCGCCGCGGATGGACTGCTCCAGTTCGGGGTTCATGAAGTACAGGCCGTCGTCGGCGTGCGCGATGACCTGGAGGAAGGACTGGTCGGCAGGGTCCACCAAGGGCCGTCTGCCGCCGCTGGGTTCGGCCGTTCGGGGGAGTTGCTGGGTGCGCCACGCGTAGATACCGACGCCCGCGGTCGCGGCCAGCACTCCCCCGCCGGCGGCCTGGAGCAGCCGGCGACGGGAAGGACTGGGCGGGCGGCGGGAGTCGCCGGGCTCAGGCGCGGGTGACACCCCCTCAGTATTCGGTGGCCGGCCGGATCCCGCTCGTCCGAAAGTTCACTACTTGACCACATCCGTGATGAGCACCACAGAACTTTCAGGTTACGAACAACAACCTTTTTGGGTGAACGGGAGTCAGAAGGCTGACAATGCAAAGACCCCTTTGGGGCCTTTTTTGCGTTCTGCACTCAGATCGTCACGAGGAGTTAGCACCGCATGTCCGAGACAGACCTCGACGCCGTACCCCGCTTCAGCATCATCGTTCCCGTGTTCAGAGTGCAGGGCTTCCTGCGCGAGTGCATGGACTCGGTGCTGGAGCAGGACTACACGGACTTCGAGCTCATCGCCGTCGACGACTGCTCGCCGGACCGCAGCGGCGCCATCCTGGACGAGTACGCCGCCCGCGACGACCGCGTCCAGGTCCTCCACCTCCCGGAGAACGTCGGCCTGGGCCTGGCCCGCAACGCCGGCCTGGAGAAGGTCCGCGGCGAGTACGTCCTCTTCCTCGACAGCGACGACACCCTCGTGCCCGGCGCGCTCACCGCCCTCTCCGACCGGCTGGCCGCCACCGACAGCCCCGAGATCCTGATCTTCGACTACGCCCGGACCTACTGGGACGGCTCGGCCCGGCGCAACGCGCTCGCCGAGCTGCTCGACGAGTCCGGCGCGCCCTCCTTCACCCTCGCCGAGCGCCCCGAGATCCTCGACCTGCTGCAGATCGTCTGGAACAAGGCGTACCGCCGCGACTTCATCGAGGAGCACGGCTTCGCCTTCCCGGTCGGCTACTACGAGGACGCCCCCTGGACGTTCTGCACGCTGATCACCGCCGGGTCCATAGCCGTCCTCGACCGGGTCTGCCTGCACTACCGCCAGCGCCGGCAGGGCGGCAACATCCTGCGCACCACCAGCCGCAAGCACTTCGACGTCTTCGACCAGTACGAGCGGGTCTTCGACTACCTCGACGCGCACCCGGAGCTGTCGCGCTGGCGCCCGCACATGTTCCGCAAGATGATCGACCACTACCTGACGGTGCTGGACAAGCCCGGCCGGCTGCCGGCCAACGCCCAGGCCGAGTTCTTCCACCGCGCCGCCCGCGACTACCGCACCCGGATCCCGGCCGGCTTCGTCCGCCCCACCGGCATGGCCGGCGGCAAGTACGCGCTGCTCGCCAAGGACGCCTACCCGGCGCTGGCCGGCCTCAAGGTCGCCGGCAAGGTGCAGCGCACCGTGCGCAAGCACGCCACCAAGCGGGTCAAGCAGGCCAAGAAGAAGGCCATGGACCTGCGCTACCAGGCGCTGCTGCGCCAGCCGCTGGACGAGAACCTCGCGGTCTACTCCGCGTACTGGAACCGGCTGCCGGCCTGCAACCCGCTGGCGGTCTACGAGAAGGCCAAGGAGCTGGCCCCGCACGTGCACGGCGTGTGGGTGGTCAAGCAGCAGCTGGCCGACTCCGGCGCGATCCCGGCCGGCATCGACCACGTCGTGCTGAACTCGCCGCGCTACTGGGAGGTGATGGCCCGCGCCAAGTACCTCGTCAACAACGTCAACTTCGCCGACGGGGTGGTCAAGCGCGAGGGCCAGGTCCACCTCCAGACCCACCACGGCACCCCGCTGAAGTCGATGGGCACCGACCAGAAGCGCTACCCGGCCGCCGCCAAGGGCATGAGCTTCCGCAAGCTGCTGGCCCGCGCCGACCGCTGGGACTTCTCGCTCTCCTCCAACCAGCACACCACCGAGCAGTGGGAGCGCGTCTACCCCTGCAACTTCGAGTCGGTGGACGCCGGTTACCCCCGCAACGACGTCTACTACCGGGCGAGCGCCCAGGACGTCCTGGACATCCGCGAGCGCCTGGGCATCGCCCCCGGCAGGACCGCGGTCCTCTACGCCCCGACCATGCGCGACTACCAGGTCGGCTACGTCCCCCGGCTCGACCTGGAGAAGATCTCCCGCGAGCTGGGCGAGGACTTCGTCCTGCTGGTGCGCACCCACTACTTCTACGACCAGGACCCGGGCCTGCAGGAACTCCAGGAGCGCGGCGCGCTGATCGACGTCTCCGGCCACCCGGTCGTCGAGGAGCTGTGCCTGGCCGCCGACGCCCTGGTCACCGACTACTCGTCGATCATGTTCGACTACGCCAACCTCGACCGGCCGATCATCAACTACGCCGACGACTGGGACACCTACGTCCGCTCCCGCGGCGTCACCTTCGACCTGCTCTCGGGCAAGCCCGGCGACACCCCCGGCGTGATCGCCACCACCGAGGACGAGCTGATCGAGGCGTTCCGCAGCGGCCGCTGGGACGACGAGAAGGCCACCGGCCTGCGCGCCGCGTTCCGCGCCCGGTTCTGCCAGTGGGACGACGGCCACGCCGCCGAGCGCGTGGTGCGGCGGGTCCTCCTCGGCGAGGAACTGCTCCCCGAGCCGCTCCCGCAGGACGAGCGGACCGTGGCACCGTCGCCGCGCGCCGCGGCCGCCGACGCCGGCCTGATCAAACTGCCGTCCCCGCGCACCGCGGCCGACGACACCCCGGCCAAGGACACCACGGAAACCTCAGGCATCGAACTGGCCGGCTGACCCCCACACCCCCCGGACACAGCCCCGCCCCCGACCGGTCCCCCGGCCGGGGGCGGGGCTGTTACGGGGGTGCTCGTGGGCCGGGGAGCCTGCCCCTTTGCCATGAGGGCGTTCTGGGCCGGGGAGCCCGCGGGTGGCCTACTCGCCGGCGCGCCCCTGCGCGGGTGGTCTCCCCCGCGCGCCCCTGCCCGTCGCGACTCCCCCGGCAGGCCCGCACCCCACCCCTCGCGCCCGGACCCACCCCGCCCCGCGGGAATACCGCCCCACCCCGCCCCGTTGTGGCTCCGCAGGGGGCCCGTCGACCCCGTACGGGATCCGTTCGGCCCCGCCCTAAGGGCTTGCAGGGCTCCAGGGGCCCGCCCCAAACGAGCCCCCTCAGGGCCCCTCAGGCCCCCTCGGTCACTCCGCCCCCAGCGCCGCCGTCACCGAAGCCGCCAGCGCGTCGAGGTAGCCCTTGGGCAGCGCGTCGCGGACGACCAGCAGCCGCCAGTACAGCGGGCCGGTCAGCAGGTCCAGCGCGAGGCGGGTGTCCACGTCCTCCGGCAGCTCGCCGCGCTCCACCGCACGGGCCACCACCGCGGCCGCCACGCCCTCCTGACTGTCGTGCAGCGCCGTCCGCAGCGCCTGCGCCAGCTCCGGGCTGCGGGCCGCCTCCGCAAGCAGGTCCGGGATGATCTGCGAGGCCATCGGGTGCCGCAGCGCCCGGGACGCGACCTCCAGCAGCATCCGCACGTCGCCGCGCAGCGACCCGGTGTCGGGCGCCGGCAGCCCGGCGGCAGCCACCGCGGACACCACGTCGAGGACGAGGTGCAGCTTGGAGCGCCACCGCCGGTAGACGGCGGTCTTGCCCACCCCCGCCCGGCGCGCGATGCCCTCGATCGACATCCGGGCGAAGCCCACCGCGGCCAGCTCCTCGAAGACCGCGGCGCGGATCGCCTCGGTCTTGTCCTCGCGTAGTACGGCGGCGCCCGCCGGGGTCCGGCGCGCCGCCGCGGGGTCGCTCCCGCTGCCGTCTTTTGCCATGGCTTGAGCCTACCGTCACGACGCTACGGTTGCGTTTCGACGTGAGCTCCCTTTAGTGTCGGCGTCGCGACGATACGGACCCGTCCCGTCGTCGGTTTCCGTTTCTGCGGCCCCCGTACGCAAGCGAAAGCGGCCCCCATGCCCCAGACCCTCACTCCGCCGGCGCCGGCGCCCGCCCGGGCACCCCGCCCCGGTACGGCACCCGACCCCGAGCTGCGCGCGCTGGCCGAACGCCACGGCCTCACGGTGAGCGGCGCCCGCCCCTCGCTCGGCGAGTACACCCGCCAGCTGTGGCACCGCCGGCACTTCATCACCTCCTTCGCCACCGCCAAGCTCACCGCGATGTACACCACCGCCAAGCTCGGCCAGCTCTGGCAGGTGATCACCCCGCTGCTCAACGCCGGCGTCTACTACTTGATCTTCGGTGTGCTGATCGGCACGAAGAGGGGTGTCCCGGACTACATCCCGTTCCTGGTGACCGGCGTCTTCGTCTTCACCTTCCTGCAGAACTCGGTGATGACCGGCACCCGGGCGATCTCCGGCAACCTCGGCCTGGTGCGGGCGCTGCACTTCCCGCGGGCCTGCCTGCCGATCTCGTTCTGCCTGGCCCAGCTCCAGCAACTGCTGTACTCCATGGGCGTACTGGCGGTCATCCTGCTGTGCTTCGGGCAGGTGCCGACCTGGTCGTGGCTGCTGGTGCTCCCGGCGCTGACCCTGCAGTTCGTGTTCAACACCGGCCTGGCGATGGTCATGGCGCGGCTGGGCTCCAAGACCCCGGACCTGGCGCAGCTGATGCCGTTCATCATGCGGACGTGGATGTACGCCTCCGGCGTGATGTTCAGCATCGACCTGATCCTCAAGGGCAAGCACCTCCCGAAGATCGTGGAGATCCTGCTCAACGGCAATCCGGCCGCGGTCTACATCGACCTGATGCGTTTCGCGCTGATCGACAGCTTCACCCACAAGCAACTGCCGCCGCACGTGTGGGCGTTCGCCGGCGGATGGGCCCTGCTGGCCGGCGTCGCCGGCTATGTGTACTTCTGGAAGGCCGAGGAGCGGTACGGACGTGGCTGAGCTTCTGACGGAACGACACAACGACGTCCGGCCGGCGCAGACCGCCGAGGACCGGATCCCGACGGTGATCGCGGACGATCTGCACATCGTCTACCGCGTCTACGGCACCGGTGCGGGCCGGGGCAGTGCCACCGCGGCGCTGAACCGGATCATC
>NZ_JNZA01000015.1 GCF_000717345.1 Streptomyces lydicus | reverse complement strand
AAGACGGCATACGAGATGCTCAGGAGTCTCGTGGGCTCGGAGATGTGTATAAGAGACAGAAGCTCAGCAAAGCGAGGGTTGCCGGAGGGCGGGGAGGACTAGCAGGTTCGGGAGGAGGGGCGGGACGTACCCGGGCGGGCGCGGGGCCCCGTGGCGCCCGCCGTAACGGGGGTGTCGACGATGGTTGACCGTTGGGGTGAGGGGCGGGACGACCTGGGAGTTTGCGGGTCTGCGGCGGCAGGTACGCGGGGTGCCGGTTGGTTTTGCGGGTTGCTCTGCGGCGGGGCGGTACGGGCACCGAGGGGGGCGCGCTTATGTCGCGGTTGTGTCCCCGTGTGGCACCCGGGGCTGGTTTTGCTGGGCGGGCATGGACAATGGGGAATGAACGTGCGAACCCAGAACGGGTTCGCGGGGGTGTCTGATTCTGAGTTTTTCTCGGGGGAGCTCACATGCGAAAGATCACGGCCATAGCGCTGGCGGCGGTGGCGTGCAGCGCCTCGCTGACCGTGGCCACCGCCTCGGACGCGGCCGCGGCCGGCCACTCGCCGCAGTGCGTGAAGGTGCGGAAGTACTTCAACAAGGGCCACGACCGGTACGTCCGCCTGACGAACCTGTGCGCCCAGCGCACCTCGTGCTTCATCATCGTCGTGCCGTACCACAAGGATCCTCACGGCCGCCTGCCCAAGGGTGCGACGAAGGACTTCCGCTACGGGACGACCTCGACGCCGCGAGCTCTGTACGTGCGGAACACCCCCTGCTGAGCCATGAGCTGAGCTGAGCCGCGAGCCGAGCCGCGCGGAGTACCGCCGGCCTCGCGGCGGGGCGGCTAGTCGCACGCCGTGCGCGGTGCAGTCGCGTGCGGAGGTTGGTCACGTACGAGGGCATGCCCTGGGCGACGGGATGCCTCAGATGACCGCCGGGTAGTCATGGCCGCGGGGCCGGGCGGCGCGCGCCTGTGGGGTCAGGCGCTCAGCGCGATGCCGTCCAGGACCATGGAGAGGTACTGGCGGGCGATCTCCTCGGGACTGTGCCGACCACCCGGCCGGTACCAGCTCGCCGCGATCCAGACGGTGTCGCGGACGAACCGGTAGGTGAGGCGGATGTCCAGGTCGGCGCGGAAGACACCGTCGGCGACACCCCGCTCCAGCGTGCCCAGCCATGCCTTTTCGAACTTCTGCTGGGAGTCGGCGAGATAGCGGAAGCGGGGCTGGGCGGAGAGATGCCTGGCCTCTTTCTGGTAGATGGCGACCGCGGCGCGGTGTCGGTCGATCTCCCGGAAGGACTCGGTGACCAGCGCTTCGATCGTCTCCCTCGGACCGAGCCCGGCGGCGAGTACGGCGTCGTAGCCGTCCCACAGCTCGGTCAGGAACGTGGAGAGGATCTCGTCGAGCATCGATTCCTTGGAATCGAAGTGGTAGTAGAGGCTGCCCGCGAGCATGCCGGCCTCGTCGGCGATCCGGCGGACGGTCGTCGCGTTGTAGCCCTGGGCGGCGAAGACCTCGGCCGCGGTGTTGAGCAGTTCGCGGCGGCGCTCCGGGGAGGCGTTCGCAGTGGTCGTCTTCTTCTTGGCGGATGGCACCCGGTCATTGTCGCCCCCCGACTGTCAAGGGTGGAGCGCAGGCCATGGGGCCCGACGGAGGACGGCGGATCCCTGACTTCCGTGACGTGGGTGTGGGCGGACCCTGGGCTAATATTTCGCTAGTAAAACACCTGTTAAGCTTCTTGGTATGGGGAAGCACGCGAAGCCTGCAGGGAAGAGAGGGGGCGCGCGGCCGGGGAGCACGGTGCGTGCCCGGCCGTTGCCGATCAAGAGCACCGTGCGGCTGCGCCGCCCCGTCGACATCTGGCACAAGCCGGCGCTCAGCGCTGTCGTGGCGCTGGCGATTCCCGATGCCACTCTGTACGCCCTGGGCCGGCTGGATCTGGTCCTCTACACCTCGGCCGGGGCGATGTGCGCCCTGTATGCGCACGGTCTGCCGTACGCCGCTCGTGCCCGGGCCCTGCCGTGGGTGGTGCTGGGCATGGTCGCCAGCCTGGGGATCGCGTTGACCGCCGCGTCGCTCGTGACGTCGACGGCGCTGCTGGTCGTCCTCGCCTCGCTGGTCGCCGCGGCCCACAAGATGATCTGTGACGCGACGCGGATCGGCCCGCCGGGGAACCTCATCCTGACCTTCATCGCGGCTTCGGCCTTCTTCGTGCCGCAGCAGCTGGGGCAGGTGCCGCTGCATCTGGGGCTGGCACTCGGCACCGGCGCGCTCGCCTGGCTCGTGTGCATGGCGCCGGCCCTGATCCGGCCCCAGGGGCCGGAGCGGATCGCCACCGCCCGGGCGCTGGAGGCCGCGGCGGGGCTGTTGCGTACGGAGTCGGAGGTGGCCGGTGCGGCGGCGGGTGGGGCCGCACCGGGCGCTCGTGACGTGGCGCAGGCGCGGCACGGCGCCGCGGCGGCCGTGAATGCGGCCTGGCACACGTTCTTCCTGGTCCCTCCCGCGCGTACGCCGGAGAAGGCCGCGGCGCGTGCCGGCCTCGAACGTCTGCTGGTGCGCGCGGAGGCGGCGCTGGGCGACGCCGGCGCTGAGGAGGAGGCCCAGGGCGGGGTGGGGAGCGAGCCACACGTTCTGTCCGGCGTCGGCTTGCTCTCTCCGCACCACCGGTCCGACGCCGCCCCCTCCCTCTCGCACGGCCACCTCGGTGGCGATCCGTTCCCCTCGCACGACCAGCCCGGTGCCGGCCCGTTCCCCTCGCACGACCAGCCCGGCGCAGGCCCGTTTCCCTCGCGCGACCAACTCGGTGCCGACCCCTTCGCGTCGCACGTCCGGTCCGGTGTCGGCCGGCTCGCGTGCGACAGCCGGTCCGCCGCCGGCCCGTTCCCTTCGCACGTCCGGTCCGGTGAAGGCCGGCGCGTCGGTGGGGTGGACCGGGAGGCCCTCGTGGGCCCGGTGGTGGACCGTGAGGCCGAAGCCGAACGGTTGCGTGTCTGGGCGCGGGATCTGCGGCGGGGGCGTCCGTTGCCGTGGGTTGCGCTGTCGGCGGCGCAGGCCGAGGAGCTGCGGGGCATCGAGGCCGTGGAGGAGAGCCTGGAGGGACGTACGGCGCGCGCCGTGGGGCGGGCGGAAGCGCACCTCGCGGGGCGGCCCGGCGGGCACGTCGCGGGGCGCACCGCTGGACGGGCTGAGGCGCACCTCGCGGGGCGCGCCACGGCCATGGGCGGAAGTGAGCTGGGCGGGGCGGGAGTCGCGGGGTTGCGGCGGCCTGTGCCGGGGTGGCCGCGCGGGCTGCGGGCGGTCCTCGCCCGGCTCGCGCCCGGTTCCCCGCTGCTGCCCATAGGGGCACGGGTGGCCGTCGGGTGTGCGCTGGCGGGCTGGGCGTCGATGGCGGTCGGCGTCGGGCACCCGTACTGGGCCGTGGTCACCGCTGCCTCCATCTACCAGGCCAACACCACCCTCTCCTGGCAGCGCGCGTTGCAGCGCACCCTCGGCAATCTGCTCGGGCTGGGGTTGTTCACCGCGCTGCTGCCGCTGATCCACACCGGGCAGCTCGCGATGATCGCGTTGGCGCTGGCCTTCCAGATCGGCGCGGAGGCGTGCATCACCCGTAACTACTGGCTGGGCTCGGTGTGGGTCACGCCGATGGCCCTGCTGTTGACCGAATTCGGTAGCCATCTGCCGGCAACGACGCTGATCGCGGACCGCTGGATCGACACCGTGGTGGGTGCGGGGGTGGGCCTGGTCTGCTGCATCGCCGTGACGAATCGGCGGGCGGCGGACCGTATCGACGTCGCGCTGGAGCGGGTGGCGCGGGCGGAGGCCGCCGCCTCCCGGCTGCTGGCGGCGGGCCCGGCGGATGGGGCGGGAGCAGCGGACGGTACGGGGCGGACGCAGACGACGCAGACGCCGGAAGGGACAGCAGGGACGGCAGGGGCGGCGGGGGCCGACGACGCTCTGGAGGCCGGTTGGGCGCGGGATCGGCTGGTCGGCGCGCTGGTCGAGCTGCGCGAAGCCGCGGAGGTGGCGGCCGGCGAGTGGTGGCAGCGCGCCCTGCCGGAGGAGCGGATCGCGCACGCCGAGCAGCAGGGGCATCGTGCGCTGGCGGGTCTGGTCCGGCGGCTTTCGGCGCCGGCGCTGGCCGCCTGAACTGCGCGCCCGGGCGCCCGCCCGCGCGGCGGCCGGCGACCTGCGGAAGGCACAATTGGGGGCGTACGGAATGGCCGAGAGGAGTGCGGGTGACCGAGGACATCGTCGCAGGGGTGCTGCGCCAGTGGCAGCAGGTGCACCCCGGGCTGGACACCGGCCCGATGGCGGTGATCGGGCGGCTCAACCGCTGTTCCGCGCTGCTGCAGCAGGCGGCCGACGCGCCGCTGCGACGGGCCGGGCTCACCCGTCCGGAGTTCGACATCCTCGGTACGTTGCGCCGGATGGACCGCGAGCTGACCCCGGGGCGGGTGGCCCGTGAGACGTTCGCTTCCGGCGCCGCGGTGACCAAGCGCGTGCGGCAGTTGGAGGAGCGGGGACTGATCGCGCGGCGGCCCGACGACCGGGACCGGCGGGTCGCGCATCTCTCGCTCACCGACGAGGGACGCGAAACCATCGACCGGCTCCTGCCCGAACAGCTCCGGTACGAGGCCGCGCTGCTCGACGGCATCGGTGATCAGCGGCAGGAGGAACTCTCCGAGGCGCTGGGCGAGTTGTTGGTCGTGCTGGAAGGGCGGCTCGGCAGCTTGATGGAGTGAGGCGGGCGGCGGACGCCCCCGCCGCCCCCACACTCGCAACCCGCGCCCGCCCCCACCTCCGCGCCCTCGCCCACACCCTCCCCCGCACAGATTCTTCTTCCCGGTGGGCAGGCGTACCCGCCGCGCGAACCCGGCGGCCTCGGATCCGTACGTTCCGGCCGCCGGGCCGCGTCCCTCACGGTTCCAGGCGTGCGATCCGGCCTCGTTCGCCGGCGGCCCAGCAGCCCAGGTCAGGGGTGCAGTCGACGGTGTCGTACGAGCCGTTGTCGAAGGAGTGCCAGGTACGACCGCCGTCCAGCGTGAGGTCGCTGCCGGACGGGCCCACGGCCAGCGCGAGGCGTCGGGAGTGCGGGAGCCAGGCGACGCCGGAGCGGTATGCCTGCGGGGGTGCGGGGGTCGCCTTCCAGCTGGCGCCGGCGTCGTTGCTGAGGGCGGCGGCGTGGGGCGAGGGCTGGTCGGGGCGATAGTCGCCGCCGACCGCGAGGCCGTGGGTGCGGTCGCGGAACGCGAGGGCGAAGACGCCGCGGGCCGGGTCGCCCGCCGGGAGGGGCGCGTCGCTGACCGACCAGGTACGGCCGCGGTCGGCGGTGTGCAGGACGCGGGCGGTGGCCGCGCCACCGGTGGCGATCCAGGCGTCGTGGCTGCCGCTGGAGACCAGGCACTGACCGCTGGCGGCGAACGCGGCCTCGCCGTCCTGCGCCGGGGGCATCCCGTCCGACGGCAGTACGCGCCAGCTGCGTCCGCCGTCCCCGGTGGACAGGATGCGGTACTTGCCGTCAACGGGGTCGCTGAGTGCGATGCCGTGGCGCCGGTCGAAGAAGGTGAGGCAGTCGTAGAAGGCGCGGGGATCGGCGTTGCGGAAGCTTTCGGTCCAGGTGGCCCCCGCGTCGTCGGTACGGAAGACCCGCGAGGCCGCTCCCTCGCCGATCGCGAGGATCACCGCCCGGCGCGCGTCAAGTGCCTCGATGTCGCGGAACTCCAGCGCCCCGGCACCGGGCGGGGAGATGTCGGTCCAGTGTTTGCCCCCGTCGTGGGTGCGCAGGACGGTGCCGGACGTACCCGCGACCCAGGCGGTGGTACGGCTGACGGCCGCCAGGCCGCGGAAACGGGCGGTGCTGCCGCTGCCCTTGAGGCGCCAGTGCCAGCCGGCGTCCGGGGTGGGACGCGTGGCGGCCGAGGGTGCTGCGCCGACCGGTGCGGCCGCCGCCTGTGGGACGGCGGACGGCACCGCGAACGCCGTAAGCGCCGTAATTGCCGTAAGCGCCGTAAGTGTCGCGGCAGCGGAAAGGGCGGCGCCCCGACGCAACGGCCTCCGTGCGGAACCAGGGGCAGGCTGCCTTCCCTTGTCGTACCTGCCCGAAATCCAGCCGCTGCACAACGAGCGCCCCATGCGCCGCATTCGCCCCACCCCGCTCAGGTTGTGCGCTGGAAGCTAGTCCAGCCCGACCTTCCCGTCCAGACCACAAGAAGGCCGGTGAACAGCCGGCGCGGTGGGCACAGTCAGCACAGTCGACGCAACCAAGGCAGTAAGGGCAGTAAGGACAGCAAGGGCAGTAACCGCAATAGGAACAGACAGAACAGACAGAGGAGTCAGAGCAGTCAGGACAATCAGGGCGAGTTGAGTGCGCGGCAGACGCGCGGGTTCCTCGTAATGCCCCGGCTTGCGCCGCCGACCGCGGATACTGACATAACGTCAACCGCTCGTCGGCGTCGCCAAAGAGGGCATTTCGCAAAATTCAACGGCGCGTGACACAGGTCACGTGGGTTCCATGGGAATCCAATGCACCTCACGCGACGGCCCGGCCGTCCTAGTGGTTGTAGACCCAGGAATTCGCAACAATTGCAAGGGAGCCGGCGATGTCCAGCGTCATCGACCAAGCCGTTCAGGCCCGACTCATCGCAAGCGCTCCCCAGTCGCGGGCAATCCCGGCGAGCCTGCGCTACGACCGCGCCGACCCCTTCGCGGTTCGCTTGGCCTTTCCGCCCGCCGCTTCGCTGGACGGGGCGGAAGTGACCTGGACGTTCGCGCGGGAACTGCTGGAGGAGGGTCTGCGCGAGCCGGCCGGTGCGGGCGACGTGCAGATCTGGCCGGCCAATCCCGACGGCGAACGCGACGTGGTCGTGGTGGAGTTCCACACCCTCGACGGGATGGCCCTGGTGCAGTTCGACGCGCAGGACCTGCGGAGTTTCCTGGACCAGGCGTACGAGATCGTGCCCAGGGGCGGCGAGATCCAGCATCTGGACGTCGAGGCCGACTTGGCCGCCCTGCTGCGCGGGGCGTGAAGCCGGAGCTCCACCCACCCGTTCCCGTTCCGGACACGCCTGATCGCGTCCCTCCCCCCGAGCGACTGACGCCTCCTGGCCGGCCCGACCGCCGTACCGGCCCGACCCTCCCGCGCCCCTCCTACCGCCCCGCCCCCTCCCTCCCCTTCACCCTCTCCTGCCCCTCCACTCCCTCCCCGGCGTCCCCGAACAGGTGCGCCAGTTTCAGGTCGAGCATGCGGAGCGCGTCCTGCGGCTCATGGACGCCCAGCAGGACGTAGGTGGCGAGCCCGTCGACGGCGCTGATCAGCAGCATCGCCTCGTCCTCGGTCGCACGCTCCGGGGATAGCTCACCCCGTTCGGCGGCCCGCCGGAGCTGGTCGGCGAAGAAGGCGCGGAGCTGCGGGATGCCGTGCTGCGCTTCGGCGCGCAGGGCGGGGTCGTGCACGGCGCGGGCGTAGTACGCGGCGCCGACCAGGAGACCGATGCGGCTCTTGTCGTCCAGCGGCAGCATGCCGGACAGGCAGGCGCGCAGGACGGCGCGTGGTGTGGGTTCCTGGTCGAGCGATTCGATGCGTTCGCGGATCCGGCCGGCCGCCAGCCGGTTGATGTGCTGGAGGGCGAACACCAGCATTTCGTCCTTGGTGCGGAAGTAGTGCTGCAGCCGGCCGAGCGAGATGCCGGCCTCGGCAGCGACGTCGCGCAGGCTGGCGCCGTCCAGCCCGCGGGTGCTGGCGATCCGCCAGAGCGCCTCGGAGATTTCCTGGCGCCTGGCTTCGTGGTCCACCTTCTTGGGCACGGACGCGACTTCTTTCTTGCGGTGGGCGGGAGCGCAGGGGCTGCCCTGCTCCCGCCCCGGGCTTGGTGGCTTCGCGGGCTTTGTGACCTCCGGCGCACCACGGTTCTCGTGCGTGAAGGGCCTTTCCCGAAGTCGGCGACATGTCGGGCAGGGCCCGGCGTGCAGCCGCCCGGTCCGCTTTTACAAGTCGCTCGTACGGTTATAACGTACCCGTACTCAATACGCTTGACTTGGAAACCGGTGACCCGCATGCCCGAACCCGCCACCCCGCTGCTGCGACCGCCCCGCCACCGCGTCGATCCCCGGGCGCGCCGCTGGTGGACGCTCCAGGCCCTGCTGACCCTCAGCGGCCCGATGCTGCTGATCGCGCTCGTGATGGCGGTGCTGTCGATACTGTTCTTCCCCGGCGCGCTGCCGTGGCTGGGGCCGTTGCTGCTGGTCGTGCTCGTCGTGCCGGCCGTCGGCTATCTGCTGGTGATGCCCCGGTGGCGGTACGCGGTGCACGCGTGGGAACTGGGCGGGCGTGCGGTGTACGCGGCGGGCGGCTGGTTCTGGCAGAAGCGGCGGATCGCGCCGCTGTCCCGGGTGCAGACCGTGGACACCGTGCGTGGTCCGCTGCAGCGGCGGTACGGGCTGGCGACGGTGACCGTGACCACCGCCTCGACCGCGGGTGACATCAAGATCGCCGGACTGTCCGACGCGGACGCCGAGGAGCTGTCCCGGCGGATCGGTGAGGCCGCGCAGGACGTACCGGGTGATGCCGCATGAGCGCGCCCCGGGACCCCGGGACGCCCGGGCTCGCGCCGACCGCGTCCGGCACGTCCCCCACCGCTCACCCTGACGCTCCCCCTTCCGCGCCCGCCACCGCTCCCCCCACCTCAACCGCACCGTGGCGGCGGCTGGACCCCCGTACGCTGCTGGTGCACTGCGGCTGGATGGGGGCGCCGCTCGCCTCACTGGCGCTGACGGCGCTGGCCACCGGAGGGCGGATCACCACCGGCGCCTGGATCACGCTCGCCGCCATCGCCGCCTCGTTCGCCGTCGTCACCACGCTCGGGCTGATCCGGTGGGCCCGTACGGAATTCCGGGTCACCGCGGACACCCTGGAGGTACGGAGCGGGCTGCTGAACCGGCGGTTGCGGAGCGTGCCGCTGCGCCGGATCCGCACCGTCGACCTGACGGCGTCGCCACTGCACCGGCTGCTGGGCGTGACCGTCCTGCGGGCGGGTACGGCGGGCTCGGGGGACGGCGGCAGCGAGCTGTCGCTGGAGGCGCTCACGGTCGCCGAAGCGGACCGACTGCGAGCGGAGTTGCTCGCCCGGGCCGAGGCCGAGGGCGCGGCGGACGACCCGGTGGTGGCGCGGATCAGCTGGCGCTGGCTGCGCTATGCGCCGCTGACCTTCTGGGTCGTCGGCGGGGTGTTCGTCGTGGCGGGGTCGGTCTACCGGGCGCTGGACGGGATGGGCATCGAGCCGTGGAAACTCGGCTTCGTGCAGCGGGCGTTCGCCGAATTCGGCGCGAGCGCGCTGTGGCTGACGGTGCCGGCGGCACTGCTGGTCGTGCTCGCGCTCGGCTCGGTCGGCGCGATCGCTCTCTACGTCGAGAACTGGTGGCACTACAGCCTGGAGTGGACCGACGCCCGCTCGCTGCGGGTGCGCCGCGGGCTGTTCACCACCCGCTCGGTGACCATCGAAGGGACCCGGCTGCGGGGTGTGCTGCTACGCGAACCGCTGCTGCTGCGGGCCGGCGGCGGCGCACTGGTCCGCGCGGTGGCCGGCGGGCTGGGCAACCGTGAGGAGAACCGCAAGCGCAGTGGGCTGCTGCCGCCGGCGCCCCGCACGGAGGCGCTGCGGGTCGCGAGCGGCGCGCTGCGGGCGGCGTTCCCGGAGGCCGAGCCGTTGACCGGGCATCCGCGGGCGGCGCTGCGCCGGCGGCGGACGCGCGGCCTGCTGTTCGTGGTGGTGCCCGGCGCTGCCGTCCTCGCGGGTCTCGGTGTGGCGTTCACGCCCGTACTGCTGCACTGCGCGTGGATCTACGCGGCGGTCACCACGCCGGTGGTGTGGTGGCTGGCCCGCGACGCGTACCGCAGTCTGGGGCACGGCATCCGCGGGGCGTACCTGGTCGCCCGGTCGGGGACCTTCAGCCGCGACACCCTGGCGCTCCAGCGGTCGGCGATCGCCGCCTGGACGTTCTCCACCTCGCCGTTCACCCGCCGCTCCGGGCTGGTGACGCTGACCGCGGCGGTCGCGGCGGGCGAGGACGGATACCGGGTCCGGGACCTCGCGGCCGAGGCGGCGCCTGGCTTCGCGGCGGCGGTGACCCCGGGGTTGCTCGACGAGTTCCTGGTCCACCGGCAGGGCTAGCCCCCGGGCCCGTCGGGAGGGCCCGTTCCGGTCCACCGGAAGGGCCCGTTCCCGGTCCGCCGGGACGGCGCGTGCCCGGCCCACCCGGTGGCGCGGCTGCGTGGGAGGCGCCAGGGGGCGCCAACTGCCATAGGCGAGGGGGATATCCAGCACACCCCCGTCAACATGAGATACATCACACCCCTGTCGCGTGCACGGCGAGAGTGGGCACACCGTCTTACTGGACGAGCCTTGCCCATGCCCGACAGCCGTGAGGGAGCAGCGCGATGAACACCGTCATCGACCAAGCCGTCCAGGTCCGTCTCATCGCGACGACTCCCGGCCCGTACGCGGTCCCCGCGATGCTGCATTACCAGCCCGCCGACCCGCTCGCGGTGCGGATGTCCTTTCCGCCGGAGATATCGCTGGACGGCTCGGCGGTGGACTGGGCGTTCGCCCGTGAGCTGCTGGACGAGGGGCTGCGGGCGCCGGCCGGGCGGGGTGACGTGCGGGTGCGGCCGAGCGGCCCGGACCGCACGGTGATGGAGTTCCACGCCGACGAGGGCATCGCGATGGTGCAGTTGAGAACCGAGGACGTGCGGCAGTTCCTCGCCCGTTCCTACGCGGTCGTGCAGGCGGGCAGCGAGTCGGCGCACCTGGGCATGGACCGCGCCCTGGCGGAACTGTTCGGCGCAGCGTGAGCCGCTGACGGCTGACGGGCGGGCCGGGCGCGGGGAACGGAAGCGCCCGGCGGGCCGGCCGGCCGGAAACGGACTTCAGCACCCGGCGACACACGGCGACGCCCACGTCCGGCGCCGAAAACGGCGCAGAAACCTGCGCAGAAGCCGCGGAACCCAGCGACCCGGCACCCCCACACGCACCGGAAACCAGCACCGGCACCCCCAAACGCACCGGTGCGGCCGCCGGCCCCGCGAAGGACCAACTGCCGCACCGGCGCCGTCCCGCCGTTCCTGGCGCTGCCGAAGCGCCGTTCCTAGCGCTTGGGGAATCCGAATCCGTAGCCCTGCTGCTTCATCCAGGGCAGCAGCCGGTCCAGAGAAGCGACGGTTCGGGAGCGGTCGCCGCCGCCGTCGTGGAAGAGGACCGTGGGGCCGTTGGTGAGTTCGCCGCGTACCGTCGCGTCGATCGCCTCGACGCTGCCGCTCTCGAAGTCCTTACTGTCGACGTTCCAGCCGAGCGGGCGCATGCCGTGGTCGGCGGCGAGCCGGCGGCTGTAGGGAGTGAAGGCGCCGCCGGGGGCGCGGTAGTACTCGACCTTCGCGCCGCCCGCCGCGTCCTCGATCATCTTCTGCGCGTCGAGTATCTGCCGGGACTGGTAGCTGTCCGGCTGGTGGTCCATGCCGGTGTTGTGGCTGACGGTGTGGTCGCAGAGCTTGTGCCCGGCGGCCACCACCTGCTGGACCAGCTCGGGGTGGGCCCGGGCCTGCGGGCCGATCATGCAGAAGACCGCCTTGACGTCATGCTTCTTCAGCACCTCCAGCACCTTCGGGGTCCAGACGGGGTCCGGGCCGTCGTCGATGGTGATGTTGAGGCTGCGGCCGGGGCGGTCCGAGGCGTGCACGATGGACGGGTCGACGGGGGCGATGCGGGGCGCCTTCTTGGGCTGCTGGGAGTTGCTGAGGGTGTCCGCCTCGGCCTGGGAGGGCCCGCCGAGTTGGCCGGAGGCGATCGCCCCGACGATCCCCAGCGACACCACGGCCGCCGCCACCACTCCGATGATCCCGCCCTCAATGCCGAAGCGCCGCGCCATCGTTATCCCGTCCCTCGTGCCGTGCTGGTGTCCGTACCGGACGGCGCCGGGCGCTGGTCCGCCCGGCCGCCTTCCACCACCACAGATGCACGGGGGAGCGAGCAGGCTGCTCCTGTTACGGATCCATCATGAAACTTATTGATACTGGACCCATGCCACGTGTACTTCTGATCGAGGACGACGCCGCCGTACGGGACGGGGTGACCCTGGCGCTACGGCGGCGCGGCCACGAAGTGGCGGCGGCGGCCAGCGGGGAGGAGGGCCTCGCGGTCCTGCCGGGTTTCCGGCCCGACATCGTGCTGCTCGACCTGATGCTGCCCGGCAAGGACGGCTTCCAGGTGTGCCGGCTGATACGCGCCGAGCGGCAGCTGCCGATCATCATGCTCACCGCACGTGGCGACGATCTCGATGTGGTGCTCGGCCTGGAGGCGGGCGCCGACGACTACATCGTCAAACCGGCCCGTGGTGAGGTCCTGGAGGCCCGGATCCGGGCGGTGCTGCGTCGTACGGCGCTGCCCGCCGACGGTGCGCCGGCCGTGGAGCCGGGGCCCGCTCCGGTCGAGACGTACGGCGAGCTGGCCATCGACCGGGCCGGGCTGGTGGTCGGCAAGGGTGGCCAGGACCTGGCGCTGGCGCCCTCCGAGATGAAGCTGCTGCTGTTCCTGTCGGCCACCCCGGGGCAGGTCTTCAGCCGTCAGCAGCTGCTGGAACACGTCTGGGAGCACAGCTATCACGGCGATGCGCGGCTGGTGGACGCCTGTGTGATGCGGCTGCGGACGAAGATAGAGGACATCCCGCGCAGCCCCCGTTACGTGCAGACCGTGCGCGGCTTCGGCTACCGCTTCGGGCCGCTGTGAACCGCCTCGGCCGCCGGGTGCCGTCGCGCACCCTGCTGCGCGGACTGCGGGCCCGGCTCGTGGTGGGGTTCCTGGTGGTGGCCGCCGTCAGCGCGCTGACCACCGCGCTGCTGACCTACCGCGAGGCCCGTAACGCCATCCTCCAGCGCTCCCAGGACATCGCCGTCAACGATCTGCGCGCGCAGGTCAATTCGCTGGCGCCGGAGCTCACGGTGCCGCCGGCGCAGGCGGACCTGGACAACTTCCGGGTCCAGCTGGAGCGCTCCGGAAAATCCCGCGAATGGGATATTTCGGTGCATTACCGCGGCGTGCCGGACAGCGACGAGGGCGGGCTGCGGCGCGGGGTGGTGATCCCCGCCGACCTCAAGTCGTCGGTGGAGAAGCGCCATGTGCCGGCCTTCCAGCGCATCGACCGGGCCGGTGCCCCCTGGCTGGTGATCGGCATGCCGGTCCGGCAGTCCGACGGCCAGGCGTCCGCACTGTCCGTCTACGCCCAACTTCCACTGAGCGCGGAGGAAGCCAACGTCGAGGCGCTGGTGAGCGCCGCACAGCGGGGCGCGCTGCCGGTGCTCATCCTCGCGGTGATCCCGGCGCTGCTCGCCGCGCGCGGGGTGCTGCGGCCCGTACGGGGCCTGCGGCAGGCCGCCGGGCGGATCGCCGAGGGCAAGCTGGACACCCGGCTGGAGGTCAAGGGCGCCGACGAACTCGCCGATCTGTCGCGGACCTTCAACGACATGGCGGCCCGGCTGGAGGAGAGCATGGCCGAGCTGCGCCGGCTGGAGGCCAACTCCCGGCGGTTCGCGGCCGATGTCTCGCACGAGCTGCGGACGCCGCTGGCGGCGATGACCGCGGTCACCGACGTGCTCGACGAGGACGCCGACTCCCTCGACCCCGACACCGCCTCCGCGGTCCGGCTGATCAGCCAGGAGACCGGCAAGCTGGCGCGGATGGTGGAGGACCTGATGGAGGTCTCCCGGTTCGACGCGGGCGCCGCGGCGCTGCACCCGGACGAGGTGGACGTCGGCGAGACCATCCGGAAGACGCTGCAGGCCAGGGCCTGGCAGAAGCGGGTGACGGCGGAGCTGCCGGAGGACGTGCGGGCCCGGCTCGATCCGCGGCGGCTCGACGTGGTGGTCGCCAACCTGGTCGGCAATGCGCTGCACCACGGCGGCGAGCCGGTCCGGGTGGTGCTGCACGCGCCGGAGCCCGGCGCGGACCGGCTGCTGATCGAGGTCTTCGACAGCGGCCCCGGCATAGACCCCGAGGTGCTGCCGCACGTCTTCGAGCGCTTCTACAAGGCGGACTCGGCCCGCGCCCGCTCGGAGGGCAGCGGCCTGGGCCTGGCCATCGCGATGGAGAACGTCCGGCTGCACGGCGGGACGATGCGGGCCGCCAACTGCCCCGAGGGCGGTGCGGTGTTCACGGTCGATCTGCCGCTGCGGCACGACGAGCCGAACGAGACGGCGGACGCGGAAGGGGCGGACGCGACGAGCGCCGCGGGCCCCCGCACCGCGAAGGAGAACGACGTATGAGCACCACGAACGCCCCCGTACGGCGAGCGGCACGGACCCGGCGGGTGGTCGGCGGCGTGGTCTCCGGCGCACTGGCCGGTGCGCTGGCCGGCTGCGGCATCGCGCCCACGGACGTGATCGATGCCGGTGAGCCGGCGAGCGGGGTCAAGTCACCGGGCCAGCCGGCGGCCGACGTCCAGCTGTTCTTCTACGGGCCGTCCGGGCTGCGCTCGGCGACCCGCCCGGCGAAGGCCCCGGTCGATCCCGAGCAGGCCATCCAGCTGCTGATGGACGGGCCGAACCACGCCGAGCGGATGCGGGGCCTGTCCAGTGTGCTGCCGAAGTTCCCCGGCCGGCTGACCGCCGCCACCGGCGAGGGCACCGTCGTGATCACCCTGCCGATGAACGCCAAGCTGCTGGACTCCGCCTCGCTGAACCAGCTGGTGTGCACCGCGGCCAACGCCCGGGTGCCCGGGAACAAACCAGCCGGGCAGGTCGTCGTGACCCTGGTGGGCGACAGGGTGCGGGTCGGCCCCATGGTGTGCGGCGGCAACAACGCCTTCCCGGTGGTCCAGCCCACCCCGACGGTCTCGCAGCCCAGTCCCACCGGCACCAGCACCGGCTCCGGCAGCATCGGCGGCGTAGGCTGACAGCACCGGCAAAGAGGCCACGGTACGGGGAGATGTGATGACCGAGCGCAAACCCCCTGGGGTCACCTTCGAGACCTGGGTCGACAGGCAGATCCGTGAGGCGACGGAGCGCGGCGACTTCGCCCGCCTGCCCGGCGCCGGCAAGCCCCTCCCCCACCTCGACCAGCCGTACGACGAGATGTGGTGGATCAGGGAGAAGATGAGCCGGGAGCACCTCTCCTGTCTGCCGCCGACCCTCGCCCTGCGCAAGGAGGCCGAGGAGGCCCTGAAGGCGGCGGCCGTCGCGCCCAGCGAGGCCGCCCTGCGCCGCATCCTGACGGCCGTCAACGACAAGATCCGTGCGGCGCTGCGCACCCCGCTGGAGGGCCCGCCGCTCAACCTCACCCCGTACGACATCGACGAGCGGGCCCGTGAGTGGCGGGAGCGGCACGGCAGTTGAGCGGACGCGGCGGCCCGTTCCGGCCCGTTGTCACGCCGCCGGTCCCAGGCGGACGCGCAGGAAGCACGGGCGGTACAGCGCGACATCTCCGTTGAGCCGGGAGTCGGGCGGGACGCCGGGCGGGCCCAGCCAGTTGATGTCGTAGCTGAGCAGCAGCCGGCCGTCCGCGGTGAATTCCGGGTGGGCCTGGGGGTTGTAGACGACGACGTGCCGCGGGTCGGGCGCCGGCGGACGGGGCGGGGTGAGGTGCCCGTGCGGGCCGTGCCAGGGGCCCTGGGGTGCGCAGGCCCAGTAGCTGGTGAGGGAGCGCATCCCGGCGGAGCCGTCTCCCCCGGTGTCCATGGTGAACAGCACCCAGGCCGGGCCGTCGCGGACGACGGTGAAGGCGCTGCCGACGCCCCGCCGGCCGGCGACCCGCAGCACCGGCCGGGCCCGCTCCGGCCGCCGTTGCCACCGGCCGCCGTCCCGGAACCGCCAGCTCCCCCGGTCGGCGAGCCGCCCGGCCGGGACCCGGGCGAGCCAGGCGCCGGAGCCGGGTGCGGACGGCGGGTCGTCGCCGCCGAAGACGTAGGTCCAGTCGCCGTGCCGGACCGCGGCGGCCCCGTAGAGGACCCGTTCGCCCGGGTCGGCGGCGGTCCGGCCCACGGCCTCGCGGATGCTCTCCAGCCGCAGGCCGGGCAGCGAGAGGGTGGCGACCTCGGTGGCGCGTGGCACCCCGAAGATCCACGGTCCCGTCCCGGGCGCGCGGTTCCACAGCAGGACCCGGACGACCTTCTCGTGCGCTCCGGGCGTACGCGGCTCCACCACCGCCCGCACCGGCCAGCGCAGGCCGCCGCCCGGCGGGTCGGGGAAGAACGGCCCCGGGGCGGACGGCGGGCCGCCGGTCAGGGTGCGTTCCGGCCGGCCCGAACGGGACATCAGCACGGCGGAGTTGTGCCGCAGGAGTGGCGTTCCGCCGCCGTCGGCGGTGCGGCGGTGCGGCCCGCCCCGCCGGCCGGGCGGTGGCTGGATGCGGTCGAGGTAGGTGTCGGAGAAGAGCCAGAGCGTACGGCCGTCGGGGAGGCGCACCGAGTGGGTGCCGTCGCCGCCCGTCCAGTCGTCGCCCCGGGTGTTGTCGTCGCCGTAGCGGGCGAACGCGGCGGTGCGGCGGGAATCGACCGACCAGGAGGCGATCCGGCGGCCGGTGCAGGGTGCGGCACGGTCGGGCGCGGCGTCTCCCGGCAGCGTCCAGAGGGGGGCGGTGGCGGCCAGCAGCAGGGCCGCGGCGGTCGTGGTGCGCGGGGTCGGTGCCGTGGGCATCGCGTTCCTCGTTCGGGTGCGGTGCCCACCGTACAGAACCGGTCAGTGACGCATAGATATGAACATCCATGAGTGGTCAACGAGTGCAACGTCACAGCTGGAGCCCCTGCTCCAGCTAACGGTCGTTCGCTTAGCCTGCTGCCATGACCGCCGAGTCCACCGAACTTCCCCTGGCCGCGGCCTTCCCTGATGCCGACCGAGAGCAGTGGCAGCGTCTCGTCGAAGGCGTGCTGCGCAAATCGGGCGTCACGCAGGCAACGGGTGCCGCCGCCGAGGACGCCCTCGCCACCGACCTCCAGGACGGGATCCGCATCCGCCCCCTGTACACCGCAGAGGACGGCGCGGCCCCCGTGGGCCACCCCGGCTTTCCGCCGTTCGTACGCGGCGGGAGTCCCGAGGGCACGACCGTGGCCGGGTGGGACGTACGCCAGCGGCACGTGCAGACCGATCCGCGGCGCGCCAACGAAGCGGTGCTCGCCGACCTGGAGAACGGCACCACCTCGGTCTGGCTGACCGTCGGGGACGGCGGGGTGCCGGTGGCCGGTCTGGCGGAGGCGCTCAAGGGCGTCTATCTGGACCTGGCCCCGGTGGTTCTGGACGCGGGCGCCGATTTCGCCCCGGCCGCCGAGGAGTTGCTGCGCCTGTACGCCGCGTCGGGTGTGCCGCTGAGCGAGGCCGTCGCCTCGCTGGGCGCCGATCCGCTCGGCCTGCTGGCCCGTACCGGCGACGACAGCAAGCTGCGGGTGCAGCTGGAGGCGGCGGCCCGGCTGGCCGGCCGCTGCGTCGCCGAGGCGCCGGGAGTGCGCGCGCTGACCGTCGACGCGCTGCCCTACCACGAGGCGGGCGGCTCGGCGGCCGAGGAGCTGGCTGCCTCGCTGGCCACCGGCGTGGCCTATCTGCGGCAGCTGACCGGCGCCGGGCTGGACGTCGACGACGCCTGCCGGCAGCTGGAGTTCCGCTACGCCGCCACCGCGGACCAGTTCCTGACCATCGCCAAGCTGCGCGCGGCGCGCCGGCTGTGGGCGCGGGTCGCGGAGGTCTGCGGCGTCGCGCCGGAGGCGTCCGCACAGCGTCAGCACGCGGTCACCTCCACGGTGATGATGACCCGTCGGGACCCGTGGGTGAACATGCTGCGCACCACCGTCGCGGGGCTGTCCGCAGGGGTGGGCGGCGCGGACGCGGTGACGGTGCTGCCGTTCGACGCGGCGCTCGGTGTGTCCGACGCGTTCGCCCGCCGGATCGCCCGCAACACCCAGTCGGTGCTGCTGGAGGAGTCGCACCTGTCCAAGGTGATCGACCCGGCGGGCGGCTCCTGGTACGTGGAGCACCTCACCGACGAACTGGCCCGCGCCGCCTGGGCGTTCTTCCAGGACATCGAGGGCGCCGGCGGCCAGGCCGCGGCGCTGCGCTCCGGGATGCTCGCCGACCGGCTGGCGGCCACCTGGGCGCGCCGCAGCGAGGACCTGGCGCGCCGGCGCGAACCGATCACCGGTGTCAGTGAGTTCCCGCACCTCGCCGAGGCGCCGGTGGACCGCGAGCCGGCACCCGCCCCCGTCGGCGGGGGATCCCCCCGGACGGGCTCCGGCGGAGGGCTGCCGCGGGTGCGCAGGGATGATGCGTACGAGCGGCTGCGGTCGCGCTCCGACACCCACCTGGCGGCGTCCGGGGACCGTCCGAAGGTGCTGCTGGCGGGCTTCGGCCCGGTCGCGGCGCACACCGCCCGGGTGGCCTTCGCCGCCAACCTCTTCCAGGCGGGCGGCATCGAGCCGGTGCAGGAGACGGTGGACGCGGAGTCGGCGGCCGGGGTCTTCGCCGGTAGTGGCGCGCGGATCGCCGTGCTGTGCTCCAGCGACGCGGTGTACGGCGAGCAGGCGGCGGCCGTGGCGGCCGCGCTGAAGTCGGCCGGGGCGCTGCGGGTTTACCTCGCCGGCAAGCCGGGCGAGCGCCGGGAGGAATTCGAGGCGGCCGGGGTGGACTCCTTCGTCTTCGCCGGCTGCGACGCGGTCGAGGTGCTGTCCTCGGCCCTGGACGTCATGGAGGTGGCGTGATGGTGGAGATCCCGGACTTCAGCACCGTGGAGCTGGGCACGCCGGACGCCTCGTCCGGTGACGGCCGGTGGGCGGAGGCGGTGGCGCAGGCCACCGGCAAGGGCGTCGCGGACCTGACCTGGGAGACGCCCGAGGGCATCGACGTCAAGCCGCTCTACACCGAGGCGGACCTGGCGGGGCTGGACTTCCTGGGGACGTACCCGGGGATCACACCGTATCTGCGCGGCCCGTACCCGACGATGTACGTCAACCAGCCGTGGACCATCCGGCAGTACGCCGGCTTCTCCACCGCCGAGGAGTCCAACGCCTTCTACCGCCGCAACCTCGCGGCGGGCCAGAAGGGCCTGTCGGTCGCCTTCGACCTGCCGACGCACCGCGGTTACGACAGCGACCATCCGCGGGTCACCGGCGACGTCGGCATGGCGGGCGTCGCCATCGACTCGATCTACGACATGCGGCAGCTCTTCGCGGGCATCCCGCTGGACAAGATGACGGTGTCGATGACGATGAACGGCGCGGTGCTGCCCGTTCTCGCGCTGTACATCGTGGCGGCGGAGGAACAGGGCGTACCGCCGGAGAAGCTGGCCGGGACCATTCAGAACGACATCCTCAAGGAGTTCATGGTCCGCAACACCTACATCTATCCGCCGCAGCCCTCGATGCGGATCATCTCCGACATCTTCGCGTACACCTCGCAGAAGATGCCGCGCTACAACTCCATCTCGATCTCCGGCTACCACATCCAGGAAGCCGGCGCGACGGCCGACCTGGAGCTGGCGTACACCCTCGCAGACGGGGTGGAGTACCTGCGCGCGGGGCTGGCGGCCGGTATGGACGTGGACGCCTTCGCCCCCCGCCTGTCGTTCTTCTGGGCGATCGGCATGAACTTCTTCATGGAGATCGCCAAGCTGCGCGCGGCCCGGCTGCTGTGGGCGCGGCTGGTCCAGAAGTTCGACCCGAAGAACCCCAAGTCGCTGTCGCTGCGCACCCATTCGCAGACCTCGGGCTGGTCGCTGACCGCGCAGGACGTGTTCAACAACGTCACCCGGACGTGTGTGGAGGCGATGGCGGCGACGCAGGGCCACACCCAGTCGCTGCACACCAACGCCCTCGACGAGGCGCTCGCCCTGCCGACCGACTTCTCCGCCCGGATCGCCCGCAACACCCAGCTGTTCCTGCAGCAGGAGTCGGGCACCTGCCGGGTGATCGACCCGTGGGGCGGCAGCGCCTACGTCGAGCGGCTGACCCACGACCTGGCGCAGCGGGCCTGGCAGCACATCGAGGAGGTCGAGGCGGCCGGCGGCATGGCCAAGGCGATCGACGCGGGCATCCCGAAGCTGCGGGTGGAGGAGGCCGCGGCCCGTACCCAGGCGCGGATCGACTCGGGCCGGCAGGCGCTGATCGGCGTCAACAAGTACCGGGTGGAGACCGACGAGGAGATCGAGGTCCTCAAGGTCGACAACTCCGCGGTGCGGGCCCAGCAGATCGAGAAGCTCAAGCGGCTGCGCGCCGAGCGCGACGAGGACGCCTGCCAGCAGGCGCTGCGGGCGCTGACGGAGGCGGCGAAGTCCAAGCCCGGTACGGGACTTGAGGGCAATCTGCTGGCGCTGGCGGTGGACGCGGCCCGGGCGATGGCGACGGTCGGTGAGATCTCGGACGCCCTGGAGACGGTCTACGGGCGGCACTCCGGCCAGATCCGTACGATCTCCGGTGTGTACCGAGACGAAGCGGGCCCCTCCTCCGGTGTAGAGCGCACCCGGACGCTGGTGGCCGAATTCGAGCGGGCCGAGGGACGCCGGCCGCGCATCCTGGTGGCCAAGATGGGCCAGGACGGCCATGACCGCGGCCAGAAGGTGATCGCCACGGCCTTCGCCGACCTGGGCTTCGACGTCGACGTCGGCCCGCTGTTCCAGACGCCGGCCGAGGTCGCCCGCCAGGCCGTCGAGGCGGACGTGCACATCGTCGGGGTGTCGTCGCTGGCCGCCGGCCATCTGACGCTGGTGCCCGCGCTGAAGGAGGCGCTGGCGGCGGAGGAGCGGGAGGACATCACGATCGTGGTGGGTGGGGTGATCCCGCCGCAGGACGTGCAGCCGCTGCGCGACATGGGCGCCGCGGCGGTCTTCCTGCCCGGTACGGTCATCCCCGATGCCGCGCACGACCTGGTGCGCGACCTGGCGTCGGTCCTCGGCCACGAGCTCTGAGCGGGGGGCCATGCCTGCGACGATCGATGTCGAACGGTACGCGGAGGGTGTCCGCGCGGGTTCCCGGGCCTGGATCGCCCGCGCCGTCACCCTGGTCGAGTCCACCCGCCCCGACCACCGGGCGGCGGCGCAGCGGCTGCTGGTCGCGCTGCTGCCGTACTCGGGTTCGGCCCGCAGGGTGGGCATCAGCGGGGTGCCGGGTGTCGGCAAGTCGACGTTCATCGACGCGCTCGGCACGCTGCTGACCGGGTTGGGGCACCGGGTGGCGGTGCTCGCCGTCGACCCGTCCTCCAGCCGTACCGGTGGCTCCATCCTGGGCGACAAGACCCGGATGGAGCGGCTGGCGACCGACCCGGCGGCGTTCGTCCGCCCCTCCCCCACGTCCGGGACGCTGGGTGGGGTGGCGCGGGCCACCCGCGAGTCGATCGTGGTGATGGAGGCCGCGGGCTACGACGTCGTCCTGGTGGAGACGGTCGGGGTCGGCCAGTCCGAGACGACCGTGGCCAACATGGTCGACACGTTCCTGCTGCTGACCCTGGCGCGCACCGGCGACCAGCTCCAGGGCATCAAGAAGGGCGTCCTGGAGCTGGCGGACCTGGTGTCGGTGAACAAGGCCGACGGTCCGCACGAGCGGGACGCCCGCTCCGCGGCCCGCGAACTGGCCGGCGCGCTGCGGCTGTTGCAGCCTGCGGACGCGGCCTGGACGCCGCCCGTGCTGACCTGCAGCGCCCGCGAGGGCACCGGCCTGAAGGACCTCTGGGACCGCGTGGAGCAGCACCGCACCCTGCTCGAATCCACCGGGGCGCTGGCCGAGCGCCGCCGCACCCAGCAGGTCGACTGGACCTGGTCGATGGTCCGCGAGCGGCTCATCGACCGGCTCCAGGAACACCCGGAGGTGCGCCGGCTGGGCCCGGAGGTCGAGCGGGCGGTGCGCGACGGGGAGCTCACCGCGACGCTGGCGGCCGAGCAGCTGCTGGCGGCGTTCGGACCGGCGGACGGTGCGGCCGGCTGACGCCTGGCGCCGGCCCGGGTGTTGCGCGCGACTTCGCAATAGTGACGGGTCCCGGGGTACTCACCCGGGCACCTGAGTAGCCGTGCTCATGACGGCCCCCGCACCCGGCCCCGAGGATGGCGAGGACCGTACGGGCGGGACGACCGAGCAGCATTCGGGGGGCCATCATCACTCCGCAGGACGTCGAACAGGGGCTGTACGAGGGCAATCCGCTGGCCGCTCTGATCGAGGGCTTCTGCCTGGCCCCGGCGGCCGGCGGCGATCTGGAGTCCCGCCCGGTCATCCACGTCCAGCTGCGGCCGGAGGCGACGCTGTCGGCCGTCGAGGCCGACCGGCTGGCCCGGCTCTGCCAGCAGGGCGTCCGGCGCCGGCTCGCCGCCACCGGCCGGTACGCCGGCGCCCCGTCCGAGGAGTGCCCCGCCGTTCAGGAGCTCGCGATCGTCCTGCATCCGTACGGCACCGGCCCGTTCGCCGCGGTCCGCGAGGACGGCTGAGACCCGGACAGCACACCTAGGGCATCTCTTCCAGGGCCGCCCGCGTCCGCCGGCCCCGTTCGTCGAAGTGGGCCACCGCCATGTCCCGGAACCGCCGGGCGGCCAGGGAGAGATAGCGGTCCTCGGACCGCACCAGGTCGAGGGTGCGTACGCAGTCGGGGGTGTCCAGCCGCAGCCAGCCGAGCGGTGCCCCGGAGAGGTCGGCCCGGGCGAGCGAGGGCATCAGGCCGATGCCGAGACCGGCGGCGATCAGGAAGTGGGTGGCGCCGGGTTCGTCGCCCTCGCAGGCGATCACCGGGCGCCGTCCGGTCGCCGCGAACAGCCGCTCCAGCAGGGCGCGTTGCCAGTGCCCCGGCCGGGTGGTGATGAAGGGCTCCTCCACGAGGTCGGCCGGCGCGATCCGGTTCCGCCCGGCCAGCGGGTGGGCGAGCGGCACGGCGAGCAGCACCTCTTCGTCCAGCAGCCGTACCGCGTCGAGGCCGGGTCCGGGCAGCGGCTGCGAGGCGAAGCAGAAGTCGGTCTCCCGGGAGCGCAGCCGGCCGAGCATCCTCTCCGGCGTGCACTGGAAGCACCGGACGGCGACGCCGGGGTACGCGGCCCGGAAGGCGGCCAGCAGTTCGGTGAGCGGCAGCAGGGTCTCCGCGGCGACCGCGACGCTGCCGTCGTCGAGCCCGGCGGCGTCGGCGACCTCCCGCCGGGCGTCGTCGAGTTCGTTCAGGGCCCGCTCGACCCGGGCCAGGAAGGCGGATCCGTAGCGGTTGAGCCGGATCGTCCGTCCCTGCCGGTCGAAGAGCGGCACGCCGAGTTCGGCCTCCAGCCGGGTGATCGTGCGGCTCACCGAGGGCTGGGCCACCCGTAGTTCCTCGGCCGCCCGGCTGATGTGCTCACGGCGCGCGACCTCCCTGAAGTAGCGCAGCGACAGCAGATCCATCGGCTCGTGGGGCCTTCCAGCGGTGTGTGACGCGACCGGGAGATCGTCACACACCGCGGGCCCGCGGGGCCGCTCGGCGGGTCAGCCGCGTACCGGCACCGTCGCCCACACCGTCTTGCCCGAGGTGTCCGGCGACGTCCAGCCCCACTCCACACTGAGCTGGTCGACGATGTGCAGCCCGCGGCCGGATTCGGCCAGCGGGTCCTGCGGGGTGACGACGGGTGTGGTGGTGGCGGCGTCGGACACCGCACACAGGACGGCACTGTCCTGCCGGGTCAGCGCGAGCCAGGCGGGGCAGAAGCGCAGGGGCGTGCCGGGGGTGCGCTCGTCGGCCGCCGGGGAGCCGTAGCGCAGTGCGTTGCTGACGAGTTCGGAGACGACCAGGGCGGTGTCCTCGGCGGCGTCGGCACACACCCGCCAGCCCTTGAGGGTCGCGCGGGTGAACTGGCGGGCCTCCGCCACGGTGTGGGCGGAGCTGCTGAGGGCGCATGCGGCGAAGCCGTCGGGATCAGGCAGCCACCAGCTCTCCTCACGCGCTTCATCCCGAAGGGCGCCGTGCACGGTCTCTGCCGGATGTGCCGTCATCAACATCTCCGCTGAAGGGATTTCGGGTCTGGGCCGAACTGCCTCGGAGAGCTAATATCCTCGTCAGCCGTCCCTCGATGCAAGTGCATCTGCAATTACATCGGTAAGGACGGCCGCAGAGGGGCTCGTTCACGCCATCGTGATCGCGGGCCCGTGATCGGTCGGAGGAGCCTCCTCCAGCAAGGGAGCAACTGTGATGAAGCCGGTGACCAACGGCATACGGGCGACCAGCATCGAGGGCGCGGTCTGGCGCAAGAGTCGCCGCAGCAACCCCAGCGGCAACTGCGTTGAACTGGCCGTTCTTTCGGACGGCGGGGTGGCGGTGCGCAACTCCCGGTTCACCTCCGGGCCGGCACTGGTCTACACGCGCGACGAGATGGCAGCCTTCGTCCAGGGCGCCAAGGACGGCGACTTCGACGATCTCGTCAAGCGCGTCTGAGGCATATGCCGCCGAGATTGGCGCATATGTCGTCCGGGTAGTCACCACGGCTGTACGAACACTCGTGGCGGTGGGACACTGGGCGTTCGCCCGACCACTCAGGGGAGTCAGCATGAGCGCCGCGCAGCCGAGCAGCGAGCCGTCCCTGCGCCGCTATCTCGACCATCCGCGGGGCGGTCCGACCGTCCTGCGCATCGTGCTGGGCACCCAGTTGCGCCGGCTGCGGGAAGCCGCGGGCATCACCCGCGAGGCCGCCGGCGACGCGATCCGCGGTTCGCACGCGAAAATCAGCCGTCTCGAACTCGGCCGGGTGAGCTGCAAGGAACGGGACGTCGCCGACCTGCTGACGCTCTACGGCGTCACGGACGAGGGCCTGCGTGCCGACTTCCTGAAGCTGGCCCGCCGCACCAGCAGCCCCGGCTGGTGGCACCAGTACAGCGATGTGCTGCCGGGCTGGTTCGAGACCCACCTCGGCCTCGAGGAAGCCGCCTCGGTGATCCGTACGTACGAGGTCCAGTTCGTGCCGGGCCTGTTGCAGACGGCGGAGTACGCCCGCGCGGTGGCGCAGCTCGGCCATCCGCGGTCGAAGCCCGAAGAGATCGACCGGCGGGTTCAACTCCGCGTTCAGCGGCAGCAGTTGCTCACCCTGCCGGATGCGCCGCGGGTGTGGGCGGTGATCGACGAGGCATCGCTGCGCAGACCGCTCGGTGGCCCCGAGGTGATGGCGGGCCAGCTCAGACATCTGCTGAAGATGGCCGAACTGCCGAACGTGACGCTGCAGATCGCGCCGTTCAGCCTCGGTGGGCTGGCGGCGGCCGGTGGCCCGATCACGATCCTGCGGTTCCTGGAGCCCGACCTTCCCGACATCGTCTACCTGGAGCAGCTGACCAGCGCGCTCTATCTGGACAAGCGGGACGACGTCGATCACTACCTCGCGGTGATGGACCGGCTCAGCGCCCAGTCGGAGTCGCCGCGCGAGTCGTTGGCGATACTGGAGCGGCTGCTCAAGGAGAACTGACACCGGCGGCGCGCGGACCGGGGGCGGTTCCTGCGGCCGGTGACGAGGCGGCGCCCGCGGGCCCCGCCTCGCGTCCTTTCCCGCCTACACCTTGCGGGCCACACCCCCGTACTCGATCCACTCCTGGGTGAGCTGCTTCGGACCGATGTCCGCATCCGGCTTCCAGGTGGACACCTCCAGCAGGCCCGGCTCCAGGATCTCCAACCCGTCCAGGAATCCGGCGAGTTCATGGGCCTGGCGCACCCGGCCCCACTGCCCGTGGGTCTGCACCCGCATGAACTCGGTGACGAAGTCCCGCGTCGCGGCGTCCTCGCTGACCAGTTGGCACACCACGAGGAAGCTGCCGGGCGCCAGCCGGTCGGCGACCCGCTTGATCAGGCCGGCCGGGTCGTCGGAGTCCGGGATGCAGTGCAGTACGGAAACGAACAGCGCGGCCACCGGCTGGTCGAAGTCGATGAGCCGCTCGACCTCCGGGCTGCCGAAGATGCCGTCGGTGTCCCGCATGTCCGCCTGGATCACCGCGGTGTTGGCGTTCTCCTCCAGCAGCGCCCGGCCGTGCGCCAGCACGATGGGGTCGTTGTCGACGTAGACGACGCGCGCGGCCGGGTCGATCCGCTGGGCGACCTGGTGGACGTTGTCCTGCGTGGGAAGACCTGAGCCGTGGTCGATGAACTGCCGTATGCCGTGCTCGCCGGCCAGCCAGCGGACCACCCGCTGCAGGAAGCGCCGATTGTTGATCGCCAGCACCTGGGTGCTCGGCACCACCTTGCTCAGCTCTTCGCACGCCTCGCGGTCGACGGCGTAGTTGTCCTTGCCGCCCAGGTAGTAGTCGTACATCCGCGCGACGCTCGGGATCGTGACATCGACGGCGCCGGACTGCGGTTGTGTCTCCTGGCTCATTCCACACTTTCCTGTCGCTCGACAGCCCTCAGCGATGGCGCAACGGTGGACTCGTTCCGTGTCGGAACGACCACGCGGCGCAGCGTCCAACATACCTATCGCGTGGCGGATGTTGCAGACGGGAGACGGGATAATTGCTCGTCAGCAGCCGGTAAAACAAAGCCAGTTGTCCGACCGCCGGGACGCGGCCGTCCGACGCCCCGCCACCTGCCGACTTCCGGCCACGCCTGTCCGTGGCCGCTTCCCAGCGGCTACCGCAGCGCGGCCTCGACCAGGCCCCGGATCTCCTCCTCCAGCACGCCCCCGCCGCCCAGCAGCCGGTCGAAGACCAGTCCGTCGACACAGGCCAGCAGGGTCAGGGTGCGGCCCTCGGCATCCGCCGCACCGCGTGCGGCGAGGAAGTCGCGCAGGGCGGTGCGTGCGGCGTTCTCGCGCGGTACGAGGATCTCCCGCAGTTCCGGGTGGCGCACGCTCTCGACGGCGCACGCGTACCGCGCGAGGGACCGCCGCCGGCCGTCCCCGGTGAGCCGCCGCTCGGTGAACGCGGCGAGCCCGGCCACCAGTTCCTCGACGTCCCGCGGCGGCGGCGCCTCCCCCGCCTGCCGCAGCTCCGCCTGGTCGAGGTCGACCAGGCGCCGGACCAGCGCGGTGAGCAGCGCCTGACGGGTGCGGTAGTACGCGGAGGTGGTGCCCGGTGGCAGGTCCGCTGCCCGGTCCACGGCGCGGTGGGTCAGTCCCCGCATTCCTGCCCCGGCGAGCACGTCGAGGGCGGCGTCGGCGAGAACGGTGCGTCGGTCGGTGGTCACCACCCCTTTCTACACCTGTAGAGAGAGGCCGGGTACGCTCCTTCTACATCTGTAGAAGATCGTGCAGGGGCATCGGGAGAAGAGGGGCCTGGCATGGGCAGCAGCGCGGTGGTCGTCGGCGGGGGCATCGGGGGGCTGGCCACGGCCGTCGGCCTGCGCCTGATCGGCTGGGACGTGACGGTCGTCGAACGGGCCCGCGTCCTCGACGACGCGGGCGCGGGCATCTCCCTGCACGCGAACGGCATCGGCGCGCTGGACGCCCTCGGCGTCGGCGACGCCGTACGGGCGGCCGCCCGCCCGCAGTACCTCGGCGGCACCCGGACCCCGGACGGAAGCCGGCTGGCCGTCATGGACGGGGCCGCGCTGGAGCGCGCCCTCGGCACTCCGATCGTCGGCATCCCCCGCGCCGCGCTGCACCGGATACTCCGCACCGCGCTGCCGGCCGAGTCCCTGGTGATCGGCTCCGAGGTGACGTCCGTGGACCGCTCCGACCCCGCCCGGGTACGGATCTCCCTCAAGGACGGCTCGCTCGACGCGGATCTGGTCGTGGCCGCCGACGGCGTCAACAGCCGGCTGCGCCGCGGGCTGTTCCCCGGACACCCCGGCCCGGTCCACAGCGGGTCGACCGTGCTGCGCGCCCTCACCGCGCACCCGGTCGAGCTGCGGACCGACTTCGAACCGACCTGGGGGCGGGGCGCCGAGTTCGGCCATCTCGCGTTCACCGACGGCCGGGCCGAGTGGCACGCCGTCCTCAACTCCCCGGCCGGCGTGCGCTACCCGGACCCGCTCGCCGAGATGCGCCGCCGGTTCGACGGCTGGCACGACCCGATCCCGGCGCTGCTGGCCGCGACCAGGCCCGAGGACGTCCTGCACCACGACATCACCGAGCTGGCCACGCCGCTGCCCGGCTACGCCGTGGGCCGCGTCGCGCTCCTCGGCGACGCGGCCCACGCCATGACCCCGAACCTCGGCCAGGGCGCCTGCCAGGCGCTGGAGGACGCGGCCACCCTCGCCGCCGCGCTCCGCACCGAGTCGACCGTGCAGGCGGCGCTGACCCGCTACGACGCCGAGCGGCGCCCCCGGAGCCAGGCCGTCGCCCGCGCCGCCCGCCGGGCCGGCCGCCTGGGGCAGCAACTGACCCACCCCGTCGCCGTCGCCCTGCGCAACACCGCGCTCCGGCTGGCGCCGTCCGGCGTGGCCGTCCGCACCCTCCTGCGCCACGCCGACTGGACACCGCCGCGACTGGGCTGACGGGCAAACAGGGGAGGCCGGCTCCGCCGCGGCGGGTTTCTCATCGCGCTCTCACGCCGCCCTTATCGACCGGTCACGCCCGTTTCCTACGGTCATCGAAGGAGCGTCGCGCACCCGGCCGACGGCCTGGAGGAGCGTGCACCGTGTACCACCTGACCGGCGTGACCACCTGCTGCCGAAGCGGCCGGGACGGGGACGGGGTGCGGGTCCTGGACGAGGTGGGGTTCTTCGTCGAGGACGGAGGGACGCTGGTCGTACGCGGCCCGGCCGGCCCGGGCATGTCCACGCTGCTGCGGATCCTCGGCGGGCTGGAGCGGCCCAGCCGGGGCAGTGTCGTGCTCAACGGCACGGATCTGGCCGTCGTGACCGAATGCCGGCTGGCCCGCATCCGGGCGGAGGCGATCGGTACGGTCGCGGGCGGCGGCGGTGCCGGGGCGGCTCCCTCGGTGCCGGCGGGCCTGTCGCCCGGGCTGACCGCCCGGCAGAACGTGGCGGGCGCGCTCGTACCGCTGCGGCTGCGCCCGGCCGACCGCCGGGAGCTGGCCGGCGAGGCGCTGGCGGAGGTCGGGCTCGGCGACCGGTCCGAGGCGTATCCAGGGGAGTTGGACGAGGGGGCGCGGCGGCGGGTGGCGCTGGCGCGGGCATTGGTGAAGCGGCCGGCGGTGCTGCTGGCGGACCGGCCGACGGACGGGCTGGCCGGGGACGCGCGGGCCGGGATGGCCGAGCTGTTCGCACGGCTGTGGAGCGAGCGGCGGGTCAGCTGCATCGTGGCCACCGAGGACGAGGCGCTGGTCCGGCGGGCGCCTCGGCTGGTGACGCTGTCGCAGGGGCGGGTGACGGCCGCGCCGCGCCGACGTCGACAACCGGCCACCGCTGCTGGTGGCCCGGATACCGGGGCGGTAGAAGGGAGAGATGACCACGGAGAAGTGTGAGCCGAGTCCGGAGCCGAGGGCGACCGCACCGGGTACGCCGCCGCCCGGCCTCGCGGAGATGGTCCGCGCCAACCAGGCCAACTGGGACGCCCGTACCCCCGTTCACGTGGCGAGCGCGTTCTACGGGCTGGACGGTTCGCGGTGCGCCGAGGACTGGTTCGCGCCGTTCGAGTGGGTGGATCTCGGCGAGGTGGCGGGCCGGGACGTGCTGCATCTGCAGTGCCATCTGGGCACCGAGACGGCCGCGTTCGCCGAGCGGGGCGCGGCGCACACCGTGGGGCTGGACTTCTCGGCGGCGGCCGTCACCGAGGCCCGCCGGCTGGCCGGCGAGGCGGGCCTGGCGATGGAGTTCGTCCGGGCGGACGTGCACGACGCCGTGGCGGCGCTCGGCGGCCGCCGCTTCGACGTCGTCTACACCGGCAAGGGGGCCCTGTGCTACCTGCCGGACCTCACCGCCTGGGCGGGCGTCGTCAACGCGCTGCTCCGGCCCGGCGGAACGTTCTACCTGGTGGAGTTCCATCCGCTGCTCGACGCGCTGGGGCCGGGCCCGAGCCCGGATCCCGCGCGTCAGCAACTCCGGCTGCACCACGACTACTTGGCGGGCCGTGGGCCCCTCCGGAGCGACAGCCCCGCCACCTACACCGACGGACCTCCCCTCCAGGGGGCGACGACCAGTTACGAGTGGCGGCACGGCCTCGGTGAGGTGATCTCGGCCGTGGTCGGCGCGGGGCTGACCGTCGAGCTCGTACGGGAGACCGAGCTGCTGCCCTGGAAGCGGTTCGACTCCATGGTGCGGGCCGAGAACGGCTGGTGGCGGCTGCCGCCGTCGGAGCCGATCATTCCGCTGCTGTACGCCCTGCGGGCGGTGAAGCCCACGGAGCAGGCGGCGGGCTGAGCGGGCCGGTCGGGTGAGCGTCGCGGCCCGCGGACCGGCGGAGATCAGCCGAGCCGCCGGTACACCGTCCGCAGCAACTGGTCCTTCGCCGGGCCGGTGACCCGCCACTCCAGGTGCCACTCGTCGGCGGTGACGGCGGTGAAGGTGCCCTCGTAGCGGTCCGCGGCGCACGGGTGGACGGCGCTCCACCGGCCGGTGGAAAGGTCGAGGTCGTGGAAGGTCCGGCCGTCGGCGAAGTCGACTTCCGCGGTGCCGTCGGGGCGGGGCCGCAGGCGCAGCGTGCGGCTCGCCGGGTACGTCGTGCCGTCCCACGTCAGCCGGCCCTCCTCGACGTGCAGCAGCGCCTCGTCGCCCGCCTCCGCCGCCGCGTCCGGCCGGAATCCGGCGGTCCCGCGGAAGCTGCCGTGGGTGCCGGTCCGCAGATCGCGGACGGTGCGTTCGATGCTCCAGCGTCCGGCGAGGTACCCGGCGACATCGGCGACCGGGTACGGCGCCGGCTCCCGTACGCCCCGGTGCGCCGGCTGTGGCGCGGACTCGTTCGACGACATCCCCCCATTGTCCCGCCCGGGCCCGCCGTCACCCCATCGGCCCCACCCGCGCCGCGTCCCGCTCTCCCCCGGCCCCTCGTACCGTGCGGACCCGCAGCGCCGGTCTTACGCTCAGTGGCAGTGACGTCACGTGGTCCGGCGGCCGTGCGCCGTCGGCCGGGCGCGCGTCGCCACCGCCTCGTACGAGCCCGGAGACCGGAGGCACCACCATGCCGGAGCTGTTCATCGGCGGTCAGTGGACCGCAGCGGCCAACGGGCAGGTGCGGGAGATCCGCTGCCCGGCGGACGGCACCCTGGTCGCGACTGTGGACGAGGGCGGGCCGAAGGACGCCGCCGCGGCGATCAGCGCGGCCCGTACCGCCTTCGACGACGGGCCCTGGCCCGGGACGCCGGCCGCCGAGCGCGGCCGGCTGGTGCTGCGCGTCGCCGAGCTGCTGGAGCGCGACAAGGACGAGCTGGCCAGGGCGGAATCGCTGGACACCGGCAAGCGGCTGGTCGAGAGCGAGTACGACATGGACGACATCGCCGCCTGCTTCCGCTACTTCGGCAATCTGGGCGCGTCCGGCGGCACCGACCGGGTCGTGGACACCGGCATCGCGGCGGCGGACAGCACGGTGCGGCACGAGCCGGTCGGCGTCTGCGCGCTGATCACCCCGTGGAACTACCCGCTGCTGCAGACCGCCTGGAAGGTCGCCCCCGCGGTGGTCACGGGCAACACCTTCATCCTGAAGCCCAGCGAACTGACCCCGCACACCGCCATCCATCTGATGCGGCTGCTGGACGAGGCCGGGCTGCCGGCCGGTGCCGGCAATCTGGTGCTGGGCACCGGCCAGGACGTCGGCGCGCCGCTGACCGAGGACCCCCGGGTGGACATGGTGTCGTTCACCGGCGGGCTGCTCACCGGGCGGCGGATCATGGCGGCGGCCGCGCCCACGGTGAAGAAGATCGCGCTGGAACTGGGCGGCAAGAACCCGAACATCGTCTTCGCGGACGCCGATTTCGACACCGCCGTCGACTACGCGCTGATGGCGATCTTCCTGCACTCGGGCCAGGTCTGCTCGGCGGGCGCCCGCCTCCTCGTCCAGGACGAGCTGCACGACGCGTTCGTCGACGAGCTGGTCACCCGTGCCCAGGGGATCCGGCTCGGCGGGCCCTTCGACGAGCACGCCCGGACCGGACCGCTGATCTCCGCGGCGCACCGCGCGAAGGTCGAGCGGTACGTCGCGGCCGGACTGGAGGAGGGCGCGGTGCTGCTCTGCGGCGGCGCGGCCCCCGACGATCCCTCGCTGGCGAACGGCTTCTACTACCTGCCGACGGTGCTGGACGAGTGCACCCCGGACATGTCGGTGGTGCGCGACGAATCGTTCGGCCCGGTGCTGACCGTCGAGCGGTTCCGCGACGAGGACGAGGCGGTCTCGCTCGCCAACGACACGGTGTACGGGCTGGCCGGGGCGGTGTGGACGCAGGACAGCGGGCGTGCGCACCGGGTCGCGCGGCGGCTGCGCGCGGGGACGGTGTGGATCAACGACTTCCACCCCTATGTGCCGCAGGCCGAGTGGGGCGGGATGAAGCAGTCGGGCATCGGGCGGGAGCTGGGTCCCGCCGGGCTGGCGGAGTACCAGGAGGCCAAGCACATCTGGCGCAATACGGAGCCGCGGCCGCAGAGGTGGTTCGAGTGACCGGTCCCGGCCCCTCGCGTCCGGACAACGGGCGCGAAGCCGCCCCCCACGACAACTCCCACGATGACGCCTCGCTCGCCGAACTCGGGTACAAGCCCGAGCTCAAACGCACCCTGGGCAACTTCCACACCTTCGCCGCCGGCATCAGCTACATCTCGATCCTCACCGGCACCTTCCAGCTGTTCTACTTCGGCATCGCGCACGGCGGTCCGGCGTACTGGTGGTCCTGGCCGATGGTCTTCGTCGGGCAGCTGATGGTGGCGCTGTGCTTCTGTGAGCTGGCCGCCCGCTACCCGGTGGCCGGATCGATCTACAACTGGGCCAAGCAGCTGGGCGGCCCGCACGTCGGATGGCTCGGCGGCTGGATGATGCTGACCGCGTCGATGGTGTCGCTGTCGGCGGTGGCGCTGGCGTACCAGGTGACGCTGCCGCAGATCTCGTCGTGGTTCCAGTTCATCGGCGACGGGACGGGGAAGTCGGCGGCCGCCAACGCGGTGCTGCTCGGCACGATCCTGGTCACCTTCACCACCCTGGTCAACGCCTTCGGCGTCAAGCTGATGGCCCGGATCAACTCCGCCGGCGTGGCGATCGAGCTGATCGCCGCCGTCATCCTGGTCCTGCTGCTCGCCGCACACATCACCCGCGGGCCCAGCGCGGTCCTGGACACCTTCGGCCTGGGCGAGGGCCAGTCCCTCGGCTACTTCGGTGCGTTCCTGACCGCGTCGCTGGCCTCGGCGTACGTCATGTACGGCTTCGACACCGCGTCGTCGCTCGGTGAGGAGTCCAAGGACCCGGCCCGCAACGCGCCCCGGGCGATCCTGCGCGCGCTCATCGCGTCGTTCCTCATCGGCGGTCTGATCCTGCTCTTCGCGCTGCTGGCGGTGCCCGACCTGCACGCCAAGGAGCTGTCCGTGGACGGCCTCCAGTACGTGGTGCTCGCCACCCTCGGCTCGACGGTGGGGCTGGTCGTGCTGTGGTGTGTGGTCATCGCGATCACCGTGTGCGAACTGGCGGTGCACACCGCCGGCATCCGGCTGGCCTTCGCGATGGCCCGGGACAACAACCTGCCGGCCGCGTCGCTGCTGGCCAAGGTGAGCCCGCGCTTCCAGACACCGGTGCTGCCCGCCGTCGTCATCGGTCTGGTGGCGGTCGGCATCCTGTTCCTCAACGTCAACCAGCCGCAGATCTTCTCGGTGATCACCAGCATCGCGATCATCATGATCTACCTGGCCTACCTGGCGGTGACCCTGCCGATGCTGGTGCAGCGGCTGCGCGGCAACTGGACCCCGCGGGAGGGGAAGTTCTCCCTGGGCAGGTTCGGGCTCCCGGTGAACTTCCTCGCCGTCTGCTGGGGCATCGGAATGTCGGTCAACCTGGCCTGGCCGCGGGCCGCGGTCTACAACGCGACCGGCCCGCAGCACTGGTACCTGCGCTGGGGCGCGTTCCTGTTCATCGGCGTCGTGGGGCTCGGCGGCTTCGCCTACTACTGGTTCGTGCAGCGCAAGAAGACGGGTGTGCTCGCCATGCACGCCGCCGTCCGGCCCGACGACGACATCCCGGACTCCCCCACCCCCCGCACCCCCTGACTGGAGACGGCACGATGTCCCAAGAGACGCCCGTGGACGAGTTCGACTACGTCGTGGTCGGCGGCGGCACGGCCGGTTCCGTCGTGGCCGCCCGGCTCAGCGAGGACCCCGACGTCACCGTCTGCCTCCTGGAGGCCGGCCCGTCCGACGTCGGTGACGACAACGTGCTGCGCCTGGACCGCTGGATGGGGCTGCTGGAGTCCGGCTACGACTGGGACTATCCGGTCGAACCGCAGGTGGAGGGCAACAGCTTCATGCGGCACGCCCGCGCCAAGGTGCTCGGCGGCTGCTCCTCGCACAACTCCTGCATCGCCTTCTGGGCACCGGCCGAGGACCTCGACGAGTGGGCGGCGCTGGGCTGCACGGGCTGGAGCGCGGCCGACTGCTTCCCGCTCTACCAGCGGCTGGAGAGCAATGACGCGCCCGGCGACCACCACGGCCGCAGCGGCCCGGTCACCCTGCGCACGGTCCCGCCCCGCGACCCGTGCGGCGCCGCCCTGCTCGAAGCCTGCGCGGCGGCCGGCATCCCCACCACCCCGTTCAACACCGGCGAAACCGTCGTCCGCGGCGCCCACTGGTTCCAGATCAACTGCCGCCCCGACGGGACGCGTTCCTCGGCGTCGGTGTCCTATCTGCACCCCGTCATGGGCGACCGCCGCAACCTCGACGTACGGACCGGACTCCAGGCCAAGCGCCTGAACTTCGACTCCGCGCGGCGCTGCACGGGCGTGGACTACCTCGCCCCCGACCTGATCCACACCCGTACCGTCAACGCCCGCCGCGAGGTGGTCGTCTCCTGCGGCGCCATCGACTCACCCAAGCTGCTGATGCTCTCCGGCATCGGACCGGCGGCTCACCTCAGCGCCCTCGGCATCGAGCCGCTCGTCGCCGCCCCCGGCGTCGGATCCAACCTCCAGGACCACCCGGAGGGCGTGATCATGTGGGAGGCGAAGCAGCCGATGGTGACCTCGTCGACCCAGTGGTGGGAGATCGGGATCTTCGCCGACACCGAGCCGGGCCTCGACCGGCCGGATCTGATGTTCCACTACGGCTCGATGCCCTTCGACATGAACACCTACCGGCGCGGCTACCCCACCTCGGAGAACGCTTTCTGCCTCACGCCGAACGTCACCCGCGCCCGCTCCCGCGGCACGGTCCGGCTGCGCACCCGCGACTTCCGCGACAAGCCCAAGGTCGACCCGCGCTACTTCACCGAGGAACACGACGTACGCGTCATGATCCACGGTCTGCGCCTCGCCCGGAAGATCGTCTCCCAGGACCCGATGGCCGGCTGGGCCGGCGCCGAACTCGCTCCCGGACCCTCCGCACACACCGACGCCGAGCTGTTCGCCTACCTCCGCGACACCCACAACACCGTCTACCACCCGGCCTGCACCGTCCGGATGGGCGCACCCGACGACCCGGCGGCCCCCCTCGACCCGCAGCTGCGCGTCAAGGGCGTCACCGGTCTGCGGGTGGCCGACGGCTCGGCGATGCCGCTGCTGACGACCGTGAACCCCTGCATCACCACGATGATGATCGGGGAGAAGTGCGCAGACATGATCAAGGGCGCCTCCTGAGGGCGCCCGCTCGACAGGAGAGTGGCCCCACCCTTGGGCGGGGCCACTCCCACATTCACGACCTACGAGGTGGGCTCCCTTCGCCGGCATTGTCCGGATCAGGTGCTTGGGGTCGCCGTCCGGTCTTGCGACCATTCGGCCTCTCAGCCCGACCGTCGTTCACGTCCTCAGCGAAAGCCAGGGCTCTCTAAACCTGAGGCCACTTCGGCACGAACTCCCTCGCTCGCCCCGTAGGTCTAAGTACAGAATACTCCGCACATACCGGAATGGAACCCCCAAATCGGGCAGATTTCGAACGGCTCCACGCGCGGCCGGCACCCAGCTGAGCGACCGCGGCCCGCACACGAAAAATGCGGACCGGGAAGCTTCCCGATCCGCACTCGTTGGTACGTGGTGTCCGAGGGGGGACTTGAACCCCCACGCCCGATAAAGGGCACTAGCACCTCAAGCTAGCGCGTCTGCCATTCCGCCACCCGGACTAGGTGTCATCGTCGTGGGGCGTTCCCCGCGGCGACATGGATAACCATACCAAGCTTTCGGAGTGCCTTTCACCTGCGTATCTGTGGGGGCACGAGCCGCGGGTACGGGCGGGAGGCGCCGCCGGGGGCCGCGTCGGGTCCCCGGCGGCGCGCAGGTCAGGGCATCAGGTGGTAGTCGGGGAAGTTGCCCGGCAGGCGCTCGCCGGGCGGGCCCTGGGTCACCGCGCGGACCAGGAGCTCACCGCCGACGAAGGCGCCGCGCCAGGAGTTGCCGAAGCCGCCGAAGAGCTCGTCGCGGTCGCCGCGGGAGCGGGGGGCGCCATGGCCGATCTTGAAGGCGCGGATCTGGGGGGCGAGCCGGTCGTAGGTGTCCTGGTCGTCGGTGGAGAGGGTGGCGACCAGGGCGCCGTTGCTGGCGTTCATGGCGGCGAGCAGCTCGGCCTCGGTGTCGACGAGCACGAGGGTGTCGACGGGGCCGAAGGGCTCGGCGTGGTGCAGCGGGGAGGACGGCGGCGGGGCCAGCAGGGTCGTCGGGGGAAGGTAGGCGGAGGTGTCCTGGCCGGGGAGGAAGCGGCCGTCGGCGAGGCTGCCGCGGTGCAGCGGGACGGCTCCCCGGGAGATCGCCTCGGCGGTGAGGTCGGCGAGTTCCTTGGCCTTGGCGGCGTTGATCAGGGGGCCGAAGTCGAGCTCGGGGAGGGGGTCGGCGGGGTCCGCGACGGCCAGGGGGTGGCCGAAGCGGACGGCCCGTACGGCCGGGAGGTACGCGGTGAGGAACTCGGCGAAGGCGTCCCGCTGGACCACGAAGCGGGGGTAGGCGGTGCACCGCTGCTTGGCGTAGTCGAAGGTCTTGCGCAGCAAGGGGGTCAGGGCCGGCCAGTCGGTGAAGTTCCAGATGCCCCAGGTGTTGAGGCCCTCCTGTTCGAGGATGTGGCGTTTGCCCAGGTCGGCGACGGCGGTGGCGACGCGGGCGCCGGTGTCCCGGCCGCCGACGAAGGACACGCAGCCGATCTCCGGTGCGCGGACCAGGGCGGGCGAGAGGTCGCCGCCGCTGCCGCTGACGAGGGTCACCGGGACGCCCTCGCGGGCCGCCAGGGCGCAGGCGAGGGTGAGACAGGCCAGCCCACCGTCGGTGGGGGTCTTGGCGATCACCGCGTTGCCGGCCAGCGCCTGGACGAGCATCGCGTGGATGAGCACCGACATCGGGTAGTTCCAGCTGGCGATGTTGCTGACCGGGCCGGGCAGCGGCACGCGGCCGGCGAGCATCCGGTCGATCTCGGAGACGTACCAGCGGACGCCGTCGATGGCGCGGTCGACGTCGGCCCGGGCGAGCTTCCAGGGTTTGCCGATCTCCCAGACGAGGAGCAGGGCGAGCAGGTCGCGGTGCTCGGTGAGGGCGTCGAGGGTGGCGTCGACGCGTGCCGTGCGCTCGGCGAGCGGGACGTGGCGCCAGCCGCGGTGCTGGTCGAGCGAGGCGCGTACGGCGTGCCGGGCGGCGTCCGCGTCGAGGCGGGGCGGGCCGGCGATGGGGGTGCCGTCGACAGGGCTGGTGGCGGGCAGCGGATCGCCGTCCGGGTGCCAGGTGCCGGCCCAGAGGTTGAGGGCCTGGCCGTCGCGGAACGCCTCGGGGGCGGCGGTCAGGCTGCGCCGCCAGGCGTCCGGCCAGGAGGTGCCTGGCTTGAGGGTGAGCTGCGGGGTGGTGGCCATCGGTGTCTCCGCTCTCGGTGCACGGCCGGAGGGGCAGGGTGGTGGCGCTCGGCGGCTCCCGAAGGAACCGCTACTGGACGGTAGTGCTCCCGGGGGCACCTCGGGGCGGGGTGCGGGCCAGGTATGGCGAGTCTCACGCGGGTGGGTGCGTCGCAGAGCTGACGCAGGGCCAGTTCGTGGACGGAGCGGGCGAGTTGGCCGGAGCGAGCGGCGGCGTGCCGTTCGTCTTCGTCGTCAACTACGCCTTCGGCGCCGGCGATTACCGCGAGGTGGTGCTGGACCTGATGGGCGTGTACGTGCTTCGGCGCCCGGGCCCACGACGGCGCCGGGTGCCCCCTTCCGCAGCCGATCAGCCGCGAGGTGGTCTGGGGGCGGCGGACGGCGACGGGGGTGGGCGGTGCCGCCTCGGCACCGCCCACCCCCGTCGTCCGCGCGTCCCGCTCAGCCGGCGGCGGGTCCGGCCGTCCCGGCGGGCTGCTCGCCCGCCTCCTCCTGCGTACGGTCGGCGATCGCCCGGTGGTGGCGGACCACCTCGTCGATGATGAAGTTCAGGAACTTCTCCGCGAACGCCGGGTCCAGCCGGGCGTCCTCGGCGAGCCGGCGCAGCCGCTCGATCTGGGCGGCCTCGCGGGCCGGGTCGGCGGGCGGCAGGCTGTGCCGGGCCTTGAGCTCGCCGACCTGCTGGGTGCACTTGAAGCGCTCGGCGAGCAGATGCACCAGGGCGGCGTCGAGGTTGTCGATGCTGCCGCGCAGGTAGAGCAGGCGCTCGCGGGCCGCCTGGTCGGCGACGGAGGCCGCCTCGCCGCCCGCCGGTGCTGTCCCGTCGCTCATGTGCCTCTCGCCATCCGTGGTCGTTCGGTGATGATCGGATGCACACTACCCGGCCGGGGGCCGGCGACCCGGGCCGGTCTCGCGGATCGGACGTCCGGCGGATCAGCCGCGCAGCCGCCGGAGGCAAGGGGTGGACCGCCGGGCCGTGGACAGCGAGCCGGCGTGCTCGCCGCGCGATGCGGAGGAGTTCGGCCCAGGCCCGGCCGGTGCGGGCGGCCCGCGTCGACCGGCCTTGCCGCACCGGGTGCGTACGCCCGGTGGCGGGCTCCCCCACAGAACCCACCACCGGGCTGTCTTGCGCGGGCCGCGCCGGCGGCCCGGGCTCCGTCGCGGGCGCCGCGGCCCCGGTCCCGAACACGCGGCCGTTTCCCGGCCCCGGCTCATGGGCATACCCACGCCGCCACCGGTCCATCCCTCCTGTGTGGCCCCGCACTTGCGGTGTTCCGCCGGCCCACGGCCCGGCATGTCCGGACCGTCCCCGTTCCGCCCGCTCCCCCGGCTGCCGGCCGAGGACATACGCGTCCCGCCGGCCGGGACCCGGCACCGGCTCGACGTGACGATCGGCGTGCGGCCCCGCCGTCCGGCCTCAGCCCTGCGTGCGCTGCCGCTCGTGGTAGCTACGGCGGGTGTGCTCGGTGTGGGCGCGCATGACGGAGGTGGCGCGCGCACGCGGGCACGCCCGGTGACGTACCTCACGAACCACCCCGTACCGCCCGTCAACCCCTGGGACAATGACGGCCGTTGGGCGGCCGACCGACCCTCGGCCGCGGACCGCACAAGGGGGCCACACCGGATGAGCACGGACCGCATTCCGCTCGCAGGGGCCGACGTCGCCGTCGTCGGCGGCAGCATCGCCGGCTGCGCCACGGCACTGGCCGCGCACCGCGCCGGGGCCGCCCGGATCACCGTCCACGAACGCACCGACGGCCACCTCGCCGACCGCGGCGTCGGCCTCGCGGTGCACAACGACCGCTACGCCGAACTGTCCGCCGCCGGCTACCTGGACGCGGCGATGCCGTGGGTGCAGCTGACCACCCGCCGCTGGTACGTCCGCGACGGCGCCGCCCCGCTCGGCCGGCAGATCGCGGCACTGCCCTTCCCGTTCCGCTCGTACTGCTGGGGGCCGCTGTGGCGGGAGTTACGCGGGCGGCTGCCGGCCGACACCGTGTTCCGGCAGGGGGTGACGGTCCGCGCGGTCAGCGACGCCGCGGACGGCCCCCGCCTCCACCTGGACGACGGTGCCGGCGGTCGCCGTACGGACCGCTTCGACCTGGTCATCGGCGCCGACGGCTATCGCTCGGTGGTCCGGGAGGCCGCGTTCCCCGGCGTCCGGCCGCGCTACGCCGGCTACCTCGCCTGGCGCGGCGCCGTCCCCGCCGAGCGGCTGACGGAACTCGACTTCCCGGGCCTGGGGCCGGCCCCCTGGGCACAGGAGGACTGCGTCTACGGCGTCTTCCCCGGCGGCCACGTCATCATCTACCGCATCCCGGACGGCCACGGCGGCCACCGCGCCAACTGGGTGCTCTACACCTCCCCGCCCGCCGGCGACGGCCTCGACCTGGACTCCCCCACCAGCCTGCCGCCCGGCACGCTCACCGAGGCGATGCACACCCGACTCGCCCACGTGGCACGGGAGTTGCTGCCGCCCTACTGGGGCGGCCTGGTGGGCCTGACCCCGCCCCACGAGGTGTTCATCCAGCCGATGTACGACTTCACCGCGCCGCGCTACACCGCCGGGCGGCTGCTGCTCGCGGGCGACGCGGCCACCGTGGCCCGCCCGCACACCGGCGCGGGCGCGGTCAAGGCACTCCAGGACGCCGCCGCCCTGGAGACCGCGCTGCGCGCTCTGCCCGAGCGGCCGGACGCCCTGGAGACCTACGGCACCGAGCGCGGCGCGACCGGCCGCACGATGGTCGAACTGGGGCGGGGGCTGGGCCGGTTCCTCGTCCAGGACACCCCCGACTGGCGCACGCTGGACCAGGCCGGTGTGGCGGACGCCTGGGCCGCCGCCGACGGCTCGGGAGCGTTCGGCGGCCGTGCGCTGCGGAACGGCGTCCGCACGCCGCCCGACTGACGCGACACCGGCGCCCGCCGGCCCGGGCGCCGGGGAGGCCACGCGCCCCGGGGGCCCGCCGGGCCGCCGGGCCGGGCGTTCCCGCGCTCGGCCGGCGCGCCCGCTCCCGCCGTGCGGCGCCCGGGACGGCGGGCTGCCGCGGAGCCGGCCGCAGCCCCGCCCCGCACGTGCAGGACAATGAGAGCGTGCAGGTCACCTCAATAGGACAGCGGGGTGACGCACGGCAACCTCCGCATCAGGGGCCGCTTCGGCCCCAGCACGTACGGCAGCGCTGAATCCAACACGTGGGATTGATCAGGCATGGGACGAGTCACGGAACGACGCAGGGTGATCCGCATCCGGGACGGGGCGGTCTCCACCCGGCCGGACACGCTCGTGGCCGAGGAACCCCTGGAGATCCGGCTGAACGGCAAGCCGCTGGCGATCACGATGCGTACGCCCGGTGACGACTTCGCGCTCGCCGCGGGCTTCCTGGTCAGCGAGGGCGTGCTGGGCGCGGCCGAGGAACTGCAGAACATCCTGTACTGCGCGGGCGCCACGGAGGACGGGGTCAACACCTACAACGTGGTGGACGTCAAGACCGCGCCCGGCGTCGTGATCCCGGACCTCACCCTGGAGCGCAACGTCTATACGACGTCGTCGTGCGGGCTGTGCGGCAAGGCCAGCCTGGACGCGGTGCGCACCACCGCCCGCTGGCAGCTGGACACCGCGCCCGACACCCCGGTCCGCATCGAGCCCGCGACGCTCTCCGCCCTTCCCGACCGGCTGCGGTCCGCCCAGCGGGTGTTCGAGCGGACCGGAGGGCTGCACGCCGCGGCGCTCTTCACCACGGAGGGGGAGCTGCTGGACGTCCGGGAGGACGTGGGGCGGCACAACGCCGTCGACAAGATCGTCGGGCGGGCACTGCAGCAGGGGCGGCTGCCGCTGTCGTCCGCGGTGCTGATGGTCTCCGGGCGGGCGTCCTTCGAGCTGGCGCAGAAGGCCGTGATGGCGGGCATCCCGGTGCTGGCCGCGGTCTCGGCGCCGTCCTCGCTGGCGGTGGACCTGGCCCAGGAGACCGGGCTGACCCTGGTCGGGTTCCTGCGCGGCACCTCCATGAACGTCTACGCGGGCGAGCACCGCCTCACGCTGGACGCGACGGCGACCACGGGCTGAGCCTCGCGCGGCCGCTCGGACCGGCCGGCCCCCTCCGCCGCTGCGCCACTGCCGCCCGGGTCACTCCCCCGGCAGCGCGACCCGGGTCAGCAGGGCGATCAGCTGCTCGCGTTCGGCGGGGGTCAGGGCCGCGGTCAGCTCCGCGTTGGCCTCGTCGCCGAGCTGCTGGGTGCGGCGCAGCCGCCGTCTGCCGTCGGCGGAGATCCCGATGGCGTTCTTGCGCCGGTCCGTGGGGTCGGGGGTACGGGTGACCAGCCCGTCCCTCTGCAGGTCGTTGACGAGCGCCACCATGTCCTTGGGGTCGATGCCGAGGGTCCGGCCGAGCTCCGCCTGGGAGACCGGGCCGAGGTCGGCGACCGCCGACAGCACGGCGTGGTGCATCATCCGCATGCCCTCGGTGGCCAGGGCGTCGGCGACGAGGCGGTGGCCACGGGCGGCGGCGCGGCCCAGCAGCCAGCTGGGGAGCGCGCGGATGCGGCTGGGGGCGTAAGGGGTGTCGGACATGGGGCCACCCTATCGAGAAACCGTTGGGCTCCCCAACGAAAAGTCCCGGAAAACCATTGGCTCACCCAACGGTATGGGGTTATCGTTGGGGCACCCAATGAAACCGGTCGGACTCACCGACCGCTCCCTACGGAGGTGCCGGCCCGTGCGCCGTGTCCGATTCCACGCCTACGGCGGTCCCGAAGTCCTGCGCGTCGAGGAGGCCGAGCCGCCGGTGGCCGGTCCCGGTGAACTCCTGGTGCGCACCGAGGCGATCGGGGTCACGCTCCCCTGCGTGCGCCGGACCCACGGCGACGGCAACGGCGGCGGCGACCCGCTGCCCGCCGTGCCCGGTGGGGAGATCGCCGGAACGGTCGTCGCGGTCGGCCCCGAGGTCACCGGCTTCGCCGTCGGTGACCGCGTCACCTCGCTCACCTTCAAAGGCTCCTACGCCGAACTCGCCCTCGCGCCCGCCTTCCTGGCCGACCGCATACCGGACGACGCGAGCGCGGTGGAAGCGGTGGCGCTGGTGCGCAGCGGCCAGGTCGCGCTCGCCGCGCTGAGCACCGCCGCGCCGCGGGACGGCGAGTCCGTCCTGATCACCGGCGCGGCCAGCGCCACCGGGCATCTCGCCGTCCAACTGGCCAAGCTCCAGGGGGTGCCGCGCGTGGTGGCCGCCGTCAGCTCCGCCGCCAAGGCGGAGTTCCTGTACGGGCTCGGCGCCGACGAGGTGGTGACCTACGACCAGGACTCGTGGGGCGAGCCGGCCGACATCGTGCTGGACGGCGTCGGCGGCGAGCTGCTGCCGCGCGCGCTGGCCGCCGTGACGGAGGGCGGGCGGCTGATCTTCTTCAACTCCGGTGGCGGCACGGTGCCGGCGTACGAGCTGCTGGCGGGCTCCAAGACCGTCACCGGCCTGACGATGCGCCGGTTCACCACCGTCCACCGGGAGCGCTACGAGCAGCATCGCGCGCAGCTGTGGGAGCTGGCCGGAGCCGGCCGGCTGCGCGTCGCCATCCATGCCGAACTCCCGCTGGAGGAGGCCGCGAAGGCGCACGAGATCATCGAGGCGCGGGCCAATCTCGGCAAGGTGGTGCTGCGGCCGTGACGCCCGCGGGACGCCTGCCGGACCGGCCGCACCCGCCGTACGTCCCGGCCCCCGGGCGCATCCCTCACACCCGGCCCGCCCGGCACACCCGCCGCACCCGGCGCAGTGTCTGCGGGCCGGGAGAGTGAATTCCGGCTGCCGCACGGAGAACCGACGCAGGCTCCTTGTCGCGGTCCGCACGCGGCAGTAGCTTCCGTCAGGGATGCACATAGGACGTTGGATGTCCTGATGACCCGACCGCCGATCCCTCGAAGGGCAGGCCGGACCATGACGTCAGTTCTCCGCGTACACCCCAGTCCCCACGGAAGACCTCACGGGCCCCGGCGCCGCCGCGGGCCCGCCCTGCTCGCCGCGCTCACCGCCGCCGTCCTCACACTGGTACCGACCGGCCCCGCACACGCCACGCCTGACGGGGCGTCGGGCGATCCCGCCGCCACCGCCCCGCCCCCCGCCGGCGGTTTCGAGCAGCAGGTCCTCTTCAAAGCCGCCCAGGAAAAGGGCTACTTCTGCTTCCGGATACCGGCCGTCGTGAAGTCGTCGCACGGCACCCTGCTGGCCTTCGCCGAGGGCCGGCGGCACGACTGCGGCGACTCCGGCGACATCGACCTGGTCGTCAAGCGCTCCACCGACGGCGGCCGCACCTGGGGCCCGCTCCAGGTCGTCAACCACGGCGACGGGGACACCCACGGCAACCCCGCGCCCCTCGTCGACCGCCGTACCGGGCGGATCCTCCTCGCCGAGACGTATAACAAGGGCCGGACCGACGGCCTCAGCTGCGACGTCCCCTGTGACCGGACCCCGCACCTCCAGTACAGCGACGACGACGGCGCGACCTGGTCCCCGCCCCGGGACCTGACCCCCACCATCCGTCCCCCGCAGTGGAATTCCTGGTACGCCACCGGCCCCGTGCACGGCATCCAGCTCACCCGCGGACGGCACGCCGGCCGGCTGGTCTTCGGCATAAACTCCGAGAGCTACGCGGACAGCCGGGTCACCGCCAACCACGCCGCCCTGGTCCACAGCGACGACGGCGGCGCCACCTGGAAGGTCGGCGCGCTGGACACCTGGCCCATCGCCGCCGACGGCACCTTCCGCCAGAAGCCGTCGGAGATGACGCTCCTGGAGCGCTCCGACGGTTCGATCTACGTCAACGGCCGCGAGCAGGACGGCACCGACCTGGGCCACCGCACCGCCGCGGTCAGCCGCGATGGCGGCAACTCCTTCGCCGCGCCGTTCCGTGCCGTCCCCGACCTCTACGCGCCGATGGTGCAGGGCTCGGCGCTGCGCCTGCCGCACTCGGCCGCCGCGGGCGGGCGCAGCCGCACCCTGTTCGCCGCGCCCGCCGACCCCGACCGGCGCCGCACCATGACCGTCCGCTCCTCCTGGGACGAGGGCCGCACCTGGGAGGGCGTCGACCGGGGCGCCCGGGTCACCACCGACTGGTCCGGCTACTCCGACCTGGTCGCCGTCTCCCCCGAGGTCACCGGCCTGATGTACGAGGGCGGCGCGGTCGACGCCCGGGACGAGATCCGGTTCGTCCGGTTCACCGAGGACTGGCTCGGCCCGCGCCGCGCCCCGGACCCCACGACCCGCGACCTCGCGCCCGGCGCCCGGCCGGCCCTCGTCCTCGGCGGCGCGAGCCCGACCGACGGCCGGTTCGGCAGGGCGCTCTCCTTCGACGGCAAGGACGACGCGGTACGTCTGCCGTTCCGCGGCTCACTCCCCCTGGGCACCCACGACTTCACCTGCAGCCTGTGGTTCCGCTACGCCGCCCCGAGCGGGGAGGCGCCGCTGCTGTGGATGGGCGGGGTGGGCACCCGGTCCCCGCAGGTCGCGCTGGAGGGCGACCCGAAGAACAACCGGATCATCGCCCGGCTCACCGCGGTCGACGGCGCCCGGCCTGCCGCCACCGCCCAGGCGGCGACCGGCGGCGCGTACAACGACGGCGCCTGGCACCACCTCGCGCTGCGCCGTACCGCCGGGCGACTGGAGCTGACCGTGGACGGCACCGGGACCACCGTCGCCGCCGACGTCCCCGGCTCGGTCAGCCGCGGCTCGGTCTTCGGCGTGCACCTCGGCCAGCGGCCGGACAGCCGCGCCCAGTTCACCGGCGCGCTCGACGACGTACGGGTCTACCGGCGCGCGCTGACCGACGCCGAACTGTCCGCCGTACGGTCCGGGGACTCCTCGGTGCGGGCGCCGGTGGTGCTGGCGCTGCCGCTGGACCGGGTGAGCGGACCGGCCCGGTAGGACGCGTCGCCGGCCGCGGCGGGGGCGTCCTCCCGCCGCGGCTCGGCGCGGGCGGCGAACCGCTTCGCCAGCACCGCACACACCATCAACTGCATCTGGTGGAACAGCATCAGCGGCAGCACCATGAGTCCGGCCTGGGCGCCGAAGAGGACGCTGGCCATGGGGAGCCCGGCGGCCAGACTCTTCTTGGAGCCGGCGAAGGTGATGGCGACGCGGTCCCCGCGGGGGAACCCCAGCTTCTTCGCGCCGTAGGAGGTGGTCGTCAGCATCACCGCGAGCAGGACCGCCTCCACCCCGAGCAGGCACAGCAGCCGCAGCAGGGACACCTGGTGCCAGATGCCCTGGACCATGCCGGCGCTGAAGGCGGTGTAGACGACGAGCAGGATCGATCCGCGGTCGACGTGGCCCAGCACCTTCTTGTGGCGCGTGAGGAAGGGTCCGATCCAGCGCCGCAGCACCTGCCCGGCCAGGAACGGCAGCAGCAGCTGACAGACGATCGGGACCAGCGAGCCGGCCGAGAAGCCGCCGCCGTCCCCGTGCAGCAGGAGCCCGGCCAGCAGCGGGGTGACCACGATGCCGACGAGGCTGGAGAACGAGCCGGCGCAGATCGCCGCCGCGACGTTGCCGCGGGCGATCGAGGTGAAGGCGATCGAGGACTGGACCGTGGACGGCACCAGGCACAGGAAGAGCAGCCCGGTGTAGAGGGTCGGCGGCAGGACGTACGGGACCAGCGCGCCGGCGGCCAGCCCGAGCACCGGGAAGACGGCGAAGGTGCAGGCCAGCACGGTGAGGTGCAGCCGCCAGTGGCGCAGGCCGTCGAGCGCCTCGCGGGTGGAGAGCCGGGCGCCGTAGAGGAAGAAGAGCAGCGCGACGGCGCCGGTGGAGGCGCCGCCGGCGACCGTGGCGGCCGGTCCGCGGGCGGGCAGCAGGGCGGCCAGCGCGACGGTCCCCGCGAGCGCGAGGAGGTAACCGTCCACGGGGAGCCAGGAGGGCAGCTTGAGCAACGGGCGGTGCATCGTCTCTCTTCGGTCGGCGGCTCTCGGGCGGCGGCCCGGACGGTGCCCCATCCAGGGTGCCGGGCGCGACGGCGATCGGGAACCCCGCTTACCGTGGTCACTGTCATCATGAAACGCGATGAACATGTTGAGCAGGAGGCCCATGTTCGAGCCCGCGCAGCTGCGCACCTTTCTCGCGGTGGCACAGACGCTGAGCTTCACGCAGGCCGCGCACCGGCTCGGGCTGCGTCAGTCGACGGTCAGCCAGCACGTACGGAAGCTGGAGGAGGCCGCCGGGCGGCGGCTGTTCGCCCGGGACACCCACGGCGTGCAGCTGACCGAGGACGGCGAGGCGATGCTCGGCTTCGCCCGGACGATCCTGGAGGCGAACGAGCGGGCCGCGAGCTTCTTCGCGGGCACCCGGCTGCGCGGCCGGCTCCGCTTCGGTGCCTCGGAGGACTTCGTGCTGACCCGGATGCCGGAGGTGCTGGAGGAGTTCCGCCGGGAGCATCCCGAGGTGGATCTGGAGCTGACCGTCGAGCTGTCCGGAACCCTGCACGAACTGCTGGCGGCCGGACGGCTCGATCTCGTCCTTGCCAAACGGCGTCCGGAGGACCCGCGCGGCCGGCTGGTGTGGCGCGACCGGCTGGTGTGGGTGGGCACCGAGCGACTCCGGCTGGATCCCGAGCGGCCGGTCCCGCTGGTGGTGTACCCGCCTCCGGCGGTGACCCGGGCCCGCGCGCTGGAGGCGCTGGAGAGCCAGGGCCGGCAGTGGCGCATCGCGTGCACCAGCGGCAGCCTGAACGGACTGATCGCCGCAACTCGGGCAGGTCTGGGCGTCATGGCACATGCGAAGGGCATGATCCCGCCAGGTCTGGTCCAAGTTCCGCCGCGGGCCGGACTGCCGGAACTGGGCGGGGTGGATTTCGCTCTTCTCCACGGGGACCGGGACCGCGCGGCGCGCGGCCCGGCGGAGGCGCTGGCCGACGCGATCCTCGCGGGCGGCGACAGGCTGCAGTTCCCGTAGCCGCGGGGGCTTTTCCGGGCGGATCGGCCGGTCGGCGCGAGAACCGGTGGCAGGTGCAGAGATTTGGTGCAGATATGGTCCCGGCGTCGTGATCGTACGGCGTCGAAGCGGCTGGATCATGTCCACGCTTCTCCGGAGTAGCCCGTTTTCTCCGGTTGGCCAGTTCGCGCGGGGACGTCTTCGCGCCGTGGTACCGCACTGCCGGATGTCGTCCCTGTGGGGTACGGTCGCGGCCTTGTGAGCAACACCACGAGGAGCTGGGTCATTGCGCGAGTTCACCGTCCCGCCTTTGGCGACCGCGCCCCGGGTCGGCGGGCTGGCGGATGCCATCTACGACCACGCCGAAGCCGATCCCGATCGCGTCGCCCTCGCCCGTAAGGACGACGAGGGCAACTGGGAGGACGTCACCGCCGGACAGTTCCGGGACGAGGTCCTCGCCCTGGCCAAGGGACTGCTGGCGCAGGGCGTCCGGTTCGGTGACCGGGTCGGCATCATGTCCCGTACGCGCTACGAGTGGACCCTGTTCGACTTCGCGCTCTGGTCGATCGGCGTCCAGTCCGTACCGCTCTATCCGACGTCCTCGGCCGAGCAGGTCTTCTGGATGCTGCACAACGCCGGCGTCTCGGCGTGCCTGGTCGAGCACGAGGACCACGCGATGACCGTCGGCTCGGTCATCGACCGGCTTCCGCAGCTGCGCAAGCTGTGGCAGCTGGACGCGGACCCGGTGGCCGAACTGACCGCGGCCGGTGCGCACATCGAGGACGACGTGGTGCACCGCCACCGCATGGCCGTCACCCCGGACGCCACCGCGACGATCATCTACACCTCCGGCACCACCGGCCGCCCCAAGGGCTGTGTGATCACTCACGCCAACTTCATGGCCGAGGCCGACAACATCGTCATGCGCTACGAGACGGTGTTCACCTCCAAGCACAACGACGAGGCGGCGACGCTGCTGTTCCTGCCGCTGGCGCACGTCTTCGGGCGGATGGTCCAGGTCGCCGCGATCCGCGGTCAGGTCAAGCTGGGGCACCAGCCGGAGCTCGCGGCCCGTGCGCTGCTGCCCGATCTGCAGACCTTCCGGCCGACGTTCATCCTCGCGGTGCCCTACATCTTCGAGAAGGTCTTCGCCGCGGCACGGCGGAAGGCGGAGGCCGAGGGCAAGGTCGCGCCGTTCGACAAGGCGGTCGACATCGCGGGCCGCTATGCCGAGGCGCAGGAGAACAAGGCGTTCGGCCTCGGCTCCGGCCCCGGCGCCTCGCTGCGGATGCAGCACCAGCTCTTCGACAAGCTGGTCTACAGCAAGGTCCGGGCGGCGATGGGCGGCCGGATGCGGTACGCGATGTCCGGCGGCTCGGCGATGGAGCGCCGGCTCGGGCTGTTCTTCGCCGGCGCCGGCGTGCGGATCTTCGAGGGCTACGGCCTGACGGAGAGCACCGCGGCCGCCACCGCCAACCCGCCCGAGCGGACCCGCTTCGGCACCGTCGGCACCCCCATCCCCGGCACCACCGTGCACATCGCGGAGGACGGCGAGATCTGGCTCTACGGCGGCCAGGTCTTCCAGGGCTACCACAACGACCGCAAGGCGACCGACGCCGTGCTGCACGACGGCTGGTTCTCCACCGGTGACCTGGGGGCCCTGGACGAGGACGGCTATCTGACGATCACCGGCCGCAAGAAGGAAATCCTGGTCACCTCCGGCGGCAAGACGGTCTCGCCGGTGGGCCTGGAGGAGCGGGTGCGGGCGCATCCACTGGTCGCCCAGTGCATCGTCGTCGGCAACGACCGGCCGTTCATCGCCGCCCTGGTGACGCTGGACCCCGAGGCGGTCGCCCACTGGCTGGCCATGCGCGGCAAGCCGGAGATGCCGCCGACGGACCTGGTGCGCGACCCGGACCTGGAGACCGAGATCCGGCGGGCCGTCGTGGCCGCCAACACCCTGGTCTCCCAGGCCGAGTCGATCCGAACATTCCGGATACTGGCCCACCAGTTCAGCGAGGAGCACGGGCTGCTGACCCCGTCGCTGAAGCTGAAGCGCAAGGCGATCGAGACGGCGTACTCGGTGGAGGTGGACGCGCTGTACCAGGGGTGAGTCGGGGCAGCGGCACGCGCCGCCCGCACCGCATCCCCCGTACGGCGGAGGCGGATCGCCCCGGGCCGGATGTCCGGCCGGTCTGCGCAGTCCTCACGGCCGGGGCGTTCACTCAGTGCGAACGGGCATCGGCCGTACGCGGGAATGCCGGGCAGCGGATGATCGTTGAACGAGTGGCAAGACGAACGTCGACGTAAGGACCGATTCCCCCGTGAGCAAGGTTCCCGCCATCACGCTCAACAACGGCATCGCCATGCCGCAGCTCGGCTTCGGCGTCTGGCAGATCCCCGACGACGAGGCGTTCACCGCCGTCGGTCAGGCCCTGGAAACCGGCTACCGCAGCATCGACACCGCGGCGATCTACGGCAACGAGGAGGGCACCGGCAAGGCGCTCGCCGCCTCCGGCATCCCCCGTGAAGAACTGTTCGTCACGACCAAGCTGTGGAACAGCGCCTCCGAAACATGGACGCGGGACAGCGTCCTCCGCGAGTTCGACCTGTCCCTCAGCAAGCTCGGGCTCGACTACATCGACCTGTACCTGATCCACTGGCCGCGGGCCATGCGCGACGACTACCTCACGATCTGGCGGGCCTTCGAGGAGATCGCGCAGAGCGGCCGTGCCAAGGCCATCGGCGTCTCGAACTTCCTGCCGGAGCACCTGGAGCGACTGATCGGCGAGACGTCCGTTGTCCCGGCCGTCAATCAGATCGAGCTGCACCCGCATCTCCAGCAGTCCGAGTCGCGCGCCGCGCACGCCCGGCACGGCATCGCAACCGAAGCGTGGTCGCCGCTGGGCCAGGGCAAGGACCTCCTGGCGGACACGACCATTGCCGGGCTCGCCGAGAAGTACGGCAAGAGCCCCGCGCAGGTCGTGCTGCGCTGGCACATTCAGCTCGGCAACGTCGTGATCCCCAAGTCGGTGACCCCGTCCCGGATCCGGGAGAACATCGACGTCTTCGACTTCGAGCTGGACGCCGAAGACCTGAGTTCGCTCGCCTCCCTGGACGTGGGCAAGCGCCTGGGGCCCGACCCCGCCACCTTCGACGTGTGACCTGGTGCTGCCGATTCCGCCGCTGCCGTTGTTCGGCAGCGGCGGACCTCGTTAGCCGGGCGGGAGGCAGGCTCGCCTTTGCAGGGTGGGCGCGACCCATGCACATCCCGGCGGCGTCGTGGTGAGCGCGGATGGTCGTGCGAAGGACGATCGCGACCTCACACAGCCCCGGGCGCCCCAGTGGTCTGTTCGGTGGTCAGGCGGGCCCGCCAGTCACGGACGTAGTCATGGGACATGGAGGCCAGGCGGGCTATCTCCGCGTCGTCGCGACCGTCGGCCCACGCCAGGATCCGGGTCACGGTGCGGTTCCGCGCGGCGCGGAAGTCCTTGAGCATGCCTTCGAGGCGTTCGACCTCCTCGCCTTCGTGGACAAGCTGCTGGTCGACGGCGGCCCGTTCGTCGGCGCGCAACTGCTGCAGATAGGCGGACAGGCCCGTCAGGACCAACCCTTCCTCGTGTGCGGCGCTCTGGAAGCGTTCTGCCAGGGCCGCCAGCAAGCAGTCCGGCACATCGGCGAGGGTGGCTCCGGGAGGCTTGGCCGCCTCCCAGGTGTCCCTGCCGGCCTCTGCCGTCTCCAGCCAGCGGCGGGCCTCCGTAGGAGTACGGTCGCCGCACGCGCGGGCGCGATAGGCGTACAGGGCGGCACGGTGGCCGTAGAAGGTGAAACCGTCCTCGATCTGCCGGTCGGCGGCGCGGCACATCCGCCCCGGGACACCGCCGTAGCCCGAGTCGGGCCGGTAGTCGGCGTAAGCCTCCAGTTCCGCGTCGGTGGCCACTCCCCAGGACGGGTCACACAAGTCGGGGTTGCTCGCGAGGAACTCGCTGACCTCGACCCGCCATGTGGGGACCGGGCTCATCCGGAGCCTGGGCCAGATGACCTCTCCGGAGGAAGCGAAGGTGTAGGTGGCGGCCTGCTCGATGTCGTCCCAGGCGGTGGCGGCCTCGGCGGACCACTCCAGTTCGCCGTCCGGCCCCGTACGGTGTATCGACTCCACGAGCCGCTGTACGGCGGGCAATATGCGCCATGCGAGCGCATGCAGCTCCTCGGCGGTGAAGAAGCGCCAGGAGTAGCCGCGCTGCTCGTCGTGCGCAAGGTGGGTCAGCAGGTACACGAGAACGCCGGGGGGCGGCAGCGTCCCGTCGCCGAGTGCGCTGCGCGGTACGCCGGGGAGCTGGCTGTCCAGGTTCTCGCGCGAAGCCCGCCAGTCGATGTCACCGAACCAGACCGCACCACTCCGGGCGTCGACGGCCAACCATTGGTGGTATCCCACTCCCGGGCCGTACCGCTCCTCTTGCTGCTCGGCGTCTTCGTCGTGCCAGACGTATTCGGCGGGGGGCGGCGTCAGCTCCACGGCTACGAAGCCGTCCTCCGGGCGGTAGCCGGTGAGGATGCGAGCCGTGCTCGGTGCGCTGTCGGCGGCGGTCATGAGGGGTTTCCTCTCGGTGGAACAGCAACCGCCGCAACCGTAGAGCGCCCGTCGATCACTAGTTCAATTTTCAGTCACTTGCGACCCACTCGGCACAGCAGGCGCGCGCATCCCGCGCCTCGGCGTCCGCAAGGTCTACGCGCGTGCATGCGGACATCAAGTTGGCCACATTCACACGGTCTTCATGATTTGCTCACCTCACGGCCCAGGTGGTCCTGCGCTGGCACCTCCAGCTCGGCAACGTCGTCAGACGGCGCCGTGGCGCGCGGCCGGGTCCCGGCCCGAGTGGCGGGCCGGGCCGAGCGCGGCAAATGTGGAGAGTGAGCGCGGTGCGGTCCCGTGGTGCGCCCTGGGCCCGGCGCCTCGTTCCGCCCTGTCCTCCCGGGCCGCCACGGCACGGGAGGCGCCCCCGTCGAGGAGGCCACGATGCCTGAACCCACCCCCGCCTATCAGCCCGGGACCCCCTGTTGGGTCGATCTCGCGGCCCCCGACCAGCAAGCCGCCATCGACTTCTACTCGCAGGTGTTCGGATGGACCGGAGAGATCGGGCCGCCCGAGACCGGCGGCTACGCCGTGTGCCTGCTGAACGGCAAACCGGTGGCCGGCATCATGGCCGCGATGGCCATGGGCGGCCAGCCCCCGCCGCCGACCGTCTGGACCACCTACCTGGCCTCGCGCGACGCGGATGCCGACGCCCAGGCGGTGAGCGACGCCGGCGGCACGATCCTGATGCCCGTGATGGACGTGATGACGCTCGGCCGGATGTGCATCGCCGGCGACCCCACCGGAGCGGTCTTCGGGATCTGGCAGGCCGTGGACTTCCCCGGCGCCGGCATCGTCAACGAGCCCGGTGCGCTGATCTGGAACGAGCTCAACACCACCGACCCCTCGGCCGTCTCCGCCTTCTACAAAGCCGCCCTCGGTATCGAGAGCGCCCCCATGGAAGGCGCCGACAACTACTACGCGCTCAAGGTGAACGACCGCCCGGTGGGCGGAATGCAGCCGATGTCCGAGCAGATGCCGCCGGACACGCCGTCGCACTGGCTCGCGTACTTCGCGGTGACGGACACCGACGAGACCGTCGAGAAGGTGACCGCGGCCGGCGGGGCGGCGCTCCAGCAGCCGTTCGACATGATGGCCGGCCGGATGGCCGTGGTGACCGACCCGCAGGGCGCCACCTTCGCCGTCATCAACCCCAAGCCGATGAACCAGGGCTGATTTCCCGGCACGCCCCGCTGCGCCACGGCGCGGCGGGGCTCGTCGTCCCAGCCGGCGACCCCACCCGACGGCCGCCGTGGCGGTGCCCCTAGGGTCTTGGCCTGTGGCAACTCCGGGATGGATGCCGCCGACGGACACCGAGCGGCGGCTGTGCGAAGCGACGGCGCGTGGTGACCGGGACGGACAGGTCGCGGCGATAGCCGGTGAGGACCTGTATCTCGCGGCGCCGCAGCCGGGCCAGGACCCGCTGCCCGTCTACGACGACCCGGTGGCGGGCGGCACCTGCATCCCCGTCCTGACCCGGGGCATGCTGCCGCCCTGGCAGCCGCAGCAGTTCTTCGACCGGGTCTCGCTGGCGGAGCTGGCGGAGGACTGGCCGAACGACCGGTGGCGGCTCGCGGTCAACCCCGGCACGCCGTGCGCCGCGTACCTCGCCGCGGTCCCCGCACAGCGGGCCGGCTGGCTGCGGGCCCGCGCCCAGGTGGGCGCCCGCCCCGGCGGACTGCTGGTCACCCACTTCGGCGGGCCGCTGCACGGCCCGCTCGCCCTGGGGCTGGCGTGCGGCGCCCCGCTCGCGGTGCAGCACAGCGTGCCGTGGAACGAGCTCGGCACCGTCTTCCTCGACCATGCCGCGGACGCCCGGACGCTGCACGAGCAGTGGTCGGTGACCGACCACGCCGGCTGGCAGCAGCGGCTGGACCAGCTGCTCGGCGGCCAGTTCGTGCCGGCCGGCACCGAGACGGCACTGCGCGCCCGGGCGCAGCGGCCGGCCACCGGGGACGACGGGCGGGACGCCGACGCCCGGGGTCAGGCGCAGCCCGCGGACGCCGGGGACGCCACCGGGGCCACGGCTGACCTCCCCGCGCTGGTGACCTCCTACGAGGAGCGGTTCCGCGCGGACGGACTGCTGCCGCCCGACGGCCGGGTGGTCTCGCTGCGCGCACTGGACCTCGCGCACGCCGTGGCGCTCGTCCGCTGGGGCCTGGGTGCCCGCCTGTGCGCGCCCCAGCAGGCCGAACAGGCGGTGACGCGGGTCGGCGCGCGGGCCCGGGAGACGTACGGCTCGTGGCAGGAGTTCGCCGCGGGTTACGCGCTGGGCCGGGTGCTGGCGTTCGACAACGGCTGGTTCGGGCCGCAGTACGCGGAGACCCTGCACCTCCACCGGGTCCTCACCCAGGACCCGTCCTCGCCGTGGCAGGGCCTGCCCTTCGCCTGAGGGCGGACGGCGCGGGCCGGCGCCGCGCACCGGCCGCAGACGCGGCGACCGGAACGCGGGCCTTCGGTGTAGACGTATGCCATGGATGTAGCGGTTTGCCTGTTCACTTCCGACCTCCGGGTCCACGACCAGCCGGTGCTGCGCGCCGCGCTGCGCTCCGCGAAGCGTGTGGTGCCCCTGTTCGTCGTCGACCGGGGCGTGGCCGACGCGGGCTTCATGGTCCCCAACAGGGCCGCCTTCCTGGCCGGCGCGCTGGCCGCGCTCGACGCGGGACTGCGGGAACACGGCGGCCGGCTGGTCCTCCGTACGGGGGATGTGGTCGCCGAGACCCGCCGGCTCGCCGCCGAGGCCGGCGCCGGGGAGGTGCATGTCGCGGCCGGGGTGAGCGGCTACGCGCTGCGCAGGGAGCGGCGGCTGGCCGACGGACTGGCCGGGGACGGGCGGGCGCTGGTCGTGCACGACGCGGTGATCACGGCGGTGCCGCCCGGTGCGGTACTGCCCTCCGGGCCGGGCCGGGACCACTTCGCGGTGTTCACCCCGTACTTCCGGCGCTGGCAGGCCGAGGGCGTGCGCGCCGTGGTGGCCGCGCCGCGGTCGGTGCCCGTCCCGGAGGCGGTGCGTTCCGGCGCCCTCCCCTCGGCGCGGGACCTGTGCCCGGACGGCACACCGTCACCGGCCCTCCCCGAGGGCGGCGAGGGCGCCGGACGCCGCCTGTTCGGGAACTGGCAGCGCTCCGGGCTGGCCGGCTATCAGGACGGCCAGGACGATCTGGCCGGCGATGCCACCTCGCGGCTGTCGCCGTATCTGCACTTCGGCTGCCTCTCCCCGGTGGAGGTGGTGCACAAGGCGGCCGCGCACGGCGGCGCCGGTGCCGAGGCTTTCGTACGGCAGCTGGCCTGGCGGGACTTCCACCACCAGGTGCTGGCCGCCCGCCACGACGCGGCACGCGCGGACTACCGCACCAGGCACGACCGCTGGCGGTACGACGAGGCCGAGGTGACGGCCTGGAAGGAGGGCCGCACCGGCTACCCGGTGGTCGACGCCGGGATGCGGCAGCTGCTGCACGAGGGCTGGATGCACAACCGGACCCGGATGCTGGTGGCGAGCTTCCTGACCAAGACGCTGTACGTGGACTGGCGAGTGGGCGCGCGGCACTTCCTGGACCTGCTGGTGGACGGCGATCTGGCGAACAACCAGCTCAACTGGCAGTGGATGGCGGGCACCGGCACCGACACCCGGCCCAACCGGGTGCTGAACCCGCTGGTGCAGGCCCGGCGGTTCGACCCGGAGGGTGCCTACGTACGCCGCTGGGTGCCGGAGTTGGCCGGTGTCGAGGGCGCGGCGGTGCACCGGCCCTGGCTGCTGACCGACCCCGGGCCGGCCGCCGGCGGCTATCCGGAACCCGTGGTGGATCTGTCCGACGGGTTGCTGCGGTTCAAGCGGGCGCGCGGGCAGGAGTAGTCCCGCGGCGGTGGTGGACGTACGTCCGGCCGTCGTCCCCGGCCCTCGCCGGGGCCGGAGAGCCACGGCGTCGGGGATGATGCAGGACGTAACCAGGGAGAGGACGGATACGACATGGGCGACAGCGGTATGCGCCGTGGGATGGACCGGACGCTGCTGGACCGCGCGCTCGGCGCGGCGGGACCGCGGAAACCGCCCGGCCGGCCCACCTGGGCCCAGTGCCGCACCGCACTGCGCCGTACGCCGCTGTCCGTGTGGCACGACGATGTGACGGACTGGGCCGCGAGCCTGACGTACTACTCGGTGCTGGCGCTGCTGCCGTCGCTGATCGTCACGGTCTCGCTCATCGGCCTCGCCGACCCGTCGGCCACCGAGCAACTGATCAACCAGATCAGCTCGATCGCGCCCGCCGAGTCGGGGCCGACCGTGCACCGGGCGCTGGTGAGCATGGCGCAACAGCGCACCGCCGCCTGGGTGGTGGTGGGCGGCGCCCTGGTCAGCGCACTGTGGTCGTCGTGCAGCTATCTGGCGGTGTTCCGCCGGGCGCTGCACGCCATGCACCGTACGAAGGACGACCGGCCGCCGTGGCGGAAGGCGCCGCGGATCCTGGTGACCGCGTTGCTGCTGATGGCGCTGCTGATCAGCAGTGCGGTGGCGCTGCTGGTGAGCGGTCCGATCGCGGCCTGGGCGGGGCGGGCGGTCGGGCTCGGCGAGGCCGGCGAGGCGACCTGGAACCTGCTGAAGTGGCCGCTGCTGCTCGTCCTGGCCACGGTCCTCGCGATGGTGCTGTTCCGCTCCGGGCCGCCCAGCTCACGCGGCGTGCGACGGGCCGCCCCCGGTGGGGTGGTCGCCGTCCTGCTGTGGCTGGTGTCGTCGGCCGGCTTTGCCCTCTACGCCTCGTACGTGGGGACCTTCAACCGGCTCTACGGCTCGCTCGCGGGGTCCGTGGTGTTCCTGATCTGGCTGTGGTTCTCACATCTGTCGCTGCTGTCCGGCGCCATGTTCAACGTCGAGCTGGCGCGCGCCGGCCGGGTGGTCAAGCCGCGCTCCGGCGACTGAGGGCGGCTGCCCGGCGGGCCGGGCGCCTCAGCGGGCGCCGTGGGCCGGGGCGATCTCGTCGATACGACGGGCCAGAGCGAAGTCGAGATGCGTGATCCGGCCGCCGATGCTGTGGGTGTTCACCGCGACGCCGAGCCGGTTGTACCCCAGGCTGAGATCGGCGTGGTGGTTCAACTCCTCCTGGATCCGGGCGATGTGCACCACCATCACGGCCGCCGGCAGATGCCCGTGGAAGGCGTAGGTGCGCCGCAGCATCCCTCCCTCGGCGGACCAGCCGGGCAGCTCCGCGAGCCGCTCCTCGATCTCCTTCTCGTCGAGCGGTTCCACCTGAGCGCTCATGGCATCCACCTCTCGCCGTGTGCCGTCACCGGTGAGCCCGGTGACGTCTGCCCGGTCCCGCGCCCCTGCCCGGTCCCGTGTGTCCGCCTGCCGTAGCGCGACCCCACATCTCGATCGTACGTCGCGGCACCCATCGGTTAACGTCACTGCCATGACGACCGCTGCCGTGTCCGAGCCGGCGACGACCACCGGTGTGGGGGCCCTGTTGCGTGAATGGCGCGACCGGCGCCGCATCAGCCAGCTGGAACTGGCGCTCCGCGCCGACTCCTCGGCCCGCCACATCAGCTTCATCGAGACCGGGCGCTCCCGTCCGAGCCAGGAGATGGTGCTGCGCCTCGCCGAGCACCTCGACGTCCCCGTACGGGAGCGCAACGCCCTCCTGATCGCGGCGGGCTACGCCCCCACCTTCCCCGAGACGCCCCTGGACGACCCCGCGATGGACGCCCTGCGCACCGGCATGGAACGGCTGCTGACCGGCTACGAGCCGTTCCCCGCGCTCGTGGTGGACGGCATGTACCACGTACAGGCGGCGAACCGCGGCATCACCATGCTGCTGGAGGGCATCGACCCGGCCCTGCTGCGGCCCCCGCTCAACGCCATGCGGATCACCATGCACCCGGGCGGGCTCGCCCCCCGCATCCGCAACTACCCGGAGTGGCGCGCCCATCTCCTCGCCCAGATGGACCGTCAACTGGCCCTCATGCGCTCGGCACCGCTGCGCGCGCTCTACGACGAGGTGAGCGGCTATCCCCTGCCGCCGGGCAGCGGCGAGCAGAGCACCGGGTCCGCCCATGCCCCCTTCGCCCTCCCCATGGTGATCGAGCACGGAGGCACGGTGCTCTCCTTCCTTTCCACCATCGCCACCTTCAACACCCCCATGGACGTGACGGTCTCCGAACTGGCACTGGAGACCTTCCTCCCTGCCGACCCGGAAACGGCCGCCTATCTCCAGCAACGGGCCCGGTAGCGGCCGGAGTTGCCGCGTACGGCCCGAAGCGGGCCTCTCCGGCTCAGGAGAGGCCCGCTGCTCCCGCTACGCGGCGGCCGGCACCCGGTCGAGAAACCCGGACACGGACCGGATCCGCCCGTCCTCGCCCAGCCGCGCCACATCGAACCCGGCGACCGGCGCCGACCCGTCCGCCGCACTGACCAGCTCCCACCCGAACCGCACCAGGTCGTGGTGCCCGTCCACGTCCCCCACCTGCCGGAACGCGAAGCCGGGGAACTGCCCCTGGGCACCGGCGATGACGGCCGCCAGCCCCTCGTGTCCCGCGACGTCCACCAGCGGGTCGGTGTAGGTGGCCCCCTCGTCGAACGCCACCGCCACGGCCTTCGCGATCGCCTCGTCCGTCCCCGCGTTCCACGCCGCGAAGTACCGCTCAACCGCCGTCGCGTACCGCTCGTCCTGTCCCATGACCCGCTCCTTCTCTTCCACATCTCCGTCAACGAAACGCACTTCACAGACCGGCCCACGGGGCGGAGTGCGCCGCCCCGTGAACCGCTGCCCTCAGCCTGCCGGGCGACGGCGCGGAGGGCGATTACGCGGGAGGTAATGACGGCGGGGCGGGGGATGGCGGCCCCGCCGGCCGACCCACCGCGCGGGGCGTGGCAGGGATGTACGCCGCGCTGTTCAGCGAGTGGAGACGGCCGGGCACCGCTGCTGAAGCCGGAGACCGTCACCGAGTGCGCCCGTCCACCACCGCGGAACCGACCTGATCACCGGCAACGACGACGTCTTCGGCCTGGGCCGCGGTACGGGCGGCCACCGGGCGCCGGGCAGCGAAGTCCCGGGCGCGTCCGAGGGCTGCTCGGCCGGGTGGGTTCGGGGGCGGTGCCGGTTGCCCGGGGGATGGCGTTGCGCAGCTCGTCCGGCGGCATAGCCTTGGGGGTATTGCCTCGCTTGCCCCGGTTTTGTGCCGCTGGGCGGCATCCGGCGGTGACTGCGGCAACCCGCGCCACCCGTGTCGCGGGGGTGGCCGGTGAGCAAACACCGACGAGAGGACAAGCCATGAGCAACCCGAGCCCCGACGAGAACGCCCCTCCGAACGGGTCCGCGGAGGCCGCGGACACCCAGGCCGCCCTGATCGAGCTCGCGAACAGTGTGGCGCTGCTGCCGCAGACCCCGCCGGTGGAGGGCGAGGAGGAGCGCCCCGAGGGCTCCATCGCCCTGCCGGTGATCGAGCAGGACGGCAATCGGTACATTCCCGTGTTCACGACCGAGGAGGCGCTGGTGGCGGCCGGTGGGGACCCTGCCACCGCGCTGCGCATACCGGTCCTCGAGCTGGCCGCGAACTGGCCGGCGGACGACCTGTGGCTGGCGGTGAACCCGTCCGCCGAGGAGGGCCTCGCGCTGCCCGCAGACCTGGTGCGGGCGCTGCCCGTGCTGAGCCAGAGCGGAGGCCAGGTCGGGGCTCCGGGCCAGGTCGGCGGGGACGGGGGCCCACCCCTGCTCTGAGCGCCCGCCCGGGCCGGCTGCCGTTCCCCCCGCCGGAGTGCGGCGCCGCGGTGGCCCGCTCGGGTGCGTACCGACCTCGTCCCGGGCCGGCCGGACGCCGGGCCCGGGGTGGGTGTGGTCAGCCCTACCTCCGGGTGCGGGGAAGCCCCCGGGGGCTCCGGGGGTGGTCCGGCTGTCGGTGGGCGGGGCGGAGCCGAAGACTCGGGGTATGACGACGGGTGGTCTTGGGGTTTCCGCTGCGGACGCGCCGCCGGGCGGTGACGCCGCGGGGCTGTCGCGGCCGGCGGCGGCCGGGTTGCCGAGGTGGCGGCGCGGCTCCTGCGCGGTGCGGATGCCGCTGGTGGGCGCGGCGTACGCCGGGGGCTGGGTGGCCTTCTTCGCCCTCGGGGACAGCTGGTGGCAGCTGGCGGTGGCCGGCGGCTGGGCGCCGGTGTTCGGGCAGATCGCGCTGGTCAGCCATGACCTGGCCCACGGGCGGATCTTCCGCGGGCGGCGGGCGAGCGGGATCGGCGGGCGGCTGTGCGGCAACCTCGGCGTGGGGATGTCGTACGGCTGGTGGATGGAGAGGCGGTCCCGGCAGCACGCCCACCGCCCGCAGGAGGAATTCTCCGCGGAGGGGTCACCGGGCCTCCTGGCATGGGCGCGGCGGCAGGCCGGCGCCGCCGGGGGACCGCCGCGGGGCGTCGGGCGCCACCGGCTGCAGCGGTTCTTTCCGCTGCGCACGCTGGAGGGGTGCCTGCTGCGGGTGGCGAGCATCCGGGCGCTGCGCTCCCCCACACTGACGTGCTGGGGTACGGAGGCCGTGCTGCTGCTGGCGCACCTCACGCTCTACCTCGGTGCGCTGTTCCTGGTGCTGTCGCCCGGCAAGGCGCTGGCGTTCCTGCTGGTGCACCAGGGGGCCTTCGGGATGTTTCTGGGCCGGGCGTTCCCGCCCGCTCACCGGGCCGCGACGAGACCGGCGCAGGCCGGCCGGTGACGCCCGGCCGGACGGCCCGCGCCGGCAGTATCGAGCCCGCCGGGCCGCTCGGCTGGTACGCGACTGCTCAGGTGGTTTCCCGGCCCGCCGGGGCGGCTGCCGGAAGCCGCTCCGGCTCCGGGGACTGCCCCGCCACCTGCGACTGCTCCGCCTCCGGGGCCTCCGGCAGGCGGCCGGTGCGCCGGGCGGCCATCCAGGCGTAGACGAGGATGCCGGCGAACAGGAACAGCACGCCCTGGTAGATCGCGGCGTAGCCGGCGCCGGCGACGAGCCAGAAGGTGAAGCCGAAGGCGGCGAGGGCCAGGACCAGGTCCCGGGCGAAGCGCGCGGGGCGCACCTTGTCGCGGCGGCCGGTGAGGAGGAAGTAGACCTGGGCGCCGGCCGCGAGGAGGTACGGCACGGTGGCGGAGAAGGTCGTGATGAGGACGAGGATGTTGAAGACGCCGCCGGCGCCGATGAAGTAGTTGATGACGGTGAGGGCGCTGGCGAGGACGCCGGCGGCCAGCACGCCGAAGGTGGGGACGCCGCGGCGCTTGATCAGGAAGGGCGCCGGGAAGAGACCGTCCTTCGCGGCGGCGTACGGGGACTGGGCGCTCATCAGCGTCCAGCCGTTGAGGGCCCCGATGATCGAGACGACCGCCGCGCCCGCGACCAGCGTGCCGCCCCAGTGGCCGCCGAACATCGCGTTCACCGCGTCCGAGAACGGGGCCGTGGACCTGACCAGCTTGTCGTGCGCGACCGTGCCGAAGACGGCGAGGGTACCCAGCAGGTAGACCACGGCGGCGCCGAGCGTGCCCAGGACGGTGGCCCGGCCGACGTTCCGCTCCGGATCGCGGACCTCGCCGGCGCTCATCGCGGCGGACTCCACGCCGACGTAGGAGTAGAGGAGGATCGCGGCGGCCGCGGACATCCCGCCGAGCGCGCTGCCGCTGCCCTCGTGGAACGAGCCGAGGTTGTGGGGGTCGAAGAAGAACAGCCCGACGACGGCGATGAACAGCAGCGGAACGAACTTGAGGACGGTGGAGACCAGCTGGACGGCGCCCACGTAGCGGGTGCCGGCGAGGTTGGCGAGGGCCGGCAGCCACAGGGCGCCGAGCGCGACCACGAGATCGGTGCCTGCGGAGGCGTGGCCGGGCACCAGGACGTGCACGTAGCCGACGGCGGCGACCGCCAGCGCGGCGTTGCTGACCCAGGTCATGGTCCAGTACGACCAGGCGGAGAGGAAGCCGGCGAAGTCGCCGAAGGCTTCCCGCGCGTAGACGTAGGGGCCGCCGGTGTGCGGGTGGCGCTCGGCCAGCCGGCCGAAGACCAGGGCCAGGGCGATGGCGCCGACGGTCAGCACGCCGAGGGCGACCAGGCTGATGGTGCCGAACGGTGCCACGGACGCCGGCAGCAGGAAGATGCCACCACCGATGATGTTTCCCATCACCAGGCAGGTGGCGGTCACCAAACTCATCCGGAACGGCTGCTTGGCTTCATTCTGCAGGTCAGTGCCGGTCTCGGGGTGCTGAGCGACAGGGCTGCGGTGCATGCGTGGGGCGTCTCTCGTCGTGCCGGGTGCCCGAGGTCGCCGGGCCACAGCACATGGTCACCGCCGAGGGGCACGCGTCAAAATCGCCGGGAATACTGCGGCCCGGGGCGCCTCCGGGCGAAGGATCTGCGGCCGGACGGCCCTCCGGCCGTAATCCCCCGATCCGCGATGCTCAGTGATCGGACCGTCGACGGCCGGTGCCGACGCCCTTCAGGACCGCCGGTCACCAGGGCCTTCCACGCGCTGCGGCGCTCTCGCTCTGCTCCCCGTCCCGCTTCCCGCCCGCGCGGGCCAGGCCGGGGGTCGGCGCCCGCTACCGGCCGGACGGTTCGTTCGTGGCTTCTTCCAGGGGGAGTTGGGGGCCGTCGGCCTCGCGGAGCCAGCGGCGCAGCACCCGGTGGACGGCCTCGGCACCGGTCAGCGGCTCACCGTCCGGTGAGGGCGGGGTCAGTTCGGCCGGCCAGAGGAGGAAGGGGTGGCTCTGTGCGCCGCCCAGGCCGCCGTGCGAGCCGATCTGCTCCTCGAAGGCGTGCACCGCGCCGGTCGCCGGGTCGCAGGCGGAGTTGATCATGAGGTCGGCGGCGTGCGGGAAGTGGGCGGTGCGGCGTACCGCGGCGGCGGCATCCGCCCCGAACGGCGCCAGCGGGTCGCTGCCGAGCACGCGGCCGGTGTCGAGACGGTGTTCGGCACCGGCCGGACCGAGCACCACGGGGCCGTGCTCGGCCGAGCGGACCAGCACGAAGCCGATGCCGGGGTGGTCGGTGAGGGTGCCGAGCAGGGCCGGGTACCGGCGGTCCAGTTCCTCGCGGGTGATCCGGCCCGGCACGTCGGGGAACGACACCAGGCCCAGGTTGCCGGAGGCCAGCACGAGCGGGTGGGTGGTGTTGCCGTCGCGCTCCACCGGGCCGGCGTCCCCCGGGGCGTCGCCCACGGGTTCCTCGGGGCGGTGCAGGGCGGCGCGCGCGGCTTCCCGGGCCTCGGCACCGCTCGGTGTCCGGCCGGCGCGCCGCCGCACCGGGAGCCCGCAGCCGGCGCGTACGAGGGCGCTCAGGCTCAGGCCGTAGTGCTGGTGGAAGGTCGGGCCGTGGCTCTGGCCGTGGTCGGAGAGCAGCACGATGCGGTAGGGGCGCGGGGCGTGTGCGGCGGCCCTGGCGATCAGTGCGACGGCCCGGTCGAGACTGCGCAGGACCCGGTGGGTGTCGCGGTGCGCGGGCCCCGAGTGGTGGGCCACTTCGTCGTAGGCGACCAGATCGGCGTAGACGGCGGTGCGGCCGGCGAGCAGGTCGCCCATGACGGCGGCGACCACCACATCGCGTTCGACGACGGTGGCGAAGGCCCGGATGACGGGGTACAGGCCGCCGCGTTTGACCCGCGGCAGCTCGCGGCGGCAGCGGGTGCGCAGCGACTGGACGATTTCCCGGACGACCTCGGCGACGAACGAGACGGCGGTGCGGGTGGCGTTGGCCGGGTCGGAGAAGTACGCGAAGTAGCCGGCCCGGGAGCGGTTGTGCCTGCCGCGCCGGGCGGCCACCGACATCACGAGCGCGACCTGGTCGGCACCGCCGCTGAAGAGGTTGCCGCGGCTGGCGCCGTCACAGGCGAGCAGCCCGCCGTCGCCGGTGCGCTCGACGGCCCGGCGCTGGAGTTCGGCGGCGCTGGTGGGGCGGTTGCTGACGACCAGCCGGCCGGTGTCCTTCTCGTACCAGCGGAAGGCGGGCAGGTCCTCGTTGCTGCCGTGCAGCAGGGCGAGCTGGCTGGCGCCGGTCTGGCTGGACCAGTCGGTGCGCCAGGGGGTGAGGCGGTGGCTGGTGCCGGTCCAGCGGGCGACGGTCGGCATCAGGGGCCGCTCGCCGCTGGTCGCCTCGCGCAGCAGATCGTGGCCCAGGCCGTCGAGCTGGAGGAAGACCGTGCCCGGGGTGTCCGGGCGGGGCGCGGCGGGTGCGGCGGCGCCCGGCGAGCCGCACCAGCCTGCGGTGGTACGCCTCGTCGTTGCGGACCGCGAGGAAGGCGGAGGTGGCCGAGGAGGCCGCGGACATCGCGGCCGCGACGATCACCGCGGTCTCCGGTGCGGCCTGGCCGCGGCCCGCCGGGATCAGGTCGAGGGCGAGCAGCAGCAGCGAGCCGTTGAGGAAGAAGACCAGCAGGCCGAGGACGAGCGCCGGCACCAGCAGCAGGGCCCGCACCAGGAGCGGCCACACCAGCGCGCTGAGCAGGCCGAAGGCGCCGGCGCCCAGGGCCGCGGTGAACGCGGTACGGGTGAGGCTGTCGCCGCTGCCCGACTGGAGCCGGAAGTCGGGCAGCAGTGCGGCGAGCAGCAGCAGGGTGAGGCTGGACATCAGCCAGACCGCGAGCACCCGGAAGAGGGCGCCGCCGAACGCTTTCCACCGCGCCATCCGCACGCTCCGTCCCACCGCAGACTCCGGTCCACGCCGGCTGCGCGGCCGTGCCGCCAGCGTGTCACAACGCGGACGAGGGCCGCAGTCCCCGGTGCCCGCGGCGGCCCTTCCCCCGGCAACCGGTTCACCGGTCGGATGGGGGAGGATCGGAGGATGGAGGTCACCTGGTGGGGACATGCCACTGTGACGGTCGAGGACTCCGGAGTGCGGGTGCTGACCGACCCGCTGTTCGTCCGCCGGCTGGCGCATCTGCGGCGCCGGCGGGGGCCGCTGCCGCCCCCGGAGGCCGCGCGCGCCGATCTCGTGCTGGTCTCGCATCTGCACGCCGACCACCTGCACCCCGCGTCGCTGGCCCGGCTCGCGCCGGGGACCCGGCTGGTGGTGCCGCGCGGGGCGGGCGCCGCGGTGCCGGCGCTGCGCAGGGTGGCCGTGGCGCGGGAGCTGCGGGTCACCGAGCTGCGGGCGGGCGAGGAGTGCCGGGCCGGTGCGGTGACGGTGCGGGCGGTGCGGGCGGCGCACGACGGGCGGCGGCTGCCGTACGGGCCGCGCCGGGTGCCCGCGCTCGGTTATGTCGTGCACGGCACGGCGCGGACGTACTTCGCGGGTGACACCGGGCTGTTCGAGGAGCTGACGGACGAGGTCGGGCCGTGCGATGTGGCGCTGCTGCCGGTGGGCGGCTGGGGGCCGTTCCTCGGGCCCGGCCATCTGGACGCGCGGCGGGCCGCGCAGGCGGCGGCGCGGCTGGCGCCGTCCAGCGTGGTGCCGGTGCACTACGGCACGTACTGGCCGATCGGGCTGGATGCCGTACGGCCGCACGAATTCCATGCGCCGGGCGTCGAGTTCGAGCGCCAGGTCGGGCTGATGGCGCCGGAGGTGACGGTGCACCGGCTGGAGCACGGGGCGTCGGTACGGCCGGAGGTCGTGCGGTGAGCGCGTGGACGGCGGCGGCCCTGGCGTCCGCGGCCGCGCTGCCGCGGGCGGGCGAGGTGTGGGCGAGCGTGCCGCCGGAGTCGACGCAGCAGGCGGTGGGGTATCCGTCGCTGTTCCTGCTGGTGGTGCTGGGTTCGCTGGTGCCGGTGGTGCCGACGGGGGCACTGGTCAGCTCGGCCGCGGTGGTCGCGCTCCATCACACCGCGCCGTACTCCCTGCTGTTCGTCTTCGTGGTGGCGGCCAGTGCGGCGTTCCTGGGTGATGTGGGGCTGTACTGGCTCGGGCGGCGCGGCAGTCACTCCCGTAACGGCTCGCGCTGGCTGTCGCGGCTGCGCGACCGCGCCGCGCCCGAGCGGCTGGAGCTGGCGCAGCGCAAGCTGCACCGGCACGGCGTGCTGGTGCTGGTGCTGTCGCGGCTGGTGCCGGCCGGGCGGATCCCGGTCATGCTGGCGTGTCTGCTCTCGGCGATGCCGCTGCGGCGGTTCGTCCGCGGTGACCTCCCGGCGTGTCTGGCGTGGGCGGCGACGTACCAGCTCATCGGGCTGCTGAGCGGTTCGCTGTTCAGCGAGCCGTGGCAGGGGGTGGCGATGGCGGTCGGGCTGGCGGTGGTGATCAGCGCGGCACCGGCCGGGTGGCGGCGCTTCGGTCCCGCCGGGCGCGGCGGCGGGGACGGCGCCTGAGACACCCGGACGGCTCGTCCCCGTACCGTGCCCGCGCGGCGGCCGGGCCGGCTCAGCTCGCGGCCAGGCCCTCCTCGGCCCCGGTCAGCACCCGGGACGCGCCGACCGGCAGGTCCCAGAGGTCCTCGCGGGGCCGGCCGGTGGTGGCCCAGGCGGCGCGGACCCGGCGCAGCGGCTCCAGCGGCGGCTCGCCCGAGAGCAGGAACGTCGACCAGTGCATCGGCACCATGACCCGGGCACCGAGGTCCTGGCAGGCCCGCACCGCCTCCTCCGGGTCGGTGTGCACCGGCCGCAGCATCCAGCGCGGGTCGTACGCGCCGATGGGCAGCAGCGCCAGGTCGATGCCGGGGTAGCGGCGGCCGATCTCCTCGAACCAGTGGCCGTAGCCGGTGTCCCCCGCGAAGTGGACCCGTCGCCCGTCGGGTGCGGTGAGCAGCCAGCCGCCCCACAGGGAACGGCAGGTGTCGGTCAGGGTCCGCTTGCTCCAGTGGTGGGCGGGCACGAAGTCGACCCGCACCGGGCCGCCGGGGGCGGGCAGTTCGACCGCCTCCCACCAGTCCAGGTCGGTGACATGGGTGAAGCCGCGCCGGCGGGCCCAGCGGCCCAGTCCGGCGGGGAGCAGCAGCGGGGTGTCCCGGGGCAGCCGCTTGAGGGTGGGGACGTCGAGGTGGTCGTAGTGGTTGTGGCTGATCAGGACGGCGTCGACCGGCGGCAGGTCCTCCCAGCGCACGCCCACCGGGGTGACCCGGGCGGGCGTACCGAGGATCTTGCGGGACCACACCGGGTCGGTGAGCACGGTCAGGCCGCCGATCCGGATGATCCAGCTCGCGTGCCCGGCCCAGGTGAGCGCGAGGGTGGTGGCGGTGGCGGCGGGCATCGGGCCGGGTTCGAAGGGCAGTTGCTGGATCTCCAGGAGGGTGCCGGGAGCCGGGCGGAGCTTGCCCTCGCGGGCGATCCGGGCGAGCGCCCGGACGCCGGGCAGCGGCGCGGTCAGCCGGTCGGTGAAGTCCCGCGGCCAGGTGCGGGTTTCGCCCAGGGGGCGGGGCTCGGCGAGCGGCGGGGCGGTGGTGGACAGGGCCGGCGCGCGGGCCTGCTCGGCGTACGGGAGCCGCTCGGTGTCGGCGGGCTGCTCGGTGAGGGAGCGCTCGGTCTGTTCGGTCATCGAGGGGCTCCATTCGGTGGACGGTACCGGGGCAGGTGGGGGTGGGTCGCGGGCGGCGCCCGGGGCCGGCGGCTCAGCCGTCCGCGGCGGCCGTGAGGGCGGCCAGTGCGCGCGAGAGGGCGGTCAACGCCTCGCTGATGTGCGGGAGTTCCAGCGGGTCGGGGGCGTCCAGGGCGCGTTGCCGCAGCTCCCGGTCGGTGCCGAGCAGGCCCTCGGCACCGAGCCGGACCCGCAGGGCGCCGGGCGCGTCGCCGAAGCGGTGGCCGCCGCGCGCCGCCCAGGGCGCCAACTTCCTTTCCAGCGCGGTGGATTCGACGATGCCCCGGGTGGCGAGGGGGCGGCGCAGCGGTTCGAGGTCGGCGTACAGGTGGCTGCCCGAGCGGGGCGGGCGGCAGACGGCGCCGGCGTCGGTGACGGTGCGGTGCAGCGCGGCGGCGAGCGTGCCGTGCAGTCTGGCGACGGCGGCGATGCGGGCGCGTACCGCCTCGGGTTCGCCGAGTGCGTGGGTGACGGCGCAGCCCAGCGGGCCGGGCAGCGGGGCGTCGAGGCCGGTGAGCGCGTCCAGCGCGGCGGCCCGCAGCTCGGCGCCCCGGCCGGTGGCGGGGAACCGGGCCAGCGCCACCGGCCAGGCGTCGGGCACGAGTGTGGCCCGCAGGTCGGTGAGGACCACGACCCCGTCGGGCAGCATCTCGGCGGGGCTGAGCACGACGGTGTCGTGCGGATCGTGCAGCAGGTCGCGGCGGGACTCGTCGCTGAGGACCCAGAGCCCCTCCCCGGCCGCCGCCTCACACACCTCGTGCAGCTGTTCGGGCGCCGGGCAGGTGCCGGTCGGGTCGTCGGCGACGGAGAGCACCAGCACCCGCGGGGTGTCGCCGTGCATCCGGGCCCGGTGGACGGTCTCCAGCAGCGCGAACGGATCGGGCATGCCGCCCGACTCCACCGGTACGGGCGCGAGGTGCACCGGCCGCCCGAGCAGCCGGGCGGGTGGCGCGTACCACTCGGCGCAGGGCCGTGGCAGCACCACCCCGCCGTCGGCGGCGGCGTACAGCGCGAGCAGCAGAGCACCCGCCCCGGGCCCGGCCAGGACCTGGCCGGGCCCGGTGTCCAGGCCGCGGCGTTCCCAGTAGCCGCAGGCGGCGATGCGCAGCGGGTCCCCACCGCCCGGCGGCTCGGCGTCGGTGCGGCCGGCGGCCGCGGACAGGTGCGCGGCGAGGTCCGGGAGGACCGGCAGGCCCGGCGGCGGCTCGGGCGGCGGCTCCGGGACGGTCCGCTGCATCCGTACCTCCACTCCACGACGGCGGGTCGATCGTGGGCCCCTCAGACGAGGGGCGGCCCCGACCACCTTGGCAGATCGCGGGGGTGCCGCCCGGGGGCGACACGTCAGCGGGGGCCTAATGGGCCGAGCGCGCCACCGCTTCGTAGTGATGCACCGTCACCACCGCGCCTCTCCCCCAGTCCTGCTGCTCGGTGCGGCGACGGACCCAGCCGCGCCGCTCGTAGAGGGCGATGGCGTCGGTGTTGGTCGACTGGACCTCCAGGACGGGGTTCAGGCCGCGGGCCGCCGCCTCCTCCTCGACGGTCCGCAGCAGGCGCAGGCCGAGACCGAGGCCGCGGGCGGCGGGAGCGACGTACAGCCGGCTGACCTCGCTTCCGCACAGCGCGGCGTGGCCGACGACCCGGCCGTCCGCCTCGGCCACCCAGGCGGCGCTCAGCCCCGCGGGGGTGAGCCAGCCCGGCGGGTCGTCCGGCCAGTGGTGCGGATAGCCGCTGTGGGTGTGAACCTGGGCGAGTACGGCCACGCAGGCATCGAGGTCGGTGTCCCGTCGTCTCCTGATCATCGGGGCATGCAAGCACGTTTTGCCCTCTCCGGGGTACAGGAGCCGCATGCGATCACTACTGAGCAACCTCGACCGGCGCACCTTCAACCTGATCGCCGCGCGGGAGTGGCCGGGAGCGCAGCGGGTGCTGCCCCGGCTGACCCGGAGCGCCAATCACGGGCTGCTGTGGATGGGCATCGCGGCGGGCGGGGCGGCGCTGGGCGGGCGGCCGGCGCGGCGGGCGGCGCTGCGCGGGGTGGCCTCGCTGGCCGTCGCCTCGGCCACGGTGAACACCCTCGGCAAGCGTTCGGTGAGACGGGCGCGACCACTGCTGGACAGCGTGCCGGTGATACGGCGGCTGTCCCACCAGCCGTTCACCTCCTCCTTCCCGTCGGGGCACGCGGCCTCGGCGGTGGCGTTCGCCACCGGGGTCGCCTTCGAGAACAAGTGGTGGGGGCTGGCGCTGGCGCCGGTCGCCGCGTCGGTGGCGTTCTCCCGTGTCTACACGGGCGTGCACTATCCGGGCGATGTGCTGGCGGGGGCGATGCTGGGGGCGGGTGCCGCGTTCGCCGTACGGGGCTTCGCGCCCACCCGGGCCCAGCTGGCGCCGCCGGCCCGGCCGCGCGCCGAGGCGCCCGCGCTGCCCGGCGGGCGCGGTCTGGTGGTGGTGGCGAACCAGGGTTCGGGGGCGCGCACCGGCACCCGCCCGGACCGGAGCGACGAGGTGCACGGGGTGCTGCCGGAGGCCGAGGTGGTGATGTCCGACGGGCCGGACGGGCAGCCGCTGGAGAAGGTACTGGAGGCAGCCGCGGAACGGGCGCGGGAGTTGGGCGGTGCGCTGGGCGTGCTCGGCGGGGACGGCACGGTCAACGCCGCGGCGGGGGTCGCGGCGCGGTACGGGCTGCCGCTGGCGGTGCTGCCCGGCGGGACGCTGAACCACTTCGCCTACGACCTGGGGGTGGAGACCGTCGCGGCGGCGGCGCGGGCCGTGGAGACCGGTGAGGCGGTCGCGGTGGACCTGGCGCGCTTCCGGACCGAGCCGCACAAGCAGGGGCAGAACTTCCTCAACACCTTCTCGGTCGGGGTGTATCCGGAGCTGGTGCGGATCCGGGAGCGGTGGGCCGGCCGGATCGGCGCCTGGCCGGCCGGGGTGCTCGCGGCGTGGGAGGTGCTGCGCAGCGCCGAGCCGCTGAGCGTGCTGATCAACGGCCGGCAGCGGGAGGTGTGGCTGCTGTTCGTCGGCAACTGCCAGTACCGGGGGCTGGGGTTCGCGCCGGTGCGCCGGCACGACCTGGCGGACGGGGTGCTCGACGTGCGGGTGGTGCACGGTGGCCGGCTGGCCCGGACCCGGCTGCTCGCCGCGGCTCTGATGGGGACCCCGCGCAGCTCGCCGGTGCTCGGCGAGGCCCGGCTGCGGCGACTGCGGATCGGTGGGCTCCCGAACGGCGCGACGGTCGCGTTCGACGGTGAAGTCGCCAACGTCCGAGGCGAGTTGACACTGGAGAAGGATCTGGAGGCGCTGACGGTGTACCGCCTGCTGCCCGATTAGCGGGGAAGGGTAGTGATCGCATTATGAGACGCCACTCTCATGATGCGAGACCGCGGCGTACGGTGTGAGCTCCACGCCGCAGCCTTGCGAAGGAGCTGGACCATGCCGCAGGAGACCGCCGTCTACACCCACGGCCACCACGAGTCCGTACTGCGCTCCCACACCTGGCGCACCGCCGCCAACTCGGCCGGATACCTGCTCGATTCGCTGAAGCCGCACATGCGGATCCTGGACATCGGCTGCGGGCCGGGCACCATCACCGCCGACCTGGCCGCGCTGGTCCCGGACGGGCAGGTCACCGGCCTGGAGTACGCGCCCGAGGTGCTGGCGCAGGCGCGCGCCACCGCCGCCGGGCGCGGGCTGGACAACGTCAGCTTCGCGGTCGGCGATGTCCACGCGCTGGACTACCCCGACGACACCTTCTGCGTCGTCCACGCCCATCAGGTGCTCCAGCACGTGGGCGACCCCGTCCAGGCGCTGCGCGAGATGCGCCGGGTCACCAAACCGGGCGGGCTCGTCGCCGTCCGCGATGCGGACTACTCGGCGATGACCTGGTACCCGGAGGTGGCGGGGATGACCGACTGGCAGCGGCTGTATCTGCGGGTGGCCCGCGCCAACGGGGGCGAGCCGGACGCCGGGCGCCGGCTGCACGCCTGGGCCCGGCAGGCCGGCTTCGCGCCGGAGGCGGTCACCGCCACCGCCGGCACCTGGTGCTACCGGACCCCGGCCGAGCGGTCCTGGTGGAGCGAGCTGTGGGCGGACCGCACGGTCAGCTCCTCGTACGCGCGGATCGCGGTCGGCAGCGGGCACGCCACACGGGAGGAGCTGGACCGGATCTCCCGGGCCTGGCGGACCTGGGGAGCCGAGGAGGACGGCTGGTTCGCGGTGCTGCACGGCGAGATCCTCTGCCGGGTGTGACCGGGCGCGGGGCCCTCCGTCCTGACGCGGACGGCTCCGCACCTTCCCCCTGACGGCCCAGCGCCACCCCCTTTCGGGCAGATAAATCCTATTAATGCCGGTATGGATGAGTCGTGACCCGACAACGACTGGCCTCCATAGCCGCGCTGACCGCAGCCCTGGCGGCGGGCTGCGGTACCCAGCCGACCGCCGCCCCCGACCACCCCTCCCCACCCGCCCGGCCGGGCGCCGCCCAGGCGTCCACCGCGCCCGGCTTCACCCTCCTGGCCACCGGCGACGTGCTGCCGCACGGCGAGATAATCAAGCAGTCCGGCAGCGACGCGCACGGCGACGGCCATGACTTCCACGCGATGTTCGCCGGGGTGAAGCCGGTGGTCTCCGCCGCCGACCTGGCGATCTGCCACATGGAGACGATCTACGCCAAGGACAGCGGGCCGTTCACCGGGTACCCCGCCTTCAAGTCCCCGCCCCAGGTTGCCGCCGCCCTCAAGGACGCCGGCTACGACTCCTGCTCCACCGCCTCCAACCACACCCTGGACGACGGCGCGGACGGTGTGCGCCGCACCCTCGGCGCGATGGACGCGGTCGGTCTGCGGCACACCGGCTCGGCCCGCTCCGCCGCCGAGGCCGCCCGGCCCGATCTCCTCACGGCCGGCGGCGCGAAGGTCGCCCAGCTCTCGTACACGTACGGGACCAACGGGATCCCGCTGCCCGACAAGGCGCCCTGGACGGTCAACCTGATCAACCAGAAGAAAATCATCGAGGATGCCCGGGCGGCCCGCAGGGCGGGCGCGGACGTGGTCGTCGTCAGCATCCACTGGGGCACCGAATGGCAGCAGCCGATCGACGAGCAACAGCGCACCCTGGCACGGGCGTTGACCGCCTCGCGAACCGGTGACCGGCCGGACGTCGACCTCATCCTGGGCACCCACGCGCACATCCCGCAGGCGTACGAGAAGGTCAACGGCACCTGGGTCGTCTACGGCATGGGCGACCAGCTCGCCGGTCACATGTTCAACCACAGCGACCAGCCGGACGGCCGTGGCAACCTGAGCTCGATGGCCCGCTTCACCTTCGCCGCGCCGGCCCGGCCGGGGCAGCGCTGGACGGTCCGCAAGGCGGAGTTCATCCCCCAACTCACCGATGTCAACGACCGGTTCCGAATCGTCAACCTCAACGCGGCGCTCGCGGCGCAGCCCGGCCGCGGCGACTACGCCAGGGCCCGCGACGCCATCCGGGACGCCGTCCTGGCCCGCGGCGCGGATCGGTCCGGGCTGATCATGGCCAAGTGATCGCGCACCGGCGGGCAGCCCAACTAGGGTTGCCCGCATGGACATTCTCGGGACCTCATTGCGGGTGTGCGTCGGTGATCTCAATGCCGCGATCGACGTCTATGAACGGCTGACCGGCGCCGAGGCGATCCGGTTCCAGCGCGGCGGAGTGGCGGTCGCGGCCGTCGGGTGCTTCTTCCTGATGAGCGGTCCCGAGGCGGAGCTCTCGGTGCTGCGGAAGATCACCGCCACGCTCGCCGTGCAGGACGTCGACGAGGCGGTGGCCGACCTGAAGGCCGTCGGCGCGGACATCATCGCCGGTCCGCTGCCGACGCCCATCGGCCGCAACCTGGTGGCCCGTCACCCGGACGGTTCGATCTTCGAGTATGTCGACCGCCGGCAGGGCGCGGAGGGCTGAGCAGCCCCCCGCGCCCCCGCCGTCACGACCCGGTGCTCAGGACATCTCCAGGACGATCTTGCCGCGGGTGCGGCCCTCCTGGCTGCGACGGAGCGCCTCGGCGGCCTCCGACAGCGGGAAGACCGCGTCGACGTGCACCGTCAGCTTTCCGGCGTCCGCGAGCGCACCGAGCGCGGTCAGACCGGCGCTGTCCGGGCGCACCCACACCAGGTGGCCGCCCTTCTGCGTGACCTCGCCGTCAGCGATGGAGGCCACCCGGCCGCGGTCCTTGAGCAGTTCCTGCGACAGGTCGACGACGCCGCCGCCGACGAAGTCCAGCGCCACGTCGACGCCTTCGGGGGCCAGCGCGCGCACCCGGTCGGCGAGGCCCTCGCCGTAGGTGACCGGCTCGGCGCCCAGGGACCGCAGGAAGTCGTGGTTGCGCTCGCTGGCGGTGCCGATGACGCGGACGCCCTGGGCCACCAGGATCTGGACGGCGAGCGAGCCGACGCCGCCGGCCGCGGCGTGCACCAGGGCCGTCTCGCCCGCCGCGGTGCCCACCCGGCGGCTCGCCTGATAGGCGGTCAGCCCGGCGAGCGGCAGCCCGGCGGCCTGCTGCCAGTCGAGCGCGGCGGGCTTGCGGGCCAGGGTCCGCACCGGGGCGGCGACCAACTCGGCGTAGGTCCCGTGCTGGATCTCGTCCTTGCGGACGTAGCCCATGACCTCGTCGCCGACCTCGTACTCGGGAACGTCCGCGCCGAGCGCCTCGACCACACCCGCCACGTCCCACCCCGGGATGAGCGGGAAGTGCGCGTCCACCATCGGGTCCAGATAGCCCGCGAGGACCTTCCAGTCGACGGGGTTGACCCCGGCCGCCTTGACCCGGATCAGGACCGAGTCCGGGGCCACCTTGGGGTCGGGCTGGTCGCCGTACTCGAGGACGTCGGGGTCGCCGTAACGCTTCGCACTGATTGCCTTCATGATCGCCACAACGTGTGACGGCCCGGGATCATTCCTGGCCCGGGGAGAAGGTCACCGGATCGGCGCACGCCGCCCGGGCCCGGCCCGGTCAGCAGGGCTGCGCTCCCAGCGCGCGCAACAGGAACGGCAGCAGTTCGCGGACCGCCGCGTCGCCGGAGGAGGAGTCGTCGGTCGTGCCCGCGTGCGCCGCGTCGGGGGTCAGGAAGAGCCTGCTGACCATCGAGCCGACGACCAGGTCGGCGAGCACGTGGGAGTCCTTGAGCGGCGGGATGTCGCCGCGGTCGACCGCGCGGCGCACCACCGTGGCGGCCCGGTCGCGGACCGGCTGGATGATCGCGGTGTCCAGCACCCGGGCCAGCGCCTCGTTGTGCGCGGCTTCGCCGATGAGGACGTGCAGCAGCCGGCCGCCGGGGCCCTGGAGCGTGCCGGCCTTGTCGCGCAGCAGCACGGCCAGGTCGCCTTCGAGGCTGCCGGTGTCCGGCTGCGGGCCGAGGTCGCTCGCCCAGCGGACGGCGGTGCCCACGACCAGGTCTTCCTTGGAGCGCCAGCGGCGGTAGAGGGTCGCGGTGGAGACCCCCGCCCGTTTGGCGACCGCCGCGGTGGTCAGCCCGCCGTAGCCGCTCTCCTGGAGGACCTGGACGGTGGCCTCCAGCAGGGCCCGGTCGCGTCCGGCGTCGCGCGGGCGGCCCCGGGCCGGCTGCCGCCCGGCGGGGGCGGTCTGATTGCTGTCGGTACGTTCGGCCACCCCCGGAGTCTACCGGTCACCCATTACGAAACGAAAAGTTTTCGTTTCATGTAGCCTCGGCGGCATGGCATCGCACACCCCCGTCACCGCCCCCACCACCGAGCTGGACGCCGCCGCCCTGGTCGGCCGCCTCCGCCGCACCTTCGCCACCCGCCGCACCGCCTCCCCGGACTGGCGTCGCGGCCAGCTCGAAGCCCTGCGCACCCTGCTCACCGAGCACCGCGACGAGTTCCTCGACGCGCTCGCCGCCGACCTCGGCAAGGGCCCCGAGGAGGGCTACCGCACCGAAATCGGCTTCACCCTCAACGAGATCGAGCACACCCTCGACCGGCTCGACGACTGGCTGGCGCCGCGCCCCGCCGAACTTCCCGAACGGCTGCTCCCGGCGACGGCCCGGGTGGTCCGCGAACCGCTCGGCACCGTTTTGGTGATCGCCCCCTGGAACTACCCGCTCCAGCTGGCCCTCGCCCCGCTCGTCGGCGCCCTCGCCGCGGGCAACTGCGCCGTCGTCAAGCCCAGCGAACTCGCCCCCGCGACCTCGGCCGCGCTCGCCCGGCTGCTGCCCCGCCATCTGGACCCCGAGGCGGTGGCCGTCGTCGAGGGCGCGGTCCCGGAGACCACCGCACTGCTCGCCGAGCGCTTCGACCACATCTTCTACACCGGCAACGGCACCGTCGGCCGGATCGTGATGGCGGCCGCCGCGCGGCATCTGACGCCGGTCACCCTGGAGCTCGGCGGCAAGAGCCCCGTGGTCCTCGACCGGGGCACGGACCTGGCGGCCGCCGCCCGGCGGCTGGTCGCCGGCAAGTTCCTCAACGCCGGCCAGACCTGCGTCGCGCCCGACTACGTCCTCGCGATCGGCGAGACCGCCCGGGCCGTCGAACCGCACCTCGCCGAGGCCGTCCGCGAGGCGTACGGCGACGATCCGGCGACCGCCCCGGAGTACGGACGGATCGTCAACGAACGGCACTTCGACCGGCTGACCGCCCTCCTCGACAGCGGCCGCACCGTCCTCGGCGGCACCCACCACCGCGCCGACCGCTACCTCGCACCCACCGTGCTCGCCGACGTCTCCCCCGACTCCCCGGTGATGCGGGAGGAGATCTTCGGCCCGGTGCTGCCGATCGTGCCGGTGCCGGACCTGGACGCGGCGATCGCCTTCATCAACGACCGCGACAAGCCGCTGGCGCTGTACGCCTTCACCGAGTCCGACCACACCAAGCACCGCCTCCTGACCGAGACGTCCTCCGGCGCGCTCACCTTCGGGCTGCCGGTCGCCCATCTCACCGCCCCCGACCTGCCGTTCGGCGGGGTCGGCGAGAGCGGCATGGGCCGCTACCACGGCGAGTACTCGCTCGACACCTTCAGCCACACCAAGGCGGTACTGGACAAGCCACTGGGATGACACCCACCCGGCACCGCCGCCCGTACGCGAGGGCGAACGCGGGCGTAGGGGCGCCCCAGGGGGCACCCCGGTCACCGGGCGCGCGGGCGGTACGCAAGCGCAACCACCCGCCGACAGTCGCGGCGGCCCGCGGCGGGCTACGCCGGCCGCATCCGGTACTCGTACCGCTCGGGGAGCGGGTGTTCGGTGCGGGCGCGGGTGCGGACGGTGTCGGTGACCGGGCCGCCGTCCGCGAGCAGCCGCTCGGCGATGGCGTACCAGGTGTCGCCGAGGGTCTCGTCGCCCTCCCGCAGGTCGGCGATCTCGAAGCCGGCGTCGAAGATCTCCCGGGCGGCGGCCGGCCGGCCCTGGGCGAGCCGGACCCGGGCGGTCAGCAACCGGAAGCACCCGCGGTCCAGTTCGGTCCGCGGCAGGCCGGCCAGCAGCGCGTCGGCGGCCTCGGTCCGGCCGGCCGCGAGCAGTGCGGGGACGGCCTCCCGGGCGAGCGCGGTGCGCACCGCGTGCCGGACGCGGGCGTGCGGGCCGCCCGCCGCGGCCGCGCGGGCCGCGGCGGCAGCGGCCTCCGCGTACCGGTCGGCGGCCCGGGCCGGCTCGCCCGCCGCGGACTCGGCGACGGCCAGGCAGTACAGCGGCAGCGCGCCGGCGCCGTGGGCGAGCGCGCGCTCCCAGCTGCGGACGGCCTGGGCCCGGTCCCCGGCCTGCCACTGGGCGAGGCCCAGGTGGTAGTCGGTGGCCGGGCCGGACGGCGCGGACTCCAGCAGTTCGCGCCAGGCCGGCGCCGTCAACGCCGCGCCGGGCAGCGGGTCCTCGGCGGGCAGGGTCCCGGTCCGCAGCAGCGTCAGCCAGGGTTCCTGCTCGGGCCCGAGGGTGGCCGCGGCGAAGGGCGTGCCGGGCAGGTCCAGGCCCGCCCGGGCGACCTCCAGCGCGCCCCAGCCGGAGCCGGTGGCCAGCGACTCCTTGGGTTCCCGGTCGGCGTACGGCAGCCAGGCGGCGTAGGCGGCGTCGACGTCCGCCCGCGGCAGGGCCGCCTCCAGCCGGTCCGCGACCTCGCCGCGGGCCGCCGCCCATTCCGTGCCGTGCACGGTCGCCGGGTCCGCCGCCAGCGGGCCGTACGCCTCCAGCCAGCTGAACTCGGCGCCGCCGTCGAGCGGCAGATGCTCCAGCTGGGTGCGGGCCAGCCCGGCCTGGATCTCGGCGTAGCCGCCGGTGCCCGGCTCGGTGAGCCAGCGCTGCCAGCGCCGCCCGGCCCGGCCGGCGCCCCACAGGAAGAGCTTGCGGCCGCGCAGCGTGTCGGTGGAGGTCTGCACCAGGCCGTGGCCTTCGGCGTCGAGCGAGGTGATCCAGCGGCGGGCGCCGTCGGGCAGGTCGTAGAAGTAGTCGGCGGGGAACTCGCTGCGCAGCGGGTAGGTCCGGTCCGCGCCGTCGCACTCCGGGACCGGGACGCGCCGCAGGGTCCGTTCGTAGCCGAAGTGCCAGGCTTCCTCGGCGGGCGCCAGGACGCGGCTGCCCTCCGCCTCGGGGACCGCGATGTTGGACCACCAGTAGACCGGGGCGGTGTGGTGGTGCGGGTTGCGGATCCGTACGCCCACGTAGAGGAAGTCGGAGCCGTCGGGCAGCCACAGGTCGACCTGGAAGGGCAGGTCGCGCAGCCGCTCCCACTCCCACAGCCGCAGCATCTCCCCGCCGTCCGGGGCGGGCACCCGGGCGGCGTGCAGCGGGGCGCAGGAGAGGGTGGTGTGGCCGGTGGCGCCGATGTTCCACTCGATGCCGCCGGAGAACCAGGCGCCGTTGAGCGCGAAGGCGGCGGGCTGGAGGACCGGGTTGCGGTAGAGCAGTTCGCGGCCGGTCGGCTTGTGGTGCAGGGAGTGCACGCGGCCGCCGAGGCCGGGCAGGACGGTGGCGCGCAACCGGTCGTTCTCGACGACCAGCGCGTCGAGGTCGGTGCTGCGGCGGTCCCGGCCGTAGCCGTCGCGCATCCGGGTCGGCAGGATCGAGCGCAGCGGCTGGTAGCCGAGCTGCCGGGCCATGTCGGCGGGCAGCCCGGCGTCCTCGGGTACGTCGACGCGGTGCAGGTCGTGGCCGCCGAGGAGGGCGGGGAGCGGGTTGTCCGGGCCGAGGGGGGCGGCGGGAAGGGTCAGGGTGGTGCGTCGCACACTCGTGGCCACGGCTGCCTCGCAATGCTGGACCGGGCCACCCCGGCTGCGGCGGCCTCCTGTTGACCATGGAACCCCGTGCCCGCCGGTCTGAACAGGGCCGTTCGCGGCCAGGTGCGGTCAGGGTTGCGCAAAGACGTCCTCAAGGAGGCCGGCGAGCAGGGCGGCACCGTCCCCCGACGGGTCGCGGTCCGGATCGTAGATCGTGACGTTGACGCCTGCACAGCGCGGCGAGGCCGCCAACGGGGCGAGCAGTGCGCGCAGTTCACCGGTCAGCAGCCCGCCGGGGTCGGGACTGTCGACGGCCGGCATGACGGAGGGGTCGAGGACGTCCGCGTCGAGGTGGATCCAGAAACCGTCGAGCGGGGGGCTCTGGAGGTGCTTCAGCGTGTCGCGGGCCACCGCGTCCGGGCCGCGCCGCCGGATCGCGCCGACCGGGGTGTGGCGGATGCCGAGCCCGGCCATCTCCTCCTGGTCCTCGTCCGCGTCGCGGATCCCCAGCACGCACACGTCCGCGTCGCGGACGTACGGCCGCAGTCCGTCGAGGTCGGTGAGGTCCGCCTGTCCGCGCCCGGTGATCTGCGCGACGCCCTCGCCGGCGGCGGCCCCCAGCGGACCCGACACGGCGACGTTCCCCGGGTGCCGGAAGTCGCCGTGCCCGTCCACATAGGCCACGCCGTAGCGGCCCAGCCTCCGCAGTCCGAGTACGGCACCGAGCAGGATGCTGCAGTCCCCGCCGAGCACCACGGGGAAGTCGCCGTCGCGTACGTGCCGCTCGACGCGGCCGGCCAGCTTGCGGGTGTAGCCGGCGAGGGCGGCGGCGTTGAAGTCCCCGTCCTCCCCCTCCCGCCACTCCCCCAGGTCGTAGCGCGGCGGCACCACCACCCCGCCCTCCAGCGCGCCGAGCCGGCGCAGCAGGCCCTGCTCGCGCAGTGCCCCGGCGAGCTTGTAGCAGCCGGGGACGCATCCGGGCGCGGGCGGCCGGAGCCCCAGGTTGGAGGGAGCATCAATGAGGACCGTGCGACGCATACGGAGATCCTCACACAGGTCACCCGGGAGGAACGGGGACTCGGGAAGATCCGCCGGGCCGGCTCGCCACGGCGTCGGGACCGGCCGGAAGGGCCGTCAGCGACCCGCCGGATCCTGCTGGTTGGCGAGCCGGGACGGCACGGCGGAGGACGACGCCCGCACGCGGCACGGGATCAGGCCGTCCCCTCCTCGGTCATTTCGCTGGTGATCGCCCAGCGCTCGTGGTCGCGCCAGGCGCCGTCGATGAAGAGGAAGTCCGGGGAGAAGCCCTCCAGGCGGAAGCCGGCCCGCTTGACCAGGGCGATCGACTGTTCGTTGGTCGGCTGGATGTTGACCTCCAGACGGTGCAGACCCAGCTCCGTGAACGCGTACCGCAGCACGAGGCGCAGGCCCTCGCTCATCAGGCCGCGGCCCGCCGCGTGCGCGAAGGCGCCGTAGCCGATCGCGCCGCAGCGGAAGGCGCCGTGCACGATGTTGTTGACGGTGAGGTAGCCGGCGATCCGGCCGCCGGGGAGTTCGCAGATCAGGAACCCTTCGCGGGTGGGTTCCCGGAGCCGGTCCAGGTAGCTGTCGTAGGCGTCGCCGGTGGCCGGCGGGAAGAGCCAGGGGTGGTGCAGTGCGGTGCTCTCCCGCGCGGCGGTGGTGAACTCTTCCCGGTCGGCGGCGGTGAAGGGCCGGATACCGACCCGTGGGCCCCGTGCCAGGTAGCGGTCGCTGGTCGTCATTCGCAAGAGCGTACGGAGCGACGGTGGGGGCCCGCCAGCCGGTGGGCGGCTACCGCCACACCGGCGCGTCGGCCGACAGGTGGCCCGGCGGGGACGCCCAGGTGGCCGGGGAACCGTCGAAGGTGACGGGCGGCAGGGCGTGGCGCAGCCGGCCGAGCGGGCTGTCGGTCTCCCCCAGGTGGGGCGCGGGGTCGTAGCCGGCGTCGCCGTCGGCCGGGTCCGCCGGGGCGAGGCCGTGGGTCAGCCACCGGGCGGTGCGGGCGAGCGCGAGCGTGGCGAGGAAGGAGCCGCCGGTGCGGGTCCGTTCGGTCAGTGCGCGCAGTACCGCGGCGGCCAGGAGGTAGCCGGTGCCGTGGTCCAGCGCCTGGGCGGGCAGGGCGCCGGGGGTGCCGCCGCGCGTCGCTCCGCCGCTGCTCCGGTGCGCGTCCTCGGCGTCGGCGCCGGGGCCCGCCTCGACGGCGGCGATGCCGGTGGCCACCTGCACCAGACTGTCGAAGCCGCGGCGCCCGGCCCACGGTCCGTCGTCGCCCCAGGCGGACAGCCGGGCCACGACCAGTCCGGGGCGGCGCGCGGCCAGCGCCTCGGGGGTGAGGCCGAAGCGGTCCAGCGCGCCCGGGCGGTAGCCGCTCACCACGACGTCGGCGCCGGCCAGCAGTTCCTCGAAGGCGGCCCGGCCGGCCCGCGAGCCGAGGTCCAGCGCGGTGGAACGCTTGCCGAAACCGGTGTCGCTGTGGGCGTCCTGACTCTCCGGCAGCTGGGGCGCGTCGATCCGCAGCACGTCCGCGCCGAGCAGCGCGAGCGTGCGGGTGGCGACCGGGCCGGCGATGACGCGGGTGAGGTCGAGGACCCGGAGCCCGGCGGCCGGCAGCGTCGCACCGCCGGCCGTCGGCGGCAGCGGGCGCGGCGGTGTGCCGGCGCCCGGGGTGCCCGGGCCGTCGAGGGCTTCGAGGGTGAGCAGCGGGTGGGCCGCGACCGCCACGCCCTGGGGGTGCGCCGCCCACTCCTCGGGGCTGCGGGCCGCCACGGCGAGGCCGCCCGCCGCGTGGACGGTCTCCTCGATCTCCTCGGCCCGGCGGCCGGCCAGCACGGTCCCGACCTCCGGCACACCTGCGGTCGCGGGCAGGTCCAGGGCGCGCAGCAACCGGGCGCGGTGGTGCGGGTAGTTGGCGTGGGTGCGCACCCAGCCGTCGGCGGTGCGCCAGAACCGGGAGAGCGGCGCGAACGTGTCGGGGGTGCGGCCGTCGATCCGCAGCCGGCGCTCACTGAGGAAGGCGGTGGCGACCGCGCCGTCCTCGACCCGTACGGCGGGGACCGGGCCGCCGTCCCGGCGGGCGGCCAGTTCGGCCGCGGCCAGCGCGCAGACCGCGACCGTCGCCCGGGCCAGCGGCATGACGGGGAGCCGGGCCGGCAGCAGGCCGGGCGGCCCGCCGTAGGAGATCCGTCCGGTCAGCGCCGGGTCGCCGCCGAGCGCCCGCCACGCCTGCTCCGTACCGTCCCGCCCACCGCTGCCCCGTTGCCCCATGCCCGCAGTGTGGCACGGCGCCGGGTTCAGGCCCGCGCCGCTTCCCGTTCCGCCGCGCTCGGTGCGGCGAGCGCCAGCCGTCGGTGGAAGCGGCGCAGCATCAGCCGGGCCATGACGGGGTGGACGTGGCGTACCAGGGCGAAGTAGAGCCGGCCGGCGGTGTTGTGGAGGCGGACGACGGTGCCGAGCGTGACCGTGCCGTCCGCGACGAGGATCGAGGCGCGGAAGTCCAGGTGGCGGGCGTCCTCGCCGAGCAGGATCTCACCGCCGGCCCGACCGACGACCGGGAAGGACGCGCCCAGCAGCACCCCCTCCCAGGCTTCCGGTTCGCGTGGCATCCCCGGCAGCAGCCTCATCTGCCAGGCGTCCCGGAAGTCGGTGCGCGGGAAGGCCCGGTGAGCCAGCCGGGCGGCGGCGGGGAGTTCGACGGCGCGGGGGCGTTCCCAGCGCAGCCGGTGGAGCAGCCGGACGCGGGCCGGACGGCGGGCCGGGGTGGCCGGGGCACGGCCGGTCGCGGCCCGTTCGAGGTTGTCGAAGAGTTCCTCGACGACCGTGCCGTGCACGGCACGGATCACCAGCGACCACAACAGGCGGCGGGCGAAGGGGAGTTGGCTGCGCAGTACGTGTTCCACCCGGCAGCTGGCGGGCGTCAGCGGGTGCACGGTGATCTCATGCCAGCCGTCCTGGCCGCCGGTGAAGGCGAAGCGGATACGGCGGCCCGGCTCGTAGGCGTCGACGCGGTAGCGGACGGGGCCGTGTCCGCCGTCGGCGCCGACGCCCAGCGGGCGGTCGAAGCGCATGGCCGGCCAGACGGGCGTCGGGAAGAGCGGGTCCCGGTCGCCGCCGAGCCGGTCGAGCAGGGCGCCGACGGCCTCGGCCGGGGCGGCGACGGTGCGGGCATGGACGTCTCTGACGGTACGCACGGAGCGCCTCCATACGGTTGCGTATGTTTGACCGTACGGTAGCGTATGGACATGGCACGACAGCGGGCGAGGGAAGCGGGCGGCGGCGCGGCACGGCAGCGGCTGACCGCCCGGGACTGGGCCGACGCGGCCCTCACAGCCATCGGGGAGGGCGGCCTCGCGGCGGTGGCGGTGGAGCCGCTGGCCGCCCGGCTGGGCGCAACGAAGGGCAGTTTCTACTGGCACTTCGCCAATCGGGACGCGCTGATCGAGGCGGCGCTGGAGCGCTGGGAGGAGGTCGGCACGGAGGCCGTCATCACCGAGCTCGAGGCCGAACCCGACCCCGCCGGGCGGCTGCGCCGGCTGCTGCGGCGGGCCATGGACGGGGCCGCGGAAGACCCCCTGGAGGTCTCCCTGCTCGCCACCGCGGGGCAGCCGCGGGTCGCCGCGGCGCTCACCCGGGTCACCGAGCGGCGGCTCGCCTATCTCGCCTCACTGTTCGCCGAGGTGGGGTTCACCGAGGACGAGGCACGGCGCCGCGCCCTGCTCGCGTACACCGCCTACCTGGGCCACACCCAGCTGGGGCACGCGGTCCCGCAGAGCCTGCCGGCCGGCGCCGCGCATGAGCGCTATCTCGACGGGGTGATCGACACGCTGGTGCGCCCGGCCCGATCCCCGAAGAAGGAGAAAGAGCCGAACTCGTCCGGAAATTAACCAAGTTGGCCGAACTGCGCGTAGACGATCTCGGTGCCCCCGGCATGAAGTGGAGATCAGCGCGGCCCATACGGCGCGCTTCAGCGTTGACATCTCACCCACGAGCGGGTTCGAGTCCACTCCAACCCCTCGGGCACGGGAGGATTTCGTGGCCGAAGCAATCCCCTACTTCCAGGACCGCAGCTGTCCGTATCACCCGCCGGCCGGCTACCGGCCGCTGCGCGAGGCCGGGCCGCTGACCCATGTCACGTTCTACGACGGCCGCAAGGTATGGGCGGTGACCGGCCACGCCGAGGCCCGGACGCTGCTGAGCGACCAGCGGCTGTCCGCCGACCGGCAGAACCCGGCCTTCCCGATACCGGTCGAGCGCTTCGCGGCGCTCCGCCGGGTGCGCACCCCGCTGATCGGGGTGGACGACCCGGAGCACAACACCCAGCGCCGGATGCTGATCCCCAGCTTCAGCACCAAGCGGGTGGCCGCCCTGCGGCCGGAGATCCAGCGGATCGTGGACGAACTGCTCGACCGGATGCTGGCGCAGGGCCCGCCCGCCGAGCTGGTCTCCGCCTTCGCGCTGCCGGTCCCGTCCATGGTGATCTGCTCGCTGCTCGGCGTCCCGTACGCGGACCACGAGTTCTTCGAGGAGGAGTCCCGGCACCTGCTGCGCGGGCAGACGGCCGAGGAGGCGGAGGACGCCCGGATCGCGCTGGAGGAGTACTTCACCGGGCTGATCGCGCACAAGGAGAAGAACCCGGGCGACGGACTGCTCGACGAGCTGATCGCGGACCGGCTGCGGGCCGGCTCCCTGGAGCACGAGGAACTGGTCCGGCTCGCCATGATCCTGCTGGTGGCCGGCCACGAGACCACCGCCAACATGATCTCGCTCGGCACCTTCACCCTCCTCGAACACCCCGATGAGCTGGCCCGGTTGACGGCCGAGGAGAGCCTGATGCCGGCCGCCGTCGAGGAGCTGCTGCGGTTCCTGTCGATCGCCGACGGCATGCTGCGGGTGGCGAAGGAGGACATCGAGATCGGCGGGACGGTGATCCGCGCCGACGACGGGGTGCTGTTCCCCACCTCCCTGATCAACCGGGACGACACGGCCTATCCGTCGCCGGACCGGCTCGACCTCAGCCGCTCCGCCCGCCACCACGTCGCGTTCGGTTTCGGCATCCACCAGTGTCTGGGCCAGAACCTCGCCCGGGCCGAGATGGAGATCGCCCTGCGCTCCCTGTTCGCCCGGATCCCGGATCTGCGACTCGCCGTGCCGGCTGCCGAGATTCCGTTCAAGCCGGGAGACACTCTGCAAGGAATGATCGAACTGCCGCTGGCCTGGTAGCGGCCAGGTCGGCGGACGACCGAAAGGGGTCCGGAATGCGGATCACCATCGACAGCAACGTCTGTATCGGCGCCGGCCAGTGCGCCCTGACCGCTCCGGGGGTGTTCACCCAGGACGACGACGGTTTCGGCGCCCTGCAGCCCGGCCGCGAGGACGGCGCGGGCGACCCGCTGGTGCGGGAGGCCGCCCGCGCCTGCCCCGTGCAGGCCATCACGGTCACGGACGACTGAGCCACCCCCTTCGCGGCCGGTGCGGCCGCTGCGCGCGGAGAGCCGGCCCCGGCCCCCGCGGCGCACCCGACACCCACCGCCCCTGACGTCATCCCTACGGCATCCACCCCATCCGCTACCGCAACACCCCTTGCGTGACGGGCAGTTCGAGGACCCCGGTGTCCCCGGGCGCGCTGGTGACCGTCACCGGCTTCACGCCGCGATTGCCCGCATAGGCGTCGTCGCTCGCGGCGAGGACCAGGCGCAGTCGGTGCCCCGGCCCGTAGCGGTGCACGATGCCCGGCAGTTCCACGGTGAACCGCCGGGTCACATCGGGCACCCGGGCCGGGGCCACCAACCGGTGCACCAGCGTCTTCCTGCCGTCCGGCGCGACATCGTAGAGCTTGGCGAAGAGCACCAGCTTGTCGGCCGCGTCCGAGGAGTTCTGCACCTGCTCCGTCCGCGGCGAGACCACCTTCAGCGTCACCCTGGGCGCGCCCACCACGTCCACCGGCCGGCCGGTCACCGGTGCGGACGTCCAGTCCAGGAAGGTGCCCCTGGCGTCGAACGGCTCGGGGTCCTTGAGGCCGAGCAGGCCCGACAGCGAGCTCTCCGAGTGGCTGGTGGCGACCCGCAGATTGCGGTACGTACGGCTGCCGCGCGCCACTTTGCCGCGCGCGCCGACGAGCTTGCCGTCGCCGGAGAGGTAGAGCCGCAGGTTCGCCGCCGGGACGGCGGACGCGGTCCCGTAGGCGGACCCGCCGGTCACCCAGTCCCGGTAGTACGCGAACGCCGGGCCGGTGCCGGCCGCCGTGCGGTGGCGCAGATACCGGTCGAACCAGGAGAGGATCCGCCGCCCGACGTAGCTGTCCGTCAAGTTGCCCTTCGCCAGGTCGAGTTCGCCCTTCGCGGGGTGCTTCATGCCCCCGCTGTGGCCCCACGACTGCCAGATCATCCGGGCCGGGGTGCCCTGAGCGGTGAGGGCGCGGTAGGTGGCGGTCGCCTCGTTGAGGTTGAAGAGGGTGTCGGCCTGGCCCTGGACCAGCAGCGTCGGCGCCTTGACCGACTTCAGGTAGGAGACCGGGGAGACGCTGCGCGCGTAGTCGAGCATCGCCTTGGTCTTCTCGGCCGGATAGCGGCCCGAATCCAGCAGCCGCTTGGTCTCGCAGGCCCGCGCGACGAAGTGCAGACAGCCCGCGCCGCCGGTCCGCGACCGGTCCAGATTCGGGTGCAGCAGCCCCTGCGCCTCGCCGAGCAGGAAGAACCCGTCGGTCCACTGCCACTTGTACGCACCGGGCAGCGGCCCGCTCACCCCGTGCGTCCGGCCGGCGTTGTCCGGGTCGAGGGAGTAGGAGAGGTCGTTCCAGGTGATGAGCGGGACCAGGGCGTCGACGCGGTGGTCGACCGCCGCGGTGGCCAGCTGGATCGCGCCGCCGTAGGAGCCGCCGATCATCCCGGCCCGCGGATCGCCCGCGCCGTCCGTGACGACGTAGTCGATGCGGGTGCCGTTGTCGGCCGTACGGGTGCCGGCCAGCAGGTCGAGCAGTCCGCTCGCCGCCCGGCCGTCGATCCGCGGGTCGTCGAGCGAGATCGGGCACCCGGTCTTGCCGAAGCCGAGGCCGGACCAGGCCAGCGCCACATAGCCGCGGGCGGCGAAGGACTTGGCGATGGCATCGGTGGAACCGTCGGCCTTGCTGCCGCCGAAGCCGTTGGTGGTGAGCACGGCGGGCGCCGGGTGCGCGGCATCGACGCCGGCCGGGCGGTAGACGTCCGCGTCCAGGGAGCAGGTGCGCTCCCCCGCGCGGACGGTGACCTTCAGGGCGCTGACCTTGTACGGGTCGGCGGCCGCGGCCGCGGGGGCACTCTGAAGGAGGGGCGCGGCGAGGGCGCCGGCGGCCAGCAGGGCGAGGGACGTGCGGAGTACGGGGCGGGACACGGCTCGGGACTCGCTGGGCACCAGGACCTCCACAAGGACACGTCGTACCAGCCAGTCGGTAACGGCGCGCTCATGTTGTGACACGAGTAACGGACGTGTCAACGCTCCCGGCACGCGTCTCTGTTAGGACGTCCGTTCACCACCGTCCCCTGGGCGGGGCGGAGTTGGGACGTACCGTGCGGCCGCGGTCCGCCGGGGTCAGGTGAGCGCCGGGACGGCGCAGCGGAGGGTGCCCGCCGTGGCGTCCAGCTCGGCGGCGACGCCCAGCGGAACGGTCAGCGCGGAGGCGCCGTGCCCGAAGCCGAACTCCTCGGCCACCGGCACGCCGAGACCGCCCAGCCGGTCCACCAGCACCTCCCGCACCCGCTCGTAGGGACCGCACTGCGCCCAGGAGCCGAGCAGGATCCCGGCGACGCCGTCCAGCCAGCCGGCGCGCAGCAGCTGGGTCAGCGCCCGGTCGATGCGGTACGGCGGCTCCCCGACGTCCTCCAGGAGCAGCAGGGCGCCCGCCGCGCCGGGCCGGGCCCGCGGCGTGCCCAGCTCGCTGGCGAGCATGGCCAGACAGCCGCCGGCGGTGATCCCGCGGGCGCGGCCGGGCACCAGCGGCCGGGACGACGGGGAGACGAGCGTACGGACGGTCTCCGGCACGAAGAGCATGCGGCGCAGCTGCTCGCGGGTGGCGTCGTCCTTGAGGAAGACCTCGCCCGCGACGGCCGGCCCGTGCAGGGTGGACACCCCGGCGCGGACCGCGAACGCCTCGTGCAGCACGGTCACGTCGCTGAAGCCGATCAGCGGTTTGGGGTCCGCGGCCCTGATGGCGTCCCAGTCCAGCAGGTCGACCATCCGCTGGGCGCCGTAGCCGCCGCGCGCCGCGAAGACCGCCTTGACGGACGGGTCGCACCAGGCGTCCTGGAAGTCGCGGGCCCGGTCCGCGTCGCTGCCCGCGAGATGTCCCAGGACGGGGTGGACGTCCCCGACGTGCGGTGCGGGGACCGGGTCGAGGTCCCAGCCGCGCAGCACGTCCAGGCCGCGGTCCAGCCGCTCCGGCAGGATCGGGCCGCTGGGCGCGAGCACCACGACCCGGTCGCCGGCCCGCAGCCGCGGCGGCCGGCGCAGCCCGTCGGTCGTCGCGCCCGTCATCGGTCCAGCTCCAGTGCGGGCACGTCGTCGCGGCGGAAGCCGAAGGTCTGGGCGTAGAGGGAGAGTTCGGCCTCGATCGCCCGGACGATGGTGTCCGCACGGCGGAAGCCGTGCCCCTCGCCCGGGAACGTCAGATAGGCGTGCGGGATGCCGCGCCCGGCCACCGCGGCGAGGAAGCGTTCGCACTGGGCGGGCGGGCAGATCACGTCGTCCAGGCCCTGGAGCAGCAGGAACGGGGCGGTGATCCGGTCGGCGCGGTGCAGCGGCGAGCGCTCGCGGTAGCGGTCGGGGACGTCGGCGAGCGGGCCGATCAGCGACTCCAGGTACTGCGATTCGAAGTCATGGGTCTCACCGGTGGCCCAGCCGGCCAGGTCCAGGACCGGGTAGCTGATGGTGCCGCAGGCGTAGAGGTCGGTGGCGGTCAGTGAGGCGGCCGTGGTCCAGCCGCCGGCGCTGCCGCCGCGGAGGGCCAGGCGGGCGGGGTCGGCGGTGCCCTCGTCGGCGAGTGCCCGGGCGACGGCGGCGCAGTCCTCGACGTCCACCACGCCCCACTGCCCGCGCAGCCGCTCGCGGTAGGCGCGGCCGTAGCCCGTCGAGCCGCCGTAGTTGACCTCGGCGACGCCGATGCCGCGGGAGGTGAAGTAGGCGATCTCCAGGTCGAGCACCATGGGGGCGTGGCTGGTGGGGCCGCCGTGCGCCCACACCACGAAGGGCGGCAACTCGCCCTCGGGGGCGGTGTGGTCGGGGTGGTGCGGCGGATGGATGTGGGCGTGGACCTCCCTCCCGTCGGGGCCGCTGAAGGTACGGCTCCGGGGCCGGGAGTAGTAGGCGGGGTCGACGACGTCGACGTGCCGGCGGGCGATCACCCGGGCGCGGCCGGTGCAGGTGTCCAGCTCGACGATCTCGTACGCGCTGTGCGGGCCGGCGGCGATGCCGATGACCCGGCTGCCGTGCGCGGCGAGGGTGGGCGCCCACTCCGTCCACGGGCCCGCCGCGTCGACGAGGTCCCCGGCGACCGGGTCGAGGATGCCGAGGGCGGTGGCGCCGCGGCCGTGGATGACGGCGAGGGTGCCGTTCTCCAGCGGCAGGAACCAGCGCTGTCCGAGGTTCCACAGCGGGCCGGCGAACTCCTCCTCACGGCCGGGGCACAGGGCGTGGCGCACCGGGCCGCCGTCGCCGGCCGCGTCGAGGTCCAGGCGCTGCAGCTCCCACCAGCCGCCGAGGTCCGAGGCGCACAGCAGCGAGCCGTCCGGGGCCCACTCGACCTGCGGGACGGATTCGCCGCTCCCGCCGGTGCCCGGCGTACCGGAGCCGCCGAGGGCCCCGGCGACCGGCCGGACGTCCTTGAACGCGCCCTCGGCGGTGACCTGGGCCAGCATCACCAGGGTGCCGTCCCAGGGCATGTGCGGGTGGTCCCAGGCGAGCCAGGCGACCCGCCGCCCGTCGGGTGAGCGGCGCGGGCCGGTGACGAAGCGGTGCCGGTCGTCGCTCAACTCCCGTACGGAGGAACGTCGTTCGGCTGCCGAGCCGTCGAGCGGCACGGCCGCGATCACCCGGCGCACCTCGGTCGGCCGGTCGCCGGTGAACTCCTCCAGGACGCACCACACCTCGCCGCGCTCCGGGCACAGCACCGGGTCGGCCCAGCGCAGTCCGCCGCCGGTGCCGGAGAGCGGGGTGAGCGGGCGCGGCGCGGCGCCGCTGTCGGGTTCGTAGGCGTAGAGCCGCTGGTCGGTGAAGTCGCTGAAGACGACGAGCGGGCCGCGTGCGGTGACCGTGCCGGCCCAGGGCTGGCCGCCGTACTCCAGCACCCGGCTGCGGACGTTCCAGGGCGCGGGCAGCACCGACGCGCACCGGCCGTCGGGCCGGCGGCGGACCAGGGCCCGCCGGCCGCCCTCGGCGGGCCGCGGCTCGGTCCACCACACCTCGTCGCCGACCATGCCGACGAAGGCCGGCCGGCCGTCGTGCGCCGCGACCGTGCCGGCGTCTACCGGTGACGGCCAGGTGCCGTAGGGAGCGGTGGTGACCATGGTGCGATTCCTCTCGTCCACCGGTCGGGCAGTGCGCGGCGCGGGGTCAGGCCGCGCGCAGGAAGTGATCGAGCACCCGGACCCCGAAGTGCAGCCCCTCGACCGGTACGCACTCGTCCACGCCGTGGAAGAGCGCCTGGTAGTCGAAGCCCTCGGGCAGCTTCAGCGGCGAGAAGCCGTAGCCGGTGATGCCCAGCCGGGAGAACTGCTTGGCGTCCGTGCCGCCGGACATGCAGTACGGCACGACGTGGCCGTCCGGGTCGAAGCGTTCGATCGACGCCCGCATCGCGGCGTAGGTCGGGGAGTCGACCGGGGCCTCCAGGGCGACCTCGCCGTGGTGGTAGTCCCAGCTGACCTCGGGCCCGGTGAGTTCGTCCATGGTCGTACGGAACTCCGCCTCGCCGCCGGGGACCACCCGGCCGTCCACATAGGCGACGGCCGACCCCGGGATCACATTGACCTTGTAACCGGCCGTCAGCATCGTCGGGTTGGCGCTGTTGCGGACGGTCGGCTCGACCAGCTTGGCGGACGGGCCGAGCTTGCCCAGCAGCGCGTCGACGTCGCAGTCCGGTGCCTCGACGTCCACCTCGATGGCGTGCAGCGCGGCGAGTTCGCGCAGGGCGGCTCGCACGGTCGGGGTGAGCCGGACCGGCCACTCGTGCTCGCCGATCCGGGCGACGGCGGCCGCGATCCGGCTGACGGCGTTGTCGCGGTTGACCTTCGATCCGTGCCCGGCCCGGCCGCGGGCGGTCAGCTTCAGCCAGGCCGTGCCGCGCTCGCCGGCCGCGATCGGGTAGAGCTGCATGCCGCCACCGGCGTGGAAGGTGAAGGCGCCGGACTCGCTGATGCCTTCGGTGCAGCCCTCGAAGAGGTTGGCGTGGTGGTCGGCCAGGAAGCCCGAGCCGTCCTCGGCGCTGGCCTCCTCGTCGGCGGTGAAGGCCAGCACGATGTCCCGCCGCGGCCGTACGCCGGTGCGCGCCCACTGCCGTACTGCGGCGAGCACCATCGCGTCCATGTTCTTCATGTCGATGGCGCCCCGGCCCCAGACCACGCCGTCGCGGACCTCCCCCGAGAAGGGGTGCACGCTCCAGTCGGCGGGCTCGGCGGGCACCACGTCCAGATGGCCGTGGACCAGCAGCGCATCCGCCGCGGGGTCGGTGCCGGCGATCCGGGCGACGACGTTGGTGCGTCCCTTGCTGCGCTCCAGCAGCGTCGGTTCGATGCCCGCGTCGGCCAGCCGCTCGGCGACGTACTCGGCGGCCGGGCGCTCACGGCAGGCGCCGTCGCCGGCGTTGCTGGTGTCGATCCGGATCAGGTCGGAGGTGAAGCGCACCACCTCGTCCAGCGCCTGCCGGTCCACCCCGGCCGCCTGCCCGGCGACGGGGTCCGCGGTCCTTGCGACCTCAGCCATATTGTTCCTCCACGGCCGACGAGACGACGGTGGTCACCGTCTTGAAGCACCGGATGGCTTCGTACATGTTCTGACTGGTATACGCCACGCGGCGTTCCCCGCTGCGCTCCACGCCGGGCACGCAGGTCGCCGCGCCCACCAGATGCTCGGCGTCGAACTCCAACTCGAAGCGGAACGGGCCGCGCCGGGCGGGTTCATGACGTACCGCGAGCGCCGCGCCCTTGCGGGCGGCGGCCCGGATGTCGGCGGCCGTGCGGGCCGGTGGCCGGCAGACCGCGGCGTAGCGCGACACATAGTCCTTGACCGCCACCCCGGGGGCCTGCGGGGCGTAGCCCAGGGCGTCCTGGCAGGTGCGGTCGTCGCCGGTGACCAGCACGACGGGCACGCCGTACTCGGCGACCACAAGGGAGTTGAGGTAGCCCTCGCTCGCCCGGGTGCCGTCGACCCAGACGCCGGTGAGCGAGTTGGCGAGGTAGGTGTGCGCGAGGACGCCCTCGGTACCGGCCCCGGTGTGGTAGCCGACGAAGGCGATGCCGTCGACGTCGCCGTGCTGGACGCCCTCGACCATGCTCAGCGACTTGTGCTTGCCGGTGAGCATCTGCGCCCGCTCGTCGAGCTGTTCCAGCAGCAGATTGCGCATGGACCAGTGCGCCTCGTTGACCAGGACCTCATCGGCGCCACCGTCGAAGAATCCGACAATCGCCGCATTCACGTCGGACGTGAACATATGGCGGCAGCGCTCCCACTGCGGCGTACCGGGAAGCACGTCGGCGGGCCAGGTCACGCCGGTCGCGCCTTCCATATCGGCGGAGATGAGGATCTTCACATTCACCAGTCCTATCGCAGCTAGGAGGCGGTACGCACGAGTCCTGACATCACTCGTTCACAACGGTTTCGAGGGCGCCGGGTGGGACTTGTCCACCCTAACCAGGCGCCCGCGAGTGACACCCCGTCCAGCCCCTTTCAGGGCCGCACTGTTGGCCGCAACACCACTCACAGCAGGGCTCCGGAGTCCCCGAATGCTCGTGTGGCGCACGATCCCACACAGTTTCTGTCGCAAAGCGGAAGGACTTCCGCCAGAATTCCGATCGAGTACCGACGGACTTCTGTCAGCTGCCGACGGCACTTGCCCGGTGAGGTAGAACATGCCGGACCGGCCTCCCACATGATGAGACAGAGGCAGAAATATGAGCAACGCACTCAACGGCGTTCGGTTAGCACAGCCCGACGACATGCGGGCCGACACCGATGAAGAGCAGCTGTCCAGGCTCACCGAACTGATCACACAGACTCTTTGCGAACGCAATCCGCGCTTCCGGGAACTACTGGAGCACGGCGCCCACCCCCAGGTCACCCGGCTGATCGCGGAGGTACTGCGCGGCGGCCGGCCGCTGCCCGAGACCGTGCGGGCGGTCATGCTGCGCAGCGGCACCGACCTCCACCTCGTCGCGTCCGCGCTGGGCGACTGCCTCGTCAGCGGCCCCGGCGAGGCTCCCGGCCTGCTGATCCCCGGCGCACTCGCCGACGGCCCGGACGGCCGGGCCCGGCTCAAGGGCGTGCTGCGCCACCGCGCGGCCGCGGTCGGTCACGCCGTGCCGGCGCAGGACGCCGCGGCCTCCGTACGCTCGGCGTCCCGGCTGCTGGACCTGGCCTCCGCGCACGACGGCCCCGACGCCGGCGTGATGTTCGTCGACGACCACCTCTCCTCACTGATCCTCCTGGAGGACGAATCGCTGACCCGCACCCTGATCGCCCGCCGGCTGAGCCCGCTCGCGGGACTGTCGGCGGAGCGGTGCGAGCGACTGGAGGCCACGCTGCTGGCGTGGCTGGGCGGCATGGGGGCGCCCGAGGTGGCCAAGGCGCTCAGCATCCATCCGCAGACGGTGCGCTACCGGATGCGCCAGCTGGAGAAGCTGTTCGGCGCCCGGCTCCGCGATCCGCGGACCCGCTTCGAGATCGAGATGGCGCTGCGCTGCCGGCGGCTGATCGCGGGCGCGCACCACCGCCGGGCAGCCGCGGCCCGCCGCCGGGTCCCCCGCCAGCGCCGCCCCGTGCCCCGCCCCTAGGAGGCCCCCGGGAAGCCCGCCCCGATCTGTCCGGTTTGGCGAATGTCACACGCCACCCCACGTCGCAAATATGGACAATTCACCCCGCTCGCCCGGGGTGCCCGCTCGTGCGCCACGTATCGTCCAGCCTCATGCACGGAACCCGCACCTCGACCTGGACGCGCCGCGGGCTGGCCGCGGCGGCGGCCGCCGGATCGCTGCTCACGGTGCTCACCTCGGCCTCCTCCGCCTCTGCCGCGGCCGTCACCGCCGACGCCCGGCTCGACGGCAGCAAGGTCGTGTGCACCTCGAAGAAGCCCGGGCTGGCCCCGACGCTGTCCCACGACATCGCCGACGCCCTCGACGGCCGCAAGGGCGCCTCGGCGCTGGCCGTCTACGACCGGCACACCGGGACGCACTGCGAGTTCCGGGCCGGCTCCCGCTTCGACTCGGCGAGCGTGGTCAAGGTCACCGTGCTCGGGGCGCTGCTGCGGCAGGCCCAGGAGGCGCACCGCGCGCTGACCCCGCAGGAGGTCCGGCTGACCACCGCCATGATCACCAAGTCGGACAACGCCTCGACCGACGCGCTGTGGCACCGGCTCGGGCCCGCGGCGGTCCGGCACTTCCTGGCCCTGGCCGGGATGCGGGACACCGTTCCCGGCCAGGGCGGGTCCTGGGGTCTCACCCAGATCACCGCCGCCGACCAGCTCACGCTGATGCAGCTGCTCACCACGGACAACACCGTGCTCACCCCGGCCTCCCGCGGCTACGCGCTCGACCTGATGCACCGGGTCGCCCCCGACCAGCGCTGGGGCGTACCCGCCGGTGCGCCGGCCTCGGCGAGCGTGCACGTCAAGAACGGCTGGCTGCCGCGCACGGCCGGCGGCTGGCGGGTGCACAGCGTCGGCACCTTCACCGACAACGGTCACGACTACGGGATGGCCGTGCTCTCCACCGGAAGCCGCACCATGGGCGACGGCGTGGCCACCGTCGAGAGTGCCGCCCGCGTCGTCCACCGCGACCTTCAGGGCTGACCGCCGCCCGGCACCGGCCCACCTCCGCGCGGGGCAGCTCCGCCCCTGCACCTGAACACGGGCGAACTCCCGTAGCAGCGGCAGCAGTTCACGCCCGGACAGCCGCCGGCCCGCAACCGGGCTGCTCCGAGGCGTCGTTGGCGACGAAGACCGCGATCCGCCGGGTGGCGGGCGCGCCGTGCTTCTCGTCCCGGGGGCCGATCACCCGCGCAGGCAGCCGCCGCTGCCTGAACTCCCCCGCGCGGTACAACTATGCACTCGCCCGGGTGACCCGCCGCCCGATCGCCCCCGCGGGCCACCGAACGGCGATATCAACGCCCAATGACGCAGGCAGACCTCACGGGGGTTCCCGAGACGGCGTTGTGGACGCTCCATCACCGGGCCGCCGAAGCCGCTCGCCCCGACACGGTGCTGCCCGACCCTCGCGCCGTACGGCTCGTCGCCGAGCTGGACTTCCCCTTCCGGGAGCGGCTGGGCGCCGTCCGCCCCTGGGTGGCGCAGGCCATCGCCCTGCGCGCCCTCGGCTTCGACCGGGTGGTGCGTGACTTCCTCGCCACCCACCCGGACGGCACGGTGATCGCGCTCGGCGAAGGACTGGAGACCCAGTTCTGGCGGGTGGACAACGGTCGCGTCCGGTGGGTCGGCGTCGATCTGGCCGGCCCGCTGGTGCTGCGCGAGCGCGTCCTGCCGCACGGGCCGCGGCAGCGACTCATCGCCTGCGACGTCCGCGCCACCGCGTGGATGGCGGACATCGATGCCTCCCGCGGTGTCCTGGTGACCGCGCAGGGCCTGCTGATGTACCTGCAACGGGCCCAGGCCATCCGGCTGCTCGCCGCCTGCGCCGGGGCGTTCCCCGGCGGCACGATGGTGTTCGACACCGTCTCCCGGCGCTTCAGCGCCCGCACCCGTGCCGGGGCGAAGGGGCCGGGCGGCCACCGTCTGCCCGCGATGTCCTGGGGCATGGACGCGCACGAGCGGGACCTGCTGCGCACCGCCCATCCGGCCATCACGGAGGTGGCCGACGTGCCCCTGCCGGCCGGCCGTGGCCTGGTCGGCTATCTCGCGCCGCGCGCCGGGACCCTGCCGCTGCTCCGCGGCGACCGCCCGCTCATCACCCGGCTTCGCTTCGGGCCCGGTCCACGCCCCGGAGAAACTCCGCCACCCGCTCGGCGATCCGCTCCGGACCCGCATCACTGACCGCGCGTGACGCCTCCGGCCACACCTCGGCCGTGGCGTGGCGCAGCGTACGCGCCCGGGCCGCGCCGGGGCCGGGAAGCAGACCTTGAAGTCCCGCGTGCCGGAGGCGCTCAGCCGCCCTCGATGTGCTCCGCGACGATCCGCTCGAACGCCGCCGCGTCGCGGAACGCCCCGATCCGCCGCCGTGCCCCTTCCGGCCCGATCCGGGGCACCGGAAAGTCGACCTCCACCACGGCGCCCGCTCCACCCGCTTCCTGCCCCCGAAATTCGTTACGAGGGAGGGAAGTTCAGCCCTTCAGCCGGCTCAGCCGCTCACCCCCTCAGCCTTCCGTGCCCGCCGCGTCGAGGAAGGCCGCCACGGTCGCGGAGAAGCCGGCGGGGTCGTCGAGCCACGGGAAGTGGCCGGCGCCCGGCTGGACGGTCAGTTCGGCGCGGGGGAACGCCTCGGCGACGGTGGCGGCTACGCGGGGCAGCGGCCCGCCGTCCCATGCGCCGGCCAGGACCAGGACCGGCGCGTCCAGCCGTGCGAGGGCGGCGCGGGCGGTGGCGGGATCGAAGGCGCCGGCGGTGGCGTAGCGCTCCGCGGCCGGCTCGTTGGTCTGGGCCACCTCGTCGGCGGCGTGTGCCCGGGCGGCGGCGTCCCAACGGCCGTAGAAGAACGGCATCGCGGCGTCCCAGTCGGCATCGGTCGCGGAACCGGTCCAGAGGGCGTCGAAGGCGGCACGGGCGCCGGGGAACCACGGTTCGGCCGCGCGCAGGTCGGCCGCCTCTTGGCGGTGCTCGACGGTGAAGTCGACGCCCAGGGCGCGGGCCCGCGAGGCGACCAGGGTGAGGGAGCGGACGCGGTGCGGGTGGCGGGCCGCGTGGAGCAGGGCGAGGTCGCCGGCCGCGGAGTGCGCGAGGATGTCGACGCGGGACAGCCCGAGGTGCTCGCGCAGCGCCTCGACGTCGTCGACCTGCCGGTCACAGCGGTAGGTCGCCGGGTCGGTGGGGACGCCGGAGTCGCCGGTGCCGCGCAGGTCGAGCCGGACCAGCCGGCGGTGCCGCGACAGGCCGCCGAGATCGCCGAGGTAGGCGGAGGCGCGCATGGGGCCGCCGGGGAGGCAGAGCAGGGGTTCGCCCTCCCCCACGAGGTGATAGGCGAGGGCGGTGCCGTCGGGTGCGGTGAAGGTGGGCATGGCGTCATGATCGACACCGCGCGATGATCTTGGCAAGGGGCGTGCGGCGCGACGGACGGCGGCGAGCGCCGCCGGCCGCCGCGCCGGGAGGCGGACGCTCAGTCCTCGTGACCGAGTTGCAGGTCCCGTTCGGTGCGGCCGCCGCCGGCCACCTGGAGGACGGTGGCCACCGGTGGGTACCCGGCGGCGATCACGGTGTACTCACCGGCCGACAGGTCCACGAAGCGGAACAGCCCGTCGGCGGCGGTGGTGGCGGTGTCGACGACGTTGCCGGCGGCGTCCAGGAGGGTGACCCGGGCGTCCTCGACCGGACGTCCGCCGCCGGCCCGTACCGTCCCGCGCAGCACCGCCCCGCCGGCGAGTTCGATGTCCTGCCGGGTCTCCCGGGACGCCTGGACGGTGACCGGCAGGGCGGCCGGCCGGAACGCCGGGGCGCTGGAGGCGAGGGTGTACTCGCCGGCCACCAACTCCCCGATCACATAGGCGCCTTCACGGCCGCTGCGGGTGGTCGCGACGACCTCGCCGCGGACGTCGGTGAGGGTGACCATGGCGTCGCGGACGGGCGTGCCGTCGGCGGTGGTGACGGTGCCCGCGAGGCGCCCGGCGCCGCCGAGCACCACGTCCAGCTCGACCGGCCGCTCGCCGACGGTGACGCTGACCGCCTGCGGCTGGTGCCCGCCGGCCGCCGCGATGAGCACGTACGAGCCGGTGCCCGGCGTGCTCAGCGCGTACCGCCCGTCCTCGCCGGTGGCGCCGCGGCCGATCTGCCGCCCGGCGACATCGATCAGGGTGAGTGCGGCGCGCGGCACGATGGAGCCGTCGTGGTGCTGGACGGTGCCGCAGACGGGGACGCCGGAGTGGCCGGCCGCCGCGTAGGCGTGGGCCTTTCGGTAACTGCTCGCGGATCCACGGGAGTTGACCGGCGGCTGGTCGGCGGGCGGGCGGGCCTGCGGCACGGCGGCGGTGTCGGCCCCGTCGCCGTACGGCGGGTGCGGGGTCGGGGCGGCCTGCGGGGCATGGGAGGTGTGGGACACCAGCGGTTTCTCTTTCAGGAAGACGGCGAGCACGAAGCCCAGGACGAGCACCGGCACGAGGTAGAAGAAGATCCCCGGCATGGCGTGTGCGTAGGCGGCGACATAGCTGTCGCGCAGCGAGGCGGGCAGCGCGCGCACCAGTTGCGGGGTGATCGACTCCGGATCGGGCAGCCGCGTCGACGCCGGCAGCCGGTCGTCGAGCCGGCGGGCCAGCCGGTCGGCGAGGAGGGTGCCGAAGAGGGCCGCGCCGACGCTGCCGCCGATCTGCCGGAAGTAGTTGGTGGCGCTGGTCGCGGTCCCCAGGTCGGAGCGGCGTACGGAGTTCTGCACGGCGAGCACCAGCACCGGCAGCACGCAGCCGATGCCGAGGCCGAGGATCCCCATCCAGAGGCTGTACTCCTCGCGCGGGGTGTCCTGCCGGAGTCGCGTCAGCAGCCACATCCCCACCGCGGCCGCCGCGCAGCCCAGGAGGGGGAAGACCTTGTAGTGGCCGGTGCGGCTGATCAGCCGGCCGGAGACGACGGAGGCCAGCACGATGCCGCCCATCATGGGCAGCATCAGCAGACCGGACGCGGTGGCGGAGGCGCCGTCGACCATCTGCAGGAAGGTCGGCAGGTAGCTCGCCGCGCCGAAGAGCGCGAGTCCGACGGCGGCACCGATCAGGCCGGTGATGTTGAAGACCGAGTCGCGGAACAGCCGCAGCGGGACGAGCGGTTCGCTGGCGAAGTACTCGACGGCCAGGAACAGCAGGGCGGTGCCGAGCGCTCCGGCGCCGAGGCCGAGGATGACGCGCGAGTTCCAGGCGTACTCGGTGCCGCCCCAACTGGTCAGCAGCACCAGGCAGGTGGAGAAGGCGGCGAGCAGCAGCGCGCCGGCGATGTCCAGTTTAGGGCGGCCGGCGGGCCGGGGCAGCTTGAGGACGAAGGCGATGAGCAGCAGCGTCAGCGCGCCGAACGGGACGTTCAGGTAGAAGCACCAGCGCCAGGAGACGTGGTCGGTGCAGAATCCGCCGACCAGCGGCCCGGCCACGGAGGCGATGCCGAAGGCCGCGCCGATCAGTCCCAGGTAGCGGCCGCGGGCCCGGGGCGGTACGAGGTCGGCGATGATCGCCTGCACGCCGATCATGAGCCCGCCGCCGCCGGCGCCCTGGACGGCCCGGAAGAGCACCAGCTCGTGCATCGTGCGGGACCAGCCGGTCAGCGCCGAGCCGGCGGTGAAGACGAGGATGGCGAAGAGGAAGACGGGCTTGCGGCCGAAGAGGTCGCCGAGCTTGCCGTACAGCGGCAGGCCGATGGTCGAGGCGAGGAGATAGGAGGTCACCGCCCACGACATCGTGCCCAGGCCGTGCAGCTCGCCGACGATCTTCGGGAGCGCGGTGGCGACCACGGTCTGGTCGAGGGCCGCGAGCAGCAGCGTGAGCATCAGCCCGAGGAAGACCGCGCGGAAGCGGCGCGGGCTGAGCGCCACCGGCGCGCCCCCGCCCGGCCCGGCCGCTCGCGTCGCGGCGGCCGGAGCCGTCGTCGCGCCGGGTGCGGGCGGGCCGGTCCGGCCGGCCCGCGCGCTCAGGGTGGTCCCGCCCACGTGCTGCTCCCCTCGTCACGCCTGTTGCCGCCCAATTACTCGCATCGGGCGACAACAGCGATCAAGCGGGACGAAGGGGGATCTGCCGGGCGGGACCGGACGTCAAGTACCTTGCCCCGGGCGCCCATTGGGCTCCCATCAGGGCTTTCGGTACGGATGCGTTCCGACGGGCCGCACGCTTCGGCTCACCGGAAACCACCCGAACCGGTGAGTGTGACGACACGCGCCCAAGGTGACGGAAGTGACGCGGCGTCACTTCTCCATGTGAGCGGCGAGCTTGTCGAGGAGCGCGTCGTAGATCCGTCCGAGGCCCTTCGGCGCGAAGGTCTTCTCGAAGAAGCCGCCGACACCGCCGGCACCCTGCCAGGTCGTGGTGACGACGACCTTGGCGCGCTTCTCACCGGCCGGGGTGACGACCCAGGTGGTCACCATGGAGGAGTTGCGGTCCTTCTCGACGAGCTGGCCGTCGGTCGGCTCGTCGACCTCCAGCAGGCAGTCGCGCACCCGCTTGCTGGTGGCCTGGAGCTTCCAGTGGACGAGGGTGCCCTTGCCGTCGCCGCCCTCGCGGACCTCGTACTCGCTGAAGTGCTCCGGCAGCAGCTGCCGGCGCGTACCGGCGTAGTCGGCGAGCGCGTCGAACACGTCCTCCGGGTCCGCCGCGATCTCGCGCTGCGTGGTGGCCTCGACCTGCCCCATGTGCGTCTTCCTCCAGTAGTCGGCTGCCGCTCCTGCGATGCGCCGCCAAGCCAACCACCACTGGGGGGCACGCCCAAAATCCGGGTTGACGAACCACAAGGGAACACATGTTCTATTATGGCGGACGGGGGGTCGTCAGGATCCAGAAGGAGGCCCGATGCGCTGGGAAAATCTGGGCGAAAGTCCCTCCGCGCTGTTCGGCACGGATGTCGTCAGCCGGACGATCGACACCCCCGAGTTCCACGGGATCACCTTCCACGAGGTACGCGCCCGCTCGATCGTCAACCGCGTACCGGGCGCCTCCCGGATGCCGTTCGAATGGACGGTGAACCCCTACCGCGGGTGCAGTCATGCCTGCGTCTACTGCTTCGCCCGCAAGACGCACAGCTATCTGGACCTGGACACCGGGCTGGGCTTCGACTCCCAGATCGTGGTGAAGGTCAACGCCCCCGAACTGCTCCGCCGCGAGCTGACCGGGCGCCGCTGGCGCGGCGACCACATAGCGATGGGCACGAACGTCGACTGCTACCAGCGCGCCGAGGGCCGCTACCGCCTGATGCCCGGCATCCTCGCGGCGCTGCGCGACCACGCCAACCCGTTCTCGATCCTCACCAAGGGCACGCTGATCCTGCGCGACCTGGAGCTGCTCCGGCAGGCCGCCGCGGTCACCGACATCGGCATCTCGGTCTCCGTCGGCTTCCTGGACCGGGAGCTGTGGCGCACGGTCGAGCCGGGCACCCCGGCACCGGAACGCCGGCTGGACGTGGTGCGTACGCTCACCGCGCACGGCATCCCGTGCGGTGTCCTGATGGCCCCGGTGATCCCGTTCCTCGGCGACTCCCCGGAGCAGCTGCGGGCCACGGTCCGGGCCGTCGCGGAGGCGGGCGCGGGCTCCGTCACCCCGCTCGTCCTGCACCTGCGGCCCGGTGCCCGGGAGTGGTTCATGGCGTGGCTGGGCCACCACCACCCCCGGCTGGTGCGGCGCTACGAGGCGATGTACGCGGACGGCGCCTACGCCCCCAAGTGGTACCAGCGCCGGATCACCCGCCAGGTCCACGAACTCGCCACGGAGTACGGCATCGGGCCGACCCGGCCGGGCGCGGCCCGCCGCATCCCGCCGACCCCGGCCCCCGCGGCCGGCCGAGCGGCCGAAACCGCGGCGGAACCCACCCAGTTGACCCTGCTCTGACGCCTGACGCCTGACGCCTGACGGCGGCCCGGTGGGGCCGTCGCCCGCTCACCCCGCGGGGACCACCCCGTCCAGGGCCCGCGCCAGACGGTCGCGCGCCTCCGTCTGGGCGGCGATCCGCTCGTCGAGGGCGGCGAGCCGCTCACGGGCGATCCGCAGCCCCTCGGCGGACGGCGGCGCGGTGGTCATGTCGCCGTCCAGGCACGCGAGGAAGCACCGGACGTCGGCGAGGGTGAGCCCGGCCGTCAGCAGATGCCGGATGTTGCGCACCCGTACGGCCGTGCGCGCGTCGTAGACGCGATAGCCGTTGGCGGCCCGCTCGCAGGCGATCAGCCCCTCGCGCTCGTAATGGCGCAGCGCGCGCGGCGACGCACCGGTGATCCGCGCCAGCTCGCCGATCCGCATCAGGGCTCCTTCCGTGGGCCGCCGGTTTCCGCACCGTTCTACAGGACGGCCGGCGGACGGGGCCCGTTCAGCCCACCACCGCTCCCCCGTCGACCGGCAGCACCACGCCGGTCACGAACGAGGCCGCGGGCGCGGCGAGCCGGGTGACGGCCCAGGCCACCTCTTCGGGGCGGCCCACCCGGCCCATGGGCGTGTGCGCGATCTGCCACTTCCGAACGGCCTCCCGCCGCTCCGGGGACCAGCCCTGGTGCAGCGCGATCGGCGTCTCGATCGCGCCGGGAGCGACCGCGACGACCCGGACGCCGCGCGGTGCGAGTTCCACCGCCCAGCTGCGGGTGAGGAGTTCGAGGGCGGTCTTGGTCGCCGCGTAGACCGCGTTGCCGGGCCAGCCCCGCTGGCCGACGGAGGTGCTGACGTTGACCACCACCCCGCCGGTCCGCTCCAGGTGGGGCAGGGCCTCCTGGGTGAGCAGCACAGGGGCGACGAGGTTCGTCGCCAGTTGGGGCGCCATGCCCTCCCGGGTGTAGCTGCCGAGCGCGCCGTTGCCCACCACCGCGGCGTTGTTGACCAGTACGTCGAGCCGGCCGTACCGCTCCACCGCGTGGCGTACGGCGGCCTCGGGTGCCCCGTCCGCGGTGATGTCGGCGACGTAGGGCGTGATCCCGCCGCCCCCGGAGCCGTCCTGCGCCGCTGCCCCCTCGGCTGCCCCGGCCGCGGTCTCCGCCAGCGGCTCGGCCCGGCGGCCCACCGCCACCACCCGGGCGCCCTCCGCCGCGAAGGCGTGCGCCGTGGCCCGTCCGATGCCCGTACCGGCCCCGGTGACGAGCACGACCCTGCGATCCGATCCCGTTCCGGGCGCGTCCGGCCCGGTCTGCGTGGTGCGTTCCATGCCGGAAGTCTCGAACCCTGACGCCTGTGACAAGGTCAAGCGGCACCTCTCCCGGCGGCGGCCGCGCCCCTCCGCGGACGACGGCCGTTGCCCGGTCGTCCGCTTGACCGGGCCCCTACCCTCTCCGGCATGGACAGTTCCACGGGCAGCACGCGTTCCGGGCACCAGCAGCCGCCGCACCCCGTACGGATACGGGAGATGACCGAGGCCGATGTCGCCGGGGTCTCGGCGGTCCGGGTGCGCGGCTGGCAGGCGGCCTACCGCGGGCTGATGCCGCAGGCGTATCTGGACGCCATGAGCGTGACGGCGGACGCCGCGCGGCGGCGGTCGTGGTTCGCGCGCCGGCCACCGGAGGTGGCCGACCTGGTGGCGGAGGCGGCCGGCGAAGTGGTCGGCTGGGCGTCGGTCGGCCCGGCCCGGGACCCCGACATCGCCCCCGGCGCCGAGGAGTTGCCCGCGCCCCGGCCGACCGCCGGTGAGCTGTTCGCCCTGTACGTGACGCCCCAGCTGATCGGCACCGGCGTGGGACGCGCCCTGATGGCTGCCGGCACGGACCGCGCCCGGGCGAAGGGGTTCCGCGCCCTCTACCTGTGGGTGGTACGCGGCAACACCCGTGCCCGGCGGTTCTACGAGCGGGCCGGCTTCGTTCCGGACGGGGCGGAGGAGGCGTACGAGGTGGGCGGCCGCAGCGTCCCCGAAGTTCGCTACTGGCGCCCGCTCACGGCGAGGACGCCGTAGCCGCGGTGGACACCGGCAGGGGGCGCAGGAGCAGCAGCCCCCGAAGGCCATGATCGTACGGCGTGCAGCGAAAGCACCGCGCGCCGGTTTGCCTCCTTCTGACGTTTATGACTCCCGGGCGCGAGTCCGCCCCCTTTCACGCCGTTACCGGCGTGCACTCCCTCCTGTTTGGCTTGCTCCTGCGCACGGCCACCTTGTTCCCCACCGGCCGTTCTGCTCACTTCTGTTCACCTCCCGGGAGGGAATGTGTCCGTACCGGACAGTGTCACCGGTTCCGCCACCGACGAGCCCGCTCTCGAACCATCCGCAGACGGTGCGCCCACCAGCCTCGGCACACAGGCCGCGCGCCAGCTGGCGACCACCACCAAGTCCGAGCCGCAGATGCAGGCCATCACCTCGCGGTGGCTGCTGAAGTCGCTTCCGTGGGTGGACGTCAAGGGCGGTACCTACCGGGTCAACCGGCGTCTGCAACTCCGCGTCGGCCGGGGCCGTGTCGAGTTCGAGCAGAACGGTGCGGACGACATCAGGGTGATCCCGCGGACACTCACCGAGCTGCCCGCGCTGCGCGGTTACGACGACGGCGAGGTCCTCAAGGAGATCGCCGGCCGCTTCCGGGCCCGGGAGGTCCGGGCCGGCCAGGTCCTCTTCGAGGCCGGCCAGCCCGCCACCGAGGCGTACCTCGTCGTGCACGGCCGTTTCGCCCGCTACACGGCCGGCAAGTACGGCGAGGAGGAGATCATCGGCGTCGTCACGGACGGCGACCAGATGGGGGACGAGGCGCTCGGCCGGCCCGACCCGCTGTGGCGGAGCTCGGTACGGGCCGAGACGGCCGGCGTCCTGATGGTGCTGCCCTGGGACGTGCTCCGGGAGTTCACCGACCGGGTGCCGTCCCTGGCCGCCCATCTGACGGCGTACGCGGAACGGCAGCAGCTCCCCATGAACCGGAAGGGCGAGGCGGAGGTGCCGGTACAGGCGGGCCACGTCGGCGAGCCCACGCTGTCCGGCGGCTTCGTCGACTACGACCTCGCCCCGCGCGAGTACGAACTCTCCCTGACCCAGACCGTGCTGCGGGTGCACAGCCGGGTCGCCGACCTCTACAACGAACCGATGGACCAGACCCAGCAGCAACTCCGGCTCACCGTGGAGGAGATCCGCGAGCGCCAGGAATGGGAACTGGTCAACAACCGGGAGTTCGGGCTGCTGCACAACGCCGACTACGGGCAGCGGATCAGCACCCACACCGGCCCGCCCACCCCCGACGACATGGACGAGCTGTTGTCCATGCGCCGCAAGACCCGGCTGTTCCTGGCCCACCCGAAGGCGATCGCCGCCTTCTTCCGGCAGTGCAACAAACGCGGTCTGGTGCCGGGCACCGCGAACGTCGACGGGCACGAGGTCCCCGCCTGGCGCGGCGTCCCGATCTTCCCGTGCGGCAAGATCCCGATCAGCGAGTCGCACACCAGCAGCATCATCGCGCTGCGCACCGGTGAGGCGGACCAGGGCGTCGTCGGCCTGTACCAGACCGGCCTCCCCGAGGAGTTCCAGCCCGGCCTCAACGTCCGGTTCATGGGCATCGACCAGGCCGCCGTCATCAAGTACCTCGTCACCGCCTACTACTCGCTGGCCATCCTCGTGCCCGACGCGGCCGGGGTCCTGGAGAACGTCCAGATCGGCCGGAACGCCGACTGACCGGGTGGAGTCCCGAACCATGAGCACGCCCCCGAAGACCACGGCCGGATTCACGCTGCCCGGCCCGCCCACACTCACCCGCACCCCGCGGACCCGTCCCGGCGGCGCCGTCCCCGGGCTGAGGTACCGGCCCGCCGCCCCCGCCGACCCGGAAAAGGTCGAGGAGATCGACCGCAGGCTGGAGACCTGGGCCCGCGAGCTGGATCTGTTCCCCTCGGAGTGGAGCGGGGACTTCGCAGAGTTCCAGTTCGGCCGGGCCGTCGTCCTCCAGCACCCCGGCGCGGCCGACCTCGAACGCCTCACCGCCGCGGGCAAGTTGCTGCTGGCGGAGAACATCGTCGACAACTGCTACTGCGAGGAGGACGAGGGCAGGGGCGGCGCGCACCGCGGCCTCGGCGGCCGGCTGATCATGGCCCAGTCGGCCCTCGACCCGTACCACGGCACCCCCGAACACGAGGAGGAGTGGCGCCGCGGCGTGCAGGCCGACGGACCGCTGCGCTCGTACCACGTGGCCCTGAAGGACTACGCGGCCCTCGCCACCCCCAGCCAGACCGACCGGTTCGTCCACGACATCGCCCGGCTGCACCTCGGCTACCTCGCCGAGGCTGCCTGGGCGGAGACGCGGCACGCACCCAAGGTCTGGGAGTACCTGGTGATGCGGCAGTTCAACAACTTCCGCCCGTGCCTGTCCATCGTCGACGCCATCGACGGCTACGAGCTGCCCGAGGCGCTCTACGCCCGTCCCGAGATCCAGCGGGTCACCGCGCTGGCCTGCAACGCCACGACCATCGTCAATGACCTGTACTCGTTCACCAGGGAGCTGGCGAGCGATCCGGACCACCTGAACCTGCCCCAAGTCGTCGCCGCCAACGACCAACGCGGTCTGAAGGCCGCGTACTTGAAGAGCGTCGAGATCCACAACCAGATCATGGAGGCGTTCGAGACGGAGTCGGCCCTGCTGGCCGCCACCTCTCCCCTCATCGAACGGTACCTCCAGGGCCTGGCCGACTGGGTGTCCGGCAACCACGAGTGGCACGCCACCAACACCGACCGCTACCAGCTTCCGAACTACTGGTAGACCGCACCGCGCACCACAGCAAGGAGTCACCGTTGACCATCGCTCCCGCCGGCACCGCCCGCACACCGGTGCCGACCCAGTCCACGTACCAGTCCCGCGTCGCGGACTACTGGAACGCCGAGGAAAACCCGGTCAACCTCGAACTCGGGAAGATCGACGACCTCTACCACCACCACTACGGCATCGGGGGCGCCGACCGGTCGGTGCTCGACGAACCGGATCCCGACCGGCGCCGCGAGCGGGTCACCGCCGAACTCCACCGCCTGGAGCACGCCCAGGCCGAGCTCCTCGCCTCCCACCTCGGTGACGTCTCCGCCGCCGACCGCGTCTTCGACGCCGGGTGCGGACGCGGCGGCGGCAGCGTGGTCGCGCACCAGCGCTACGGCTGCTCCACCGACGGGGCCACCATCTCCGCCAAGCAGGCCGACTTCGCCAACGAGCAGGCCCGCAAGCGCGGCATCGACGACAAGGTGCGCTACCACCACCGCAACATGCTCGACACCGGCTTCACCTCCGGCGCGTACGCGGCGTCCTGGAACAACGAGTCGTCGATGTACGTCGAGCTGGACCTGCTCTTCACCGAGCACGCGCGGCTGCTGCGGCGCGGGGGACGCTATGTGGTGATCACCGGCTGCTACAACGACGCCTACGGGCGCGCCTCCCGCGAGGTGTCCCTGATCAACGCCCACTACATCTGCGACATCCATCCCCGCTCGGCGTACTTCAGCGCGATGGCCCGCAACCGGCTCGTGCCCGTACACGTCGAGGACCTGACGGAGGCCGCGCTGCCGTACTGGGAGCTGCGCCGGGAGGCCGACCATCTGGTCACGGGCATCGAGGACACCTTCCTGAACGCCTACCGCAACGGCAGCTTCCAGTACCTGCTGATCGCCGCCGACCGGGTGTGAGGACGCCGGGGCCGCGCCGCGCGTCGGCGCTGCCCCGGCGAGGCTCTCAGGTCTCCCGCTCCGCCGTCCCGGGGCCCCCGGGTGCCCCAGCGGCCCTGGCCCCCTCCCCGGCCCCGGACGGCTCCGCTCCCTTGGTCCCGCTGCCGCGCTGCGCCGGCACCTCGTGCACCCCCAGCCGTGCCAGCGACGCCGCCGCGGCGGCCGCCAGCCGGGGGTGGGCGACAGCGGCCGTGAGCACCGGGACGGCCCGCCGGTCACCCAGCGCGCCCAGGCCCTCCACGCAGGCGAGCGCCACCCGCCAGTAGGGGTTGTGCGGGGTCAGCAGCCGCTCCAGCGTCGCGATCAGCGCCGGTACGGACTGGGGCGCGCGCAGCTCGGCGAGCAGCCGGACCGGATGCAGGGCGTAGGCGGTGCGCAGCGGGTTGGTGGCGAGCGCGGCCGCCGCACGGGCGGTTCGTGGGTCGCCGAGCCTGCTCAGCGCGTGCGCGGCGGTCGCGCAGCGCACCGGGTCGCGGTAGTTCAGCAGCAGGACGAGCGTCTCGAAGGCGCGCTTGTCGCCGGCGCAGCCGAGGATGAAGGCGGCGATCTCCCTGGCCCACAGGGGGCGTTCCACGGCGACCAGCATCCGGGCCAGTTCCTCCCGCCCCGCGGGGGTGTTCTTGCGGGCCAGCCCCAGTAACCGCTCGTAGGCGACCAGATCCTGTGGGGAGCGGAGTTCGGCCCGCACCCGGTCCGTCAACTCGTGGAATTCGTCTTCCATTTGCCGCTTCCCTCCCGCCGGGCCACCCCGGTCCCTGCGACGTGGCCTGCACCACAGCCTAATGACCCCGACTACCCCTGGCGCTCTGGTTACCCACCGGTTAACCTGCTGGGACGAGCAGCACCCCTGCTCGGGCGGCCTGGTGACGCAGCCGCCACAGAGTGAAGTCGGTTCGGCACAGCACGACACACCTACGGAGACGACGGCACGGCCCCGGGACAGGGCCCGCCGCAGCTCCGCTCCCGCCGGCGCTGCCAGCAGCGCTGCGGCTGCCAGCGGCTTTTGCCGCGGCTCGGCCGCCGCGCCTTTTCCCTGGCCACGCGTCCGCGCGGACACCCTCAGTCGTCACTTCTCCCCTGCCTTCAGGGGAACACCCTCAGGAGTCTCGCGATGGGCCCTCACTCCACCCCAGATCTGCCAACTGAAGCCGCCCCCTTGCCCTTGGCCACCGTGGCCGTCGTCGGTCTCGGCACCATGGGCACCGGCATCGCCGAGGTCCTGACCCGGGCCGGCCGCGAGGTCATCGGCATCGACACCGACGCCACCGCGGCCCGCCAAGCCGTCGCCGCCCTCGAAGCCGCCACCACCCATGCGGTGCGGCGGGACCGGATCACCGAGCGCGAGCGCCAGGACGCCCTGGCCCGCTTCCGTACCTTCACCGACCTGCAGGCCGCCGCGGACGCCGACCTCGTCATCGAGGTGGTGCCCGAGGACTACGAGCTCAAGCGCCAGGTCTTCGCCGAACTGGACGCCGTGGTGCGCCCGGACACCATCCTCGCCACCGGCACCAACGCCCTGTCCGTGACCCGGCTCGCGGCCGACTCGCAGCGCCCCGAGCGGGTGCTCGGCGTGCACTTCTTCAACCCCGCGCCGGCCATGAAGCTGGTCGAGGTGGTCTCCTCGGTCCTCACCGCGCCGACCGCGGTCGCGGCCGTCACCCAGCTCGCCCGCGACCTGGGCAAGGACCCGATCGCAGTCGGCGACCGGCCCGGATTCGTCGCCGACGGCCTGCTCTTCGGCTACCTCAACCAGGCCGCGGCGATGTACGAGTCCAGGTACGCGACCCGGGAGGACATCGACGCCGCGATGCGGCTCGGCTGCGGTCTGCCCATGGGCCCGCTGGCGCTGCTCGACCTGATCGGCGTGGACACCGCCCGTACGGTCCTGGAGGCGATGTACGCCGACTCCCAGGACCGGCTGCACGCCCCCGCGCCGATCCTGGGGCAGCTGGCCGAGGCAGGGCTGACCGGCCGCAAGTCCGGCCGCGGCTTCTACACCTACGAGGCCCCCGGCAGCGGCACGGTGGTCCCGGACGCGGAGAGCCCGGCGGCCGCCGACGCACTCGGCGCCGGCCGTACGGTCGCCTCCGTCGGCGTCGCCGGGTCCGGCACGATGGCGAGCGGCATCGCCGAGGTGTTCGCCAAGGCGGGCTTCAAGGTCGTGCTGGCCGCCCGCAGCCCGGAGAAGGCGGAGAAGGCCAAGGCCCGGATCGCCAAGTCGCTGGGGCGCTCGGTGGACAAGGGCCGGATGACCGCCGAGGCCCGGGACGCCGCGCTGGCCGCGATCACCCCGGCCGGGTCGCTCGACGCCTTCGGGGACGTGGACCTGGCGGTCGAGGCGGTGGCCGAGGACCTCGCGGTCAAGCAGGAGCTGTTCCGGACGCTGGACAAGGTCTGCAAGCCCGGCGCCGTCCTGGCCACCACGACCTCGTCGCTGCCCGTCGTCGCCTGCGCCCGCGCCACCTCGCGCCCGCAGGACGTCATCGGCATGCACTTCTTCAACCCGGCGCCCGCCATGAAGCTGGTCGAGGTGGTGCGTACGGTCCTGACGGCCGACGACGTGCACGCCACCGTGCGGGCGGTCTGCGCCAAGGTCCGCAAGCACCCGGTGGACTGCGGTGACCGGGCCGGATTCATCGTGAACGCGCTGCTGTTCCCGTACCTCAACAACGCGATCAAGATGGTCGAGCAGCACTACGCGACCCTGGACGACATCGACGCCGCCATGAAGCTCGGCGGCGGTTACCCGATGGGCCCGTTCGAACTCCTCGACGTGGTCGGCCTGGACGTGTCCCTGGCCATCGAGAAGGTGCTGCACGCCGAGTTCCGCGACCCCGGGCTCGCCCCGGCGCCGCTGCTGGAGCACCTCGTCGCGGCCGGCTGCCTCGGCCGCAAGACCGGCCGCGGCTTCCGTGAGTACGCCCGGCGCTGACCCGTGGCGCCGCTCCCGCCCGACAGGGGGAGGCTGGGGTGGACTGCTGGAACCCGACGGCGGTCCACCCCCGCTCACAAGGGCGGAGGCGGCACCTCATGCCGCAGGCCGCGTAAATATGCAGTACCGTCCCCACATGTCCCAGCCCGCTCGTACGCAGCCCTCCGACACCCCCGACGCCACTTCTCCCGGCACCCGCCGCGCGGCCGCACAACGGCTCAAGATGCGCCGCGAATTGTCGGCGGCGGCCATGGAGCTGTTCGCGACCAAGGGCTACGAGGCGACGACGGTCGATGAGATCGCGGCCGCCGCGGGCGTCGCCCGGCGGACCTTCTTCCGCCACTTCCGCTCCAAGGAAGAGGCGATCTTCCCCGACCACGACGACACCCTCGTACGGGCCGAGGCGGTCCTGGACGCCGCCCCGCCGCACGAGAACCCGCTCGACACGGTCTGCCGCGGCATCAAGGAGGTCATGCGGATGTACGCGGCCTCCCCGGCCGTCGCGGTGGCCCGCTACCGCCTCACCCGCGAGGTACCCACCCTCCGCGAGGCCGAGATCGCCTCGGTGGCCCGTTACGAGCGACTGTTCACCCGCTATCTGCTGGGCCACTTCGACGAGGGCGCGCACCGCGAGGGCGACGACGACCCGCTGCTCGCCGAGGTCGCCGCGTCCGCCGTGGTCACCGCGCACAACCACGTCCTGCGCCGCTGGCTGCGGGCCGGCGCGGAGGGCGATGTCGAGGCGCAGCTGGACCACGCCTTCGAGATCGTCCGGGAGACGTTCGGCGCCGGCATCGGCGCGGGCCGCACCACCACGGGGGAGCAGCCCGCGGCGGCCGTCTCCAGGGAGGGCGAGGTGCTGGTCGCGGTGGCCCGCACGGACGCCCCGCTGGAGGAGGTCATGCGCACGATCCGCAAGGCCATCAAGGAACGGAAGTAGCGGCGGAACCTCCACCACCGCACAACGTCGCGGCCCGGAGCCCGGGTACGGACCGGGCCGCGACCCGAACGGCCTAATCCCGTCCCTGCGTACGCTGCGTAGGGGCGGGATTTCTTTGCGTGACGACCATGCCTCCGATCGGGGCATCTGTTGCTCATGCGTGCCCCCTGGATGACATCTGAGAGAAATTCTTGGCACTCAGTGTCTTGTCGACTGGCACGCGGTGTCATACGTTGAGGGTGTCCGGGCGGCCGGCGTGCAGTGAACCATCGCGCGCCGGCTGTCCCACCAGCCCTACGCGGCTGGCCGCCCGGACGCCTGCGTCACAGGCACCCCCAGCAGCCGCTGGGCTCCGCGCTCACCACAGCGCTGCCAGGCACCGCGGCCGACGGCTCTGCGACCACCGCAGAGGCGACGGAAGCGGCGCCACCCCGGCCGAACCGACGGCACCACCTCCCGCTCCACCCCCGACGTTCCCTCAAGCCGTTTCCCAGACGAGCTTCGCCGGAGGCACACCGTGAACAAGATCCTGGACGCAATCCTCTCCCCCGACGCCACCAGCGCAGACTTCGCCGCGCTGCCCCTCCCCGAGTCCTACCGCGCGGTGACCGTGCACAAGGACGAGGCCGAGATGTTCGCCGGCCTGCCCACGAAGGAGAAGGACCCCCGTAAGTCGCTGCACGTCGAGGACGTGCCGGTGCCCGAGCTCGGCCCCGGCGAGGCGCTGGTGGCCGTGATGGCCTCCTCCGTGAACTACAACTCCGTGTGGACCTCGATCTTCGAGCCGCTCTCGACGTTCGCGTTCCTGGAGCGCTACGGCAAGCTCTCCCCGCTCACCAAGCGCCATGACCTGCCGTACCACGTCATCGGCTCCGACCTGGCCGGCGTCGTGCTGCGCACCGGTCCCGGCGTCAACGCCTGGGGCCCCGGCGACGAGGTCGTCGCGCACTGCCTGTCCGTCGAGCTGGAGTCCTCCGACGGCCACAACGACACCATGCTCGACCCCGAGCAGCGCATCTGGGGCTTCGAGACCAACTTCGGCGGCCTGGCCGAGATCGCCCTGGTCAAGTCCAACCAGCTGATGCCCAAGCCCAAGCACCTGAGCTGGGAGGAGGCGGCGGCGCCGGGTCTGGTGAACTCCACCGCGTACCGCCAGCTGGTCTCCCGCAACGGCGCCGGCATGAAGCAGGGCGACAACGTCCTGATCTGGGGCGCGAGCGGTGGACTCGGCAGCTACGCCACCCAGTTCGCGCTGGCCGGCGGCGCCAACCCGATCTGCGTGGTCTCCAGCGACCAGAAGGCGGAGATCTGCCGGAAGATGGGCGCCGAGGCGATCATCGACCGCAACGCCGAGGGCTACAAGTTCTGGAAGGACGAGCGCACCCAGGACCCGAAGGAGTGGAAGCGCTTCGGCAAGCGCATCCGCGAATTCACCGGCGGCGAGGACATCGACATCGTCTTCGAGCACCCCGGCCGCGAGACCTTCGGCGCGAGCGTCTACGTCACCCGCAAGGGCGGCACCATCACCACCTGCGCCTCGACCTCGGGCTACATGCACGAGTACGACAACCGCTACCTGTGGATGTCGCTGAAGCGGATCATCGGCTCGCACTTCGCCAACTACCGCGAGGCGTGGGAGGCCAACCGCCTGATCGCCAAGGGCAAGATCCACCCCACCCTGTCGAAGACGTACACCCTCGAGGAGACCGGCCAGGCGGCGTACGACGTGCACCGCAACCTCCACCAGGGCAAGGTCGGCGTGCTGGCGCTGGCCCCCGAGGAGGGCATGGGAGTGCGCGATGAGGAAATGCGCGCCAAGCACCTCGACGCCATCAACCGGTTCCGGAACGTCTGAGCCTCTCGGGCTTTCCTGAACCCCGAAGATACGGGCCTGATATGACTGAGCGTCAGAAGGATCGTCCGTGGCTGATGCGGACCTACGCCGGGCACTCCACCGCCGAGGCGTCCAATGAGCTGTACCGGCGCAACCTCGCCAAGGGCCAGACCGGTCTGTCGGTCGCGTTCGACCTTCCGACGCAGACCGGTTACGACCCCGACCACATCCTCGCCCGCGGTGAGGTCGGCCGGGTCGGGGTCCCGGTGTCCCACCTCGGCGACATGCGGCGGCTGTTCCAGGACATACCCCTGGACCAGATGAACACCTCCATGACCATCAATGCGACGGCCATGTGGCTGCTGGCGCTGTACGAGGTGGTCGCCGAGGAGCAGGGTGCCGACATCAGCAAGCTGTCGGGCACCACGCAGAACGACATCGTCAAGGAATACCTCTCGCGCGGGACGCACGTCTTCCCGCCCGGGCCGTCGCTGCGGCTCACCACCGACATGATCACGTACACGGTGGCGCACCTCCCCAAATGGAACCCGATCAACATCTGCAGCTACCACCTGCAGGAGGCCGGGGCCACGCCGGTGCAGGAGATCGCCTACGCCATGTCCACCGCCATCGCGGTGCTGGACGCGGTGCGCGACTCCGGCCAGGTGCCGCCGGAGAAGTTCGGCGACGTCGTGGCCCGCATCTCGTTCTTCGTGAACGCGGGCGTCCGGTTCGTCGAGGAGATGTGCAAGATGCGCGCCTTCGGCCGCATCTGGGACAAGATCACCCGCGAGCGCTACGGCATCGAGAACGAGAAGCAGCGCCGCTTCCGCTACGGCGTCCAGGTCAACTCGCTCGGGCTGACCGAGGCGCAGCCGGAGAACAACGTCCAGCGCATCGTGCTGGAGATGCTGGCCGTGACGCTCTCCAAGGACGCCCGCGCCCGCGCCGTCCAACTCCCGGCCTGGAACGAGGCGCTGGGGCTCCCCCGCCCCTGGGACCAGCAGTGGTCGCTGCGCATCCAGCAGGTCCTGGCGCACGAGAGCGACCTGCTGGAGTACGAGGACATCTTCGCCGGCTCGCACGTCATCGAGGCCAAGGTGGACGCCCTGGTCACCGACTGCCTCGCGGAGATCGAGCGGATCCAGGAGATGGGCGGCGCGATGGCCGCGGTGGAGTCCGGCTACCTCAAGTCGCAGCTGGTCTCCGCGCACGCCGAGCGGCGCGCCCGGATCGAGGCCGGCGAGGAGAAGATCGTCGGCGTCAACTGCTTCGAGGGCACCGAGCCCAACCCGCTCACCGCGGACCTCGACACGGCCATCATGACCGTCGACCCGGCCAACGAGGCACGCGTGGTGCAGGCGCTGCACGAGTGGCGGGACAACCGCGACGAGACGCGCGCCCAGGAGGCGCTGTCGGTGCTGAAGAAGACCGCGGCGGGCGACGCCAACCTCTTCGCGGCCACCCTGGAGTGCGCCCGCGCCGGCGTCACGACCGGCGAGTGGTCCTGGGCGCTGCGGGACGTCTTCGGCGAGTTCCGGGCACCCACCGGTGTCTCCAGCGCTCCCCTGGCGGTCGCCGCCGAGGCGGGCACCCCGCTGGCCGCGGTCCGCGAGAAGGTCGCCAAGACGGCGGCCGAGCTCGGCACCGGCAAGCTGCGGCTGCTGGTCGGCAAGCCCGGCCTGGACGGTCACAGCAACGGCGCCGAGCAGATCGCGGTACGGGCCAGGGACGCCGGCTTCGAGGTGATCTACCAGGGCATCCGGCTCACCCCGGAGCAGATCGTCTCGGCGGCGGTCGCCGAGGACGTGCACTGCGTGGGCCTGTCCATCCTGTCCGGCTCGCACGCCGAGCTGGTACCGGACGTCCTGGACCGGCTGCGCCGCACCGGCGTGGATGACATGCCCGTCATCGTCGGCGGCATCATTCCCTCCGCCGACGCCACCGCGCTCCGGGAAGCCGGTGTGGCGGCCGTCTTCACCCCCAAGGACTTCGGTATCACGGAGATCATCGGCCGTATCGTCGACGAGATCCGGAAAGCCAACCAGCTCGACCCTCTGGAGGTCCCCGCATGACAGCCCCCGGCAATCGCCTGCGGCCCCGTCGCTCCTGTCTCGCGGTCCCCGGCAGCAATCCGCGTTTCCTGGAGAAGGCCCAGGGCCTCCCGGCGGACCAGGTCTTCCTGGACCTGGAGGACGCCTGCGCCCCGCTCGCCAAGGAGGGCGCCCGGCACTCCATCGTCGAGGCGCTGAACGGCGGCGACTGGACCGGCAAGACCCGGGTCGTGCGGGTCAACGACTGGACGACGCACTGGACGTACCGGGACGTCATCACGGTCGTCGAGGGCGCGGGGCCCAACCTCGACTGCATCATGCTGCCCAAGGTCCAGGACGCCCAGCAGATCGTGGCGCTGGACCTGCTGCTGACCCAGATCGAGAAGACGATGGGCTTCGAGGTCGGCCGGATCGGCATCGAGGCTCAGATCGAGAACGCCAAGGGTCTGGTGAACGTCGACGGGATCGCCGGCGCCTCGCCGCGCCTGGAGACCATCATCTTCGGCCCGGCCGACTTCATGGCGTCGATCAACATGAAGTCCCTGGTGGTCGGGGAGCAGCCGCCCGGCTATGGCGCCGATGCCTATCACTACATTCTGATGCGCATTCTGATGGCGGCAAGGACCTACGATTTGCAGGCTATCGACGGCCCGTACCTTCAGATTAAGAACATTGACGGCTATCGCGAGGTGGCCGGCCGGGCCGCGGCCCTCGGCTTCGACGGCAAGTGGGTACTGCATCCGGGTCAGGTCGATGCCGCCAACGAGGTGTTCTCGCCCTCCCAGGAGGACTACGACCACGCCGAGCTGATCCTGGACGCCTACGAGTGGCACACCTCGGAGGCGGGCGGCAAGAAGGGGTCGGCGATGCTCGGCGACGAGATGATCGACGAGGCGAGCCGGAAAATGGCGCTCGTCGTCTCCGGCAAGGGCCGGGCCGCAGGCATGATCCGTACATCCAAGTTCGAAGCCCCGGAGGCGTGAGCACGATGCAGTTCGGCCGTACCTATGAGGAATTCACCGTCGGCGATGTGTACAAGCACTGGCCGGGGAAGACCGTCACCGAATACGACGACCACCTCTTCTGCCTGCTCACGATGAATCACCACCCGCTGCACATGGACAGCAACTACGCGGAGCAGACCACCGACTTCGGCAAGAACGTCGTGGTCGGCAACTACATCTATTCGCTGCTGCTGGGCATGTCGGTGCCGGACGTCTCCGGAAAGGCCATCGCCAACCTGGAAATCGAGTCGCTGAAGCACGTGGCGCCGACCTTCCACGGCGACACGCTCTACGGTGAGACGACGGTGCTCGACAAGACGCCGTCGAAGTCCAAGACGGACCGCGGCATCGTGTATGTCGAGACCAAGGGCTACAAGCAGGACGGCACCCTGGTCTGCGTCTTCCGGCGCAAGGTCATGGTCCCCACGGCCACCTACATCAAGGAGCGCGGCGGCGAACAGCCGGGCCGCCCGGAGCTCAAGGCCCCCGCGGCCAAGAAGGAGAAGTAGTCGCCATGACCCGTCTTGCACAGACCGAGGGCCTGACCGACATCCAGCGGGAGATCCTCTCCACCGTCCGCGACTTCGTGGACAAGGAGATCCTGCCGGTCGCCACGGAGCTGGAACACCGCGACGAATACCCGTCGCAGATCGTCGAGGGCCTGAAGGAACTCGGCGTGTTCGGCCTGATGATTCCCGAGGAGTACGGTGGCCTGGGTGAATCCCTGCTGACCTACGCGCTGACCGTCGAGGAGATCGCCCGCGGCTGGATGAGCGTCTCGGGCATCATCAACACCCACTTCATCGTGGCGTACATGCTCAAGCAGCACGGCACGCAGGAGCAGAAGGACTATTTCCTGCCGAAGATGGCGGCGGGTGAAATCCGGGGCGCCTTCTCGATGTCGGAACCGGCGCTGGGCTCGGACGTTTCGGCCATCTCCTCCAAGGGCGTGCGGGACGGCGACGATTACGTCCTCAACGGCCAGAAGATGTGGCTCACCAACGGCGGTTCGTCCACGCTCGTCGCGGTGCTCTGCCGCACGGACGAGGGCCACCCGGAAGGCACCGCTCCGCACAAGTCGATGACGACCTTCCTCGTGGAGAAGGAGGCCGGCTTCGGTGAGGTGCGGCCCGGCCTGACCATCCCGGGCAAGATCGACAAGATGGGCTACAAGGGCGTCGACACCACCGAGCTGATCATGGACGGGCTGCGGATCCCCGCCGATCGGGTGCTCGGCGGCACCACCGGACGTGGCTTCTATCACATGATGGACGGCGTCGAGGTCGGCCGGGTCAATGTCGCGGCGCGTGGCTGCGGCGTCGCCCAGCGCGCCTTCGAGCTGGGCGTTTCCTACGCGCAGCAGCGGCACACGTTCGGCAAGCCGATCGCGCAGCACCAGGCCATCCAGTTCAAATTGGCAGAAATGGCAACAAAGGTCGAAGCGGCCCATGCAATGATGGTTAACGCCGCTCGCAAAAAGGACTCGGGTCAGCGAAACGACCTCGAGGCGGGCATGGCGAAGTACCTGGCCTCCGAGTACTGCAAGGAGGTGGTGGAGGACGCGTTCCGTATCCACGGTGGCTACGGCTTCTCGAAGGAGTACGAGATCGAGCGGCTCTACCGCGAGGCCCCGATGCTCCTGATCGGTGAAGGTACCGCCGAGATCCAGAAAATGATCATTGGTCGCCGGCTACTCGAGGAGTACCGAATCCAGGGGTGAACATCCCATTTGGGCGGTTTTGGTCTAGACGAAGATCACACCCCGTCATCGTACTTCGGCCACGGATTGGCTCTGGCTCTTGGCCAGTTGCCGCTCGCAACCGATAGCATCCCCGGAAAGCCGCCGTCCCCCGTATCCCTACGCGGCATCCTCCGCTACGAAGGTCATCCATGCCCCACAGCCAATCCTCTGCACAACGCGGTCGCGTCCGCCTCGCGCGCGGAGCGTCGCCGTGGCTCCTGCCGACCGTTGCCACGGCAGCGGTCAGCCTCGCCCGGTCCCGCCGGTCCGGTCGCTGGGCGGCCGTTGCCGTACCCACCACCGCCCTGGCGGCGGGCATGCTGTGGTTTTTCCGCGACCCCGAGCGGGAGATCGCTCAGGGCCGCGTCATCTCCCCGGCCGACGGCGTGGTGCAGAGCATCATGCCGTGGAAGGACGGACGCACCCGCGTTGCGATCTTCATGAGCCCGTTGAACGTGCATGTCAACCGTGCGCCGCTGGCCGGCACGGTGACGTCCGTGGAGCACATCCCCGGCGGATTCGTTCCGGCGTTCAACAAGGAGAGCGAGAACAACGAGCGGGTTGTCTGGCACTTCGACACCGAGCTCGGTGACATCGAGATGGTGCAGATCGCCGGCGCGGTGGCCCGCCGTATCGTCCCTTACGTGCCCCAGGGCACCAAGGTGGAGCAGGGTGAGCGGATCGGTCTGATCCGCTTCGGCTCGCGCGTCGACGTCTACCTCCCGGAGGGCGTCGAGGTGGCGGTCGAGGTCGGCCAGGCGACCACCGCGGGGGTGACTCGTCTTGACCGTGATTGATCCCGAGACACAGGCGGGCTGGGCGCCCGAGACCGACGAGGACGAGGACGACATGCCGCTGTCCACGCGGCTGTCAATAGCGGACACCCTCACTCTCGGCAACGCCATCTGCGGTTTCATGGCCGTGTACTTCACGACCACCGGCGTGCTGATCCCCCACCTCACGGGGACCGAGGACGGCGGGATGGCGCGGCACAGCGCGGCCATGGCCGTGATCCTGATGCTGTTCGCGTCGGTCTTCGACCTCTTCGACGGCCTGGTGGCGCGCAAGCTGCGGGCCTCGGCGATGGGGGCCGAGCTCGACAACCTCTCCGACCTGATCAGCTTCGGGCTGGCGCCCGCGTACTTCGTCGTGACCTGGGGCATGGTCGCCCAGGACGCCCACCAGCGGGTGTCGGTGGTCGCGGCGGTGGTGGTGCTGCTGGCGGTGGTGCTGCGGCTGGCGCGGTTCTCCTGCGTCACCCTGCGCGACGGCATCTTCCAGGGCATGCCGAGTCCCTTCGGCGCGCTGACCGTCGTCGCCATCGTGCTGCTGGAGCTGCCGTTCCTGCCGACGCTGCTGGCGATCATCGGGGTGGCCTGGCTGATGGTGAGCCGGGTCGAGTACCCCAAGCCGCGGGGCCGGCTCGCGGTGGCGATGCTGAGCTGGATCGTGCTGAGCATGGGCATGCTCGCGGCCTGGGCGCTGGACGCGCCCGGCGGGCAGCTGCTGCTGCAGACCGGCTGCTCGCTCCAGGTGGTCCTGGGCGCGATGATCCCGCTGTTCGCGACGGCCCGGAGGGTCAACACCTTCCGCGACAACCGCCGCGAGTCCCGCGCCGAGTCGCGCGCCGCGCAGCTTCCCTAGCGGTCCACCACGTCGTACGACGACGGGAGCCCCGGGCGAATCGATCGCCCGGGGCTCCCGTCGTGTCTGCGGCCGTCGGGGCCGCGGCGCCGGCTCAGACCAGGAAGTCGCGTGCCAGGCTCTCCGCCGCCCGCTCCAGCAGCGGGCCCGCCTCGGCCATGCAGCGCGCCGGGTCGGACTCCAGGTCCGTCAGGGCGTAGGCCCGCCGGATACCGGCCCGGTCGAGGGCCTCCTGGGGCAGCTGGAGCCGGCCGCAGACCGCGACCACGTCCAGGCCGGCCGCACGGGCCGCGGCGGCCACCCCGGCCGGTGCCTTGCCGTGCAGCGTCTGCTCGTCCAGCGAGCCCTCGCCGGTGATCACGAACGTGGCCTTCGCCAGCGCCGGCCCGAAGCCCAGCACGTCGAGCATCACGTCGATGCCCGGCCGGAACGCCGCGTCCAGGCCGACCAGCGCGCCGTAGCCGATGCCGCCCGCCGCGCCCGCGCCGGGCGCCAGGGCGTACTCCGCGGCCTTGGGACCGACCGCGCGCTCCAGCACCTCGGCGTAGTGCGCCAGCGCGGCGTCCAGCGTCGCGACGTCGTCCTCGCCGGCGCCCTTCTGCGGGCCGTAGACGGCGGGGGCGCCCTTGGGGCCCGTGAGCGGATTGTCGACGTCGCTGGCGAGCACGATCTCGGTCCGCGCCAGCCGGGGGTCCAGGCCCGAGAGATCGGCCGTGGCCAGCTCGCCCAGCGGGCCGCCGCCGGGGCCGACCGGCTCACCGTCCGCATCCAGGAAGCGCGCGCCCAGCGCCGCGAGCATGCCCGCGCCGCCGTCGGTCGTGGCACTGCCGCCGACGCCGAAGACGATCGAGGTCGCGCCCGCGTCGAGGGCCGCGAGCAGCAGCTCGCCGGTGCCGTACGTGGTGGCCGTCAGGGGCGCGAAAACGCCCCCGGGGAGGTGCTGGAGACCGGATGCCTCGGCCATCTCGACCACCGCGGTGCCGTCCGCGCGCAGCGCGAAGGTGGCCGTCACCGGGGTGCCGGTGGGGCCGGTGACCCGCGCCTCGTGGCGGGTGAAACCGGCCGCGAGCGCCGCGGCGACCGTGCCGTCGCCGCCGTCCGCGACCGGGACGGCCGCGACGTCCAGCCCGGGGACCGCGCGCCGCAGCCCGGCCGTGACGTGCTCGGCGACCTCGACGGCCGTGAGGGAGCCCTTGAACTTGTCCGCGGCGATCAGCACATGTGCTGTGTTTGTCCTTGCTGCGTCCGCCACCGTGTTTCCCCTTGCTTTCGAACTGGCAGTCGCGCCGCTGTGACCTTATCCGGCGAGCGGCCCCGCGAACAGGGCATACCGCTCCGCGGACGCTTCCGAGCGCCCGGGGGGTGCGCCTCGAAGATCGGCCGGACAGGCCCTAGGCTCGCGCCGTGACGACCATGGATTACGCCACCTATATCGCCGGCCTGCCCCGCGTGCTCGCGGGGGCGGGCGCCGTCTTCCGGGACGCGGACGGCCGCATCCTGCTCGTGGAGCCGAACTACCGCGACACCTGGATCCTGCCGGGCGGCACCGTCGAGTCGGACGCCGGCGAGTCGCCCCGCCAGGCCGCGCGCCGGGAGACCGCCGAGGAGATCGGCCTGGACGTCGAGCTGGGCGCGCTGCTCGCCGTCGACTGGGTGCGCGGGGAGGGCCGGCCGCCGCTGGTGTCATACCTCTTCGACGGCGGAGTGCTGGGCACCGAGCAGCTGGCCTCGATCCGCCTTCAGGACACCGAGCTGCTGTCCTGGCGCCTGGTCCACTGGGACGAGGCCCAGACGCTGGTGAACCGGGAGATGGCGCTGCGCCTCGGCGCGGCCCTCAAGGCCCTCGCGGACGGGTGCGGCCCGGCGGAACTGGAGGACGGCGTGCCGCCCGTGGGCGCGCGCGGCACCCGTAAATGAGGTGAGGGACGGGCGGCGGCGTCCCTAGGCTGCCGCCATGGAAGAGATCGCCGCCAAGGTCGCCGGGGTGCCGGGAGTCGTCGGAGTGATGCTCGGGGGGAGCCGGGCGCGCGGGACGCACCGGCCGGACTCCGACTGGGACCTGGGCGTCTATTACCGGGACGAGCCCGACCTGGCGGCGCTGGAGGCGCTGGCCGCGGAGGTGACCGGCGGGCCCGTAGAGGTGTTCGCGCCGGGGGCCTGGGGCCCCTGGGTCAACGGCGGGGCCTGGCTCGTCCTCCCCGACGGCAGCCACGTGGACTGGATCCTGCGGGACGTCGACCGGGTGCGGCGGGTGTGGGAGGAGTGCCGCGCGGGCCGCTTCGAGACGGGTGTCCAGGCCGGCCATCCGCTCGGGTTCTGGTCACCCGCCTATCCGGGCGAGGTGGCGCTGGGGCGGGTGCTGGCCGACCCCTACGGGGAGCTGGCCCGGCTCCAGGACGCGGTCCGGGACTATCCGGAGGCGCTGCGTACGGCGCTGACCAGCGCGGCCGTGTGGGACGCGGGGTTCTCGGTGGCGATGGCGGGCAAGTCGTACGGGGCCCGGGACGTGCTGCACGCGGCCCTGTGCCTGTCCCGGGCGGTCGGCCACCTCGTGCAGGCGCTGCACGCGCACCACCGCGTCTGGTGCCTCAACGAGAAGGGCGCGCTCGCGGCGGCCGCGACGATGCCGGACACCCCGCCGGGCTTCGCCGACCGCGCCGCCGCGTTGCTCGCCCGGCTCGGCGGTACGCCGAAGGAACTGCGGGGCTCGCTGGACGAGGCGGAGCGGCTGGTCGCCGAGGTGCGGGGCGTGGTCGCCTGACGGGCGGGGCGTGGTCGCCTGACGGCGAGCCCGCGAGGTGTCGGGCGGGCGCCGTCAGCGGCTGATGCCGACCGCGTGCCCGTAGGTGCGGGTGTCGGGGAGGAAGTCGAGCATGGCGCGGGCGACGTCCGCGCGGGTGATGGTCGCGCCGGCCGGGCCGGCTTCGACCGCGTGGCGGTACCGGCCCTCCCCCGGCTTGTCGAGCAGGCGGGGCGGGCGGACCGCGGTCCAGTCGAGACGGCTGTCGCGCAGGACGGACTCCATCCGCTCCAGGTCGGTGTAGACGTCCTTGAGGACCGCCCACAGGAGCGGCCCGAAGACCCGGTGGCTGAGGAAGGACTGCCCCGCGCCGGTGCGGTTGAGCGGGCCCGCGCTGACCACGACGAGGCGCCGCACACCGGTCGCGGTCATCGCCTCGGCCACCGCACGGGCCGAGGTGGAGGCGGGCCGCAGCGGGTCGTGCCGGCCGGCCTGGCCGATGCCGGAGAGCACCGCGTCGGCACCGTCCACGACCGTCTTCACCGATGCGGCGTCGAGCGGGTCGGCGCGGACGACGGTCAGCCGCTCGTGCCGCTCGGTCAGCTTCTCCGGGCTGCGCAGGGCGGCGGTCACCTGGTGGCCGTCGGCCAGGGCATGGGTGACGAGTTGCCGGCCGACGCCGCCGGACGCGCCGAGGACGGTGAGTTTCATGGTCTCTCCCGGAGCACCAAAGGGGTGAGTGAGCACTTACCCACCAGTGTGGGTGAGTGCTCACTCACCTGCCAATGTAGGCTCGACGCATGACCCGAGACGCCGCCGCCCCGCTGACCGGGGGCGCCCTGACGCGCTCCCGCATCCTCGACGCCGCCGCGACGCTGATGACGACGGTGGGCCTGACCCGTACGACGACGAAGCAGATCGCCCGGGAGGCCGGCTGCTCCGAGGCGGCCCTCTACAAGCACTTCCGGAACAAGGAAGAGATCTTCGTCCGGGTGCTGCACGAGCGGGCCCCGCTGTTCTCGGACGCGCTGGAGCAGCTCCCGGACTCCGTGGGCGACGCGCGCGGCCCGGCCGGGCATCTGAAGGACGTGGCGCTGGCCGCCGTCCGGTTCTACCGCCGCTCCTTCCCAATGGCGGCGTCGCTCTTCGCCAGCCCGGAGCTGCTGGAGACCCACCGCCGCAAGCTGAACGAGCTGGGCACCGCGGGCCCGCAGAACGCGGTCCAGCACCTGGCCGGCTATCTGCGGGCCGAGCAGTCGCTGGGCCGGATCACCGCCGGCATCGATCCGCACGCGGCCGCCACGCTGCTCATCGGGGCCTGCTTCCACCGCGCGTTCCTCGACCTGTTCTTCGGCACCGAGGCACCCCCCGGTGCGCTGCCCCCGGAGAGCGAGGAGGACTTCGCGGCCGAGACGGTACGAGCCCTGCTCGACGGCCTCCGGCCGCCGGGGGCGTAGCGGTCGTCCGCCGCGCTCGCGCCGGGTGGGGTGGCGGCATCGGGCGGGTGCGCCGCGCGCACGCGCGCGGCCGTCAGTCGCACGCCTCCGCGGGGAAGAGTGTGTCCTCGGTGCGTTCGAAGGCCAGCAGGCGGCGCTTGCGGTCCAGGCCGCCGCCGTAGCCGGTGAGGCTGCCGTTGGCGCCGACGACGCGGTGGCAGGGAACGATGATGCCGACCGGGTTGCGCCCGTTGGCGAGGCCCACGGCGCGGGCCGCCGAGGGCACGCCGAGCCGGGCGGCAAGCTCCCCGTAGGACATCGTCCGGCCGTACGGGATCGTGCGCAGCGCTGCCCAGACCCGGCGTTGGAACGGCGTGCCGCGCAGGGCGAGTGGCAGGTCGAAGGTGGTCAACTCGCCGCGGAAATAGGCCCGTAGCTGGGCGATGGTCTCGGCGAACGGCTCCTCGGCGGGGTCGGCCGGCGTGCCGAAGCTCTCCTGGGGCGGGCGGTGGCGCTGGTCGGTCATGTAGAGGCCGGTGAGGGCGTCGCCGGCGGCGACGAGGGTGAGGGCGCCCATCGGGGTGCCGTCCAGGACGGTGTGGGTGAGCGGCGTGCCGGGCACAGGCCCGGTCAGGTCTGCGGTCACGGTGTCGGCGTCAACGGTCATGGCTGGGGGCTCAGTTCGTCGGAAGGTGGTTGATGGGGTGGCCGTCGGTCGCCCAGAGGTACTGGACGGCGTAGGCGCGCCAGGGGCGCCAGCGCGCGGAGTACCGGACGAGGGCGGCGGGGGTGTGCGGCAGGCCGAGTCCGGCGGCCGCGCGGCGCACCCCGAGGTCGGTGGGGGTGAAGGCGTCCGGGTCGCCGAGGCCGCGCATGGCGACGCATTCGACGGTCCAGGGGCCGATGCCGGGCAGCGCCGCGAGCCGGGCGCGGGCCTCGTCCCGGTCACTGCCGACGCCGAGCCGCAGGGCGCCGGAACCGAGGGCGGCGATCACGCCGGTGAGGGTGGCGCGCCGGGTACGGGGCATGGCCAGTGACTCGGGGTCCAGCTCGGCGAGCGCGGCGGCGGACGGGAAGAGGTGACCGAGCCCGCCGCCCGGGTCGTCGATGGGCTCGCCGTGCGCCCGGACCAGCCGCCCGGCGTGGGTGCGGGCGGCCGCGGTGGAGACCTGCTGGCCGAGGACCGCGCGGAGGGCGAACTCCTCGGCGTCGACGGTGCGCGGGACCCGGCGGCCGGGTGCCTTGTCGACGAGCGGCGTCAGCGTCGGGTCCTCCCGCAGCAGCCCGTCGACGGCCTCCGGGTCGGCGTCGAGGTCGAGCATCCGGCGGCAGCGGGCGATGGCGCCGGCCAGGTCGCGCAGATCGGTGAGGGCGAGCCGGCAGTCGATGTGGTCGGGGCGCGGGGCGAGCGCGACGATGCCGTGCCCGTACGGCAGGCGCAGGGTGCGGCGGTAGGCGCCGTCCCGCCACTCCTCGACGCCGGGGACGGCGGTGGCCGCGAGGTGGCCGAAGAGGTTGTCGGGGTTCAGCGGCTGCCGGAAGGGCAGCCGCAGGGCGAGGGTGCCGGGCACCGCCGCGCGCGGCCCGGGCTTCGCGCGTTGCCGCAGTTCGGTCGGCGAGAGCGCGAAGACCTCCCGTACCGTCTCGTTGAAGCTGCGGATGCTGGCGAAGCCGGCGGCGAAGGCGATCTCGGCCATCGGCAGCGCGGTGGTCTCCACCAGCAGCCGGGCGGTCTGGGCCCGCTGGGCGCGGGCCAGGGCGAGCGGCCCGGCACCGAGTTCGGCGAGCAGCTGCCGCTCTATCTGGCGGGTGCTGTAGCCGAGCCGGGCTGCGAGGCCGGGGACACCGTCGCGGTCGACGACACCGTCGGCGATCAGCCGCATGGCCCGCGCGACCAGGTCGGCCCGCTCGTCCCACTGCGGCGACCCGGGGCTGGCGTCCGGACGGCACCGCTTGCAGGCCCGGAATCCGGCCTGCTGGGCGGCCGCCGCGCTCGGGTAGAACCGCATGTTCTCGGGCTTGGGCGGCACCACGGGGCAGCTGGGACGGCAGTAGATACGCGTGGTGAGGACGGCCGTGTAGAACCAGCCGTCGAAGCGGGCGTCCTTGGACTGCACGGCGCGCAGACAGCGCTCGGTGTCGGTGTGCATGCCTTCAAGGATTGCGCAGCGCCCCGGCCCCGGCTGGCGGAAATCCGACGTCAACGTCCCGCCACCAGCGATGCCGCCGACAGCGATGCCGCCGACAGCCGCGGCGTGCGCCGTCGGCCTGCGGCACGGCACCGGCGGTCGGCACGGGACGCCGGGGCGCCGCTGCCCGCCCGGCCCGTCGGCCCTTCGCGCCCAGCGGCCATTGCGCGGCCGGTCTCGGCTCTGCACTCCCCGCTTCGCCGGAATACCCCCAGGGGTACTCCTGTTAGGGTGAAGTCAGATACCCCGGGGGGTACATCACGTTCGAGAGGAGTCGTAGTCGTGTTCTTCGTCGACACCCTGGAATTCGAGGGCCTGGGCAACCGCAGCTACCTGGCCGGCGGGATGCGGACCGCGCTGGTGGTGGATCCACCCCGCGACATCGATCAGGTCATCGCCGCGGCGGCGCGGCGCGGGGTGCGCATAGCCTTCGTGGCCGAGACCCACCTGCACAACGACTACGTCACCGGTGGGCTGGAGCTGGCCCGCGTGACCGGGGCCCGCTACCTGGTGCCGGCCGGGGCGTCGGTCGCCTTCGCCCGCACCCCGGTCGCCGACGGCGACACGTTCCCGGTGGACGAGCACCTGGCCCTGCGGGCGCTCGCCACTCCCGGCCACACGCCGCACCACACCTCCTACGTGCTGGAGGAGGACGGCCGGGCGGTGGCGGCGTTCACCGGCGGGTCTCTACTGATCGGCACCGTGGGCCGGCCGGACCTGGTCGAACCGCGGCTGACCGAGCAGCTGGCCCGCGCCCAGCACGCCTCCGCCCGCCGGCTGGCCGACGAGCTGGACGACGGGGTGCCGGTACTGCCCACCCACGGTTTCGGCAGTTTCTGTTCCTCTTCCCCGGCGGAGGGGGAGGCGACCACGATCGGTCAGGAGCGCCGGACCAACGACGCGCTGACCCGGGACGTGGACACCTTCGTCGCCGAGATGCTCGCCTCACTGGACGACGTGCCCGCCTACTACGCGCACATGGGCCCGGCCAACGCCGCCGGCCCCGCGCCGGTCGACCTCACCCCGCCCGCGCCCGCCGACGCCGAACAGATCGCTGCCCGGCTGGCCGCGGGTGAGTGGGTGGTGGACCTGCGCAATCGGATCGCCTTCGCCCAGGGGCATGTGGCCGGTTCGTTCAACTTCGAGGGTGCGGGCAAGCTCGCCACCTACCTGGCCTGGCTGGTCCCGTGGGGCAAGCCGGTCACCCTGCTGGCCGAGACGCCCGAGCAGATCGCCGCCGCGCAGCGGGAGCTGGTCCGGGTCGGCATCGACCGCCCGGCCGCCGCCGCCACCGGCGATCCGGCCGGCTGGGTCCGCGCGGGCGAGAAGCTCGCCTCCTTCCCGCGCGCCCGCTTCGCCGACCTCGCCGCGGTGCGCGAGCGCGGCGAGCGGGTGGTGGTGCTGGACGTGCGGCGCGCTGCCGAGCGTGCGGACGGGTTCGTCGACGGCTCGGTCCACCTCCCGGTCCACGAGCTGCCCGGCCGCCTCGGCGAGGTACCCGAGGGGGTGGTGTGGGTGCACTGCGCCGGCGGGATGCGCGCGGCGATCGCCGCGTCCCTGCTGGACGCCGCCGGACGGGACGTCGTCGCCGTCGATGACGGCTTCGACGCCGCCACCGCGGCGGGCCTCCCCCTCGCCACGCCCGACAGCACCGACTGAGCGACCTGCACGGAGTAGTCAAACGATGTTCTCGCTTCTGCGCCGCGGCCCTGCCCGCCTCACCCCGCAGCAGGCCCACCGGCAGACCCGTGACGGGCAGGCGGTCCTGCTTGATGTCCGCGAAACACCGGAGTGGCAGGCCGGGCACGCGCCCGGTGCGCTGCACCTGCCGCTGAGCCGCCTGAGGGCCGGGGCGGCGCTTCCCGAGGCCGTACAGGGCAGGCCGGTGGTCACCGTCTGCCGCTCCGGGAACCGCTCCCGCACAGCCACCGGCATCCTCGCCGCCCGCGGTGTGGAGGCCGGCGACGTCGTCGGCGGGATGACCGCCTGGGCCCGTGCGGGCCTGCCGGTCACCGGGGGCCGCGGCACCAGCGGTGGCACAACGTGAGCGTGCTGATCCTGGCCCTGGTCGCCGGCGCCGTGGTCGGGCTCGCGCTCGGCGCGCTCGGCGGGGGCGGCAGCGTGCTGGCCGTGCCCGCGCTGATCTACCTGCTCGGCTTCGCCCCCGCGGCGGCCACCACCGCGAGCCTGGTCATCGTCACCGCCACCTCGCTGACCGCCCTGTACGCCCACGCCCGGGCCGGGAACGTGCGCTGGAAGGCGGGGATGCTGTTCGCGGCGGCCGGACTGGTGCCGGCCGCGGTGGCGGGCGCCGCGGCGGCGCACCTGCCGCAGGCCCTGCTGACGGCCGCCTTCGCCGCCGTGGCCGCGCTGGCCGCGGCGCGCATGCTCCGCCCCGCCCGCGCGGCGGCCGGGCACCCGCAGCGGGCGGTGCGCCCGGCCCGGGCGGCCCGGGCCGGTGCGGGACTGGGGGCGCTGACCGGACTGCTCGGGGTCGGCGGGGGCTTCCTCGCCGTCCCTGCCCTGGTCACGGTGCTGGCGTTCGAGATGCAGGCCGCCGTCGGCACCAGCCTGCTGGTCATCTCGGCGAACTCGCTCGCCTCGCTCGCCACCCGCGGCGCCACGACGGCCGGCGCCGACTGGGCGGTGATCGCCCCCTTCACCGGGGCCGCGATCCTCGGCGCCTGGGACGGCAAGCGCCTGGCCGCCAAGGTCACCGGCACCCTGCTGAAGCGCACCTTCGCGCTCGTACTGCTGGCCGTCGCCGCCTTCATGCTCGTCGACGCCTTCGCCTGAGCCGAGCGGCTGGGCCGGCAGCACCGGCAGCTCAGGCCAGCGAGAGGAACAGCTTCTCCAGACGGGCGCGCATCTGCTCCCGGTCCTCCGGCGCGGCCATGTCCGCATCGGTCAGGCAACGCTGCAGACCGGTGGCGATGATCGCGAAACCCGCCTTGTCCAAGGCCCGGGAGGCAGCCGCGAGCTGGGTGACCACGTCCTCGCAGTCACGCCCCTCCTCGATCATCTTGATCACACCGGCGATCTGGCCCTGCGCCCTGCGCAGCCGGTTGACCACCGTCTTCAGTTCCTCGGCCGCCATCGTCAATTCCACCGCGCACACTCCCTCGTCGGATACCCCCTTGGGTATCCTATCGAAGGGGGTAACTCATGAAGAGCAAAGGAAAGTCCCCGTGGCACTCACCACCTCCCTCACCGCCGACCAGGCCCACGCTCGCCTCGCCGAGCTGATCGTCATCGACGTGCGCACCCCCGGCGAGTACGCCGCCGGCCATCTGCCCGGCGCCCACAACATCCCCCTGGACCACCTCGACGCTGCCCTGCCCGCCCTGAGGAGTGCCGCCGGCCGCGGCGGCCTCCTCCTCGTGTGCGCCTCCGGCGCCCGCTCCGGCCAGGCCCGTGAGCGCCTGGCCGGGCACGGTATCGCCGCCGCCAGCCTGACCGGCGGCACCACCGCCTGGACACAACTCGGCCACGACGTCCACCGCCCCGCCGGCACCCGCGCCGCCTGGGCGATGGAACGCCAGGTCCGCCTCGCCGCCGGCTCCCTCGTCCTGGCCGGCCTGCTCACCGGCCGACGCCGGCCCGCCGCCCGCTGGCTGTCCGCGGGCGTCGCCGGCGGCCTGGTCTTCTCCGCCCTCACCGACACCTGCGGCATGGCCAAGGTCCTCGCCAAACTCCCCCACAACCGGACCGAGCCCACCGACCTCGACGCCACTCTCGCCACCCTGGCCGGCTGACACCGACCGGCACGACGCACGGCGTCCCGGCAGTTCACGTTCCATGACGCGCGGGGAGAGCCGGGCCACCTCCTCGTCCAGGACGTCGTACTCGCGCGCTCCGGCGGGCCGGGACCGCAGCCGGGCGACGGCGACGTCCAGGCAGCAGGGGTCCACAGCACGCCGCCGGCTCCTCCTGTCCGCCCTGTGCTCTCTTCCGGTATGCCGCACGGGAGTTGAGCCCTGGTCCCGTCAGCTCAGTGGTGAGGGACGGCGAGAATCCCAGAGCCCCCACGGCGTTGCTGTCCACGACGGCCGAGCACACCGTGCACCGCTTCGTCGGTTCAACGGTGGTGCCATACGAGCGTGTAGCGCCAGAACAGCCGGCGGCGCAGTTGGGCGCCGGGCAGGACGGCATGGGCCTCGCGGACGATGTCGGGAAAGGCCATGTCGGCCGGCCGGGTCGCCGCCGTCATCGAGAGCGGACGAGGTGCTGCGCGGCCCTTGTTCTTGAGCCAGCCCGTGGCGGCGTTGAGTGGGGCGGCCGCGGCTGCGAGCAGGTGGTCGCCGGGAGTCGTCGGGTGCGACAGGCCGAGGATCACCAGGGTTCCTCCGGGCGCCAGGTGCCGGCGGAAGACGGTGAGCGCCTGGGTGAACGGCAGATGGTGGATCGTGGCGACACAGGTGATGACGTCGTAGGTGTCGGCGGGGATCCCGGTCAGCGCGTCTGCGGTCGTGAAGGTGACGGGGGTTGCCGGAGGGGTCAGCTCCTGCGCCCGGGCGGTGATCTTCGGGTCGGAGTCGACGCCGTGCACCGTGCCGGCGCGCGTGGCCAGGAGTCTGGCCAGGTCGCCGCTGCCGGAGCCGACGTCCAGGGCACGGTCGAAACGCCGGGGGAGCTGCCGCAGGATCCAGGGGTGGTAGTGGGCGTTGTGGTCCCAAGGGTGGGCGGCGTTGAACCGGTCAAGTGCGTGGAGGAGGCGGTGTGGCAGTGTCGTCATACCGTCATCCCATCAAGATCCTGGGGACCGGGTCAGCGCCGTGGCCGAACGGCTGGGTGCGTTGGGTAGACGCCTCGGTTGGATGAGCGGTCATGCGCGTGCGGGGTGACGGGTCGGTCAGTGCACCCGGGTCGCGAACGCGTCGTATGCCTGTGCGTCGAAGAGCACGAAGCGGACCTCCTCCACGGCGGTGTCCGTCGTACGGACCGTCTCGACGGCGATGCGGGCGCCGTCGTCCATGGGCCAGCCGTAGATGCCGGTGGAGATGGCGGGGAACGCCACCGTCCGGGCGCCCAGTTCGTCGGCGACGCGGAGCGACTCCCGATAGCAGGAGGCGAGGAGCTCGGAGCGGTCCTCGTTGCGGGCGAAGACCGGCCCGACCGTGTGGATGACCCAGCGGGCGGGCAGTCGGCCGGCGGTGGTGGCGACGGCCTGGCCGGTGGGCAGGCCGCGGCCGTACCGGGAGGCGCGCAGGGCGCGGCACTCGGCCAGGATCTCCGGGCCGCCGCGCCGGTGGATCGCGCCGTCCACTCCCCCGCCGCCGAGCAGCGAGGAGTTGGCGGCGTTGACCACGGCGTCCACGGCCTGTTCGGTGATGTCGCCCTGGACGAGGGTGACGGAGGGGCGCTGGGTGCTCATGGTGCTCGAGCCTAGGGCGTTTCAGCGGCGGTTCGCGCGCAGGCGGCGCCACACCGCCTTGGCGGCGTAATGGCCCGACATGCCGTGGACGCCGGGACCGGGCGGGGTCGCCTGGGAGCAGAGGAACACGGCGGGGTGGGCGGTTTCGTACGGGACGCGGGTGAGCTTCGGCCGGATGAGCAGGCGCAGGCCGGCCGCGGAGCCGGTGGCGGTGTCGCCGCCGACGTAATTGGCGTTGCGGGCCGCGAGTTGGGGCGGGCCGGCGACGGCGCGGGCCAGCACGAGATCGCGGAAGCCGGGGGCGAAGCGCTCGATCTGCCGCTCGATGGCGTCGGTCGCGTCGCCCTCCCAGCCGTTGGGGACGTGGCCGTACGCCCAGAAGGTGTGCTTGCCCTCGGGGGCGCGGGTGCGGTCGATCAGGCTGGGCTGAGCGGTGATCAGGAACGGGACGGACGGGGCCCGGCCGTGCGTGGCGGCGTCCAGGGCGGCGCCGATCTCGCCACTGGTGGGGCCGATGTGGACGGTGCCGGCGCGCCGGGCCGGCTCGGCGGTCCACGGCACCGGCCCGGACATCGCGTAGTCGATCTTGAAGACGGCGGGGCCGTAGACGACGTCGCGGTAGGCGTTGCCCAGGCCCGCGATCCGGGCCAGCGCCGTCGGGGAGGTGTCGAAGACGTACGCCCGGGCCGGCGGCAGGTCGTCCAGGCGCTTGACCTCGAAGTCGGTGTGCACCGCGCCGCCGTGGGCACGCAGCAGACCGGCGAGCGCGTCGGCGATGGCCTGGGAGCCGCCGCGCGCCACCGGCCAGCCCTTGGCGTGCGCGGCGAGCGCGAACATCAGGGCGATGCCGGAGGTGCCGAGGCCGCCGAGCGGGGCGATGGCGTGCGCCGCGAGACCGGCCAGCAGACCGCGGGCCTTCTCGTCCTGGAAGCGGCGGTTGAGGAGGGTGACGGGCTGCGCCGCGAGCAGGCCGAAGCGGGCGTAGGTCAGCGGGTCGCTGGGCGGGCCCAGCCACTGGGTGCGCAGGAAGTCGTGCGCCATGCTGTCCCACCGGCCGATGAACGGCGCGAGCAGCCGCCGGTACGCGCCGGCGTCACGCGGGCCCAGGGACATCGCGGTCTCACCGACGGTGTGTCCGAGCACGGCGGCCGTGCCGTCCGGGAAGGGGTGCGCCATCGGCAGGTCGGGGTGCAGCCACTCCAGCCCGTACCGCTCCAGCGGCATCCTGGCGAAGGCCGGCGAGCCCACGCCCGTCGGGTGCACCGCCGAGCAGGGGTCGTGCCGGAAACCGGGGAGGGTCAGCTCCTCGGTACGGGCGCCGCCGCCGATGGTGTCCTTGGCCTCGAAGACCTCCACGGACATGCCGCGGCGGGCCAGTTCGACGGCCGCCGTCAGGCCGTTGGGTCCCGCCCCGATCACCACGGCATCGAGCATCCTCGGCACCTGCGCCACTCCCCTCACGTCCGACCCTCATCCGTGAGGATCAGTTGGCGGCTGCCAGCAGTCCGAGGATACGCCGCGCGGTTTCGGCGTCACGCGCCGCCGTGAAGGGCAGCGCATTGCCGCCCTCGATGCGGAACGGCTGCCCCGCGACCGTGCCGCTCGCGCCGCCCGCCTCGTGGACGAGCAGCAGCCCGGCGGCGTGATCCCAGGCGTTCTCCCAGCTGAAGGCCGTGGCGTCCAGCTCGCCGCGGGCTATGTGGAGGTATTCCAGGCCCGCCGAGCCGCAGGGCCGCGGTGCGACGCCGCCGGTGTCCAGGGCGGCCAGCACCCGCTTCTGGTCGTCGTCGGTGAAGTCGTGGTGGGACGTGGCGACGTCGAGGACCGCGTCCGCCGCCGGGCTGCCGGTTCGCAGCGGTATTCCGTTGAGTTCGGCGCCGGCGCCGCGGCGGGCGATCGCCATCAGGCCGAGCGCCGGGGCGTACGTCCAGGAGGCCAGCACCTCGCCGCGGTGGGCGAGCGCGACGAGCGTGGCGAAGCCGGGGTCGCCGTGCACGAACTGGCGGGTGCCGTCGACCGGGTCGACGATCCATACGGGGGCGTCGCCGCGCAGGGCCTCCAGCACGCCGGCGTCGGCGTGCACCGCCTCCTCACCGACCACCCGGGAGCCGGGCAGCAGGGCCGTCAGCGCGGCGGTGAGGTGTTCCTCGGCGCGGCGGTCGGCGATGGTGACGAGGTCGTGCGGGCCGTTCTTCTCGACGATGTCCTCGGCGGCGAGCTGCCGGAAGCGCGGCATGATCTCGTCGGCCGCGGCCCGGCGGACGGCGGCCTCGACGGCGGCCAGGTCCAGCTCGGACAGGTCCGGCGAGAGGGTCATCGGGGGTGCTTCGGTGAGGTTCGCGGTATCTCCCGAATCTTGGGTACGAAGTGCTTCGATCATGCGTCCATCGAACCACGAGCCACTGACACGGCAGCTGGACTCCAGGTGAACTCCGGATGCCGCCGAGGGCACCGCGCGGGGCGGCGAGCCGGCGGCGCCGGCGGCCGGCCCGCGCTCCGCCGCGCCGTAGTGGCCCCGCCGCCCGTCCGTGGCCCCTCGCGTACGGGCCTCAGCGCCCCACGGCGTACCCCTGCATCCCCCGCGGATTGGCCGCCGCCGACAGCACCCCGGTCTCCGGGTCCCGCGCCACCGCGCACAGCCGCCCCTCGGACCAGGCGTCACCCACCGTGACCAGGTGGCCGCGCCGCCGCAGGTCCTCGACGGTCCGCTCCCCGATCCGTGACTCCACCGTCACGCCGCCCGGCCGCATCCCGCGCGGGAAGAAGGAACCGGGGAAGGAGTCGTGGTGCCAGTTCGGCGCGTCGACGGCGCCCTGGAGGTCGAGGCCGCCGCGGACCGCCCCGCGCAGCGCCACCGCCAGGAAGAAGTGCACCTGCCACTGGTCCTGCTGGTCGCCGCCCGGCGTGCCGAAGGCCATGACGGGGACGCCGCCGCGCAGCGCGAGGGACGGCGTGAGGGTGGTGCGGGGGCGGCGTCCGGGCGTGAGCGAGTTGGGCAGGCCCTCCTCCAGCCAGGCCATCTGCAGCCGGGTGCCGAGCGGGAAGCCGAGGGCCGGGACGACCGGGTTGGACTGCAGCCAGCCGCCGGAGGGGGTGGCGGAGACCAGGTTCCCCCAGCGGTCGACGACGTCGAGGTGGCAGGTGTCGCCCCGCGTGGCACCCCGCCGGTCCACCTCGGGCGCCACGTCCGCCGGCACGCCCCCGGGCACCCCGCGTGCGACGGTCGGCTCGCCCGCGCCGCTGCCGGGCCCGCCCAGCGGGTCGACGCCGCCCTCACCGGCCGCGACCGCCGACGCGTGCTTGCCCAGCCGCGGGGCGCGGCCGTCCGGGCTGCCGGGCCGCAGCTCGTACGAGGCCCGCTCGCCGATGAGTGCCCGCCGCCCGGCGTTGTACTCCGCGCTCAGCAGGGCGTCGAGCGGCACCTCGGCGGCGTCCCCGTACCACGCCTCGCGGTCGGCCATCGCGAGCTTGCTGCCCTCGATGAGCAGATGCACGTACTCGGGACTGCCGTAGGCGGGCAACTCGCCGGGGAGGAGGGCGAGTTGCTGGAGGAAGACGGGGCCCTGGGACCAGCCGCCCGCCTTGGCGACGGTCCAGCCGTTCCAGTCGTGGGTGACCGGCTCCTCGTACGTGGCGGCGAAGGCCGCCAGGTCGTCGCCGGTGAGGGTCCCGGCGTGGCGCTCGCCCGAGGTGTCCAGGGCCGGGCGGGCGGCGAAGGCGGCGAGCGCCTCGCCGATGAAGCCCTCGCGCCAGATGCGGCGGGCGGCGTCGATCTGGGCCTCACGTCCGGCCGCCGCGGCCTCCGCCTCCGTGATCAGCCGCCGCCAGGTGGCCGCCAGCGGCCGGTTCCTGAGCAGCCCGCCGGGGGCGACGGACCGGCCACCGGGGAGGTAGAGCTCGGCGGAGGAGGTCCACTCCGTCTCGAAGAGTTCCCGGACCGTCTCGACGGTCTCGCCGATCCGCTCGACGGCGGGGTGGCCGTGCTCGGCGTAGCCGACGGCGTACCGCAGCACCTCGGCGAGCGACTTGCTGCCGTGGTCGCGCAGCAGCAGCATCCAGGCGTCGAAGGCCCCGGGGACCGCGGCGGCGAGCGGCCCGGTGCCGGGCACCAGGTCCAGGCCCAGCGAGGTGTAGTGCGCCACGCTCGCACCGGCCGGCGCCGGGCCCTGGCCGCACAGCACCCGCACCGGCCCGTCCGCCGGGGCCAGGAGGATCGGCACCTCGCCCGCCGGCCCGTTCAGGTGCGGCTCGACGACGTGCAGCACGAAGCCGGCCGCCGCCGCGTCGTAGGCGTTGCCACCGTCCTCCAGCACCGCCATCGCCGACTGGGACGCCAGCCAGTGCGTGGTGGAGGCCATCCCGAAGGTGCCTTGGAGAGTGGGGCGGGTGGTGAACACGGGCGGCTCCTCATCTGCTGCCGGGCGGCTGGACTACGAGCGGGCGTTTGAACGCTCAACGGACGCGTTCCCTCCGTACTCTCCCCCCACGGCCGTGCACCGCACACCCTCCCGCGCGCCGTCCGGCATCCGCCGGGACGGTCCCGTGCCGCGCGGCACCCCAACCACACGCGGGACCGGGGAAGTTGCCCCCTGCCGCCGGCCGGCCGGCGCTCGCCGTCGCCCTCACCGCCGGCGTCGCCTGCACGACCTCACCCGGCTCACCCCGGCCGGCGCCCGAAACTCGCAGGACGGCGGGCGGCGTGCTGCGTACGCTCGCTCCATGACCGGCACCGACGTCCCGCACGACCAGCCCGCCCGCCGTCCGCTCGTCGCCCTCCTCACCGGCGCCGGAATCTCCACCGACTCCGGCATCCCCGACTACCGCGGCCCGAACGGACTGTGGCGGCGGGATCCGGAGGCCGAGAAGCTGGTGACGTACGACGCGTACATGGCCGACCCGGAGATCAGGCGGCGGTCGTGGCGGATGCGGCAGGAGAGCCCGGCGTTCCGGGCGCAGCCGAACGCGGCGCACGAGGCGGTGGCCGCGTTGGAGCGGTCGGGGACGCCGGTGCGGGTGATCACGCAGAACGTCGACGGGCTGCACCAGCTCGCCGGGGTGCCCGAGCGCAAGGTGCTGGAGCTGCACGGCACCGTCCGGGCGGTCACCTGCACCCGCTGCCACGCCCGGTCGTCGATGCGGGAGGCACTGGACCGGGTGGCCGCGGGCGAGCCCGATCCGGCGTGTCTGGTGTGCGGCGGCATCCTGAAGTCGGCGACGGTGATGTTCGGCGAGCGGCTGGACCCGGAGGTGCTGGGCACGGCGCTGGGCGTGGCCAAGGCGGCGGAGGTCTTCCTGGCCGTCGGGACGACGCTTCAGGTGCAGCCGGCCGCCTCGCTCGCGGGGGTGGCGGCCGAACACGGGGCGCGGCTGATCATCGTCAACGCCGATCCGACCCCGTACGACGCGCTCGCCGCCGAGGTGATCCGCGAGCCGATCGGCAGTGCGCTGCCCCCGCTGCTGGCGCGGCTCGCGCAGCCGGCATGAGGCAGGCTTGACCCGTGCGGAACGAAGAGGAGAACGGCGTGCGGGGCAACCACCACGGCGAGTACAAGGTGCCGGGCGGCAAGCTCGTGGTCGTGGACCTGGACGTGGTGGACGGGGCGCTGCGCGGCGTACGGGTCGCCGGGGACTTCTTCCTGGAGCCGGACGAGGCACTGGACGCCATCAACGGGGCGCTGGAGGGGGCGTCGGCGGACACCGACGCACGGGCCCTGGCGGCCCGGATCGACGCGGCCCTGCCGGCCGGTGCGGTGCTGTTCGGGTTCAGCAGCGAGGCGGTGGGCATCGCGGTCCGCCGCGCCGTGGCGGACGCCGCGGAGTGGACCGACTTCGACTGGCAGATCGTGCACGAGGGACCGCAACCGCCGGCGCTGCACATGGCGTTGGACGAGGTGCTGACCGGCGAGGTGGCGGCGGGGCGGCGGCCGCCGACGCTGCGGGTGTGGGAGTGGGACCGTCCCGCGGTGATCATCGGCAGCTTCCAGTCGCTGCGCAACGAGGTCGACGAGCGCGCCGCCGCGCGGCACGGCGTGACCGTCGTACGGCGGATCAGCGGGGGCGGGGCGATGTTCGTGGAGCCCGGGAACACCATCACGTACTCGCTGTGCGTCCCGCAGTCCCTGGTGCAGGGGCTCAGCTTCGCGGAGAGCTACGCCTACCTCGACGACTGGGTGCTGGGCGCGCTGGGCGACATGGGGATCCGGGCCTGGTACAAGCCGCTCAACGACATCGCGACGGACGCCGGGAAGATCGCCGGGGCGGCGCAGAAGCGCCTGGTGGCGGGCGGCGGGGCGGTGCTGCACCACGTGACGATGTCGTACGACATCGATGCCGGGAAGATGGTCGAGGTGCTGCGGATCGGGCGGGAGAAGCTGTCCGACAAGGGCATCGGCAGCGCGCGGAAGCGGGTGGACCCGCTGCGGCGGCAGACCGGGCTGCCGCGTGCCGAGGTCATCGAGCGGATGATCGCCTCCTTCCGGGCCCGCTACGGCGGCACGCGGGGCGAGGTCACCGAGCAGGAGCTGGCGCGGGCCCGGGAGCTGGCCGCGGGCAAGTTCAGCTCCGCGCAGTGGCTGGCCCGCGTGCCGTAGCCATCAGCAGCGCGTAGAGCGCCAGTGCGGCACCGAGGCCGACCGCCCAGCCGTAGTCGGCCAGCGGCTTGAGGAAAGGGATCAGGCCGTCGGCGGGGAAGGGGCCCTTCCCGGGGTGCGAGTACGAGCCGCCGACGGCGAGCAGGCCCCCGACGGCGAACGCGGTCACCGCCCGCCAGTTCCAGCCGGCCGTGTACCAGTAGCGGCCGCCGGGACGGTAGAGGGCGGCGAGGTCGAGGACGGTACGGCGGACGATCCAGTAGTCGGCGATGAGGATGCCGGCCACCGTCCCCAGCAGCCCGCCGACGACCCCGAGCCAGGTGAAGATGTACAGCTCGGGGGTGGCGGTGAGCTTCCACGGGAAGACGAGCACGCCGACCACGCCCGTGATGAGCGCGCCCGTGCGGAAGCTGATGAACCGGGGGGCGAGGTGGGCGAGGTCGTAGGCCGGGGAGACGACATTGGCGGCGATGTTCACGGAGATGGTCGCGATCAGCACCGTGACCAGCGCGAAGAGCAGGCCGAAGACGTTGTCGGCCTTGCCGGCGAGGGCGACCGGGTCCCAGATCGGGGCGCCGTAGACCGCCTGTGAGCCGGAGGTGACCAGGACGGACAGCAGGGCGAAGGCCGTCATGGTGGTCGGCAGGCCCAGCGACTGGCCCCAGACCTGGGCGCGCTGGCCGGCGCCGAAGCGGGTGAAGTCGGGGATGTTGAGGGAGAGCGTGGCCCAGAAGCCGATCATGCCCATTAGGGAGGGGAAGAAGACCGGCCAGAAGTCCGCACCCCAGCCCAGGGCGCTCGGCTGGTCCAGCAGCGGACCGAACCCGCCCGCCTTGACCGCCACCCAGACGAGCAGCGCCACCGCGCCGACGAGGACGAACGGGGCGGCCCAGTTCTCGAAGCGGCGCAGGGTCTCCATCCCCCGGTGGATCAGGGCGAGTTCGGCGGCCCAGAAGACCAGGAAGCACAGCCACAGGGTCCAGGGGTAGCCGGCGACGGCCGTGGCCCGGGCCCAGTCACCACCGAGGATCTTGCCGAGCAGGATGTAGATGCCCTGGCCGCCGATCCAGGTCTGGATGCCGAACCAGCAGCAGGCGACGGCGGCACGCACCAGCGCGGGGAGGTTGGCGCCGCGCACCCCGAAGGAGGCCCGGGCCAGGACCGGGAAGGGGATGCCGTACTTGGGCCCGGCGTGGCCGGTGAGCAGCATCGGGACGAGGACGACGAGGTTCGCCAGCGCGATGGTCAGCACCGCCTGCCGCCAGTCCATGCCGAGCGCGACCAGGCCCGAAGCGAGCGTCCAGGAGGGGATGTTGTGGGCCATGCCGACCCACAGGGCGGTGAAGTTGTAGGTGGTCCAGCGGCGTTCGGCGAGCGGTACGGGGCGCAGGTCGGCGTTGACGTAGCGGCCGTGGGACGGGATGGCGCCGGGCGCCGGTTCGACCCGGCCGTCGGGGGCGGTCAGCTGGTCCGGCGGGGTGGATATGGGGAGTTCCGGCGGCACGGGTGGGGAGGTCGCGGGCATGCGGGGGCCTTTCGTCCGGGTCGGGCCGCCGGTCTCCCGGGGCCCGCTCAGTCGGCGAACGCGGGGATGATCTCTGCTCCGTAGGCGTCGATGGTGGATTCCTTGGCGTCGTGCATGGCGTAGAGCGCGAACTGGTCCACACCCAGTTCCTTGAGCCGGCGCAGCTTCTCGATGTGGGCGGCGGCCGGGCCGAGCAGACAGAAGCGGTCGATGACCGCGTCCGACACGAAGCCGGCGTCGGGGTTGCCCGAGCGGCCGTGGTGGGCGTAGTCGTAGCCCTCCCGGGAGGCGATGTACGCGGTCAGCTCGTCCGGCACCATGCCGGAGTGCTCGCCGTAGCGTGCGACGAGGTCGGCGACGTGGTTGCCGACCATGCCGCCGAACCAGCGGCACTGCTCGCGGGCGTGGTCGAGGTCGTCGCCGACGTAGGCGGGTGCGGCGACGCAGATCGTGACGTCGGCCGGGTCGCGGCCGGCGTCCGTGGCGGCCTGCCGTACGGCCTTGATCATCCACTCGGTGAGGAAGGGGTCGGCCAGCTGGAGGATGAAGCCGTCCGCCAGCTCGCCGGCCATGGCGAGGGCCTTGGGCCCGTAAGCCGCCATCCACACCGGGAGCTTGCCGTTCCTGATCCAGGGGATCTTGATCCGGTGGTCGCCGACGTACGCCTCCCGCCCCTCGGCCAGCTCGCGGATGGCGCCGATCGCCTCGCCGAGCCGGGCCAGGGTGTTCGGCGGCCGCCCGGCCACCCGCATCGCGGAGTCGCCGCGCCCGATGCCGCAGACGGTGCGGTTGCCGTACATCTCGTTGAGGGTGGCGAAGGTGGAAGCGGTGACTTCGGGGGCGCGGGTGGAGGGGTTGGTGACCATCGGGCCGACGATCAGGCGGTCGGTGTGTTCCAGGATGCGGCTGTAGAGGACGAACGGCTCCTGCCACAGGACGGTCGAGTCGAAGGTCCAGCCGTAGCGGAAGCCGTTGCGTTCGGCGCGGCGCATCAGGGACACGACGGCGGAGGAGGGCGGGTCGGCCTGCAGGACAACTCCGAAGTCCACGGCGGCGCTCCTTAAAAGAGGTGCTGGAACGGGTCCTGGGAAGAGATCCGGCGGGATCCCCGGGCGGGGCCGGGCCCCTAGACGAGGTACTGACAGGTGCCGCGCGGGATGTACTGGCCGTGTCCCGCGCGACCGGTGAACGTCCGCCGGTCGATGACGAGTTCACCGCGCGAGAGCACCGTTTCGACCTGTCCGGTGAGGGTTTTCCCCTCGTACGCCGAGTAGTCGACGTTCATGTGGTGGGTCTCGGCGGAGACGGTCTGCCGGGCGGCCGGGTCGTAGATGACGAGATCGGCGTCGGAGCCGGGGGCGAGGGTGCCCTTCTTCGGGTAGAGGCCGAACATCCGGGCCGGGGAGGCGCAGGCGATCTCGATCCAGCGCCGGCGGCTGATCCGGCCCTCCACGACGCCTTGATGGAGCAGGTCCATCCGGTTCTCGATGCCGGGCATCCCGTTGGGGATCTTGGAGAAGTCGCCGCGGCCGAGCTCCTTCTGCCCCTGGAAGCAGAAGGGGCAGTGGTCGGTGGAGACGACCTGGAGGTCGTTGGTGCGCAGTCCGCGCCACAGCGCGGCCTGGTGCTCGCGGGGCCGCAGCGGCGTGGAGCAGACGTACTTGGCGCCCTCGAAGTCCGGTTCGGCGAGGTTGTCGGTGGACAGGAACAGGTACTGCGGGCAGGTCTCGCCGAAGACGTTCAGCCCCTTGTCGCGGGCCTGGGCGATCTCGGCGACGGCCTCCTCGGCCGAGACGTGGACGACATAGAGCGGGGCGCCGGCGACCCGGGCGAGCTGGATGGTGCGGTGGGTGGCCTCGGCCTCCAGCAGCACGTGGCGGACCTCGCCGTGGTAGCGCGGGTCGGTCCGGCCCTCCGCCAGTGCCTGTTCGACCAGCACGTCGATGGCGATGCCGTTCTCGGCGTGCATCATCACCAGGCCGCCGTTGTCGGCGGAGCGCTGCATCGCCCGCAGGATCTGCCCGTCGTCGCTGTAGAAGACCCCGGGGTAGGCGGTGAACAGCTTGAAGGAGGTGACGCCCTCGGCCACCAGGAGGTCCATCTCCTTGAGGGTGTGCTCGTTGACGTCCGAGAGGATCATGTGGAACGCGTAGTCGACGGCGCACTGGGCGTCGGACTTGGCGTGCCAGGTGTCGAGTCCGGCGCGCAGCGACTTGCCGCGGGACTGCACCGCGAAGTCGACGATGGTGGTGGTGCCGCCCCAGGCCGCGGCGCGGGTACCGGTCTCGAAGTTGTCGGAGGAGAACGTCCCGCCGAAGGGGAAGTCCAGGTGGGTGTGGGCGTCGACGCCGCCCGGGATGACGTACTTCCCGGTGGCGTCCAGGACGCGGTCCGCGGACTCCCGCCAGCCGTCGGCGGTGGGACTGCCGTGCGCGGCGAGCGCGGCGACCCGGCCGTCCTCCACCAGGACATCGGCGTGCATCTCATCGGCGGCGGTGATCACCAGTCCGCCCTGGACGACCGTACGGCTCACCATCACAGCTCCCTACCTGACGCCACGTCACAGCTGGTCTACACCCGTAGATTCCGGTCGAGAAGTGGACACCGTAGAAGCATGTCACCCACCGTGGCAATACCGTGACGGTTAATCGGGGCCGACGATCGTGTTGCGCCGACGATCAGTCGCCCGGTTCAACGCGGGCGCGGCCCCGGAGGGGTGCGGGGGTGGCGGGATGGGCAGATATCCGCCGACGCGGACGGGCAATCCTCGCCGGCGCCGCTTCATCAGGACGGACGACGCGCGGCACACGGAAGGCGGCAGGTCATGGAGCAGAACACGCCGTGGGAGTTCTCCGACGACCGGGGGCGCCTGGTGGTGGCCGGGGCACGGCCGGCACGGATCGTCGCGTACATACAGGCCGGGGCGACGCTGTGGGACCACGGCATACGCCCGGTGGGGATCTTCGGGTCCCAGCACGACGCGGCCGCTCCCGACCCCGCCAAGGGCGGTGACCTGCCGCTCGCGGAGATCGAGTACCTCGGTTCGGGCACCACGCTGCACCCGGACACCCTGCTGGCGGCCGAGCCGGACCTGGTGGTGGCGGTGACCTATGACGGCGAGCAGGTCTACGGGCTGGAGCAGAAGACCGCGCTGGAGGTGGAGGCGCATGTGCCGGTGGCCACCGTCGCGGTGGGCCCGGGACGCAGCCTGGCCGAGGTGCGCGAGCGGTTCGCGGCGCTGGCCGGCTCGCTGGGCCGGGGCGAACCGCTCGGTGCCGCACGGGAGTTGGACGCCGCGGAGGACGCCCTGCGGCAGGCGACCGGGGGTGCGCCGGGGCCCCGGGTGCTGGCGCTGTCCCCCGCCGGGCCCGACCGGGTCCACCTCGCCCGGCCCGGTTCCTGGCCCGATCTGCGGGCGCTGGCCGAGCACGGCGTCGGCCTGGTGGATCCGGCGGCGGGCGCCGGGGTGAACTGGTCCACGGTCGGCTGGGCGGAGGCCGCGGAACTGTCCCCCGACATCGTCCTGATGGACGTACGGGCCAACGCCGCCCGCCCCGAGAGCCTCCGGGCCGACGAGCACTGGCGGGCGATCGAGGCGCGGGCCCGGCTGCTGCCCTGGAACCCGGAGGCGTCCTGCAGCCGGCGTGCGCACACCCGGTTCTTCACCCTGGTCGCGGACACGGTCCGGGAGGCGGCGGGGGCGTAGGCCCGCGCCACGGGTGGGTGGCGGCGGAACGGCACCGGCCGCCCCGCCCCCGCTCACCGCTTCCGTGCGGTGTCCGCGCTACGTCCCGGCCAGCGTGCCCTGCGCCGTACGGAGCGCGTCGGCGAGCAGGCCGGCGCCCTCCTCGGCCTCCGCGACGGTCAGCGACATCGGGGGCGCGATGCGCAGCGAGGCGCCGCCCTGCCCGCCCTTGCCGATCAGCAGGCCGCGCTCCCGGGCCGCTTCCAGGACGAGCGAGGCGGCCTCCGGTGAGGGCTCGTCGGTGCCGGGGCGGACCAGTTCGAGGCCGATCATCAGGCCCCGGCCGCGGACTTCGCGCACCAGGTCGAGGCCGGCCGTGACCGCCCGCAGCCGCTCGATGAGCAGCCCGCCGACCCGCCTGGCGTTGCCCTGGAGGTCGTGTTCGAGCAGGTGGTTGAGGTTGGCCAGGCCGGCGGCCATGGTGACCGGGCTGCCACCGAAGGTGGAGATGGAGTTCGCGGTGAGCGAGTTCATCACCTCGGCGCGGGCCACCACCCCGCCGACGGACATGCCGTTGCCGATGCCCTTGGCGAAGGTGAGCAGGTCGGGCGGGCCGTTGTCGGCGTGCGCCTGCCAGCCCCAGAAGTGGTCGCCGGTACGGCCCCAGCCGGTCTGCACCTCGTCGCTGATCCACAGGATGCCGTGCCGGGCGAGCACCTCGCGGAAGGCGGCGTAGAGGCCGTCGGGCGGTGCGGTGAAGCCGCCGACGCCCTGGACCGGTTCGGCGATCAGCGCGGCGACCCCGCCGGCGGTCTGCTGGAGCATGTCCTCCAGGTCGGCGACGCAGGCCGCGATGAAGTCCCGGTCGCTCAGCTCCGCGTACGGGCCGCGACTGCGCACCCCGCCGTGGACGTAGAGCGTCTGGAGGGGCGAGAGGCTGGTCGGCGACCAGCTCTGGTTGCCGGTGATGCCGACGGTGGAGAAGGAGCGTCCGTGGTAGCTGTTGCGCATCGCCAGGATCTGGTTGGAGCGGCGGTGCGTGGTGGCCAGCAGCAGGGCCGTGTCGTTGGCCTCGGTGCCGGAGGTGGTGAAGAAGACCCGGGCGTCGGGGATGCCGGAGAGCGCCGCGATCCGCTCGGCCAGCTCGACCATGGGGCGGGAGAGATAGAGCGTCGAGGTGTGCAGGATGCGGCCGGCCTGTTCGCTGACGGCCTTGGTCACCTCGGGCAGCGCGTGGGCCGTCATGGTGGTGAGGATGCCGCCGAAGAAGTCGAGGTAGCGGTTGCCCTCGGCGTCCCAGACGTACCGGCCCTCGCCGTGGGTGAGTTCGAGCGGCCGCTCGTAGTAGAGGCTGAGCCAGGAGGGCAGTACGGCCTGGTGGCGGGCGTGCAGGGTCGGCGGTTCATGGGGGACGTGGGTCACGGCTGCACCAGCCCGTCGTAGGCGTCGGGGCGGCGGTCGCGGTAGAACGCCCACTGCTGGCGGACCTCGTCGATCAGGCCGAAGTCCAGGTCACGGACGACCAGTTCCTCCTTGGAGTCGCTGGCGACCCCGCCGACGAACTGCCCGCGCGGATCGACGAAGTAGCTGGTCCCGTAGAAGTCGTTGTCGCCGTACTCCTCCACGCCGACCCGGTTGATCGCCGCGATGAAGTACTCGTTGGCGACCGCGGCCGCGGGCTGCTCCAGCTGCCAGAGATAGGCGGACAGGCCGCGGGAGGTGGCCGAGGGGTTGTAGACGAGCTGGGCGCCGTTGAGGCCCAACTGCCGCCAGCCCTCCGGGAAGTGGCGGTCGTAGCAGATGTAGACGCCCACCTTGCCCACCGCGGTGTCGAAGACCGGCCAGCCGGCGTTGCCGGGCTTGAAGTAGTACTTCTCCCAGAAGCCCTTGACCTGCGGGATGTGGTGCTTGCGGTAGCTGCCCAGGACCGTGCCGTCGGCGTCGATCACGGCCGCGGTGTTGTAGTAGAAGCCGGACTGCTCGACCTCGAAGACCGGGACGACGATGACCATGCCGGTCTCCCGGGCGAGGTCCTGCATCCGCCGTACGGTCGGGCCGTCGGGGACCGGCTCGGCCCAGCGGTAGTGCTCCGGCTCCTGCACCTGGCAGAAGTACGGAGCGTTGAAGACCTCCTGGAAACCGATCACCTTCGCGCCCTGCGCGGCCGCCGCTCTGGCGTACTCCTCGTGCTTCGCGATCATCGATTCGGTGTCGCCGGTCCAGGTCGCCTGAACCAGTGCGGCACGCACAACATCGGCCATGAGCTGCTCCTTTGTCGATGCGTCAGCCTGCGGCGCACGCGGGGATCCCCAGCGCGATCTACGCGTGTGGAGGTGACCGTAAGCCTCGCTACGCACCGTGGCAAGACCATCTCTCCCGTGGCGCGCCCCGGGAAGCACCGCGACATCCCGGAAATCACGACAGGCAAACTTGCAAGTTTGCCTGTCGTTCTTCTAGGGTGGAGATATGCCGGAAAAGGACCAGGAACGCCTGGCGACCGATCTGCGCGCGACCGTCTCGCAGCTCATGCGACAGCTGCGCGCCACGTCGCCGCGCGCCGAGCTCACCGCGTCCCAGCGCTCGGCGATCTCCCGGATCGAGACCGACGGGCCGGCCACCATCGCCGCGCTGGCCCGCGCCGAGCTGGTGCGCCCGCAGTCCATGCGGCTGACCGTCGGCGCGCTGGAGGAGCGCGGGATCCTCTCCCGCAGCCCGCATCCGACGGACGGCCGCCAAGTGGTCTTCTCGCTCACCGACGAGGGCCGCCGGATGCTCGCCGAGATCCGGCAGGCCAAGCAGAACTGGCTCGCGGTGGCCATCGCCGAGCGGCTCACCCCGGAGGAACAGCGGACCCTGGAGGCCGCTGCCGGGCTGATACGGCGGCTGACGCAGGAATGACCGACCCCTCCGCCGCACCGGCGGGTCCGGCCAGGACGGGCGCCGTGCCGGGCCGTCCCGGAGAGCCCGCGGGCACCGACCGGGCCTTCGGCGCCCGGCTGATGACGCCGCTGCTGCTCGGCTCGCTGCTCAACCCGGTCAACTCGACGATGATCGCCACCAGCCTGGTGGCGATCGGCCGCGACTTCCACGTCGGCGCCGCGGATACCGCCTGGCTGATCTCCGCGCTGTACCTCGCGAGCGCGGTGGGCCAGCCCTTCATGGGACGGCTCGCCGACCGCGTCGGCCCGCGCCGGGTCTTCGTCGCCGGTGCGCTGGCCGTCTGCGCCGCCGGGCTGATCGGCGCGCTGGCACCGACCTTCACCCTGCTGATCGTCTCCCGGGTCGTCCTCGGCATCGGCACCGCGGCCGCCTACCCCGCGGCGATGGCGGTCCTGCGGGCCGAGTCGCGGCGGCTGGGGCTGCCCACGCCCCGGCGCGTGCTCGGCCGGCTCTCCCTCGCCGCGCTGGCCAGCGCCGCCCTCGGCCCGTCGCTCGGCGGCCTGCTGACCGCGACCGCGGGCTGGCGGGCGGTGTTCGCGGTCAACCTCCCGCTGTCGCTGCTCGCCCTCGCCGGCGCGCTGGCCTGGCTCCCGGCGGACCGGAAGGCCGCCGCGGCGACCGGCGGGCCGAGCGACGCCGGGACCGGCCGACGGACCCGCCGGGCGGCCGGACGCCCCGCGCCCGCGCCCGGCTCCCTCGACCCGCTCGGCATCGGGCTCTTCGCGGCCGCACTGACCTGCGCGATGTTCTTCCTGCTGCGGCTGCACGAGCCGCAGTGGGTGCTGCTGGCGCCGACCGCCGCACTCACCGCGGTCCTGGTGTGGTGGCAACTGCGCCGCCCGGAGCCGTTCCTCGATCTGCGGATGCTGGCCGGCAACCGCGCGCTGGTCCTCACCTACCTGCGGCAGGGCCTGACCTACCTGGTCATCTACTGCGTGCTCTACGGCTTCAGCCAGTGGCTGGAGGAGGCGCACGGCTACTCGTCCTTCCACGCCGGCCTGATCATGCTGCCGATGTCCGGTGCGGCCGCCTTCTGCTCGCTCGCCGGGGCGCGGACGAAGGGCATCCGCGCCCCGCTGACCGTCGCCGCGGCCTGTCTCGCCGCCGGCAGCGGGGTCTTCCTGCTGCTTCAGGGCACCAGCCCGCTGTTCGCGCTGCTGTGCGCCGCGGCACTCTTCGGCGTCCCCCAGGGGCTGGCCTCCACCGGCAATCAGGCCGCCGTCTTCGTCCAGGCCCCGCCCGACGGCGTGGGCGCGGCCGCCGGACTCCAGCGCACCGCCCAGTACCTCGGCGCGATCACCGCCTCCGGGCTGATCGGGCTGCTGTACGGGCAGCGGGCCGCGGACCCGGGGCTGCACCGGATCGCCCTGATCGGTGTCGTGCTGGGCCTGCTGCTGCTCGCCCTGACCCTCGCCGACCGCACCTTGCGCGCCCGCAGAGCACCGTGAGCGCCCGACCTCCCGTCACCACCACACAAGGAGTACGCATGCCCGCCACCACCCTCGACCCGCAGACCGCCCTGGTCCTGATCGACCTTCAGAAGGGCATCGCCGGCCTGCCCACGGCACCGCTGCCCGCCGCCGAGGTCGTCGAGCGCGGCGCGCGGCTGGCCGCGGCGTTCCGCGCCCGCGGGCTGCCCGTCGTCCTGGTCAACGTGACCGGCGTCGCGCCCGGCCGTACGGAGTCCGCGCCGCGCGGCGCCACGCCGCCCGCCGACTGGGCGGAGCTGGTGCCCGAACTCGACCGGCAGCCCGGCGACCTCACCGTCACCAAGCAGCGGTGGGGCGCCTTCCACGGCACCGAGCTGGACGCGGAGCTGCGCCGCCGGGGCGTGACGCAGATCGTCCTCGCCGGCATCGCCACCAGCATCGGCGTGGAGTCCACCGCCCGCGCCGCGCACGAGCACGGCTACCACGTCACCGTCGCCACCGACGCGGTGACCGACATGGACGAGGCGGCGCACCGCAACAGCGTGGCGAAGATCTTCCCGCGGCTGGGGGAGACCGGCACCACCGAGGCGATCCTCACGCTCCTCGGGTGACGCCGGCCGGGTCGGGCGGCGCCGGGCGTTGGGCCGGCCGGCGCTCGTGCCAGCGCAGCGCGTCCTGGAGCTGGGCGGCCAGCGAGATCAGCCGGGGCTCGCTGTGGGCCGGGCCGAGGAGCTGGGCGCCCAGCGGCAGTCCGTCGCCGCTGAAGCCGGCCGGGACGCTCACGCCCGGCCAGCCGAGCACGTTCCACGGCCAGGCGTACGGGCAGGCGGCGATCATGGCCTTGTCCGTCTGCCAGCCGTTCAGTGCGGCGAGGGTGCCGATGCGCGGGGGCGGGGTGGCGGTGGTCGGCGTCAGCAGGACGTCGTAGGGGCCGAACAGGGCGCCGATACGCCGCTGTTGACGCTTCTCGACGGCGCGGGCCCGGCGCAGTACGGGCCCGCCGAGCAGCCGGCCCATCCGCGCCGCGCCCCGGGTCCGGCGGTCCAGGAGGCAGCGGTCGGGCACCCGGTCCGCCCACTCCCCCACCCCGGCCGTGGCGCGCGGGACGAAGGCCAGTCCGATCAGCCCGTAGTCCGGCTCGGCCTCCTCCACGAGGTGGCCGAGCCCGGCCAGGGTGCGGGCGACCGACGTCACCGCGGCCCGCACGTCGGGGTGCAGCGGCTTGCGGGTGAAGGTGAGCGGCGCCTTCCAGGAGAGCGCGATCCGCAGCCGCCCCGGGTCGCGTCCGGCCGCCTCACGGGCCGCGACGGCCGGCGGCCGGTGCAGGTCGCCCTCGTGGTTGCCGCTGGCCACGTCCAGCAGCAGCGCGGCGTCCTCGACCGTACGGGCCAGCGGGCCGATGCCGGTGATGCCCTGGAAGGACTCGGGGTCCGGCCAGGTGGAGATGCGCCCGCGCTGGGGCTTGATGCCGACCAGGTGCGACCAGGCGGCGGGGATGCGGACCGAGCCGGCCCCGTCGGTGCCGAGCGCGGCCGGTACGAGGCCGGCCGCGACGGCGGCGGCCGAGCCGCCGGAGGAGCCGCCGGGGGTGTGCGCGAGGTTCCACGGGTTGCAGGTGTTGCCGAAGGCCGGGCCCTCGGTGAACGGCCACTGCCCCAGCTCGCAGGCGTTGGTCTTGCCAACGATGACGGCGCCGGCCGCGCGCAGCCGCCGGACCACCTCGGCGTCGCGTTCCTTGGGCGGGAACTCACCGGCGCAGCCGAACGCGGTCGGCTCACCCGCCACGTCGGTGTCGTCCTTGACCGCGACCGGCACCCCGAGCAGCGGCAGCCGCTCCCCGGCGGCCAGCCGGCGGTCGGCGGCCGCGGCCTCCAGCAGCGCCGCCTCGGCGCGTACCCGGCGGAACGCGTTGACGGTGTCCTGGGTGGCCTCGATGCGCTCCAGCGACCGGCGGACCAGCGCGGTCGAGGAGACCCGGCCGTCGGCGAGCGCCCGGGCCTGTTCGGCCAGGCCCTCCCACTCCCCCACCTCGCCGATGTACCGGGCCGGGGCTCCGGGCCCGCTCTCCTGGCTCTCGTCAACGCTCACGCTGCGTGCCCTCCCTGGGACCGCCCATTCGAACGAACGGTCCCAGGAGGCTAGTCGCCACCGCCTTGACCATCAACGACGCCGCGCGGCGCGGCACATCGACGACACACGGACGGCACACAGCGCCCCGCCGCGGGTCGGCGGTGTTACCGTCCCCGGCCCCCGCCAGCGGCGCCACGAGGGGTGGACCCGCGCCGAGCCGTACCTTCTCCGCCGCCGGGGCGGTGCGGCGGGCTGCGCGTCCGAAGCGGGCGAGAGGGCGCGGCCAGGGGCCGGAGCCCACTCGGGTCAACTACCCGACGACAGGGGGCATTTCGGGTGCCGGGACGCGTCCCGGCGGCCCCGCCCTCGAACACCCGGCCGGGGTGCCGCTACGCTCCCCCGCCATGGATGACACCCTGCTGCTCCTGACCGTCGCGGCCGTGGCCCTCGTCGTGGGGCTGGCGGCCGGCTGGGCCGTGCAGTCAGCCGCGGTCCGCCGGAGGCTGGCCCGCGAGAGGAGCTTCTTCGGGCTGCCGGAGGGTTCGGAGTGCGTCCTGGTCACCCACCGGGACAGCTCCTCGGCCCAGTGGAGCATTCCGCGCCACGACGCGCTGGCGCTGCTCGGGCTGGCCGCGGTGATCGAGAACTGCGGGGCGCACCCCGAGGTCGCGCCGCACGACACCGGTCTGCAGGGCTTCGGCGCGCGGACCGAGTTCTGCGTCGGTGATCCCACCGCGCACCGCAGGCTGGCGGCGCACCTGGCGAGTCTGCTGCCGGGCGTCGCGGTGCACCCGGGCGACGAGTCCGGCACGGGCCGCGGCACGTTCGCGGTCGGCGGCTCGTCGTACCGGGTGGAGCCCGGCGCGGTGGAGTACGTCCTGCTGGCCCGGCTGACGGCCGGGGAGGGCGGCCGGCCGGTGTTCCTGGCGGCCGGTCAGCGGCCGGTCACCCACCGGGCCGCGGTGCGCCACCTCGTGCGGAACCGGGCCCGGCTGGCCCGTAAGCACGGTGCCGACGGCCAGTTCTGCCTGCTGCTGAAGGTGGTCAACTCGCAGGCGTACGGCCCCGATGTGGTCGAGCTGGTCGCCGATGTCACCAAGGCCGCGACGACGGCGGCGGAGAGCAAGGGGCACCGGGCGGCTTCCTGAGCCCGGTGCGGCGGCCGGCCCGCGGCTGCGGCTGACCGGCGCAGCCGGCGGGCGGCTGCCCGGGCGGTCTGCGAGGCTCGACGGCATGATCGCCGGACTTCGTTCGACCGCGCGGCACTGGACCACCGTGGTGCCGGTGCTGGCGGTGGTGCTGCTGGCCCTGACGTGGGGACGGTCGCTGCCGCCCCCGCTCGTCGGGTTGGTGGCGTACTTCCTGGCCGGGGCGGTGCTGGCCGCGGTGCACCACGCCGAGGTGATCGCGCACCGGGTGGGTGAGCCGTTCGGGTCACTGGTGCTGGCGGTCGCGGTGACCGTCATCGAGGTGGCGCTGATCGTCACGCTGATGGTGGACGGCGGGGAGAAGAGTGCCGCGCTGGCCCGGGACACCGTCTTCGCGGCGGTGATGATCACCTGCAACGGGATCGTCGGGCTGTGTCTGCTGGTCGGTTCGCTCAAGCGCAAGGTGGCGGTGTTCAACGCGGAGGGGACCGGCGCGGCGCTGGCCGCGGTCGCGACGGTGGCCGGGCTCAGCCTGGTCCTGCCGACGTTCACCACCACCACGCCGGGCCCGCGGTTCTCCACCCCGCAGCTGGTCTTCGCCGCGCTGGCCGCGCTGACCCTCTACGGCCTGTTCGTGACCACTCAGACCATCCGGCACCGGGACTACTTCCTGCCGGTGACCTCGACCGGCGAGGTGATCGACACCGAGGACCACGCGGATCCGCCGACCGCGCGGGCCGCGCTGATCAGCCTGGCCCTGCTGGCGCTGGCGCTGATCTCGGTGGTCGGGCTGGCCAAGGCGGTCTCGCCGACGATCGAGTCCGGCGTGGCCGCGGCCGGTCTGCCGTCGTCGGTGGTGGGCATCGTCATCGCGCTGCTGGTGCTGCTGCCGGAGACCGTCGCGGCGGTCCGCGCGGCCCAGCGCGACCGCGTGCAGACCAGCCTCAATCTCGGCCTGGGCTCGGCGATGGCCAGCATCGGGCTGACCATCCCCGCGGTCGCGCTGGCCACGGTCTGGCTGCCGGGTCCGCTACTGCTGGGCCTGGGCGCCAGCCATATGGTGCTGCTCGCGCTGACCGTGATCGTCGGCACCCTGACGGTCATCCCCGGGCGCGCCACGCCGTTGCAGGGCGGCGTCCATCTCGCGCTGCTGGCGGCGTACATCGTGCTGGCCGTCAGCCCGTAGCGCGGGTCCCGGGCGCGGCGGCCGGCGCGCGCCGCGTGCCAGCTGATCGGGTAGGGAACCCCGCGCGTGCGGTGTCGCTCCCGCTCTCACCCGGGGCCGCGTGAGAGCACGTAGGAGATGGAGTCGGATAAGCACACAACTTCCCGTTCCCGGCGGTGGTTCCTCCAGGCCGCGTTCGCGGTCGGCGCGCTGTCCGCGGGCCGCGTCCTGTTCGGGCCGGACGAGGGGGCGTCGCCTTCGGGCGCGGAGGAGCAGGGGAAGGGCCGCCCGCCGCGCGCGGCCACCGCGGGCGGCGGTCCGGCCGCCTCGTCGGGGCACACCGGCGGGGCGAGCACCACGGAGACGTACCGGCTCCGCCCGATGGCCGGCGAGCCCTCGCTCTCCGGCCCCGGCGCCTCGCCGCCGCACCCGGAGGTGGCGCACGTGCTCTCCACCGACCGCCGGGAGATCTTCCTGACCTTCGACGACGGGCCGCACCCCCGCTACACCCCGGAGATCCTGCGGGTCCTGCGCCGGCACGACACGCAGGCCACCTTCTTCGTCATCGGGGAGCGCGCCGCGGCCTTCCCCGGCCTGCTGCGGGACATCGCCGACCAGGGCCATGTCGTCGCCAACCACACCTGGACCCACCCTCAGCTGCCGACCCTGCCCCCGGGTGCGGTCCGCAGTGAACTCGGCCGTACCAGCAGCCTGATCGACGACGTCCTGGGCGCCGCACCGACTCTCGCCCGGGCCCCGTACGGCGCCTGGGACGACCCCTCGCTGGACATCTGCAACGAGCTGGGCATGTCGCCGGTCGGCTGGGCGGTCGACTCGGAGGACTGGACGAGCCCCGGCGTGCCGGAGATCGTCGACACCGTCATGGCGGAGATCCGCCCGGGCGCGATCGTGCTGTCGCACGACGGGGGCGGCGGGCGCGGCCAGACCGTCGGCGCGCTGGACCGGTACCTTCCCCGCCTGCTGGACGACGGCTACCGTCCGGTGCGGATCACCCCCTGAGGAGCGGGCGGGACGGGGCCGGGGCGCGCGGCACCACATCGGCGACAAAGGGCATCAATGGGTGAGAACGGTCACCCGGCGTGCTGACACCGGTGTCAATGGTTTATCGTTCAAACGCAAGCGGGCTCCCCCCGTGCCCGCTTTGCCGCCCCGGCCGAATTCCCCCGTTCGGCCGGGGCCTCTCTTTTTTCGCGGCCCGTTCCTTTCGCGGACCGGGCCGGCGCCCGTCACCTCAGGTACGAGGCGCCGTTGACGTCGAGCACCGCCCCCGAGGACCAGAGCGCCTCCGGCGACGCGAGGTGGTGCACGGCCGCGGCGATGTCCCGCGGGGACGCGACCCGGCCGAACGGGCTCTGCTGCCGCACCTCGTCCGTCAGGCGCTCGGCGACCCGTTCGGTCTGCACGAAGCCGGGGGCGACGGACGCCACACCGATCCCGTACGGCGCGAGGTGCACCGCCAGCGACTGCCCCATCGCCTGCAGCGCCGCCTTGGAGGCGCCGTACGCGGGATGGTCCGGCTCGCCGCGGAAGGCGCCGCGCGACCCGATGTTGATGATGCGCCCCTCCACCTCCCGCTCGATCATGTTCCGCGCCGCGCAGTAGCTCAGGTGCGCCGCCCCCAGCAGGTTCACGTCCACGATCTGCCGCCAGGCGTGCTGCCACTCCTCGAAGGAGGTGCGGTCCAGCGGGTGCGCCACGTTCACGGCGGCATTGTTGATCAGGACATCGACGCCACCCAGCCCGTCCACGGCCGCCTCGACGACCGCCTCCGCGCCCTGCGGCGTGCCGACATCGCCCCCCACCAGGACGTGCCCGCTCCCCGCCAGCCCCGCCAGCGTCTCCTCCGCCGCGCCGCGCCGCGCGCCGTAGTGCACCGCGACCCGGTCCCCACCCGCGGCGAACGCCTCCGCGACGGCCCGCCCGATCCCCCGCGAGGCCCCCGTCACCACAACCGCCCGGCTCATCGGCCACCTTCCCCTCAACAGCTCGGCCCACCACACGCCCTGACGGAAACGATCTTAGGGAACGCGCCGGAGCCGGGCTCGGGCGGGCAGCCGGGCCGTGCGCCGCCGCCCGCCGTCCTCCGTCTCCCGCACTGCGCGTGCCGCCGTTCGCGACCTGTCGTTGAATGCGAAATGTCCGCAGCTGCCCCGCAGCGCCGGCCTCATCGGGAGCCTGGATGCCGTTGCCGAAGTCCCCGGGCGCCACCGCCGCGCCGGAGGCCGCCCTCACGAAGGGGGCCCTGCGGCGGCTCGGACAGTGGTGTGCCCGGCACTGCGTGGTGGTGCTGGCGCTGTGGCTGGCCGCGCTGGTGGGCCTCCAGCTCCTGCAGCGCGCGTACGGGGGCGAGTACTCCGACGACTTCGCGTTGCCCGGCGTCCAGTCGGCGCAGGGCCGCGAGGTGCTCCAGCGACACGAGCCGAAGGCCGGCGGCTACAGCAGCCAGGTGGTGCTGCACGACGCGGCCCGGCCGCTCACCGCCTTCGGCAGCCGGATCGGCAGCGCCGTCACCGCCCTCGGCGCACTCCCGGACGTGCTGTCCGCGCAGAGCCCGCTGCCGCCGCCCGGCGCACCGCCCGCCAAGCCCCCGCCGGGGACGCCGAATGTCGGCCCGCTGTCCGACGACGGGCGGACGGCGTACATCACGGTGCGCTTCAGCGTCCAGCCGTCCACCCTGTCACCGGACTATCTGCACGGCGTCGACGCGGCCGTGCAGCCGCTGCGCGCCGCGGGCGTGCAGGTGGAGTACGGCGGGCCGCTGGGCGAGCTGGCCCGCCCCGCGCCCGACGACCGGACCAGCGAGGTGATCGGCTTCGCGGTCGCGGTGCTGGTGCTGCTGACCGGCTTCGGCAGTGTGCTGGCGGCGGTGCTGCCGTTGGTGACCGCGCTGATCAGCGCGCTCTGCGGGCTGGCCGGCCTGGGACTGCTCGCGGCCGCCTTCCTGTTCGCCACCGTCTCGCCCACCCTGGCCACGATGATCGGCCTCGGCGTGGGCATCGACTACGCGCTCTTCCTGCTCACCCGGCACCGGCAGAACCTGATGGACGGCTCCGATCCGGTCACCGCGGCGGGCCGGGCCGTCGCCACCAGCGGCCGCGCGGTCCTGGTGTCGGGCTGCACGGTCGTCATCGCCCTGATGGGGCTGTGGGTCTCGGGCCTGACCTTCATCGGGAAACTGGGCGTGGCGGCCGCCCTGACCGTGGTCTCCGCGGTGCTCGGCGCGCTCACCCTGGTACCGGCGCTGCTCGGACTGATCGGCCGCCGGATCGACCGGCTGCACGTCCGCAGACCGATCGCCGAGACCGACGCCGCGCCGGGCGAGCAGCCGCGCGGCACCTGGCACCGGTACGCGCAGCGGGTGGAGCGCCGCCCCTGGTGGTATCTGGCCGGCGGCGTGCTCGTGGTGTGCGTGCTGGCCGTCCCGCTCTTCTCGATCCAGCTCGGTCACATCGGCGACGGCGCCGACCCGAAGTCCTTCACCGACCGGCGCGCCTTCGACCTGATGTCCGCGGCGTTCGGCCCCGGCTCCAACGGGCCGCTGACGCTGGTCGTCGACGAGTCGGACGTCCCGCAGGCCGACCGCAAGATGCTGGCCACGCAGGCCGGGCAGGTGCTCGCCCAGGTCCCGGGCGCGGTCTACGTCACCCCGCTCAAGGCCACCCCGGACGGCGCGGTGCTGACCGGCACCGCGTACTCCGCGCAGTCCCCGCAGGATGCCGGGACCACCGCGCTGGTGAACCGGCTCAAGGACGAGGTGCTGCCGCGGGCGGTGCGGGGCACCGACGGGCACGGCTATGTGACGGGGACGACGGCCGGCCAGGTCGACTTCCTCGACCTCGTCTCCAGCCGGCTGCCGCTGATCATCGCCGTGGTGGTGGCGCTCGCCTTCCTGCTCATCCTGATCGTCTTCCGGGGCGTGCTGGTCGCGCTGAAGGCGGCGGTGCTCAACGTGCTGTCGATCGCCGCCTCGTACGGCGTGGTGGTCGCCGTCTTCCAGTGGGGCTGGGGCGGCCCGGCGCTCGGCGTCGCGGGCACGGTGCCGATCGAGAGCTACGTCCCGATGATGATGTTCGCGATCGTCTTCGGGCTGAGCATGGACTACGAGATCTTCCTGCTGTCGCGGGTGCACGAGGCGTGGCTGCGTACCGGCGACTCCCGGGGCAGCGTCGCGCACGCCCTGGAGATCACCGCCCGGGTCATCACCTGTGCCGCCCTGATCATGGTCAGCGTCTTCGCGGCCTTCCTGCTCAGCGACAACGTCGTGGTGAAGATGCTGGGCCTGGGGCTGGCCGTGAGCGTGCTGATCGACGCCACCGTGGTCCGGCTGCTGCTGGTCCCGGCGGTGCTGACGCTGCTGGGGCCGGCGGCCTGGTGGACGCCGCGGTGGCTGGACCGGATCCTGCCGCGGGTGAACGCCGAGGGCGAGGAGCGGCTGCCGGACCGCGCGCCGTACCCCGCGGGGCACGGGTAGGCGGGCGGGTGCGGAAGGCTGCGGCGCGCCCGATGATCGAACCATGGCCCCGACCGCCGAGCACGGCTCGGCCCCGTACCCCGTGATCCGGCCGATGCTGGCCACGATCGGGCCGCTGCCCGACGAGCACGAGGAGGCGGAGTGGGCGTTCGAGGCCAAGTGGGACGGCGCCCGCTGCATCGTCAACACCCCTGGTGACGGCACGGTCCGGCTGGTCACCCGGGCGGGCAACGACGCGACCATGACGTATCCGGAGCTGGCTCCTCTCGGTGAGCAGTTGCGGGGGCGGTCCGCGGTGCTGGACGGCGAGGTGGTGGTGCTGGACGCGCGCGGGCGGCCGGACTTCGGGCTGCTGCAGCGGCGGATGGGCGTGGTGAACCCACGCCGTACGGCCCGGCTGGCGATGGAGCACCCGGTGCATCTGGTGCTCTTCGACCTCATGCACCTGGGTGGTTCGCTGCTCGGCTCGCCGTACCACGAGCGCCGTTCCCTGCTGTCGGGGCTGCGGCTGCGGGGCCCCAACTGGTCGGCGCCCGCCTACGTCGCGGGGCATGCGCAGCAGGCGTGGGACGCCTCGCTGCAGGGCGGGCTGGAAGGGGTCGTGGCCAAGCGGCTGGGCTCGGCGTACCTGCCCGGCGTCCGCTCACCCGAGTGGCGCAAGACGAAGCATCTGCAGACCCTCGACGTGATCATCGGAGGGTGGACGGAGGGGCACGGCAGCCTCGCCGGACTGCCCGGTTCGGTGCTGGCCGGCGTCGCGGAGCCGGCCGGGCTGCGTTACGTCGGTTCGGTCGGCTCGGGACTGTCCGACCGGGAACGCCACGGGCTCGCCCAGTATCTGGGGGTGATCCCGCGCGACCACTCCCCGTTCGTCAACCCCGTGGACGCGTCGGGCGTGCACTGGACCGAGCCCCGGCTGGTCGCCGAGATCACGCTCACCGGCTGGACCGCCGCGGGGCGGCTGCGGCATCCGGTCTGGCACCGGCTCCGGCCCGATCTGACGCGGCTCGGCTGAGCTTCGCGGCGGGGACGGCTGCCCCGGTGAGACGGGTGCGGGAAGGCTACCGACGAGTTCCGCCACCACCCACCGGGAAGTCTTCCGCGGGTCCACGGAGCCCGTCCCACCCTTTCGGAATTCCGGTCTCGATAATGGCAGTGACAAGGGCAGCGATATCGCCCTTCCCGACATGCCGGCACGCGACGGTGCGCCGGGCGGCTGATACGCGGGGATAACCGCGCGACGCGGGGAAGGCTCGCCCTGAGCACGGCGCGCATCCGCGGACGGAAGGAGCCGGCGATGCCCTCCCAGCACACCGACACCAGCACCACGTGCGGCAACACCGAATACGGCAGAACGTCCTTCAAGCGCTCCAGGAGCCACTTCGCGGACCGCATCACGGCGGACGGCCGCGACGGCTGGCCGGTCGAGGCCGGCCGCTACCGGCTGGTGGCCAGCCGCGCCTGCCCGTGGGCGAGCCGGGCCCTCATCTCCCGACGGCTGCTCGGCCTGGAGGGCGCCCTCTCGCTCGCCGTCGCCGACCCCCTCCAGGACGACCGCAGCTGGCGCTTCACGCTCGATCCGGACGGGCGGGACCCGGTGCTCGGCATCCACTTCCTGCGCGAGGCGTACGACGCCCGCGAGAAGGGCTACCCCGGCGGGGTCAGCGTCCCCGCGATCGTCGACGTGCCCAGCGGCAAGCTGGTCACCAACGACTACCAGCAGATCACCCTGGACTTCGCGACGGAATGGCGGGCACTGCACCGGGCCGGGGCGCCCGACCTGTACCCCGAGGCACTGCGCGAGGAGATGGACGTCGTGATGGCGGGCGTCTACCGCGACGTCAACAACGGCGTCTACCGGGCCGGTTTCGCCACCGGGCAGGGCGAGTACGAGGCCGCCTTCCACGATCTGTTCCGGCGCCTGGACCTGCTGTCGGAGCGGCTGTCCGAGCAGCGCTACCTGATGGGCGACACCCTCACGGAGGCCGACATCCGACTGTTCACCACGCTGGTCCGCTTCGACGCCGTCTACCACGGGCACTTCAAGTGCAACCGCTTCAAGCTGGCCGAGGACCCGGTGCTGTGGGCGTACGCCAAGGATCTCTACCAGACGCCGGGCTTCGGCGACACCGTCGACTTCCACCACATCAAGCAGCACTACTACCGGGTGCACACGGGCATCAACCCGACCGGCGTCGTCCCGCTCGGCCCGGACCTGTCCGGCTGGCTGACGCCGCACCACCGCGAGGAGTTGGGCGGCCGCCCGTTCGGTGACGGCACCCCTCCGGGACCGGTGCCCCCGGACGAGGAAGTGCCGCCCAGCGGCCACCCCGAACGGCTGCGGCTCGGCTCCTTAGGGGGTCCGCACCCGCGCACCGGCTCCACTGACCGGGGCCGCCCCGCCGTGAGACCCTGAGAGAACAAACAGGGACGCATAACGACAAGCGGTGCGAACTGCGCGATGCCGAGACCCTGAGATCCCTGCGAGGAGTGAGACCGATGAGGATGGTCCTGAAGGCGCAGATACCGACCGAAGCCGGCAATGATGCCCTCCGGAGCGGCAGCATGCCGAAGATCATGGAGACGGCCGTCGCCGCCCTCAAACCGGAGGCCGCCTACTTCACCCTCGACGGCGGCGACCGCACCTGCTTCTTCTACTTCGACATGCAGCAGTCGTCACAGATGCCCCCGGTGCTCGAATCGTTCTTCATGGAGCTGCACGCGAAGGTCTCGATCCAGCCGGTGATGAACATGGACGACCTGCGCATCGGTCTCGGGGACCTGATGAGCGGCACCTGACCCGCACCCTCACTCCGGTCCGGTGTCCTCCGGGGATCCGTGCGCCAACTCGCCCAGCACGCCGAGGGCTTCGGCCAGGGCGCCGTGGGACGGAGAGGCGAGCGCCAGCCGTACGGCGTTGGGCGCGTGACCGGTGCCGACGGCGAACGCCCCGGCGGGGGTGACCGCGATACCGCGGCGCGCGGCGGCCGCGACGAAGGTGTCGGCCCGCCACGGCTCCGGCAGTTCCCACCAGCAGTGATAGGCGTGCGGATCGGCCCGTACCCGGAAGCCGGCGAGCCGCTCGGCGACCAGGAGCTGGCGCGCCGCCGCATCGCCCCGCTTCGCCTCCTCCACGGCCGCCGCGGTCCCGTCCGCCATCCAGCGGGTCGCCGCCTCCAGCGCGAAGCGGGACGCCGTCCAGGTCCCCGAGCGCAGCGCCGCGGCGGCGTCCTGGGTGCGGCCCGCGGGCACCGTGAGGAAGCCCAGGGACAGCCCGGGCGCCAGCCGCTTGGACAGGCTGTCGACCACGAAGGTGCGCTCCGGCGCGTGGGCCGCGAAGGGCGGCAGGTCGTCGCGGAGGAAGCCGTAGATGGCGTCCTCAATCGCGTACAGGTCCAACTCCGCAAGGACATCGGCGAGTTCGGCACGGCGGGCGTCGGGCATGGTGTGGCCGAGCGGGTTGTGCAGCGTCGGCTGGAGGTAGACGGCGCGCAGCGGGGCGGCGGCCCGCAGCGCCCCGGGCGTCAGACCGTGTTCGTCCATGGCGAGGGGAACGAGCGTGACGCCGAGGCGGGCCGCGATGCCCTTGACGACGGGATAGGTGAGCGCTTCGACGCCGAGGCGCTCGCCGGCCGGGACCAGGGCGGCGAGGGCGGCGGCCAGGGCCTGCCGGCCGTTGCCGGCGAACAGCAGGCGGCCCGGGTCCGGGGCCCAGCCACCGCGCGCGAGGTGCGCCGCGGCGGCCTGCCGGGCGGCGGCCGTGCCGGCCGCACCCACCGCACGGAGCGCGCCGGCCAGGGCGTCCGGGCGCAGCAACGGCTCCAGGCTCTTGGCGAGCAGTGCGGGCTGCTCCGGCAGGACCGGGAAGTTGATCTCCAGGTCGACCGCGGCCTCCCCCGGTTCGGCCAGTGCCGGCTCGACCGTCGGGGCGGCCGCGCGGACGAAGGTGCCCCGGCCGACCTCGCCGACCGTCAGCCCCCGTCGGCCCAGTTCGCGGTACACCCGGGCCGCCGTCGAACTCGCGATCCGCCGGTCGCGGGCGAACCGGCGCAGCGGCGGCAGCCGGTCGCCGGGGCGCAGCCGGCCCGCCGCGATGTCCGCGGCGACCCCCTCGGCGATCGCCCGGTAGTCGTCCATCGCTCACTCCCCAGCCGCACGGCGCATCGGCACATTGCACCGAGCACATTGTTTTTATTGCGCCGAGAGATTGCCCCTCATAGCATCGAGGTGTCAAGTCGCCGCAGAGGGGATGCGCAGGGTGGGAACCGCAGTTTTCGAAGAGATCACCATCGGCTACGAGGACCGGGGCACCGGCGAGGCGCTGGTCCTCGTGCACGGCCATCCGTTCAACCGCTCGATGTGGCGCCCGCAGATCGAGCACTTCGCCCGGGCCGGCTGGCGGGTGATCGCCCCGGACCTGCGCGGTTACGGCGAGAGTTCGGTGGTGCCGGGCACCACCCCGCTGGAGACCTTCGTACGCGACACCGTGGCCCTGCTCGACCGGCTGGGCATCGAGCGCTTCGTCCTCGGCGGCCTGTCGATGGGCGGGCAGATCGTCATGGAGTTCCACCGGCTCTTCCCGGACCGGATACGCGCCGTGGTCCTCGCGGACACCTTCGCCGCGGCGGAGACGGCCGAGGGCCGGGCCGCCCGCCACGCCATGGCGGACCGCCTCGTACGGGAGGGGATGGACGGTTACGCCCACGAGGTCCTGACGAAGATGATCGCGCCGCACACCGCCGCACGCCGCCCCGAGGTGGCCCGCCACGTCCTGGGAATGATGACCAGCACCCCGCCCGAAGGCGCGGCCGCGGCGCTGCGCGGGCGCGCCGAACGCCCCGACTACACGGACCTGCTCGCGGATATCGCGGTGCCGGTGCTGGTCGTGGTCGGTGCGGACGACGAGTACACCCCGGTGAGCGACGCCCGCGTCCTCCACGAGGGCGTGCCCGCCGGTACGTTGGCGGTCATCGAGGGGGCGGCGCACATGCCCAATCTGGAGCGGGAGCAGGAATTCAACGCCGTGCTGGCGGAGTTCCTGGACGGCCTGCCGGCGGTGTCCGCACCGGCCGCTCAGCGCGCGTCGTAGTCGCCCCGGTTCGCACCGGGTGCCGAGCCGCCACCGGCCTCCGCGTCCCCGCCGGCCACCTCCCCGTACGCCAGCAAGGCCGCGTGCGGGAGCACCAAGGTGCCATCGGATTCCGTGAACTCGGCGGCCAGCGCGGTGAAGTGACGCCGGATCCGCTGGGTGGTGGCCGGTCCTTGGCCGGTCACGATCCGGCCGATGGTCGCCACTCCGGCCGCCGGGCCGTGCCACCACTCCTCGGGCGTCGTCCGGTGGTCCCAGACCAGCGGACGGCAGCCGGCGCGCACCAGTCCCGCACCCCGCAGCAGACCGGTCAGACCGTCCGCCGTGCGCGGGAAGTCGTCCTCGGGTGCGAGCGCCGGCAGATGCGGCGGGCGCGGCACGCCGGCGGCCTGGACGGCGCGCCCGAGGAGCGCCTGTCCCGATGCCGGCGGCGCGGCCCAGACCGTCAGCGCGATCCGCCCGCCCGGCCGGGTCACCCGCCGCAGCTCGGCCAGGGCCGCGCGCGGCCGTCCGACGTGATTGAGGACGAAGTTGCCGACGGTGGCGTCGAACCGGCTGTCGCGGAAAGGGAGTTGCGGCAGCGCGGCGATCTGGACGCGGGCGCCGGGCACCGCGTCGCGGGTCCGGCGGGCCATGTCGGGCTCGGCGTCCACGGCGATGACCCGCGCGCCGCGCGCACCCGCTGCCGCGGCGACCGAGCCGGTGCCCGTCCCGACGTCCAGCACCCGCGTCCCCTCCCCCACCCCCGCCGCGTCCAGCAGCCACGACACCGTGTGCGCGCAGAGCCTGCCGAACCCGATCGCGTACGCGGCCGCGCTCCCCGCCCACACCCGGCGCTCGCTGTCATCGAACGGCGTCCCCACCGCAGCCCCCCGACTTCCTTTGCTTTCAAGGGTGTTACCCAGCCGTAACCTACCGACGGGTTACCACAGGTAAGGAACGGACCTTACTCTCCAGTCACCTCGGACCGGCGTACGCCCCTCCTGTCCTCGGACAGCGTACGGCCGGCCCGCTTCGAGATCTGGAGCAGAAGATGACGCCCTCCCGCACGACGCTGCGTGCCGCGATCGGCACCGTCTCGGCGGCCGTACTGGCCACCACGGTTCTCATCGCGCCGGCCACCGCCGAGGCAGCCGCACCGGAGTCCGCCCGGACCGCGGCCGCGGCCGCCGGGCCCGACGTCCGGTTCGTCGACCTCGAGGGCGACGGCGGGGTCACTCTCAAGGCTAACGTCTTCACCCCGGCCGACGCCGACGGCACCAAGCGCTACCCGGTCATCGTGCTGCCCACCAGCTGGGCGATGCCGCAGGTCGAATACATGGCGCAGGCCAAGAAACTGGCCGACGCGGGCTATGTCGTCGTCGGATACAACTCGCGCGGGTTCTGGCAGTCCGGTGGGCAGATCGAGACGGCCGGTCCGCAGGACATCGCCGACGCCTCGAAGGTCATCGACTGGGCGCTCGCCCACACGCCGGCCGATCCGCAGAAGGTCGGCATGGGCGGCGTCTCGTACGGGGCCGGGATCAGCCTGCTGGCGTCCGCGTTCGACAAGCGGATCAAGGCGGTCGCGGCGCTCAGCGGCTGGGCGAACCTGATCGACTCGATCTACAGCGGGCGCACCCAGCACGTGCAGGCGGCGGCGATGCTCGGCGGCGCGGGCGCGCTGACCGGGCGGCCCAGCCCCGAACTCCAGACGATCCTCAAGAACTTCTTCGCGTCCAACCTCGCCAAGGAACCGGACATGATCGCGTGGGGGAAGAAGCGCTCCCCCGCCACCTACCTCGACCGGATCAATGCGAACGGCGCGGCGATCATGTTGGGGAACGCCTGGGGCGATTCGCTCTTCCCGCCCAACCAGTACGCCGACTTCTACGAGAAGCTCAAGGGCCCCAAGCGGCTGGAGTTCCGGCCCGGCGACCACGCGACGGCCGAGGCGACCGGGCTGTTCGGGCTCCCCAACGACACCTGGACCAACACCGAGCGGTGGTTCGACCACTACCTCAAGGGCGTGGACAACGGCATCGACCGCGAGTCGCCGGTCCTTCTGAAGTCCCGCTCCACCGGGGCGTACGAGGGCTACAAGAGCTGGCAGGACGTACCGTCCGCGCACCGCAGGATCGAACTGGACGGCAGCCAGCGGATCAACACCAACTGGGACTCCGGCGCCGACGGCGGGATCATCTTCCTCTCCAGCATGCTGGACCAGTTCCTGCGGCTGCCGCCGATGGCCTCGATCCCGCTGCTGCCGCGCTCGCTGGCCGCCGTCTGGAAGTCCGAGCGCTACGCGACCGGGCAGCGGGTCCGCGGCACCACCCATCTGCACACCACCATGACCAGCACCGCCGAGAGCGGCACCGCCATCGCGTACCTCTACGACGTGGGCCCGCTCGGTCTCGGCAAGCTGGTCACCCACGCGCCGTTCACCTTCCACGACAAGACCCCGGACCAGCCCTTCGGCGTCGACCTGGACCTGTTCTCCACCGCCTACGACGTCCCGGCCGGCCACCGGCTCACGGTGGTCGTCGACACCGTCGACCCGCTCTACATCGAGCACAACCCGAGCGGCGCCCGGCTGACCTTCTCCTCGCCGGCGGACGACCCGTCGTACGTCTCGGTCCCGGTGCGCGACTGAACGACGGCACCGGCTTCGCCTCAGCCGTAGGTCCCCGGTCCTACGGCTGACGGCCGAAGCGGCGGGCGGCACAGGCCCGTTAGCCTCCCGCCCTCACCGTCAGGCCACCGGCACGCGACGCCGGGCAACGCAAGCGGGACGCGCTCGAACGACTGCGGGACGACGAGGACGCCTGGGTGTCCACGGCCTCCCGCGACGGCACGCCGTGCCTGGTACCGCTGTCGTTCGTCTGGCACGGCGAGCGGCTGGTGATGGCCACCAGGAAGAACAACCCGACGGCCCGCAACCTCGCGGCCAACGGGGCGTGCCGGATGGCCCTGGGGCCCACCCGGGACGTGGTGCTCCTGGAGAGCACGGCGGAGGTCCTCGCCTCCGACGCGCTGCCGGAGGACACCGGTGCGGCGTTCGCCGCGAAGCTCGGCTGGGACCCGCGGGGCCGCGACGCCTGGGTCTTCCTCTCCTTCCGGCCGCACCGGATTCTGGCCTGGCGGGAAGTGAACGAGCTGCCGGAGCGGGAGTTGATGCGGGACGGGGTGTGGCGGGTCCAGGCCGTGTCTTTCGGATCAGCCCGGGGCCGGTGTGCCCGGAATCGTCCCCTGCGGGATGATCGTGGACATGGGGAATCCAGCACCGCACCCGCATCTGCCCACGACCGAGTCAGCCGTCGCCGCCGTCCGTGACCTCGCCGACGCGCACGGCCTGGAGGTCACGGTCACCGACGACATCGGCGCGGACCGGACCTCCCGGCGGACCGCCGCCGGGGCGTTCACCGTCCTGGACCCGGACGGCTCGCTGCCGCACGAAGCCTTCGTGGAGCTCGGCGGAACCCCGGCCGTCACCGTCCAGCTCTTCCCGGAGGACGATGCGACGATCACCGTGGACGGGGTGGAGTTCGCCGATGTGCCGCGGGACGCGGTACCGGCGTTCCTGCGCTCGGTGTACGGCGGACTCGCCCACGTCACGGCGCGGTTCTTCCCGCCCGGGCAGTGGCTGGTCGTGCCGCTGCCCGGCGACGAGACGTACCGGGAGCTGATATTCCACGGCGCGCTCAGCCCCTGGATGGCGCGCCGCGTCCGCTGAACGGCGGGCGCCGGACGGGGACGCCCGGGCCGCCGGGGGCGCCGCTCACCGCACGGGCGGCTGAGGGCCGCCGGTCATCAGGTTGCCCGGCTCCGCCGCCGCCACGGCGACGGCCTCGACCTTGGGGTTGCGCTGCTGCCGCCGGGCGACCCAGTTGGCCAGCCAGGACAGCAGCATGCACATCCCGATGTAGACCGGCGAGATGACCATGACGACGGGGATGAACGGCAGGTCGTAGTCGAGGTTGGAGGCGATGAGCTTGCCGGCGTGCAGGAACTCCTCGTAGGTGATGAGGAAGCCGAGCGAGGTGTCCTTCAGGGCGACCACCAGCTGGCTGATGATCGCCGGGAGCATCGCCCGGACCGCCTGCGGCACCAGCACATGCGTCATGACCTGGGTCTTGCGCATGCCCAGCGCGTAGGCGGCCTCCCGCTGACCGCGGTCGACGGCGTTGACGCCGCTGCGGAAGACCTCGGCGAGCACCGAGCCGTTGTAGAGCGTCAGCCCGGCGACCAGCGCGGGCAGCGGCGCCACCTGAAGCGCCACGTAAATGAAGAAGATCATGACCAGCAGGGGCATCGCCCGGAAGAACTCCACCACCAGCGTGCACACCCAGCGCAGGGCCCGGTGGTCGGAGAGCCGGCCGACGGCCAGCACCGCGCCGAGCGCCAGCGACAGCACCGCCGCGAGGACGAACGCCTTCAGGGTGTTGCCGAGCCCGTTGAGCAGCAGCTCCTGAATTCCCTTGTAGAGGAAGGGACTCCACTTCGCCGCGGTGAACTGCCCGGTGGTGAAGAGGAGGTAGAGGACCCAGCCGGCCAGCGCGAGGATCGCGACCGTCGCGCCGATGGCGTAGAGCCGGTGCCGCGCCCGGGTCCGCGGGCCCGGAACGTCGTAGAGGGCGGTCGTGGTGATCATGAGGCGACTCCGAAGCGCTTCTCCAGGACGTTGAAGATCGCGCTGATGGTCAGGGTCACGAGCAGATAGCCGACGGCGATCCAGAAGAAGGTCCAGATGATGTTGTAGCCGCGCTCGCTGAGCGGCTTGTAGACACCGAGCAGCTCGACGACGCTGAAGGCGCCGGCGATCGCGGAGTTCTTGGCGAGCGCGATCAGCGTCGAGCCGATCGGCGGGATCACGGACCGGAACGCCTGCGGGAGGACGATCTCGCCGAGCGTCTGCGGGAAGGTCATGCCGAGGCTGCGGGCCGCCTCGCCCTGGCCGACCGGGACGGTGTTGATGCCCGACCGCACCGCCTCGCAGATGAAGGCGGAGGTGTAGCAGCCGAGCGCCAGGATGGCGAAGAGCTTGAAGGGCAGGACCAGCCCGAAGCGCGGCAGGCCCAGTACGACGGCGAAGAACAGCAGGGTCAGCGGCGTGTTGCGCAGCACCGTCACCCACGCCGTGCCGAACACCCGCAGCGAGGCGACCGGCGCGACCCGGAAGGCCGCCATGAGGAAGCCGAGCACGAGCGCGAGCAGCGAGGCGTACACGGTCAGTTCGACGGTGCCCAGCAGACCCTCCCCGTAGAGGGAGAGGTTGTCGAGGAGAACGTTCATCGGTCGGTTCCTTGGCTCCTCAGGTCGCCGGGTAGCGGTCGATCGGGGGCGGCTCGGGGGCGGGGACCCCGGACAGGCCGAGGGTCGCGTCGTACGCCTTCCTCCAGTTGCCGTTCTTCTCGGCCGCGGCGAGCGCGTCGTCGAGCGCGAAGCGCAGCGCGTTGTCGGCGCGCGGGACGCCGATGCCGTACGGCTCCTCCGAGAACGGCTTGCCGACCACCTTCAGCTCCTCGGGCACCTTGGCGGCGTAGCCCAGCAGGATCGCGTCGTCGGTGGTGACCGCGTCGACCTGATAGGTGAGCAGGTTGTCGACGCACACCGAGTAGGTGTCGTAGGCGACCAGGACGGCCTTGGGGTACTCGGCCTGGATGCGCTGGTACGGCGTCGAGCCGGCCGCCGAGCAGACGCGTTTGCCGGCCAGGTCCTGCGGGCCCTTGATGTCGTTCTCGTCGGTGCGCACCAGCAGCGACTGGCCGGCCAGGTAGTAGGGGCCGGCGAAGCCCACCAGCTTCTTCCGCTTGTCGTTGATGGTGTACGTACCGACGTACATGTCGATCTGGCCGTTCTGCAGGGCCGTCTCGCGGTTGGCGGAGGAGATCGTCTGGAACTGGATGGTGGACGGCGGGAAGCCGAGGGCGGCCGACATCATCTTGGCGATCTCGATGTCGAATCCGGTGTAGATCCCGGTGGCCGGGTCCTTCTCGCCGAGGTAGGGCTGGTCCTCCTTGACGCCGATGACGAGATGGCCGCGGCGCTTGGCCCTCTCCCAGGTCGGCGACTCCGGCAGGCTGAAGTTCTTCGCGACCGGGTACGTGGGCAGTTCGCTGCCCTTGGGGCCCTTGACCGGCGGGCTGCCCTCCCGGCCGCAGCCGGCGACGGCCAGCGTGAGCAGGGCGAGCGCGAGGGCCACCAGGGTGCGGCGCAGGCGCGTGGAGTGACGGTGCGGCATCGCGGCGCCCCCGTTCAGTGCTTGAGGATCTTGGAGAGGAAGTCCTTGGCCCGCTCGCTGCGCGGTGCGGTGAAGAACTCCTCGGGGGTGCGGTCCTCGACGACCCGGCCGTCGTCCATGAACACCACGCGGTTGGCGGCGGAGCGGGCGAAGCCCATCTCATGGGTGACCACGACCATCGTCATGCCGTCCCGGGCGAGCTGGCGCATGACCTCCAGCACCTCGTTGATCATCTCCGGATCCAGCGCGGAGGTCGGCTCGTCGAAGAGCAGCACCTTGGGATCCATGGCCAGGGCGCGGGCGATGGCCACCCGCTGCTGCTGACCGCCGGAGAGCTGCGCCGGATACTTGTCGGCCTGGGAGGCGAGCCCCACCCGGTCCAGCAGCTCGCGGGCGCGCCGCGCGGCCTCGTCCTTCTTCATCCTGCGGACCTTGACCGGCGCCAGCATGATGTTCTCGAGCACGGTCTTGTGGGCGAAGAGGTTGAAGGACTGGAAGACCATGCCGACGTCGGCACGCAACTGGGCAAGCGCCCGGCCCTCGTCGGGCAGCGGCCGGCCGTCCAGTTCGATGGTGCCGGACTCGACGGTCTCCAGGCGGTTGACGGCCCGGCACAGGGTGGACTTCCCCCCGCCCGAGGGCCCGATGACCACGACCACCTCTCCGCGGTGAACGATGAGGTCGATGTCCTGGAGGACATGCAGCTTTCCGAAGTGCTTGTTGACCCCGCGCATCTCGATCAGCGCATCACCGGCCATATGCAGTCCTGCCCACTCTCATCCGTACAGCGAGAGCCTGCAACCTACCGGCGTAAAAGGGATGCTTCTCCACTGACACGCACGTATCAGCAGATAGGGGTTGATAAGTCAGCCAATCCCGCCGCACGCGCGCCGGCGTCAGGTCTCGGAGACCTCGGCGTAGAGCTGGGAGAGTTCCGGCGCGCCCGTGTCGGCCCAGTCGTGGCCCGCCGCCACCACGTCGACCTCCCGCCCGGACGCCAGCCGGACCACCGGCTGCCCGTCCGGCCAGACGTGCCAGACCGCACCGGGGACCGTACGCACCAGGACCGTGCCGAGGTAGAGGCCCGCGTCGTTGCCCAGCCAGGGCAGCACCTCCGGGTCGTCCCGCCAGACCGGCTGGAGCTGGTCCAGCCGCTCCAACGACCGTACGGAGTCGTCCAGTTCCACCCCCGCGGCAGTGGCCTGGGCCCGCAGCAGCGGGCATTCGGACAGCAGCTCGACGACGCTGCCGGGATCGGCCCGCACCGACTCCGCGAGCGGCACGGAACCGTGTGCGCGGTGCCGCTTGCGCCACTTGTCCAGGAAAGACATGTTCATGGTCTGCAGGGTCCCACCGGACCTGTGGCCGGGGCCACAGGCGCGCGGCGTGATCGCGCGCCGTTCGTCACCTTGACGCTCCCCCTCCGCCTCCCTACCTTCATGGCGCTCGGATCGGATCGGCGCGATCCGCGGGAGCCTCTCGCACCTCGGGGCGCCCGCCGGATCGCCGCGCACACCTGCCCGTTGACGCCTCCCGGAGGGACACCGACCGATGCGCCTACGACGATGGGGCAACGCCCTGACCCTGCTGCTCGCCGTGACGGCGTCGCCGTCCGTCGCCCCGGCCGGCGCGGCCGCCGCCTCGCCCGGCCGCACCGCGCGCCCCGGCGCCCCGCAGCCCCTGGCGAGGCTGTTCGACAACACGGCCGTCAGTGACAACTCCCGTCCCGGCGCCGCGGACTTCGACGGCGCGGGCCACTCGCTGTCCGCCCAGGATCTGGCGGCGGCCGGCTGGTCGCCGGGCAGCGTCCTCACCCTCGACGGGGCACGGCTCAGCCGGCCCCGCACGGCCGCCGGGCAACCGGACAACGTACGGGCGGACGGGCAGGCGGTGGCGGTACGCGGCCGGGGCGACGCGCTGGCGTTCCTGGTCGCCGGGACGGGCGGCACGGCCGGCGGCACCGGCACCGTGCGCTACCGGGACGGCTCGCGCAGCTCCTACGAACTCACCGCGCCCGACTGGCGGTCCGGCCCGCTGACCACCAAGGCGGTCGCACTGCCGCATCTGAACGGCGCCGGCGGGCAGTCGGCGGGGCCGGTGCGGCTGTACGCGGTGGCGGTGCCGCTGCGGCCGGGGCGGGAGGTCGCGTCCGTGGTCCTGCCCGGGGCGTCCCGCTCCGCCGGGGCCCTGCACGTCTTCGCGGTCGCGGTACGGGACACCGCCCGCGGACGGACCGGCAGTTGGGCGGCGAGCACGGCCGGCTACCGGGCCGTCGGTCCGTGGACGGACCGCACGCTGCGGCTGGTCGTGCACAGCGGCGCGGGCGGGCCGGGGGCGCGGATCCGGATCGCCAACACCTTCGCGGCGGCGCCGGTGGAGATAGCGGCGGCCAGCATCGCGGTACGCGGCACGGGCGCGGCGGCGAAGCACGCACCCGTCCCGCTGACCTTCGGGCGGGGACGGGCCGGCGTCCGCGTGCCGGCCGGCGCGGAGGCGTTCAGCGATCCGGCGGCCTTCACCGTGCCGCCCGGCACCGATCTGCTGGTGAGCCTCCACCTGCCGGGGACGGTCACGGCGGCGCCGGTGCACCAGGAGGCGGCACAGCTCTCGTATCTGAGCGCGGCCGGCAGCGGGGACCGCACCGGGGACGCCGGGGGCGCGGCCTACCCGGAGACGATGAGCAGCTGGCCGTTCCTGACGGGAGTCGACGTCCGGGGCGGCCCCGGCTCGGTCGTGGCGCTGGGCGATTCGATCACCGACGGGGTGAAGTCGACCAGCGGCGCCAACCACCGCTGGCCGGACGTGCTCGCCGCCCGCTTCCAGGCGCAGCACGCGCTGCCGCGCTACGGCGTGCTCAACCACGGCATCTCGGCGAACCGCGTCGTCACCGACCGCTATCAGGGCGACGGGGTCAGCGCCGACACCGGCGGGGTCAGCGCCGGGCACCGGCTGGAGCGCGACGTGCTGGCGCAGCCCGGGGCGCGAACGGTGGTGGTCTTCGAGGGCATCAACGACGTGCGCTGGGGGACCTCGGCGGAGGAGGTCGTCGCCGGTCTGCGGGCGCTGGCCCGGCGGGCGCACGAGCGGGGGCTGCGGGTGGTCGTGGCGACCGTCGCGCCCTGTGAGGGCTACCCCGACTGCACCGCCGCCGTCGAGACCCGTCGCCAGGCGGTCAACACCGCCGTCCGCGCGGATGCCGGCGCCGCCTTCGACGCGACCCTGGACTTCGACGCCGTCCTCCGCGACCCCGCGCACCCGGGGCGGATGCTGCCCGGCTACGACAGCGGGGACCACCTCCACCCCGGAGACGCGGGCCTGCGGGCACTGGGCGAGGCCGTGGACCTGCGGACGCTCGTACCGGGGCGGGGGTGACGCGTCAGACGTCGAGGTCCACCACGACCGGGGCGTGGTCCGAGGCGCCCTTGCCCTTGCGCTCCTCGCGGTCCACGTAGGCGTCGGAGACGGCCTTGGCGAACGGTTCGTTGCCGTAGACCAGGTCGATACGCATCCCGCGGTTCTTCGGGAACGCGAGCTGCCGGTAGTCCCAGTACGTGTAGGGCCGGTCGTACTTCAGGGGGCGCGGCACGACGTCCGTCAGGCCGGCCTCCCGCAGGGCGGCCAGGGCGGCGCGCTCGGCGGGCGTGACGTGGGTGGCGCCGACGAACACGGCGGGGTCCCAGACGTCCTCGTCGGTGGGCGCGACGTTGTAGTCGCCGAGGACCGCGAACGGGCGGGTGCCCGCCGCGTCCTCGGCGACCGCGGTCTTCAGCGCCTCGAACCAGCCGAGCTTGTAGGTGTAGTGCGCGTGGTCGACCTCGCGGCCGTTGGGGACGTACACCGACCAGACGCGGGCCCCGCCGCAGGTCGCCGAGACGGCCCGCGGCTCCTGGAGCCCGTCGTAGTCCGGGCCGCCGGGCAGGCCCATGACCACGTCGTCGAGCCCCACCCGGGACAGCACGGCCACGCCGTTCCACCGCCCGTTGGCGTTCACCGCGGCCTCGTATCCGAGCTCGCGCAGCTGCTCGAACGGGAATTGCTCGACGGCGCACTTGGTCTCCTGGAGGCACAGCACGTCCGTGCTGCTGCTCTCCAGCCAGGCCAGCAGCCTGGGGAGGCGGGCGGTGATCGAATTGACGTTCCAGGTCGCGATGCGCATGTCTGCCAACTTACAGCGAGGTACTGACAGCCGGGGTCCGCAGCCGGCCGGCCTCAGCCGACCGGGAGGCTGCCGCCGGGCGAGAGCCGGCGGTGGTCGGTGCCGCCCAGCTTGTCGATCATGGAGTCGTAGATCGGGCGGGCATGGTCCCGGAGCAGGCTGTCGTGGATGTCGACGGCCCGCCGCGGCGCCACCTCACGGAGGTAGTCGATCACCTCGGCGACCTTGTTCCAGGGCGCGTGCACGGGCACCAGCAGGGTGTCGACCGTACGGCCCTCCGGGACGGTGAGCGCGTCCCCGGGGTGGAACACCGCGCCGCCGTCCAGCAGGAAGCCGACGTTGGTGACGCGCGGGATGTCGGGGTGGATGACGGCGTGCAGCTGACCGTGCACCTCGACGTCGAAGCCGGCCGCGGTGAAGGTGTCGCCCTCCCCCACCGTGTGCACCCGCCCGGGGAAGGCCGCGGAGAGCTGCTCGGCCACGCTGGCCAGGGTCCAGATCTCCGCACCCGGATTGGCCTCCATACCGGCCCGCAACCGCTCCTCGTGGAAGTGGTCCATGTGCTCATGGGTGACCAGGATCGCGTCCGCGCCGACGGCCGCGTCCTCCTCGGTGAAGACACCGGGGTCGATGACGAGCGTCTGCCCGTCCTTCTCCAACCGGACGCAGGCATGGGTCTTCTTGATGAGTTCCATGGGGCCATCTTGCCGCGCGCCCGCCCCTCGCACGGCCGTTCGCCGCGCCTGCACCGCGCCCGCCCGCCCCCGGGCGGTCAGCTCTCCGGGGTCGTCTCTTCCTTTATGACCTGCTGGGCCACGCGGAAGGCGGAATTGGCGGCCGGAACGCCGCAGTACACGGCGGTGTGCAGCAGGACTTCCTTGATCTCCGAAGGGGTCAGGCCGTTGCGCAGGGCCGCGCGGGTGTGCAGGACCAGCTCGTCGTGGTGGCCGCGGGCGACCAGCGCGGTGAGCGTGATGATGCTGCGGGTACGGCGGTCCAAGCCGGGGCGCGTCCAGGTCTCGCCCCAGGCGTAGCGGGTGAGGAAGTCCTGGAAGTCGCCGGTGAAGTCGTCGGCGGCGGCCTCGGCCCGGTCGACATGGGCGTCGCCGAGCACCTCGCGGCGGATCTTGATGCCCGCCTCGTACGCGCCGCCGCGGGCCGGGTGCGGCTGGGCGATGCCGGACTCGATGGCGACGGGCGGCGCCTGCGGGGGCGGCGGGGGCGCGATCTGCGGCTTGGGGGCGGCGGCGCCGATGGCGGCCGGGCTGCCGGGGCCCGGCTTGTCGTGCCAGGCGGTGCTGAAGTGCCGGATGAGCAGCTCGGTGACGGCCGCGGGCTGCTCGACCGGCGCGAGGTGGGAGGTGCCGGGCACCAGCGCCAGGCTCGCGTCCGGTATCCCGGCGACGAGCGTGCGGGCGTCGGTGGTCGGCGTGACCTGGTCCTCGGAGCCGACGACGACGAGCGTGGGGACGCCGATGCGGCCGAGGGAGGACCGGACGTCGAAGGAGGCGAGCGCCTCGCACGCGGCGATGTAGCAGCCGGGGTCGGTGGTCCGCACCATCTGGACGGCCCATTCGACGATGGCGGTCTGGGCGCCGGCGAAATCGGGGGTGAACCAGTGCTCGGGCGCGGTGCGGGCGATCGGGTCGAGCCCGTTCGTCCGGATGACCACGCCGCGCTGCCGCCAGGCGTCCGCGGTGCCGTAGCGCGGCGACGAGGACACCAGCGCGAGGGAGGTGACCCGGTGCGGGCGGGTGGTCTTCTCACTCACCCGACCACGCTACCCACTCCGTGACGCGATCCTGACACCCGGGTCAGGAAGAGCCGTCGGAGTGTGCCCTCCGCCCACGCCCCCGAAGCGGAGTTTGCGCAGGTCAGGGCCTCACCGCCAAGACGACGTAGACAACTGGATGACCCGGCTCGTCGTAGCTCACCATGATCCGCTCGTCCGGCCCCGGCGCCTTGCTCGTGATCAGGACCAAGGGCTGCTAGCCCAGAGAAGCGACGTTGCGGGTGTGCATCGACATCTCGCTAACACCCTTCGCGCTCTCAAGTCTCACAACTGCCCCTATGACGGAGGTCATGGCTGTGTGGGCCTGACCAGGTGGAACACCTCGCGGGCGGCGTAGCGTTCGAGGCATCGGACAATCTCGCGTCGCGTCTTGCCCTCCTTGACGCCACCGCGACCGCGCACTCAAGGCGGTCGCGGTATTCGCGAAGACCTACGGGGCAAAGTTCCCCAAAGCCGTCAAGAAGATCACCGACGACGTGGACGAACTGCTCGTGTTTTACGACTTCCCCGCAGAGCACTGGATCCACCTGCGCACCACGAACCCCATCGAGTCCACCTTCGCAACGGTTCGGCTCCGCACGAAGGTCACCAAGGGCGCCGGCAGCGCGTCACCTGCCCTGGCTAGGGTCTTCAAGCTGGTGGAGTCCGCCCAGCAGCGGTGGCGAGCCGTGAACGCATCCCACCTCGTCGCGCTGGTCCATGCCGGGGCCAGCTTCGAGCGGGGCGTGCTGGTCGAGCGATCCGCGGTCCGCGCGGCATGAACACCACCGACTGCCGCCGGTCAGAAAACTGGTGGCACGCCCAGCCCACCCGTGGTGAAGATCGCGCATGACCACCTTCCTGGAGACCGACCGGCTCATCCTGCGCGCGTTCACAGCGGCCGACACTGACCGTCTCCTCGCCCTGCACAACGACCCCGAGGTCACGCGCTTCATCAACGGTGGCCGTCCCACCAGCCGCGAGACGATCGAGACGCGGACCCTGCCGCGGCTCCTGCACGACTACCCGTGCTGGGGGACCCGTGGGTACTGGGCCGCGCAGGAGAGGATCACCGGCACCTTCCTGGGTTGGTTCGAGTTCCGGCCGCTGGAGGAGCACAGCCCCGCTGTGGTCGAACTCGGCTACCGGTTGAGCCAGGCGGCGTGGGGGCGCGGCTACGCCACCGAAGGCTCCAGGGCCCTGATCCACAAGGGGTTCACGGATCTGGACGTCGAGCGGGTCACGGCGAACACAATGGCCGTCAACACTCGGTCCCGTCGTGTCATGGAGAAGGCGGGCCTGTCCTTCGTCCGGAACTTCACCGGGGACTGGCCGGAGGCGATCGAGGGCTCCGAGCACGGTGAAGTCGAGTACGAACTCACCCGGACCGAGTGGGAACAGCCTCGGTAGACGTCAACGGCCCCGTCCACGACTCTTGACGATTCCTCATGTTCCTTCACCTTCCGACCCGATGGCGCATCCCGTAGCCAGCACCGAACCGTCCGGACGGTCAGAACTGTGCCAGCGCCTGGCAGGTCGGCCAAGAGCGGGGCGAGCAGCGTTTAGGTGGCGGTCAGGGGCGCGTAGGGGTGGCCGGGCAAGCTCACGATCCAGCGGTGGTCGGGGAGTTGGGCGAGCACCGGCGGGCTGGTCGCGGCCGTCCTGCACTCCGTGGAGGCAGATTGAGCGGTGAACTGCTCCCGGAGCGGCGGGCCTCGACAGCCACGCACATGACCCCACGGTCCAGCGCTGCGACCGGGAAGGTTGCCTCACTTGATCTGCTGTTCGGTGCGGGCTTGGGGCAGCCCTGCCGCCTCCGCGGGGGTGGTCGGTCGTGCCGCATATCGGTGGCGCATGGCGTCGCTGGCTGCCGGGCCTGCGGTGAAGACGTAGGTGTCGCTGTCGTCGAGCCGGCGGCCGGTCTTGGCGTCGACGACGACGGGCTCGACTTCCTCGCCGCTGTGCGCGTCGATGAGGATCATGCTGCGTTCGGCCGGCGTGAGGCGGGAGTTACCCCACGCGGCCAGGGCGACGACCACCGGTCGGAGGGAGCGCCCGAGTTCGGTGAGGACGTACTCGTGGCGTACGGGGTTGGTCTGGTAGGGCCGGCGCTCCAGTAGTCCGTCGGCGACGAGGGTCTTCAGTCGGGTGGTGAGCATGCTGGAGGAGATGCCCAGACTCTCCTGGAACTGGTCGAAGCGCGTGTAACCGTCGAAAGCGTCGTGGAGGATCAGCAGCGTCCACCACTCGCCTACGTGTTCCACCGTCGTGGACAGTGGGCACTCCCGGTCCTCCAGCCTGATCCGGCTCGCCATGGCAGCCATCCCCTCGGTTACTGCTAAAGTCGAAGTTAGTAGCTTCTACTTTAGCAGTAATGGCGGGAGCGGTGCCTTCTGCGCCCGCACCCGGAACGGAGCACACCGTGACCACACCCCTCAGCGAATCCCTTGAAGGCCGACGTGCCCTGGTCACCGGCGGCACCAAGGGCACCGGAGCCGCCATCGCCCGACGTCTCGCCCAGGCCGGCGCGACCGTGCTGGTCACGGCCCGCAGCCGCCCCGACACCGTCGAGGAGAAGGCGTTCATCACCGCCGACCTGTCCACCGCCCAGGGCGCAGTCCACGTAGCAGCCGAAGTGGACGCCCGCGTGGGAGGCGTCGACATCCTGGTCAACACCCTCGGCGGGTCCGAGTCGCCGGCTGGCGGGTTCGCCGCGCTCGGCGAGGACGACTGGGCCAGGGAGCTGAACACGAACCTGCTGGCCGCCGTCCGCCTGGACCGCGCACTCCTGCCGCACATGATCGCCACAGGTAAGGGTGTGATCGTGCATGTCACCTCTATCCAGCGCCGCATGCCGCTGTGGAACGGAACCCTGGCCTACGCCGCCGCCAAGGCCGCCCTGACCACCTACAGCAAGGGCCTGGCCAACGAGGTCGCCCCGCACGGTGTCCGCGTCAACACCGTCTCGCCCGGTTTCGTGCAGACCTCGGCCGCCGACAACCTCGTCGCCCGGATCGCCCACGACGCAGACATCACGCAGGAAGCGGCGCTGGGCCGGCTCATGGACTCCCTGGGCGGGATCCCGCTGGGCCGTCCCAACCGGCCCGAGGAAGTCGCCGAGCTCGTCGCCTTCCTCGTCTCCGACCGCGCCTCGGCCATCGTCGGCGCCGAACACGTCATCGACGGCGGCACCACCCCCACCGTCTGAACCCGCCACCACCCCAAGGAGCGTCATGCACGACAACCAGCCCCGAACCAGCACCCCGGACACCCTGCCCGAGGTGATCACCCGCTACCTGACAGCGCACCGCGCCCACGACACCGCCAGCGCACTCACGGCGTTCACTCGCGAAGCCACAGTGATCGACGACGGCAACACCTACGAGGGCATCGAGGCGATCAGGGAGTGGCTCGACCGATCGGCCACCGAATTCACCTACACCATCCACCTCACCGGCGCCCAGCAGACCGACGCAACCCGCTACATCGCCACCCACCACCTCGAGGGCAACTTTCCCGGCGGGACCATCGATCTGCGCTACCAGTTCACACTCCGCGACGGCCTCATCGAACGCCTCGTCATCGAACCCTGAGTCCCTGCCGGCGCCACCCGTTGCCGCCTCAGGCGAAAAACCCCGCTCGCCCCGCAATCTCGGTGACTCACCTTCCTGCCAGGTCAGGCCGCCAATTCAGGGGCCGTCCGCCCCAGCGGATGCCTTTCTCGCTGCAAATGCGGGCGCGTTGCTTGCGTTCGGCGGCCAGGACGTCGCGGTGGCGAGCGGTGGCGTCGCGCCACCGGAGGTAGGCGTGCAGGCTCGGGTCTGCACGGTGTGGTTGGGTGATCGGAGTTGGCGATGGTGAACTGCCGCAGTGGTCCGAAGTGCGCCTCGATCGGTTGGCCCACGAGGCGTATGTCGGGTTGAAGCACAGCTCGACCTTGTGCTTCTTCGCCCAGCGGCGGATGCCAGCGCCTTGTGGACGGACAGGTTGTCCAGGATGACGCAGATCGGGTGCCGTCGGGCCGGGCGGCACCTATCGAATTCACCGCGGCCAGCGAATCGGTGGCGCTCTTCCTTCGGCGGTTGACGCCCCACAGGGTGTCGTCGCCGAGCGGGTAGCAGCCGTGGCAACAGCCGCACGCCGTGCGTGTGCCCGGCTCTATCGCCGAGCCCGCCGCAGCACACAGTCCCCGCAGAGCCCTCCGCCGGGTACGCGGTAGTACAGGCAGCAGCTGCGTCGTGAGAATGCCGGAAGGGTGGGATCCAACGTTCCGGTGTCGCGCAGATGCGGGTCTTCGAGCAGGCAGACGGCGAGTGCCACGGCGCGATCCGCCGCTTCCGGCCGGCTCGACCTGCGACACCAGTCGTGCAGCACACGGAGGGTGCCGACCAACGCCGAGGCGGCGTTGCCCCACAGCACCTGGGAGGAGAGCCGGGACTCGGCGCTGATGGCGTGGTGCAGCGGCACCAAGTGATCGTGCAGTACGGCCGCTTGCAGCCGGCACGCGAGGCTCTGCTCGGAGGCCGACGGCAGGGAGGTCGGCGCGGGCAGCCAGAGTTCGTCGGGTGTGCTCCGATTCGGATGCCACCACAACGCGTCGCTGTCGAGATCGGGGATGTCCCCAGCCACCGCCGCGGGTGCCAGAGCAATCGACCACAGTCGCCCGGCGAGTCCCTGGTAGACAAGGGAGGCCGCGACCCCGCGGTCCGCTGTGCCGAGCTGTGCGGCGACCGTTTTCAGACGATGACGCAATGCCGACTGGTGTCCCCCTCGGTACAGCTCCGACAGGGGAAGAAATCCCTGGTCGCGAGGTGATCCGAGGTCGGTCCGGACGGTGAAGAACGGTCCCACGGCGGCGGTGCGACCGAGCGTTGCGGTCATCGGCTCCTGCGGCACCGTTCCTCCTCAGTTCGGGGTGGGCGGCTCGGGCCCGGCCGGATCGCCCTGGTGGTCGGAGCATCCAAGAGACGCTGCCTCAGCCTCAAGCCCGGAGCTTCGCGCACCATACCGATGGGCAGCCGCTGGAGCGGTGTGTCCTCCGCGGGGGCGGTTTCGACCCACCAGCAGGACGGCGCCCACCGGTATCAGGCATGACGCGAACTCGCCGACCACACCGACACCGTCGGACCTCTCAGCGGTCCACGAGGCGCAGAAGGTACGTGTCCATGATCCATCCATGGCGGGCACGCGCCGCAGCCCGCACCTGACGGATGCGGGAGGCGGCAGCACCCAGGCCGCTCACCCGCCGCCTGCCGGAGCTGGGGGCGGCACCCTGGGGGGCTGGTCCACATTCGAGAGGCCGAGGTGCCGGATCACGGCTGGGCATGTGGGCGCCCGATGGCACCTGGGAAAGGGAGACCATCCTGCGCCATCGGCCGCTCCAGGGTGGACCATGGAAGCCCAAGCACTCCATAGGTACGGGGCGGGGTCGCGGGCTCTGGCCCGCGGAGGCCCCTTGTGGTCCAGCGCATGGAAGGAGTGCCCGTGTGAGCACAGCCGGTGGGCGTCCGGGTGGCACCGGCCAGCCCGAGGGGCGATCGTCGCAGCCGAGTGGGCTGATGGATCTTCTCGGCGTTGCTGCGGTGCTGTTGGATGCCGAGGGGCGGATCGATTTGTGGAGCCCGGAGGCCGAGGAGCTGTTCGGCTATACCGCTGAGGAGGCGCTCGGGCAGTACGCTGCGCCGCTGCTCGTTCACGAGCAGCAATGGGATCTGATGATCAAGCTGTTTGCCGAGGTCATGGATACCGGAGAGAGGTGGGCCGGGGCATTCCCCATCCGGCACAAGGACGGCAGCACTCGCTTGGTGGAGTTCCGCAACATGCGGCTGCTGGACGGCCTCGGTGACTTCTACGCCCTTGGTCTGGCCACCGACGGGTCAACGCTTCGGGAGGTCGAACGGGACCTTGCCCTGTCCACCCGGCTGATTTCTCAGTCGCCCATCGGGCTGGCGATCCTCGATACCGAATTGCGGTACGTCGCCGTCAACCCCGCTTTGGAGCGGATGCACGGCATTCCCGCGGAAGACCACCTGGGTCGGCACTACCGCGAGATCATGACCTCGGCGAAGTTCGAGGGGCCGGAGGCCGGGATGCGGCAGGTCCTCAAGACCGGGGTCCCCATGGTCGACGAGTACACCATCGTGGGCCACACCCCCGCCGACCCACGCAAGCACGCCTGGTCGATCTCGCTGTACCGACTGGACGACCCCCAGGGGCGGGTCCTCGGGGTGGCCGACCTGGTAGTGGATGTCACCGACCGTTATCAAGCGGCGACGGAGGCCGCCGAGGCCCGACGGCGCCTGGCCTTGATCGCCGACGGCTCCGCTCGCATCGGCACCACCTTGGAGGTCGAGCAGACCGCCCGGGAGCTTGCCGGCGTCGCCGTGCCCGAGCTCGCCGACATGGCCACGGTCGACGTCCTCGATTCCGTCCTCGACGAGCACCGTCCGCCCTCGGGCGACGGTCCCGCGCTCTTCCGCGCCCTCGCGGTGCAGGCCGCCTATGTCACCGAAGCCGTCCAGGCCGCCGACCCGCCCGGCGAGATCGCTGCTTACGACGCCGACCGCCTGCCCACCGAATGCGTACGCACCGGCCGGCCGATCTTGATCTCCCACATGGATGACGCCGCCATGGCCCGCATCGCCCGGGACGACCGCGCCGCCACGGTGCTGGCCCGCGCCGGCGTGCATTCCTACATGCTGCTCCCGCTCACCGCTCGCGGCCAGATCCTTGGCTTCCTGGGGCTGAGCCGTGCCCGTAACCCGCAGCCCTTCGATGAGGACGACCTCGCCCTCGCCGGTGAGCTGGCCTCCCGCGCCGCGGTGTGCATCGACAACGCCCGCTCGCACCAGACGGTCCGCAATGCAGCCGAGACCCTTCAGCGCAGCCTGCTCCCGGATCACCCGCCGCACCTCCCCGGCCTTGAGGTCGCTTCCCGGTACCGGCCTGCACAAGCGGCCTACGAGGTCGGTGGCGACTGGTACGACGTCCTCCCGCTCGACGGCGACAAGACCGTGCTGGTTGTGGGAGACGTCATGGGCAGTGGTATCGACGCCGCCGTCACCATGGGCCGCCTGCGCACCGGCACCAACGACTTCGCCGACCTCGACCTGGACCCTGCCCAGGTCCTCCATCACCTCGACAAGATCACCTCAGGGCTTGAGCAGTACATCGCCACCTGCGTCTATGCCGTCTACGATCCGCACCGCGCGGAGTGCCACATCTCCACCGCAGGCCATCTGCCGCCGGTCCTGGTGCGCAATGGCAAGCACCCGGAACTGCTCGACCTTCCGACCGGCACCCCACTCGGGGTTGGTGGCGTGCCCTTCGTGACCACGACCATCCCCGTCGGCGCTGGTGATCGGCTGGTCCTGTACACCGACGGCCTCGTCGAGGTCCGTCATCACCCCATCGACGAACGCCTCAACACCCTCCTGCGCCTGCTGGACGCACCCGACCGCACGTTGGAGGAAACCTGCGACCGACTCCTTCGCGAACTCCGGCTTCCCGCTGATCCGGATGATGTCGCCGTGCTCATCGCACGCATGCAACCCTTCGCATCCGACTCTTGAAGTACGCCCCAGTCCGGCAGATCGCGAGAATGATCATCTGCGCGGGGCTGAAGACCGTCGGATGGATCACGCCTGACACGTCCCTCCCAACCCACTCGAACCGGCCGCGTACCGCCGTGACGGGCGGCCGGTATGCCCGATGCGCAGGGCCTCACCCGACGACGACTTCACCAAGCCCGGTGACGAGGGCGGCACCCCGAGCGGTGGACCCAGCACGTCACCCTCAGCCATTGCGCCTTCGGCGACATTCCCTGGACACCGAACAAAACTCAGGACAGACGTTTACATCGGGGTCAACCGTAAAGATCGAGCCTGCCCAACCGCTCAGGCATGCGAGGCTGCCCGCTCCCCAATTCCAGGCACGAGACCATAGAACTAACAAGCCATCACATTCAGCTGACGACGCGCCAGCTAAATCAGCATGCACCCTGCCAGAGGTGGTGACAGGTGGCGGCACATGCACATGCGTAAAACCGCCCTACACCACCTCTGAGCTGCATAGATGCTGGCCAACCCAGTACACCCGTAACATTGCCGCCAACCCGGTGCCAGTGGAAGCCGAAGCGGCAGTGCCCCGCGAGGCCCGGGCCGCAGGACACCGGGGCGGAGCCGGCCCGGCTGCGGACCGAGGACACCCAGCTGGTCACAGCCGAGAAGGAGTGGTCGCTCGCGCGCGAGATCCTGCGCCGGGCAGCGGCCTGTTTCGCGAAGGAGATGAAGCGAAGACCTGCCCGCTGGGACTATCAAGGGACGGAGCGGAGCCCCAGACACCCACCGCAGGCCGTCATGACCACCGATGCAAGAAGCCCGCCGGCGGAAACAGGCGGGGCTTCGTCGTGTCACCAGATCTCACACGATTCGCACAGACCCCATAGACGCCTCCGCATCACAAGGCTCCGAGCTGGACTTAGAGATCCCGCGGGTAGGGGCGCCGTCGCGAGCGCCGCGATACCGCCGCCCGGACCAGCGGAATCTCCCCGTGATCGAGCGATGTTCGGTCGTGGCGACGGACCCGCGAGGGCGGTTTGGCGTCGGGGGGCTGAGTAGGGCCCCATGCGCTCGACCGAGAATTGACAGTTCGTTACTCGTTACCACTGGGTTCTCTGGTACGTCTGGCCGAAACGGTCGAAACCTGACAGGGCACACATGCCCCACGCCTCCGAATTCCGGACCGAGACGTATTGCGTTGGAGCGCACTCCAACTCCTAGGTTCGGAAGCATGCGATACATCAAGCTCGGAACGACCGGACTGGAAGTCTCCGCCATCACCCTCGGCTGCATGAGCTTCGGCGAGCCGGACCGGGGCGGCGAGCCCTGGTCGCTGGGCGCGGACGCCAGCCGGGACATCATCAAGCAGGCCCTCGAGGGCGGCGTCAACTTCCTCGACACGGCCAATGGGTACAGCGCCGGAAGCAGCGAGGAGATCGTCGGCCAGGCGGTCAAGGACTTCACCCGGCGCGAGGAGGTCGTTCTCTCCACCAAGGTCTGGATGCGGATGCGCCCCGGCCCGAACGGCGCCGGGCTGTCCCGCAAGGCGATCTTCGCCGAGCTCGACGCCTCCCTGAAGCGACTGGGGACCGACTACATCGACCTGTACCAGATCCACCGCTGGGACTACGACACCCCGATCGAGGAAACCCTCGAGGCGCTGCACGACGCGGTCAAGTCCGGGAAGGTCCGCTACATCGGAGCCTCTTCCATGTACGCCTGGCAGTTCACCAAGGCCCTGTACCTGGCTGACCTGAACGGCTGGACCCGGTTCGTGTCGATGCAGGACCACTACAACCTCATCCACCGGGAAGCAGAGCGGGAGATGCTCCCGCTCTGCGCCGACCAGGGCATCGGCGTGATCCCGTGGAGCCCGCTGGCGCGGGGCAGGCTGACGCGGGCCCGGGACACCGCCACGGCGCGTGCCGAGACCGACGAGGGCGGCAAGATCCTCTACCGCGACGGGGACCAGGCAGTGGCCGAGCGCGTCCACGAGATCGCGGGCAAGCGGGGTCTGTCCCCGGCCCAGGTCGCCCTGGCCTGGGTCATGCGCAACCCGGCGGTGACCTCGCCCATCGTCGGGGTTACCAAGCCGGCCCAGCTGGCCGACGCGGTCGCCGCGGTGGACGTCGAACTCGACGAAGACGAGGCCGCCTACTTGGAGGAGCCCTACCAGCCGCACGAGGCCGCCTACCTGGAGGAGTCCTTCTACAAGTCGCGCCCTGTGGCGGGCTCCCGGTAGTCCGGGCTACCGCCGGGCCTTCGACGAGTCCTTGGCCTCGGCCTCACCGGGATCCGTGTTGATGTGGGACTCCTACATCTCTACATCTGAAAACGGAGCACCGGTGCCCACCGTCGAAGCATGGGCGATCGAGCCCTTGTGGCGATCAAGTGGTCGCGGATGACCGACGGATGCGGGATCCCGCCGGACTGTGTCGTGACCGGCGCGAACCGGCACGACTCCCCGTTCCTGCGCCCGACGCCAGAGAAGCTCGGGCGTTTCGAGCTCGCGTTGCCTGAGCAGATCACGGTGCACCTTGACGCGGGCTACGACTCCACGGTCACCCGCACACTGCTGACCGAGCTCGGCTGCGAGTGGCGGACCCAGCCCAAGGGCGTCGTGATCCCGATCAACCACACTCGCCGCTGGGTCGTCGAGCGCACCAACTCCTGGTACAGCCGCGGCTTCAACTTCACCCTGTCCTGCACGGAACGCCGAGCGGTCGTCATCAACGCACTGCTCGCGTTGATGACCGCGATCATCGTGATCCGACGCCTCATCCGCGAAGCCTGGACCAGCCAACGCTGGGACACACGGCCAGCCCGCCGACCATGACGCCTTGTCCTCTACCCGCGGAATCTCTAAGTGACCTTCCAGGTATCGCAACCTGATCCGGAAGGCCCACACACGGGAGTTGTGGACACCAACTCCCGTTGATCGGGCTGGGAGAGGACGCTGTGCCTCTCGGGATTTCCGCTGGTGGAGTGCCTGGACGGTGGGCCTCGGAGTCACGGGGTCCGGTTTCGTGCCTCGCCGTCCGCGCCAGATGCATCAGGTGATCAGGCCGGCGCTGATCAGCCAGATGTGCTCACAGGTCGAAGATGCCTTTTGCAACGCCTCGCGGGATTCCTGCGAGGCGTGGTAGAAGGTCCGTTCGATCATCCAGCACAGGGCGCGTGCCATCGCTGAGGCTTGTTCTGGTCCGGTGCCGGCCTGGATGCCGGCTCGTTCCAGGACGGCGGTGATGGCGGTGATGAACAAGTCTGCCGTGTGGCTCCACAGCTCGCCGATCTCCGGAACGGTCAACGACAGGTCGATGGCCGTGCGCATGACCAGGCCGTGCTCGTTCCACAGCTCGACCGTGCGCTGCATGGCTGCTGCGATGGCCTGGCGCGGCTCGTCGGTCTGCGCGGTGGCGCGGGACCGCTCCCACAGGTGCTCGACGGTCCGGGCCACGAGTGCCGTGACCACTTCTTGTTTGGAGCCGAAGTAGAAGTACAGGGCGCCGCGTGTGATGCCGGCGCCCTGGGCGATGTCGCCGACAGTCATGGCGTCGTAGCCCTTTTGTGCCAGCAGAGCTTCGCAGGTGTCCAGAATGGCCCGCTCCCGGACATCGCCCTTGCGTTCGGTGGCGCGCCGGCTCCGCGCAGAGTGGTGGCTGGGCATCAGAGCTGAGCACCCTCGGCGAAGTCGGTCGTACGGGAGAGTTGCTCCCAGGCGCGGATGTCCTCGTCCACGGCCGTGCGCGCGGCGGTGACCAGTCGCAGCGCATCCGAGCCAAGGACAAGGTGAGCCGGCGGCTGGTCGACTGATGCGATGTGGACCACGGCGTCCCCGGCCTTGGCCGGGTTGCCCAACTGATTCCCGCTGGCTTTCTGCCGCGCTTCCCGGATGGGGGTGAACAACTCGTCGTAGTCTTCGATGGACTGCGCGGCGCGTGTCATGGACCGTCCGGCCCAGTCGGTGCGGAAGGAGCCGGGCTCGATCGCCGTCACATGGATCCCGAACTGTGCGACCTCCTTGCCCAGTGCTTCCAGGATGCCTTCCAGGGCGAACTTGCTGCCGCAGTAGGCGGACATGCCGGGCACGGCCATCAGCCCGCCCATGGAGGTGACGGCCATCAGGTGTCCGCGGCGGCGCCGGCGCATGTGGGGCAGGGCTGCCTGCAGGGTGGCCACTGCCCCGAATACGTTGACCTCGAACTGCCGCCGCACCTCGGCCAGCGGGGTCTCCTCGAAGGTGCCCTCCAGGCCGTAGCCGGCGTTGGCGACGACGACATCCAACGGACCGACGCTCTGCTCCACCTCCGCGACCACACTCGAGACGGCGTCGCCGTCAGTCACATCCAGGATGCGGCCGTGAGCGTACCCGGGTTTCAGCGCGTCGAAGGCCCGCAGGTCCTCCTCGGAGCGGACCGTTCCCACGACGGTGTGCCCGGCGGCCAGGGCGGCCTGGGCGAAGGCACGGCCGAGGCCCGTGCTGACGCCGGTGACGAGCCACTTCTGCTGCTGCACTGTTCCTCCAGAAAGGTCTCACGAGAAGCCGGACTGCCCCCTCACTCGGAAAGTCTACACTGCGTCGAGTGTAATCAACATGGTGTTGATTCTGTTGTCCCCACGGCACCATGCTCAGCCGAGGTCAATCCAGCCGCTCACCGACCCGCTCGCTCCGGCTGAGACGATCACGCTGCAGGTGGAGTGATCACGGCATCGATGCCGTCCTGGATAGGGCCCTGTACGGGGCTGAGCCCGCGCTGCTTCGGCAAATTGGTAGCCGCAGTACGACGGGAGCAAGCCGCAGATCGACCGCGCGCCGGCCCTGGAGTCTGTCGCTGGGGGATCGCGTCCTGCTGGTCACGGCGTACCGGCGCACAAACTTGACCATGCGCCAGCTGGCGCCGCTGTTCGGGATCTCCAAGTCGGCCGCGGACCGCATCATTGACCACATCGGTCCGCTGCCGGCACTCCGGCAGCAGAGCCGGTTCCACAGGGACACCGTCCTCATCGTCGACGGCACCCTGGCGCTCACCCGCGACCACTCAGTGAGCCTTCGCCAACTTGAAGACGCTGGTCAGGGGGCTGGCGTGACCGGCTCTCGGGGTGCTCACGCTGGTCGCGGGCGGCAGCCTGAGGAGTAGATCGTCCGTCAGCGGTTGACCTCGAAATTCGTCAGAACAAGCAGGGCACGCAGGAGACGCGTCGCGTGAGCGGGATCGGTGCGGAGCTTGGTGAGGATCCGCCAGATCAGGCGCCCCCTCTCGTCGGTCAGGGCGAGGAAGTGCAGGCCATGACGGTGGTGCTTTCCGGAGTAGTTCCGCCGGTCGGCCTTTCCGGTCTGACGCATGGTGGCGATGAGGGTGCCGTCGATCAGGACCACCTCCCCGCCCTGATTCAGGGCGCGGTCCAGGCGCGGGGCTTGGGCGGCGAGCAGGGTGATCAGCTCGTCGCGCCAGCGACGGACGGTGGACTCGGACACGTTGTTTCCGCCGGCCATGTCGGCCAGGCGCTGGTCGTGTCACAGCACGGCCAGGACGATCACCGCGATCTTTCCGGGCGGCAGGATCCGCCACCTGGACCGGATCGCTTTCAGGTGGTGCCGCAGCAGATCGGCGAGGTGATTGACGGTGCGCGTGGACGGCGGCAGTCGGCACTGGTAGACGAGCGGGCAGGGGTCCTCGGCGTGCTCTTTGGTCGGGAGCATGGTCTCCTCCACGTCCGGTGCGCGGTGCGGGATCAGCATCACCGTCCGTCCACCCACCTGCCCGGGCGCTGGCGCGGCCGAGGCGCGCTCGTCGGCGAGCTGCTCGCTCACTCACTCAAGGACACGTTCGGCGACGGCAAGTTCGTCCCGCTCCGCCCGTACTTCGGCCAACTGCTTGGCCAGCTGTTCCTCGAGTTCGTCCAGTTCTGCGCGCCGCGCGCTGATCCGTTCCAGAATCTCGGACCCATGCACAGGATCGTAGAAGGCCACCCGACCGCACGGGGCAGGAACAGGTAAGCCGACCAGGCTCTTCTGCCTCCTCCGGCACGTCGACCACCCCGGGCCGGCCTCCCGACGCTCTCGCTCGCTCGTCGGCGTCAACCTGGTGATTGCGAATAACCCGCAAGTGGGACCTCTGATCAGGTCTCCCCTGGATCAACCGCCGGCCGCACCGTCCCAGCTCGAAGTACGCGACCCATCCGATAAACGAGGCTTTACGGACAAGAGAAGGATCATTCCGCAAGCGCGCTTGCATGCTGAATCGTTCCCTCGCGGGAGCGTCTGCATGCAACATCGCCGACGACAAGGAGCCCGTGGAATGCGGACGGCACCGTCTGGGGCGTCGCGGACGGCACCGTCTGGGGCGTCAACTCCGCCGGCAACATCTACCGCTACACCGGCGACCAGGAAAGCGGCCACTGGAAGCAGATCAGCGGCGGACTCAAGGCGATCTCAGCAGGCTCCCGCACCTCGGTCTGGGGGGCGAACGCCGGCGGGAACATCTACCGCTACACCAATAACGACGCCAGCCCCTGGGTGCAGATCCCCGGCGCGCTCACCGACATCGGAGCAGGAGTGGACGGCACCGTCTGGGGCGTGAACTCGGCCGGCAACATCTACCGCTACACCGGTGATCTGCCGGGCTGACCCCAACCACTCGGCACCCCGCCACCGGAAGTCAGGCTGGTCACGTCCTCCAGGGCGTGACCAGCCCTGGCACAAACAGGAACCGCGAGCCGACCTCCCGGTCAGACGATCTACGCCGGAGACTGCAGCCCACAGCCAGCCTGAGTGTTACGGAGGGCAGTCACACCAGCCTCCTGACCTGCCGCTTCAAAGTGACGGAGGCTCAGTGGCCGAGCAGTCGAAGAGCTATCGATACTCCACGGCCCACGAGATGACTTCCTATGCCCGTCGTGCGCCGTCCACCGACAGCGCGATCCCGGTGATGTACGAGGCGGCGTCCGAGCAGAGCCAGACCGCGGCCGCGGCCGCCTCTTCCGGCGTCGCCATCCGCCCCAGCGGTGTCATCGCCTCCTGCATCGCGATCAGGTCGGTGCCGGCCGCGACCCGTTCGAACCCGGGCGTGCGGGTCGGGCCGGGGCAGACCGCGTTGACGCGAATACCGCGCGGCGCGTAGTCCACCGCGGCGACCTTCGTCAGGCCGACCACACCGTGCTTGGCGGCGACGTAGGCAGGGGCGGTGGGGATCGCGTACAGACCGCCGTTGGACGCGACGTTGACGATCGCGCCTCCGCCGCGGCTTTCCAGAGCGGGCAGCTCGTACTTCATGCACAGGAAGGTCCCGCCCATGTTGACGTGGGTCACCCGCTCGAACTCCTCCGGGCTCATCTGGTCCAGCTGCCGGTGGTGGGAGTCCAGGCCGGCGTTGTTCACGGCGAAGTCGAGACCGCCGTAAGCCTCGACCGTGCGCTCTACGGCCGTGCGCACCGCGTCCTCGTCGACGATGTCCACGCGCAGTACCAACGCCTTCCCGCCGTCCTTCCGGATCATCTCGGCGGTCGCGGCCGCAGTGGCCTCGTCGATGTCGGTGACGGTGACGCCGGCGCCTTGGCGGGCCAGTTCGATTGCCGCCGAACGGCCGATTCCGCTGCCGGCGCCCGTCACGAGTCCGGCCTTTCCGGTGAAGTTGCTCATGATGATCCTCCAATGGATGCCGTGCCTGGCGGTGTCCGACCCGCTCGGGCGATCTGACCAGGGATTCCGCGGTGGCCGACGGCGAAGACCCGGCTTGTGTGTGTGGGGGCGCGCCGGAGGCGGTGGTTTTGACTCTCCGTGGCGCGTGCGTTCCGGCCGTCACGGCTCTCCGCGCCCCTGCGGTCGCGAGCGTCCCCGGCCCGCCTTCGGGGGGTGCCGGGCTGTCAGGCCGGTGGTCAGGCGAGGGGCACGACGATGCCGTTTCCCTGCTTGCCTGACTCCGCCTCGTCCAGCAGCAGCGATGCCAGCGTGATCCGGGAGATCCGGGGCGGCAGCAGCGGGCGGCGCAGGTCCGCCAGCGGCACGACGCGGCGGGTGGAGCTGAGGGGCCCGTCGGTGACGTCCGGGGCATGGAAGACCGTGGCACCGGCCTTCAGCGCGATCTCGTCGGCCTCGGCCTTCTCCCGCAGTTCCGATCCGACGAACATCCGCATCACGCCCGCGTAGATGAGTCCTCCCGACCGGCTGGAGACACCCGAGCCCAGGGCCCCCAGCCACACGGTGCGGACGCCCGCTGCGGCCAGCCGCCTGGCGCCGGCGGTCAGTGCGCCTGGGCCGTCACCCTTGCTGATGCCGATGGCCGAGACCACCACGTCTATGTCGCTCAGGGAGGGAAAGCCGTTCGGGTCGGTGACGTCCGCCTGCCGGTTCTCCGCCTGCCGGGACGCCGGCACGGTCACCCGGGCCGGTGTGCGGACCAGGGCCACGACCTCGTGACCGCGATCCAGCGCCAGGTCGACGAGTGTGCCGCCGGTGCGGCCCGAAGCTCCGAGTATGGCGATGCGCATGATCTTCCACTTCCTGACTAAACAAGTGTTGGTGAGTTGAGTAAACAACCGTTGGTTAGCGGTGTCAAGGCGCAGCCCCAGGTAAGGTGAACGTGTGTTGTTTATCTGTTCACCCAGGTAGGAAGGGGGGCGAAGATGTCGTCTCAGGAGCCGTCCGTTCCCCGCCGCCGCAATCCGCGGGGGCAGGGGGAGGTACTCAAAGCCCAGCTCGTCGACGCGGCAGCCAAGCTGCTGGCCACGCTCGACCAGCCCGAGACGCTCACCCTGCGCCAGGTCGCACGCGAGGTCGGAGTGGCACCGGCCAGCATCTACAGCCACTTCACCGACCTCAGCGCACTGATCCAGCACGTCCTACGACTGCGCTACCAGGAACTGGCCCGGCTGATGGACGAGGCCGCACAAGTCGCCGGCCCCGCCCCCCTGGCCGACCTCACCGCGCGGTGCGCCGCCTACGTGCACTGGGGTGTCAGCCAACCCGGCCACTACCGCACCCTCTTCGGCGGCCGCATGCCCGCCGACCTGGTGCCCGGCTCGGCCCACGGCGCCGGCGCCGAACCGCTCACCGCCGTCGTGACCTCCCTCGCGGCCGCTGCCGTCCCGGAACGCAAGCAGCCCACGGCGGAACGACAAGCACAGGCCGGCCTCATGCTCTGGACCGCCCTGCACGGGCTCGTCAGTCTTTACAACGACCACGGCACGATGCCCTGGCCACCCCTGAACGATCTGATCACCGACGTGGTCTGCCTGCACACCGGCCGGCCGGCGGCCGAGACCGCGAGCCTCCTGAGACAGCACGAAGGACGATTCGGGCCGCCTACCCGCGCAGCTCACAAAGACCGCGACACCGCCCTGCTCGACCCCTCCCCGCCCGCCGGCAACGAACACGGCATTACGCCGGAGGCAGGTTGAGCGCCAGCGCGTTTCATGGGCTCACGCCCTGCTTCATGAGCACACCGTGGGGCCGGGCACAGACACACCACCGATGCCCCGGGACCTGGGAGTTGGCCCAACGAGTGTTCCGCCGCCGGTACGGCCCCGGCGGCTCCGGTGCGGCTTCCGGGATGGCGACCGAACGGGCGGACCTCGAGCACGATGGCGATCCGGATGTCCGACGGGTAGAGGCTGCGCAGGTAGCGGCAGAACTGCAGGAACCTCGTCCGGTTCTTCTGCGGCTTGATGTGGCCGTAGAGCTTGTCCTGGGCCAGGTCGTAGGCGGCGAACAGGTGCCGGACCGCGTGCGGCCGGGTGTAGGTCGCCCGCCAACGGGGCCTCGGCTCCCGGTCGGGGTCCTTGTGCCGTCCGCCGCGCTCGGCCCATTGCCGTCCGGGAGGGGGCTGGAGGTTGAGCGGGCCGAACTCGTCCAGGCATAAGACGACTTCGGGTTCGCCGTCCTCGGGTATGACCTCGACGTCGGCGATCGCGTAGAGGTTCTCGACGCGGGCCTTCTTGGCGGCATAGTCCGGGTCGCGGGAGGTCTTCCAGGTCTTTATGCGCTGAAAGGACACGCCCTCCTCGCGGAGCAGGACGCGCAGGCCCTCGTGGCTGATGTCGTCGACACCCCCTCGTCGACCGGGAAGTCGGCCAACTTGGCCAGGCTCCAGGTCGAGAAGGGCAGGCCGTGCTCGGCAGGCTTGGACTTGCGATCTTCTTGATGTCGCGCCGCTCGGGCAGGGTGAACGTCCTGGGCCGGCCGCCCTGGTACTTCGGGTAGAGCGCCTCGAAGCCGTCGGCGTTGAAGTTGTGGATCACGTCCCGAACCCGGCTCGCGTCACTATGCGTTGGGGTCACGCAGGCCGACTGCGTCATGCCGCCAGAACGGCTCTGCATAGACCAATGTCCCCGTCATCCATGGCTCATGCTCCGGGAACCTGATGACCTGGAAGGCGCCGTCCGGGATGCGCAGGGATGGCTTTCGAAAGCCCAGGCCACCACCGGGCGCGAAGCCGAAACGCGAGTAATAGCCCGGATCACCCTCCAGGAAGACGAGGGGAACAGCCCGTTCGGCGAGGACCCCCAGTCCGTGTCGGACCAGGGCCGAGCCGATACCCCGCTTATGGAGCTCAGGCATCACGGCCAGCGGACTGAGTACTTGCACGTCAACCAGCCGACGAGGGGCGTCGAGAAGACTGCGGGTGAACATGACATGCCCGACGACCTGCCTGTCGTGCTCGGCGACCAGCGAGAGACCGTCCTTCGGTGTGATGGTGTCCCGCAGGGTATCGACCAGGTCGGCCACGACAAGGCCATGGTCACCGAACGCCTGCAGGTGAACATCCCGCACGGCCTGTCTGTCACTCGGAAGTTCTTCGCGAAGATCCATGCCCGGAGGGTAAAGGCCCCTCCGGGTGGCTTGCACACGCTTTTGGAGCCGGAAGGACACGCGGCCAGTGACTGCTCAGTTGCACACCGGGACCAGCATCCGAACCGAACGCTCTCTCCGACGGGGCGAAGGTTCGCTGATGCGGCACTAGTGGCCGCCCCATGAACGGATTTCATCTGCGGGCTCGCTGTCTCTGCTCCCGCCGCCACCCCTGAGCCGACCGGCCATCCTCTGTTCGGGGGGGAACTCTTCTTCGTCACGTGCCCCGGGCTTGCATCGCAGCAGGGCAGCACGGTTGTCTGCTGCATGCCTGGCTGTACGTGGCGGCCAGTTCCGGGTGGCGCAAACCGACCCTGCCACCGACGGAGAACACCTCCTCAAACGATGTCAGCACAGGCCGTCAGATTCTGATCTTCACGCACCTCCTGCCGGGTCGGGGCAGGAACAAAGGAGAGCGTGATGCTCATTGACCAGTACGTCACCGACGTGCGCCGCCAGATGACCGGCGACGCTGCTACTTCTGCTGCCCCACCGGGACAGGCGCAGGTCCCGGCACGGCGTCATCGACCTGCGGGCCTCAATCGCTCCGCGGGGCATCGAGCTGGTCCTCGGCAGGACTGGCGGCGGACGCGTCTTGGTCCTTGGACCTCAGGACTGCCACCTTGACGCCGCTCTGGACGCGCACCGGCAAGAAGTGGAGGACCGCGGACACGTCCCCTTGTGGACCAAGGACACCCCACACGACCCCATGCCGCGTCCGATGCGCCGCAGCCGCGCTGGGCAGACAACGAGCAAGACGGCCAAGCCCGTAGACCCTCACAGCGTAGAACCACACCTGGCCAGTGCACTGCTGCGCCGAGGGCAGCGTTGCCCTGCCGGTCGCCGCCACGGTTGAGGCGACGGTATTGCCGACTGCCCGAGGAACGCTCGACAGGGCTGACCCCGCACAGCGCGGCGAAGGACGCCTCACTGCCCAGGCGCTCCGGGTTGGCCTCCATCGTGATCAGCAAAGTGACGGCCGTGTCCGGCCCGATGCCCACCACATTGAGCAGCTGCGGGGCGTGGCGTTCCACGAGCCGGGCCAGGCGGCCTTCCAGGTCCTGGATCTGGTCGGTAAGCTGCCCGATTCGCTGGGTCAGCAGACCCAGGGTCATGCGGGTGGCGTGCAGCACCGTCTCTTCACCGTCCTCGTCGTTCTTCGGCAGTTCGTCGTCTCGTACGGCGTGCCCGGGTTGGACTGTTTATTGGTCTGTCCGGGTGATATTCGAGTCAATACGGTGGTGCTCTATTGGCCATTTCGGGTTAATGGTGGGGACCGTTTTCCGGTGGGTTGCCCATCTCTCCGGGGAGAGATGGGCAACCCCTGTGGTGCGCGGGTGCGTGGTACATGTCGGCGTGCCCTCTTTCTGTCCCGGTGTGCAAGCGGTGACCCGGTTCGCGTATACCGGCGCCGTGCGACGCGGGCCCCGGTGGGAGTTCTTGGGCGGCCCTCTCAGCTGAGAGAGGTTTGTCATGGAACCGATTACGGGTTGGTGGGGAGCTCCGGCGGTAGCCGGCGGGGTTCGGCCGGTTGTACCGGCCGGTGGATCCGAGGTGGCCGCGGTACGGGGGCTTGCGGTCGCGCCCTTCAGTGCGGCGTTCTCCACGGTGACGATCCCGGCGGGCACGAGCCCGCTGGCGGTGACGGTGGCGCCGAACGGCAACGTCTACGTCGGCAACGCCAATTCCAACAACGTGACGGTGATCAGCAGCACCACGAACACCGTCCTGGCCACCGTCCCCACCGGTTCGAACCCGGCCATGATCGCGGTGGCGCCGAACGGCAACGTCTACGTCACCAACCAGAGCTCGAACAACGTGACGGTGATCAGCAGCGCCACGAACACCGTCCTGGCCACCGTCCCCACCGGCGGGGGCCCGTTCGCACTGGCGGTGGCGCCGAACGGCAACGTCTACGTCGCCAACAGCACTTCGAACAACGTGACGGTGATCAGCAGCGCCACGAACACCGTCCTGGCCACTGTCCCCGTCGGCGCGGTCCCGGACGCGGTGGCGGTGGCTGCGAACGGCAACGTTTACGTCGCGAACCGGAACGCGAACACCGTGACGGTGATCAGCAGCGCCACGAACACCGTTCTGACCACCCTCCCCACCGGTGGGTTCCCGGGCGCGGCGGCGGTGGCGCCGAACGGCAACGTCTACATCGCCAACCAGACCTCGAACAACGTGACGGTGATCGACAGCGCCACGAACACCGTCCTGGCCACCGTCCCCGCCGGCACGGTCCCGGGAGTGATTGCGGTGGCGCCGAACGGCAACGTCTACGTCACCAACACCGTTTCGAACAACGTGACGGTGATCGACAGCGCCACGAACACGGTCCTGGCCACCGTCCCCACCGGCGGGGGCCCGTTCGGAGTGGCGGTGGCGCCGACCGGCAACGTCTACGTCGGCAACAGCAATTCCAACAACGTGACGGTGATCAGCAGCACCACGAACACCGTCCTGGCCACCGTCCCTGTCGGCGCGTTCCCGTTCTCGGTGGCGGCGGCGCAGAACAGCAATGTCTACGTCACCAACGCCAACTCGGCCAACGTGACGGAGATTTCGCCGTTGACGGTGACGACCTCGCCGGCGTCGCCGGTGTGCGGGCAACCGGTGACGTTCAACATTTCCGGGGGGACTCCCAACGGGACGGCGGTGGTGGACTTCGGGGACGCCAGCCCCAAGGTCACCGTCCCCCTGGACGCCACCGGGAGCGGGCAGACCACCCACACCTACACCGCGGGTACGTTCACCGCGACCGTGAACGGCAACCCCACCTCCGTCACCCTGAGCCCCAACCCCACGACGACGACGCTGTCGGTGACGCCGAACCCCTCCACCTGCGGGCAGAGCGTGACCGTGTGCGCCACCATCACCCCGGCACCAGCCACCACCTCCGTGCCGACCGGCACGGTCACCTTCACCCTCCCCAACAGCCAGACCCAGATGGTCCCCGTCAACGCATCGGGGCAGGCCTGCTTCACCACCACCGCCCTGACCACCGGCACCCTCACCGCCACCTATAGCGGTGACAGCTGCTTCACCGGCTCCACCGCCGGCACCCCCGTCACCGTGAACCCCACCCCCACCACGCTGACCGCGCAGCCAGGCACGATCCGGCTCCGGCTGACCCCGCTGCCCGAGTTCTACATCCCCACCCTCAGCGCCACCCTGACGACCACCTCGGGGATGCCGGTGGCCGGTCAGCCGGTGACCTTCACCGCCACCACGCTCTTCGGCCCGGTCAACCTCGGCACCGCCGTCACCGACGCCAATGGCACCGCCACCCTCCACAACGCCGTCGTCCCCGTCTTCGCCGTCGCCACCCCCTTCTACACCGCCACCTTCCCCGGCACTGCCTGCTACACCGCCGCCACCGCCCACAACATCCTGCTGTTCATCCCCCTCCCCGGCTGACCTCGTCGGATCCGAAAACCCCAGGTCACCTTGTCTGCTGCGACGGGAGGAACACGTCGTGCCCCAGCTGCATGAGTTGGCCGCCCAGACCCGGTTCATCTCGTACATGCCGTCGATGGGGCCAGGATCCGGCAACGGCGCATCCACGAGGCTGAAGGCGTCGAGGTGCCATGCGAGGAAGTCGCTCGCGCTACGAGGCTCCGAATGAGCCGCACCGTCGTGCTGAACGCCAGCGATCTCGCAGATCTGCCCCTTCCCGGCGTGAAGACGATCGAGGTGCTCGGCTTCCTGCCGTCCGACCAGAGCGACCCCATCGCATTGGACAGGTCGTTACTTCCTGGGCGTCGAGGGAGCCGGCGCCCACCCGTACCGGTTGTTGCGGGACGCGATGAAGCAGAGCGGCCAGGTCGGAGTCGCCCGCATGGCGCTGCGCGGTCCGGAGCGTCTCGTGGTCCTCCGGGAGCAGCCACCGGCTCGGAACATCTCCGCGCACGCGGAGATGGGCGCCCGGTATAGCCCTACGTCCACGCCACCTCGGACAAAACCGGGAGCTTGGAGGATGCTTCCAGCGCGTTGGGGTTCCCCTACGGCGACTTCGAGAAAGTGCACCGCTGCGGAGTCCTCTCCGCGGAGTCACGCGCCGGGCAGTACAAGCACACCGACATAGAGGTCGCCGTGGCTCATGTGCACGGAATGCTGCAAGAACTTTCCTGAGCCGGACTCACACCCCGCCTGCCGTCCCCGCACCGCCCTGTGCCAATGCACCCACCCCGCGGTCTCACGGGCACCGGCGGCAGTTCGGGAGCAGCCAACCGCTCCCCGTCCTACCGTGCCTCGCCGAACCGGAAGCCGGGCATCGGTGTCCCCGGTCCGATTCGCGCGACGCGCTCACCAGCCAGCGGGCCCGCGCCACCATCGCCTCCCACCTTCTCAACGCCCGCGAGCCGTTAACCCTCAACGACCCGCAGCAACGGCTCGGACACAAGCTCCCTGGCGGCACCCGCTGCTACGCGGCGGTCCTGCAACGCACCCTCACCGTGTTCTGCAAGAAGGCCGACTACTTCGCCCGCAACTTCCACGCTGCCCGTTCTACGTCCCCAAGCAGTCCACCCGCGGCCAACTGCTGGCCGTCAAGGACCGCATCGCCCAGATGCTCCAGCAGTTCGACCTCACCGACGGCGAACGCGAAGCATCGAAGGAGACCGCGAAGCGGTCACCGCTCTCGCCGAACGCCTCGCGGACACCACACCCGCCGGACCGACCCCGCGAGAACTCGGAACGACGGACGGCTTCATCCCCCTGCCCCGCCTCATGAAGACGATCACACGACCGAATGGAGACGATCCCAAGCAGCTGCTCTCACTCGCCCAGGCGAACACTCAGCTGGCCGCCCGGCTCCCGGAACCCGAGCGCAGCCGCCACACGTCGGGATGCCGCGGGGCCTGCGCCCGTGACAGCGGCACCTGGATCGGCCCCGTCTGGTGGCCGGTCTTCCGGCCGGACTCCTCGGTTCGCTCCCGGGCGGCACCGCATGACACCTCACATGGACGGCCGCACGGTGCGGCTGACGACGGACGGCCCCGGCCTCGCCCTAAGCTCGGCGCCGTGACGTGGCTGCGGGCGCTGGGGCTGATCGTGCGCTCCGGGCTGACGATTGAGAGGACCCGGCTCGAGCCGCTGGTCGCACTGCGCGCCGCGGCCGGAGTGGCGACCGTGATCGGGCTCGCGCTGTGGCTCGTCTCCCCGGCCTTTGCCATGTCCGCCGCGTTCGGAGCCTTCTCGGCCGGCACCGCCACGTTCCAGCGGAGTTGGCGACCGCGCAAGGTGCTCGCGCTGGCCGCCGGCGCGGGCCTGGCGCTCAGCACCTTCCTGGGATATCTGGCGGGAGCGCACCCCGTGCCGTTCCTCCTGCTGCTCGCCGTGTGGTCCTTCGGCGCCGGAATGGCCTGGGCCGCGGGCTCGACCGCCGGGATCGTCGCGGCCGCCACGATCGGCATCATGCTGGTGACCATCACCCTGCCGACCACCGTGGTGCAGGCGCTGGAGCACGCCGCGGTGATCGCCTTCGGCGGTGTGGTGCAAGCGACGCTGATCCTGCTGTTCCCGATCCGCCGCTGGGGAGCGCACCGGGACGCGCTCGCCTGCGCCCTGGCCGCCGTGGCCGACTACGCCCGACGGCTGCGGCACGACCCGGTGGCCCCCTTCGCCCCGGAACCGATGATGACGGCCCGCGAGGCCGCTGCGGTCACGCCGTGGCAGGCACGCCGGCGGCCCGCCGCCCTGCACGGCCCCCGCGGCCTGGCCGAGCGCATCCGCCCGGTCCTCGCCTCCCTCGCCGACCCCCGGGTCGGCGCTCCGGCGGAGGGGTCGGAACGCGACCGGACGCGGGAACTCCTGAAGGCGGCCGGCGAAGTGCTGGACGCCGCTGCCCACTCGATCCGCCGCGGTACCCCCGTCCGGGTGCCCTCCGAAGCCATGGAGGTCCTCCGGGGCGGGGAGGAGGAGGTGCTGCGGGGGCCGGCGCGGCTGGCAGCGGTGCGGCTGTTCGATCTGCTGCGCGAGGTCGTGGAGACCGCGGACAGCGGCGACACTCACGCGGCGAAAGCCCCGGCACTGGTGCGTCCGACCATGTTCCGGATGGTGCCGGTCGTGCTGCGTGCGATGCTCCGCGAGCTCACCTGGGACTCGACTGTTCTCCGGCACGCTGTACGTCTCGCCGGGGTGGCTTGCCTCGGCTACCTGCTCGGCAATGCGCTTCCGCTGGGCCACGGCTACTGGGTGCCGATCACCTCTGTCATGGTGCTGCGGCCCGACTTCCACCAGACCTACTCCCGTGCTGTGGCCCGGTTCGCCGGCACTCTCGTCGGCGTCGGACTGGCCACCGGAGTGGTGCAGGTGGCTCACCCGGGCGCATATCTGTCCGGTGGGCTGGCCGTGGTCTCGGCCGGGTTGATGTACCTGCTGATGCACACCGGGTACGCGGTCTCGCAGTCCTTCGCCGCAGCGTATGTCGTCTTCCTGCTCGGGATGGGGGGCGAGGAGTGGCACCAGACGGTGCGGGACCGAGTGCTGCTGACCCTGCTCGGCGGTGCGCTCGCGATGCTGGCCTATGTGGTCTTCCCAGCCTGGGAGACCCCGCGGCTGCTGGACCGTCTCGCGGACTGGCTCGCCGCGAACGGGCGGTACGCGGCGGCGGTGGTCGGCAGCTACGCGGATCCCGGCGGCGGGCATCGCGCGGAAGTGCGGCAGGCACTGCTTGCCGCCCGTAAGAAGGAGGCTGCGTGGGACGAGGCTTTCGAGCGGTCCAAGCAGGAGCCGGTGAAGCATCGTGGCCTGACCCGCAGTGCGGCCCAGGAGGCGTATGACGCGCTCAAGTCGATGGGGCGGGCGGCGATGCTTCTGGAGGCCCATCTGCCGGGACGAGGGGTGCGGCCCGTCCCGGAGGCCGCACTGTTCGCGGCGGCTCTGCGGGCGGACACCGCGCGTGCGGCGCGGGACGTACGCGAGCGGCGGGCCCCGGGGTGGGAGCGGGTAGCGGCGGTGCTCGACGCCTGGGAGGGCGCGGACGGCGGTGATGATCAGGTGGTGCGGCGTGGCGCGGAACTTTTGCTGGGGGCGCTGGAGGAGCTGACGGCTGCGCTGGGCACGACACCGCTGGAACGGGATGTCGAGTCGGTCCGGGAGGCGCGGGAGGACCGACAGGAGAGACCGGCACCGGAGGAAGAGGCGGCAGATGCGGAAGAGGAACAGGAACTCCGGCGGGGGCGCGGTGACGGCTCGGCTCCGCCACCCAAGGACGGCGGATAGGCAGCGCCGCGTTCCGTGCGGCAAGCCGGGGTTTCGTGCCGGGAACCGGACAGCGGGACGTGCGCACGGCCGGAGCCGTGGGCGGTGAGCGGTGTCAGGTCTCCCCGGAGGCCGGTTGGCCGGTCTCCTCATCGGGATCGAGGAAGTACGGATTCTCCATGATCATGCCGTTCAGCCAGACCTTCGGATGGGCCTTGATCAGTGGGACGATCAGGTCACTGTGGAACAGCTCCAGGTCGTACATGCATATCCCCACCTGGGGATGCGACCGCAGCCACCGGGTCGCGTGCATCTCGTACCGGACCAGGTCCTGGACGAAGGCGGGCTGCACCAAGGGCTGGGCCCAGCTCATATCGGCGGCGAGCCGGGCGCAGGTGCCCTGGTCGGACGGGAGCATTTCGTCGGACCATGCGTACATACGGGCCAGTGTGCGGTCTCCGTCGAAGATCCCGTCCCGCAGATACTCATTCGGGCCCCTGATCTGGAGATTGTTGCCGCCCCGGCCCACCGCGGGAGCGGCAGAGGCCAAGACGTCGCGAAAAGTACAGTCCTCGCCCTCGGTGCCCAAGAGGAGGCAGATGTGCCCTGCACTCAGCCCCTCCGCCAAGAACGGGGTCATGAGCCGATCCCGCTCGGCACGTCCCCGGTACAGGGCACAGATGTGGTCGCCAGGAGTCAGCGGTACTCCGCCCAGGCGAGCGACAGTGGCCACGGGGGCGTCGGCACTCCGTTGATCCACGTGATCCTCCCGATCAGGGTCGGCCGCCCAGGACGCTCCACACCCGGGTGGCGACGTGCATGTTCAGCCGGCTGTCGACGTCCCCGAGGTCGCTGCCGGTGACCTCGCGGATGCGCTGGAGCCGGTAGCGCAGGGTGCTGCGGTGGATGGCCAGGGCGGCTGCCGTGGCGTCGTAGTTGCCGCCGCACTCGAAGTACTGGGAGAGGGTCTGGACCAGGTCCGAGTGGTGTGCGGCGTCGTAGTCCAGGAGCGGGCCGAGCCACTCGCGGACGAACTGCTCGACGTCTCGGTAGCTGCCTCCCGGCCCGAGGATGCGGTAGAGGCCCAGTTCGTCGAAGGTCGTGGTGCCGTGGGGGGACTGCGAGCGCTGACGGACCTCCAGGGCGCGCAGCGCTTCCTGGAACGAGCGCGGGATCTCGCTCGGGGTGTCGCACCGGCCGCCCACGCCGATCGAACCGGTGGGCGAGCCGAGTTCGCGGCCCACTGCCTCGTGCAGGGCCTTCGCCTGCGGACGGCCTTGCAGTACGAGGACGGCCATCCCGGACCGTCTGGCCAGCAGTGACCGCATCCGCAGCCCGGCTGCCGACCTGCCGACCGCGTGCACGAAGGTGTCGTCGGCCGGTCGGCCCGCCCATTGCACGGCGGCGAGATAGTGCGGACCGTGCAGATCATGGCCGACGGCGGCGGCCCGGGCGTAGGCGCTCGCGTCGTCGGTGCCGGTGATCAGGTCGTCCACAAGTTCGCGTCGTAGCCGCAGTTCCACCTCGGCGAGGTTGCGCAGATGGGCCAGTTCCAGGGCCAGCGCAGTGCTGGCGTAACCGAGGGCGAACCGTTCTACCTCGCCGACGCCTGCTTCGGGGTCGATCAGGGCCACGGTGCCGAGGACCTCGCCCCGGTACCGGGCCAGCGCGATGACCCGTTCCGCCACCCGCACCGGCCGCGGCCGGCGGGCCGCATCCTGCAGAAGCTCTTCGTGCGGGGTCGCCTCAAGTTTGGGGTAGGGGTCGGGGCGGCCCGGGCCCGCCCAGGCCCGCAGATTGCCGAAGCGGTCCTCGATGGCGACCGGGTAGCCGGTGAGCAGGTGGAGGGCCCCGGCGATGCCCTGTACGCCGTCGTCGTTCGCGGAGGCGTCGCTGAGCATCTCGTGGACGGAACGCTGATGCTCCAGTTCGGAGACGGAGGTGGTGAGCCGGGCGTTCGTGGCCGCACGGTCCTCACTGAGCTGCCGCAACTGCTGGTTACGGTCGCGTTCCGCGCGCCGGGCCAGGGCTTGCGTCAGGGCCGCCGCGGTCTGCTGAGCCAGCACCCGCAGCAGGAAGTACTCGTCATCGGTGGGCCGGGACGGTGCGCTGACCACCAGGTGGCCGATGGAGTTCGCCGTGCTGTGCAGCGCGAGGCTCCAGCCCCATTCCCGATCCGGCACCGTGACCGGCCCGTCCTGACCAGCCAGTCTCCGGACCTGGGCATCGAGGTGGGGGGTGGCTTGGGGCCAGTCGGCGGGCGTGCGGGTCAGGCCGTTGTCGAGCGTGAGGTAGGCGGCCTCGGCGCGGCACGGACCGAGGGTGCCAACGGCGGTGAGGGCCCGTGTCAGGACGTCGCTCTCGTCCGGCGCGTCATTCATGATCATCGAGAGCACCACAAGGCTGTACAGGTTCGCGAGGTGCTCGCGGCCCCAGCTGCTCCGGGGGGAGCTGCACGCCGTGCCCGAGGTCGTGGCCATGGTGGGATCACGGGCCTTTCTGATCGCCCGGGATTCACCCTACCCAATGACGCAGATATTGTCCGATATGTCGGTCTTGATCAGCTCACCCTGGCAGACCGAGATTGCCTACGGATTTCGGCCTCGCAGGGGCAGGCCGCGGGTCGCCTGCGTGGCGAGACTGAAGCGGCCAGGCGTGAACCCGTAGCAGTGGCGTGTCGCCGGGAGGAGGGCACATGAGCCAGCGGGATCGTCGGACCATCGCGTCCTACCCCACCTATCCGGAGGCCGAGCGCGCCATCGACTACCTGTCTGACCAGGGCTTCCCTGTTGAACGAACCGCCATCATCGGCCACGACCTGCAACTCGTCGAACAAGTTGTCGGTCGTGTCGGCTTCGGGAGGGCGGCGCTGAGCGGGGCCGCGTCCGGTGCTCTCCCCGGCGCTCTGATCGGCTGGCTTTTCGGTCTGCTCGATTGGCTCAACCCGGTGCTGTCGTCGCTGCTGCTGGCCCTCTACGGGCTGATCTTCGGTGCGCTGATCGGCGCGCTGCTCGGACTGCTTCTGTACGGCCTACAGCGCGGGCGCCGCGACTTCGCTTCCGTCAGCGCGATGCAGCCGAGCCGGTACGAGGTCGTGGTGGACGCCGAGGTGGCCGATCAGGCCGCCAAGCTGCTCAACCGGCTCGGGAGCGCGGCGGCCGGCACCACCGCCACCGAGAAGTGAGACCCGGCGGCACAGGGCGCGCGAACACTTCCGTGGCTTTCGATGAAGGAGTATCCCCATGGCTAAGGCAGTCGGCATTGACCTCGGAACCACCAACTCGGTGATCGCCGCGTGGGAGGGCGGTGAGGCGACGGTTCTCCCGAATTCCGAGGGCAGCCGCACGACCCCTTCGGTCGTCGCGTTCACCGACACGGGCGAGCGGCTCGTCGGCCAGTTGGCCCGCCGCCAGGCGATCCTCAACCCCAAGGGAACCATCTACTCGGCAAAGCGCTTCATCGGCCGCCGCTTCGACGAGATCTCGGACGAGGCAAAGGCCGTCGGCTTCGACGTGGTCGCCGACGACCATGGCAATGCGCGCTTCGAGGTACGCGGCAAGCTGTACGCGCCGGAGGAGATCAGCGCTCTGGTGCTGCGCAAACTCGCCGACGATGCCGCGAAGCAGCTGGGCGAGAAGGTGACGGAAGCCGTCATCACCGTCCCCGCCTACTTCAACGACGCCCAGCGCACCGCGACGAAGGACGCGGGGCGCATCGCAGGGCTGGAGGTCCTGCGCATCATCAACGAGCCCACGGCGGCGGCGCTCGCCTACGGGATGGACAAGAAGGGGCACGAGACCGTGCTCGTCTTCGACCTGGGCGGCGGCACCTTCGACGTCAGCCTGCTCGACGTCGGCGACGGGGTGGTCGAGGTCCGGTCCACCGCGGGCGACAGCCACCTGGGCGGTGACGACTTCGACCGGCGGCTGGTGGACTACCTGGCGGACAACTTCCAACGGGACAACGGCATCGATCTGCGGAGCGACCCGCAGGCCCTGCAACGGCTTTTCGAGGCCGCGGAGAAGGCCAAGACCGAACTCAGCTCGGTCACTCAGACGCAGGTCAGCCTGCCGTTCATCACCGCGGACGCCGCCGGCCCGAAGCATCTGACCGAGACGGTCATGCGGTCCACGTTCGACCAGATCACCTCCGACCTGGTCGAGCGGACCATGGAGCCGGTCAAGCAGGCGATGGCCGACGCCAAGATCAGCGAGAGCGATATCGACGAGGTCATCCTCGTGGGCGGCTCCACCCGTATCCCCGCCGTCCAGAACCTGGTCCGCCGGCTGACCGGAGGCAAGGACCCGAACATGAGCGTCAACCCCGACGAGGTCGTGGCCATGGGCGCCGCGATCCAGGCCGGAGTGCTCAAGGGCGACGTCAAGGACGTGCTGCTGCTCGACGTCATCCCGCTGTCGCTGGGTGTGGAGACCCGCGGCGGTGTGATGACCAAGATCATCGAGCGGAACACCACCATCCCCGTGCGGCGCACGGAGACCTTCTCCACCGCCGAGGACAACCAGGGAGCGGTCGACATCGTCGTCCTGCAAGGAGAGCGCGAGCTCGCGCAGGACAACCGCGTCCTGGGCCGCTTCCAGCTCAAGGACATCCGCCCCGCGCCCCGTGGCGAGCCGCAGGTCGAGGTCACCTTCGACGTCGACGCCAACGGCATCCTGAACGTCACCGCACGTGACAAGGACACCGGCGCCGAGCAGGGCATCACCATCAGCGAGGGCTCCAACCTCGACCAGAGCGAGATCGAGCGGATGGTCCAGGAGGCCGAAGCGCACCGCGGCGAGGACCAGGCGCTGCGCGCGGCGGTGGACGCCCGCAACGAGCTGGACGCCGTGGCCTACCAGGTCGAACGCCGGCTGAACGAGCTGGGCGACGCCGCACCCGCGCACGAGAAGGCACGGGCCGAGATGCTCGTCACCGACGCCCGGGAAGCCGTCAAGGGAGAAGCGCCGCTCGACAAGGTCAGGTCGCTGACCTCCGAACTCCAGCAGATCCACGCCTCGCTGGCCTCCCACCAGGCAGGCGCGGGCCCGTCCGCGGAGGAGCGGGCCACGGCGGACGCCGGGGCAGGCGGTGCTTCGGGCAGCTCCGCCGGATCCGACGACGACGTGGTCGACGCCGAATTCGACAAGAGCTGAGGTGCGGCGATGTCCACCGAACAGGAGCCCGCGACGCCCCAGGACGAGCTGAGCCAGGCCCCGCCCCCGGACCAGCCGGAGGTGGACGACCACGCCGCGGCCCTCGACGAACTCCAGGACCGCTGGCGCCGCGCCCTCGCGGACCTCGACAACCTCCGCAAGCGCCACGCCAAGGAGCTGGACGCCGTACGGAACGAGGAACGCGCCCGCACCGCGGCGGCCTGGCTGCCGGTGGTCGACAATCTGGACCTGGCGCTCACCCATGCCGGCTCCGATCCGTCCGCCGTGGTCGAAGGCGTCAAGGCCGTACGCGACCAGGCGGTCGACGTGCTCCGCCGGCTCGGGCATCCCCGCTACGAGGAGACCGGAGTGCCGTTCGACCCGGCCGTGCACGAGGTCGTCGGCACCGTCGACGACCCCGATACCGAGCCGAACACCGTCGTGCAGGTGGTGCGTCCCGGCTACGGCGAGGGGAGCCGGCAGCTGCGCCCCGCGGCCGTCATGGTCAGCAAGCGGCAGGAGTGACGCCTCATGGCACGGGACTACTACGACGTGCTCGGGGTGCAGCGCCAGGCGAGCGCCGACGAGATACAGCAGGCATTCCGCAAGCTGGCCCGCAAGTACCACCCCGACATCAACAAGGACCCGCAGGCGGAGGAGCGCTTCAAGGAGCTCAACGAGGCGTACAGCGTGCTGTCCGACCCCAAGACGCGCAAGCGCTACGACCGCTTCGGCGAGGACTTCCGGCAGATCCCGGAGGGCTGGGAAGAACGGGTGGGCGCGGGCGTGGGGGCCGGGGCGGGAGCCCAAGGCCGCGGCCGCGGCGGCCGGGTCCGGTTCACCGACTACGGCGAGGGATTCGACGGCTCCGGCATCAACTTCGAGGACCTCTTCGGCGGGCTGTACGGCCGCGGCGGAGGCGGCAGACGCCGGGGCCCGGTTCCCGGGGCCGACCAGGAGGCCGAGCTCCAGCTCGGTGTCGAGGAGGCGTACCACGGCGGCCATCGCAGCATCACCCTCGCAGGGCCCGGCGGACAGCGGACCTACGACGTCAACATCCCGCGTGGCGTAGTCGACGGACAGCGCATCCGGCTGGCCGGGGAAGGCGGCAGGGGCAGCGACGACGGTCCCCCGGGAGATCTGTACCTCCGCGTACGGATCAAGCCCGATACGCGATTCCGCCTGGAGGGCCGGGACATCCACGTCGCGCTTCCCGTCACGCCCTGGGAGGCGGCGCTCGGCGCGACGGTACCGGTGCCCACGCCCGGCGGCACCGCCAAAGTCACCGTCCCCAAGGGCTCGTCCAGCGGCCGCCGGCTGCGGCTGCGCGGCGAGGGCATGCCCAACCCCCGTGGCGCCAACGGAAATCTCTACGCGGAGGTCCGCATCATGGTGCCGCCCGAACTCAGCGACCGGGAGCGTGAACTCTTCGAGAAGCTGGCTGCCGTGTCCACCTTCGACCCGAGGAAGCCACGATGACCCATGATCCGCGGCGCGCTGCCGCCGGGCAGGAGGCCGGGCATCGCCGGCCGACGGCGCCGGACAAGCAACGGGCCCTGAACGTCGTTGTCCGCAACTACGCCCTCGCGCCCGTCGACAGACTCAGCCTGGACGTCGTGGCCCGGCGCTCCGGACTCCACCCCGATCTCGTCCGGCGCTTCGTCACCCTCGGCCTGGTCGACGCCACCCGCGACCACAGCGGCCGGCTGTGGTTCGGCCCGGACGCGCCCGCAACTCTCGCCCGCATCCAACGGCTACGGGCCGGGCTCCCCCTCAACTACGCCTCCCTCGGTCTGGTGCTCGACCTGCTCGACCGGATCAGCGAGCTGGAGGCCGCGTTGAGACGCAGCAACGCCGGCTCGAGGAGTGATGAATCGTGGATATGAACCGGCTCACCCAGAAGTCCCAGGAAGCCCTTCAGGAAGCGCAGACGATCGCCGGCCGGATGGACCAGACCGAGGTCGACGGTGAACATCTGCTGCTCGCCCTCCTCGACCAGCCGGACGGGCTGGTGCCGCGGCTCTTCGACCAAGCGGGCGCCGACACCAAGGCGTTGCGCGCCTCACTCATGAGCGAGCTGTCACGCAGACCGAAGGTGACCGGACCCGGCGCCACACCCGGGCAGGTGTACGTCACCCAGCGGCTGGCCAAGCTGCTGGACACCGCCGAGCAGGAGGCCAAGCGCCTCAAGGACGAATATGTGTCCGTGGAGCACCTCGTCCTGGCACTGGTCGACGAGGGATCCAGGACCGCGGCGGGACGCCTGCTCAAGGAACACGGCATCACCAAGAACGGCTTCCTGTCCGCGCTGACCCGTATCCGCGGAAACCAGCGTGTCACCTCGGCGACGCCCGAGGGCGCGTACGAGGCGCTGGAGAAGTACGGCCAGGATCTGGTCGCCGAGGCGCGGAGCGGCAAGAAGGACCCGGTGATCGGCCGGGACTCGGAGATCCGCAGGGTCATGCAGATCCTCAGCCGCAAGACCAAGAACAACCCCGTGCTGATCGGCGATCCGGGCGTCGGCAAGACGGCCATCGTGGAGGGCCTGGCACAGCGGATCGTCCGCGGCGACGTCCCCGAGGGGCTGCGCGAGAAGACCATCTTCTCCCTCGACATGAGCTCGCTGGTGGCGGGCGCCAAATACCGCGGTGAGTTCGAGGAACGACTGCAGGCCGTGCTGAGCGAGGTCAAGGCCGCCGAGGGGCGCATCCTGCTCTTCGTCGACGAGCTCCACACGGTCGTCGGAGCCGGCGGCGGCGCCGAGGGCGCCATGGACGCCGGGAACATGCTCAAGCCGATGCTCGCCCGCGGTGAGCTGCACATGATCGGCGCCACCACGCTGGAGGAGTACCGCAAGCACGTCGAGTCCGACGCCGCCCTCGAACGCCGCTTCCAGCAGGTCATTGTGGACGAGCCGAGCGTGGAGGACACCGTCTCCATCCTCCGCGGCCTGCGCGAACGTCTTGAGGTCTTCCACGGCGTGAAGATCCAGGACACCGCGCTGGTCGCCGCGGCCACCCTCAGCCACCGCTACATCTCCGACCGCTTCCTGCCGGACAAGGCCATCGACCTCGTCGACGAGGCCTGCGCCCGGCTGCGCACCGAGATCGACTCCATGCCGGCCGAACTCGACGAGATCACCCGCCGGGTGACCCGTCTGGAGATCGAGGATGCGGCCCTCGCGAAGGAGACCGACGCCGCCAGCCGCAAGCGGCTGGAGGAGCTCCGGCGCGAACTGTCCGACCTGCGCGCCGAGGCCGACGCCATGAACGCCCAGTGGGAGGCCGAACGCCAGGCCATCCGGCGAGTGCAGGAGCTGCGTCAGGAACTGGAACAGGTCCGTCAGGAAGCGGAGGAGGCCGAGCGGAACTACGACCTCAACCGCGCCGCCGAACTGCGCTACGGCACGCTCACCGAACTGGAGCGCAGGCTGGCCGCCGAGGAGGAGGCGCTCGCCAGCAAGCAGGGCGAGACCCGGCTCCTGCGCGAGGTCGTCACCGAGGACGAGATCGCCGAGATCGTCGCCGCCTGGACCGGCATCCCGGTGACCCGGCTGCAGGAAGGCGAGCGGGAGAAGCTGCTGCGGCTCGACGAGATCCTCACCGAGCGGGTGATCGGCCAGGACGAGGCCGTCAAGCTGGTCACCGACGCCATCATCCGGGCCCGCTCCGGCATCCGCGACCCGCGCCGTCCCATCGGCTCGTTCATCTTCCTCGGCCCCACCGGCGTCGGAAAGACCGAACTGGCCAAGGCGCTCGCCGCGGCACTGTTCGACACCGAGGAGAGCATCGTCCGTCTCGACATGAGCGAGTACCAGGAACGGCACACCGTCAGCAGGCTGGTCGGAGCGCCGCCCGGATACGTCGGCTACGAGGAGGGCGGTCAGCTCACCGAGGCGGTACGCCGCAAGCCCTACTCCGTGGTCCTGTTCGACGAGGTCGAGAAGGCACACGCCGATGTCTTCAACACCTTGCTGCAGGTACTCGACGACGGCCGGATCACCGACGCCCAGGGCCGCACCGTCGACTTCCGCAACACCGTCGTCATCATGACCTCCAACATCGGATCCGCCCATCTGCTCGACGGGGTGACCCCCGAGGGCGAGATCAAACCCGATGCGCGGGCCCTGGTCATGGGCGAACTGCAAAGCCACTTCCGCCCCGAGTTCCTCAACCGCGTCGACGACGTCGTGCTGTTCAAGCCGCTGGGCATGGCCCAGATCAAGCGCATCGTCGAGCTGCAGTTCAACGACCTGCGTCGGCGCCTGGCCGAACGCCAGATCAGCGTCGAGCTCACCGATCAGGCCCGCGAGCTCATCGCCCAGCAGGGCTTCGACCCCGTCTACGGGGCACGGCCGCTGCGCCGCTTCATCTCGCACGAGGTCGAAACGCTCGTCGGGCGAGCCCTGATCCGCGGCGATGTGGCCGACGGCTCGACGATCCGGGTGGACGCCCAGAACGGTGAACTGGTCGTGACGTACGACAGGCCGGCCCGGGCCGACCACGGAATGGCTGCGTGAGAACGGTGGCAACGAGCCGGAGCAAGACGGTCGTCTGTGAGTCGTGCGGCCGCAAGAACCGGGTGCCGCCAGCGGGGGACGGGCGCCCCAAGTGCGGAAACTGCGGTACCCCGTTGCCCTGGATCGTCGAGGCCGGCGACGACGACTTCGCGGAGATCGCCGAACAGGCGGCGCCCGTCGTCCTCGTCGACCTCTGGGCCACCTGGTGCGGTCCCTGCCGCAGGGTCAGCCCCGCGCTGGAACAGGTCGCCCGTGAGCTCGCCGGAAAGATCAAACTCGTCAAGGTCGATGTGGACCAGGCCCCCAGGCTGTCCCAGCGATTCCAGGTGCAGGCCGTGCCGACCCTGCTCCTTCTCGACAAGGGAGAGGCGATCGCGCGACAGGCCGGCGCCGCCCCCGCCAACGTGCTGCGCCAATGGGTCGAGGAGACCGTCGCGGGTCGCCGCTGATCCCGTCCGCCAAGGAAGGACGACCATCATGACTACCGAAGGCGACTGGCACCTGTCGCTCGTGCGACCGGTGACGCCGCGCACCCCCGAGGGCTGCGAGGAGTGCCTGCGCCTCGGCTCTCCCTGGGTGCACCTCAGGCTGTGCCTGACCTGCGGACACGTCGGATGCTGCGACTCCTCGCCACTCAAGCACGCCCGTCTGCACGCCGCCAACGTCGGCCACCCCATCGTGCAGCCCCTCGAGCCGGGAGAGAACTGGCGCTGGTGTTACGTCCACGAGGCCGTGGTCTGATGCCTGCCGCGGGTCCGGACGGGATACCCACCGAAACCCCCGATCAGCACGGCGCCTACCCCCGGCTGACGCCGCAACAGCTCGATGCGCTGGCCCAGTACGGCGAGTACCGCCCCACGCGGCGGGGCGAGGTGCTGTTCCGCGAAGGCGAACCGTGCGAGGAGTTCCTTGCCATCGTCAGCGGGATGGTCGAGGTCATCCACGACTACGGCGGTCCCGACCAACGTACCGTGGCGGTACACGGCCCCGGCCGCTTTCTGGGGGAACTCGGTCTGCTCGAAGGCCAGACGGCGTTCGACACCGCGGTCGTACGCCAGCCCGGCCAGGTCCTCGCGGTCCCGGTGGAGCGCCAGCGAGCCCTGGTGGTACGCGATCCGGTCCTCGGGGACCTGGTTCTGCGCGCCTACCTCGGCCGCCGGTCCCTGCTCATCGGCCTGGGCGCCGGCTTCCGGATCCTGGGCTCGTGCTACTCGCCCAACACCCTGCGGCTGCGTGAATTCGCCGCCCGCAACCGGCTACCGCACCGATGGATCGACCTGGAGAAGGACAAGGAAGCCGAGGCGCTGCTGCGCCGGTTCGGCATCCGTCCGGACGAGACCCCGGTCGTCATATGGAAGGGAGAGCAGGTACTGCGCAATCCCAGCATCGCGGACCTCGCCCGCCTCATCGGACTCCCCACCTCTGCGCACGGCGACGGTGCATACGACCTGGTGGTGATCGGCGCGGGCCCGGCCGGGCTCGCCGCCGCCGTCTACGGCTCATCCGACGGCCTCGTCACCGTAGCCGTCGACGCCATAGCCACCGGAGGCCAGGCCGCCACCTCCTCGCGCATCGAGAACTACCTGGGCTTCCCGTCCGGGATCTCGGGTGGCGAACTCATGGAACGCTCGGTGCTCCAGGCCCGCAAATTCGGCGCACAGCTCACCGTCCCCGCCGAGGTCACCTCGCTCGAACCGCGCGACGGCCGGTACGCCCTCACCTTCGCGGACGGCTCCGAGATCCAGGCCGCCACCATCGTCCTGGCCTCGGGAGTGCGCTACCGCAGGCTCGACGTCCCCGGCATCGACCGGTTGGAAGGCTCCAGCGTCTACTACGCCGCCACACTCCACGAAGCCAACCTGTGCCGGATGGACCCCGTGGCCGTGGTCGGCGGGGGCAACTCCGCGGGCCAGGCGGTGCTCTTCCTCGCCGAATACGCACCCAAGGTGTATCTGATCGTCCGCAGCGGCGACCTCGACAAGGACATGTCGCGCTATCTGGTGGACCAGGTGACACGCCATCCGAAGGTCGAGGTGCTGACCCACACCGAAGTGCGCCAGGTCAACGGAGAGGGCACCCTGCAGTCGTTGACCGTGGAGGACAACGCCTCCGGCGACCGTCGCGAACTGCCGGCCCGCGCCCTGTTCGTGTTCATCGGCGCCCGGCCGCACACCGAGTGGCTGAAGGACGTGGTCGCGCTGGACCGACGGGGGTTCGTGCTCACCGGCGCCGACGCCCGGGCAGCGGCCGACGAGAACATCTGGGAATCGCTCGGGCGCGGGCCACTGATGCTGGAGACCACGATGCCGGGTGTCTTCGCCGCGGGTGACGTCAGGAGCGGGTCCGTCAAGCGGGTCGCCTCCGCCGCCGGGGAGGGCGCCATAGCCGTCCGGCTCGTCCATGAACACCGGGCCCAGGAAGGCAATCTCGTCCGCGGGTCCGGCGTGAGCGAGCCTCGGTCCGTGCCGGGCCAGTCGGTGTCCTGACGCCGGCCGTCCTACTGCTGGTGGCCGGTGCGGCGCTGGGGTCGTGGCTCGCGCCGGCGGCGGCTGGGGGCTCGCATTCGTCTCCCGGCGCTGAGCCGGGCGAGGCCAAGTTCGCGGCGCTCGGCGTGCCGGGGATCGTCGTCGGCGGGCTGGTGGTGCGGCTGTGGGGCCGGTTTCGACGGGCGGTGGGCTGCCGGGGATCGTGCGGGTGGCGGCGGTCGCTCGGCGTTGTTCCTGGTGTGGCGGATGCGGCGGGCGCCCCGCTGAGGGGGCCGGTGTCGTGCCTCCCTGACCGGGGATGCCGCCGCAGGCACTATGGCAGGCATGGCTGCACACTCTCTGACGGTCGGCTTCGACCTCGACATGACGCTGATCGACTCGCGCCCGGGCATCAAGGCCGTCTATCAGGAGCTGTCGGCCAGGACCGGCACCTTCATCGACGCCGACCTCGCGGCGAGCCGGCTGGGGCCCCCGCTGGAGCATGAGATCCGCCACTGGTTCCCCGAGGAGCGGGTGGCGGAGACCGCTGCTCTCTTCCGCGAGCTGTATCCGCAGTACGCGGTCGCGGCGACGCCCGCCATGCCCGGCGCCCGGGAGGCCATCGACGCGATCCACGCGGCGGGCGGCCGGGTGATCGTGGTGACGGCGAAGTACGAGCCCAACGCCAAGCTGCACCTGGAACACCTCGGCCTCGACGTGGACGCCCTCTTCGGCTCCCTGTGGGCGGCGGGCAAGGCCGAGGCGCTGCGCAAGCACCATGCGCAGGTCTACGTCGGCGACCACATCGGTGACGTCGTCGGGGCGCACACCGCGGGCGCGCTGTCCGTCGCGGTCGCCACCGGCCCGTGCGATGCCACGGAGCTGCGCAACGCCGGTGCCGAAGTGGTGCTCGCGGACCTGACGGAGTTTCCGTCCTGGCTGGAGCGCTATGTGGCGGAAGGGGCGGACGGGGGCGACGGCGCCGCCACCTGACGGCGCGGAGCGGTGGCGGAGCGAATCACTCCGGCCGCGGCGATCGGAAAAACGAGGCCCATCAGCGTGCACAGCCAGGAGAAGCCGGACGGCAGCGGTTCGGTCCCGAGGAACAGCGGGCCACCGTGGCGAGAGTGGCCACTGCGCCGACCAGGAACATGACCGCGCCGCCGACCAGGGTCGACCCCGGCACCCGGTCCCACCGGTGCACCGGAAAGATCGTCCTGGTCTGCGATGGCCTGCCCTCCGCGCGTAGGCCACGCGACCGACCACGACTGGCTCACCATCGTGTGTAACTGCCCCCGTATGCATCGGACTTGAACCGGTGGAGGGCGTCTGGTCGCTGTTACATCGACCGGCAACAATCCGAAGAGCTCAGCAGGGGTGATCCCGCAGGCTATCCCGGCCGGCAGCGCACATGCCCCCCCTTGGCCGCTCACGCCTGCCTGACCGTCCTGCGCGCCCGCCATGACGACCCGAAGGGCGCACCTTCCGCGGGTTGCCGACTTCGAGCGCTCCACCGTTCGGGTGGCGTGACGTCAATATGGTTGTCAACGACGTAGTGCAAATGGGTTACTTTACGCATCCGAACAGGTGGGCCGCCCATCCCTCCACGGGGTGGCAGCTGGCTCACCGTCGGCCCCAGGGACGGCGTTCCAGGCCGCTGTGCCTGGCCGGGGTTCGGCTGCCGTCCTGACCGTTTCCCTGCGTGCCCGCAGAGGCAGCGGTTTCGGGCCGGCGTGTGCCCTCACCACTGTTTCGATCGGCTGAGCGGGAGGGCCGTCCGCGTTCTCGGCGACAGAGCGCTGACCCCTTCCCAGGCCCATAGGCCGATGTGGCCACGTCGGCCGCTCGGGCTCCCAGGCGGCTGTGAGCCGCCGACTCCAGGCCCCGGCAGGAAAATCCACGGCAGCGCCCACTGATCACTGACGCCACGGGCCGCCGAGGACAGACCGTTCTGCGCACATCCAGTCCGTCTGAGCAGGAGGCACATCATGCCTTTCATCCAGCAGAGCACATCGGGCCCAGTGACAGGCTCCGCCGAGGACTTCGCCCCCATCACGGTCACCGGCGGGCAAACCGCCCCACTGCTGCCCGGTGAAACCGCAGACGTCACCCTCACCTTCACCAACCCGAACAGCAATGTAAGGGCCCAACTGACCTCCATTGCCGCCGGCGATGTCGTCATCGACACCGTTGCGAACGCCGACGACATGACGTACTGCCACGATCAGATCGAACTGTCCACAGCCGGCGTGGGCCCCCTGCCCACGCTTGACCTCAGCCAGGCCAACCTGCCATTCGTGCTGGCTGACGCTGTGAAGTTGAAGGAAGACGCCGACATCCGCTGTCAAGGGATGACGTTTCACACCACGTGGACGGTCCAGGCCCAGGCCGTCCGCTGAGCCCGGTCCTCATACGCCATCGAATGAGCCGCGCGATGGACTGCGTCCCGGCGTAAACCGAAGGCGTAGCACACGGCGGCACTCCTAGTAATCAGCTACAGGGACCAGCCGTGGTCCCCAGCGCGCCGCTGGGACCACCGTCGCGCTGCGCGGGCGGCTGCGTCCACGGCACCAGATCGCCGCCGCGCTCACGTCGCCGTCAGCCTCAGCGCCAGGCCCAGGCGTGCTCGCCTTCTCCCCACAGGCAGCCAGGCCACACTACGAACGAGGGGCGGCGCCGGTTACCACAGCGGAAGGGGAGGAGCTGCTGGCCCGGCCGTACGCGGAGCGCCGTGCGCGGCTGAAGGAGCTGGTCGCAGGGCACCGGCTGGCGGAGTCGTGGGCGCTCCCCCCCCAGCACGGCCGACCGGAGGTGGTCACCCAGTAGTTGGGCGCAAGCGGACCTGCCTGCTGCGTCTGCTGGACGTTCTCGGTCCACTTCACCTCGTTGCCCTCCTTGAACACCCGCAATGGTGTCCAGATAACTCTTCAATTCGCTCACCATGGCGGCCGTAGCCGCCATGGACGTTGCGGTCGGCCAACTGGGGACAGGCGCTCAGCAGCGAGGATGCCTGACCCGCGCCACGCCGGCGGTACGTCGAACACCGGCTGCAGGAGTTCCTGCCTCCCCTCACCAGCATTCTGCTGCGGCGCCTCACCCGAGCCGAACCAGCGGCCCCGCTCCCCGGTTCGTGGCTCAGACGTAGACGTAGGCGCTGGTGAGCGTGCTCGTACCGGAGTCGGTAGTGACGGTGATGTCCACCGTTCCGGCGGCTGGGCTCGGGGGCACGACGACGGTCAGGACGGTGTCGGACTGGACGCTGTACTGAACAGGCGCATCGTTGAACGTGACCAGGCTGGTCGTCGACAGGTTCAGGCCGTAGAGGTTGATGACGTTCCCGCCGGGGACCGGGCCGGTGCTCGGGCTCACGGCGCTGAGGAAGGGCGGATCGATGTACGCGTAGGTGATGGGTTGAGGGGTGATACCGCCAGCCGTGGTGACGGTGACGGGAACCAGGCCGGGTGTGGCGGCAGGTGGGACGGTGACGGTGATCAACTGGTCACTGACCACGGTGGGCACGGCGGGCACCGAGCCGAACCGCACCTGCGTGGCGGTGCTGAACCTGTTCCCCTTGATGCTGATGATGTTCCTGCCGGCGGTCGGGCCGGTTCCCGGGACCAGACTGTCCAGCTCGCTGCCCGGAGCGTAGACGTACGGTTTGGGATTGCTGGTGCCTCCCGGAGTGGTGACGGTCAGCAGGGCGACACCGACGCCGGGTGGGGGGACCACGAGAATCTGGTTGGGCGTGTTGGCCATGATGGTGCCGGGCACCTGGTCGAATTTCACCGCGGTGGCACCGGCCAGGTTGGTGCCGGTGACGGTCACGATGTTGCCGCCGGCCTCCGGCCCCGCCGGGGGACTGATCATGTTGATGAGCGCCAGGATGGTGACGGTGTTCGCGCCGTTGTTGGACACGTACGCGGTCAGCCCACTGGCGGCGACCCCGACGCCGGTCGGCTGATGGCCGACAGCGACGGTGCTGCTCACGGTGTTGGTGGCGGTGTCGATATAGCTGACCGTGTCGGAGCCGTTGTTCGCCACGTAGACGTGGCTGTTGTCCGGGGTGACCGTCACGCCCCACGGCGTGGTGCCCACGGGGATGGTGGCGATGATTGTCCGGCTGACGGTGTCAATGACGCTGACGGTGTTCGCGGTGCTGTTGGCCACGTACAGGTACCGGCTGTCGTTGGTGATCGCTGCGCCATAGGGAGCCGACAGGCCAGTGATGGTCGCCACGACCGTGTTGGTGACCGTGCTGATCACACTGAGCGAGTTACCGCCCTGGTTGGTCACATACACCTCCAGGTCGTTGGGGGCGGCTACCACCCATGTGGGCTTGATCCCGACCGGGATGGTCGCGACGACGGCGCGGGTGACGGTGCTGATGACACTGAGGGTGTTCGAGTTCTGGTTGGCGACGTAGGCGAACAGGCCGTCGGGGCTCACCTGGATACCGAAGGGGCTTTTCCCCACCCCGATCGTGTTGGTGACTGCAAAGAGATTGCGCTGCACCACACTGACAGTGTTCCCCCCACTGTTGGCCACGTAGAGGTAGACATTGTCCGGGGTGAGCGCGACCCCTGCGGGAGCGATCAACGGGGCCGCAGGGGTGGAGATCGTGAGCGTTCCGGTATCGAGAATGCTGACGGTCCCCGAGGCGTTACTGGCCGCGTAAGCGAGCGGCGGCCCCAGAGGGCTGGTCGCCACTCCCAGCGGCTTGGTCCCCGCCGGGAGTGTCGCGATTACTTGCGGGGACGGGGCGGCAAGAGTTGCCGAGGCGTCGTGAATCGACGGTCTTGGGGGCGTGGTTGTTTCCTGTGCCTTCATCGTGCACCCATTTCCTGAGCAGGATGTAGCAGGCGATTGCTCGTCTGCCGAGTCCGGATACTCGACGCCTAGCGGAAACACGTTGCGCGGGGCGACCTTTGAAGGCGAGCCCATATACGTCGAGTTCCCCGGCCCGAAGCAGTAAACCGAAGAAGTGGGCACACTGGCAGGCGGATTGGAGGCACTTCACACCGTATGAAAAACGCCCTGTACCCCCTTCCGCACCCCTTGAACTCGATATCACCACCGCCGCAGGAACCGCCCCCATCTGCGCATCAACCCGAGCAGAGCATCCATCCATGGGTACCCGAGGCCAGTGGCGCCCCGGGGCGGCTGCTGCGGTCCGGCCGCCAACTTCGGCCTCGAACACGACAACTCCGACGTGTCGATGGCCCGCGCCGAGGACCAGCTCCTGTCCGGCATGAGAATCCCGTGGAGGCTGATGATCCTCGCCGACGCTTCTCCTGCCGTACCACTCGGGCAACTTGGGGAGCGGCCGCAGCATCTGGCGGAGGTATTGGCCAGGCGCTTGGGGAGCGAAGCGACCGGGATAGTCGTATGCCGGAAGAGCCGGGAAGAGCGGCGAGCTTCCCCACTCCCGAGGTCTTATAAGGTAATCGCATTCACCACATATGCTTCATCGAGCGTGAACTCACTCCTTCCCCTCGTATGGACAGGTTCAGTTCAATCGGTTGAGGCCGCTTCGCAATCGAGCGCATTCCTCCTCCATCTGACGGCCTGTTGCCTCGCGGTTCCGATGCGGCTGGCTTCTTTGCGCAGGTCAGCCGACCTGCGCGCGAACTGATCGCCTACGAGGGAAAGAAGGCTATGGCATGTCTGCCCACATCACCGCTCTCCACCCGAGCACGGGCCCAGCCGCAGGCGGCAATACCGTCGCCATCAGCGGCTGCGGGCTCGCCGCTACCAGCGATGTCACCTTCGACGCCGCTTCGGCCCCAAGCTTCACCGTCACCTCCGACACCACGATCACGGCGGTTGCGCCGCCCGGAAGTGGAAGCGTTCAGGTCAGCGTTGTCACTGCCGGACGCCCCAGCAACAGCCTCACATACTCCTACGCCGGATCAGCGGAATCACCGGTCCTCAAGGCGATTGCGCCGCAGGCGGGCGATCCGGCCGGTGGCAGCGGCATCATCGCTGTGGGCTCCGGTTTCACCGGCGCGACGGCGGTTGACTTCGGTGGTACCGCGGCGGCCGACTTCACGGTTGCCTCCGACACCATCATCGGGATCACCACTCCGCCCGGGGCCGGGACGGTGCCGGTAAGGGTCACCACGCCCGGTGGCACCAGCAATGGCGAGTCGTTCACCTACAGCGCCTCACTGCCGCCCAAGCTCGTGGCAGTGGACAACGTCATCCTCGCTGTCGTCCCGTCCGGAACCGGAACGGTGCCCGTCACAGTCACCACACCCGCCGGCACCAGCAACCCCGTGCGCTTCACCTACGTCTCGGCACCGGTCCTCAAGGCGATTGCGCCGCAGGCGGGCGATCCGGCCGGTGGCAGCGACATCATCGCCGTGGGCTCCGGTTTCACCGGCGCGACGGCGGTTGACTTCGGTGGTACCCCGGCGGCCGACTTCACGGTTGCCTCCGACACCATCATCGGGATCACCACTCCGCCCGGGACCGGGACGGTGCCGGTAAGGGTCACCACGCCCGGTGGCACCAGCAATGGCGAGTCGTTCACCTACAGACAACGTCATCCTCGCTGTCGTCCCGTCCGGAACCGGAACGGTGCCCGTCACAGTCACCACACCCGCCGGCACCAGCAACCCCGTGCGCTTCACCTACACCTGATGGTGAATCCCGATGAGCCGCTTCCAACCTGAAGTTCCCACTTCGTTGGCGCGGACTGGGGCGGGGTGCTCGGGCCGGTCGACGGCGTGATCCTCAAGGGGCGATCGTCCGCCATGTAACCGGTTCCGGGCACCACGCGGCGGTGCCGCACGACGATCACAATCCGCCCCGGCACTACTACGGAACTCGATGGACATCGCCTCGTCGTTCACGTCCACCGACTGCACGGCCGCTGCGCATCGTCCGCATCAACGAAGAGCCCTACGAGATCCATTGGCCTTCGGCACCCACTTCGGCGAGGAACCCGACAACCTTGCCGGCGACACCCCGCTTGACTCGGCCATTGATGAAGAGCCGTGTCCGGAAGCCGCTCCCGTTGCAGCCGCCCTGCAGTACAGGGAGTGGGGCAGGTGCTCCGGCGTCGTACCGTGGAACGATCACACCTTGCTGGCGATCAACCCTCGGTCCGAGACCCACCAGCTCCCAACTCGCACCACCGACCGCGGTCTGTCGAATTTCCTCTTCGGAGGGGACGAAGCCCGCTACTACTCCATGCGGGTGGCTCGCTACCGGCGCCCATCGCTGGCATATGAGTCAATCGGCTTGGCTTGGTGGCGCCAAGCGGGCCGACCAAGTGCCCACCCCACGAGGTGTGGCGACAATTGAATGCCTGCCGCCCAGTCACACTCTAGGCGGCAGTGCAAACGGTCCCGATGTGGGGTCGCTTGAGAGTGGAGGCTTGGCTCGATCAGCCGGTGCGATGGGTGATTTGGCGCCGGCTGATCGGCACGTCTTCCTCGCTCGCAGAACCCCGCAGCGTGGCAAGGCATCGCTGACAACCGGTCCACCGTCCGGCTCGAGAGTGGTGTACAGCAGGTAGCCGTCGTCATTGGCCCCGTCCAACACGCTGACCTCGGCCGCCGGTCGGACGGCAGGCCCCAGGGCAACCTGGCGTCGTCGCTTTGCGAAGGTGCCACGCACACGTCGACAGACCGCGGCGTGGGCTGAGTTGGCCGGCGGTGTCGACGAGGTAGCCGTGACGCGGCCGGTGCGACCGCGAGCGGCCGGGATATGGACTTTGGGTTCGTTACCCGGGCCCTCTGCGACGAGTCGCTGATCGCACTCGCCTGGTGCCGCCCCTCGTTGCCATCCGGCAAGGTCTGTCCGCCAGCGACAAACTCGGGTTTTTTGTCATGGGCTTGCTGGGCGTGTCGCGCTCGGCGGCGGACGGGGAACGGCGGCCGGGCCACGTATCACTGCCGACGTTGCGTCTCTCGAACGGTGCGCGCTCTGCCATATGGGTGATGCGGCGTCAAGGGCATTGCAGGTGCGCTCACTCGGGTGGGTTACTGATGACCATCCAATCCGGTGGGCCGCCCATCCTCTCGGGGGAGGGCAGCTTGGCCTACCTTTGCTGATCCCACTTGAGAGCGTAGGCGGCGGTACATACCTGGTGCCGCGGCGGGTGTCCTCCCGCGCAGAGGAAGTGAATGCATCATCCGGTGCCGTTCATCGACATCGGCTGGTTTGGCGGCTCACGTCACCTCTCCCTGGGGACGCCATGCGAACTGCCCGTACTTTACGTTCCATCCTCGGTGTCTGCGCCCTGACCGTGGCGCTGACCGCGGGGCTGGCCGCAGTCCCGAACACGGCACACGCTCAGACGCCTGTGCTGTGCAGTGAAACCTCGCTGGTGAACGCGATCACTGCGGCCAACGCGGCCGGCGGCGACACCCTGGCGCTCGTTCCGTTCTGCACCTACCAACTCACCAGCGCGCACGGCAGCACCCCCACCGGTCCGGTGGGACTACCGCCCATCACCACCCCGATCACCCTGCTGGGGATGGGCGTCACCATCACCCGCGACCCGAGCGCGCCGGCCTTCCGGGTCCTGCAGGTCCAAGGTGCCGCGAACGTGCCAGGCACCAAAGGCCAGTTGAGCCTGGTCGGGGTCACCGTCCGAGGCGGCAGTGCCGTACCCCCCTTCCCCGGCGGCGGCATCTCGAACCTGGGTGGCACGGTCTCCCTGCTCACCAGTTCCGTGACCGGCAACACCGCTGTCGCCGGGGGCGGGATCTACAACGACAACGGCGCCGTATCGCTGACAGCCAGCTCCGTCACCGGTAACACCGCCACCTCCGGCGGGGGCGGCGGCATCTACGTCAACTCCGGGGGCGTGAACTTGCTGGCCACCACGGTGAGCGGCAACACCCCGGACAACTGTGCTCCGTCAGGCAGCGTCATCGGCTGCACCTGACGGCCCGGCCGGCCTGTCGGCCGAATGCTCCACCAGACAACCCACATCACCGCGACGGCGAACACAGCCGTCCGGTCACGGTTCGTCATTCCCACTCAGGCACCACAACGAAGGAGCAACACCATGCCTATCTCCCCCAACCAGGGATCAACCGGAGGCGGAACCACCGTCACCATCACCGGGACCAACCTCGGCGGCGCCACCTCGGTGCACTTCGGCACCAAGACAGCCACCATCACGGCCAACACCCCCACCTCGGTCACCGTCATCAGCCCGTCCGGCACCGGCACGGTTCCGGTGACCGTGACCACCCCCGGCGGCACCAGCAACCCGCTGTCGTTCTTCTACGTCGGCGCACCGTTCAAGTCCAGCATCTCCCCGGTATCCGGCATCACCGGCGGCGGGAATACCGTCACCATCAACGGCACCGGCCTGACCACCGCCACCGCGGTGCACTTCGGTGCCGCCACGGCGACCCCGACCGTGGTCAACGACGGCCAGCTGACCGTCGCCGTACCGGCGGGCGCGGCGGCCGGGCCGGTGAGCGTCAGTGTCACCACCGCGGGCGGCACCAACAACGGTCTGACCTACACCTACGTCGACGGCCCCACCCTGGGCACGCTCAGCCCCGCCTCCGGCCCGGCGTCCGGCGGAACTGCGGTGACCATCCCCGGCACGAACTTCACCACCACCCAGTCGGTCACCTTCGGATCCACGCCCGCACCGTTCTCCGTCATCAACGACAGCACCCTTTCCGTCGTCACCCCGCCCGGGGCTGTGGGTGCCACCGACGTCACCGTGACCACCAGCGGTGGTAGCGCCACCGCCACCGGTGGCTACACCTACCTGGCCGGGCCCGGCATCTGACCCGCCATCTGAGCCGCTGACGGCCTGGTGATGGCCATCAGGCGTGCGGACATCAGGCCCGGACAGGGTGCGCCCTTCCCCTGCCCGGGCCCACCTCACTTCCCTCACGAGCCTCGGCCCGGCGCATCTCTTCTGCGGCCGGCCGGGGCTCACGCTCTCGAAGGAACACGGCCGTGAATAGCTCAGCACATTCGCCAACCGCTTCCGCCGCGCAGGCCCTTGCCGCAGCCACGCCCGCCGTCATTTCCGTCTCACCCACCTCGGGTTCCACCGCGGGTGGTACCACCGTGACGGTCACCGGCACCGGCTTCACCGGCGCCACAGCAGTCCGATTCGGCGCCACACAGGCGCCCTCGTTCACCGTCGTCTCCGACACACAGATCACCGCCACCACCCCGCTCGGGACCGGCACAGTGCAGGTCACCGTCACCACCCCGATCGGCACCAGCAACCAATTCGTCACCTACACCTACGTCACCACGCTCGCGCCGGTCCTCTCATCGGTGAGTCCTGTTTCGGGTCCGTCGGCCGGCGGCACGACGGTCACACTCACCGGCACGGGGTTCACAGGCGCGACCGCGGTACGGTTCGGCGCTACGCCGGCTTCGTTCGTGGTCAACTCCGCTACACAGATCACAGCGACAGCTCCTGCAGGATCCGGCACGGTGCAGGTCACCGTGACGGGACCTGGAGGAACGAGTAACGGTGTGCCATTCACGTACACGACGGCTCCGGTGCCCACCCTGACCTCGGTGACCCCCACATCGGGCCCGACGGCCGGCGGCACAACAGTCACACTCACCGGCACGGGGCTGGCCACTGCCAGCGCGGTGCGGTTCGGTGCCACGCCCGCAGCCTCCTTCACCGTGGTCTCCGACACCCACATCACTGCCGTCGCCCCTGCCGGGAACGGCACCGTACCGGTCACCGTCACGACCTCGGGCGGCACCAGCAACGGGATCTCCTACACCTACTCCGCGGCTCCCATCCTGAGCGGCGTCAGCCCCAACCAGGGCCCCACCTCGGGCGGGAACACCGTCACCCTCACCGGCGCCAACCTCACCGGAGCCACCGCGGTCGCCTTCGGCGCCACCCCGGCAACTTCCTTCACGGTCGTCTCCCCGACCCAGATCACCGCCGTGGTGCCTGCGGCCACCGCAGGGCCGATCGGTGTCACCGTCACCACCCCGGGCGGCACCAGCACCCTCCCGAGCGCCTACTTCTACGTCAGCACCCCGGTCCTCACCGGCGTCGCCCCGCCCTCGGGCCCGCTCTCGGGCGGGAACACCGTCACCCTCACCGGTGTCCACCTCATCGAGGCCACCGCGGTGCGCTTCGGTACCACCGCAGCGTCAGCGTTCACGGTGGTCTCGGACACCCAGATCACGGCTGTGGTTCCTGCGGGAGCCGCGGGTCTGACCGATGTCACCGTCAGTACCGTCGGCGGGACGAGCAACGCGGCCTCCTACACCTACCTGCCGGCACCCGTTGTCACGACTCTGATCCCAAGTCAGGGGCCCGCCTCCGGTGGCATCACCTTCACCCTCACCGGCACCAACCTCGCCCAGGCGACCACGGTGCTCGTTGGCGGCGCGCCTGCCGGGTTCACGGTCGTCTCCGACAGCCACGTTGTCGTCGACGCCCTGCCCGGAGCCGCCGGGCCGGTCACTGTCACCGTCACCACGCCCGGCGGCACCAGCGCCCCGAAGACCTACACGCGAGTCGGCTCACCAGGGATCTGATGCGCCGCGTCAGCTTATGGTTATGGACTGGCGGGGAGGCATGGGCCTCATTCTGAGGCCATCAGTTAGCCGCTTCGGACCAAGCACTCTGGTGTCAGAGCACCCGGTGGACGGCCCCAGAGCATTCCGTCACCACGGCACGTTCCGCGTGTCCGCCTGAGGGGTCGCGTAGCCGCGCGGCCCCTTTGCGCTGTCGCTGGACCATGACGAAACTCCGTAATCCGTGCCGAAGTTGTCCCATCGCGGTGGGTCGCAGTGCTTCGCGGCCGCATTGATCGTCCCGTCGCCCAGACTCTTCGATCGATGACTGTCCGGCTTGAACGGGCGATGTGCGCGAAGTGCTGTGGGAGCCACTTGTGTTCGGGGTCATCGATCGAGGCGAGACGCTCGGCCGGCCAGCGTTCGAAGAGCACCGGTGCGCGGTCGATGCGCGGGATGTTGCCGGTGTCCATCAGGAGGTGGCGCAGGTAGGCCGCGGCTCGCAGTTCGGGAGGCCCTGGATGGCCTCGAGGGTGAGCGGGACGCGTCCGGATGCGGGCGCGAAACGGGTGCACGCCCCGGGTCCCGCGGCGTGTGGCTCCTTCACCACGGGCGCGTGATTCTGTCGGTGTCGAGAGTTACAGAGCCGTTGATGGCCAGGACCTGGCCGTTGACCGTCACGCCGGCGTTCACGGTGATCGAAGTCTGGGCCAGGACCCTTCCTGCAAAGTCGGTGTCAGTGCCCAGAGTGGCTGAACTACCGATCAGCCAGATGACGTTCCTGGCCGTGGCGCCATTGATGAGGAGCACGTGGCTCGCGGTCGCCGTCGTCAGGGTCGATCCGATTTGGAAGATCCATTCGGCGTTGCGGTCGCCCTGGGCATCCAGCGTGACCGTGCCGGTGAGCCCGATGGAAGAGGCGGCGTTGTAGACGCCGGGAGGCAGTGTCTGGCCGCCGAGGTCTCCGGTGATGCCGGCGTCCGGGATCTGGCCGACGGCGTCGTTGTACGTCGTGATCAGGTCGGCATGAGCTGCGACGGCGGCGGCGTCCGAGTTGTGGATACTTCCGTTGACCTGGCCGGGCGGGAATCCGGTGATGGAAACTCCCGGGCTTACCCCGAGATCTCCGGTGACGATCGAGAGACCGGTGTTGGTGACCGACGCTCCGCCCAGGACCGCGAAGCGTCCCAGATACGTGTAGGCGTCCGCAGCGGTGGTGGTGCCACCAAGGGTGGTGACGGTGACGTCCGCCGAGCCGAGCGTTCCGGCCGGTACCACGGCGTCGATCTCGGTGTCGGAGGCGACCCGGAAGGAGAGGGCGGGTGTGCCGTCGAAGGTGACGCTGGTGGTGTAGGAGAACGCGGTCCCGGTGATGACGACGAGATTGCCACCGTCCACCGGCCCCGAGTCGAGGGTGACGGCGGTGACGGAAGGCGAGTTGAGATACGTATAGGTGACTCCGCTGGCGATTCCGCCCCTGGTGGTCACGGTGACCCCTACCGGCCCCGCGGAGGCCGCCGCTGGGACGGTCACGGTGAGCTGGCCGTCCGAGTCGACGGTGAACACGGCGGCCTGCGTACCGAATCTGACCTCGCTCGTGGTGTAGAGGCCGAGGCCGGTGAAGACCACCGTATTGCCCCCTCCCAGAGGGCCCGCGGGAGGCGGGTCGATGCGGAAGGAGGGCGGCGGCAGGTAGTAGAAGGTGCCGACAACCCCCGTTCCGCCGGCGGTTGTTACGGAGACCGGAACGGCGCCGTGACCGGAGGGGGTGATGGTGTCAGTCGTGGTGTCGCTGACGACCGTGAAGCTCGTGGCCTGGCGGGAGCCGTAGTGCACGGCGGTGGTGCCGGTGAAGTGGCTGCCGGTGAGGGTCACCGCGTCGCCCCCACCGGTGGATCCTTGGTTCGGCGAGACTGGCATAGGGGCTCCCTGAGTGCATCGCCGACGGACGGGGCGTGTATCGAACCAGCGCCTCCTTCGACGACACAGCGGCGCGAATACACCAAGTAGCTCACTGGTGACACCCAGCGTCAATGCCCAAGGCCCCCATCCGGCCCGCAATGGAGGCGCGTTCAGTGCTTCGCGCCAAACGGCCACCACCGGCGCACCACCCGCGGGCCCAGCAGCGTCGTAGGCCCGCGAGGTAAGGCCCGTCAGGCGCAGCCAACGATCACGGGTGCGTCCACTGGTTCCCTGGCCTGCCGTTCGCCGAGCCGGCAGCCCGCCGCTCCTGGTCCAAGCGGCGCACCAGGCCGTCTCTGCGCCGGACACGTTGCCGGGCCTGGGTGCTTCCGTGCGAACCGAGGTGGCCGGTCAAGGCCCGGTGGTCAGAGGGTGTGAGTGCGGTGTTGCGGCGGGCCAGGGGCTGGCAGTCGGCCATGACCGGCTGGTCGGCATGGTAGGCCGAATTCCGGCCCAGGGCGCGGTCGGGGTGTGGACGCAGATGAGGAAAGCCCCCGGGTACAGGTGCGGGTCGTGGCGAGCGCGACGATGCGGCGCAGCCGGGCTCCGTCGGTGACGACCTGGGCCGTCGAAGGCGCCGTGGCGGGCGAACCCGGCGCGGCGGGCTTCCGCCTCCGCTCCGGCCGGTCCGGTGAGGGCCGGGCGGTTGCCACCTACTTCGGCGTCTGGAAGCCGCCGATCTTCTGCTCGAGCAGTCGGCCTCAGCGCGCGATGAGAACGCAGGTCGGGAGTTTCCCACCGTCTCGACTGGCACAAGCAGAACTGCCTTAGACCGTGTCCTACATGGTCAGTTTGAGGAGTCGTTTGTAGCAGCAGAGGGCGGCCGCCAAAGCGAGAAAGGCCAGGTGGTTGCCTGGTTCCTGCAGCTTGTGGCTGCGCGAGGATCGCGACACGTGGAAGAAGACCGTTCAGGCGGCCGGCGGGCGCCCGCTGCTGGTGTACCTGCCCGTTGAGAAGTCCGAGCTGCTGCGGCGGCTTGACCAGCGCAATCAGCCCGTCGGCGAGGCCAACGCGCTGACCGTCCCCCCGAGGCCCTGGACGACTTCTTCGCCCGCTTCGAGCCCCGGGCCGACGACGAGAACGCGATCGTCTACACCGGCGACGTGGACGCGGTGGACGCGGCCCTGGCAGGCCGCTGACATGGCCGTACGCTCCAGGTGCCCGGGCGGGGAGCGTGACGGCCCCCGCCCGGGCACCCGGCCTGTTCACCGCCCCAGTCGTACGCCTCGGTGGGTCAGATATCGGGTGCGGAGACGTAGGTGAACGATCCGGTGGCGTTGCCGCCGGGGCCGGTGACGGTGACGTCGAAGGTGCCTTCGGTGCCGCTGGGCGGGGAGGTGGCGGTCACGGTGGTGTCGGAGAGGACCGCGAAGGGTGCCGGAGTGCCGTTGAAGGTGACCTGGTCGGTGGCGGCCAGGCCGGTGCCGGTGATGGTCACCGAGGTGCCACCGGTGGTCGGTCCCGAGGTGGGGCTGACGCCGGTGACGGTAGGCGGGTCGACGTAGGTGTAGGACAGGCCTTCGGCACGGCCGCCGGGGGTGACCACGGTGACGGTGACCCCGCCTGCCGCCGCAGCCGCCGCGGCCCTGACGGTGAGTTGGGTGTCGGAGACCCTTTGGATGACGGCTCGGGTGGGACCGAAGTACACATCGATGGCTCCGTCGAGGTTGCGGCCGGTGATGACGATCTCCTGGTCGCTGCCTGCGAGGGGACCCGCGGCGGGGCTGATACCGGTGAGGACGGGGACCGGCCGGTAGTAGAACTGTCCGAGGGTGCCGGTGCCGCCCGCGGTGGTGACCGTCACGGGGACGGCACCGGACCCCGCGGGGGTGATGGCGGTCAGCGAGGTGTCCGTGTTGGCGGTGATGACGCCCTGAGCGGTGCCGAAGCGCACGGCGGTGGCGTTGGCCAGGTGGTGGCCGGTGAGCGTCACGGTGGCGCCGCCGGCTGTGGCGCCCTGGTCGGGAATCACGGTCGTGGCCAGGACACCGACGGTGCCCGCGACGGAGTTGGTCACGTAGGCGTGTGTGCCGTCGGGGGCGAACGCAATGACGGTGGGTCCGTCCCCGAAGTCGATGTTCTCGACGACGGCGTTCGTGGCGGTGTCGATCACACTCACCGTGTCCGGCTCGGCATTCGCCACGTAGGCATGCTTGCCGTCCGGGCTCACCGTCGTCAAACGTGGCTGGGCGCTGACACCGATGGTGGCGGTGACGGTGTTGGCGGCGGTGTCGATCACACTCACCGTGGAGTCGCCGACGTTCGTGACGTAGACATGCGCCCCGTCGGGGGCGACCGTCAGCAGGATGGGGAGGGTACCGACGGGGATCGTGTCAGTGGTGGTGTTCGTGGCGGTGTCGATCACGCTCACCGCGTTCGAGGCGAGACACGCGACGTAGACGCGCGTCCCGTCCGGGGTGATGGCCACGCCGATCGGCGCATCCCCCACGGGGACGGTGGCGGTGACGGTGTTCGTGGCGGTGTCGATCACACTGACCGTGTTCGTAGGCTGTCCCGACACATAGACGCGGGTGCCGTCCGGGGAGGCCGCTACTACCGAAGCTCCCGCTACGGCGACGTCCGCGACGATAGCGTTCGTGGCGGTGTCGATCACGCTGAGCAGACCGTCTGCGTTGATGGTCACATATGCCCGGGTGCCGTCCGGACTGATCGCCACGAAGGTGGGAGCGGCCCCCGTGGGGATGGTGGCGGTGACGGTGTTCGTGGCGGTGTCGATCACACTGACCGTGTTCGAGCCCCGGTTGGCTACATACGCGCGGGCCCCACCGGGCGTCAGGGCGATTCCCTGGGGCGTGTCACCCACGGGAATGGAGACCCCCGCCGCGAACGAGGCGGTGAACCCGGCAGCGCGCGCCTGAGCGGCCTGCGGCGATGGCGATGGCGATGGCGATGGCGATGTCAAGGTGAACATGACACTCCCTCAGGTCGGCGGAGGAACTTTCCCCCGCACACGGAAATGTCTGCTCCACCGCATGGGCCAACAGCGAGCAGGCGACCGGCCCCAGACCGGCACCGGTCAAATACACACCCGAATGGGCGGCCCGAAACGCGGATAACAGCAGTAACCCACCACCGCACGTTGCACCACAAGAGATCGACAGAATTTCACCCGTTAGGCCCTATCGTCGTGCTGCCGCTGTCTCTCTTGCAGCCTCACCTTGGCCGGCGACAGCAACGGACATGCGATCTCCCACAGCCCACCCCACCGTCCACTCTCCATAGCAAACCATCGGACACCTCGCCACGTCAGAAGGCCCTTAGACCGTGTCCTACATGGTCAGTTCGAGGAGCCGCTTGTAGCAGCAGAATGCTGCTACAAGCCCGAGAAAGGCCAGGTAGTTGCCTGGTTTGCGCTCGTATCGGTGGTTGAGGCGGCGGTAGCCGGTCAGCCAGGACATGGTGCGTTCGATGACCCATCGGCGGCGGCCGAGTCGTTCACTTGAGTCGATGCCCTTGCGGGCGATGCGGACGCCGATGCGTTTGCCCGAACCGGGCTTACCCCGGTCCACGGGGCTCGGACCTGCACGTTCGCCCCCTTTTTCGCTCGGACGTGAGCCGAGTCGAGGACCGCACGGGACAAGTCCACCAGACCCTTTTTGTCCAGGAGTTGGAGAACCTTCTGGTGCAGTCGGCCCCAGACCCCCGCACGGGACCAGATGACAAAACGGCGATGCACGGTCGACTTCGACGCCCCGAAACACGGTGGCAGCGCTCGCCAGGCGCAGCCGCTGACGAGTACATAGATGATCGCGGCGAACACCGCCTCATCATCGATGTTCGCGACTCCACCGCCCTGCGGCCGCACCCGAGCCGGCGGGATCAGCGGCTTCGCGATCTCCCACAATCCATCCGGAACGATCCATCCCCAACGTCACTCCCCATGCCCAGCACAACAGCCAACCGACCATGTAGGACTCGGTCTTGGCCCTGGAGACCGCACGAACAGACCAATAAGGTGCAGGGCGTTCGGCATTGGGGCTCTCGGGGAGCGAAGGAGTACGACCTGATTCGCCGCGGGGAACCGGAGTACAGCGGTACCCACGTCGCCTCACGCGCTCTCACACAGGTCTCACAGACTGCACAGACTCCCCCGGGCGGTCTTCTCACTCACCCGACCACGCTACCCACTCCGTGACGCGATCCTGACACCCGGGTCAGGAAGAGCCGTCGGAGTGTGCCCTCCGCCCACGCCCCCAAAGCGGAGTTTGCGCAGGTCAGAGCCTCACCGCCTAGACGACGTAGACAACCGGATGACCCGGCTCGTCGTAGCTCACCATGATCCGCCGGTACGGACGCGGGTGCCTTCCCGGGTGCGGCTTTCGCAGTACCCGCACCGGATGGCCACCGCGCATCCCGTTCTCAGGGGCAGCCCAAAGCAGTGAGCCTCGACGACACGACGGCCAGATGGTGCGAGGTCGCCCACGCTCGCCACTCCGTTCCGCCGCCTGCTTTCGCCCGCTGCCGTTTCGCGCATTCCTCAAGACGAGCGTCTCCCCACGACGTACCCGCGCCGGTGGGCGGCCAGTAGGGCGAGGAGACCAGGTCACGGCTGAGGGTGAAGAAGTCGTCGTTGCCGGGACGGGTCTTGGGGTAGACAAAGACCTGCCAGTCTGCCGCTGTGGTGTAACGCATGTTGGGATGCGGAGTCCCACGAGCCTGCAGCGGCATTCGCGGGTGCGTCACACCGAAGTCGCCGAAGTCAGGCACTTCTCCACGCCACTGGTCGCGAACCTGCTTCCAGAGAAGCGCATCTTCCCTCACTACCGGCGTTGCTCGTCCGCGCGGGAAATTCGTCAGATTGACCGGGAAGGCACCAGCAGCCACGCACTCATGGCGCCAAGGCCACTGCGTCATGTGCTTGAGCGTGTCCAGCACCTCAACTGCCAGTGCTGTCCTTCCGTCCCGAGAATGCACAGGCCCAGCGTCAATGATCAGATCTATTTCCTCCGGCGCAGCGCGGAGTGTTCGGAGCATCTCGCGGACTCGTTCATCGTCCGGGCGGCATTCTTGTGCGTCACGAGCCGACGAGATGCGTAGACAACCGCCCTGCTGGTGCCACGCCATCACCGCACGAACCTCGGCGAGCGTCTCGTCGGTATCAGTACCTCTGAAGACCGGGCACATCGCGACCTGTCGCCAGCTCAACGACTCGCCTAACCTCACCATCGGACCGCCCGCATCGCCCTTGAGTACCTGCGCCGCCGGCAAGGCTCCGCAGTCAACCGTGAGGACCATTCCATTCGGAACATCTTCCATGGCACGGTCACAGAAGGTCTCCAGGAGATCCCGAACGTCGCAGTCGGGCACGACCTCCATCACCGGACGAATCTGGGACTGCACCTCCGCCGACGCATGCCCCAGTGCCAGAAACTCCCCCGCCTTGCCCTTGAGAATGGGAACGTAGGCCACCGGCTCCCCCAAGCACAGCACGCACTCAACCAGTTGAAGTACCAACCACTCTTCTCAGAATGACGCATCGTTCCCCTACTCGACAGAGTCTCGAATCAGCCATCCCGGCTCAAAGTGCGGCGAACGCCGCGAGGTCGGCCTCATCCCGTGCCCCGGAGCAAACAACGCGGCAGCGAAAACCTGGTGTGCGGGGCCGACGGAACCGGGTAATGTCCTTGTCATGTTCTTCCAGACGCCGATTTACGAGTGAGAGCGTGATGGGCCCCTGCTGACGTCCTTCGATGTCGCCGCGCCCGTCCCCCACCGATGAATCCGTAGATCACTTCACAACATTCCGGGAGAACCCGTGAGCAAGAACATCAACAACCCCGTGGGCATGGGCGGCGGCCAGCGCAAGAGGCTGTCGCGCGCCGAACGGCAGAACAACGG
>NZ_JNZA01000014.1 GCF_000717345.1 Streptomyces lydicus | reverse complement strand
AGGGGGTTTGTTCGCGCCTTTCGGCGTGATCACTACGTTAGCGGAATTCCTCGTCGGCACATAATCGCGCCGCGGTCCGAATTTCGGCATGCCGAAATTGTTCCCGGTGAGGGGCCGTGCAGTAGTGGTGTGCCGCGAAGCGGCGGGATGGTTACCGCAGAACCGTTCCGGCGCTGTGGCAACTCGGAGGACACTACAGATCGGGGGAGGCGGTGTCAACCCGCCGTGTCAACCCTATTAGTCGAGGTCGCTCAGTCGCCCGCCGGCGTCCGGCTGGGCGTCCTCGACGCGGCGCAGCAGGCGGGTGAGCACCTGGCCGAGGAGCTGACGCTCGTCGCCGGAGAGGTCCTGGAGGAGGTCCTCTTCGAAGACCGTGGCCAGGCGCATCGCCTCGAGCCACTTCTCGCGGCCCTCGTCGGTCAGCTCGACGATCACGCGGACGCGGTTGTTCTCGTCGCGCTCGCGCGTCACGAGGCCCTCGTTCGCCATGCGGTCGATGCGGTGGGTCATGGCGGCCGGGGTGAGGCCGAGGCGTTTGGCGAGCTCGCCGGGGCCCAGGCGGTAGGGGGCGCCGGCGAGGACGAGGGCCTTGAGGACCTCCCATTCGGCATTGCTCATGCCGAGGGTGGCGGTCTGCCGTCCGTAGGCGACGTTCATGCGCCGGTTGAGGCGCTGAAGTGCGGAGACGACCTGCTCCACCTGGGGGTCGAGGTCCTGGAATTCGCGCTGGTAGGCCGCGATCTGTTCCTCGAGGCTCGGCTCGGCCGCGTCGGCGGCCGCATCGGAGGGCTCAGGCATGCGGCGCAGTATGACACGAAAGTGATTGGCGTTGAAGTTCTTCTCGGTGTAGTCTTTAGCTTCGAACTTTAGGGCTGAAGTCTTCAGGGTGAGACTGTCCGGACGTGAACCGTCCGGCGCGGGCTCGCCCTGATGTCTGTGCGGCTCACGGGGTTCGTCCTCCTTATTCGTCTGACGACCTGACCTAGGTAGGTGAGTGTGACCACCGCGATGGGCGCCGCGCTGCGCCGGATCCAGCTGGGGAACGCGCTGAGCGCGTTCGGCAACGGCTTCACGGTTCCGTATCTGTACGTCTACGTGGCGAAGGTGCGGGATCTCGGCGCGAGTACGGCCGGTGTGGTGCTGGCGATGCTGGCGGTGGCCGCACTGGTCGTCCTGCCGCTGACCGGTCGGGCCATTGACCGGCGCGGGCCCCTGCCGGTGGCCATCGCCGGTACGGTCTCCGCCGCCGTGGGCGCGCTGGGGATCGGCCTGTCCGCCACCGAGCCGCTGGTCATCGCGTCGGCTGTCGCGCTCGGCGCCGGTATAGCGGTCATCCAGCCGGCCCTGGCGACGATGATCGTGTGGTGCTCGACCACGCTGACCAGGTCGCGGGCGTTCGCCACCCAGTTCTTCCTGAACAACCTGGGGCTGGGTGTCGGCGGGCTGGTCGGCGGGCTGCTGGTCGACGAGTCGCACGCATCGAGCTTTGTGCGGCTGTTCGCCATCGAGGCGGTCATGTTCCTGGTCCTCGGGGCGGCGGTGGCGACCGTACGGCTGCCGAAGGTGCCGAAGGTCGAAGACGCGGTGCCGAGCGAGGAGCGGGCCAAGGGCGCCTGGCGGGCGATGTTCGCGGACCGGCGGATGGTCTGGCTGTGCGTGCTGGGGTTCGTGCTGTTCTTCGCCTGCTACGGGCAGTTCGAGTCGGGGCTCGCGGCGTATGCGACCGAGGTGACCCGGATTCCGCCGTCGAGCCTGGGTATCGCGCTCGCGGCCAACACGGCGGCGATCGTGGCGGCGCAGTTCGTGGTGCTCAAGCTGGTCGAGCGGCGGCGGCGCAGCCGGGTGATGGCGCTGGTCGGACTGATATGGACGGTGGCGTGGCTGGCCGCCGGGCTGTCCGGGCTGGTGCACGGGGCGCAGGCGATCGCGACGACGCTGCTGATCTCGACGTATGCGCTGTTCGGCATCGGGGAGTCGATGCTGTCGCCGACGGTGGCTCCGCTGGTGGCGGACCTGGCGCCGGCCTCGCTGATCGGTCAGTACAACTCGGCGTTCGCGCTGGTCAAGCAGCTGGCACTGGCGGTCGGGCCGGCCGTGGGTGCGTTGATGGTGGGGCACGGGATGTACGTGGCGTACATCGGGATGCTCGTGATCTGCGCGTTCGGCATCACGGTGCTGTCGCTGTGGCTGGGGCGGATGCTGCGGCCCGGTCAGGACAATCCGCACCGGGCCGTGGCGACGGTGCCCGCCGCGCGGGTGCCGGTCGAGGCCGAGACGGTGGCCTGCGGCGCCTGAGCCGGGGGCGTACAGGACAGCGGGCCGGGTCGGCGGGCGTTTCGCCCGCGGGCCCGGCCCGTCGTGTCAGGACCGCCGGTCATCCCCGGGGCAGGGCGAACTCGCACCACACCGCTTTTCCGCCTCCCGGGGTGCGGCGTGAGCCCCAGGCGGAGGCGATGGTGGCGACGATGGAGATGCCCCGGCCGGCCTCGTCGACCGGTTCGGCGCGGCGGCGGCGCGGGAGGTGGTCGTCGCCGTCGGTGACCTCGATGATCAGCCGGCGGTCGGTGCGGCGCAGCCGCAGCCGCATGGGCGGATGGCCGTGCTGAAGGGAATTGGCGACCAGTTCGCTGGCGGCCAGGACCCCGAGGTCGTGCAGCTCGGGTGAGAAGCGCCAGGAGGCGAGGACGCCGGAGGCGAAGGCGCGGGCGCGGGGGGCCGCTTCGGTGCCGCCGTGGAGTTCGAGGGCGGCGTTGTGGAAGAGCTCGGCGTCGTGCCCGGTGCGCTCGGGGTGCTGGAGGACGAGGATGGCGACGTCGTCGTCGTGCGTGGCCGTGATGCCCAGGGAGCGCAGCAGCCGGTCGCAGACGATGTCGGGGGCGCCTGCCGCGCCGGCGAAGGCGCGCTCCAGGGCCTCGACGCCGTCGTCGATGTCCTTGTCGCGGCGCTCGACCAGGCCGTCGGTGTAGAGGACGGCGCTGCTGCCGGGGCCGAGCGGGACGGAGCCGGAGGTGTGCAGCCAGCCGCCGGTGCCCAGGGGCGGTCCGGTGGGCTCGGCGGCGCGGCGGACCGAGCCGTCCGGGTCGCGTACGAGGATCGGCAGGTGGCCGGCCGAGGCGTAGACGAGCCGGCCCTCGTTGGGGTCGTGGACGGCGTAGACGCAGGTGGCGATCTGGCTGGCGTCGATCTCGGCGGCCAGGCCGTCCAGGAGCTGGAGGACCTCGTGGGGCGGGAGGTCGAGGCGGGCGTAGGCGCGGACCGCGGTGCGCAGCTGGCCCATGACGGCGGCGGCGCGCACCCCGCGGCCCATGACGTCGCCGATGACCAGGGCCGTACGGCCGGCGCCGAGGGTGATCACGTCGTACCAGTCGCCGCCGACCGCGGCGTCGGTGCCGCCGGGCTGGTAGGTGGCGGCGACGCGGAGGTCGTCGGGCTGCTCCAGTTCCTGGGGCAGCAGGGAGCGCTGGAGGGTGACGGCGGCCTCGCGCTGGCTGGCCTCGCTGGCGCGCAGTCGCTCGGCGGACTCGATCTGGTCGGTGACGTCGGCGCCGAAGACCAGGACGCCCTTGTGGGGCGCGACGCAGGCCACCTCGGGGTCGGGCGCCGGGCCGCTGGCGGCGACCTCGATGGGGGTGCAGGTGAAGGTGTAGTAGCCGTCGCGGGTGCGGTCGCCGCCGGCGCCGCCGGCGACCTTGCGGGACTTGACGGTGCGCGGCTTGCCGCTGCGCAGGACCTGGTCCATCAGGGGGAGCAGGCCGAGGGCGTCGAGCTCGGGGAGCGCCTCGCGGGCGGTCCGGCCGGCCGGGCGGGCGCCGAAGACGGTGGCGTAGGCGCCGTTGACGTACGCGAGGCGGTGCTCGGGGCCGTAGACGACCGCGACCAGCGCGGGGATGGTGCCGAGGATCTCGTGGACGGAGAGGGCGTCGACGGTGGGCGGCAGGGCCGCGGGCGTGGCCTCCTGGGAGGCGGCGGTGTCCTCGTGCTCGGCACGGGCCGCGGGGACGGAGCCGGTGGTGGTGGCGGCCGTCGGCGGGCTCGGCGTGCCGTCCACTGCCGCGGGCGCGGTGGCGGCTTCGGGCGCCGTCTCGGGCGGGCCGGACGGCGTGCCGGACGCGGGGCGGGGTGCGGCGCGGTCGGACCGCGCGGCGCCGCGCCGCTGCGTGCCGGGGAACTTGGCGCTCCAGCGCGTGAAGATCACGGAGGGGTACCTCTTACTTCGCGTTGTCGCGCGGGATCGGGCCGTCGGCGGGGCGGGACCTCCCGGCCGGCGGCCGGGGGAGGATCGACTGGGGGCACTCTCGGCGCCCTTTTGCGGAATGCAGCAAACGTCCTGAATCCTCGTGATTGTCACTCTTTGCAGATACGAGCCCACCCATGGTCACACGTCCAGTGTGGCCGACCGGACGGACATCCGTCAGACGCCAGGGAGCCGGCGGGGAGTTCCGCACTCCGCAAACTCCTGCCGCCACGGGGATGACGGCAGGTCAACTCCGGTGGCGGCTACGGCGCGTCAACTGGCCTCGTTGTGGCGCCCGGTGCCCGCGGCGAGTTCGAACTCGGCGCGCGGGTTCTCCAGCGATCCGAGCGAGACGATCTCGCGTTTGAACAGGCCGGCGAGGGTCCACTCGGCCAGCACCCGGGCCTTGCGGTTGAAGGTCGGCACCCGTCCGAGATGGTAGGCGCGGTGCATGAACCACGCCGGGTAGCCGCGCAGCTTGCGTCCGTAGATGTGCGCGACGCCCTTGTGGAGGCCGAGCGAGGCCACCGAACCGGCGTATTTGTGCGCGTAGTCCACGATCGGGCCGCCGCGCACCGCCGCCGCGATGTTCTCGGCGAGCACCTTGGACTGGCGTACGGCGTGCTGCGCGTTGGGCGCGCACAGGGCGCGGGGCTCGTCGGGTTTGGCGGGCGGCTCGGCCGTGACGTCGGGGACCGCCGCCGCGTCGCCCGCCGACCAGGCGTGTTCGACGCCGTCCACCTGGAGCGCGGCGGTGCACTTGAGGCGTCCGTGGCCGGTCAGCGGCAGTCCGCTCGCGGCCAGGATGGGGTGCGGTTTGACGCCGGCGGTCCACACCAGGGTGCGGGTGGGGAAGCGGGAGCCGTCGCTGAGCACCGCGACCCGCTTCTCGCAGGACTCCAGCCGGGTCTCCAGCCGTACGTCGATGTTGCGGCCGCGCAGCTCCCGTACGGCGTAGCGGCCCATGTCGGGGCCCACTTCGGGGAGGATCCGGTCGGTGGCCTCGACCAGAATCCACTTCATGTCCTCGGGTTTGACGTTGTGGTAGTAGCGGACGGCGTAGCGGGCCATGTCCTCCAGTTCGGCCAGCGCTTCCACACCGGCGTAGCCCCCGCCGACGAACACGAAGGTCAGCGCGGCGTCGCGGACCGCGGGGTCGCGGGTGGAGGAGGCGATGTCGAGCTGTTCGAGGACGTGGTTGCGCAGGCCGATGGCCTCTTCGACGGTCTTGAAGCCGATGCCGACGTCGGCGAGGCCCGGGACGGGCAGGGTGCGCGAGACCGAGCCCGGGGCGAGGACCAGTTCGTCGTAGGCCACCTCGATGGCGCCGTCGCCGGTCTCCTCGGCCGCCAGGGTGGTGATCGTCGCCCGGCGTTCGTCGTGGTCGATGGCGGTGACCTCGCCGACGACGACCTTGCACTGCGGCAGGACGCGGCGCAGCGGGACGACGACATGGCGCGGGGAGATGGAACCGGCCGCCGCCTCGGGCAGGAATGGCTGATACGTCATGTACGGCTCGGGGTCGACCACGATGACTTCGACGGTGCCCTGCCGCAGTTCCTGCTTCAGTTTCCGCTGGAGCCGCAGGGCGGTGTACATCCCCACGTAGCCACCGCCGACCACGAGAACGCGGGCCACGTTGTTCGAAGACACAGCCTTCACAGAGCTTCTCCTCGCGGTGTCGACCAGTCCCGGGACGGCACGATCCGCGGGCCGGCCGGCGGCGCGGCCACCATCGGGCGCTGCGCCCCCGGGAAAGCACAGCACTGTTCCATGACGCACCCCCGGGGCGCCTTTGTCCACAGGCTCGTCGAAAAGGATGGCCGGACGCGGCCCTGGGGACGGAACGGCACATTCCGCGTACGTCGGAGAAGCTGCGCTGGTCAGGGGCGGGCGGCCGGAGGGTGAGGGGGGCGTAATCCGGGCGGATCAGGCCGGTTGGGCCGATCGGGGGGCGCACTGTGCGGAAGGCCCCCTTCAATCTTGACCCGGGCTCAACTATGTTCGTATCTCGTTGGGGTGCACCCTCTCGTCGGTACGCCCCGACCGTCAGGGCGGGGAGTCTCCGGGGGGAGACGTCATTACCGGGGGATCAATATGCACATTCAGGGCTCTCAATGGCCGTCGGCCGTCGCTGTGGCACATGCCTCCGAAGGCAGCGGCACCAGTAACGGCAACGGCAGCAGCAACAACAGCGGAAACAGCAACGGGGGAAGTGCCGGCGGCGGTGCGGGCGCGGGCGGCCGGAGCACGCCGCTGCGGGTCGACGCACAGCGCAATCTGGAGCATGTGCTGCGGGCCGCGCGCGAGGTGTTCGGCGAGCTGGGCTACGGCGCGCCGATGGAGGACGTGGCCCGTCGGGCCCGGGTCGGGGTCGGCACGGTCTACCGCCGCTTCCCGAGCAAGGACATCCTGGTCCGCCGGATAGCGGAGGAGGAGACCTCGCGGCTGACGGACCAGGCGCGTACGGCGCTGGGCCAGGAGGACGACCCGTGGTCGGCGCTGTCGCGCTTCCTGCGGACGTCGGTGGCCTCGGGTGCCGGGCGGCTGCTGCCGCCGGGCATCCTGCGGGTGAGCGCGGGCACCGACCGGCCCGCACAGCCCGTGGCAGACGGACCGGAGCCGCCCCGGATACCGGAGGGCCTGGGCGAGGCCGCCCGGGTCCCGCAGCAGCGGGTGGCGCACGCCGATCTCCGGCTGGTCGACCGGCGGGACGAGCCGGCCGCCGACGGGGATCCGCAGGGCTCCGCCGAGGAGACGGCCGGCGCCGAGGCGCTGCTGGACGTCGTGGGGCGGCTGGTGGAGCGCGCCAGGGCGGCCGGTGCGCTGCGGCCCGATGTGACGGTCGCCGACGTCCTGTTGGTGATCGCCACGGGCGCGCCCGCGCTGCCCGACCCCACGCATCAGCAGGCGGCTTCCGCCCGGCTGCTGGAGATCCTGCTGGAGGGGCTGCGCTCGCGCCCGGCCCGGTGAGATCCGCCGGCCGGCGGCGTCCGGAGGGGCCCGGTCACCGGGTCCGCCGGACGGGCCGCGCGGGGCGGTGCGTTGCCGTGCCGCGTTCCGGCGCGGGGCGGTGCGTTGCCGTGCCGCGTTCCGGCGCGGGGCGGTGCGTTGCCGTGCCGCGGGTGGACGTCGAAAGGTGCCACCGGGCGTTTCGAGCGGGTGCCGAACGGTGCGGCCGGGAGCTGCGGGCGAGGTGGCCCGTACGGGTCGCGCGCGGCGTGTGGCCCGTTTGCGCATCATGGCCCGTACGGGTGAACGTCCGTGCGGCCGTCCACGGTTCCGCCTCGGATGAGTGGTTGACCGCAAGGCCCCTGAGGCGCCGCGGCCCCTTGTGGCACGCTGGCGCGATGTTCCGGTGTGACGGCGGCTTCGGGGGCCTCTGCGATGGGTGTTGACGGGCGGGACGAGCGGCACGAGCCACGCGAGCGCGACGGAGCGGGCGGGTCGGCCGGGTCGGCCGGGTCCGACGGGCGCGGCCCGCAGGGGCGCACCGGCGGTGGGCCCGCACAGGACAGGCACAGCGTGCCGCCGCAGCGCGCGTACGGCGCCGGCGCCCCGCCCACCGACTCCGGTGGTGGTGAACTCCCGCCGTCCGACGCCCAGTTGATCGCCGCACTGCGGGCCGGTGACGACACCGCGTACGAGGAGATGTACCGCCGGCACGCCGACGCGGTCCGGCGCTACGCCCGGCGCTGCTGCTGGGACGGGCACACCGCCGAGGACCTGACCGGTGAGGTCTTCGCCCGTACGCTCCAGGCGGTGCGCGGCGGCGCGGGCCCGGACACCGCGGTCCGCGCGTATCTGCTGACGACCGTCCGGCGGGTGGCCGCCTCCTGGGCGAGGACCGCGCGGCGCGAGCAACTGGTCGAGGACTTCGCGGTGTTCGCGCTGAACGCGGCCGGTGCTGCGCGGGACGACGACACCCTGGAGCTGGGCGCGGAGATCCGCGCCATGCACGAGGCCGAGCAGTCGATGGCCGTCCAGGCGTTCCGCAGCCTGCCGGAGCGGTATCAGACGGTGCTGTGGCACACCACCGTCGAGGACGAGTCGCCGAGTCAGGTCGCCCCGCTGCTGGGGCTGACCGCGAACGCCACCGCCGTCCTGGCGCACCGCGCCCGGGAGGGGCTCAAGCAGGCGTACCTGCAGGCTCACGTCAGCCAGGCGCTGACCGCCGGCGGGGACTGCGCCCGCTACGCCGACCGGCTCGGTGCGTATGCCCGGGGCGGGCTGCGGATGCGGGCCGAGCGGGGGCTGCGCAAGCATCTCGACGGGTGCGCCCGGTGCCGGACCGCCGCGCTGGAGGTCGAGGACGTCAATCAGCGGATCGGTGCGCTGCTGCCGGTCGCGGTCATCGGCTGGTTGGCCGCCGGGTACGCCGTCAAGACGGCCGCCGCGGTGGCCGGTGCGGCGGGTGCGGGTGCGGCGGCCGGTGCCGCGGCGGCCGCGGGAAGTGGCGGCGCCGGTGCGTCGGGCGGCAGCGGTGGTGCGCTCGTGGGCGAGGGGCTCGCCGCGCCGGTGAAGGTCGGTCTCGGCGTCGGGGCGGCGGTGGCGGCCGGCGCGGCGCTCGCGCTGGCCCTCACCGGCAGCCCCGGCCCGGCGCCGAAGCCGCAGGCCCGGCCCGCGCAGTCGGCGCCGCCGGCGCCGCGGAGTCCGTCGCGCGGCCCGGCGAAGCCGCTGCCGCCGGCGTCCGGTGCGGCGCCGGCCCCGAAGCCGACGCACACGCCGCGGCCGACGTCGACGCCCGCCCCGCCGGAGCCCGCGCCCAGGCCGAAGCCGAAGCCGACCCCGTCGCCCGCTCGCCCGACGCCGACGCCCACGCCGACGCCCACGCCGACGCCCCGGCCGCCCGAGCCCTCCCCGAGGCCGCCGCGGCCCGCTCCGACCACGTACCGGGTCGACGCACTCGACCACGACGTGACGGGCGACGGCAGCAAACCGGAGGTGCGGACCGCCGGGAGCAGCTGGCTGTGGCAGCGGCAGTCTCCGGAGATCGCCGGGACGACGTATGCGCACGGGGTGAGCGTGCACGCCCCGTCGTCCGTGCTCATCGATCTCAACCGGACGTGCACCGCGTACGACGCGCAAGCCGGCGTGGACGATCTCACCCTGGGGCTGGGTGCGCTGCGCTTCTCCGTCTACGCGGACGGGCAGCGGCTGTGGCGCTCGGGGGTGCTGCACGGCGGGGAGCGGGCGGCGCCGGTGCACGTCCCGTTGGCGGGACGCACGACGCTGCGGCTGGTGGTCGAGCCGGTCTCGCCGGTCGATGTGGTCGCGGTCGGGGACTGGGCGCAGGCGCGGATCAGCTGTCGGTGAGGGGCACCCCGGGCACCGAGGCACCGGCGGGCCCGGCGGGTGCGTGGCGTGCGGCGGCGTTCCCTGGGGGCGTGCGGTGTGTGCCCTCGGCGTGCGGGGCCGCGGAGTCGCCGTCGGATGCGCCGTTCAGCTGGGCGCGCGGCTCACCCGCCGTGCGCCGTCCTCCGCCCCCCGTCACACGACAGCTGCCGCGTCCCGCTCACGACAAGCGCGCCCGGGGGACCACTCCCGCGGCGACCGCCCGTTGGCGCGGTGCCTCGGCACCCGTCCAGCAGGTGCCGCGCCGCGCCACCAGGCGCCGCAACCACAGCTCCGTGGAGACCAGTTCGGCGAGCCCGTCCAACGGGAGCGGGGCGCCCTCGGCCGCGGCGCGCAGCGCCTTGCGGACCACCCGCGCCTCGATCAGCCCGGCGTCCGCCAGCAGCGGCGCGTCGAAGAGCCGCACCAGGTCGCCGACGGCGCCGCGCAGCCCGGCCCGTACCGCCGCGGTGTGGGTGAGGTGCGAGGTGGCGCCCCACCCGGGCGGCAGGTCCCGTACGCCCGCCCCGGCCAGTACGGAGCGCAGGACGGCGGCCCGTGCGCCCGGCTGCACCCGCAGGGTGTCCGGCAGCGCCCGGCAGGCCAGCACCACCTGGTTGTCGAGGAAGGGCGCGTGCAGCCGCTGGTTGCGGACCTCGGCGGCCTGCTCGAAGACGCGGTGGTCGGCGGCCTGCCGGGCCAGCGCCGCACGAGCCCGGCGCTCCCCGGGGCGGCCCCCCGCGGGCGAGCGGGTGGCGGCCTCGCCGAGCCGCACCGACACCTCGGCCAGCGCCTCCCCCGTGAGCCAGCGGGCCGCCGGCCCCGGCCGGCACCAGGCGAGCGCGGCCAGCGAGGCGTCCACGGCACCCCCGGTCGCCGGTTCGTCGGTGAACTGCCGCTCCAGCAGGCGCCGGGCCGCGTCGGCGATGCCCTCCGGGTACGGCGTACGGGCGAGTTTGCGGGCCGCGCGGTAGACCGTGAACGGCACCAGGACCGAGTGGGCGGACGGGCCGTCGGCCTTCGCCAACGCGGTGACCGGGCGCAGCAGATGGCGCCGGCGGCGGTCCATGAGGAGGTCGGCGAGCCGGGCCGGGTGGGCATCGAGGACCTGGCGGGCGCCGTGCCCGACGAAGTGGTCCGCGCTGCCGGCCAGCAGCCGCCGGCGGTGGCGGCCCGCCGTGGTGAGCGAGGGGCCCGGCTCGTCCGTGAGCGGGCCGCTGTCGAGGTCGGCGTACGGGAGGGCCTCCTCGCCGGCCGCGACGACGACGTGGTGCAGCCGCGGGTTGTCGGCGATGCTGCGGGCGCGCTCCAATTCGGCGTCGCGGTGGGCCTGCACACCGGCGGTGGCACGGTCGTTGAAGGTGACCGCCAGCAGGCGCTCGCCGTGGCCGCCCAGCCTTCCGGGCTGGCCGGGGAGACCGGCGGCCAGGAGGGCGAGGGTTCCCGAGGCGCTGCCTCCGGAGAGGTCGGCGCCGACGCCGGGGGCCGGCCCGCCCCGCGCGGCGCGCCGTTCGGCCGGCCCCATCCCGGGCACCGGGCCCGGGTCGAGACCGTCGAGCCCGTCCGGGTCGGGGGCGTGCCGGGGCCCGGCCAGCCGGGCGCGGACCGCCTCGACCAGGGCGTCGCGGACGCCGTCCACGGCTTGTTCCGGGGCGAGTTGGGGCGCGGCGACGGCGAGCGAGGTGGTCGGCTCGTAGGAGGTGACGTCGCGGGTGCCGCCGCGCAGCACCAGGGCGTGGCCGGGCGGGATCCGGCGGACGCCCTCGTACGGGGTGCCGGCGCCGAGTGCCTCGGGGACGTCCGGGCAGGCCAGCAGCGCGGCCAGGTGGCCGACGTCGAGGCTGGCCTCGATCAGGTCGGCCAGCGGGAGGGCGGCGGTGGCGTAGGCGGTGCCGCCGGCCCAGGGGGTGTGGAAGACGGGACGGGCGCCGGCCAGGTCTCCGGTGACGGTGATCCGGCGCCCCACCTGGACGACGGCGGTGTAGCTGCCCGGCCAGGCGGTGAGGTGGCGCAGGGCGCCGCCACGCGCCGCGAACAGCCCGACCCGCAGCTGGTCGTCGGTGGCCCCGCAGACCCCGAAGACGGCGAGCCGGGTCTCGGGGTCGGCCTGGACGACGCGGACCTCGTCCGGCCGCCAGTCGCCGACCGCCCACAGCGGATCCGGGTCGCCCCACAGGAGTTGGGCGCCCACGGGGAGCACGGCGCGGGCCTGTGCACCGGCCGCCGGCCCGGTGGCGGACGAGCCGGTAGCGACCCCTGTGGCGGCACTGCTCCACCCCACCAACCAGCGCATCGCCGCCTCCACCCGATTCCCCGCAGGGGCCAACGGCCGCCCCGTACAACGGATTGCCAAGCCGCCGCCAAGCTGTTGTGGCGACCATGCTGCCATGACCGTGGCGCGGCGGAGGCGTCGGAGCGGGCCTGTATACGGGCACTTCGCGGCGGGGACCGGTCCGGTAGGTGCCGCTGCCGGGCCGCGGGGCGTACCACGGGTGCGCCCTGAGGGCCCGCGAAGGCGGACCGGGTGCGGCGGCGGCGACCACGGTGCGGCGGCGAAGCGGGGCGGGCGCGGCACGGCGGACCACGGTGAATCCGGGCGGGCGCGGCACGGGGTGCCACGGCGGCGGGCCCTCGTCCCGTGCCGCGGGCCGGACGCGCCTCAGCCCCGGAAGGCCCCCCGTGTGGCCCCCGGGGCAGCTCCGGCTGCGCGGCGGCGGGAAATCATCACCCATCGATTTTCGGCCAAAGTCCGTGCCCTACAGTCGAGTTGACACATCCGGGCGTCACGTCAACCGGCGGGCACGACCGGTCCGCGACCGGCTCGCGCGACGGTCCGGGAGACGGGCTACGCCTCCCGGACCGGACCGTCACCCGCGGGGAATGAGGTGACGGTGTCCCCCAGCCCACTGGATCCAGTGCAGCGGGCCGACCCACGCAGAAGCCATGGAAGCGCTCCCCGTAGTGAGCGGCCAGCGCGCACGGACGGGCGCACGGGCACACGTACCCGGAGCACATGCCAACCCCCGCACCCCTGTTTGAACATGAATCCCGCCATCCGGGACACCGACCCTTAACGGTCGGGATCCGGCGAACTACTCTGGGTGGACGCATGCCCCGGGGTAGCGGGGCGGCTGTCGCTGTGTCGAGGGGTGCGCATGTCCAGGGATATACGCGGGCCGAACGAGAAGCTCGGCACCGTACTCGCCCTCGCGGGTATCAGCAATGCCGGACTGGCACGCCGGGTCAACGACCTCGGTGCGCAGCGCGGCCTGACGCTTCGCTATGACAAGACGTCGGTGGCGCGCTGGGTCTCCAAGGGCATGGTGCCCCAGGGCGCCGCGCCCCATCTGATCGCGTCCGCGATCGGCAGCAAACTGGGCCGGCCGGTGCCGCTGCACGAGATCGGGCTGGCCGACGCGGACCCGGCACCCGAGGTCGGCCTGGCGTTTCCCCGCGATGTGGGGGCCGCGGTGCGCTCGGCGACCGAGTTGTACCGGCTCGATCTGGCCGGACGGCGGGCCGGCGGGGGCGGCATCTGGCAGAGCCTGGCCGGATCCTTCGCCGTCAGCGCGTACGCCACTCCAGCCTCGCGCTGGCTGATATCCCCGGCCGACAGCTCGGTGGCGCGGGAGGCGGCCGAGGCCCGCGACAAGGACGCCGCGGCGGCCGGCGACGCCGGGATCCCGCAGCACGTCGGGCACAGCGACGTGAGCAAGCTGCGCGAGGCCGCGGAGGACGCCCGCCGATGGGACTCCAAGTACGGCGGCGGGGACTGGCGTTCATCGATGGTGCCGGAGTGCCTGCGGGTGGACGCGGCGCCGTTACTTCTCGCCTCGTACAGCGACGAGGTGGGGCGGGCGCTCTTCGGGGCGACGTCCGAACTCACCCGGCTGGCCGGGTGGATGGCCTTCGACACCGGCCAGCAGGAGGCGGCCCAGCGGTACTACATCCAGGCGCTGCGGCTCGCCCGTGCGGCCGCCGACGTCCCCCTGGGCGGGTACGTCCTCGCCTCGATGTCCCTCCAGGCCACCTACCGCGGCTTCGCCGACGAGGGCGTCGACCTCGCGCAGGCCGCCCTGGAGCGCAACCGCGGTCTCGCCACCGCCCGCACGATGAGCTTCTTCCGCCTGGTGGAGGCGCGGGCACAGGCCAAGGCCGGCGAGGCACGCGCCTGCGAGGTGGCGCTGAAGGCGTCCGAGGGCTGGCTGGAGCGCTCGCGCAGCGGCGATCCGGACCCGTCATGGCTGGACTTCTACTCCTACGAGCGGTTCGCCGCCGACGCCGCCGAGTGCTACCGGGACCTGCGGCTGCCGCGCCAGGTCCGCCGCTTCACCGAGCAGGCGCTGTCCCGCCCGACGGAGGAGTTCGTACGGTCCCACGGGCTGCGCCTGGTGGTGTCCGCGGTGGCCGAACTGGAGTCCGGCAATCTGGACGCGGCCTGCGCGGCGGGCACCCGCGCGGTCGAGGTGGCCGGCCGCATCTCCTCGGCCCGTACGACGGAGTACGTCCGCGATCTGCTGCACCGCCTGGAGCCGTACGGCGACGAGCCCCGGGTCGTGGAGCTGCGGGAGCGGGCGAGACCCTTGCTGGCGGCGCCGGCGTAGGGGCGCGGGGGCCGGGGGCGGCCGGGGCGGAGCCAAGGCCGCCCGGGCCACCTTGTCGTGCCGCCCTCGCCGGATTGTCAGTGCCGGCCGTCATGATGGGATACGTCGTCGGGATTCGGGATGATGCGCAGGTCCGCGCGACGGTCGGGCCTGCGGTCATGCGGTTGGGGAGGTGCAGTGGCGGCGTACGACTGCGACGTTCTGGTGATCGGTGCCGGCATCGTCGGGCTCTCCACGGCCCATGCGATCACGCGTGCCGCGCCGGGGACCCGCGTCGTGGTCCTGGAGAAGGAGTCCGGTCCGGCCCGCCATCAGACCGGGCGCAACAGCGGCGTGATCCACAGCGGCATCTACTACCCGCCCGGCTCGCTCAAGGCCCGCTTCGCCCTCCAGGGCTCGGCGGAAATGGTGAAGTTCTGCACCGAGCACGACATTCCCCATGAGGTCACCGGCAAGCTGATCGTCGCCACCGACCGCAGTGAGCTGCCGCGGCTGCACGGACTGATCCAGCGCGGCCGCGAGCACGGCCTGCCGGTCCGCGAGCTCGGCCCGGCCCAGATAGCCGAGTACGAACCCGAGGTGCGCGGCCTGGCCGCCATCCATGTCGGCACGACCGGCATCTGCGACTTCACCGCGGTCGCCCGCCAGTACGCCCGCCTCGCGCAGGACGCCGGCGCCCGGATCGTCCACGACGCCGAGGTGACCACGATCGGCCGCCGCCCCGGCCGGGTCGCGGTCCGTACCGCCGACGGCACGGTCCACCGCGCCCGCGCCCTGGTCAACTGCGCCGGCCTGCACTGCGACCGGATCGCCCGGCTGGCCGGCGACGCGCCGGGCATGCGCATCGTCCCGTTCCGCGGCGAGTACTTCACCCTCACCCCGGAGCGCGCCTCCCTCGTCCGCGGCCTGGTCTACCCGGTCCCCGACCCGGCCTTCCCGTTCCTCGGCGTCCATCTGACCCGCGGCATCGACGGCGCCGTCCACATCGGCCCCAACGCCGTCCCCGCGCTGGCCCGCGAGGGCTACGACTGGCGCACGGTCCACCCCGCCGAGCTGGCCGGCACCCTGGCCTACCCCGGCTCGTGGCGGATAGCCCGCCGCCACTGGCGCTACGGCGCCGGCGAACTCCACCGCTCCCTGTCCCGGCGGGCCTTCGCCGACGCGGTCCGCCGCCTCCTGCCCGCCGCCCGCGAGGAGGACCTCGTCCCCGCCCCGGCCGGTGTCCGCGCCCAGGCCGTCCTGCCCGACGGCACCCTCGTCGACGACTTCCTGATCGCCGACTCCCCCGGCATGATCCACGTCCTCAACGCCCCGTCCCCCGCAGCCACGGCCTCCCTGCCGATCGGCCGCGAGGTGGCCCGCAGGGTGCTCGGCATCCTGGGCCCGGGCCGCGCATGACCTCACGCGCCGGGGCCCTCACACGGGTGTGAGGGCCCCGGGACGGCGCCTGAAGGGGTCACCCCCCGGACGGCACGAACAGCCGTCGGCGCGGACGTCAGCCGACCGGCGCCTTGAATGCCTGCACGCTCGGCCGGTCGTCGCTCAGCCGCTCACCCTGGACGTAGAGGACGTTGTCGTTGCCGTTCCAGGCGAGCGACATGGCGTCGGGGGCGGGCAGGGAGTGCTGGGGGTCGTAGACCGCGCCCTTCACCTTCTCCTTGCCGTCCCGCACGCCGATCGAGAGCAGCAGCGGGTCGCGGGCGCTGGCGCCGCTGTCGGGGGAGTTGGTGACCGCGATCAGGCCGTCGGAGTCCACGCCGGCCGTGGCCACCGAGCCGCGCTTCTTCCACAGCAGCTTGCCGGTCCGCAGGTCCACGGCCGCCAGGCCCTTGTTGGCGCCGTACTGGGCCACCAGCACCTGCTCGTCCTCGTCGACGTAGGTGCTCCGCGAATCGAAGTCCAGGTCCTTCAGCTCCCCGTCGAGCTTGAACGAGTGATCCGGCCGCCCCTCCTTCGTATAGGTCTGGAGGAAGCGGCCGGGGTCGACCGAGCTGCCGTCCTGCATGACGAGCGTCAGCGGCAGGTCCGAGAGGATCTGCTCGATGGGGCGCTTCTCGCCCGTGACCTTGGAATGGATGCCGGGGTACTCCAGGTCCTGGAGCGCCAGCTGCGCCTTCGGCTTCTCGTCGGGGCAGTTGCTCATCACGGCCAGGTACTGGGGGCTCAGACCGACCGAGTTGGTGCACAGGTGCCCGCGCGACGTCAGCCGCCAGGCGGTGGCGCCGCCGGAGACGGAGAAGCCCGCGTAGGTCGTCCCGATCGTGACGGCGACGACCTTCTGGTTCACCACGACCCGCGGCCGGTGCTCGGCACCGCTGTCGTCCTGGAGGTTCTTCGACCAGAGCGTGCGGCCCGTGTCGGTGTCGACGACGGAGAGGTAGGAGCAGTCGTCGCCGCCCGCGTCGAAGACCACGGCGCCCACGCCGTCCTGACTGGGCTGCTTGGACATCGCGCAGACCTCGCCCGCGCCCTTGGGTGTCCTGACCGTCCACTTCTTCTTGCCGGTCTTGCGGTCGTAGGCCCGTACGCCCTCGCCGTCGCCGTAGATGACGTCGTCGTTGTTGAACCACATCGAGCGCAGACCGTTCTCGTCCTGGCCCTCGCGCTGGGACAGCGGTGACGGCGCCTCCCACAGACGCGGCATGGCGTTCGCGGGCCGGTCGGCGGCCGGGGCGGACGAGTCGTCGCCGGTGAGGACGAAGTACCCGCCCACACCGGTCGCGATCAGCACGACCAGCACGATCACGAGGATGAGCGGCACCGGAAGTCCGCCGCGTGCCGAGCCGGCGGGCTGCCCGGGGCCTCCGGCGTACGGGGGCACCACGGGTCCGCCGGGGAACGGCGGCTGCCCGGGGACCTGACCCGGCGCAGGGGCCTGCTGCTGGCCGAACGGCGGAGGCTGCTGGCCGAAGGCCGGGGGCTGCTGGCCGTAGGGCGGAGGCTGCTGGCCTCCCTGCGGTGCGGCGGGGTGGGCGTACCCCTGCTGGGGCGGCTGCTGCGGCCGGCCGCCGGGGGGCGGGTACGGTGCCGCGCCGGGCCCGGGCTGGGGGTGCTGCGGCGGAGCGGGCGGCGGCACGGCCTGCCCCGGGACCGTCGGGCCTCCGGGCGGCGGCACGGCGTGCCCCGGCGCAGGCGGGCCGCTGGGCGGCACCCCCGCGTCTCCCGGACCGACCGGCTGCGGCCCCTGCGGGTTCCCGGCGCTTCCCTCGCCACCCTGCGACACGATGAAACAGACCCCCTGGTTTGGTGTAGCCATGTCAAACCCGCATCGTATGCAGGCGGCTACACACCGCGCCAACCGAGCCTCCGAGCAGGGCTGACCGCGCCACCCCCCGGGCGCGGCCCGAGGTCCCGCGGGCCTCTCGCCGGTCCACGCGGCCCGGACCGCCGCCCCCGTAGAATCGACGCACTGTGTCCGAGAACTCCACCACCCCCGCCACCGCCACCGCGGAACCAGACGCTCCGGAAGCCGTCGCCTCGGTGGCTGCCCAGCCCGCCGACTCGTCCCAGCGGCGCGGCGGGCCCATGTTCCCCGACGGAACGGGGCCCGCGGCCGACCCTGCCGGGTCGCACCACGAGCGGCGGATCCGGTCCTTCCAGCCCCGCCGCAGCCGGGTCTCGCCCAGCCAGGCCGACGCCCTGCGGCGGCTCTGGCCGACGTGGGGGCGGGACATCGACGGGCTGTCCCGCATCGACCTCGACGCGTTCTTCGACGGGCTGCCGGTCGTCCTGGAGATCGGCTTCGGCATGGGCGAGGCCACCGCGCAGATGGCGGCGGCCGATCCGGCCACCGGCATCCTGGCCTGCGACGTCCACACCCCGGGCCAGGGCAATCTGCTCGGTCTCGCGGAGCGGAACGGCCTGTCCAACGTCCGGGTGGTCAACGGCGACGCGATCATCCTGCTGCGCGAGATGCTCGCTCCCGCGTCCCTGGCCGGCCTGCGCGTCTTCTTCCCGGACCCGTGGCCCAAGAAGCGGCACCACAAGCGGCGCCTCATCCAGCCGGAGTTCCTCACGCTGGCGACCAGCCGGCTCGCGCCCGGCGCGCTCGTCCACTGCGCGACCGACTGGGAGCCGTACGCCGAGCAGATGCTGGAGGTTCTCTCCGCCGAGCCGACCCTGGAGAACCTCCACTCCGGCTACGCGCCGCGTCCGGACTTCCGGCCCCTGACCAAGTTCGAGGGCCAGGGTCTGGAGAAGGGGCATGTCGTGCATGACCTGCTCTTCCGCCGCCGCGAGGAGCCGGGCGCCCCGGCCGCGTGACGCCCGGGGTGCCGGGGCCTCGTTAGGGTCGAGGGGTGTACCCGTCCGACCCGTCCCCGCACCCCTCCGCGCCCGCCCCTCCCCCGTACACACCCCCCGCGGACGCAGTCCCCCCGTACGGGCACGACGCCCACGGCACCTGCTGCCGCGGGCCTGAGCACGCCGCCGACCAGGGAATCTGCGCCCGCCGCCGGCACGCCGCCTCCCGGCGCCGTACGCTCCCCTGGCACAGCAGGACGGTCCGCGCCGTCGCGCTGATAAGCCTGCTGGCGCTCTCCGGCGTCGTCCTCATCGGCCTGATGCGCCGGGAGACCGGCACCGAGGGGCTCCTCGTCGGGCTCGGCCTGGCGGTCTTCCCGTTGCCGCTGCTCATCGCCGCGTTCTGCTGGCTGGACCGCATCGAGCCCGAGCCCTGGCGCAACCTCGCGTTCGCCTTCACCTGGGGCGCCTGTGCCGCGACCCTGGTCGCGCTGCTGGCCAACGGCTTCGCCACCGACTGGCTGGCCGCCAACATCGCCTCGCGCTCCCCCTCGGAGGCCGAGGCGTGGGGCGCGACCGCGATCGCCCCGGTCGTCGAGGAGACGGTCAAGGCCGCCGCCGTCCTGCTCCTCTACCGCTTCCGCCGGCGCGACTTCGACGGCATCACGGATGGCATCGTGGTCGCCGGGATCACCGCCACCGGTTTCGCCTTCACCGAGAACATCCTCTATCTGGGCAACGCCTTCGGCGAGGACCAGTCCCTGGGCCACTCCGGCCTGGACTCGCGCACCGCGGGCACCTTCTTCGTCCGCATCGTCGTGTCCCCCTTCGCGCACCCGCTCTTCACGATCCTCACCGGCCTCGCGATCGGCATCGTCGCCACCCGCTACCCGCGCCGCCGCCGCGCCCGGCTCGCCCTGGCCGCCCTGGGCCTGCTGACGGCGATCCTCCTGCACGCCATCTGGAACGCCGCCTCCTCCCTCGGCGACCCCGGCTTCCTCCTCGTCTACGGCCTCTTCATGGTCCCCGTCCTGCTCACCCTGACCTGGCTGGCGATCTGGGCCCGCAACCAGGAGCTCCTCTCCGTACGCGGCTACCTCGCCCCGTACGTCGCCACCGGCTGGCTCCACCCCACCGAGCCCACCGCGCTGTCCTCCCTCAAGACCCGCGCCCTGGCCCGCGACATGGCCCACCGCGCCCAGGGCCCCACCGCCGCCCGCGCCGTCGCCGAATACTCCGCCCTCGCCACCACCCTCTCCTTCCACCGCCGCCGCGCCCACCTCACCGGCCCCACCCCGGACTTCGCCACCCGAGAGCACCACCTGCTCCAACACCTGCGGCACTACCAGGCATGGGGCCGACCGGCGTTGGAGCGGGCGTTGGAGGCGGACGGCCAGACATCCGGGACGTCGGCGCCGCCTCCTCCGGCGTAAGGCGCCGGCAGCACGGCGCCTCGACCGGCTCGGCATGCCCTGACACCCCGCGAGGCCCTCCGGCACAATGGGTACGTGCCTGTCACACCCTCGTCCCCCGGTGTCTCCGCCCGTATGAGCGTCCAGGCCCGTCGGGACACCGTCCCCGAAGTGGCTGTCCGGCGCCTCCTGTACGCCTCAGGGCACCGCTACCGACTCCAGCGCCGCGTCCCCGGTTTCGCCCGCCGCACCATCGACATCGCCTTCCCGGGCCCCAAGGTCGCGGTCTTCCTCGACGGCTGCTTCTGGCACGGCTGCCCCGAACACGCCACCCGTCCCAAGGCCAATGCCGACTGGTGGCGCGCGAAGCTCGACGGCAACATCGCCCGCGACCGGGAGACGACCGCACACCTCGTGGAGCTCGGTTGGACGGTGCTGCGCTTCTGGGAGCACGAGGACCCGGTGGCCGTGGCGGACCGCATCGCGACGGTCGTCTCCTCCACCGCACGCCGCCGCCGCTGAGAACCTCACCTTCCGCCAGGACGACTCCGGCTCGCGGCCGTCGGCCGCGCCGACACCCGTGCCGAAAGCGTAGCCTCGGGGCAGTTGTCTCAGATGCGGAGGTTTCACTGATGGCCGGCGTACCGACAAGTGTGGTGGCGGCGACGGGGTTGCTGGGGGGCTACGGCGTGGCTCGTTGGACCAAGAAGCGGCCGTTGGGTGGGGTGGCGCTGGCGGCGGCGGGGGCTGTGGCGGCCAAGGGGTGGCAGAAGAAGGCCGGTACGAAGACGGCGGCGGCGTTGAGCGGGGTGTATGTGGCGGCGTTCGCGGGGTCGCATCCGCTGGCGAAGAAGATCGGGGCCTGGCCCTCGGTGTTCGCGGTGGCGAGCGGGGTCGCGCTGGCGTCCTGGGCGGCGGCTGATCGTCGGGGGAAGTGAGCCCGGCAGCGGTCCGAACGGCGGCTGGTCGTCGGCGGCCGGGGAAGTGAGGCCGGCTGCGGTCCGCGGCATTTGGTGCAGTAGGGCGGGGCACCCTCAGGGGTGCCCCGCCCTGTTGGTGTGCGGGTGCGGTCAGGCCGATGCCTCGGTCAGGAGGGCCAGTTCGGCGTCCGTGAGGGTCAGGTCGCCGAGGGCCAGGAGGGCCGGGAGCTGCGCCGTCGTGCGGGCGCTGGCGATGGGGGCGGCGACCGTGGGCCGGGCGGCCAGCCAGGCAAGGGCCACGGTGGCCGGCTCGGCCCCGTGGGCGGTGGCGACGGTGTCGAGGGCCTGGAGCACCCGGCGGCCGCGCTCGGTTTCCAGGTGCTTGGCGGCGGCCCCGGAGCGGACGCTGTCGACCGTGCTGTCCGGGCGGTACTTGCCGGTCAGGAAACCGGACGCGAGGGCGTAGTACGGCACCGCCACGACGCCGTGACGGGCGGCGACATCGGCGAGTTCGCCCTCGTAGGTGTCGCGGGAGACCAGGTTGTAGTGCGGCTGGAGGGCGACGTAGCGGGCCACGCCCTCGCGGGCGGAGAAGGCCAGCGACTCCTCCAGGCGCTGCGCGGAGATGTTGGAGGCGGCGATCTCGCGGACCTTGCCCGCCTTCACGAGGTCGTCGAGGGCGGTGAGGAACTCCGAGACCTCGACCGACTCGTCGTCGTAGTGGGTGTAGTAGAGGTCGATGTAGTCGGTGCGGAGGCGGGTGAGGGACTCGTCGACCGCGGACTTGATGGTGGCGGCGCTCAGACCCTTGTAGTCGGGGTGGGCACCGACCTTGGTGGCGATGACGACGTCGGCCCGGTTGCCCCGCGAGGCCAGCCAGTTGCCGATGACGGTCTCGGATTCGCCGCCCTTGTTGCCCGGGACCCAGGCCGAGTAGACGTCCGCGGTGTCGATGAAGTTGCCGCCGCCGGCGACGTACGCATCGAGCACGGCGAAGGACTCCGCCTCGTCAGCCGACCAGCCGAAGACGTTGCCCCCGAGGCAGAGCGGGGAGACGGAGAGCGAGCCGAGGGCGCGGTGGCCTTGTGGGGTGTGGTGTGTCGCGGTCATGCGTAGATGCAGCGTTGGGGGAGGGCGGGTTATTCCCCGGAGGGGTTCCCGGGAGCCCTCCCCCAGGCGGCGCGGCAGTTGCCCGTGCGCCGGTGTCTCAGACGTTGACGCCGTGGTCGCGCAGCCACGGCATCGGGTCTATCGGGGAGCCGGCGTCCGGGCGTACCTCCAGGTGGAGGTGGGGGCCGGTGACGTTGCCGGTGGCGCCGACGCGGCCGATGACGTCGCCGGTGCTGACCTTGCCGGAGGTCTTCACCATCGACGACAGGTGGCAGAACCAGAGCTCGGTGCCGTCGTCGAGGGTCAGGACGATGCGGTAGCCGTACGAGCCGGCCCAGCCGGCCTGGGTGATGGTGCCGGAGTGCACCGCCTTGACGGGCGTGCCGGTCGGCGCGGCGAAGTCCTGTCCGGTGTGGTCCGCCGCCCAGCGGTCGCCGGCCTGGCCGAAGCTGGCGGTGAGCGTGTAGGACGAGACCGGGGCGAGGAAGCTCTTCGCCAGTTCGGCGAGGCGTGCGGCCTCCGCCTTCTGACGGGCCGCCTCCTCGGCCTTCCGCTTGGCCTCCTGCTCCGCCGCCTTCTTGGCGGTCTCGGCCTGCTCCGCGGTCTTCTGGGCGGCCGCGGCCTCCACCGCGGCCTGCTTGACGGCGGCGCCCTCGGCGGCCTCGCGGGCCTCCTCCTCGGCGGCGCCCTGCTGGGCGTCGGCCTGCTGGAGGATGCGGCTGCGCAGCGCCTCGCCGGCGCCGTCGCCCGAACCGGAGGCGTCCGTGTGGGCAGTGCTGCGGCTGAGGGGCCCCGACTCGTCGGCGGCGGAGGGAGCGGCGGCCGACGTGGCGGAGTCGGCAGAGGTGGCGGAATGGCCACCGGAGTCGGATATGAGCGCGTCGACGCCCGGGAGGGACGCCGCGTCCGGCAGGCTGTCGGCGAGGTCGTGCACCATCCCGCCGACGTCCGGCATCGAGATCGGGACCGGCGGGCGGTCCTCGGCGCTGGCCATGCCTCCCGCGCCGACCGCCGCGATGACGCCGACGCCCAGGACCGTGCCGCTGCGGGCGAGTCCGCCGCCGCGCTGCTTGGCCACCCGGTGCTTACCGCGGACGGGCCGGACGGACCCCTCTGTGGGATCCCATTCCTCCCAGGGGCCGTCGCCGTCGAATTCCGCGTCCCCGCCCGCATAACCGGGGCCGGCAAAGGCTCCTCGGTCGTCGAGTTCGTACGCGGACGGAGCCTCAGGGGCAGGCTTGTTGGACGCCACGGAGGCGCACTCCTTTCCTTCCTTCTCGCCTACCGGGTTAGCTGACGGGTTCGGAGCAGGAAGGTCTCCTACGGGCGCCTTCTGGCGGAGGCGTCCGATTCACCCCAAGGTGGTGGTTCCCCGGTTCCCTTGGTGCAGTTCGAGGTGCTGGAAGTGCGTGAAGTGCGCGTGCGGGATTCGGCGTCGGCGCGCGGTGCCGCCACTACGGCGGCTGGGACGACCGCGCTGCGTTATCGGACAGTAATAGAGATCGTGGCTGTTTTCCAAGCCTTCCTGGGAATCCTTATGCGCTGCGCACAACGTTTGGCATGGACTTTTTCGGCCACCGTGGCCGTAATCCGGGCGAGTTGGCCGCCCGTCGCTAAACGATCTCCCGTTGATTGTGCGTCAGTTGTTATGCGGAGGGGTGCCCGCCGATTACGGAACGTGAGAGCGTAACGTCGGATCATGGTCGTCAACGCCGAGAGCACCGGAAACGTCGAGAGCCTCGCGAACGCCGGGCGCCACCGCACCGGAAGCGGAAGCGACGCCGGACGGGGCAGCGGCCCCGGACACGGACATGGCCCAGGACACGGATACGGCCCAGGACACGGCTACGGCCCCGGACACGGACGCGGGCACGGCGGCGGACCCGGCAGCGGTGGAGGGGCCCGCAGCGGTGGTGGGGCCGGCAGCGCGTGGGACGTGGCGCGGCGGTACCAGGAGTTCTCATGGCGGGAGGCCCGCGGACGGTCCGACGCCCACGAGGAGTTGAGCGCGCGCATCGGCGCGGACGCGGAGCTGTGCGATCTGCTGTCGGGCTCACTGCCGGCCGGCACCAAGCAGCAGCCGAACCTCCTGCTCGCCGCCGTCCGCTACCTCGACGGCCCGCACGCGGAGCTGGGTCCACGCGGCGAGTCGGCCTACGGGCGCTGGCGCGAGTGGACGATCCGGCACTGGGACGAGGTGCGCGCGGTGATCATGCAGCGCGCCACCCGGACCAATGAGCCCGGCCGCTGCGCCGCGTTGCTGCCGCTGCTCGCCCGGCTGCCGCAGCCGCTGGCCCTGCTGGAGGTCGGTGCCTCCGCCGGCCTGTGCCTGCACCCCGACCGCTACCGCTACGAGTACGAATACGGCAACGAGAGCGCGTACTGCCACGAGGTGGGCGAGCCCGGGAGCCCGGTGGTCCTCGGGTGCCGTACGGACTGGGCCGCAGGGGAACTTCCCGACCGGCTGCCCGAGGTGGTCTGGCGGGCCGGGATCGATCTCGACCCGCTCGATCCGGTCGGCGAGCCCGCGGACCTGCGGTGGCTGCGGGCGCTGGTCTGGCCGGGCGAGGAGGAGCGTGCGGCACGGCTGTCCGCGGCCGTCGACGCCGTACGGGCGGTGCCGCGGCCGCGGATCGTACGCGGCGATCTGGTCGAGGAGCTGCCGGCGCTGGCTGCCGAGGCGCCGCCCGGGGCGACCCTGGTCATCTTCCACAGCGCGGTGCTGACCTACCTTCCGCCCGCCCGCCGCGAGGAGTTCGCGCATCTCGTGCGGGGACTGCTCGGCGGACGGGCCGGCGGCGGGCACTGGATCGCGAACGAGCACCACTCCGCCCTGCCGTGGATCACCGTGCCGGAACCCCGCTCGCCACAGCCCGACGACACCCTTCAGCTGACCCTCGCCCTGGACGGCCGCCCGGTCGCCCGCACCGGCCCGCACGGGCAGAGCCTGCACCGGCTGTAGGAGGGCCCCGGGGGGCAAGGGAAAGAACGCCGGCCCGCCCACCGCGGCGGCACACCCGCGCCGCTACGCCCCCATCGGCCGCTGCACCGCCAGCAGGGCCATGTCATCCGCCGGCGCCCTGCCCGTATGCCGGCCGACCTCCTCGACGAGCGTGTCCAGGAGGCTGTCCGGCCCGGGGAAACGGCGTCCGCGCAGCCGGGCGGACGCGTCGTAGAAACGGCCGCGGAGGTCGCGCGCCTCGGTCACCCCGTCGGTGAAGAGGAGCAGCAGCGAGCCGGCCGGGAAGAACGTCTCGTCCGCCCGGTCCGGCCAGCTCGCCACCTCGCTCATCCCCAGGGGCAGCGACGGTGACGCGGGGGCCAGCTCGCGCAGCCCGCCGTCCGGGGTGAGCATCAGGGGCGCCGGATGGCCGCGGTTGAGCACCCGCAGCACGGACTGTCCGTCGGACGGGATCTCGGCCAGTACGGCCGTGGTGAACCCCTCGTACTGATCGAGTCCCTCGCGCCGCCCGCCCTCCCGCTGCAACGCCCGCTCCAGCCGGGCCGCCACGCCCTCCAGGCCGGCCTCCTGCTCCGCCGCCTCACGAAAGGCGCCGATGACGACGACCGCGGCCTCCACCGCTTCCAGGCCCTTGCCGCGCACGTCGCCCACGAGCAGCCGGACGCCGTGCGGGGTGTCCTGCACCGCGTAGAGGTCGCCGCCGATCCGGGCGTCCGCCCGCGCGCCGACGTAGCGGGCGGCGACCGCCAGCCCCGCGACCCGCCCGGGCGGCAGCGGCAGCAGGGCGCGCTGGGCAGCCTCCGACACATCCCGTACGGACGCCAGACGGTCATCGCTCAGCCGGACGACCCGGTTGATGCCGAGGGCGAGCAGCGCGACGACGAAGACGGTGGCGACCTCGGTCACCGACTCGTGGTAGTCCAGGGCCGCGCTGCGATAGGCGACCACCCAGATCTCACCGACCATCGCCGCCAGCGCGGTGAGCACGGTGACCCGCAGCGTGCAGAGCGGCGCGGCGACCAGCGGGGCGGCGGAGAAGAAGGGGGCGGCGGTGTAGCTGGGCGGTGTCCCGATGTCGAAGGCGAGGCCGCCGACGATCAGTACGGCGGGCAGCCAGCGGGCCAGGCGCCGTGCCACCGGGGGCATCCGGGCACGGCGCGCCCGTCGCTCCCCGTCGCCCGTAGGGGGCCCCTCGCCGCCTTGCCGCATCCGCTCCGGCCTCTCCCGCTCCACCCGTCGGACGAACACGTCGGCGGACACACACCTCGACGGACACACACCGTCGGCCGACGCGTACCGCCGCCTGCCGCACACCGTCGTGCCGGCCGCACCGACGTCCCCAGGCTTTCGGCTGCCGGATTCCCCGGCGACTCTTCAGGGGCCGGACGGGTCACGACGGAGACGCGCGGGCCGGCAGCCGGGACACGGCCCGGCAGCGGTGGAGACCGCCGCGCCACTCAATTCCCGCGCCCGCCCGGCATCTGACCCGGCGAAGGCCGGGCGTCCGCCGCACGGGCCCGGCGTGCAGCGGCCCGGAACGACGAAGCGCCCCGGCCGGTGCGTACCGGTCGAGGCGCCGCTCCGCAGGCCAAGGATCTGTCCTGCGAAGGATTCGGTGGGCCATCAGGGGCTCGAACCCTGAACCAATGGATTAAAAGTCCACTGCTCTGCCAATTGAGCTAATGGCCCGCACCGAGCAGCATAGCCGGAGGATCGGCCGCAGCCCGAAGGCATTAGGGATCGGGCCGGTCGGAAGGGTCGCGCACGGCCGCCGGCAGGCGTTGCGGCGGGGTTGCGCGCCCCTGCCACTCCGGCTGCCGCCGCCCCCAACGCACAGGGCCCGTACGGCACTTGCGTGCGTACGGGCCCTGGAGTCAGCCCTTCGGATCAGGGCTGCGGATCAGCTTGTGGCTGCCGCGGACGGTGCCGGCGGTCAGCCGTTGCGCTTCCAGCGGGGCTTGTCGTCGCGGCGGCCGTAGGAGCCGGCCGGAGCGCCACGGTGGTCGTCGCGGCGGCCGTACGGGCGGTCGCCGCCACCGGAGCGGTGACCACCGGAGGCCGGACGGCCACCGGAGCGGTCGTCACGGTTGAACGGACGGTCGCCGCCACCGGAGCGGTAGCCACCGGAGGCCGGACGGCCACCGCGGTCGTCACGGTTGAACGGACGGCTGGGGCGGTCACCGCGGTCGCGGTTGAAGCCACCACCGGCACCGCGGTCGTCACGACGGTCACGGTTGAAGCCACCACCGGCACCACGGTCGTCCCGGCGGTCACGGTTGAAACCGCCACCGGCACCACGGTCGTCACGACGGTCACGGCTGAAGCCGCCACGGTCGTCACGACGGTCGCGGTTGAAACCGCCACGGTCGTCACGGCGGTCACGGTTGAAGCCACCGCGGTCGCCACGGTCACCGCGGTCGTCCCGACGGTCGCGGTTGAAGCCACCCCGGTCATCACGGCGGTCACGGTTGAAGCCACCACGGTCGCCACGGTCACGATTGAAGCCACCGCGGTCGCCACGGTCACCGCGGTCGTCGCGGTCGTCGCGGCGGTCCCGGCGCTCGAAGTTGCCCCGGTCGTCACGGCGGTCGTCGGAGGCGGCGGCCTGCGCCGGCACCGAGGCTTCCGCGGCGGTCTCCGCCTCGGTGGCCTCGGCCGCGGCGGCGATCGCCTCGTCCGGGTCCTCGCCGCGCTCGCGGGCGGCGCGGGCGGTCAGCCGGTCGGCCTCCTCGCGCAGCTCGGTGGCGCGGCGCTGCAGCCGCTCCAGCTCACGGGTGAGCTCGGCCACCTCGCGCTCGGCCTGCTTGGCGGCGTTGTTGGCGCCGTCGGCCTGGACCTCGGTGAGCGAACGGGCGCCGGTGATCCGGGCCACGTCCTCATCGAACGCGCCGGAGCCGCCGACGATGTGCCGCGAGGCGTCCACGCCGGCGTCCTCCATCAGGCGGAAGATCTGGCGGCGCTGGTGCGGCAGCGAGAGCGAGACGACGGTGCCGGACTGGCCGGCGCGGGCGGTACGGCCGGAACGGTGCAGGTAGTCCTTGTGGTCACCGGCCGGGTCGACGTTCAGGACCAGGTCGATGCCGTCGACGTGGATACCGCGGGCGGCGACGTCGGTGGCGACCAGCGCGTTGACGTAGCCGTCCTTGAAGTCGGCGAGGACGCGGGTGCGGGCGCCCTGGGTCATGCCGCCGTGCAGCGCGTCGGCCTTCACGCCGGACTCGACCAGCTGCTCGGCGATGCGGTCCGCGCCCAGCTGGGTGCGGACGAAGATGATCGTGCGGCCCTTGCGGGCGGCGATGGCGGCGGTAACCGGCGCCTTGTCCTTCGGCTTCACGACCAGCACGTGGTGGGTCATGGTGGTGACGTTGCCCTGGGCGCTGTCGACCTCGTGGCTGACCGGGTTGGTCAGGTAGCGCTTGACCAGGGTGCCGATCTCGTTCTCCATCGTGGCGGAGAACAGCATCCGCTGACCGCCCGCGGGCACCTGGTCGAGCAGCTCGGTGACCTCGGGCAGGAAGCCCAGGTCGGACATCTGGTCGGCCTCGTCGAGGACCGCGACCTGGACGTCCTCCAGGGAGCAGGCGCCACGGTTGATGATGTCGCGCAGCCGGCCCGGGGTGGCGACGAGGACGTCGACGCCGCGCTCCAGGGCGTAGATCTGGTTGCCCATGGACGTACCGCCGCAGACGACCTTCATCTTGAGGCCGAGGACGTCGCCGTAGGGCTGGAGGGCGTCCGCGACCTGCATCGCGAGCTCACGGGTCGGGGTGAGGATGACCGCGCGCGGCTTCTTCTTGGCGGTGTGGCCGCCGGCGAGGCGGGCCAGGGTCGGCAGACCGAAGGAGAGGGTCTTGCCGGAGCCGGTGCGGCCGCGGCCGAGGATGTCCTTGCCGGCCAGCGCGTCCGGGATGGTCGCGGCCTGGATCGGGAAGGGGGTGGTGACGCCGTTCTGCGCCAGCTTGCGGACGACGCCCTCGGGCAGTCCGAGGTCGGCGAAGGTGACGGTGTCCGTCGTGGCGTCGGTGTCGGCGTCGGCGTCGGACTCGACCGCGGCTGCGGCCGAGGTCACCTCGGCGGCCGTCTGCTCGTCCTGCTCGTCGAATGCGGGCATGACGGACTGCTCAGTGGAAATGGACATGCGAAATGCGAAACCTTCCGGAGTCTCGGCACGCGCCCAAACTCCGTGTGTTTCACAACGACCGCCTCAATGCGGTCAGCCACGGCAAGGGAGAGAACGCGCCACGCGGCGCGCTTCTTTTCTGGCGCCGGGCAAATGGGATCAAACGATCTACCACCATACGCACTCGGCCCCCCGGATGGCAAATGACCTCCCGGCCACCGCGTTCCCACCCCTCCCCGACGAGCGTACGCGCCCTTCAGGCCCCGTTCTCCTCGCCGGGGTACCCGGGCTCCCCCGGCTCCATCAGCGACGCCATCGGCGAGACCGACGACGGCCCGGAGGCATGGGCGCTCGGCGGCGGCGCGGGCGTGCTCGGCGGCGGGGTCGGCGGTTCGGGCGGGGTGCTGGGCGCGGGCGAGGGGGGCGGCGGGGTCGGCCGGTCGGGGTGCGACGGCGAGGGCTTCGCGGTGCCGGGCCCGCCGCCGGAGCCGCCGTGGCCGCCCGCGCCGGGCTCCGGGCCGGACGGCTGCACCGGGCGGGTGGGCGTACCGGGCTCGGACGGCGTGGCCGAGGTCCCGGCGGACGGCGCGTCCTTCTTCCCCTTCCCGCCGGCCGGGTGCGCCCCGCCGTTGCGCCCCAGCCGGTGCGGACCGACGCCGCGGCCGTCCACGGTCACCCCGCCGGGGCCGGGCGCCGCACCCTTCCCGTCGTGCTGTGCGGCACTGCCGGGCCGCTTCGGCTGCGGCGCATCGCTGACGCTCATGCAGCCGGCCAGGGACGCGGCCAGCGCGGAGACGGTGACGGCGACGGTCAGGACCCGGGAGCGCACCGCCCCTGGCGGCGGCTGCGGCGGGGCAGCGGACACCGGGGCAGGGGGTGGCATCGGGGACGAGTGACGACAGGGGCGCGGGCGCACGGCGGGACCTCCGGATCCGGAGCGCAGGGACAGCGGCACGGACGCCTTGCCCAACTCCCGTCCACCGCTTGAGGACACGCGCCCCGCCGGGCCGATCGCGTACGCCGGGCCCGCGGCCCCGCGCGAAAACCCCGCGCCCTCGCCCACCGGCCGCGCGGCGCGCCCTACCCGTAGCCCAGCGCGTGCAGCCGCTCGTCGTCGATGCCGAAGTGGTGCGCGATCTCGTGAACGACCGTCACCTCGGTCTCCGCGACCACGTCCTCGCGCGTGGCGCACATCCGCAACGTCGGCCCCCGGTAGACGGTGATCCGGTCCGGCAGTGCGCCCGCGTACCACTCGCCGCGGTCGGTCAGCGGGGTGCCCTCGTACAGCCCGAGCAGCTCGGGGTCGGCGGCCGGGGGCTCGTCCTCGACGAAGACCGCCACGTTGTCCATCAGCCGGGTCAGCTCCGGTGGGATCCGGTCCAGCGCCTCGGCGACCAGTTCCTCGAACTCCTCGCGCGTCATTTCCAGCACACCACCATTCTCCGCTACCGGGTCCCGGATCCGATGGTCGCGGACCGGCCGCCGCCCCGCAGCGCAACCGGATCCGTTGCCCCCGGCGTAACGACCGCCCCGCCCGGGCATACGCGACCAATGGCCCGCGTCGAGCGCTCCCGGACACCACAGCCCGACATACCGCGAAGCCCCCTGCGCCAGCTGCTCCGTACCCGCCTCGACGGCGTACGCGCGCTGCCCGCGGCCGTCCGCCGCGGCTACCGCGCCCGCCGTACGCCCCCGACCGCCGTCCTCGTCGAACCGCCGCACCCCTGGGTCCGGGCGCTCGGCCTGACGGCCGTCACCCTCCTCGGCGCCTGGCTGGGCCTGCTGCTCCTCGGCACCTTCCGCGCCCCCGTCGGCCCGATGGACACCAGCATGACGCTGCGCCCCTCACTGACCGGCGGCACCAGGATCAACGTCTCGCCGCTCGGCGACCTGGAACTGCGCAGCCATGACGCGCCCGTACGGCTCGACGTGGACGTCGACCGGCTCGATCCGGTCCGCTCCCAGGCCCTGGTCGACCACCCCGAGCGGTTCGCCGGGCTGCAGGACGAGGTCACCCATGACGTCACCCGGGGCGCGCTGGGCCTGGCGCTGCAGTCCTGCGTCGCGGTGGCGTCCGGCGCCACCGCGCTGGGCCTGGCCGTCTACCGCCGCCCGCGCCGCGCGCTGGCCGCCGGCGGCCTGGCGCTCACCCTGCTCGGCGCCTCCGCGACCGCCGCGTACGCCACCTGGAACCCGAAGTCGGTCCTGGAGCCGAAGTTCTCCGGCCTGCTCTCCTCGGCCCCGTCCGTGGTCGGCAACGCCCGCAGCATCGTCAGCGAATTCAACGTCTACCAGAAGGAGTTGGCGCGCCTGGTCACCAACGTCACCAAGCTCTACGACGCCACGTCGACGCTGCCCGCGTACCAGCCCGACCCCACCACCCTGCGCGTCCTGCACGTCTCCGACATCCACCTCAACCCCGGCAGCTGGCGGATCATCGCCTCGCTGGTGAAGCAGTACCGGATCAACGTGATCATCGACACCGGCGACACCATGGACCACGGCTCGGCCGCCGAGAACCACTTCCTGGACCCGGCCTCCACCCTGGGCGCCCCCTACGTCTGGGTGCGCGGCAACCACGACTCGCGCACCACGCAGAAATACCTGACCGGCCGCAGGAACGTCACCGTCCTCGACAACGGCAGGGTCACCCGGGTCGCCGGCGTACGCATCGCGGGCATCGGCGATCCGCAGTTCACCCCGGACCGCTCGGTCGTGGCGGCCGGCGACCCGGCCGAGCGCACCGCCGGCGGGCACCTCGCCGACGTGCTGCGCACCGAGCGGCTGGCCGGGACCCCGGTCGACATCGCGCTGGCCCACAACCCGACCGCCGTGACCGAGACGGACGGCCTGGTCCCGCTGGCCCTGGCCGGCCACATCCACCACCGGGAGAACACCACGCTGCCCCGGGGCACCCGGCTGATGGTCGAGGGCTCGACCGGCGGCGGCGGGCTGCGCGCGGTGCAGAACAAGAAGCCCGCGCCGGTCCAGGCTTCGGTGCTCTATCTGGACCGCGCGACCAAGCGGCTGCAGGCGTGGGACGAGATCACCCTCGGCGGGCTGGGGCTCTCCCGGGCGGAGGTCAGCCGCCACCTCCCCCGCGAGAACCAGCCCGGCGCCACGCCGGCGCCGTCCCGTCCGCGTCACCCGTCCGCGCCGCCCTCCGGCCCCTCGTCCGGCGCGGTTTCGCCGCCTGCCAGGAGCCCTTCCGGCAGCCCCGGGTAAACCGTTTTGGCGAACGGTCCTCCCATCCCATATGCTTCTCACGTCCCCGACGGCGCCGGTAACGACGCCAAGGTGGCCACCAGCCCTCATCGTCTAGTGGCCCAGGACGCCGCCCTTTCAAGGCGGTAGCACGGGTTCGAATCCCGTTGGGGGCACGCATCACCGTGTGCGAGACTGGCTCAGGCCGCTTTCGCGCAATGCAAGGTCCTGTGGAGCAGTTTGGAGTGCTCGCCACCCTGTCAAGGTGGAGGCCGCGGGTTCAAATCCCGTCAGGACCGCTGCGGCTGGGTAGCTCAGTTGGTACGAGCGATCGCCTGAAAAGCGATAGGTCGCCGGTTCGACCCCGGCCCCAGCCACACCCATTGGGAGAAGGCCCCGATTCACTGAATCGGGGCCTTCTTCGTTGTTGATCCGCGGCTCCGGTCGGCGCGCCTCAGCCGTCCGCCGCGTGGGCCCCCGCGAGCTCGCGGCCGCCGGGGTGGCGGTGGCGCCAGCCCCAGAAGACGGCGCAGGAGACCGCCGACCAGCCGGCCAGCACCAGGAAGGGGAAGGCGTGCTGGTGGCCGCCGAAGTAGACGGCGGTGTGCTGGGCGTTGACCGAGGCGCCCGGCGGCAGCCAGCGGCCGATGTGGCCGAGTGCGGACGGCAGCAGCGGCCAGGAGACCGCGCCGCCCGAGGACGGGTTGCCCAGCAGCACCATCAGCCCCCAGGTGGGGAGCATCGCCCAGCGCCCCATCAGGGTGTTGAACATGGTGAAGACCATGCCGGAGGTGAACATGGTCAGCGCGAGGATCAGCCAGGACTCCAGGAAGGGCAGCCGCAGCGCGCCCAGCCACCAGTCGACCACCGCCGCGATGGCGAAGGCGCCGAGCAGCGCGTAGACCACGGTGAAGACGATCCGCTCGGCCGGGTTGAGGGCGCGGGCGTGCACGCTGAGCTGGATGGCGCCGACGAAGCCGATGATCACGGCGGCCAGCGAGATGTAGAACAGCGCGAGGCCGCGCGGGTCGCCCTGCTGAAGCGGCTTGATGTCCCGGAGGATGACCTCCACACCGGTCGCCTTGCCGACCTTCGCACCGGCCTCGGCCAGCAGCTGGGCCACCGTCGCCCCCGAGGCTCCGGAGACGTCCAGTTCCACGCGGTTGCCGCGGTCGCGCAGGATCGCGAACTCCTCCTGCTCGTCGACGGCCCGCCGGGCCTGGCCGTACGTGGCGTAGCCGGTCAGCCGGAGCGAGGCGTTCAGCGCCTTCTCCATCCCGAGGACGAACGCCTTCTCCTGCGGGGCGCGGGGGGAGCCGACCACGGCGGTGGGGATGTGCCGCGGGGTCGGGTTGGCCATGGCGTAGGTGTACGAGCCGGCGAACAGGCCGGCCGCCGCGGCGAGGATGAGGACCAGCACGCAGGCGGGGAAGAACGGTGACTCCTTGAAGGCCGCCCACTTCTCCGCGGTGGTCCCGGTCCGTCCGTGGGCACCGTGCGGGGCGGCGGCGCCGGGGTCGTCGCGCGGGCCGGGGTCGCCGTTCCGGCCCTGGTCGTCGCGCGGGCCGGGGTCGCCGCGATGATCAGACATACGGACACGCTAAAACACCGATGTCGGACATACCCGGGCAGGGACCCTGGCGGCGCGCCCCGGCATCCGCGGGCCGGCCGCGCGGCAAATGGTTCGCCAGTCGTTCGGCCGAGGTGAGATCCTGGGGGACGTATGTCCAGTCAGCCTGCCTCCGCCCTGCCCGACGGCACTGCTCACGCCGCGTCCGGCGCCACCGCTCCCACCCTTCCCGCCCTGCTGGAGCGCCTGCCCGAGCTGATGCTGCGCGATCAGCAGCGGCTGGGCCGGCGGCTCGACGGCGCCCGCCGGATCCGCAAGCCCGAGGCCCGGGCCGCGGTGCTCGCCGAGATCGCGCAGGGCCTCGACGAGGCCGAGCTGCGGGTGGCGCAGCGGCGCGCCGCGGTACCGGAGATCACGTATCCGGAAGAGCTGCCGGTCAGCCAGAAGAAGGACGACATCCTCGCCGCGATCCGCGACCACCAGGTCGTGATCGTCGCCGGTGAGACCGGTTCCGGGAAGACCACGCAGATCCCCAAGATCTGCCTGGAGCTCGGCCGGGGCGTGCGCGGCCTGATCGGGCACACCCAGCCGCGCCGGATCGCCGCCCGTACGGTCGCCGAGCGGGTCGCCGAGGAGCTGAGGACCCCGCTGGGCGAGGCGGTCGGCTGGAAGGTCCGCTTCACCGACCAGGTCGGCGGGGACACCCTCGTCAAGCTGATGACGGACGGCATCCTGCTCGCCGAGATCCAGACGGACCGCGAGCTGCGCCAGTACGACACGCTCATCATCGACGAGGCGCACGAGCGCAGTCTCAACATCGACTTCATCCTCGGCTACCTGGCGCAGCTGCTGCCCCGGCGCCCGGACCTGAAGATCGTGATCACCTCCGCGACCATCGACCCGGAGCGGTTCGCCCGGCACTTCGGCTCCTTCGCCACGGTCGGGGACGCCCCGGCCGCCGCGCCGGACGACGGCGACGAGCGGCCCGGCGCGCCGATCGTCGAGGTCTCCGGGCGTACGTACCCGGTCGAGGTGCGCTACCGCCCCCTGCTGGAGGAGGGCGGGCAGGACGCGGACCGCGACCAGATCACCGCGATCTGCGACGCGGTGGACGAGCTCCAGGCCGAGGGGCCCGGCGACATCCTGGTCTTTCTCTCCGGCGAGCGGGAGATCCGGGACACCGCGGACGCGCTCAACAAGAAGCAGCTGCCGCGCACCGAAGTGCTCCCGCTGTACGCCCGTCTGTCGCACGCCGAGCAGCACCGGGTCTTCCAGCGCCACACGGGCCGGCGCATCGTGCTCGCCACGAACGTCGCCGAGACCTCGCTGACCGTCCCCGGCATCCGGTACGTCATCGACCCGGGCATGGCCCGGATCTCGCGCTACAGCTACCGCACCAAGGTCCAGCGGCTGCCCATCGAGCCGATCTCGCAGGCCAGCGCCAACCAGCGCAAGGGCCGCTGCGGCCGTACGAGCGACGGCATCTGCATCCGGCTCTACTCCGAGGACGACTTCCTCTCCCGCCCCGAGTTCACCGACGCGGAGATCCTCCGTACGAACCTCGCCTCGGTCATCCTCCAGATGACCGCGGCCGGCCTCGGCGAGATCGAGAAGTTCCCGTTCATCGACCCGCCGGACCGCCGCAACATCAAGGACGGCGTCGACCTGCTCAGCGAGCTGGGCGCGCTGGACACCAAGCAGAAGGACCCCCGCAAGCGGCTGACGCCGATGGGCCGCAAGCTCTCCCAGCTGCCGGTCGACCCGCGGCTGGCGCGGATGGTGCTGGAGGCGGACCGGAACGGCTGCGTCCGTGAGGTCATGGTGATCGCGGCGGCGCTGTCCATCCAGGACCCCCGCGAGCGGCCCTCCGACAAGCAGCAGCAGGCCGATCAGCAGCACGCCCGCTTCCGCGACGAGTCCAGCGACTTCCTGGCGTTCCTGAACCTGTGGCGGTACATCCGCGAGCAGCAGAAGGAGCTGTCCTCGTCGGCCTTCCGCCGGATGTGCCGCAGCGAGTTCCTCAACTACCTCCGCATACGCGAGTGGCAGGACATCTACTCCCAGCTGCGGACGGTCGCCAAGTCCATGGGCATCCACCTCAACGAGGAGGACGCGGCGCCGGACCACGTACACACCTCCCTGCTTTCTGGTTTGCTTTCGCACATCGGACTGAAGAATGCCGGGCTGGAGGGCACGAAGGAGGGGGGCGGCAAGAACGAGTATCTCGGCGCCCGCAGCGCCAAGTTCGCGGTCTTCCCCGGCTCCGCGCTCTTCAAGAAGCCACCGCGCTGGGTGATGTCGGCGGAGCTGGTCGAGACCTCCCGCCTGTGGGCGCGGGTGAACGCCAAGATCGAGCCCGAGTGGATCGAGCCGCTCGCCCAGCACCTGGTCAAGCGGACGTACAGCGAGCCGCACTGGGAACAGAAGATGGCCGCGGTGATGGCGTACGAGCGGGTGACGCTCTACGGCGTCCCGATCGTCGCCCAGCGCAAGGTCAACTACGGCCGGATCGACCCGGAGACCTCCCGGGACCTGTTCATCCGCAACGCCCTGGTCGAGGGCGACTGGCGCACCCATCACCAGTTCTTCCATGACAACCGCAAACTCCTCGGCGAGGTCGAGGAGTTGGAGCACCGCGCCCGGCGCCGCGACATCCTCGTGGACGACGAGACGCTCTTCGACTTCTACGACCAGCGCATCCCGGCCGAGGTGGTCTCCGGGGCGCACTTCGACTCCTGGTGGAAGAAGCAGCGCCACGAGGAGCCGGAGCTGCTGAACTTCGAGCACTCCATGCTCATCAACGAGTCCGCGGAGGCTGTCACCAAGGACGACTACCCGGACTCCTGGCGGCAGGGAAAGCTGAAGTTCAAGGTCACCTACCAGTTCGAGCCGGGCGCGGACGCGGACGGCGTGACCGTCCACATCCCGCTCCAGGTGCTCAACCAGGTCTCCTCCGAGGGCTTCGACTGGCAGATCCCGGGCCTGCGCGAGCAGCTGGTGACGGAGCTGATCCGCTCGCTGCCCAAGCCGATCCGGCGCAACTACGTCCCGGCGCCGAACTTCGCGGCCCGCTTCCTGGACTCGACGGTGCCCCTGCAGGGCTCGTTGACGGCTTCGCTGGCCGCGGGACTGCAGCGGATGGTCGGCGTCCCGGTCGCGGCCGCGGACTTCGACACCGGCAGGATCCCCGACCACCTCAAGATCACCTTCCGGGTGGTCGACGAGCGGCGCCGCAAGCTCGCCGAGGCCAAGGACCTGGAGGCGCTGCGGCTCCAGCTCAAGCCGAAGACCCGGGCGGCGATCTCCAAGGCGTTCGAGGAGGCCGCCGGGCGTCCCGCCAGGGACGGCAAGGGCGGCCGGACGGGCGCCGACGACGCACAGCCGCCGGCCGGCCCGGAGCAGCGGACGGGGCTGACGTCCTGGACGATCGGCACGCTGCCGCGCACCTTCGAGACCCGCCGGGCGGGCCAGCCGCTGAAGGCGTACCCGGCGCTGGTCGACGAGGGCAGCAGCGTCGCCGTACGGCTCTTCGACACCGAGGCCGAGCAGCTGACCGCCATGTGGGCGGGCACCCGTCGCCTCATCCTGCTCAACATCCCCTCCAACCCCGCCAAGTTCGCCCAGGACAAGCTGAGCAACCAGCAGAAGCTCGCGCTGTCGCGTAATCCGCACGGCTCGATCGCGGCGCTCTTCGAGGACTGCGTGACCGCCGCCGCCGACCGACTGATCGCGGCCCGGGGCGGCCCGGCGTGGGACGAGGAGTCCTTCCGGAAGCTGTTCGACGCCGTCCGGGCCGACCTGGTGGACGTCACGCTGCGCACCATCCAGCAGGCGCAGGAGGTGCTGGCCGCCTGGCAGGCGTGCGAGCGCCGGCTGAAGGAGACCACCTTCCCCTCGCTGCTGCCGTCCCTTGCGGACGTCAAGGAGCAGCTGGCGGCGCTCATCAAGCCGGGCTTCGTGACGGCGCACGGCGCCAAGCGGCTGCCGGACCTGATGCGCTATCTGGTGGCGGCCGACCGCCGGCTCCAGCAGCTGCCCACCAACGCCGAGCGGGACCGCACCCGGATGGCGAAGGTGAAGGAGATGCAGGACGAATTCGCCTGGCTGCTGGAGCAGTTCCCGCCCGGCCGCCCGGTGCCGGCCGCGGCCCTGGACATCCGCTGGATGATCGAGGAGCTGCGGGTGAGCTACTTCGCGCACGCCCTGGGCACCGCGTATCCGGTCTCCGACAAGCGCATCGTGAAGGCGGTGGACGCCGCGGTCCCCCGGTGACGGACGGCCCCCGGCATCGAGTTCGACCGCACCCCCTGACCTGCTGTAGAGTCTTGCTCGCAGCCCGCCGCAAGCGGGAGGCAAACGCAAGGTCCTGTGGAGCAGTTTGGAGTGCTCGCCACCCTGTCAAGGTGGAGGCCGCGGGTTCAAATCCCGTCAGGACCGCTTTTTTACGGCCCGCATCGCTCGTCGATGCGGGCCGTAGTGCGTTCCGGCCCGCCGTCCGGATAGCCGCCCGGACCAGCCGCGTCCCGGCCGCCCGCCGACTGCGGGCAGTGATCGTCGCGCTGCCGGCCGTATTGACTGCGGGCTGCGCCCCCGGTACTCACATGGAAAGGCGTGGGGGCCGGGGAGGGATCGCGATGACGACTGCGGTACGGCACGAGACCAAGGCACTGCTACGGGCCCATCTGGCGGCCGCGGCGGGCTACCGCCATCTGACCCGGCACTGCCCGGTCTGCCATCAGCTGCTGCGGCTCGCCATGGAGCCGCACACGGCCCCTTCGGAAGCCCCGGCGCACGCGCCCGCTCCGGCGCCCGCTCCGGCCGCCTGTGAGCCGTCCGCGGCCGAGGACGAAAGTCCCGCCCCCAGGTGACGGAAGACGCCTGTGCCACGGCCCGCGCGGTGAAAGGCTGAGCGGTGTCAACGGGGAAAGTTCACTACCCCAGTGGACGTATCGGGTTCAAGCGGTGCGCCGTGTGACGGGAGTCACCGAACTGGTTTCCCGAAGCGGGGAACTTACACCTCCCCTACAACCAGTCAATTTAATATGTGCAATTGCACCCCCCTCGAATGACTCCGGGAGGAGACCGTCGGGTCCGCTCGGGAAGGCCCCTGCAGGCCCCCTGACGGCGCCCTGGGAGCCGCCGGGGACGCCGGCGGCGTCAGCCCGGGGCGACCGCCCTGACGAGCCCGGGAGCGGCCGCACACAAAAAGAGATCGCGCTGGACCCGGCGGAGTCCAGCGCGATCGATGACGTACCCGGGTGGAGCGGGTGTGGGGCCTGTTGGGGCAGGCGCCGCGTCGTATGAAGCTGTGTGCAGCGGGGTGGAGCAGGTCGAGCTGGTGCTGCAAAGCGGGCGTTCTCGGGTTGGGGGCCCCGAAAACAGCCTGGTTATGCGGTTGTTCAGGCCTCGCTGCGCTGCTGCGGAATGCCCGCGAGCAGTGCGCGGACCTCAGCCTCGCGGTAACGCCGGTGTCCTCCGAGCGTGCGGATGGACGTGAGCTTGCCTGCCTTGGCCCAACGGGTGACCGTCTTCGGGTCCACGCGGAACATCGTGGCAACCTCGGCAGGGGTCAGCAGCGGCTCGGCGTCAGGGGTGCGAGCGGTCATGAGCGGCCTCCTCGGGAGAACCGAACCATCACGGTTCTTTCCTCTAAATTCTGCACCTTGACCCGCGTTGCCCGAAATGGCGGACGCGGGCCGAGTCGGTTATAGGACGAACGGCTTGTCCTCGGCACTACAACTACACCATCTGTCCAGCCACGTCGGCCAAACCGATGGAATTGCCCTCTCAGGTGTTCAACCTCGGCGGAAGCCGATGGACCGTGCCATAGCGGACAGTCACTCGACCGTGACGATCAGTCACAACGCGACCAGTCCCCACGAGACCCCTCAAGGAGCGCAATACCGATCTATCCGCCCTTAGTTGGACGGAAGGAGCCCCGGTCGGGCTCCTTGTCCTATTTTGGCACGAGGGTGTGCCTTGCTAGCAAGACCCGAAGTCAGTGCTTTAGGTCACGCTTGAGGCAATCGCCCGGTTAAGGACCTACGTCCCTTACCGCCCAACCACCGGAAGGCGAACAGGACGCCACCGCGCCTCGAACCTTCGGCAACCGGGGGCCCTCAGCTGGCGAACTGCCGCTCACGCACCGCACGCCAGCGCTGCGAAAGCTTCTCGTACGCCACGCCGGCCCGCTCGCCGTCCCCGTCGCGCAGCGCCGCCAGCCCCTCCGCCACCTCGGCGGCGGAACGGTCCTCGGCGAGCTGCTCCTCGGGCACCGCGTGCACCAGCCCTCCGTAGTCCAGCTCCACGAGCGAGCGCGGATGGAATTCCTCGAGCCAGCGCCCCACATCTACCAGGCCGTCGATCAGCGGTCCCTCTTCCAGGGCGTCCCGCAGCGTGCGCAGTCCCCGCGCGACCCGGCGCCTGGCCTGGACCATCGGCGTCCGGTAACGCAGCAGAGGCCCCTGGTCACCCTTCGCGTACTCCCGCTCGTCGTCGTCGAAGAGGACGAACCAGCGGACCGGGACGTGCCAGGCCGCGCCGCGGATCCAGGGCCGGGCGTCCGGGTTGCGCTCGCGCCATTGCTCGTAATCGGTCGCCGCCTGCCGGCGCACCACCGGGGGCAGCGCCGCGTCCAGCACCGACGCCGGCAGCAGCTCCTCCAGGCCCTCCAGGGCCTGCCAGCCGCGCAGCCGGGTCCGCCACGGACAGACGCAGGTCACCTCGTTCACCACGGCGACGAAGGCGTCCGCGCTCTCGTGCACCGGAACCGGCACCGGCGGGGTCGGCAGCAGGTCGGCCAGCGCCCGGCGCTGCTCGTCCTGGGCGGTGGGGGTGTCGTCCCGTTTGGCGTAGCGGGCCCAGTGGGAGCGCTCCGGCTCGGGGAACGCTGCCAGCGGCTCATAGACCCGCAGATACGCCATGTACGGGACCCTCACCGACGACGCCACGGCCACGCCCGCTCCTCCAAAGGGAAGTCCCCTGCCGAAGGTCCCGGACGCGTTCCGGGGCCTCGGCCGGCCTGCGATACGACCAGATCGTCCCACGTCCGTCCCCCGGGAGAGGGTGATCCTCGGCACCTGCCGGATCAACCGGCCCGGCAGGTCTTACGCTCTTTTCAACCGGCCCTCCCCACCCGTAGGAGGGCATCCTTCGCGACTTATGGGAGTCACCACAGTGACTGACGTACGTCCGGCCCCCGCCGGCACCGACGGCGGCGTTCTGCACACCCTCTTCCGGTCCGAGCAGGGCGGCCATGAGCAGGTCGTTCTCTGCCAGGACCGGGCCAGTGGCCTCAAGGCGGTGATCGCCGTCCACAGCACCGCGCTGGGCCCCGCGCTGGGCGGCACCCGCTTCCACGCGTACGCCTCCGAGGAGGAGGCCGTGCTGGACGCGCTCAATCTGTCGCGCGGCATGTCCTACAAGAACGCCCTCGCGGGTCTGGAACACGGCGGCGGCAAGGCCGTGATCATCGGCGACCCCCACCTGGTCAAGACCGAGGAACTCCTGCTCGCCTACGGCCGGTTCGTGGCCTCCCTCGGGGGCCGCTACGTCACCGCCTGCGACGTCGGCACGTACGTCGCCGACATGGACGTCGTCGCCCGTACGAACAAGTGGACCACCGGCCGGTCCCCCGCGAACGGCGGCGCCGGCGACTCCTCGGTGCTGACCGCCTACGGCGTCTTCCAGGGCATGCGCGCCTCGGCCCAGCACGCCTGGGGCGACCCGACGCTGCGCGGCCGCAAGGTGGGTATCGCGGGCGTGGGCAAGGTGGGGCACCTCCTCGTCGAGCACCTCCTCAAGGACGGCGCCGAGGTCGTGATCACCGACGTCCGCACCGAGTCGGTGGCCCGGGTCGTCGCCGACCACCCGCAGGTCACCGTGGTCGCGGACACCGAGACGCTGATCCGCACCGAGGGCCTGGACGTCTACGCGCCGTGTGCGCTGGGCGGTGCGCTGAGCGACGACTCGGTGCCGGTGCTGACCGCGAAGGTGGTGTGCGGCGCGGCCAACAACCAGCTCGCGCACCCCGGCGTCGAGAAGGACCTGTCCGACCGCGGCATCCTCTACGCGCCCGACTACGTCGTGAACGCCGGTGGCGTGATCCAGGTCGCCGACGAGCTGCACGGCTTCGACTTCGACCGCTGCAAGACCAAGGCGGCGAAGATCTTCGACACCACGCTGGCGATATTCGCTCGTGCGAAGGCCGACGGCATTCCGCCTGCCGCGGCCGCCGACCGCCTGGCCGAAGCGCGCATGGCGGAGGCACGGCACGCCTGACCGAGCGCGGAGATCCGGTCTTGCCGGCCGGAAACACTGCCTTGCGCGACCCGCCACGGGCGGCGGGGGAGACATCCCTCACCACCCGTCGGCGGGTCGCCGTACAGGACAGGTTAAAATCGCAGTTGACCAGCGGGGACGGGGCGCCTTGCCGGTCGTGCCGAGCGGCGGGTGATGCGGGCGACGTACCGTATGGCCGCGGAAGCAGGTACCGTTAAAGCCCTACGGGCCGGTCTCTCTGTCGAGAGCCCGCTCTGATCCATGAACGCGTGTCAAGACTCTGGGGCCATCGGGCCCCGTCATCGAGGGGGTCGACCCATGGGGCGCGGCCGGGCCAAGGCCAAGCAGACAAAGGTCGCCCGCCAGCTGAAGTACAGCAGCGGTGGGACGGATCTCTCACGACTGGCCGACGAGCTGGGTGCAACGCAGTCGAACCAGCAGCCTCCGAACGGGGAGCCGTTCGAGGATGACGAGGACGACCCGTACGCACGGTACGCAGAGCTGTACAACAAGGACGATGACGACGAGGACGACGGCGACTCGTCCCAGCAGCGTCGTCGCGCCTGACCGTTCTGCGCGCTCACGGCACCCATAACAGCATTACGGACCCGGTCCTGGCTCTTGCCCGGACCGGGTTCTGTGCTGCCCGGAAGTCCGCACGCGTCCGGTGATCCGACGGTGGGGTGGTGATCGTCGGGACGGCGGCCGCGCCGGCGGGTGCCGGGGCGACCGCGGGTACTCCCCCGGCGGATGCCGGGGGCACGCTCACCCATGGCCCGTGCGGGGCCATGGGGGCTCGTCCGTTCAGCTCGCGTAGTCACCGGTCAGGGTCACAGCCTCGGCGTGAGCGCCGCGCTCGACGATCTCACCGCTGACCCAGGCGTCCACGCCGCGGTCCGCCAGCGTGGTCAGGGCGACCTCCACCGACTGCTGCGGGACGACGGCGACCATGCCGACCCCCATGTTCAGGGTCTTCTCCAGCTCCAGGCGCTCGACCGAGCCGGCCTTGCCGACCAGGTCGAAGACCGGGCCGGGCGTCCAGGTGGAGCGGTCGACCGTGGCGTGCAGGCCGTCCGGGACGACCCGGGCGAGGTTGTTGGCCAGACCGCCGCCGGTGATGTGCGAGAAGGCGTGCACCTCGGTCGTGCGGGTCAGCGCCAGGCAGTCCAGCGAGTAGATCTTGGTGGGCTCCAGGAGCTCCTCGCCGAGCGTGCGGCCGAACTCCGGAACCTCCTGGTCCAGGGCCATGCCGGCGCGGTCGAAGAGCACGTGGCGGACGAGTGAGTACCCGTTCGAGTGAAGTCCGGAGGACGCCATCGCGATCACCGCGTCGCCCGTTCGGATACGGTCCGCGCCCAGCACCCGGTCCGCCTCGACGACGCCCGTGCCGGCGCCGGCGACATCGAACTCGTCCGCACCCAGCAGCCCCGGGTGTTCCGCGGTCTCGCCGCCGACCAGCGCACAGCCCGCCAGCACACAGCCCTCGGCGATGCCCTTGACGATCGCGGCGACCCGCTCCGGGTAGACCTTGCCGACGCAGATGTAGTCGGTCATGAACAGCGGCTCGGCACCGCAGACGACCAGGTCGTCGACGACCATGCCGACGAGGTCGTGGCCGATGCTGTCGTAGACGCCCATCTTGCGGGCGATGTCGACCTTCGTGCCGACGCCGTCGGTGGCCGAGGCCAGCAGCGGACGCTCGTAGCGCTTGAGGGCGGAGGCGTCGAAGAGACCGGCGAAGCCGCCGAGGCCGCCGACGACCTCGGGGCGGGTGGCCTTCTTCACCCACTCCTTCATCAGGTCCACGGCGCGGTCGCCGGCTTCGATGTCGACGCCCGCGCTCGCGTAGCTGGCACCAGTGTCTGCAGTGGACATGGCAGAGAACTTTCGTGTCGTGTGTGTACGAGCTCTACGGGCGACGCAGCGCGTCGGCGCCGCCGACCCCGGCCGTGAGCGTCTGGACGCCGTCCACGTCGGACGTCGTCGGGGCCGCGGCCTCCGTCTCCAGGAGGTGCTTGCCCAGCAGCTCCGGGTCGGGCAGCTCCATCGGGTACTCGCCGTCGAAGCAGGCGCGGCAGAGATTCGGCTTGGCGATGGTGGTCGCCTCGATCATGCCGTCGATGGAGATGTACGCCAGCGAATCGGCGCCCAGCGACTTGCCGATCTCCTCCACGCTCAGCCCGTTGGCGATCAGCTCCGCGCGGGTGGCGAAGTCGATGCCGAAGAAGCACGGCCACTTGATCGGCGGCGACGAGATCCGGATGTGGACCTCGGCGGCGCCGGCCTCGCGCAGCATCCGGACCAGCGCGCGCTGGGTGTTGCCGCGGACGATCGAGTCGTCGACGACCACCAGGCGCTTGCCGCGGATGACTTCCTTGAGCGGGTTGAGCTTGAGGCGGATGCCGAGCTGGCGAATGGTCTGCGAGGGCTGGATGAAGGTCCGGCCCACGTAGGAGTTCTTGACCAGGCCCGAGCCGTAGGGGATGCCACTGGCCTCGGCGTACCCGACGGCCGCCGGGGTACCGGACTCCGGCGTCGCTATCACCAGGTCCGCGTCCGCGGGCGCCTCGGCGGCCAGCTTGCGGCCCATCTCCACGCGGGAGAGGTAGACGTTGCGGCCGGCGATGTCGGTGTCCGGGCGGGCGAGGTAGACGTACTCGAAGACGCAGCCCTTGGGGCGGGCCTCGGCGAAGCGGCTGCTGCGCAGTCCGTCCTCGTCGATGGCGACCATCTCACCGGGCTCGATCTCCCGGATGAAGCTGGCACCGCAGATGTCGAGGGCGGCGGTCTCGGAGGCGACCACCCAGCCGCGCTCCAGCCGGCCGAGGACCAGCGGGCGGATGCCCTGCGGGTCGCGGGCGGCGTAGAGCGTGTGCTCGTCCATGAAGCAGAGCGAGAAGGCGCCCTTGACCTTCGGCAGGACGCGCGGGGCGGCCTCCTCGACGGTCAGCGGCTTGCCGTCCTCGTCGACCTGCCCGGCCAGCAGGGCCGTCACCAGGTCGGTGTCGTTGGTCGCCGCGACCTGGGTCGCCCGGCCGCCCTCGCGGGGCAGCGCAGCGACCATCTCGGCCAGCTCGGCGGTGTTGACGAGGTTGCCGTTGTGGCCGAGCGCGATCGAGCCGTGCGCGGTGGCACGGAACGTCGGCTGGGCGTTCTCCCACACCGAGGCACCGGTGGTGGAGTAGCGGGCATGGCCCACGGCGATGTGGCCCTGCAGGGAGCCGAGGGAAGTCTCGTCGAAGACCTGGGAAACCAGGCCCATGTCCTTGAAGACGAGGATTTGGGAGCCGTTGCTCACTGCGATGCCCGCGGACTCCTGTCCACGGTGCTGCAGCGCGTACAGCCCGAAATAGGTGAGTTTGGCGACCTCTTCACCCGGAGCCCAGACACCGAAGACGCCGCAAGCGTCCTGGGGGCCCTTCTCACCGGGGAGCAGGTCGTGGTTGAGTCGTCCGTCACCACGTGGCACGCCCCCGAGTCTAGGGCAGGTCGCGCATTCATCCGAACCGGGGATGCCCGCGAATCTGGATGAGTGCATGAATGGCGCAGGAAGCCTGCTTGACGTGGCCACGGCTATTCGGCCGCGATGTCCGCCCCCGCAGAGCCCACATCCCTTGGCGCGCCTGGCACGTCACCGGCCGGCCCGCCTCGCCCGGCACCTCCGACGGCGCCGCGACGTCGACCGCGCCGGCCTCGCCGATGCCCTCTGCCACTGCGCATCAGCGGCGTAGCTACGGGTAACGGCGAGCCCGCCGGGATCTTGCGGCCACCCCTCTGAGCTGGCCTTTCATCGCTCCCTCGGAGCTTCCCGCCGCCCGCCCGGAATGTCGCTTCCGCGCCGTACGTGCCGAATGCCGTACGCCGGCGCCGGAGTTCCGGTGTGAGATACACGACGCCGCTCCGCGCGGCGCCGTCCCGGGGCGGCCCGGGCTCAGCTCATCACCGGGAGGTAGCCGCTGAGGTCGGCCCGCTCGCCGCCTGCCTGGACGGTCGCCGCAGCCAGCTCGGCGGCCCAGGTCGTACGGCCGGTGGCCAGCCGGATCCAGGTGAGCGGGTCGGTCTCGACGACGTTCGGCGGGGTGCCGCGGGTGTGCCTGGGGCCCTCGACGCACTGCACCACGGCGAACGGCGGGACGCGGACCTCGACCGACCCGCCGGGCGCCTTGACCGCCAGCGCGTCGGCCAGCAGCCGGGTGGTGGCGGCCAGCGCCTGGCGGTCGTACGGGATCTTCGTGCCGGTCGCCGCCGCCAGGTCGTCGCCGTGCACGACGAGTTCGAGGCAGCGGGTGACCAGATAGTCACCGAGCCGCATCGCACCGGGCCGTACGGCCAGCAGGCGGTCGTCGGGCTGCTCGGCCAGGATCCGCTCGAACTCGTCGGCGGTGCGGGTCAGCAGCTCCGCCGGATCGTCGCCGGCGGCCAGCTCACGAGTGCGCTCGTCGACCGCGGCGGCGAACGGCGCGGACGCGAACGGATACTCCTGCAGGGTGGCCTCCGCCTGCGACGGCGTCGGCAGCTCCAGGCTGCGCGCCACGCTGCCCAGGGCCATGGACAGGTGCGCCACCAGCTCCCGCACCGTCCAGTCCCCCAGCCGCGTCGGCAGCGCGTACTGCTCGGCGGTCAACTCCCTTACGGCCGCGCGCACATGGGCGAGCTGTGCGGCGACGGCGGCGCGGGTCCTGGCGGGGTCGTAGCTGCGGGTGCGGGACGTACCGCGGGCGGGAGACATGGCGCCGAGGCTACTGGGGCCGCGGCCCGCGCGCCGCCGGATTCATGGCAGGAGCCGCGGCCCGCACCGTACGTGCGGGCCGCGGCTCCTTCCGGACGATCAGGCGATCAGGCCGGGGATGGTGCTCTCGTGCGCCTGCTTCAGCTCGCTCAGCGGAATGCTGAACTGGCCCTGCACGTCGATCTCCGCACCGTCGACCACGCCGATGCGGGTGGCCGGCAGCCCCCGCGCACCGCACATGTCGGTGAAGCGGAGCTCCTCGCTGCGGGGGACGGCGACGACCGCCCGGCCGGCCGACTCGGAGAACAGCAGGACGAACGGGTCCTGGCCGTCGGGAACGACCAGGCGGGCACCCTTCCCGCCACGCAGGCACGACTCCACCAGCGCCTGGATCAGACCACCGTCGGACAGGTCGTGCGCGGCGTCGATCATGCCGTCGCGCGAGGCGGAGATCAGGACCTCCGCGAGCAGCTGCTCACGGGCCAGGTCGACCTGCGGCGGCAGACCGCCGAGGTGGTCGTGAACGACCTGCGACCAGGCCGAACCGCCCAGCTCCGCGCGGGTGTCGCCGAGGAGGTAGAGCAGCTGGCCCTCCTCGGAGAACGCGATCGGCGTGCGGCGGTTGACGTCGTCGATGACACCGAGCACCGCGACCACGGGGGTCGGATGGATCGCCACCTCACCGGTCTGGTTGTACAGCGAGACGTTGCCGCCGGTGACCGGCGTGCCGAGGATCTGGCAGGCGTCCGCGAGACCGCGGGTGGCCTCGGCGAACTGCCACATCACCGCCGGGTCCTCGGGCGAACCGAAGTTCAGGCAGTCGGAGACCGCCAGCGGCTTGGCACCGGAGGCGGCGACATTGCGGTACGCCTCGGCCAGCGCCAGCTGCGCGCCCGCGTACGGGTCGAGCTTGGCGTAGCGGCCGTTGCCGTCGGTGGCCACCGCCACACCGAGGTTCGAGTCCTCGTCGATCCGCACCATGCCGGAGTCCTCCGGCTGCGCGAGCACGGTGTTGCCCTGCACGAAGCGGTCGTACTGGTCGGTGATCCACGCCTTGGACGCCTGGTTGGGCGAGCCCACCAGCTTCAGGACCTGCGCCCGCAGCTCCGCGGCGTCGGCCGGCCGCGCCAGCTCGCCCGCGTCGTCGGCCTGGAGGGCGTCCTGCCACGCCGGGCGCTCGTAGGGCCGGTGGTACGTCGGTCCCTCGTGCGCGACGGAGCGCGGCGGGACGTCCACGATCTGCTCGCCGTGCCAGAAGATCTCCAGCTGCGAGCCGTCCGTCACCTCACCGATGACGGTGGCGATGACGTCCCACTTCTCGCAGATCTCCAGGAAGCGCTCGACGTTGCCGGGCTCGACGATCGCGCACATCCGCTCCTGCGACTCGCTCATGAGGATTTCCTCGGGCGAGAGGGAGGAATCACGCAGCGGCACGGTGTCCAGCTCGACGCGCATACCGCCGGAACCGGCGCTGGCCAGCTCGCTGGTGGCGCAGGACAGCCCGGCGCCGCCGAGGTCCTGGATGCCGGTGACCAGCTTCTCCTTGAAGATCTCCAGGGTGCACTCGATGAGCAGCTTCTCCTGGAAGGGGTCGCCCACCTGGACGGCGGGGCGCTTCGCGGGCTTGCTGTCGTCGAACGTCTCGGACGCGAGGACCGAGACGCCGCCGATGCCGTCGCCGCCGGTGCGCGCGCCGTAGAGGATGACCTTGTTGCCGGCGCCGGACGCCTTGGCGAGGTGGATGTCCTCGTGCTTCATCACGCCCACGCAGAGCGCGTTGACCAGCGGGTTGCCCTGGTAGCAGGGGTCGAAGACGACCTCGCCGCCGATGTTGGGCAGACCCAGGCAGTTGCCGTAGCCGCCGATGCCGGCCACGACACCGGGGAGCACCCGCTTGGTGTCGGGGTGGTCGGCCGCGCCGAAGCGCAGCGGGTCCATCACCGCGACCGGGCGGGCGCCCATCGCGAGGATGTCGCGGACGATGCCGCCGACGCCGGTGGCCGCGCCCTGGTAGGGCTCGATGTAGCTGGGGTGGTTGTGCGACTCGACCTTGAAGGTGACCGCGTAACCCTGGCCGACGTCGACGACGCCGGCGTTCTCGCCGATGCCGACGAGCATCGCGTCGTTCTCGGGGGCCTTCTCGCCGAACTGCTTGAGGTGGACCTTGCTGCTCTTGTAGGAGCAGTGCTCGGACCACATGACGGAGTACATGGCGAGTTCGGCGCCGGTGGGCCGGCGGCCGAGGATCTCGCGGATGCGCTCGTACTCGTCCTTCTTCAGGCCGAGTTCGGCCCAGGGCTGCTCGACGCCGGGCGTCTCGCTAGCGTGCTTGACGGTGTCGAGAGTCATGCGTTGACCAGCTTCTTCAGGATCGAGGTGAAGAATCCGAGGCCGTCGGTACGACCCGTACCGATCAGCGGCTCGACGGCGTGCTCGGGGTGCGGCATCAGGCCGACGACGTTGCCCGCCTCATTGGTGATGCCGGCGATGTCGCGGAGCGAGCCGTTGGGGTTGCCGTCCAGGTAGCGGAAGGCGACCCGGCCCTCGGCCTCCAGCATGTCGAGCGTGCGCTCGTCGGCGACGTACCGGCCGTCGATGTTCTTCAGCGGTACGGAGATCTCCTGGCCGGCGGTGTAATCCGTGGTCCAGGCGGTGTCCGCGTTCTCCACCCGCAGCTTCTGGTCGCGGCAGATGAAGTGCAGGTGGTTGTTGCGCAGCATGCCGCCGGGCAGCAGGTGGCTCTCGGTGAGCACCTGGAAGCCGTTGCAGATGCCGAGGACCGGCATACCGGCCTTCGCCTGCTCGATCACGGTCTCCATCACCGGCGAGAACCGGGAGATGGCCCCGGCCCGGAGATAGTCGCCGTAGGAGAAACCGCCGGGCAGCACCACGGCGTCGACCTGCTTGAGGTCCTTGTCGCGGTGCCACAGCGGCACCGCCTCTGCGCCGGCCACCCGGACCGCGCGCTGGGTGTCGCGGTCGTCGAGCGTGCCGGGGAAGGTGATGACTCCGATCCGCGAGGTCATGAGTCGACCCGCACGGTGAAGTCTTCGATGACGGTGTTGGCGAGGAAGGTCTCGGCCATCTCTTGGATGCGAGCGAGGGCGGCCTCGTCGACCGGACCCTCCACCTCAAGTTCGAAACGCTTGCCCTGACGGACGTCGGCGATCCCCTCGAAGCCCAGGCGTGGCAGTGCGCGCTGCACCGCCTGGCCCTGCGGGTCGAGGATCTCCGGCTTGAGCATGACGTCGACTACGACGCGTGCCACTGGCACTCCCGGTGGTGTGGTGCGTAAGGCGGTGTCCTCACAGTACCGTGTTCGAAAATCTACGCGCATAGATATCCTGGCCGTCCGATCACGGCCCGGTATCGGCAGGAGTGGACCGCTGGAAAAATCCTCGAAAAGATCCGGAGTCCGGATTGCGGGAAGACACGCTGACGAAATTAACTGGGCTTCACAATGCAATGCCCATCGCTGTACAAATGAAAAAGCATTGATCCCAATCAGCCGGATCCGGAGCATCACTCCACGTCAACACGGGGTTGCTCCACGAAAGGACCGATATCCGTGGCGCAGCGCGTAGTAGTAACGCTCTCCGATGACATCGACGGAGGAGCAGCCGCAGAGACGGTCACCTTCGGATTGGACGGGAAGTCGTACGAGATCGACCTCAATCCCGCCAATGCGAAGAAACTGCGCGGCGCACTCGCCCCGTTCGTCGAGGCCGGCCGCAAGCGGGCGAAGTCCGGCAAGGCGTACCACCGGACCGCGGTGACCCCCGATCCCGCGGCCGTCCGCGCCTGGGCCCGCTCGAACCAGATGGACGTCCCGCCGCGCGGCCGGATCCCGAAGAAGGTCTACGAGGCCTTCAACGCCGCCAACCGCTAACGGATTTGCCGGCGTCCCTCGGGCCGGGCGGAGCCGACTTGCACAGCACCCCTACTGATCAGCTAGAGTCTGGAGCACGCCGAGGGGCGAGGCCGGAAGGCCGGACCTCACGGAGTCACGCGGGTGTAGCTCAGTAGTAGAGCGCCCCCTTTCCAAGGGGGAGGCGCAGTGTGCAATCCCTGTCACCCGCTCTGACAGTCTCGACCAGTCCATTGGATCAGGTAGAGTAGCTGTCGCGCCGCTCGGTGAAAGCCGAGTGGATGCCTGCGGACGTAGCTCAGTTGGTAGAGCGCAACCTTGCCAAGGTTGAGGTCGCGAGTTCGAGCCTCGTCGTCCGCTCAGAAAGAGAAGGCCCCGGTCATCGCGACCGGGGCCTTCTGCATTTCCCGGTGCCCGGCTCCGCCCGCGCCTCCTTACCCGCTCTTCGCTCATCGGCAACTGACATTTGTCATCGGCCGTGATGACAGGGCGCACTGCCCGGAATCCCGGACCGGCGAAACGCTGGAAGCATGAACATCGGGGAGAAAAGCGCCGGGGGCGCGAGGCACAGCGGCGCGTGGTCCGACGCCGACGTGATCGACGTCACGGGACTGCGCAGGGCGTACGGCGGCGGGCGGACCCGGCCGGACCGGAACCCGCGGGGACGGAACGAGCAGGGACGGAGCGAGCGGGGCGGCCGGGTGCGGCCGGGCGGACGGCCGGGGTTCGAGGCCGTACGGGGGATCGACTTCTCGGTCGCGCGGGGAGAGCTGTTCGCACTGCTGGGGACCAACGGGGCCGGCAAGACCTCCACCCTGGAGCTGCTGGAGGGGCTGGCCGCGCCGACGGCCGGGCAGGTCCGGGTGCTGGGGCACGATCCGTTCCGCGAGCGGGCCAGGATCCGGCCGCGGATCGGCGTGATGCTCCAGGAGGGCGGGTTCCCGTCCGACCTGACGCCCGAGGAGACGGCGCGGATGTGGGCCGGGTGCACCACCGGGGCGCGGCCGGTCGCCGAGGCGCTTCGCCGGGTGGGGCTGGAGCGGCGCAAGGACGTACGGGTCAAGCAGCTGTCCGGCGGTGAGCGGCGGCGGCTGGACCTGGCCCTGGCGCTGCTGGGCGACCCGGAGGTGCTGTTCCTGGACGAGCCCACGACCGGGCTGGACACCGAGGCCCGGCACGAGACCTGGGCGCTGGTCCGTGAGCTGCGCGACAGCGGCGCCACGGTCGTGCTGACCACGCACTATCTGGAGGAGGCCGAGGAGCTGGCGGACCGGCTGGCGATCCTGCACGAGGGGCGGATCGCGGCGGCCGGACGGGTTGCCGACGTCGTCGCCGCGCACCCCTCGCACCTCTCCTTCGAGCTGCCCGACGGGTACCACCTCGGGGATCTTCCCCCGCTGGCGGAACTGGGCGTCACCGGTCACGAGACGGCCGGGCGGACGGTCCGGCTGCGGACGGACGAACTCCAGCGGGCCGCGACCGGGGTGCTGGTCTGGGCGCAGGAGAAGGGGATTGCGCTGGGCCGGCTGGATGTCAGACCGGCCTCTCTGGAAGAGGCATTTCTGCAGATTGCAAAGGGGCTGGAGAAGGCATGAGGGCAAGCGTGCGGGAAGCGGACGGCAATCTGCGCACCGGAACCGGAGCGGAAATCGGTTCCGTGGCGCGGCTACTGTCCCTGGGACGGGCCGAGTTGACGCTCATCGGCCGCAACAAGTCTGCGCTGTTCACCTCGTTGGTCATCCCCGTCGCCATGGCCCTGGCCATGAAACAGGCGGTGGCCGGAATGCCGCTGGCCCGGGCCGGGCTCTCGCCCGAAACGGTGCTGCTGCCGGCCACTCTCGGATATGTCCTGGTGTTCGCCGTCTACTCCGGCCTCACCGGCGCCTATGTCGCCCGGCGCGAGGAACTCGTCCTCAAACGGCTGCGGACCGGAGAGCTGCGGGATCTGGAAATTCTCGTCGGCACGGCGCTGCCCGCGGTGTTCCTGGGACTGGCCCAGTGCGTCCTGCTGGTGGTCCTGGGCGGGCTGGTGCTGGACACCGGCCTTCCGACGGCGCCGCACCTGCTGATCGCCGGACTGGCGCTGGGCATGGTCACGGTCGTCGGGTGCGCGGCGGCGTCGTCGCGGCTGGCCGGGTCGGCCGAGGCCGCCCAGCTGGCCGTACTCCCCTTCATGGCGGTGTCGTTGGCGGGCTCCGGGATGGTCGTCCCGCTCGACGTCCTTCCGGACCGGGTGGCCGGCGTCCTCGAACTGCTGCCGCTGTCCCCGGCGATGGAGCTGATACGGGCCGGCTGGACGGGTGGCGGGACGACGCACGACACCGTGCGGCAGCTGCTCACCGGATTGGCCTGGAGCGGGCTCGCCCTGTTTGCTGTGCAGCGGTGGTTCCGCTGGGAACCGCGGCGCTAGGGCTATCGGTACGGCGGGGACGGGGGCAGCGGATGATCCGGCGGGTACGGGCGGGGTGGCAGCGGCGGAGCCATATGGGCAGGGTCGACGCGTACTTCCGCTGGTCGCTGTACGCCGTTCCCTGGATCTCGCTGCTCGGCGGGGTGGGGCCGGTCATGGGCAGCGCGGCGGGCACCCCCACCGCGGTCACCCTGGTCGGCGTCCTCGCGGGGCTGACCGTGCTGCACGGCGGGCTGGCGGCACCGCTGTTGAACCGCTCCCTGAACCGCTACCTCACCCGGGGCGCGACTCCGCGGCCGCTGCTGGTCGCCTCGGCGGTGCTGGCGCTGCTGGCCGAGTTCCTGCTGTTCGCGCTGGTCGCCGTGCGGGGGCTGGCCGGCGAGGACGGCCTGAGTGCGGCGGTGCTGGCGATGGGCGGGGTCGTCACGCCGTTCTTCATGGCGTACTGCCTGGTGGTGTCCAAGCGGGTGTTCCTGGCGGCACTAGCCGGTGCCGCGGCGGCGCTGGCGCTGCTGATGGGGCTGTTCACGGGCGTGTGGGGGAGCTCGGTGGGCCTGGCGGTCCTGCTGCTCTCCGCCGGCGCGTGGAGCTTCGTGATCACCCGGCCGACCGGCTGGCTGCTCGCGGTGATCGGGAAGCTGGACGCGGCGCACAGCACCGAGACCCGCCTCGCGGTCGCCGAGGAACGGCTGCGGTTCGGACGGGACCTGCACGACGTGATGGGACGGAACCTGGCGGTGATCGCGCTGAAGAGCGAGCTGGCCGTGCAGCTGGCGCGGCGGGAGCGGCCGGAGGCGGTGGCGCAGATGGTGGAGGTGCAGCGGATCGCCCAGGAGTCGCAGCGGGAGATCCGCGAGGTGGTGCGCGGCTACCGGAAGGCGGATCTGCGGGCGGAGCTGGCCGGCGCCCGCTCGATCCTGCGCGCGGCCGGCGTCGACTGCCGCATCGACGGCGAGGAGGACATCCGGCTGCCGGCGGAGGTGGAGTCGGCGCTCGGCTGGGTCGTCCGCGAGGGCACCACCAATGTCCTGCGGCACGCGCCCGACGTCCGCAGCTGTGCGTTGCGGGCCCGGATCGACGCGGAGCGCGCGGTGCTGGTGATGACCATGGAGAACGACGGGGTCGGCGGTGTGCCGGCCGAGGTGGCCGGCTCCGGCTCCGTCCCCGGGAGCGGTCTGAAGGGGCTGCGGGAACGGCTCCATCCGCTGGGCGGGGCGCTGACGGCGGGCCCGGGCCCGAAGGGGTCGTTCCGGCTGACGGTCGAGCTGCCGGTGGCCGGTGCGGGGGCGGCGGGATGAGTGACGCGAGGGGTGACGGGGTGATCCGGGTGCTGCTGGCGGACGACGAGCATCTGATCCGGGGGGCGCTGGCGGCGCTGCTGTCGCTGGAGGACGATCTTCAGGTGGTCGCGGAGGCCGCGTCGGGGCCGGAGGCGCGGGCGATGGCCCGGGCCCACGAGCCGGATGTGGCGGTGCTGGACCTTCAGATGCCGGGGGCGGACGGTGTGGCGGTGGCCACATCGCTGCGGGTCGAGGTGCCGGGGTGCCGGTCCATGATCGTGACGAGTCACGGGCGGCCGGGGCACCTCAAGCGGGCGCTGGAGGCCGGGGTGCGGGGGTTCGTCCCCAAGACCGTGTCGGCGCAGCGGCTGGCGGAGATCATCCGGACCGTCCATGCCGGAAGCCGTTATGTGGACCCGGAGTTGGCGGCGGACGCGATCAGCGCCGGGGAGTCTCCGCTGACGGCCCGGGAGGCGGAGGTGCTGGAACTCGCCGAGGCCGGGGCGCCCGTCACGGAGATCGCCGAGCGGGCCGCGCTGTCGCCGGGGACGGTGCGCAACTACCTGTCGTCGGCGACCGCGAAGCTGGGCGCCGAGAACCGCCATGCGGCGGCGCGCCTCGCACGCCGGCGAGGTTGGCTATAGTGGTCCCCGCACCGCGCGGCGGCGACTGGTTCCAGGAGCCCGGCACGGAGCATGCGGACGTAGCTCAGTTGGTAGAGCGCAACCTTGCCAAGGTTGAGGTCGCGAGTTCGAGCCTCGTCGTCCGCTCAGAGTGAAGGACCCCGGTCGGTGACCGGGGTCCTTTTCGTCGTGCGGGCCCGCGCCCCGGGCCCGTCGTGCGAGCCCGGGGCGCGGTCCGGCCCTACGACCAGCTCAGGCCGGTGAGGCGCTCGTACGCCTCCAGGTACTTGGCGCGGGTGGCCTCGACGATCTCCTGCGGGAGGGCCGGCGGCGGCTGCTCGCCCGTACGGTCCCAGGCCGTGGCCGGCGAGGTGAGCCAGTCGCGGATGAACTGCTTGTCGAAGGAGGGCTGGGCGCGGCCCGGCTCCCACTGGTCGGCGGGCCAGAAGCGCGAGGAGTCGGGCGTGAGGACCTCGTCGCCGAGGGTCAGCACGCGCTCGCCGTCGGGGCGCTCGTCGAAGCCGAACTCGAACTTGGTGTCCGCCAGGATCAGGCCGCGCTCGCGGGCGATGTCGCGGGCCCGGCTGTAGACGGCGAGGGTGGTCTGGCGCAGCTCGGCGGCGACGTCGGCGCCGACCTGGCGGGCGGTCTCCTCGTAGGAGACGTTCTCGTCGTGGTCGCCGACGGCGGCCTTGGTGGCCGGGGTGAAGATCGGCGACGGCAGCTCGGAGCCGTTGGTGAGGCCCTCGGGCAGGGCCAGTCCGCAGACCGTACGGGACCGGTCGTACTCGACGAGGCCGGAGCCGGCGAGGTAGCCGCGGGCCACGCACTCGACGGGCACCATCCGCAGCGACTTGCAGATCAGGGTGCGGCCCTCCCAGTCGGCGGGGGCGCCGGCCGGGACGTCGCTGGACAGGACGTGGTGCGGGACGAGGTCGGAGAGCTGGTCGAACCACCACAGGGACAGCCGGGTCAGCACGCGGCCCTTGTCGGGGATCTCGGTGGGGAGCACCCAGTCGTAGGCGGAGGTGCGGTCGCTGGCGACCATGACCAGGTCGCCGTCGGCGTTCTGGTAGAGGTCGCGCACCTTGCCGGTGTGGAGGTGGGTGAGCCCCGGGACCTCCACAGGCTCAGGCTTTTCTACAAAACCGGACACGCTTCCTCCGCGTAGGTTGATCCAGGAGTCGCTGTCGATTCTCCCGTATGCGGAAGGGTGGCGTCCCCCGGGGGCCGGACCGCTGCCCGGCCCCGTGCGGGCGGTGCCTCAGTCCCGCTTGCAGATGCGGTCCAGGAGGTTGGCGGTGGCGCGCTGGACGCGCTGGTCGACGTGGCCGGGGCGGTCCAGGGCGGGCGACCAGGCGAAGGTGCCGGAGGCGAAGACCAGGGCGCCGCTGGGGGCGCGGTACAGGGAGGTCTCCTGATGGCGCCGGGTGCCTTCGCTGTCGCGGTACGGGGAGTGCGCGAGCAGGATGCGGTGGGTGTGCTCGGGGAGGGCGGTGCGCGGGAAGTACCGGTCGGCCTCACCGGCGACCAGGCCGGGGATCTCGTCGCCTTCGTGGGCGCCGGTGGCCTCCCACAGCCAGTGGTCGCCGTTGCGGACGACCAGCGGGGCCGGCTCGGGGACCCGGCCGGCGTACTGGATGCCCATCAGCCGCTGCTCGGGGTCGCCGGCCTCGCGCCAGAGGGCGGGCCGGCCGGGGCCCTGGCGCTTGCGGCAGCTGAGCAGGGAGTGCGGGCCGGAGGGCGTCGGGGAGAGGTCGACCTGCCAGTACATGGTGTTGGCGGAGAGGAAGACCAGGGAGGTGCCGGTATCGCGGGCGCGCTCGACCGTGCGGCGCATCGGCACCGACCAGTACTCGTCGTGGCCGGGGAAGACCAGGCCCCGGTAGCGGGACGGGTCGACCCGGCCGGCGTGCAGATCGCGGGCGTCGGCGTAGGCGAGGTCGTAGCCGTAGCGCTCGGCCCAGCGGATGAAGTCGTAGGCGTGGCCGACGTGCAGGGGAAGGCCGGCGCCGGCGTAGGGGCGGTCGAAGGAGACCGTGGTGGCGGCGTCCTGCTCGCCGAGCAGGGCGCCCTTCTCGTCCCAGGCGTGGTAAAGGCTGGCGCCCGTACGGCCGTCCTCCGGGTAGAGGTTGTACGCCTGCCAGGTGATGTCGGGCAGCAGCAGGAGCAGGTCGGCGGGGTGGTCGTCGCGGACCGTGAAGGGGATGTGGGAGCGGTAGCCGTCGGCGGTGGTCAGGACCGCGACGTACGCGCCGAGGTTCCAGAACGTGGGGACCTGGAGGCGCCAGGACAGCCACCAGTGGTGGCAGGAGACCGTGCGGCCGGCGGTCAGCGGGGCCGGCTGGACGATGCCGGCCAGCCGCGGGCTGGTGGTGATCTTGGCGGCGCCGACGCCGCCGTAGTGGCCGATGCGGTAGACGTCGATGCTGAACGGCTGGGACGGGTCCACCGAGACCCGGAAGTCGATCGCCTCGCCGGGGGCCACCGCGCCGGTGCTCGCGAAGCCCTTGATCTGGCCGTGCACGTCGTCGGCGGTACGCGGGCCGTTGTGCTTATGGGGTGCGGGCATCCGCAGGTCGCCCTGGGCGACGGCGGGGTCGACGTACCAGGGGATGATGTGGCCGGAGTCGAAGTAGTTCTCGCTGCCGCGCAGCCAGGGCAGCGGCCCCTGCCCGAACGGGTCCGTGACCGCGTGGGCGAGGGCGCCCGATTCCCAGCGCCTGATCTGTTCCGTCGCCACCTTCCACTCCCCTCCCGCGTCCCCCTGCGGCCGCGGCCGATCGGGCCGGTGTCACGTCCGGCTGAGCGAGCCCGGCCATCCCCCAGCACATCACATTACGCACTCACTTCGTCACCCTTCGTCGTGAATTTAGAGCCCCACTCCCCCGAAACGCGAACTGGAAGGGAACATTCAGCCGGGGTCGCGGAACCCTGCGGGTGACGGGTCCGGCCGGGTGTTCGCAGGTCGGCAGCTCCGGCGGGCCGGGGACGGGCCTGCGCCCCGGCGCGCGTACGGACCCGCGGTCCGCCTCATACCAGCCGGACCGGCTTCTCGGGGCGAACACCGACCGTCGTCAGCCAGCCGCGGAGCGGCTCCGCGTCGCCGTCGTCGACCAGGCTGAGCACCGGGCGGCCCAGGTCGGCCCGGCGGGCGCCGCCGACCAGCAGCGCCGGGCCGTCGAGCCAGTCCAGCCCGGGGGCGGCGCCGGCGGTGTCGACGGCGGCGCAGCAGACCATCGCGGTCACGTGGTCGGCGAGCAGCTCACGGCCCGTACGGGGCGGCTGGAGCGGGAACAGCGGCAGGCCGCCCTCGGCGGTGCCGTCGCCCCAGCCCGCGTCCACCGGCACGCCCTGCGCCGCGCCGCCGCGGGCGGCCTGGCGGGCGGCCTCCTCGCGCTCCTCGCGCTCGACCTCGGCGCCCAGCCGGGCGGCGACGAGGTCGCCGGCGCCCGCGTCGTGGGTGAGCCGGTCGATGACCCGGGCCAGGGTCGGGCCCGGCGGCACCACGGGCTCGTCGTCCCGGGGGTCCGCCGGGCGTACGCCCGCGGGCGTACGGCTCGGGGTGCTGGCGTACGACAGCGTCGGGGCGGCGGACTCGGGGGCGGGGGCCGCCGGGAACGCGGTCGTCGGGAGGGCGTCGAGGACGCGGTGGAGCCGGGCGGCCTCCAGGCGCCACTTCCGGTCCACGACCTCTTCCGGGTACTGCTGCCAGCCGACCGGGGACCAGTCGGGCCCGGGCTCGGCCGGGCCGCCGTGGAACAGGCGGGCGGCCAGCAGGGAAGCGGCGCGGTCGATGGCGCCCGGCTCCTCCAGGAGGTCGCAGGCGGGGCGTTCGCCCAGCCGGGAGGCGAAGCCGTCGGCGAGGCGGTCGCGGCGGGAGAGCTCGGTGAGTGCCGAGACCACGCCGGCGTCCAGCCGGGAGGGCCAGCGGCCCATCCGCCAGGCGGGCAGCGCGACCCGGGTCAGCAGCCGGTCCCAGCCCGCGTAGGCCAGGCCGACCTGTTCCTGGGCGACGATCCGCAGGCCGTAGTCGACGGTCTGGGCCCGCTCGGAGGCGGCGGCCGCGACCGCCCGCTCCATGATCGTGGCGTGCTCGCGGCAGGCGCGGAGCAGCAGCCGGGCCACCCGGCCGACGAAGCGGAGCGGGAGGGCGCGCAGCGGGCCGCGGGGGCGGGCGGCGACCGCGACGGCGGCGTCCAGGCCGCGGATGAAGCGGCGGGCGGCCGCTATGTCCGGGTGCGCGGAGGGGCCGGTGCCGGCGACGACCGGCGCCAGCAGGGCGCGCAGCTCGGCGACCCGCATCCACCACAGGAACGGCGAGCCGATGACCAGGACGGGGGCGGCGGCCGCCCGGCGGTCCTCGGCGGTGCCGGAGCGCCGGGCGCGGCGCGGGGGTCCGTGGGCGCGGTGCGTACGGTCCTCCAGCCAGCTGTCGCAGTCCGGGGTGAGCGCTATGGCGGAGGGCGCGGGGACGTCCAGGCGGTCGGCGAGGTCGCGTACCAGGCGGTAGAGATCAGGCGCCGACTGCTCGGAGACGGGCACGGAGGGGCTGAGCGCGGGTCTGGCGCGCGCGACGACGAGCCCGACCAGCGTCGCCAGCAGCAGGCTGAGCAGCGCGAGGCCGCTCACGGCCCAGCGGACGGCCGCGCCGGCGCCGCCCGCGCCGAAGTGGCCGGTCGCGCGGCCGGCGAAGAGCACCACCGCCACGGCAGCCGGCAGCAGCGCCACCGCCAGCGCCGTGCCGCGGATCCGCAGCACGGCGAGGGCGCGGGCACGCGCCGCCAGGACGCCTGTTTCCGGACTTGCCACGAGCCTGTACACCCCCTGCTGTCCTGATGGAGCCGGACGGAGAGAACACGGGACGGACGCCTTCGAACATTGCGTGTGGTGCGAGCGAGCTCACCCACCACCACTGTGGCACCGGCCACTGACATCGCAATGCCGGTGAGCCACTTGCCGGACGTCGCCGCGGTGACCGTGCCGCGGAACGGCACGGCGACCGCAGGACGCTTGCGCGGCACCCTAGTTGGGGGTGCTGGTCTCGTCAGCCGGAATCTGGCGTGGTCACTCGATGGAATGGCTTTGGGCAAAGCCGGGAACCCGGGGCGGGGGTGGTGTGAGCCGGGTGCGGCGCGTGTGGCATATGCGGCTTACGCCCTATGCGCCCTGTGCCTCCGCTGCCGCGTCCGCGACCTTGGCGGCGATGTCCGTACGGTGCTGGGAGCCGTCCAGGGAGATCCGTTCCACGGCCCGGTAGGCGCGCTGCCGGGCGGTGGTGAGGTCGGTGCCGGTGGCGGTGACCGACAGCACGCGGCCGCCGGCGCTGAGCACCGCGCCGGAGTCGTCCCGCCGGGTGCCGGCGTGCAGCACGTACGCGCCCGGGGCGTCCTGGTCGGCGACCTCGGCGAGGCCCTCGATGGGGTCGCCGGTGCGCGGGGTGCCGGGGTAGTTGTGCGAGGCGATGACGACGGTGACGGCCGCGTCGTCGCTCCAGCGCAGCGGCGGCAGCGCGGCGAGGTTGCCGGTGGCGGCGGCGCGCAGCAGGCCGCCGAGCGGGGTCTTGAGGCGGGCGAGGACGACCTGGGTCTCCGGGTCGCCGAAGCGGGCGTTGAACTCGATCACCCGCACCCCGCGCGAGGTGATCGCGAGCCCGGCGTAGAGCAGCCCGGAGAAGGGCGTGCCGCGGCGGCGCAGCTCGTCGACGGTGGGCTGGAGCACGGTGGCCATGACCTCGTCGACCAGCTTCGGGTCGGCCCACGGCAGCGGGCTGTACGCGCCCATGCCGCCGGTGTTGGGGCCCTGGTCGCCGTCGTAGGCCCGCTTGAAGTCCTGGGCGGGCTGGAGCGGCACGACGGTCTCGCCGTCGGTGATCGCGAAGAGCGAGACCTCGGGGCCGTCGAGGAACTCCTCGATGACGACGCGCTCACAGGCCAGCGCGTGCGCCCGGGCGGCCTCGACGTCCTCGGTGACGACGACGCCCTTGCCGGCGGCCAGGCCGTCGTCCTTGACGACGTACGGCGCACCGAACGCGTCCAGTGCCTCGTCGATCTCTTCCGCGGTGGTGCAGACGTAGCTGCGGGCGGTCGGGACGGCCGCGGCGGCCATCACGTCCTTGGCGAACGCCTTGGAGCCCTCCAGCTGGGCGGCCTGGGCCGACGGGCCGAAGACCGGGATGCCGCGCTCGCGCACGGCGTCCGCGACGCCCGCCACGAGGGGGGCCTCGGGACCGACGACGACCAGGTCGGCCTGCAGGCCGGTGGCGAGTTCGGCGACGGCCCGGCCGTCGAGGGCGTCGACCCCGTGCAATTCGGCCACCTCGGCGATGCCGGCGTTGCCGGGAGCGCAGTGCAGCGCGGTGACGTCGGGGTCGAGGGACAGAGAGCGGCACAGGGCGTGTTCGCGGGCGCCGCCGCCGATGACGAGGACCTTCACGGTGGCAGCCTAGACGAACGCACCAGACGGCCGGACGTCGGCCTTGCCCCGATCGCACAAGGCCGGCGCCGCGGCCGGAAACCGACGGAAGCCGCCGGAGCCCGCCGCGGCGCCCACCAGGCGCGGCCGGAGGCCGCCGGGCGCCGCACCCGCCGTCACCTCGCCGCCCCGTCGGTAACTCTTTCGGGTGAGCCACCTCCGGGTCCCCCGTCCCGTCCCGCACCACTTCTGGGCGGAAATAGCGGGATCTTGGGGGCGAGACCAGTCTTTCGGCGGTAGGAAGGGGCTGCGCGCAACGGCCGTCCCGGATGTCCCGCGTGCACCGGACGTATCCACACAGAGCGCGGAGAAGGAGTGCAGGGGTGAGTCAGCCCGAGATGCAGCCCGAGGGACTCCCTCGGGAGGGCGGCCGCCCCGCTCGCCGGTACGGGAACCGCGGCCTCGGCCGGCGGGACCTCGCGGGGCGGGCCTTCCCGCCCGGCGGCTGGGGCGACCCGGCCGGCCGGCTGGACGCGCTCTACCTGTGGACCGAGGAGGGCGCGCTGCGCGCCGCCGACTGGTATCTGCACGACCGGCTGGCCAAGCGGCGCGGCGCGCGGGCGCTGCGGCTGGGCGCCGCGGCCGGGGTGACGGTGGGCGGGGCGCTGCCGCTGCTGGACCTCGCCGCGGTCTGGGACGGCGGTGCGTCGTGGGGCTGCCTGTCGCTGCTGCTGGCCGCGGTGTGTGTGGGCTGCGACCGGTACTTCGGCGTGACGGCCGGCTGGATGCGGGACCTGGCGACCGCCCAGGCGATCCACCGGCGGCTGGAGGCCCTGCAGTTCGACTGGGCGGCGGAGGGCGTGCGTGAGGTGCTCGGGCCGACCGAGGGCACGGCCGGCGACGCGGCGGAGCGCTGTCTGGGCGTGCTGCGGCGGTTCAACGAGGACCTCGGCGAGCTGGTGCGGACCGAGACGGCCGACTGGATGACGGAGTTCCGGGCCGGGCCGGTGCCGCAGGCCACCCAGGCGATGGTGCCGTGGCCGGCGCCGCGGCACGAGGGGGCGGGGCCGCCGGGGCGGTACGCGGTACCGCACCGCACCCGGCCGAACATGCCGCGCCAGCGGCCGCCGGAGCAGGGCCGCTGAATTACCGGCCGGTCCCGTGGGCCGTCGGATCAGCTGAAGACGATCATGGAGCCCTGGCCCAGGCTCTTGGTGGCGGCCGCGTGCAGGCCGAGCCACACATGGCGCTCCCGGGCGAACGGACCGTCGTCCAGGGGCACCGCGCCCGACCGCTCCTCCAGAGAGGTGGGGCCGGCCGGTGGCGCGGGCGCGGCCGGCGGATTGGCCGGATCGATACCCAGGGATGGCGCGACGAGTTCCAGATCGCGCAGCAAACCGTGCGACGAGCCCAACGGGCCGCCGCCCTCCAGGAGTTCGTCGTTGGCGAGCGGGTGCGGGAAGTCGACCGGCACGTACGCGCCCGCGTGGTCGTAGTGCCACACCAGGTGGGACTGCTGCGCGGTGGCCTCGAACATCTCCAGCAACTGCTCGTAGTCGCCGCCCAGTTCGTCGACCGGCGTCACCTCCAGGCCGCACAGGCGCAGGAGGTAGGCGCGGCGCAGGAAGTGCAGCGCGTCGTAGTCGAAGCCGGCGACGGGGGCCACGTCACCCGACAAACCCGGCATGTAGCTGAAGACCGGCACCGGCGGCAGTCCCGCCTCCGTCAGGGCCTTGTCGTAGGCGGCGATCTCCTCGGAGAACGGGTTGTCGGGGCTGTGGCACAGCACATCGACGAGGGGTACCAGCCACAGGTCACATGCCACGGGTGAGAACTCGCTTCCGGTCGGGGACGGGGACACCGGCGCACGAACGCTTACGGGATCGGACCGTTACGGCCGAGTCGGGACAGCGTAGTGCCCGCCGCGCCATCCGACGAGAGCGGGCGTTACCCGATGAGAGCGAGCGAGTGCTCGTTGTACTCGGCGATCAGATGCTGGGCGGCGGGCAGGTCGTGGCGGATCAGCGCGTCGGCCAGCGCGCAGTGGTCCTGCCACAGGTGGCCCCGCAGATCGGGGACCCGGCGCAGCAGCGGAACCGCGAACATCCAGGTCTGCACGCGGATGCGGTCCAGGAAGTCGCTGATGTAGGCGTTGTTCACGATGCTGCTGAGTTCGCGCCAGAACCGCAGGTCGTAGCCGATCAGGACGTCCAGGTCGCCGGCCCGCGCGGCCCGCTCGGCCTCGTCGGCGCGGCGCCGGATGGAGATCAGCACCTCGGCGGGGGTGGCGCGCAGCGCCGGCCCGGCGCCGCTGCGGAAGATCCCCTCGATGATCAGGGTGCGGGCCTCGACCATGGCGCGGAAGTCGTCGGCGGTGAAGGCGTGCACCTTGAAGCCGCGGTGCTGTTCGACGTCGAGCAGGCCCTGGGCGCACAGGTCGAGCAGCGCCTCGCGCACCGGGGTCGCGGAGACGCCGTACTGCTCGGCAATCTCCTTGACGGTGAACGGGTGGCCGGACGGCAGCCGGCCCGCCAGGACCTCGTCGCGCAGGGCGTCGGCGATCTGCTGGCGCAGGGTGCTGCGACGTATGACTGAACTGTCTCCGCCGGCGGCCATCGTGTGCGTCTCCTTCGACGTCCGTTGACCGCGCGGGTGGGAGCGGCCCCCGCCCACGATAGGCGAGGGCCGCGGCGGGCCGCCCGGGGGCGGCCTGCTCAGACGGTGTGCGCGTCCGCCGCCGTGAGGGCCTCGTCGAGGGCGGCCAGGCCCTCCTTGGCCTCGGCCTCGGTGACGGTGCAGGCCGGGACGACGTGCGTACGGTTCATGTTCACGAACGGCCACAGCCCGCCGCGCTTGCAGGCCGCGGCGAACTCCGCCATCGGGGCATTGGCGGCGCCCGACGCGTTGTACGGCACCAGCGGCTCGCGGGTCTCCTTGTTGCGGACCAGGTCCAGGGCCCAGAAGACGCCCAGGCCGCGGACCTCGCCGACGGACGGGTGCCGCTCGGCGATCTCGCGCAGGGCCGGCCCGATGACCTGCTCGCCGATCTCCGCGGCGTTCTCCACGATCCGCTCCTCGGCCATCGCCTCAAGGGTCGCGACGGCGGAGGCGCAGGCCAGCGGGTGCCCGGAGTACGTCAGACCGCCCGGGTAGGGGCGGGTGTCGAAGGTGGCGGCGATCTCGGCGCTGATCGCCACGCCGCCCAGCGGGACGTAGCCGGAGTTGACGCCCTTGGCGAAGGTCAGCAGGTCGGGGGTGACGCCGAAGTGGTCGGCGGCGAACCACGCGCCGGTGCGGCCGAAGCCCGCCATCACCTCGTCGAGGATGAAGACGATGCCGTGGCGGTCGCAGATCTCGCGGACGCCGGCGAGGTAGCCGGGCGGCGGAACCATGATCCCGGCGGTGCCGGGGACGGTCTCCAGGATGATCGCCGCGATCGACTGCGGGCCCTCGAAGGCGATCGTCTGCTCCAGGTGCGCGAGCGCGCGCTCGCACTCCTGCGCCTCGTTCTCGGCGTGGAACGGCGAGCGGTAGAGGAACGGGCCCCAGAAGTGGACGACGCCCGCGGAGGCGGTGTCGGAGGGCCAGCGGCGCGGGTCGCCGGTCAGGTTGATCGCGGCGGCGGTGGCGCCGTGGTACGAGCGGTAGGCGGACAGCACCTTGGCGCGGCCGGTGTGCAGCCGGGCCATGCGGACCGCGTTCTCCACGGCCTCCGCGCCGCCGTTGGTGAAGAAGATCTTGTCGAGGTCACCGGGGGTGCGCTCGGCGATCAGCCGGGCGGCCTCGGACCGTACGTCCACGGCGAAGCCCGGGGCGAGCGTGCACAGCTTCGCGGCCTGCTCCTGGATCGCGGCGACGACCTTGGGGTGCTGGTGCCCGATGTTGGTGTTGACCAGCTGGGAGGAGAAGTCGAGGTAGCGGTTGCCGTCGTAGTCCCAGAAGTACGAGCCCTCGGCGCCGGCGATCGGCAGCGGGTCGATGAGGCCCTGCGCGGACCAGGAGTGGAAGACGTGGGCGCGGTCGGCGGCCTTCACGGCGGCGCCGGCGGCAGGGCCACCGGCAGCCGCAGCGGCGGCGGAGGCAGCGGGATGCGTCGTGGTCACGGTCAGTACCTCGGATCGGGTCGCTCGGGTCCGCCGGGGGATGGGCGCGGCGAACGCCCTCAGCCTAGGGATCACGGCGCTCCGGCCGGTACCGACAGTCTGTATGGCCCTCACCACGCGCACGGACAGAGTGTCTACGGACTGGAGGAACCTCCAGGGCCGCTGACCGGGGTGGCCGCGGGGCCGCCGTCCCGCGGTGGCTTCCGGCCGCCTCCGGGACCGTCCGCAGGGGTGCCGCCGGCGTGGGCCGCCCGGGGGCGCGCCGCCGGGAACGTTTTGCGCAGCTCCCGCGCCCACCGTCCGGCGGCCAGTTCCGGGTGGAGTGCGCCGAGGCCGCCGGCGTACGGGGTGAAGGCACCGGGCCGTATGCCGTGGCCGTGCAGCACGTGGTCCGCCCGGGCGGGGCCGCCGGCGGTCCTGGTGCGGACGAGGACGAGCCCGCCGTCGGTCCGTAACGTGCGGCCGGTCGCCGGGTCCCGGCACAGCAGTGCCGCGTCGCAGGTGACGCGCTGCCCGGCCGTGACGAAGGTGGCCCGGAGGTGGTCGGTCTCCAGGGAGCGGTGCAGGTCGGCGGGGGCGGCGAGGCCGTAGGCGCGGGCGAGTACGGCGGCGAGGAAGTCGCGCGGGCCGGCGCCGAGGGCCGGGTCGCCCGGCAGCAGCGGCTGCCGGTGCTTGACGGTCCCGCCGTGCCGCCCCGGCAGCTCGACCTCGAACTGCCGCTCCCCGGTGTCCTCGTAGAGCCGCTCGCGGATCGTGTACCGCGGCCCGGCACCGCGCCGATGGCCGTGGAAGGACCGCAGGTCGGGGGTGTCGTAGTAGACGGAGCGGGAGCGGAACCAGCGGCGCCCGTTGACGCACAGCGCGTCGAACGGGCCGCCGGCGGCGCGGCGGTCGGTGAGTTCCGCGGCGAACAGGGCGAAGACCTCGGCCGGAACCAGATACCCGCGGTCGACGCGGACGGGCAGCTCGGCCCGCGCCTGGAGCCCGGCGAGCGGTACGGGGCGGGCCGCCATGGCGGCGCGGGCAAGGGCACGTACGGCGGGGATCACACGGTCTCCTTGGCAGGCGACGGGGACGGGAGCGTGCGGGACCGGGAAGTGCGCCGCGCCGTGGGGATACGGCGCGGTACGCGTTCTACGCACACCGGACGCGGAAAGTTCCGGGACGCGGAAGAAAACCTCCATCACCGTCATGTCCCGGCCATCCCCGGCCAGTTGGAACGGCCGGTTCGGCACCCCGCCGGGCCACCGCGCCGCCTGCCGGTGGCCGGGCTGCCCTCGGTATCCTCACCGCGGAAGAGGGACCGCGGGCAGATGGGTGTACGGCGTCCGGGTCTCCTCGCCGCCCGCAGGACGCATTCGGGGGGAAGGGCGACGGATCGTGGAAGAGCCAAGACATGCGGGACAGCAGGGGCGTGGGGGACGGCCGGGTGGGCTGGCGCCTCTGGGGCCGCGGGATCCGCGGCGGATCGGCGCGTACCGCCTGATCGGGCGACTCGGCGAGGGCGGGATGGGACGGGTGTTCCTGGCCCGTTCCGATCGTGGCCGTACGGTCGCGGTCAAGCTGGTGCGCGCGGAACTGGCCGACGAGGAGGAGTTCCGGGCGCGCTTCCGGCGCGAGGTGCGGGCCGCGCAGCAGGTCGGCGGGGAGTGGACGGCGCCGGTGCTGGACGCCGACACCGAGGCCGAGACGCCGTGGCTCGCCACGGGCTACATCGCCGGCCCGTCGCTGCAGCAGGTCGTCGGCGGCGGCCCCCCGCTGCCGGAGCGTACGGTGCGGATCCTGGCGGCCGGGCTGGCCCGTGCGCTGAGGTCGATCCACGCCGCCGGGATCATCCACCGCGACCTCAAACCGTCGAACGTGCTGGTCACCATCGACGGTCCCCGGGTCATCGACTTCGGCATCGCGCGGGCGCTGGAGGGCGTCGCCGGCAACGGTGTGACGCGTACCGGCGCGGCGGTCGGTTCGCCCGGCTTCATGTCGCCCGAGCAGGTGCGCGGTGAACCGCTCGGCCCGGCCTGCGACGTCTTCTCCCTCGGCTCGGTGCTGGCCTACGCGGCAACCGGGCGGCAGCCGTTCGGGACGGCGGAGAGCGCGGCGCACGCGCTGATGTTCCGCGTAGCCGAGGAGGAGCCCGATCTGACCGGGGTGCCGGAGGGGCTGCGGGGGCTGATCTCCGCCTGCCTGGCGAAGGACCCCGCACAGCGGCCCACCCCGGAACACCTGGTGGCACTGGCGGAGGACGGCGTCGACGCGGGACCGGGCGCGGACGACGAGCCGTGGCTGCCGGGGGCGTTGATCGCGCGGCTGGGGCGGCACGCCGTGGAGCTGCTGGAGGCGGAGAACCCGCAAGCGGAGCTCGCGCGGGCGGAGGAGGGACGGCAGAGCGGGCCCGGACCGGCGGACGCGGCACCTCCGGCAACCGGGGCGGCTCCGGCGAGCGGGGCCGACCCGGTGAGCGGGGCGGATCCGGTCGGTCCGGCCGGTCCGGTGCGGGCCGCGGACGCGCCCGGCATCCACGCCCTCCCCACCACCGTCTCGCCGACCCCCGTACCCGGCCGCACCCCGCCGCCGTCCCCGGTACCGCACAGCCCGTACGGTGCGCTGCCGCACAGCCCGTACGGTGCGCTGCCGCACGGCCCGACGTCGTACGCGCCCCACCCGGCGCAGGCGCAGCACGCCCACCCCGCGCCGGCCCCGGTCGCCCCCGGCCCGCGCCGGCGGGGCATCGGCACCGCGCTGCTCGCCGTCGTCGCCCTCGCGCTCGCCGGGGCCGGCGCGGCCACCGCGTACAGCATGCTGACGGACCGGGACGACGGCGTGCGGGCGGAGGACGGCCGCGGCGACGCGAACGGGCGGACGTCGGCGCAGTCCGCGGCGACCGGCGGGATCCCCGCGGACTACCTGGGCACCTGGGAGGCCACGGTCGGCGACTCCGGCGTCGACGTCCGGCGCTTCACCCTCGTCCAGGGCAAGCCGGGCGCCACCGTGCTGACGATGACGGCCACCGGCGCCAACTACCGCTGCGAGTTCGCGGCCACCCTGGCCAGTGCGGGTCCCCCGGTCCGGCTCGGCCCGTCCACCGTCGTCTCCGGCCCGAACGACAGCTGCAGCCGCGGCGAGTCGAGCACCCTGGACATGGTGGGCGGCAAACTGCGCCGCACCTTCGACGACGGCAAGGCCCTGTCGTACGAGAGGGCGGGCTGAGCCCGGGCGGCGGCCGGGGCGGGGGGCCGGGGCGGGGGCCGTCCCGGGCGAACGCTTTTCCGTGGTGACGGTCAGCGCACGTAGTTCTTGAGGATCTCCGTGTCGAGGGTGAGACCGACCGGATCGGGGAGGGTGACCTGCTCGCCGAACGGGGCCCGGTGCACATCGAGGTAGCAGCCCCGCTCCGGGGCGGGGCTGGTGTGGACGACGAGTTCGCAGCGGTCGCGGTCCACGAGGAGGTGGACGGGAATGCCGGCGGCGGCGTAGGCGGCCGGCTTCTCCTGCCGGTCGCGGCGTTCGGTGTCCCCGTCGTACGAGGTGACCTCGACGGTCATCAGGACGCCCTCGGGATCGGCCCACTCACCCTGTCCGGCGAAGTGCGCGACGGGTGCGAGCGAGCCGTCCGGACGGGCCCGTCCTTTGCGGTACCGACCGACCTTCAGCCCTTGGGTCGGGTCAAGGTCGAGCTCCGGGCGGCCCTGCATGCACTGCCTGATCAGCCACATGACGATCGTCCCGTGATCCCCGTCCGGCACCCGCTTCTCCTCGATCCGTCCGTCGATGAACTCCAACGTGACGGTCTCGGGTGCGGCGGAGGCGATCTGCTCGAAGTCCTCCACCAGCATGTGAGACGTGCGCTCGGCCATAACCGTCATGCTGCACTCCTTTCGAGAGGAAGGCCAGTGTTGCCGGACCCGGACGGGCCAGGGGCTGTTCCGCATCGGATCACTCGTTCGAGCACAGCGCACAGCAGGCATGCGCAAGGGCCCGCGCGCCGTCGTTGCCGACGGTGCGCGGGCCCCTGGGGTGAGACGGGCCTACGAGAGGAACGAGTTGATCTCGATGGTCTCGTCGCGGCCGGGGCCGACGCCGATGGCGGAGATCGGGGCGCCGGACATCTCCTCCAGCGCCTTGACGTACGCCTGGGCGTTCTTCGGCAGGTCGGAGAACGACTTCGCCTTGGTGATGTCCTCGGACCAGCCGGGCAGCGTCTCGTAGATCGGCTTCGCGTGGTGGAAGTCGCTCTGGCTGTACGGGAGTTCCTCGACGCGCTTGCCGTCGATCTCGTACGCGACGCAGACCGGGATCTGCTCCCAGCCGGTCAGCACGTCCAGCTTGGTGAGGAAGAAGTCGGTCAGGCCGTTGACGCGGGTGGCGTAGCGGGCGATGACCGCGTCGAACCAGCCGCAGCGGCGGTCGCGGCCGGTGGTGACGCCGCGCTCCCCGCCGATCCGGCGGAGTGCCTCGCCGTCCTCGTCGAACAGCTCGGTCGGGAACGGGCCGGCGCCGACGCGCGTCGTGTACGCCTTGAGGATGCCGATGACGCGGTTGATCTTCGTGGGTCCGACGCCCGCACCGGTGCAGGCGCCGCCCGCGGTCGGGTTCGACGACGTCACGAAGGGGTACGTGCCGTGGTCGATGTCCAGCAGCGTGCCCTGGCCGCCCTCGAAGAGGACGACCTTCTCGTCGTCGAGGGCCTTGTTCAGGATCAGGGTGGTGTCGGCGACGTAGCCCTTGATCTGGTCGGCGTAGCCCAGCAGCTCCTCGACGACCTGGCCGGCCTCGATGGCGCGGCGGTTGTAGAGCTTGGTCAGCAGCTGGTTCTTGACGTCGAGGGCCGCCTCGACCTTCTGGGTGAGGATCGACTCGTCGTAGAGGTCCTGCACCCGGATGCCGGTGCGGTTGATCTTGTCGGCGTAGGTCGGGCCGATGCCGCGGCCGGTGGTGCCGATCTTCCGCTTGCCGAGGAAGCGTTCCGTCACCTTGTCGATGGTGATGTTGTACGGCGTGATCAGGTGCGCGTTGCCGCTGAGCAGCAGCTTGGACGTGTCGACGCCGCGCTCGTTGAGTCCGCTCAGCTCGGAGAGCAGGACCGCCGGGTCGACGACGACACCGTTGCCGATGACCGGGGTGCACCCCGGCGAGAGGATTCCGGAAGGGAGAAGGTGCAGCGCGTACTTCTGATCGCCGACGACGACCGTGTGGCCGGCGTTGTTGCCGCCCTGGTAGCGCACCACATAGTCAACGGACCCACCGAGCAGGTCGGTGGCCTTTCCCTTGCCCTCATCACCCCACTGAGCACCGAGCAGCACAAGTGCGGGCACAGGCGTACACCCCTTCCGGGCGGGGCATGTCCAACGTGCGTGGATGACGCCTGCGTGCGTGTTCACGCGTCCGTCGTCGCAAGAGCCGTTGGACCGGTGCCCCGGAATAGACGAAGCCCCTGGCGCAATAGCGCAAGGGGCTCTTGCACCGAGATGCTACCTGAGGAAGGACCGAGGTGTCGGCGCAGCCTTCTGGGCACTCTCCCGTGGACTCCGTTCGGGGGCACCCCCTGCTCGTGGTCATCGACCCGGTCGCCCGCAGTACGGACGGCGAGTCCGTGCGCATCGCGAAGGATGTCCTGTGTGCGGGTGCGGGAGCGAAAATCTGCCTGCCGGAGGGGCCGGAGGAATTCGCCCGGATCCTGGCGCGACGGGGGCAGCGGCGGCCGGTGGTGATCGGTGACGACCGGGCGCTGCTGCGGGTGGTGAGCCTGCTGGACAAGCAGCGGCAGCTGGCCGAGGTGCCGGTCTCGATGGTCCCGGTGGGTGCGCCCGCCGCGGTCGCGCTGAGCCGTGCGCTGGGCGTCCCCACGGACACCGTCACCGCCGCGCGGACCGTCCTGGACGGCGGCGAGCGGCCGATGGACCTGCTCAGGGACGACAGCGACGGCATCGTGCTGGGCGGGCTGCGGATCCCCTGCGCGGCCGGCGGCCACGACGCGGTACGGCACCTGCTCGGGCCGCAGGTGCCGCGGCCGGCCGCGCCCCGTGACCCGGTGGAGGTGCGGGCCGCGACGGAGGTCTGGGGCGGTGCCGCGGCGGGCGAGGCCGGCGCTGCCCGGCCGTGGTGGCGCCCGGCGGCCCGGACCGCCCGTACGGCACTGGCGCTGCTGGCGCCGGCGGCCGGGCGGCGGGCCCGGGTGCCGGCCCAGCGGCTGCGGATCGAGGCGGACGGGGTGCTGCTGGCGGATCTGGACCGGCCGGTGCGCGGGGTGTCGGTGGTGCCGGCCGCCCGGGCGGGGGCGGACGGGCCGGACGGGGCGCGGCCGGTGGCCGGCGGGATCGACGGGGCCGGGGCCGGCGGTGAGCTGGCCGAGGTGGTGGTGCACTGGGCCGGGGAGGCGCGGCCGGTGCGGGTCCGGGCACACGCGGTGACGGTGTCCGGTGCGGACTTCCACTACCGGGCGGACGCGGTGGTCGGCGGCCCGGTCAGGACCCGTACGTGGACCGTGCAGGCGGGCGCCTGGCGGCTGCAGCTGCCGCGGGGCGGCTGAGCGCCCGCCGGGGCTGCCGGCCCGCGGCGCGCCGGTCCCCGGCGCAATCCGTTTCGTCCGGATCACCGGCAGCCCCTCGCATGCCGCGCATGGCCGCTGGATGCCCGTGGCTCAGCGCATCGCCGGGGCGACCCAGAAAAAGTACTCAACCGCTGTCCCGCACAGCAGCCCGGAACAGTGCAGCGCGAAGAGCGGGTGCCGGTTCGACCGGCGCGCCTCCGGCGACAGCAGCACCAGGGCTGGAAGCGCCAGGCCAAGCGCCGGCCCCGAGATCAGCAGCAGCATCATGCCCAGCACGCTGACGGACCCGCCGGAGGCGAGCCCCATGATGCCGGCCATCAAGCCGCCGCTCACGATCACCGCCAGCATCGGGACGGCGGCCAGCAGCTGCAGCAGCCCGAACAGCACCCACGGCCAAGCCACTGCCCCGGCCGGTCGGTTCTGGTGCGGCACGCTGAAGGTGGGCCTCGCCATACCGCCGACCTCTTCTCAGATGTTCCGGTTGCGCTTGCGGGATCCATTCTCCGGATCACGCGCAGTTTCGGCCTGAGTACCCCTACTCAAAAGAGCCGAACGCACCTTTTGCCGACGCCCCGGGCGGAACGGCCCGGTCGTCGTGTGCGAGGCGCAGCTCGTCGCGGTGGTCGCGCCAGCGCTGGAGCATGCCGGCGAGTTCGTTCTGCATGAATTCGAAGAAGGCGAGGGTCTCGCCGAGCCGGCGGCCGGCGGGGGTGGCCTCACCGAGGCTGGAGACTCCCTCGCGCAGGGTGTTCTCCCACCGGGTGAGCAGGTCGTTCCGGCGGGTCAGTGCCTCGTACCACTGGTCGTTGTGCACGCGGTAGCGGTCGCGGCGGGAGCCGGGCTCGCGCTCCCGGCTGACCATGTCGACCTGGGAGAGGTAGCGGACCGCACCCGAGACGGCGGCGGGGCTGATCTGGAGGCGCTCGCTCAGCTCGGCGGAGGTCAGCACCCCGGATTCGGAGGCCAGGAGGCAGGCGAAGACCCGGGCCGGCATCCGCTGCATGCCGGCGTCGACGAGCTGCGCGGCGAACCGTTCGACGAACTGGGCGGGCGCCTCGTTCGCGTGCTCGTCGCGGGCGCCCTGGCGGGTGTCGTCGGTCCGGTCCGCGCTCTGCTGTCGCTGCTCGCTCATATCCGCATCATCTCCCCTGATCAGAGCCACCCATCCCAACTTTATACGGTTTCTTAACTTCACAAATTTGTGAAACTACCGTAGCTTCGTAAGCATGACCACGGCAATCGCTTCCGCTCCCGCCATCCGGGTGGACGGTCTCCACAAGTCCTTCGGGCGCACCCCCGCGCTGGATGGCCTCGACCTCACCGTCGAGGCCGGCGAGGTGCACGGTTTCCTCGGCCCCAACGGCGCCGGGAAGTCCACGACGATCCGGGTCCTGCTGGGCCTGCTGCGCGCCGACCGCGGCACCGCCCGCCTCCTGGGCAAGGACCCCTGGCACGACGCGGTCGCGCTGCACCGCCGCATCGCCTACGTCCCCGGCGATGTCACCCTGTGGCGCAACCTCTCCGGCGGCGAGGTCATCGACCTCTACGGGCGGCTGCGCGGCGGACTCGACGGCGCGCGCCGGGCCGAGCTGCTGGAGCGGTTCGAACTCGACCCCACCAAGAAGGGGCGGACGTACTCCAAGGGCAACCGGCAGAAGGTCGCCCTGGTCGCCGCCTTCGCCTCCGACGTCGATCTGCTGATCCTCGACGAGCCGACCTCCGGCCTCGACCCGCTGATGGAGGAGGTCTTCCAGACCTGTGTCGCCGAGGAGCGCGACCGGGGCCGTACGGTCCTGCTGTCCAGCCATGTGCTGTCCGAGGTCGAGGCGCTGTGCGACCGCGTCAGCATCATCCGCAAGGGGCGCACCGTCGAATCCGGCTCGCTGGGGGAGCTGCGGCATCTGACCCGCACCTCGGTCGTCGCCGAACTCGCCGGACCGCTGGGGGTCCCCCCAGCGGTAGCCGGTGGAGGGTTGGCCGCGCTGCCCGGGGTGCACGATCTGACCACCCAGCCGATCAAGGGCGGCCAGGGGCACCGGGTCAGGCTTCAGGTCGACAACGACAAGCTCGACGCCGTGCTCCGCTTGCTCGGCAGCTCCGGCGTCCGCAGCCTCACCAGCACCCCGCCCACTCTGGAAGAGCTCTTCCTGCGCCACTACCAGGACGACGTGCGCGGTGCCGTACGGGACGACGCGGCGGCCGTCCGATGACCGCGACCGCCGCCCACCTCCCCGCCCGCGCCGCCGGCTCCCGCCCTCTCGCGGGCACCGGCGCCCTGTTGCGGCTCGCGCTGCGCCGCGACCGCGTGCTGATCCCGGCCTGGGTGCTGGCCCTGGGGCTGACCGTGGCCTCCATGGGCTCGGCCTTCGAGGCGCTGTACGGCACCGCCGCCGCGCGCGCCGCACTCGCCGGCTCGATGAACGCCAACGGCTCGATGCGCGCGCTGTACGGGCCGGTCTTCGGCGACTCCCTCGGCGGCCTGATCGCCTGGCGGATGGCCGGCTTCGGTGCCGTCCTCGCCGCGGTGATGAGCCTGCTGATCGTCGTCCGGCACACCCGCGAGGAGGAGGAGTCGGGCCGTCAGGAACTGCTCTCCGCCGCGATGGTCGGCCGCCGCGCGCCGCTGACCGCGGCCCTGCTGACGGCGCTGCTCGCCGATGCCGTGCTCGCCGCGCTGATCACCGCGGGCCTCGCCGCGTCCGGGCGGCCGGCCACCGGTTCGCTGGCTCTCGGGCTCGCCATCGGCTGCACCGGCATGCTCTTCGCCGGCCTGGCCGCCATCGCCGCCCAGCTCACCGAGAGCGCCCGGATGGCCAAGGGGCTGACCGGTGCGGTCCTCGGCCTGGCCTTCGCGCTGCGCGCCGCGGGGGACGCCGCCACCGCGGACTCCTCGTCGCCGCTCACCTGGGTCTCACCGATCGGCTGGTCGGAGAACCTCCGCCCGTACGCCGGGGAACGCTGGTGGGTCCTGCTGCTCTTCGCCGCGGCGACCGCGCCGGCCGTCTGCGCCTCGTACGCCCTGACCGCGCGCCGCGACCTCGGGATGAGCTTTCTGCCCGCCCGCCCCGGGCCGGCCGCCGCGCCGCGCTCCCTGGCCGGTCCGTTCGGCCTGGCCTGGCGGCTCCAGCGCACCACCCTGGCGGGCTGGAGCGCCGGCTTCCTGTGTGCGGGCGGAATCTTCGGCGGGATCGCCAAGGGCGCCGCGGACCTGGTCGGCGGCAATCAGCAGACCCGGGAGATCTTCGAGCGGATGGGCGGTCAGCAGGGGCTGACCGACGCCTTCCTGGCCACGATGGCCGGCCTGCTCGGCATGGTCGCCTCGCTCTACGCGGCCGGTGCGGTGCTCCGGCTGCGGGGTGAGGAGACCGGGGACCGCGCGGAGCCCGTACTGGCCGGGGCGGTGGGCCGGCTCCGCTGGGCCGCCGGCCACCTGGTCATCGCGTACGCCGGCACCGCCGTCGTCCTGGCCTGCGGCGGCCTGGCCCTGGGCGTGAGCTACGGCCTCTCGGTCGGCGACCTCGGCGGGCAGCTGGGCCCGGTACTGGCCGCGGCCCTCGCCCAGGTCCCCGCGGTCTGGACGCTCACCGGCGTGGCGGTCCTCGTCTTCGGGCTGCTGCCCAAGGCGACCTCCGCGGTGTGGGCGATCGTCGGCGGCTGTCTGGCGCTGGGCTGGCTCGGCCCCTCCCTCAAGTTCCCGCAGTGGGCCATGAACCTCTCCCCCTACGGCCATCTGCCCAAGCTCCCCGGCGCCGAGGTCACCGCGGCCCCGTTCGTCTGGCTGCTGGCCCTCTCCGCCCTCTTCGCCGCCGCCGGCCTCGCCGGCTTCCGGCGGCGCGACATCGGGTGACCCCGCGCGGCGGCACCCCGGGCAGCCGCCGTTTCACGTGAAACGGCGCGACCGCCGCCCCCCTACGTACGCCGCCGGAGCTGTAGCGGACTCCGGCGGCGTACTCCTGTCGTTCTCCGGGCCCCGCCGATCTTTGTCCACAGGCTGTGGATGACGGCGCGCCCGCACGCTCACCCGCCGGGCGTCACCAGCCGCGCCTCGTACGCGAACACCGCCGCCTGCGTCCGGTCGCGCAGGCCCAGCTTCACCAGGATGCGGCTGACATGGGTCTTCACCGTGGATTCGGCGACGACGAGATGCCCGGCGATCTCCCCGTTCGACAGGCCCTGGGCCACCAGCACCAGCACCTCCGTCTCGCGCTCGGTGAGGTCGGCGATGCGCTCCTGGGCGGGCGCCCTGGGGGTGCCCAGACGGGAGAACTCCGAGATCAGCCGCTTGGTGACGGTGGGGGCGAGCAGCGCCTCGCCGGAGGCGACGATGCGCACGCCCTCGGCGAGCTGGCCGGCCGAGGCGTCCTTGAGCAGGAAGCCGCTGGCTCCGGCGCGCAGCGCCTGGTAGACGTACTCGTCGAGATCGAAGGTGGTCAGCACCAGGACCTTGGCCTCCGCGTCGGCCGCGACGATCTCGCGGGTCGCGTCCAGGCCGTTCATCTCCGGCATCCGGATGTCCATCAGCACCACGTCGGGCTTGAGGACCGCGACCTTCTGCACCGCCTGGCGGCCGTCCACCGCCTCCCCGACGACCTCGATGTCCGGCATGGCGTTGAGCAGGACGGAGAAGCCCTCGCGGACCATCACCTGGTCGTCGACGATCAGTACCCGGATCATGACCTGTTCCCCCCGGACGTGGCCTCACCGGCCGTCTGCGACACCGGGATGAAGGCCGCGACCTCGAAGCCGCCGTCCTCGGTGTGGTCGGCGGTCATCTCGCCGCCCAGCATCTGCACCCGCTCCCGCATGCCCAGCACCCCGTGGCCCGCGCCCGGCGACGGCTTGGCCAGCCGGCTCGCCGGGCCGTTGACGATCCGCAGGCCGATCCCGCCCAGCACGTAGGAGATTTCCACCCGGGCGTCGGCGCCCGGCGAGTGGCGCAGCGCGTTGCTCAGCCCCTCCTGCACGATCCGGTAGGCGGACAGTTCCACGCCCTGCGGCAGCGGCCGGGGCGCCCCGGTGATCACGGCTTCGACGGTCAGTCCCGCGCCGCGGACGCTGTCGAGCAGCGATTCGAGGCTGGCCAGCGTCGGCTGCGGGGCCTCCGGGTCGCGCTCGGCGAACGCGTCCGGGTCCTCGGAGCGCACCACGCCCAGGATGCGGCGCAGTTCGGTGAGCGCGGCGACGGCGTTCTCCCGGATCGTCGCGAAGGACGTGGCCAGCTCCGGCGGGGTGTTCTCCACCCGGTACGGGGCGGCCTCGGCCTGAATGGCGATGACCGACATGTGATGGGCGACCACGTCGTGCAGCTCACGGGCGATCGTGGCGCGCTCCTCCAGGAGCGTGCGCCGGGAACGCTCCTCGGCGGTGACCGTCCGGGTCTCGACGACCTGCCGGCGCTCCTCGCGCCAGGCCCGGACGGCAGCGGCGGAGATCAGCACCACACCGCTGAAGACCGCCACCGGCGGCAGATCGCCGACGTCCCGCCCCACGAAGGTGGTCACGACGGCCGCCACCGCGAAGGTGACCAGCCACATCTCCATCGCCAGCCGCGGCCGGGTGCGCAGCACCACGAGCGTCATCACGGCCAGCAGGGTCGGGAAGGCGGCGCCGCCGAAGGCGCTGCCGTACGGGGCGAAGGCCACGTTGGCGAACACCGACAGCACGAAGGCGGCCAGCGACAGCCAGTAGGCGCCCACCGGCCGGAACAGCGTGACCGCCGGACCGGCGGCGACCATCAGGCAGAAGCCGGCCGTCAGCAGGCCGCGCAGCGGGCCGATGTCGTAGCTCGTGGTGAAGCCGGCCAGGAAGACGCAGGCCGCGAAGAAGGTGACGGCGCAGTGCGGCAGCCACCGGGCCCAGTGGCGGATCCGCTGCGGCAGCCAGGGCACCCACCGCGACACCTTCGCGTCCTCCAGCGGCGGCATCGGGCGGAAGGCGAAGGCGTCGACGATCAGGTCCTGGCGCAGTCGGTGGAGCACCCCGTGGGCTATCCGGGCCTCTGAGCGCAGAGTGTTCTGCGTCTGGGTCGTCTGGTTCACGCTGACAACGGTAAGCAAGCGACGGCCCGGAGGCGTCCTCACCAGTGGGGATCTGCGGACATCCGTCTCAAGTACTACGTGGTGGGCGCAGCAGGGAGAGCAGCGCGGCGAAGCCCGCCGTACCGGGCGTGACCGGCGCGTAGTGCCCCACGCCGGGCAGCTCGCGCAGCGTCGTGGTGGCCGGGCTCGCGGCGGCGTAGCGGCGGGAGAGGTCCGGCGGGACGTCCGGGTCGTCGGTGCCGTGCAGGATCGTGACCGGGACGCCCACGGGCGGGCGGCGCACCGGGTCGGCGGCGGCCAGCCGCGCGGCGAAGCCGGGGCCGGGGCCGAGGAGCTCGGCCACCGCTCCGTCGCTCAGGCCCAGTTCGTGGGCGCGGGCGAGGTCGGCGACCGGCGAGACGGCGATCACCCGGCGCACCGGGGTGCCCGGCCGGGCGGCGGCGAGCAGCGCGAGGTGCCCGCCCGCCGAGTGCCCGACCAGCACCACCTCACGGCGGCGGCCGTCCGCCGCCGCCTCGACCGCCGCCGCCACGTCCTCGAAGGTGCGCGGGGCGCCGCCGCCCCCGCCGACCCTGCGGTACTCGGCGAGGGCGACCGGCAGCCCCTGCCCGGCCAGCGCGGCGGCCAGCGGCGACAGATGGCGGCGGTCGTAGGCCGCGCGCCAGAAGCCGCCGTGCAGCAGCACGACCAGCGGCCCGGAGACCGCCGCCCCCGCGCCGCGGTCCGACCCCGCGCCGTCGCCCGGCCGCGGCCCGTACAGGTCCACGACCTGGTCCGGGTGCGGCCCGTAGGCCACCGTGCCGTCCGGCGCCACCGGGGCGAGCCCCAGCAGCGCCGTCTCCTCGTCCGCGGCACTCACCCGCCGGTCCCGGCCGCGGCCGGTCCCACCTCGGGCAGCGCCCCCAGCACCTCGCCGAGCACCCGGGCCGCCCGCTCCGCGTCCGCGAAGGAGGTGTAGAGCGGGGTGAAGCCGAACCGCAGCACGTCGGGCGTGCGGAAGTCGCCGACCACACCGCGCCGGATCAGCTCGTCCATCACCTCGCCCGCCCCCGCGCAGCGCAGCGACACCTGGCTGCCGCGCCGCTGGTGGTCCTGCGGCGTGACCGCACGCGCCCGGCCGGCCGGTACGTACCCGGCCACGCACTCCAGGAAGAAGTCCGTCAGGGCCAGGCTCTTGGCCCTGACGTCCTCGATGGCGACCCCGTCCCAGACCTCCAGCGCGGCCTCCAGCGCGAGCAGCGACAGGATGTCGGGGGTGCCGACGCGGCCGCGCAGGACGCCGTCCGCGGGGGCGTAGGAGGGATCCATCGCGAACGGATCGGCGTGCGAGTTCCAGCCGGGCAGCGGCGACTCGAACCGCTCCTGGAGGCTCTCGCGGACGTACAGGAAGGCGGGCGAGCCCGGCCCGCCGTTGAGGTACTTGTACGTGCAGCCGACGGCCAGGTCGACGTGATGGGCGTCCAGGCCGACCGGCAGCGCGCCCGCGCTGTGGCACAGGTCCCACACGGCGAGCGCCCCCGCGGAGTGCAGGGCGTGGGTGATGCCGGGCAGGTCGTTGAGCGCGCCGGTGCGGTAGTCGACGTGGTTGACCAGTGCCAGCGCGGTGCGCTCGGTGACCTCGTCGGCTATCCGCGCGGGCTCCACGGGCCGCACCGCGAGGCCGGTCATCCGGGCCGCCGACCGGGCGATGTAGCCGTCGGTCGGGAAGGTCGTGGCGTCGACCAGGATCTCCGTGCAGCCCTTCCCGGCCATCCGTACGCCGCCGACCACGGCCTTGAAGATGTTCACGCTGGTCGAGTCGCCGACCACCACCCGGCCCGGGCCCGCGCCGATCAGCGGCGCGATCTTGTCGCCGATCCGCTCCGGCGCGGTCCACCAGCCGGATTCGGTCCACGAGCGGATGCGCAGCTCGCCCCACTCGCGGTGGAGGACGTCGGCGATCCGGTCGGGCACCGTGCGGGGCAGCACGCCCAGGGAGTTGCCGTCGAGGTAGACGTCCGGCAGCCCGGTCGCCGGGTCGACCACGGTGTCGAGGACGAAGCGGTCCCGGAGCGCGGCGAGCGGATCGGCGGCGTCCAGCTCCCGGGCACGGCCCGCGAACGGACGCTCCCCGACCGGTCCGGCGGCGTCGGCGGTCCCGGGGATGCCCGGGGTGTACGGGGTCTCAGACATGGCTGCGCGCCGTCCAGAGCTCGGGGAAGACGTTCTTGCGGGCCCGCTTCTCCAGCCAGGCGACGCCCGCGGAGCCGCCGGTTCCCATCTTCGCGCCCATGGCCCGCCTGGTCGCGACCAGATGGTCGTTGCGCCAGCGCCAGACCAGCTCGGCGACGTCGGTCAGCGCCTCGCCGAGCCGGACCAGCTCGGAGTCCTGCGCGCCGGTGTAGACCTCGGCCCAGACGGCCTCGACGGCCGGGTCCGGCTCGTACCGCAGCGACGGGTCCCGTTGCAGCACGGCCGCGGGGACGGCGTACCCGCGACGGGCGAGCAGCCGCAGCACCTCGTCCCACAGGCTCGGCTCCTGCAGGGCCTTCTCCAGCTCGGCGTGTTCCCGGGGCGCGCCACGGTGCGGCACCAGCATCGAGGCGGACTTCTCGCCCAGCAGGAACTCCAGCCTGCGGTACATCGCGGACTGGAATCCGGAGCCCTCACCGAGCGCGCTGCGGTAGGCGTTGAACTGCGCCGGCGTCAGCTTGGCGAGCGGCTTCCAGGCGGCGTTCAGCGCCTCCAGCTCGTAGGTCGAGCGGCGCAGCGCCTCCATCGCCACCGGCAGGTCGTCGCGGCGCAGTGCCTCGGCCGCGGTCCGCCATTCGTGCACGATGACCGTGAACCACAGCTCCATCACCTGGGTCGTGACCAGGAAGACCATCTCGCCGGGGTCGTCGGAGAGCGGGTGCTGGAGATGGGTGAGGACCTCGGCCTGTACGTAGTCCTCGTACGGGGTGGTACCTGCGAAGTCGAGGTTCGGGGTCTCAGGCTCCTGAGCCCCGCCGGTTACCTCGTGGGACATCGCTGTCTCCTCGAAACGTACTCCGGGTAGCGGTCCGCCCCTGCCATGTCGGCACGGGGGCCCCGGTCCCCACCGGGCATCTTCCGCAATGGTCCCCGGAGAAGGCAAGGCCCGCCTGGTCAGCGGACCAGGCGGGCCCGGTGCTCAGGAGAGGGTGTCGGCCGCGGTGGGCGAGGAGTCGCGCAGGAAGGTCGAGCAGCGCTCGTACTCGGCCTGCTCGCCGATCGCCTGGGCGGCGCGGGCGAGGGCGTGCAGCGCCCGCAGGAAGCCGCGGTTGGGCTCGTGCTCGAACGGCACCGGGCCGTGGCCCTTCCAGCCGGCCCGGCGCAGCGCGTCCAAGCCGCGGTGGTAGCCGGTGCGGGCGTAGGCGTACGACTCGACGACCCGCCCTTGCACGTACGCGTCGTCCGCGAGCTGCGCCCACGCCAGCGAGGACGTCGGGTACTTCGCGGCGACATCGGCCGGCGCGGTGCCCGCGGCGAGCAGCTCGCGCGGCTCCGGGTCGTCGGGCAGGTGGGTCGGGGGCGGTCCCCCGAGCAGGTTTTCGTGAATGGCCATGGTCCCCAGTCTGCCTGGTCGCGACCGCGGAACGGGAGCGGCTACCGCTCCGCCCGCGGCTCCTGCTCGCCCGGGTCGAGCGGCGGCGAACTCACCCCGCAGTGGTAGGCGCACTCCGGGTGGCAACGCCGCCCGGGCTCCGGCTCCGCGGCGCGCAGCGTCCCGGTGCGGACCGTCAGCCAGGCCAGCAGCGCGCCGACCAGCAGCACGCCGGCCAGCAGCGGCATGGCCCGCCGGAAGGACGCCTCGAACTCGGCCGCCGAGCGGTACGCCTCCGGCCCCATGCCCGCCAGCAGCGGCAGCGCGGCCACCGCCACCAGCCCCGCGGCCCGCGCCGCCGCGTTGTTGATGCCGCTGGCCAGACCGGCCCGGTCCACGTCCACCGACGCCAGCACCGTGGAGGTGAGCGGGGCCACCAGGGTCACCATCCCGGCGCCCAGCACCAGCATCGCGGGCAGCACGTCGGTGAGGTACGACGCGGCGGGGCCGACCCGCAGCATCAGCAGCATTCCGGCGGCGCACAGCAGCGGGCCGACGGTGAGCGGGATGCGCGGCCCGAGGCGCTGTCCCAGCTCGCCGGAGCGGGCGGACAGCAGCAGCATCAGCACGGTCGTGGGCAGCAGCGCGGTGCCGGCCCGCAGCGCCGAATAACCCGCCACGACCTGCAACTGGAGCACGGCCAGAAAGAAGAAGCCGCTGAACGCGGCGTAGACGCACACCGTCACCGCGTTGATCGCGGAGAACAGCCGGATGCGGAAGATCGCGGGCGGCAGCATCGGATCCGCCCGGCGCCCCTCGACGCGTACGAACGCCACCCCGAGCAGCACGCCGAGCACCGCCGGCACCACCACTGCCGGGGACAGGCCCTCCGCCGCGGCGATCAGCGCGTAGGTCACCCCCGCCAGCGCCAGCGCCCCCAGCGCCGCGCCTGGCACGTCGAAGCCGCCGCGGGCGGCGGCGTCGTGCCGCCGGGTCTCCGGGACGTGCCGCAGCGCCACCGGGACGCACACCGCCGCCAGCGGCACGTTCAGGAAGAACACCCAGCGCCAGCCGGCGCCGTCCACCAGCCAGCCGCCGACGAACGGGCCGATCGCCGCGCCCACCCCGCCCAGCCCCGACCAGGCGCCGACCGCCCGCGCCCGGTCGTCGGGGTGGAAGACCGCCTGGATCAGCGCCAGCGAGCCGGGCGTCAGCAGCGCCCCGCCGACCCCTTGCAGCGCCCGTGCCGCGATCAGCACCCCGGCGTTCGGTGCGAGCCCGCACGCCAGCGAGGCGGCCGCGAACCACACCACGCCGATGACGAAGATCCGCCGCCGGCCGTACCGGTCACCGAGCGCGCCGCCCAGCAGGATCAGCGAGGAGAGCGTCAGCAGGTAGGCGGTCACCGTCCACTGGAGCACCGCCAGGTCCGCGTTGAGGTCCGCGCCGATCCTCGGCAGCGCGACATTGACGACGGTGCTGTCGAGCAGCGCCATGCCGGAGCCCAGCACGCTCGTCGCCAGCACCCAGCGGCCCTGCGCCGAGGCCAGCCGTACGCCGCCCGGAACGGGGGTCTCGCGCGGTGCGCCCATAGGGTGAGCTTGCCCGGCGACAGGGGTCCACGCACGGCGAAGCCCCGCATCTCGGAGGAGATGCGGGGCCGCGGAGTCCGTACGGACGGATTACTTGATCTTGGTGCCGGTGGAGCGCAGGTTGGCGCACGCCTGCGTCACGCGCTGGGCCATGCCGGCCTCGGCCAGCTTGCCCCAGCTGCGCGGGTCGTACGCCTTCTTGTTGCCGACCTCGCCGTCGACCTTCAGCACACCGTCGTAGTTGCGGAACATGTGGTCCGCGACCGGGCGGGAGAAGGCGTACTGGGTGTCGGTGTCCAGGTTCATCTTGACCACGCCGTTCTCCAGCGCGGTGGCGATCTCCTGCTCGGTGGAACCGGAGCCGCCGTGGAAGACGAAGTCGAACGGGGCGGACTTGCCGTACTTGGCGCCCACGCCCTCCTGGAGGTCCTTCAGCAGCTCGGGGCGGAGCACGACGTTGCCCGGCTTGTAGACGCCGTGGACGTTGCCGAAGGAGGCGGCGAGCAGGTAGCGGCCCTTCTCGCCCAGGCCCAGCGCCTCGGCGGTGCGCAGCGCGTCGTCGACGGTGGTGTAGAGCTCGTCGTTGATCTCGTGCGTGACGCCGTCCTCCTCACCGCCGGTCGGGGTGATCTCGACCTCAAGAATGATCTTGGCGGCGGCGGCCTTGGCGAGCAGCTCCTGGCCGATGGCCAGGTTGTCGGCGAGGTTCTCGGCCGAACCGTCCCACATGTGGGACTGGAAGAGCGGGTTCAGGCCCTTGGCCACGCGCTCGGCGGAGACGTCCAGGAGCGGGCGGACATACCCGTCGAGCTTGTCCTTGGGGCAGTGGTCGGTGTGCAGCGCGACGGTGATGTCGTACTTCGCGGCCACGACGTGCGCGAACTCGGCGAGCGCGACGGCGCCGGTCACCATGTCCTTGTTGTACTGACCACCCAGGAACTCCGCACCACCGGTGGAGATCTGGATGATGCCGTCGCTCTCGGCCTCGGCGAAGCCCCGCAGCGCGGCGTGCAGCGTCTGCGTCGACGTGACGTTGATGGCCGGGTAGGCAAACTTGCCTGCCTTCGCCCGGTCCAGCATCTCGTTGTAGACCTCGGGAGTTGCGATGGGCATCTGTCCGCTCCTTGGGTGTGCGGGTGTGCGTTCTTGGCCCTGACCAGGGCGCGACACTGCGCCGGGCACATCTTCCCAGACTCGGCCGGGAGCTCCACATCGCCGGTCCAGCCGTCATGCGAAAGGGGTGCGCCGTTTCACGTGAAACGGCGCACCCCTCAGCAATCTCGCAGGTCAGGCCGGTGCGTGCGCGCCCTTCGGCCGTCCCGGCCGCCCTCAGGCCAGGCCGAGGTCCCCGAGCTGGTAGCCCGTGATATAAGGCAGCCCGGCCTCGGCGATCGCCGAGGCGGCCCCGCGGTCGACGATCGTCGCGACCGCGACGACCTCGGCGCCCGCCTCGCGGGCCGCCTCGACGGCGGTCAGCGGCGAGCCGCCGGTGGTGGAGGTGTCCTCGACGACCAGCACCCGGCGGCCGGTGATGTCCGGGCCCTCGATGCGGCGCTGCATGCCGTGCGCCTTCTGCGCCTTGCGGACGACGAAGGAGTCCAGCCGGCGCCCGCGCGCGGCGGAGGCGTGCAGCATCGAGGTCGCGACCGGGTCGGCACCCAGCGTCAGCCCGCCGACCGCGTCGTAGTCCAGGTCGGCGGTGATGTCCAGCATCAGCTGCCCGACCAGTGGCGCGGCCTCGCCGTCCAGGGTGATCCGGCGCAGGTCGATGTAGTAGTCGGCCTCCTTGCCGGAGGAAAGCGTCACCTTGCCGTGCACCACGGCCTTGTCCTTGATCTGCTGCAGCAGCGCGCCGCGCACGTCGTCACTCATGGCCATGAGCTTAGAGCCTGCCGGCGCGCCCCCGCCGGGCCGCTCAGGACAGCTCGCGCCAGCTCCAGGTCGTGGAGATCTCCAGCGGGTCGATGGGCGTGACCAGGCGCGGCGCGGTGTTGAGGCCGTTGGGCGGGCCGGACTGCGGCTCGACGCAGACCGCCGCCTCCTGCTCGTCGTAGATCACGACCCACTCGGTGCGGCTGGTGACCCTCAGCTCCAGGCGGCCCGGCCAGGTGAGGGTGACGTCCACCCCGCCCGGCATGCCGAAGCAGTCGTCCCAGGGGCCCGGCTTCGGCAGCATCCGCCGGCCGGTCGGCAGGTGGTCGTCGCCCCGCTCCTCCTGCCACTCGGGCGCGAAGTCGAGGCGTACGTCCGCGCCGTCCCCGAACGGGTTCCGGCGGAACCAGGGGTGCCAGCCGGCCTGCGCCGGGAACGAGTCGGCGGCCGCCTCGACGCCCATCGTCAGGGTGAGCGAGCCGCCGTCCTCGGCCAGTTCGACGAGGTGGGTGACCCGCCCCGGGTACGGCCACGGCGCGGCCGGGTCGCTGAGGTCGTAGGTGAAGGCCGCCTCTGTGGCGCTCGTCCGCGCGGTGCGCCAGGCCAGGTTGCGGCCGGTGCCGTGAATGGCGTGGGGAGCGGCGTTGACCGGCATCTGGTGCAGTTCGCCGCCGTTGCGGAACTGCCCGTGGTCGATCCGGCCGCACCACGGAACCATCGGGAAACAGCCGTACTTGGCGCCCTGCCGCAGCAGCTCCGTACCGGCGACGCGGAGACTGCCGATCCGGCAGCCGTTGTCCGGCTGGACGGTCACTTCGGCCGCTCCGGCGGCCAGCCGCACCGGTGCCTTCGGGGGCGCGGGCTGTGTGTCTTCGTCGGTGCTCACGCTCCGACCCTAGCGGTGCGGAACGGCGTACCAGGGGAAGCGGGGACGGCCGCCGGACCGCGGGTCAGCGGCGGCGGCGCAGCACCCGGCCGACGACCACCGCGGAGGCCAGCACGACCGCGGCGGCCGGCGCCGCCCAGCGCAGGGTGGCCGAGGTGCCGCCGGTCTCGGGCGCGGGGACCGGGGCGTACCGGCCGCGCGGCGGGGCGTGGTCGACCTCCTCCGCGCTGCGCCCGATCATCGTCCGGCGGGCGTGCGCGGCCTCGGCGGGAGCGGCGGCGTCCGCCTCCGGACCGTAGGCGTGCTCGGCGCGCAGTTCGGGCACCCGGTCTTCGGATACGAGGTCGTCGAGCGCGTCGGCGGTGTCGGCCGGGCCCGCGGCGTCGGCGGGGTCGCCCGGGCCCGCCGGCTCGGCGGCGTCCTCGTCGCTGTGCGGGTCCAGGGAGGGCGGCGGCACCTCGGTGTCGAAGACGCCGGGCCGGGCGGCCTGCCCGGCGTCCGGCACCGGCCGCTGCCGCAGGTCCTCCGTCAGGTTCTCCGCGAAGCGGTCCAGCAGCCGGCGGCCCGCGGACTCCGCCGAGCGGTCGGTGGCCTCGGTGAGCCGGCCGTCGCCGTGGACCGTGCCGGCGCAGGAGAGCGTCGTGCCGGGGCCGGGCTCGGTGGCCGGTGAGAGCCGGACGGTCAGGGTCAGCGCGACCGCTCCGTCGCCCCGCGTCTCGGTGCCCTTCGCCTCGACGGTCACCGCCGCGTCCGCGCCGTCGCCGGGCTCGCTGACCGTCAGCGAGCCGCGATAGGTGATCGTGGAGCTTCCGATACGCAGCCGCAGCCGGCCCTCGGGCCGGTGCGCGGCCGCCTCGGCGTCGAGCTGGGCCCCCGGGACGCAGCGCGCCACCCGCTCGGGCTCGGTGAGCGCCTGCCGCACGGTCCCGACGGGAAACGGAACGTACACCTCATGCTCCATGACATGGGAGCCTACCCAGCAGCCCCGGACCCGTGCCCTCCCACGCACAACTTTCTGCGCACCGGCCCGGGACCCGCCCGGCGCCCCGGCCCGGCCGGTACCCTGCGCCCGCCCGGCCCCCCGGCGGCAGCGCGCGCTCAGTCCGGATACCGCGGGTGCATCAGCGTCGACGGCGGCAGGCCGGACATCCGGCACCGGGCCTCCCCCCGCCGGCCCTCCTGCAACTCCTGGAGCGTCAGGCCCGCCAGCACGGGGGCGTCGGGCGCGAGGCCGAACCGCGGGCGGTGCCGAGCGGCGAGCACGAAGCCCCAGTACTGGAGCGGGCCGGCCGCCTGGGCGACGACGGGCGCCGGGCGGGCGGAGTCCACCGGCCGGTCCGGCCCGCCGAAGAAGTCCACCGGCCGGCCCGGCAGCCGGTACGGCACGGTCGCCAGGCCCACCGAACGGATCGTCGCCTCCACCGTCCAGTACGCCCGCGGCCGGGTCACCGGCGGCCCGGCGTGCACGACCAGCCGTCCGCCGTCGGCCAGCAGCCGTACCGCGAGGCCGTAGAACTCCTGCGAGTAGAGCTTGGTGCTGGCGGTGATCCCCGGGTCGGGCAGATCGGAGACGATGACGTCGTACGGCGCCGGGCGCCCGGCGCGGCCGGACCCGTCCTGCTGCCGCAGCCAGTCGAAGGCGTCGGCGGTGACCACCTGCACCCGGGGATCGGCGAGCGAACGGTGGTTGAGACGGGCGAGACCCGGGTCCGAGTGCGCCAACTCCGTGACGCCCGGGTCGAGTTCGACGACGGTGACCGAGCGGACCGAGCGGTAGCGGAGGATCTCGCGCACCGCGAGGCCGTCGCCGCCGCCGAGGACCAGCACCCGGGCGTGCGGACCGCCCGCCATCGCCGGGTGCACCAGCGCTTCGTGGTACCGGAATTCGGTGTCCGAGCTGACCCGCAACCGGCCGTCGAGAAAGAGCTCCAGCGGCCGGCCGGAACCTTTCCTCCCGTGTCCCGCACCGGCTCCGGCCTCCGTGCCGCCGGTCAGCACCACCTCCTGGATGCCGGTCTGCACCGCGACCCGCGCCGACGCCCCGTACACCGCCCGCCGGGCGGCCCGTTCGAACGGTGCGGCCAGCACCATGCCCGCGGCGAGCAGCACCAGCACCAGGGCGTTGACGCCGAGCAGCGTCCAGCGGGCGCGGGCGGTCAGATCGCGGCGGAACAGCCACAGCACCAGCGCGCCGCCGGCCACCGCGTTGACCGCGCCGGTGACCAGCGCGCCGGTCAGCTGGCCGAGGCTGGGCAGCAGCAGGAAGGGAAACGCCAGCCCGCCGACCAGCGCACCGACGTAGTCCGCCGCGAACAGGTCGGCGACCGCGCCGCCCGCGTCCTGCCGGCGGACCCGCTGGATCAGCGTCATCAGCAGCGGCACCTCGGCGCCGATCAGGACGCCGAGGATCAGGGAGAAGCCGACGAGCGCGGAGTGCGACTGGCCCAGCCAGGCGAAGCAGGCGTAGAGCGCCATCGCCGAGCAGCCGCCGACCAGCGCCAGACCGGTCTCGACCAGGCCGAAGCCGACCGCCGCCCGGCAGCGCATCCGCTTGGCGAGCAGCGCGCCGACGCCCATCGCGAAGACCATGACGGACAGCACGACCGAAGCCTGGGTGACCGAGTCGCCGTCCAAGTACGTTGCCAGGGCGACCAGTTCGAGCTCGTACACCAGGCCGCAGGCGGCGCAGACGAAGACCACGGCGAGGACCAGCAGCCGGCCGAGCCCGGCCGGCACGGGCAGTCGCGCCGGTGTCATGGCCTCCGGCGGCCCGACGACACCGGTGAGAACGCGCTCTGACGGGTCGATCATGTCGTGAACGCTACGTGACGCTTCGATGGCTCTTCGTCACCCACACGTGTGCACTCTGCGGGCCACACGCAGCAGTTGGAGCGATGTTCGTGCGCACGGGACGGCGGATGTCGCCATGCCGTACGACCGGCGCACACCACTCCGCGCGCGCCCACCTGCCGCGCCACGCCCCGAGCGCGCGACCACCCCGCCCCACGCCCCCGCGCCGCCCCCGCAGCCCGCCGATCCGCCTGCGCCTTCCGCCTGCCCCCGGTCAGACCGCGGCGACCGCCGCGTGTACGCCCACCCGCGTACGGGTGGCCACCAAGCGGCCCTCCTGCGGGTACGCATGCCACGTCCGCCAGCGCACCTGGCCCTGCTGACACTGCGCCAGCATCGCGGTGAAGGCGTGCGGCGAACCGGGAAAGGTTCCGGCCAGGCCGTGCGGATGCTCGGCGACCAGCGCGAGCAACTCCTGCGCCCGGCCCGCGAACGAGCCGCGCGAGAGGGTCTCCACGTGCGCGGCGAATTCGTATTCCCAGTCGCCCAGGCGCTTGGCCACACCGAGCGGCAGCGGGGTGCTGCTGCCCGGCATGCAGGCGACCGTCTCGGAGCACGTCCCGTGCTCCTCTTCGAGAAGCACTTGGTGAGAGGCGCCGAGGAGTCTCAACTGCACCTGTGCGCCGTGGAGTTGGAGGTCGAGTACGGCCAGGGCCGGCAGGGGTTCCCTGCCGAGCGCCCAGGCCAGGTCGGATGCGCGGGTATCGGTGTACGCCGTCTTCAGAGTGGTGAGCATGGGTCGGCTCCGCAAGCACGCAGTGGAATGGTGGGCCGGCCCGCCCGTGAAGGATCAGGAATGTACGTCTGCCTGCCGGCTCGTGCCCACGTGGGAATGGGAGAACGTGGGGGAATTCTCTAGGGAGAGGGAATCATGAAAGCCCACTCGGCCACAGCGTTTTTACCCATCTCCTCCGGGTTTCCATCCCCTAGAGGGCCATGCAGTTCATCTGTTCAACGACATGCGGCCCGACGGGTTCCGGCCTCCTCGCCGGACCCCTTCGGGCCGCATATGCACAGGGGCAAACGCCCCCCGCATGTGTGCCGTTGAGCGGCCGCTCCGGCCGGCCCCGAAGGCCGCCGCCCGGAGGTGCCGCGCGGCCGGTTCAGGAACCTCCGCCGCAGCCACCGCCGCCGCCCCCGCCGCCGCAGCCGCCACCCCCGCAGGAGGAGCCGCCGCCGCACGAGTGCCCGCCGTGGTGTCCGCCGCCCCCGTGGTGACCGCCGCCTCCGCACGAGGAACCACCGCCGCCGCCGGCCCACCAGCTGCCCCCGCCGGCAGCACCGCGGTACCCGCTTCCCTTCCGCCCGCCGGTGCCGCTCCGCGAGGCCAGGGCCACCAGCCCGATCACCGCCGCGCAGATCACCAGGAAAGCCACGATCCCCATCTGCCTCACGCTCCTTTCGCTCCCCCGAAGCGAGGGCGCTCCGTCCGGCACCCGGTGCCCCACCGGAGCGGGGACTCCGCTCCGGACCGGCACCCGGGGTGCGCTGCGGCACCGTCCCGTGCCGCCGGGGCCGCCACCGTCGGCGGCCTTCACTGTCCTTGGTGCGGGGCTGATGCCCCCGGCCCGGGAGTCTCAAAGCACAGTTGAGGAACTCCAGAGGTTCGGCGGAGGATGGCGCGCATGGACCGACCGCTGCTCAACCGCCGCCTCGCCGAATTCGGCACCACGATCTTCGCCGAGATGTCGGCGCTCGCCGTACGGACCGGCTCCCTCAACCTCGGTCAGGGGTTCCCCGACGCCGACGGACCCGAGGAGGTCCGGGAGGCGGCGGTGCGCGCCCTGCGCGACGGCCGCGGAAACCAGTACCCGCCCGGCCCCGGAATCCCCGAACTGCGCGCCGCCGTCGCCGCCCACCAGGAGCGGTTCTACGGCCACCTCGGCCTCTCCTACGACCCCGACACCGAGGTCCTGGTCACCGCCGGCGCCACCGAAGCCATCGCGGCCTCGCTGCTCGCGCTGCTCGAACCGGGCGACGAGGTCATCGCCCTGGAGCCGTACTACGACTCCTACGCCGCGTGCATCGCGATGGCGGGCGGCCGGCGGGTCCCGGTGACCCTGCGTCCGCACCCGGAGTCCGGCAGCTACCGCCTCGACCTCGACGAGCTGCGCGACGCGATCACCGACAAGACCCGCCTCATCCTGCTCAACACCCCGCACAACCCCACCGGCACCGTCCTCACCCACGAGGAGCTCTCGGCCGTCGCCCGGCTGGCCGTGGAGCGCGATCTCCTGGTCGTCACCGACGAGGTGTACGAACACCTGGTCTTCGAGGGCGAGCACCTGCCGCTGGCGTCCTTCCCCGGGATGCGTGAGCGCACCGTCACCATCAGCTCGGCCGGCAAGACCTTCTCCTTCACCGGCTGGAAGGTCGGCTGGATCACCGCACCGGCGGAGCTGGTCGCCGCCGTCCGCTCGGCCAAGCAGTTCCTCACGTATGTCTCCGCCGGCCCGTTCCAGTACGCCGTCGCCGAGGCCCTCGCCCTCCCCGACAGCTACTTCACCGGCCTGCGCGACGACCTGCGCACCAAGCGCGACGTGCTGGCCGCCGGCCTCACCGACGCCGGTTTCCAGGTTTTCCGTCCCACCGGCACGTACTTCATCACCACCGACATCCGCCCGCTCGGCGAGACCGACGGCTTCGCCTTCTGCCGGGCGCTGCCCGAGCGCGCCGGCGTCGTCGCCATCCCCAACGCGGTCTTCTACGACCACAAGGACGAGGGCTCCCCGTTCGTGCGCTTCGCCTTCTGCAAGAGCATCGAGGTCCTCCAGGAGGCGGCGGGCCGGCTGAAGGCCCTGGCGAGCGGGTAGCGGCCCGCGCCGTACGACGGACGCGGGCCCGGGGAGCCTTCGCTCCTCGGGCCCGCGCAGCCGGGTGGGTGGGGACGTACGGGCGGCTATGCCTCGCCGTCGTCCGGCTTCTCGTCGGAGTCGCCTTCGATCTCGGCCTCCAGGCCGAGCTGCTCGACGACCCACTTGTCGAATTCGATCGAGGCGCGAATCCAGCTGACCGTGCTCGACACAAAGTGTTCGAGCGAGACGCCGGTGCCGATCAGCATCGATGCCTCACCGATCAGACGGACCGTGCCGTCGTCATGGGTGTGGGTGTAGGCCTTGGGCCACAGCGTCCGGCGGTTCCAGTCGTCGATCGCCTCCAGCAGCTTCGACTTCTCATCGATGCCGTGGACACGGTCGTAGAACGTACGGACGGAGAAGATCTGCTGCTCCTCCTCGCCCCGGAACATGAAGTACGTGCGGAACTGCTCCCACGGGGCGGCGAGGTCACCCTCCTCGTCGACTACGTACTTCAGCTCCATCTGGTCGAGGAGCTGCTTGACCAGGTCCTGGTCTGGCACGACGGGACCATCAGGCCCCGACGGCTCGGGTTCGGGCTGGCCCCCGAAATTCGGAATCGAGGACGGGTCGATGCTCACCGTGGAATTCCCTTCGTATGGTCACTGCCATCCTCCCCCACATCGGCCCCGTCGTGGCAACCCCGGCGGGCGGCGCGGTCAGGACGTGCCGCGACCGGGCACCTCCACCGACAGGCCGTCCCCGTCCACGTCCACCCGCACGGTGTCCCCGTCCAGCACCTCGCCGGCCAGGATGGCGCGGGCCAGCTGGTCGCCGATGGCCGTCTGGACCAGGCGGCGCAGCGGGCGGGCGCCGTAGGACATGTCGGGGGCCGGGGCGTCGCTCACCGGTTCGTGGCCGAGCCAGGCGAGCCAGGCCAGGGCGCGGTCGGTGACGTCCAGGGTCAGCCGGCGGTCGCCGAGCCGGCGCTGGAGGTGGGCCAGCTGGATCCGGGCGATCCGCTGCAGCTCCTCGGCGCCCAGCGGGTGGAAGACCACCACGTCGTCGAGGCGGTTGAGGAATTCCGGGCGGAAGGACGCGCGGACCGTCTCCAGCACCTTCTCCTTCTTCTGCTCCTCCTTCATGAGCGGGTCCATGAGGTAGGCGGAGCCGAGGTTGGAGGTCAGGATGAGCAGCGTGTTGCGGAAGTCGACGGTGCGGCCCTGGCCGTCCGTGAGCCGGCCGTCGTCGAGGACCTGCAGCAGGATGTCGAAGACCTCGGTGTGCGCCTTCTCCACCTCGTCGAGCAGGATCACGCTGTACGGCCGCCGGCGGACCGCCTCGGTGAGCTGGCCGCCCTCCTCGTAGCCCACGTAGCCGGGCGGCGCGCCGACGAGCCGGGCGACCGAGTGCTTCTCGCCGTACTCCGACATGTCGATGCGGACCATCGCCCGCTCGTCGTCGAAGAGGAAGTCCGCGAGCGCCTTGGCCAGCTCCGTCTTGCCGACACCGGTCGGGCCGAGGAAGAGGAACGAGCCGGTGGGCCGGTCCGGGTCGGCGATTCCGGCGCGGGTGCGGCGCACCGCGTCCGACACCGACCGCACGGCCTCGGCCTGGCCGATCAGCCGCTTGCCGAGTTCCTCCTCCATCCGCAGCAGCTTCTGGGTCTCGCCCTCCAGCAGGCGGCCGGCCGGGATGCCGGTCCAGGCACCGACCACGTCCGCGATGTCGTCCGGGCCGACCTCCTCCTTGACCATGGACTCCTTGGACGCCTCCTGCTCGGCCTCGGCGGCGGCCGCCGCCTCCAGCTCGTGCTCGACGTCCGGGATCTCGCCGTAGAGCAGCTTGGAGGCGGTGTCGAAGTCGCCGTCGCGCTGGGCCCGCTCGGCCTGGCCGCGCAGTTCGTCGAGCTTCTCCTTGAGCTCACCGACGCGGTTGAGGCTCTGCTTCTCCTTCTCCCAGCGGGCGGTCAGACCGCGCAGCTCCTCCTCCTTGTCGGCGAGGTCCTTGCGCAGCTTCTCCAGGCGCTGGAGCGAGCCGGCGTCGGTCTCGTTCCTGAGCGCCAGCTCCTCCATCTTGAGGCGGTCGACGGCGCGCTGGAGCTCGTCGATCTCCAGCGGGGAGGAGTCGATCTCCATACGGAGCCGGGACGCGGCCTCGTCCACGAGGTCGATGGCCTTGTCGGGCAGGAAGCGGGAGGTGATGTAGCGGTCCGAGAGGGTGGCCGCGGCGACCAGCGCGGAGTCCGCGATCTGGACCTTGTGGTGCGCCTCGTAGCGGCCCTTGAGCCCGCGCAGGATCGCCACCGTGTCCTCGACGGTCGGCTCGGCGACCAGCACCTGCTGGAAGCGCCGCTCCAGGGCCGGGTCCTTCTCGATCCGCTCGCGGTACTCGTCGAGGGTGGTCGCGCCGACCATCCGCAGCTCGCCGCGGGCCAGCATCGGCTTGAGCATGTTGCCCGCGTCCATCGACGAGTCGCCGCCGGCGCCCGCGCCGACGACGGTGTGCAGCTCGTCGATGAAGGTGATGATCCGGCCCTCGCTGGACTTGATCTCCGCCAGGACGGTCTTCAGCCGTTCCTCGAACTCGCCGCGGTACTTGGCGCCCGCGACCATCGCGCCGAGGTCCAGTGCGACCAGCCGCTTGTCGCGCAGCGACTCGGGCACGTCGCCCTTGACGATCCGCTGCGCCAGCCCCTCGACGACGGCGGTCTTGCCCACGCCGGGCTCGCCGATCAGCACCGGGTTGTTCTTCGTACGGCGCGACAGCACCTGCACCACGCGGCGGATCTCGTGGTCCCGGCCGATCACCGGGTCGAGCTTGCCCTCGCGGGCCGCCGCGGTGAAGTCCGTGCCGAACTTCTCCAGCGCCTTGTACGTGCCCTCCGGGTCGGGATTGGTCACCCGCTGCCCGCCACGGCTCGCCTCGAAGGCCGCCAGCAGCTTCTTCGCGGAGGCGCCCTGCCGCTCCAGCAGCTCACCGGTGCGCCCGCCCTTGGCGGCGATCCCGATCAGCAGGTGCTCGGTGGAGACGTAGGCGTCGTCCAGCTCCTTGGCGCGCTGCGTGGCGTCCGCGATGGCGGACAGCAGCTCGCGGTCGGGCTGCGGCGGGGCGACGGTCGAACCCTGCACGCTGGGCAGCGCGGCGAGCTGGCGCTCGGCGCCGCTGCGCAGCGCGGCGGCGTCCGCCTCGACCGCGGCCAGCAGGTCCATGATGTTCTCGTTGTCCTGCCCGGCCAGCAGCGCGAGCAGCAGGTGGGCGGACGTCATGTCCGCGTGCCCGGCGGTGACCGCCCGCTCATTGGCGGCGCTCAGCGCCTCCCGGCTCTTGTTGGTCAGCTCGGCGTCCACGGTCCTCGCGATCCTCCTCGTACTCGTAGCCCGTACCGGCACACGTGCCCGGAGCCAATCCTGCTCATGCCCTCATGCGATAAGTTGAGTCTAGTCCACTCAAGGTGCCACATGCGGGTGAACGGCCCCGAACGCGCCTTCGCCGTCGGCGAAACCCGGCGACACTGGCCTCCGACCACAAGGAGGTGCAGCATGACGGCTATGGCACACGAGCCCATGTCCGCGCAGGACGACACCCTCCTGGAGGGCTTCCTGGCCCTGGAAACTCCGCACGGCTTCCGGGCCGAGCTCATCGAGGGGGAGATCGCCGTGACACCGCCGCCGGACGGCGACCACGAGGACTACCTGAGTGCCATCCTCCGGCAGGTGCTGAGGGAGTCGGCGACCGACATGGATTCCTCGGGCCACAAAGGACTCCTCCTCCCCGCCGGGGAGGACCGGCCCGCCAACCACGTGATCCCCGACGCCACCGTTGCCCCGCGGACCCTGCGCCTCTTCCGGGGCGCCCCCTCCTGGATGCCCGGTGACGGCGTCGCCATGGTCGTCGAGGTGACGTCGACCAACCCCCGCAGGGACCGCAAGGACAAGCGGCACTGCTACGCCCGTGCCGAGATCCCCCTCTACCTGCTGGTCGACCGCGACAGGGCGACGATCACGCTGTTCAGCGACCCCTCGGGAGAGGACTACGTAGCGAACGTCACCGTTCCCTTCGGCAAGCCCGTCCCTCTCCCCGCGCCCTTCTCCTTCGACCTCGACACCGCCGACTTCCTCTGACCGCCGGGCCCCGCCCCCGGGGCCCCGATTACTCTGGCGGCCATGGCCCACGACCTCAGCGCCCTCAGCCCGGAGTACCTCGCCTTCTGGGGCGAGTACCTGATGCCGACGCTCACCACGCTGCGCAGGAACGGGACGCCGCACGTCGTCCCGGTGGGCGTCACCTACGACGCCGGGCAGCGGATCGCGCGGATCATCACCCGCAAGGACAGCACCAAGGTCAAGAACATCCTCGCCGCCGGCGCGGACGGCGCCACCGTGGCCGTGTGCCAGGTCGACAAGGGCCGCTGGGCGACGCTGGAGGGCATCGCGCGGGTGCGTACGGACGCCGAGACGGTGGCCGACGCCGTGAACCGCTACGCCGAGCGGTACGGGCGGATGCCGTCCCCCAACCCCGATCGGGTCATGATCGAGATCGCCGTGACCAAGGCGATGGGGCGGGCCTAGGCCCCAAGAGGTCCAGACCTGTCCGAAATCGGATCCTCCGCCTCCGGGAAAACGCCTCCACCTGGTACTCAGGTACGAACAGGAAATGAACAACTCCGCGCGATGACGGACGACTTCGGCCTGTTCTGTGCAGAAGACAGCAGCTGGAGGCCGCATGGGGTCGGCATTGGGCAACGTGACGACCGCTCCACGCCGTCCGCGCCGCACCCGCCCGCGCCCGCACGCCGAGCTCTGCCCGCGCTGCGGCGGCCAACTCGCCGTCAACCAGGACGGCTGGAAGATCTGCCACGCCTGCGGATACGCCTCGCCGCCCGGCACAGCCCCTCCACCACGGACCGCACTCGGGGGTATCGTCGCCCCCACATTCGCCACGCCCCGGAGGGCACGATGAACTCGGTCCGAGTCACGGCGATCGCCTGCCTGATGCCGCTGTCCGAGCTGGACGAGGATCCGTTCCTGGTCGACGACCGCAGCCAGCACGACATGTGCAAGCAGTGGGCGGCGGCCCGTGACTACCACCTGACCTGCCAGCTCAGCCTGCATCAGCTGCGCGCCGACCACGGCGCGCTGTGGCGCGATGTGGAAGAGGGCCTGGTGGATGTGTTCGTGACGCCCAACCGCCGGGCGCTGGAGAACGCCATCGACGGGGCCGACGAGTTCACCGAGCGCTGCGCGGCGGCCGGCATCCGGCTGGAGACCGCCGACCTCGACGAGCCGGTCTACACGCTCGCGATGAAGTCCCAGGTGCACCGGCGGCTGTCGATGCCCACGGCCGGATACAACGGCTGCTGAGGCCCCGTACGCAGCACGAAGGGCCGGGGTGCACCACCCCGGCCCTTCGCCCTTACGCATACGGCGTGCGGCGCGCGCTACTCGGAACGCGTGGGCCGCCACACCACCAGCGCACTGGTCTGCTGGACATCCTGATACGGCACCAGATCGCGCCGGTAGGAGGCGTGCACCGCCGCCTCCCGCTGCCGCATCGCGCTGGCCGCGCCCTCCAGGGCGCCCTGGAGTTCGGCGACCCGCTGCTGCAGGGCCGCGACCTGGTTCTCCAGCTCGATGATGCGCTTGATGCCGGCGAGGTTGATGCCCTCGTCCTGGGACAACTGCTGCACGGTACGCAGCAGTTCGATGTCCCGGGCGGAGTAGCGGCGGCCCCGGCCGGGCGTACGGTCCGGCGAGACCAGGCCCAGCCGGTCGTACTGCCGCAGGGTCTGCGGATGCAGGCCGGAGAGCTGAGCCGCGACGGAGATGACGTACACCGGCGACTCATCGGTCAGTTCATACGGGTTACGACGCTGCCCGCCCCGGCTGTCCATCTCATGCTCCCTTCGCGGCCTGGAACAGCTCTGCCCGCGGGTCCGCTCCCGCGGTCGCGTCGCGATAGGACTCCAACGCTTCCTTCGCCTTGTCGCCGAGCTCGTCGGGAACGGCCACCTCTATGGTGACCAGCAGATCACCACGGGTGCCGTCCTTGCGGGCCGCGCCCTTGCCCCGGGCCCGCATCGTGCGTCCGTTGGGGGTACCGGCCGGCAGCTTCAGCGTCACCGGCGGACCGCCCAGCGTGGGCACCTTCACCTCGCCGCCGAGCGCGGCCTCCGGGAAGGTGACCGGCACGGTGACGGTGAGGTTGTCGCCCTTGCGGCCGAACACCGGGTGGGCGCCGACGTGCACGACGACGTACAGATCACCGGCCGGGCCGCCCTGCTCGCCCGGAGCGCCCTTGCCGCGCAGCCGGATGCGCTGCCCGTCGGAGACGCCCGCGGGGATGCGGACCTGCATCGTGCGCGCACTGGTCGCGCGCCCGCTGCCCTTGCAGACCTCGCACGGGTCCTGGGCGATCAGGCCCCGGCCCTTGCAGTCCGCGCAGGGATCGGTCAGCGAGAACCCGCCGCCCGCGCCCCGGCTGACCTGGCCGGTGCCGACGCAGGTCGGGCAGACCCGCGGCGTACCGTTCTTGTCGCCGGTGCCGGAACACGACTTGCACGGCGCCTGGCTGGACATCCGCAGCGGGACCGTGGCCCCGTCGACCGCCTCGGTGAAGCTCAGCGTCACCTCGGACTCGATGTCCTGGCCACGGCGCGGCTGGGTACGCGCGCCGGCGCCACCGCGGTTGAACAGGCCGCCGAAGACGTCCCCGAGACCGCCGCCGAAGCCGCCGGCTCCGCCCGCGCCGCCCGAACCGCCCGCGCCGCCTCCGAAGAGGTCGCCCAGGTCGAAGTTGAACGAACCGCCGCCCCCGCCGGGGCCGGGACGGAAGCCGCCGTTGCCGAACAGCGCCCGCGCCTCGTCGTACTCCTTGCGGCGCTTGGCGTCACCCAGGACGTCGTTGGCCTCGGAGATCTCCTTGAAGCGCTCCTCGGCCTTGGTGTCGCCCTTGTTGGCGTCCGGGTGGTTCTCCCGGGCGAGCTTGCGGTACGCCTTCTTGATCTCCGCTTCGGTGGCGTCCTTGGGGACGCCGAGGACCTTGTAGTAGTCCTTCTCGACGAAGTCCTTGGTGCTCATCCCCGACGTCCCTCCTTCCGCACCGTTTTCCTGTTCTTCCGCACGTCAGCCCTCGTCCGGGCCACCGCTCTCCTCGTCCGAAGCCGCGGCACCCTTGGCATCGTCCTCGGATCCCGACTTGGCGCCCTGCGCGCCCGGCTGCGGCTCGGCGACGGCGACCCGCGCGGGGCGGATCGTTCGCTCACCGATGCGATACCCGGGCTGAAGGATCGCAACGCACGTCGTCTCGGTGACATCCGGCGCGTACGAGTGCATCAGCGCTTCGTGGATCGTCGGGTCGAAGGGCTCGCCCTCCTTGCCGAACTGCTGCAGACCGAGCTTGGCGACCACGGTCTCCAGCGATTCGGCCACCGACTTGAAGCCGCCGACCAGCTCGCCGTGCTCCCGCGCCCGGCCCACGTCGTCGAGCACGGGAAGGAGCTCGGACAGGAGGTTCGCCGAGGCGATCTCCTTGACCGTGATCCGGTCCCGCTCCACCCGACGGCGGTAGTTCTGGTACTCCGCCTGGAGCCGCTGGAGGTCGGCGGTGCGCTCGTTGAGCGCCGAGCGTGCCTGGTCCAGCTGCGCCTGGAGTGCTACGTCCTGTACGTCCCCGGCCGGGGCCGAGCCCGCCTTGTCGGCGGACTCGGCCTGCGCCGCGTCTTCAGGGGCGGCGTCAGAGGGGACGTCAGGCTTCTCGTCGAAGCCCGGGGTCTCCTCCGTCACGCGGCACCGTCCTTCTTCGGCTTCTCGTCGTCGACGATCTCGGCGTCGACGACATCGTCCTCGGCCTTGGCCTGGTCACCGGGGGCAGCGCCCTCGGCGCCGCCCGCGGCCTGGGCGTCGGCGTACATGGCCTGGCCCAGCTTCTGCGAGACGGCCGCGACCTTCTCGGTGGCGGTGCGGATCTCGGCCGTGTCCTCGCCCTTGAGCTTCTCCTTCAGCTCGGTGACGGCTTCCTCGACCTCGGTCTTGACCTCGCCGGGGGACGGTCATCTTCTGCTCCTTGCCCGTGCCCAGGTCCTTCGCGGTCACGTGCATGATGCCGTTGGCGTCGATGTCGAAGGACACCTCGATCTGCGGGACACCACGCGGGGCCGGCGGCAGACCGGTCAGCTCGAACATCCCGAGCTTCTTGTTGTACGCCGCGATCTCGCGCTCGCCCTGGTAGACCTGGATCTGCACGGACGGCTGGTTGTCCTCGGCCGTCGTGAAGATCTCGGAGCGCTTGGTCGGGATCGTGGTGTTGCGCTCGATGAGCTTGGTCATGATGCCGCCCTTGGTCTCGATACCGAGGGACAGCGGGGTGACGTCCAGCAGGAGGACGTCCTTGACCTCACCCTTGAGGACACCGGCCTGCAGGGTGGCGCCGATGGCGACGACCTCGTCCGGGTTGACGCCCTTGTTGGCGTCCTTGCCGCCGGTCAGCTCCTTGACGAGCTCGGCGACGGCCGGCATACGGGTCGAGCCACCGACCAGGACCACGTGGTCGATCTCGGACAGCTGGATGCCGGCGTCCTTGATGACGTTGTGGAACGGGGTCTTGCAGCGCTCCAGGAGGTCCGCGGTGAGCTGCTGGAACTGCGAGCGCGTGAGCTTCTCGTCCAGGTGCAGCGGGCCCTCGGCGGAGGCGGTGATGTAGGGAAGGTTGATCGTCGTCTCGGTGGAGGACGACAGCTCGATCTTCGCCTTCTCGGCGGCCTCGCGCAGACGCTGCAGCGCCATCTTGTCCTTGGCCAGGTCGACGCCGTGACCGTTCTGGAACTGCTTGACCAGGTAGTCGACGACGCGCTGGTCCCAGTCGTCACCACCGAGGTGGTTGTCACCGTTGGTGGCCTTCACCTCGACGACGCCGTCGCCGATCTCCAGCAGCGAGACGTCGAAGGTGCCACCACCGAGGTCGAAGACCAGAATGGTCTGGTCGTCCTTCTCCAGGCCGTAAGCCAGGGCGGCCGCGGTGGGCTCGTTGACGATGCGCAGGACGTTGAGGCCCGCGATCTCACCGGCCTCCTTGGTGGCCTGGCGCTCGGAGTCGTTGAAGTAGGCCGGAACGGTGATGACCGCGTCGACGACCTTCTCGCCCAGATACGCCTCGGCATCCCGCTTGAGCTTCTGCAGGATGAAGGCGCTCATCTGCTGCGGGTTGAAGTCCTTGCCGTCGATGCCGATCTTCCAGTCGGTGCCCATGTGGCGCTTGACCGACCGGATGGTCCTGTCGACGTTGGTGACCGCCTGGCGCTTCGCGACCTCGCCGACCAACACCTCGCCGTTCTTGGCGAAGGCGACAACGGACGGCGTGGTCCTGGCGCCCTCGGCGTTGGTGATGACGGTGGGCTCACCGCCTTCGAGAACACTGACGACGGAGTTCGTCGTGCCCAGGTCGATGCCGACCGCACGTGCCATTTCAATTCCTCCAGCTGACTTGAGTGGAACAGGCTCAAGAGTGCAGCACCGGGAAAAACCTGTCAACAGAGCTGAGTCGTGTCCACTCAACTTTTATGTCGCCCTTATCGTCACCCAGCCGCAACGAAGACGTGTCCGGCCCCGCGCAGGGTTGCCTGCGCGACACAGATCACCGGCCGGGCGGCTTCATGGGGCCGGGGAGAATGGGTAACCTCAGCCGCAGACCAAAAAAGTTACTGCTTAGTAGTTCCGCTGAGTCCGCTCAGCTTTCTCCGTTCTTCCGCTCGCGCAGGTTCGAGGAGCCCCCAATGCAACTCGCCGCGATCATCGTGTCGCTGGTCCTAATCGCGGTCGGCGTCGCGCTGTTCGGCCGTGCCATCCTGCAGATCTACCGTTCCGTACGGCTCGGCCAGCCCGTACCCGCCGGCACCCGGACCGACAATCCCGGGCAACGCACGGTCACGGTGGTCAAGGAGTTCCTCGGCCACACCCGGATGAACCGCTGGGGCGTCGTCGGCGTCGCGCACTGGTTCGTGGCGGTGGGCTTCTTCTCGCTGCTGCTGACGATCGTCAACGCCATCGGCCAGCTCTTCCAGGCCGACTGGCTGCTCCCGATCATCGGCGACTGGGCGCCGTACAACGTCTTCGTCGAGTTCCTCGGCCTGATGACGACGCTGGGCATCCTGACCCTGATCGTCATCCGCCAGCTGAGCAAGCCCGGCAAGGCAGGCCGCAAGTCCCGCTTCACCGGCTCCAACTTCGGCCAGGCGTACTTCGTCGAGGCCGTCATCCTCATCGTCGGCATCTGCATCGTGACGCTGCACGCGCTGGAGGGCGCCCAGCACCACGTCGACAGCTACGAGGCGTCGTTCTTCGCCTCGTACCCGCTGGTCGCGGCCCTCAAGGGGCTGAGCGTCGGCACCCTCCAGTTCCTGACCTACCTCTTCGCGCTGATCAAGATCGCGACGTCCTTCATCTGGATGATCACGGTCGCGCTGAAGACGGACATGGGCGTCGCCTGGCACCGCTTCCTGGCCTTCCCCAACATCTGGTTCAAGCGCGAGTCGGACGGCGACGTGGCGCTCGGCGCGCTGCAGCCGATGACCTCCGCGGGCAAGCCGATCGACTTCGAGGACCCGGGCGAGGACGACCAGTTCGGCGTCTCGCAGATCGAGCACTTCTCCTGGAAGGGCCTGCTCGACTTCTCCACCTGCACCGAGTGCGGCCGCTGCCAGTCGCAGTGCCCCGCCTGGAACACCGGCAAGCCCCTCTCGCCGAAGCTGATGATCATGGCGCTGCGCGACCACGCGCACGCCAAGGCCCCGTACCTGCTCGCCGGCGGCGGCAAGTCGATGGAGGGCGAGGAGCAGGCGACCGAGGAGCAGCTGGCGGACGTCCCGGCGTCCGCGCTCGCCGAGGCCGAGCGCCCGCTGGTCGGCACGCTGGAGGAGAACGGCGTCATCGACCCCGACGTCCTGTGGTCCTGCACCACCTGCGGCGCCTGCGTCGAGCAGTGCCCGGTCGACATCGAGCACGTCGACCACATCGTCGACATGCGCCGCTACCAGGTCATGATCGAGTCCTCGTTCCCGTCCGAGGCGGGCACGATGCTCAAGAACCTGGAGAAGAAGGGGAACCCCTGGGGTCTGGCCAAGAAGCAGCGCCTCGCCTGGACCAAGGAGGTCGACTTCGAGATCCCGGTCGTCGGCAAGGACGTCGAGGACCTCACCGAGGTCGACTACCTCTACTGGGTCGGCTGCGCCGGCGCCCTGGAGGACCGCGCCAAGAAGACCACCAAGGCGTTCGCCGAGCTGCTGCACATCGCGGGCGTCAAGTTCGCGATCATGGGCGGCGACGAGGCGTGCACCGGTGACTCGGCCCGCCGGCTGGGCAACGAGTTCCTCTTCCAGCAGCTCGGCCAGCAGAACGTCGAGATGCTGAACATGGCCTTCGGCGAGGACAGCGAGGACGAGTCCACCAAGAAGCCCAAGGCCAAGAAGAAGATCGTCGCGACCTGCCCGCACTGCTTCAACACCATCGCGAACGAGTACCCGCAGCTGGGCGGCGAGTTCGAGGTCATCCACCACACCCAGCTGCTCCAGCACCTGATCGACGAGGGCAAGCTCATCCCCGTCACGCCGGTCGAGGGTCTGATCACGTACCACGACCCCTGCTACCTGGGCCGCCACAACAAGGTCTACACGCCGCCGCGCGAGATCATCGCCAAGGTGCCGGGCCTGCGGAACGAGGAGATGCACCGCCACAAGGAGCGCGGCTTCTGCTGTGGCGCCGGTGGTGCCCGGATGTGGATGGAGGAGCGCATCGGCAAGCGCATCAACAACGAGCGCGTCGACGAGGCCCTCTCCCTCAACCCCGACATCGTCTCCACGGCCTGCCCCTTCTGCCTCGTCATGCTGACCGACTCGGTCAACGGCAAGAAGAACGACGGCAAGGCGAAGGAGTCCATCCAGGTCGTCGACGTGGCCCAGCTGCTGCTGGACTCCGTCAAGACCCCGGCCGACCCGGCGGACGACGAGGAGTCCGAGGACGCCCCGGAGCCGGAGCCGGTGAAGTGAGTCGGTGAAGCAGCCGCCTCCGTACGGGCGTTGCGCGACGGCCGGTCCCCTGTCACAGGGGACCGGCCGTCGCCGTTCCCGCCCCTGCCGGCAGGCCCCCGCCCGCACCGGAAATCCGGTTGCCCGGCGCGCCGGGTCCGCCCGACCATGACGGCATGACCACGGCTCCGGACCCCGTCACCATCCGCCCGGCCCGCCCCGCCGACGCCCCCGCGATCGCCGCCGTCCACCAGGACTCACGGCGGGCCACCATGCCCTATCTGCCGCCCCAGCGCCGTACCCACGACGAGGTCACCCACTGGATCCGCGAGATCGTGCTGCCCGAGAGCCACACCCTCGTCGCGGTCCGTGGCCCCGAGGTCCTCGGCTACGCCGCCGTGCGGGGCGAGCTGCTCGACCAGCTCTACCTCCGCCCGGACGTCCGGCGCACCGGCATCGGCACCCGCCTCCTCACCGAGGTGCGGCGGCACCGCCCGGACGGGCTCACCCTGCACGTCTTCCAACTCAACGCCGAGGCCCGGGCGTTCTACGCCCACCACGGATTCCGCGTGGTGGCCACCGACGACGGCAGCGGCAACATGGAGCACCTCCCGGAACTCACCCTGCGCTGGACGCCGTCCCCCGGGGCCGCCGCCCCTCCGGAATCCCCCTAGGGGATGTCACAGGTCAGCAGCAAACCCCGCCCCGGTCGCCGGCTCGGCCACCCGTTCGCCGCGGACCAGGTACTTTCGAAGGCGTGGCTGGATTCAGGATGGGTCGCGGACGGGATGCCCGCCCCGCGCAGAACGGACAGCAGGGCCAGGGGCAGCAGGCACCGTACGGGCAGCAAGGGCCGTACGGACAGCAGCCCCCGCCGCCGCACGGGCAGTGGCAGGCCCCGCCGAACTACGGCGGCGCACCGCAGGCGCCACCGCACGGCCGGCACGGCGAGCCCGAGTACTTCGGTGACGGCGGCTACGAGCCCGCGCAGGCGTCGTACGCGCCGTACGGCGGCGACAACAACCCCGGCAGCACACGGCAGTTCAGCATCGGCGAGGGCCCGGACGCCTACGGGCAGCAGCCCGACCAGTACGGCGCCGGTGACGGTGCGTACGCGGACGGCGGCACCTACCGCGCCGGCCAGTCCGCCGCCCCGCCGGCCGGCCCCCGGCTGCACTGGAAGCAGCTGCTGTCCGGCATCGTGCTGCGCCCCGACGCCACGTTCTGGCAGATGCGGGACCACACGGTCTGGGGCCCGGCGCTCGTCGTCACCTTCGTCTACGGCCTGCTCGCGGTCTTCGGCTTCGACAAGGCGCGCGAGGACGTGCTGAACGCCACGCTCTCCAACAGCATCCCCTGGGTGCTGATCACCGCCGTGATGTTCATCGTCGGCAGCCTGATCCTGGGCGCGGTCACCCACACCATGGCCCGCCAGCTCGGTGGCGACGGCGCCTGGCAGCCGACCATCGGCCTGTCCATGCTGATCATGAACATCTCGGACACGCCCCGGCTGCTGTTCGCGATGTTCCTCGGCGGCGACTCCACCCTCGTCCAGGTGCTGGGCTGGCTGACCTGGCTGGCCTGCGGCTACCTGCTGACGTCCATGGTCAGCAAGTCGCACGACCTGCCGTGGCCCAAGGCCCTGGGCGCCTCCGCGATCCAGCTGGTCGCCCTGCTCGGCCTGCTCAAGCTCGGCACGCTGTAGGCCCTGCCCGGCCACGCCTAGGGGCCCGTCCCGGAGCACTCGGCTCCCGGACGGGCCCCTCGGCGTACGGCCGCTCCCGCTGCCCGCCGCGCGGCGGCTACGCGAACCGCTGGCCGGCCGACCCGTCGCAGGCCCGCAGCCTGAGCGGCTCCTTCGCCCCGCCCAGCGTCAGGCACAGCGACGGCGCGGCCGCGGGCCGCAGCACCCCGCCGGCCCGCACGAACTGCTGGTTGCCCGCGCCCGAGCAGTTCCACAGCACCAGCGCCGCGCCCGCCTCGTACCGTCCGCCCGGCACATCCAGGCACCGGTCCTGGCTCAGCCCCACGTGCACCGACCGCTGACCGTCGTCGTACCACCAGTCCTGGTTGCGCTGCCCGTTGCAGTCCCAGCCGATGACCGCGGTGCCGTTGCGGCTCGCGCCGCCGGTCGCGTCGACGCAGCTGCCCGTGCCGGCGTTCTTCAGCGGCCGGTACGCGTCGTCCCAGGCCCCCGCGTACAGCGTCGGCCGCCCGGTGCTCGCGGGGTCCGCGCAGGACGCCTCCCGCAGCCCCGGCGCCGCGTACAGCTGGGTCAGGCAGGCGGCGAACGCACCGTGCCCGCGCGCGTTGGGGTGGAACGACTGCCGCACCGAATTGGCGTCCGGCGGGAAGGGGTTGGTGAGGTTCACGTACAGCCCGCGGGCCCAGGTGTCCTCCATGCACACCTCGTGCCCGTGGAACAGCCGCGAGGAGTCGAGGTACGTCGCTCCCGCCTCCCGCGCGGCCGCCCGCACGCCCTTCTCGAAGGCCGGCACCGCGGCGTTGCGTCCCCACGCCGCATCGGAGGTGTAGCCGGTGCAGCCGCCCGGCAGCTTCCCCGGGTAGTGCGGGTTGTCCTCCACGTCCGGCCCGATCGGGCTCGGGTACGACATCACCACGAGCCGGTAGTCGCCGTCCGCGTAGCCCGCGTCCCGCATCACGGTCCGCAGATCGCCGACGGTCCGCTCGATCTTGGGCCCCAGCCCGTCGACCCGCGCCTGCCAGCCCGGCTGGTACTTCGTCTCGCAGGTGCCCTGGAGCAGGAACCAGCGCTCCACGCAGTCCGTCATCACCGGCCCGAACTGGAGATCGTCATTGGCGCCCGCGACCAGCAGCACCATCTTCAGCCGGGTGTTGCGGGCCTTGATCGCCAGGCTGTCGCTCTGCACCAGCTCGTCGGCGTACTGCTTGCTGCCCCCGAGGACGATGTTGCCGCTGTACGCCCCCGAGCAGGCGACGTTGTACGTCACGTCCGCCGCGATCCCGGTCCGGTGGATCGCCGAGTCCGGCGACCGGTGACACCAGTTGGTGGGCCCGTCGGTCCCCGGCTCGTACGTCCCGACGCCCTCGCCCGAGATCTCGCTGTCGCCCAGCGAGATCAACGAGGTCTTCCGCTCCGCGAGGGGCCGCTCGGCCGCGTCCCCGTACAGGGCCACCGCCTCCCGCGCCCGGATCTTCTCCAGCTCGGGAGAGAGGGGCGTGGCGGCACGGGGCGTGCCGCCCGTGCCTGCCGGGGCGGCGGGGGTCGCGGCGGTGGCGACGCCCGTCCCGCCCGCCGCGGTACTGATCATCGCCGTCAGGGCCACGGCCGAGGCCGCGACCCCCGCCCTCGCCCGCCACCCACGTCTCGCACGCGCCATTGGGGCCTCCCCTCCGGTCCGGCGGAACCACTGGCCCCGCCGCTACCGCCGTCGCCACTGTGACCGCTGTTACCGCCGGTTTTTACTCGGTGGTAAGCACCTGCGGAACACTCGGAACGGGATTGGCCGAAACACGTGTGAGGCAGCGCATACATACGACGAAAGGGAGCCGGCCGGCAGCCGCTCCCTCACGGAAAGCCCCTGTTCACCCCGGCCGGGCCGCGGTCAGGAATCGAGGACCTGGCCCTCCCGCCACCCCCCGGCGGCTCGACGCTCCACGGGGAGATGATCCACGCGAGCACGACACCCGCCCGCTGACCGGGGACGCGGCCGCTGATCTCGCAATTCGCGCCCCGCGGACTGTGCGGAACAGCGGGAGAAGGAGCAGGCGACGAGCCTGCCGACGGAGGCGCTCCGGGTCAGGGAACAGGAGTGGGAATTCTCGCCGATATCGCTCAGCTCATCGAGACGGAGAAGGCGAAGACCATCACGGTGTCCATCCTCCCGCAACTCTTGCCCGACAAGGCACGGGAGCGCGACGCGTTGAAGTCGGCGAGCCCGTTTTGAGCCGGCCGGACGCTGTGCTCGACGTCCGATCTTGCCACGATCTGGCGGTCATCATTTCGGGACAAGCCCTTGATCTTCCGCCGCCCTCCTCCCGGAAGCTGGAAGATCCAGATCGGCCATTCTTCATTTTTGGAGACCACCCGATCCGCAAGAATGCTTTTCCGGAAATCGCTAGAGGTTGCCGAAACTTGCCCCTTGGGGAATCACCCGAATGTCGTGCCCCTTTCAGGGATCGCCGCAATCCCCTTATGGTTACTATTAAACCGGCATATTCCCCGCACACGTTCTCCGTCCAGGAGGGCTGAAAGTGAAGCGCGTTCCCTTCTTTCGTAAAGCTTTTTATGTGCCTCGGGGATCAGTGATTTCGGCCGCCTGCCCAAGGTCGACCGAACCCTTTTGAAGGAGTTGGGCGCCTCGATGAAACCGAACGTCTTCACCGCGCCTCGTTCGCGCGGAGCCACCGCTTGGGCCGCCGCGGTCCTCACGGTGGCACTTGTTGTCGCTGGGATGACACTCATGCCGACTCGCGCGAGCGCGATCGGCGTAGCTCCTGACCTCGGGACGGCAACCAGTTACGCGGTACTGGGCGGTCAGAGCGTCACGAACACCGGCCCCTCGACCATCAACGGGGATCTCGGCGTGAGTCCAGGGTCCTCGGTGACCGGATTTCCTCCGGGCACGGTGAACGGCACAATCCACGCCGCGGACGCCAATGCGCTCCAGGCGCAGTCCGACCTGACCATCGCTTACAACGACGCTGCCGGCCAGGCTCCCGATGCGACCCTCACCTCGCCGGGAGACCTCGGTGGAATGACCCTGAACCCGGGCGTCTACAAAGCCTCGTCGTCGATTGACATCACGGGCACCCTCACGCTTGACGCCCACGGCGACCCCAACGCGGTCTGGATCTTCCAGATCGGTTCCACGCTGAGAACGGCCTCCGCAAGCAAGGTGTCTCTCATCAACGGCGCCTCGCCGTGCAACGTCTTCTGGCAGGTGGGCAGTTCCGCCACGATTGGCACGAACAGCACCTTCGTGGGCACGATCATGGCGTTGACCTCGATCTCGGTGACCACCGGCGCGACGATCGACGGCCGGGCACTGGCCCGTAACGGCTCGACCACGCTGGACGACAACGTCATTACCCGAGAGGACTGCTCGACCGTCACAGGCGGCATGATCGCCGGGACGACGGGCGGCGCCACAAGCACCGTCGCCGGCCCGGTGACAGGTGGTACCACCGCGAGCACGACGGCCGGCACAGGGGGCACGACGGGCGGCACGGGCGGCACCACTGGGGGTACGGGCGGCACCAATGGGGCTGCGACGGGCGGCACCGGCGGCGTGCTCGGCGGCCCGATCACGGGTGGTCTGCTCGGCGGCCCGACGACCGGCGGTCTCCTTGGCGGTCCGATCACGGGTGGTCTGCTCGGCGGCCCGACGACCGGCGGCCCGGGTGGGGGTCCGCACCATCACCATCACGGCCACGGCCACGGCCACGGCCACGGCCACGGCCACGGCCACGGGCACGGGCACGGGCACGGGCACGGCCAGGGCCACGGACACGGCCACGGGCACGGGCACGGCCAGGGCCAAGGCCACGGGCACGGACACGGCCAGGGCCACAAGCACGGCTACGGGCACGGCGAGTACGGATGCGACAGCTGCGACCACGAGTGCGGTCGTTGTAACCGCGACCACGGCCATGAGTTCAGGTCCTGTGGCCGCCGGCATGACGGTGGTCGCGACCACAGCCGGTGCCACGACGAGTGCGGTAAGCGGCACTCCGAGTGCGGCCATGAGTTCAGGTCCTGTGGCCGCCGGCATGACGGTGGTCGCGAGCACAGCCGGTGCCACGACGAGTGCGGTAAGCGCCGCTCCGAATGCGGCCGTTCCGGACGCCGCGACTTCTGACGGCGTAGGACATCGCAGCCGGTACGCCGGTAAAAGCGGTGCCGCGCGATGCGCGGGCCGCGCCGAACGGGCCGCGATGCATTTCCTGATCTCCCCGTGACGGCCGCTGGCTGGAGTGGACGGCACGGGGGCTTGGGGCAGCGCGTGGGGGCGGAGCGGACTCAACGGTCCTCCCCCACGCTGCCCACCCCGGGGCCGAACGGCAATTCTTCGGCCGCTGCACGAGATCCACCAAACCCTCCTGAAGGAGTTGGGCGCCTCGATGAAATCGAACGTCTCTACCGCGTCGCATTCGCGCAGATTCACCGCTTGGGCCGCCGCGGCCCTCACGGTGGCACTCGGCGCCACCGGGATGGCGCTGATCCCGACCAGCGCCAACGCGATCACCGTGACCGTTCCGCCGCTGCTCTCCCCCGCGACGCCACGTCTCCCCCTGGGGCTGACATCGGGGGGCGGCACCCTTGGGCTGACGGGTGGCCATCTCGGCCTGGTCGCCGGTCCGACCGTCGGCGGCCTGCTCACCCCCTTGACGACGGGTGCTGGCGCCGCCCCAACGGTCGTCGAAACGAACCCGGTTGGCTCTTACGGTGGTTCGTGCGGCCGCCACCGCCACAGTTGGGGTGACCACGGATGCGGTCGCTGCGGACATCGCCACGGATGCGGTCGCTGCGGACATGGCCACGGGTTCGACCGGTGCGGCGGCCATCACCGCCACGGTCGCGAGCACGGGTTCGGGTCGTGTGGCCGCCGGCATGACGGTGGTCGCGAGCACAGCCGGTGCCACGACGGGTGCGGCCAGCGTCACTCCGAATGCGGCCGTTCCGGACGCCGCGACTTCTGACGGCGTAGGACATCGCAGCCGGTACGCCGGTAAAAGCGGTGCCGCGTGATGCGCGGGCCGCGCCGAATGCGCCGCGATGTATTTCCTGATCCTCCCTGTGGCGTCCATTACCTGTGGGCGGACGGCACGGGGGCTTGGGGCAGCGCGTGGGGGACGGAGCGGACTCAACGGTCCGTCCCCCACGCTGCCCACCCCGGGGCCGAACGGCACCTGCCGACCCACAGGTTTCTTCGCATGAAGAGGACGAGATGAGCACCACCGACTACAACCGTGCGGGGAACGCCGTCGCGCCGGTGAACGAGGAACGTCAGGTGAAAAAGGAAGGGCAGGCGTCAGGACTGCCCTTAACCGCTCTCCAGGAAGGTACTTCGCAGAAGGCGACCGAGGGCGAAAGCATGCGATCGCCCACGCCGATGTCGCGGCCGGCGGGGTTGGTCGTCGCTTGCGCGGTCGCGGTGTGTATCACGGCGGCCATCGTGCATGTATGCACGGTGTTTTTGTCTGTCGCACCCCCCAATATCGTTTCCCAACGTTACGAGGGGCAGATCAACACCTGGGTCTATCCCTACTTCGAGCAGAACTGGCGGCTGTTCGCTCCGGATCCGGAAGGTGCCCGGCGGCAGATCTTGGCGCGGACGGCAACCACCTCTCGCGACGGCGACCGGCAGGTGAGCGGTTGGGTCGACCTGAGCGCCATTGACGCCGACGCGGTCCGGCACAATCCCTTCCCCAGTCACATCAGCCAGAACATGCTGCGCCGGGCGTGGTCTTCGTACCTCGATTCGCACGGCACCAGCGACCGGTCCAATTCCGAGCGAGCCGAAATCCTTCGAAAATACCTGCTCAACATCGCCACGCAACGCCTCGCAGCCCACAGCCATCGTGCCTTTGACGCCGTCCAGCTACACGTCATCACCACCCCGATCGCCTCACCGGCCCTTCGAGGCGCCGACAAGCGCGCTGTGCGAAGCCCCTCCGACTCCCGGTATCTCCCGTGGTGGCAGGTGACCTCCCATGACAACTGACCAGAAGCCCGACGACGCCGGCATCCGTCCAAACAGCGCGGCAGACGGAACCGCGCCCGGGAATCCCGATCCCGTCACCAGAGCATTCACCTTCCTGACTGAACGAGCGGTCTCTCTCCACGCGGCGGCTGTGCTGCGCGTGGGATACGGACTGCTGTATCTGGTCTTCCTGCTGCGTGAATTCCCGCACCGTGAGGAGATCTGGGGCCCCGACTCACCCTGGACGCCACACCTGGCACGCGAACTGCTCAGCCAGACCGGCTGGTTCAGCGCGCTGACCTTCTCCGACCGTCCCGCATTTTTCGAGGGCTGCTACGCGCTCGCCCTCCTCACCTGCGCGCTGTTCACGCTGGGTTGGCACACAAGGGCTCTGTCCTTGCTGTTCGCCCTCGTGGTGACCTCTTTCCACGGCCGGAACATCTACATCACGGACGGAGGGGACAACCTCATCGTCCTGATGGCCGAATACCTCACACTCGTCGCATGCGGCCGGCGTTGGTCCCTCGACGCCCGCCGGAAGCGGCTCCGTGCCCCCACGTACCGGTCCCGGCCCCGGCCGGCCCTCGCAAGGCTGCTGCCTGCATGGGAGCAGGCCGTCTTGGTCCGGGGGCAGTTGAGTACCTTGCTGCACAACTGCGGCATGTTCGTCATCGCGATCCAGGTCTGCATCCTTTACGGATGCGCCGGCTTGTACAAGGTGCAAGGAAGCACCTGGCGGGACGGCACCGCACTGCACTACGTCCTGAATCTCGACCTGTTCCGGCCCTGGCCCGAACTGTCACAGTTCGCCGACCACCATCAGCTTTTCATCGCGATCGCCGGGTACCTGACCGTGCTGGTCCAGGTGGCCTGCCCGTTCGCCCTGTTCAGCAGGCTCAAATACGTGGTCATCGGCCTGCTGATCGGCATGCACATCGGGATCGCCGTCCTCCTGGGGCTCCCGGTGTTCTCCGGCGCGATGATCGTCGCCGACGCCGTCTTCCTGCCTGACCGCTTCTTCCTGCTCCTCCAACGCATCTGCCTGACACGTCTGCGGCGGGCCGGTGCCGACGCGACCGTGCCCCGGGCCCGCAACGGAAATCTCCGCCCGCCACCCTCGCCGGGCACCCCTGGCAGAAGCGATGTGCGCTCGCCGGTAACGGACACGACGTCCAGCTGACGCACGGGCGCCTCACCATGCGCCCGATCCCGTTCGCCATGGGCGCCGATCCCCGGAAGGACTCGTCCTTCTCTGTCGGAGGCACAGGCTCGCCACGGCGGCGGGCCCCAGGCCGGCCACGGTAAGTCAGGAGCGGCCTACAAGGCGTCGCGCGACGGGGTGATCGGCGTGCCGGACTTACGGCACGGAGGCAGGACGGACCACGGGAAGTTGATCCAGTCGTCCGTGCGCTTCCAGACGTACTCGCACTTCACCAGCGACTGCGACTTCTCGTAGATCACCGCGCTGCGGACCTCGGCCACGGTGCCCACGCAGAAGTCGTGCACCAGCTTCAGCGTCTTGCCGGTGTCGGCGACGTCGTCGGCGATCAGCACCTTCTTCTCGGAGAAGTCGATCACGTTCGGCACCGGGGCCAGCATGACCGGCATCTCCAGGGTGGTCCCCACGCCGGTGTAGAACTCCACGTTCACCAGGTGGATGTTCTTGCAGTCCAGCGCGTACGCCAGCCCGCCCGCGACGAAGACACCGCCGCGCGCGATCGACAGCACGATGTCGGGCTCGTACCCGTCATCGGCGATCGTCTGCGCCAGCTCGCGGATCGCCCCACCGAACCGCTCGTACGTCAGGTTTTCCCGCACGTCACTCACGTATCTCTCTCAGACCTTCGCTGTTCAACGGCTCTGCCCCGCGCGCCCGCCCTGCCGAACGCGCCCCCATGCCCAGGCGCTCTCCGTCGCCTGCCTCACACCCGCGTCATACCTGCGTCCGGTGGAAGTTCATGAACGACCGGGACGGCGTCGGGCCGCGCTGCCCCTGGTAGCGGGAGCCGTACCGCTCGCTGCCGTAGGGGTGCTCGGTCGGCGACGTCAGCCGGAACATGCACAGCTGGCCGATCTTCATGCCCGGCCACAGCTTGATCGGCAGCGTGGCGACATTGCTCAGCTCCAGCGTCACGTGCCCGCTGAACCCGGGGTCGATGAATCCGGCGGTCGAATGCGTCAGCAGCCCCAGCCGCCCCAGCGAGCTCTTTCCCTCGAGCCGGGAGGCGACGTCATCGGGCAGCGAGATGACCTCGTACGTCGAGGCCAGCACGAACTCGCCCGGGTGCAGGATGAACGCCTCGTCCCCCTCCGGAACGACCTCACGGGTCAGATCGGGCTGCTCGACGGCGGGGTCGATGTGCGGATACCGGTGATTCTCGAACACCCGGAAATACCGGTCGAGGCGCACGTCGATACTGGACGGCTGCACCATCGACTCGTCATAGGGGTCGATACGCACCCGACCAGCATCGATCTCGGCCCGGATGTCCTTGTCTGAGAGAAGCACGCACACGAGGATACGCGCCCGCACCACCCCCACCGCACGACGAGGGCCCGGCCCCTCAGGGGGGCCGGGCCCTTCACCACTTCCTCGATCACCGGACCGGTGATCGCTGTCGCTGCTCTACCTCTTCAACGTCGCTGCACTACCGCTTCGCGTGCTCCACGGGCACCGCATGCCGCAGCCGAGCGCAGCGCGGGCAGCGCAACAGCCGCCCAGGACCGAGCCGGTCGGTGGTCTGCATCGGGAACGAAGCGGTGCTGAACACGTGGCCCTCAGCACAACGTACGACGGTGCGCTCCATCAAGTCCCTCTCCCAACTGCGTGGACAACAAAAGCCACATTAGGGGATGAACTGGGCGCACCTGAAAGCGGCACTCCGACGCCCCACCGTACGCCCCAACTCCCGCACCCGGCACCCGCATCCCACCCCCCGGGGACCACCCCACCGACCCCCGTCGACCCCCGCCGTGGACCGGCCCCGACCACCCCCGGACATGCCAAATGCACCGCGAGGCGGTGATGGGGTAGAGTGTGCGACGATGTTCCGCTCTCGTACCGAGGCGGGATTACGCGGGTGTAGTTTAATGGTAGAACATGAGCTTCCCAAGCTCAGAGCGCGGGTTCGATTCCCGTCACCCGCTCCATAGTTGAGGCCCAGGTCGGAGACCTGGGCCTTCATCCTTTTCTGGACTCGTAAGGGCCTACCGCCCCTCCGCGTGCCCCAACTCCCGCGCATGCCCTGCACGGAGGGCACACGGCCCACCACCTTGCACCACCTCGGCGCGCGGGTGGTGGATGCGTGTCGCGGCCGGCTCAGGACGGCCCCATGGCCGTCACCGGATGGTGGTGTCACCGAGGATCTCCAGCACCTGCCGGAGGCCCTCGCCGGTCTTCTGGACCAGGTCTCGGTCCACGTCGGCGAGCAGCTGTGCGTAGTTCGCCAGATGGTCGGCGAAGGCAGCCCGGGTGACCTCGTGTCCGTGTTCCGTGAGGCGGATCTTGACGGTGCGCCGGTCGTCGCCGTCCCGCACCCGCTCGACCAGGCCCTTGGCCTCCATCTTGTCGATGCGGTTGGTGATCGCGCCGGAGGTCACCATGGCCGCCTTGAGGAAGGCCCCGGCGGTGAGGGCGTAGGGCGGTCCGGAGCGCTGCAGCGTGGTGAGTACGTCGAACTCGCCGTGCTCCACTCCGTGCGCGGCGGCTGCGGCCTTGGCGGACTTGTCGATCATCCGGGCCAGCCGCTGGATGCGCCCGAAGAGCTCCACCGGCCAGAGATCCTCCGCCACGTCAGGGCGTTCCCTGACCCACTGACCGATGATCGCGTCCACGGCATCGCTCATCTCCGCACTCCTCTCAATGGTCACCTTCTCAACATTAAGATACTTGACGTTGAGGAGATCGGCTGCTTTTATCTCAACGTTGAGATTATCAAGGTTGAACGACAGGAGCACCTCGATGTCCCCGCTCGCTCTCCACCCCACCGCCCAGGACCTCCTCTTCCGTGAGGCCCGCACCGCCAACACCTTCACCACCGAGCCGGTGACCGAGGAGCAGGTCCAGGCGATCTACGACCTGGTCAAGTACGCCCCCACCGCCTACAACCAGTCGCCGCTGCGGATCGTCCTGGTTCGCTCGGACGAGGCCCGCGAGCGCCTCGTGCACCACATGGCCGAGGGCAACGGGTCGAAGACCTCGGCAGCGCCACTGGTCGCGATCCTGGCCGCCGACAACGAGTTCCACGAGGAACTCCCCGTACTGCTCCCGCACTTCCCGCAGGCCAAGGACCTCCTCTTCGCCGACCGCCCGGCGCGCGAGGAGTCCGCGCTGCTCAACGCGACGCTCCAGGCGGCGTACTTCATCCTCGGCGTGCGCGCGGCGGGTCTGGCCGCGGGGCCGATGACGGGGTTCGACTTCCCAGGCGTGCAGAAGGAGTTCCTGGACGACGACCACACGCCACTGATGGTCGTGAACATCGGCCGCCCGGGCACGGACGCCTGGTACCCGCGCTCACCACGGCTCGCCTACGACGAGGTCGTCACCACGGTCTGAGCGGCTTGCTCCGCCGAACCCCCGGGCCGCTCGGGCCATCACCGTCCCGGGCTGTCCCCACCGCCTCGCCGAAGGCGCCGAACTCTCCGCACCCACCCCCTCAGCTTCCGGAGCCCGCCATGTCGCTGCTCGACCGGCCCCGTCCCCACCACACCGCGCAGGCGTCGCCCCCCGCTGCCGCGCCGGTATCGCGCCAAGTCCCGGCCGCATGGCTGGCGCTGCTGGCCACTCCACTCGCCGCGAGCGCCAACAGCCCGGTACTGATCCTCCCCGACATGGCCGACTCGCTCGGCATCCGTACGGCCACGGCGACCTGGCTCGTCACAGTCTTCGCCTGGGCCGTCGCCGTCGGCACCCCACTGATGGCCGGCCTGCTGCGCCGCAGCGGGCTGGGCAGCACGCTCCGGCTGAGCGCGGTCCTGGCCCTGGCCGGCACCGCGATCGTCGCTGTGGCGCCCTGGCTGCCGTTGGCCATGGCGGGCCGGGCGGCCCAGGGGATGGGCGGCGCGGGCCTGGTCACCGCAGCGATGAGCCTGGCCGGCTCGGTCCGCCGCATGGGCGTGATCACGGCGGGCTTCGGGACGCTGGGAGCGGTCGGGCCGCTGCTCGGCTCGGCGATCGCGGGCACGGCCTCCTGGCGGGCGTCCCTCGCCGTCGGGGCGGTCGCGCTCCTCGCCCTGCCGGCGATCATGCGCCGTGCCGACCTGTCCGCACCACAGCAGAGCACCCCCTTCGACGGCCGGGGCGCCACCTTGCTGGCCCTGATGGCGACGGCCCTGGTACTCATCCCGCGCTACCCGCTCCCGGCGGTGGCCGCCTCGTTGGTGATGGCCGCGCTGCTGGCCCTGCACATCCGGTCCAACCCCACGGGCTTCGTCCCGGCAGCGCTGCTGCGCACCAGGGCGTTCGTCTTCTCCGCCGTGCTCGCCTGCACCTTCGCGACCTCGTACTTCACCCTGCTCTTCACCGTCCCGCAGTTGCTGCGCGACCGTACCGGCTGGTCGACCTCCACGATCGGCACCGGCCAGCTGGTCGCCCTCCTCGCGGGCTCGGTGCTCTCGATGGTGCTGGCCTCGGCCTCGGCCCGGATGAGCCGCCCGCGGGTCCTGACGATCCTGCTCACGGTCGGAGCGCTGGCCCCGCTCACCGCAGTCCTGACCCCCTGGGCGCCACTGCTCCTGCTGGTCGCGACACTGGCCGTATTCACGACGAGTGCCGGCCAGGCGACGCTCGCGGTGTATGCCACCCGGGCCGCGCCGACCGCTCAGCGCCCCACGGCGATCGGCCTGTTCAACCTCTGCTACCAGCTCGGCGGCGCCTTCGGCCCAGCCATCGCGGCCTTGATCACACTGGGCGGCTGACGCTCCGCCCCGGCCTCCAGAAACCGCCTGTACGACGGTCACCCACAATCCTAGGATCACGATCATGAGCAACGAAACCCCCACCGCGTCCACGTCCAACACTCCGCCGGCGGCGGTACTGACCCGCCACGCAGATGCCGAAACCTGTGCCGACCCGAGCAGCGTGATGACCCTTCTGGCCGACTCTGACGGCACTGCAGGCGGCATCACGAGCTACCGATCCACCTTCGCCAAGGGCGCGCCAGGGGCGCCGGCCCACTTCCACACCCGGGCGACGGAACTGTTCTTCGTGATCAGCGGAGCTCTGCAGGTTCTGGTGGGCGAGGAAGTCACCGTCCTGAAGGAAGGCGACTTCCTCGCGGTGCCGCCCCACACCCCGCACGCCTTCGCGGCTGCCCCGGACTGTGAAGCGGACGTCCTCTTCGTCTTCACCCCCGGCATGGGCAGGTTCGACTACCTGCGCCTGCTGGGCCGGGTGATGCGCGGCGAAGCGGACCCGAAGGAGATCGCCGAGTCCTCGGAGCGCTTCGACAACCACTACGTCGACAGCCCTGCCTGGCGCGCCGCCCTGGAGCGTTCCGCGTGATCGACTCCACGACCCCGGTCCGGGTGGCCCGGCCCTCGCGGGACCTCGTCGCGGCAGAACGCTTCTACGGGGACGGCCTGGGTCTGACCGTCCTGTGGCGGACGACCGAGCGTGTGCCGGGCGAGCACGACCTGCTGATGCTCGGCCCCACCGGCGGCACCTGGCACTTCGAGCTGACGCATGACCCGGACCACCCGCTGGAGCCGACCCCAACGGTGGACGACCTGTTCGTGGTCTACCTCGGCAAGCCGGTGGACGAAGCCCTGATCGACCGCCTCGTGGCGGCCGGCGGTACCCGGGTCCCGGCGCACAATCCGTACTGGGACGAGCATGGCGTGACGATCTCCGACCCGGACGGCTACCGCCTCGTACTGTGCTCACGCACGTGGGCATGAACAGCGGCCGACATCTCATGAGCGGAGCCGGAGCCGGAGCCGGATCGGGGCGACGGTGACGGTGCCGTGAGGACGTAGGACTTCCCCGCCGCATCATCGCGGTGGCGCGCGGGTTCGATTCCCGTCACCCGCTCCATGGTTGAGGCCCAGGTCAGTGACCTGGGCCTTGTTCGTTGTCCGGACCGCGCTGGGCGTCGCGCATCAGATCCGCTTGCTCGATGCCGACCGGAGGCGAGGATCCATCGGAACTTGCCCGGCTGCTCCACGCATCGGCGCGGCGCGTCGTTCCCGAGCTGGGCAGCGGTCACCTCACCCGGACACGGGTGGCCAACCGACCAATTCCAGGGGACGGATTCCCCTCGGTGGGAGCTGTGGCATCCGTGCCGGGCTACTACGAAGCCGTTTCCCACAGCGGCATCACACTCGGGCCGGTGATCGGCCGACTGCTCGCTTCGGAGATCCTCGGCGGGCAGCGGGACGAGATGCTTGCGGACTTCCGCCCGGAGCGCTGTCCCCTGTGACAGCCCGGGCAACCCGCGATCCCCGGGTCGGGGCGCGGGTTCGCCTTCCGTCATCCGCTCGCTGCTCGTGCCCGCGTTTGCCGGACGTTAGTGGTGCGGCAGCCTGGCGATAGCGGTCGCGGACAGAGTGGGTGTCGTACCGAGGAAACGACGACACCGACCGCCCTGGGGGACCCGAGATGAGTGCCAACACCACTGCCCGTACCGCCCGTCGCCGCACCGTGCGTATCGCCGCCGCGGCTCTGACCGCGGCTGCCGCGCTGTCCCTGACCGCCTGCTCCGGCTCGGACGCCGCCGCCTCCAAGCCTGCGGGCCAGACGCAGACGGGCGCGGCCGCCGAGGCCGGTGGCGCGGGCTCCTCCGGGTCCGGTGACGCGGGCTCCTCCTCCGGAGCGCAGGGTTCGGACTCCAAGGCGGACTCCGGCGCCAAGACCGGTACCCAGGCGGGCGCCACGGGTAGGCAGACGGGCAAGCAGACGGGCGGCGCGCACGCCACCGGCGGTGGCGGGGCGGGCTCGGGTGTCGAGCGCTGCCACACCTCCGGCCTGACGGCGGCGTTCGCCACGGGCGGCGACGCGGTCCCGGACCCGGACGCGCAGGGGGCGACGACCGCCAGCGTCGTGCTGACCAACAAGGGCAGCCGCGCCTGCAAGATCGGCGGCTTCGCGGGGGTGGACCTCAAGTCCGAGAACGGCGGCGAGCGCTGGTCGCTGGCCCGCTCGTCGGCCAAGCACGGCTCGATCACCCTGGGGCCCGGCGACAGCACCGACTTCACGATCAACGTCGCCATGACCAAGGAAGACACCGGCTTCTACCAGCCCGCCTTCGCGGACGTCACCCCGCCCAACGAGACCAAGTCGCTCACCATCAAGTGGCCCTGGGGCACGCTCGTCGACCAGCGCAGCGCCACCCACCCGGCCACCTTCGTCAACCCCATCGGCTGACCGGCCCCTCTTCGCGGGGTGCCGGCGGGACGCCGTCGAGGGGCGCCCAAGGTCGCCATCTAACGGCCTGTCACAATTTGAATGCACACTGAACCATTACCGGATCGGGGGCGTGGTCAGCAGTGACACGTTCACGCCGCACGCCCCGGGGAGATTCATGACGCGCAGATGGGCGCTCATCACCACGATCGCCGTATTGACCGTCGCGCTGGCCTTCGTCGCCTTCCAACTGGTCCGCGGCCAGGACTCCGGGAAGGAGCAGGCCGGGGCGAAACCGGCCGCGTCGAGCCCGGGTGGCGGCGCCGAGTCGCTACAGGGACTCGGATGGTGGCCCCTGCACCGGACCGGCACCGCGAAGGCCGGTGAGCACGACGCCGTGATGAGCGGCGGCACGCAGTGGACCGACGGCCCCGAGGGCGGCGCGCTGCAGCTGGACGGCACCAGCGGATTCGCGGACACCGGCACCCGGCTGGACACCACGGGCAAGGACTACTCGGTCGCCGCACGGGTGCGCCTCGCCTCCGAGGACAGGGAGGGCTTCCACACCGCCCTGTCCGAGGACGGCGACCCGAACAGCTCGTTCTTCCTCCAGTACGCCGGCCCGGACGGGAACTTCGCCTTCAGTTTCACCGGCGCCCGTACCGTCGCGGAGACGCCCGAGCAGCCGCAACCCGGCCGCTGGTACCACCTGACCGGCACGTACAGCCAGAAGGATCACCGGATGCGGATCTACGTGGACGGCCGGCTCGCGGGCACCAGGGTGGCCGCCAGCGACGTGAAACCCACCGGTGCCGTGGTGATCGGACGCGCCAAGTTCGACGGGAAGGCGGCCGACCACTGGAACGGCGACATCGCCGATGTGCACCTCTACGACCGGGAACTGACGTCCCGTGAGGTCAGCTCACTTTCCTCGCACGAACCGGGCTGACGGCGCTACCGGGGCGAGTTCACCGCTGCCGCAGGCCGGCGGGCGCCACTCGGGCGCACGACGGCTCGCGGTGGCACCCGCCGGTTCTCCGGCAGCCGGCCGAACCCGTGTTCCCCACAGACGACCGGAGAGGAAAAGGCCCTTGTCGGCCAACGCTTCGACCAAAGACCGCATACCCTGCCCGCGCGCCACGGAACGCCGCCCCGACGAGTTCCTCAGAGCGCTCTACCAGTTCCACGGCAGCGCGTTACTGCAGTTCGCCGCACGGCGGCTGGAGGGTGACTGGCACCGCGCCGAGGACGTCCTCCAGGAAGTCGCGCTACGCGCCTGGCGGCACGCCGGGGAACTCGACCCGACCGCGGACTCGGTGCGGCCCTGGCTGTTCACCGTGCTGCGCAATCTCGTCATCGACGGCCACCGGGCGCGCCAGGCCAGACCGCCGGAGACCGGTGACCCCGAACTCGCCCACCTGCCGGTGGCCGACGGCGTGGACCACATCCTCACCTCCCAGGTGCTCACCGAGGCGCTGCGGGACCTGCGGCCGGCGCAGCGCGAGGTCCTGCTGCACGTGCACTACCTGGGACGCAGCGTCAACCAGACGGCCAAGTTCCTCGGCGTGCCGCCGGGCACGGTCAAGTCGCGGACGTACTACGCCGCCCGCGCCCTGCGCGAGGCACTGCACAGCCGCGGGCTGTACGCGGGCGGCCTGGACCGCGAGGCGGTACGGCACTCACGCGAAGCGTCCCACGTGCCGGGTGATCTCCAGGCCGAGCGGCCCGGTGTCGAGCGATCCGCCCGCACCGGCACGCCAGCGCCACCCCGTGGGCACCTCGCCGAGCACCAGCAGCGCGTCCCCACGCCGCAGGCCGTCCAGCGCCCCCTCCCGTCGCGGGAGCTGTGAGGCGTCCACGACGAACAGGTGCGGCGCCTCGCCCTGGACGGCGATCCGGCTGCTGCCCTCGATCAGCCGGAAGATCTGGGTGACGTCGGGCGATCCGGGCCCCGGTGCTCCCGTGCTCGCCGAAGCCACCCGGGCGAAAGCCTCCTCCAGGCTGGCCGCGGTGTGCAGCCGCGAGGTCCGTGCCTCGTCGCCGGAAAGGAGCCCGCCGCCGGCCAGCGACCCCACCAGGGTGACCTCGGCGAGCGCGCCCACCGGGCTGGAGAGCGCCTCGGCGACGACGGCCCGCACCAGGCTGCGCACCTCCGCGTCCGGACCCGTCACCGAGACGGGCCCCGCCGCCCGGGAGAGGTCGACCAGCACCCGGTCGGGGCCGTCCAGGCCCACCGTCACCGTCAGCGCGTACGGCAGGGCCGGTTCGCCCTCCGGACCGGGGCGGTGCAGGTCGTCAGGGGAGATCGTCCAGCGCTCGCCGTCCGCCTCGGCGGTCCAGGGCGCGGGGGCGGCCTCCTCCGCGCCGGCCAGCAGCAGTCCGAGCCGCTCCTCGGAGTAGACGACGGCGTACAGGTCGGGCAGCGACCGGCCGGAGCGCAGGCACTCGCCCGTCAGCCGGCGCAGGCCCGCGTTGACCACGTCCAGCGCCTCCCGCCCCACGACGGCGGCCGAGGCGGCGGCGGGCTTCGGCGCGCGGGGCCGCCGCTCGGTGACGATCAGCGCGGCCACCGCCCCGATCAGCGCCAGCCCCAGCGCCACGGCCAGGACGTACCAGATCATCTTCTGACTCCTTGTCGGGACGTCCCGGCGGCGGAGCCGGGACGGTCGAAAGCGGGGGCGGCACAGTCGCGGCGCCGTGCACCCGATGGCCACTACGGGGCCCGCCGTCGAATGGTTCACCGGCGCTCCGGGTGAACCATCCGCGGCCGGGGTCCGTAGGTCCCGTCAGTGGCACGGGAGCCGCCGAGTGCGGCTGCCGAGGCCCCCCATTCACGCCGGCTGGAGGACGTTTTCGTGTCGTTGATGTTGACCGTGGTCGAGGGGGGCGGGGACGCGTTCGACGTCCACCTCGACGCCGACCCCGACACGCCCGTGAGCGCTGTCGCGGAGGCGCTGGCCGGGGCGGGTGGGGGTCCCCCCGGCGAAGCCAGGGGGAGGGTCCCCCGGCCCCCGGAGGGCCTCGGCCTGTACGCCGGCGACCGGCTGCTGCCCGCCGACATGCGGCTGCGGGACGCGCCGCTCCACCACGCGGCCATCGTGGGCCTGGGCCGCCCGGCGGGCACCTCGTCGGCCGAACCGGACGGGCTGGTGGAGGTCCGTACGGTCGGCGGGGCCGGCGCGGGCACCGTGCACCGGCTCGACATGGGCGAGTACCGGATCGGACTGGCCCACGACGGGACCGCCCAGGTGCTGCGCGCCGTACCGGACCGCCCGTTCGCCGTCCTGGCGGTGGGCCCCGCGGGGCGCTGCCGCATCGCGCCCGACGCGTCCACGCAGGGCGGCGGCACCCTGCAACTGGACCGCGAGGACCTCACCGAGGCGACCGCCTGGCCGGCCGGCGCGCAGCTCCTCGTCGGCGGCTGCCTGCTCGAACTCGCCCTCCCGCAGAAGCCGGACGCGGCCGTGCAGCCGTCGGAGGACGGCACCGGCTGGGACTACAACCGGCCGCCGCGGCTGCGGCCGGCCCAGACCGCCACCCGCTTCACCCTGCCCACCCCGCCCGCGGCGCCGGCCGCCCGGCCGCTCCCGTGGATCACCGCGGCCGCGCCGGTGGTGATGGCGGTGGCCGGTGCGCTGGCCTTCGGCCGCATGTCGATGCTGCTGTTCGGGCTGCTCTCCCCGGTCGTGGTCGTCGGCAACTTCCTGATGAGCCGGCGCACCGGACGCCAGTCCCACTCCAGCAGTGTCGCCGAGTACGAGGAGAAGAAGGCGCGCATCGAGGGCGACGCGGCGCAGGCCCTGGCGGCCGAACGCACCGCCCGGCGGCGCGGCTTCCCGGACCCGGCCGAGGTCGTCCTGACCGCCGTCGGCCCCCGGCGCCGCCTGTGGGAGCGCCGCACCTCGGACGCCGACTTCCTGGAACTGCGCATCGGCACCGCCGACCTGCCCTCCGACGTGGTCCTGCACGACCCGACGAAGGACGAGCACCGCCGCCAGGACCCGTGGACCGCGTACGACGTCCCGGTGACCGTTCCGCTGCGGGAGCACGACGTCCTGGGCATCGCGGGCCAGGGCCCGACCGCGCGCGCCGTGGCGCGCTGGGCGGTCGCCCAGGCCGCCGTCCTGCACAGCCCCCGTGACCTCCAGATCCATCTGCTCACGACCGGCGAACAGGGCCGGGACGGCTGGTCCTGGCTGCGCTGGCTGCCGCACGTGCGCAAGAAGTCCGGCGACACCCCGGCCAGCATCGGCTACGGCACGGAGACCTGCGCCCGGCGGGTCGCCGAACTGACCGCGCTGATCGTCGAACGCGCCGGACGGGAGGGCCGGCGGGACCGGGCCCCCGGCCCCGACGTGCTCGTCATCCTCGACGGGGCCCGCAGGCTGCGTTCGCTGCCCGGCGTGGCGCAGATCCTGCGCGACGGTCCGGCCGTCGGCATCCGCGCGGTCTGCCTGGACGCCGAGGAGCGGCTGCTGCCCGAGGAGTGCCAGGCCGTCGTCGCCGAGGAGCCCGGCGGAACCGTCAGGGTGGGACGCTCCGGGCGGGGCACCGTCGGGGGCATCCGGCCCGACGCGGTGTCCCTGGACTGGTGCCGTTCGCTGGCCCGGGCGATGGGCCCGATGCGCGATTCGGGCGGCGCCGACGAGGAGGCCGCGGTGCTGCCCGGCTCCGCGCGGCTGCTGGACGTCCTCGCCCTCGACCCGCCGCAGGCCGCCGGCATCAAGGCGCGCTGGGCGGCCGGGGGCCGCTCGACCCGGGCGGCCGTGGGCGTCTCCCTGGACGGCCCGTTCTACCTGGACCTGCGGCGTGACGGCCCGCACGGGCTGGTCGCCGGCACCACCGGCTCCGGCAAGTCCGAACTCCTCCAGACGCTGGTCGCCTCGCTCGCGGTGGCGAACCGTCCGGACGCGATGACGTTCGTCCTGGTCGACTACAAGGGCGGCTCCGCGTTCAAGGACTGTGTGGACCTGCCGCACACCGTCGGCATGGTCACCGACCTCGACGCCCACCTCGTCGAGCGGGCCCTGGTGTCGCTGACGGCGGAACTCACCCGGCGCGAGCACATCCTCGCCGCGGCCGGCGCCAAGGACATCGAGGACTACGTCGACCTGCTGGAGCGCAACCCGGCGGGCCGCGAGCCGATGCCCCGGCTGCTCATCGTCATCGACGAGTTCGCCTCGATGGTGCGCGACCTGCCGGACTTCGTGAAGGGCCTGGTCAACATCGCCCAGCGGGGCCGCAGCCTCGGTATCCACCTGATCCTGGCGACGCAGCGCCCCAGCGGCGTCGTGTCCTCGGAGATCCGCGCCAACACCAACCTGCGCATCGCGCTCCGGGTGACGGACGCCGGCGAGAGCACGGACGTCCTCAACTCTCCGGAGGCCGCCGGGATCTCGCAGGGCACCCCCGGCCGCGCCTATGTGCGCCTGGGCCAGAACTCCCTCGTGCCGTTCCAGTCGGGACGGGTCGGCGGCCGCCGGCCCGGTGCCACGGCGACCTCGCTGCCGGCGCCCTGGGCGGTGTCGGTCGGCTGGGAGCGGCTCGGCGAGCCGCTGCCGGCGCGGCCCCGCGCCGCGGCGGCGCCCGCCGAGGTGGAGACCGACCTCACCGGGCTCGTCACGGCGATCCGCGAGGCGGACCGGGAGATGGGCATCCCCGCGCAGCACAGCCCCTGGCTGCCGCCGCTGCCCGAGGTGCTGGTGACCGGCGAACTGCCGCCGCCCCCGCCCTCGGACTACGACCTCGCGCCCGTCGCGTACGGCGTGGTGGACCTGCCCGCACAACAGGCCCGGCAGCCCCTGGTGATCGACCCGGCGACGCTCGGGCACCTGCACATCATCGGCTCGCCCCGGCAGGGCCGGTCGCAGACGCTGCGCACCATCGCCGGCACCCTGGCCTTCGCGCATGCGCCGGACCAGCTGCACATGTACGGCATCGACTGCGGCAACGGCGCGCTGCTGCCCCTCGAAGGACTGCCGCACTGCGGGGCCGTCACCCAGCGCACCCAGCCCGACCGGGTGGCCCGGCTGCTCGCCCGGCTGACGGAGGAGCTGACCAGGCGCCAGGAGATGCTCGCCGCCCGCGGCAGCGCCGACCTGCCGGAGCTCCGCCGGGCCCTGCCGGAGGCCGAACGGCCGCCGCACATCGTGCTGTTCATCGACCGGTGGGAGGTCTTCGACAAGCAGCTCGGCGAGTACGACGCCGGGAACCTGCTGAACTCCGTGCTGACCCTGCTCCGGGACGGCGCGAGTGCCGGCATCCACCTGGTGATGACCGGTGACCGGGCGCTGTTCTCCAGCCGGGTCAACGGCTCGACCGAGGACAAGCTCGTGCTGAAGCTGAACGAGAAGTCCGAGTACGGGATGATCGGCATCACCCAGCGCAACGTGCCCGACGAGATCCCGCCGGGCCGCGCGTTCCGTGCCGCCGACAAGGCGGAGGTGCAGATCGCGCTCCTCACGGACAACCCGGAGGGCCAGGCGCAGGCCGTGGCGCTCCAGCAGATCGCCGAGTACTGCCGCGAGCGGGCGGCCCAGCTGCCGGCCGGCACCCGGCCGTTCCGGGTCGACATCCTGCCGGACCGGCTCACCTGGGAGGAGGCGGCCCGGTACGTGCCGAAGCCGCTGCCGTCCGCACGCTGGGCGCTGACCGGTGTCGGCGGTGACGAACTCACCGCGTTCGGGCCGGACTTCTCCGTCACGCCGACCTTCCTCGTCGCGGGCCCGGCCCGCTCGGGACGCAGCACCGTCCTGGCGACGCTGGCACTGTCGCTGCTGTCGGTCGGGACGCCCCTCGTCGTCGGCGCGCCCGCCAGGTCGCCGTTGCGCCGGCTCGCCGGACGGCCCGGGGTCCTCGCGGTCTTCGACGAGGCCGACATCGAGCCCGCGGCGCTGGAACAGGCCCTGGCGTCCGCGCCGGAGGGGGCCGTGGTGATCCTGGACGACGCCGACCTGCTGCTGAAGTCGAAGGCCGAGTCCGTCCTCACGCCCATCGCCAAGTCCGGTGCCGAGACCGGCCGGGGCCTGGTGATCGCTGGGCAGACCGACCGGCTCTCCTCCGGCTTCTCCGGCTGGCACGCCGAGGCCCGCCGCAACCGGTGCGGTCTGCTGCTGAAGCCGCAGAACATGAGCGACGGCGAGCTGATCGGCGTCAAGGTGCCCCGCAGCCGCCTGGGCGCGACCCGCCCGGGCCGGGCCATCCTGCACCTGGGCGACGGCGTGCTGCGTACCGTCCAGGTGCCGGAGACGGTGCTGCCCAAGCCGGACGCACCTGCCTGATCCACCCTGCCGGACGCACCGTCCGCACAGTACGGAGGGCTCCCGCCGAGGTGATCGGCGGGAGCCCTCTCGTCTGCGGGGCGGGGCCGGCTCAGGCGTCCCGGGGCCGACGGACCGGCGCTCAGAAGAAGGTCTTGTCCCAGTCGTCCGTGACGAGGGCCTCGACGGCAGCCTCGAAGTCGTGGGCCACGCGCTGCATCCCGGCATCCCCGCCGAAGAAGATCTCGCCGCTCTCCGCCAGAAGGACCGCCTCCTCGGTGGAGAAGGCGATGCCCACGGGGAGGACGGACTGCCCCAGGCGCTTGCCGTAGAGGCGAACGTTTCTGTCCGGGACGTCCAGCGCCTTCTCCACCGCGATCGTGAGGTCTGTCTCGCCGCGCCGGAAGGGCCAGGTGATCGTCAACTCGCCGTACGCCGTGAGGAATGCACGCAGCTGCGCAGTGACGTCGTAACCCGCGTCCGCGTATTGCCGGCAGGCGTCCTCGACGTCCAGCCGGCGTGCCTCGACGCGGGCCGTGCCCGCGAGGCGTTCTCGCAGCGACTGCGCCGCCGGGTGGTGGTGGGGGCCGTTCATCCTGAAAGTACCTTTCCTCCGAAGCCGGGAACCCATGTCCGGCAGTTCTCGCACATCTTGAACTTCTTGCCCTTGGCGTTCTGCGTCACCAGGTCCACGTTCTTCGGGTCGGCGCCGTCGTTGATGGCGTTCGTGAACATGCGTGGCTCGGCGCAGACTCCCGGGGGGCGGCCGGTGGGGTGCTGTGATTCGCCGGGCAGGGCATCGTTCACGGCCTTGGCGAGGTTTTCGTCGGTGAGGCTTTCACCGTGATAGATCTTGCCGGTGGTCCTGTCCTTGCCCGTGGCGTAGGCACCCGGGACGTGATCCTCCGGACCGAGGCCGCCCTGCACATGCTGGATCCGCGCCTTGCCGAGGTCCAGCAGCTCCTTCCTGAGGGCCTGGTCCGGATCCGGGGCGGGTGCGAGGCCGAGCGGGTCGCACCAGGTGTGCGGGTTGTGGACATAGGCGGCGGGGTTGGGCGCGGGGACCAGCCCGAGCGGGTCGGGGGTGGTGAACCGGGCGGTGTCGGGGTCGTAGTGACGGTGCAGGTTGTAGTGCAGGCCCGTTTCCGGGTCGGCGTACTGCCCGGGGAATCGCAGGGGTGTGTAGGCCGTCGCGTCCCGGTTCCACGCGGTGGTGCCCCACAGCATGGCGCGGGAGTGCCAGGCGATGTGGCCGGCCTCGTCGACGAGTTCGGTGGGGGTGCCGACGAGGTCGGTGGCTATGGCGAAGAAACGGCGGTCGACCTCTTCCTGGTCGTCCGGATCGAGCCGGCGCTCGGTCTGGGCCAGCGGCCGGTGCCCGTCGTGGTCCCAGGTGAGCGTCACCCGGGTGAGGCTGTCGCTCTGCTCCGCGAGGCGGGTGCCGTCCCAGGTGAAGCGGACCTCCTCCGCCACCTCCCCGGTGTCGGTGAGCCGCTGCTTTGCGGTGCGGCGGCCGAGCGGGTCGTAGGCGTACTGCCACACCGTGCCGTCCGGGGTGACGCACGAGGTCAGACGGTCCTCGGCGTCGTACTCGTAGCGCCAGGTGGCGGGCTTCTTCGACAGGCGCGTCTGCTGCCGCAGCACGGTGCGGCCCGCGGCGTCGTACTCGTAGCGGATGCGTCCGGCGGTGAGCACCCGGGTGCCCTCGTACGTGCGCGGGCCGCGGGCCTCGGTCCGGGGTGCCTTGTCGGGCCAGTGCGCGTCCATCTGGTTGCCGGCCGCGTCGTACGCGTAGGACTCGGACCAGTTCTCGGCCGTCACGGTCAGCGGCCGGCCGCCGGGATCGAGCTCGTAGTGCCGGGTGGCGCCGGTGAGCTGGTCGGTGACGGCGGTCAGGTGGTGGTCGGCGCGGAAGGTGTAGGCGCGGGCGCGCAGCGTGTGGTCCCGCTTGCCCAGGGACTGCTGGACGGGACGGCCGACCCTGTCGTACGCGGTCGCGAACGTCACCGGGTCCCCGTGCGGACCGAAGCTGCGTTCCAGCTCCTTGCCGAGCGCGTCGTACGCGAAGCCGATGGTGTGCCCGGAAGCGGTCAGGCCGGCGCGGTTCCCCGCCGCGTCGTAGGCCAGTTCGGTGCACGCGCCGGTGGGGGTGACGCGCCCGGTGCGGCGGCCGAGTGCGTCATAGCGGTAGGTGGTGGTGGCGCCGTCGACCGTCTCGGCGACCAGGTTCCCGCGGACGTCCCACTCCAGGTGGACGGTTGAGGTGGGCGACGCGGCTTCGCGCATGCGCCCGGCGGCGTCATACGCATAGTCGGTGCGCCGGCCTGCGACATCCTTGGACAGGGTGCGTCCCATGGAGTCGTGCTCGTAGCCGATGCACTCCCCGAGGGGTGTGGTGTACGTGCTGAGGCGGCCGGCGGCGTCGTGGGTGTAGGTGAGCGTGCGGTCGTCGAAGTCCGACTCGGAGATCAGGCGGCCGCACGCGTCGAAGGTGTAGTCCCACGACAGGCCCTGCGGGTCGAGGACCCGGACCGGGCGCAGTTCGGTGTCGTAGGCGAACCGGTAGCGCGTGCCGTCCGGTCCGGTACGGGCCGTGAGCCGGTCGAAGTGGGTGTACTCGGAGGTGGTGACCTGGCCGGCGGGGTCCGTGTGGGTGAGGCAGTTCCCCTCGCCGTCCCACTCCCACGTCTCGGCGCTGCCGTCCGGCAGGGTGCGACGCCTGAGGCGCCCCTCGACGGTCCACTCCATCTCGGTGCGGGCACCGAGCGCGTCGGTCAGGGTCGTCGAACGGCCGAACGCGTCACGGGTGACCGTCGTGACGTTCTGTGCCGGGTCCGTGACGGTCAGCGGCAGGCCGGCGGCGTCGTTGGCGATGCGCTGCACGCCGCCCAGGGCATCGGTGACCGAGGTGACCGCGCCGTGCTCGTCGTGGGTGAAGCGGGTGGTGGCGCCGTCCGGTGCGGTGACGCTGATGCGGCGGCCGCGGGCGTCGTACTCCTGGAGCCAGGTCTCGCCCCCGGGCAGGACCGTCTCGATGGGGAGGTGGAACCCGTTGTAGCGGGTCCGGGCGCTGGTGCCGTCGGGGAAGTGGACCGCGCTGAGGTCACCGGTGCGCGCGTCCCATTCGTACCGCGTCGTGTTGCCGAGCGGGTCGGTGCGGGCGAGGAGGCTGTCGTAGCGGTCCCACTCGGAGGCCGTGGTGTGTCCCAGCGGGTCGGTCTCGGTGATGACCTGATGCAGGTCGTTGAGCTGGTAGACGGTCGTCGCGCCGCAGGAGTCGGTGAAATGCGTCCGGTGCCGGTCGGGGTCGTAGCTCCATTGGGAGGAGAGGTAGCCGTCGGGGCCGATGGTCTGTGTGACGCGGTTGTCGTCGTCGTAGACGTAGCGGTAGGTGGAGTCGTTCCGGTCCGTCCAGGCGGTGATGCGGGACCGGTCGTCGTAGGCGAACACCATCGCCCTGCCCGACGAGTTCGTGACGTGGGTGAGGTTCCCGTCCGCGTCGTGACTGTAGGACGCGACCTCGACGGGGCCCTCGGGCGTGGTGACCGTCAGACGGGTGAGGAGACCGGCGGTGCAGTGGACGTTGACGCGGTAGCCGCCGGAGTGGACCAGCGCCGTCGGGGTGCCGTCCTCCAGACGGGAGACGCTGATCTCGTTGCCGTTGCGGTCCTGCCACCGGGCCAGCCAGTACAGCTCACTCTCGCTGTCCCCGGGATGGTGCGCGAAGGTGCAGACGAGGCCCGCGTGCGGGTCGGAGATGCGGTACGTGACCTCGCCCGTGGTGGCGTCTTCTTCAGCGGTCAGCGGAAGGCGGGGGCCCTCCTCGGGCCGCACCGCCTCATCCGACCCGGCGGCGGGAAGGCTGGGGTAGGTCAGAATCGAGCCGTCCTCACGGGCCCACAACACCCGCCCCCGGTCGTCGACTTCGAGGCGTTCGTCCAGGGTGGAGGCCCAGGACGGGCCGAAGAACTGCCCGTAGCGGTACGTCGACAGATGCGTCCGCGTGATCGCCAACGGCAGGACGCCCGGCAGCTCCAGATCGTCCTGCTGCAGCAGCATTTCGCCACTGGCCACATCGACCGGGTCCGTCTTGCAGGTGCGGCTGTTCGCGGGCCGGCTGTTGATGCGGACGCCGCCCTGGGGATTCTTCATCGAGAGGGGCTTGATCCCCTTCAGGGCCGAACCGAGCCCCCCGAGGCCCTTGAGGGCCGCGGCCCCGCCCCCGACCAGTCCCACGACGCCGAGCACGATCTCAAGGACGTTCCACTCACCTGTCTCCGCCATCGTGGACAGGTTGATCCCCAGCGACACCGCGCCGGCCACGATGCTGCCGATCGTCAGGGCTATTCCGATGCCCTGCAGGCCGGGTATCAGCATCGCCAGCACGCCCAGCACCGCGCTGATGATGCCGAAGGCCGTGCTCAACGCCTTCTTGATCTTGTCCCACAGGCTGTAGCCGTCGACCGACTCGCTCCGGGCGTCATCCAGCTTCTGCGCCGCCGTGGCGGCGTCCTCCTCGCGCACCTGCCGCGCGTCCTCGGCCAGCAGGCGGGCCGCGTCGAGATCCGCCTGCGCGTCATCGGCGTGCGCCTGCGCGGTGGACTGCTTGCCGTGGGCCTCGTCCAGCGCGCGCCGGGTGCTCGCCCTCGCCTCGGCGTCGTCCGGAGGGTGGGTGACCCCGTCCAGCCGGCTGATGTCGGCACCGGCCGCACGCACGACCTCGGTGGCCGACGCCAGCCGCTCCTTGGCCTCGCGCCCCTTCTCCAGCGCGTTGTCGGCATTCCGCTGCTGATCACGCAGCGAATTCACATACGTGTCCAGGGCGCCGGCGGCCTGGTCGTAGGAGCTGTGCAGCTTGCGCACCTGTTTGGCCAGGTCGCCCAGCTTGTCCCGGAGCTTCTCCATGGTCTTGCCCTCGCCCACCTGCTTGTTCTCCAGCCCGGAGACAAGGGGCAGGGCGTCGCCCGCGTTATCGGCTACGGAACGGTAGCTGCGGGCGAGTTGTCCGAGCACTTCCGGATCACCCGGGGTCGGGTCGTCCTCGAACCCGAAGACCGATTCCCAATCGGACACCGCTGGACGCGCCATGGCCGCGACCTCACTTTCCCTTGTCTGCTTCGCCCATGGGGCCTCCACCGGCCGCATCCGCCGCCGGATCCGCTGCGCCGGACGTGCCGGCCGGGTCCTCGAAGCGGAACGACTCCGCGATCGCGTCGAAGACCTCGTAGAACTGGTCCGCCAGGTCCACGTTGGGGGTGGAGCCGGCGAGCACCAGGTAGTCCCGGCTGTTCGGCACCGGGATCAGGGTGTGTCGCACCGCGGTGGGCACCCGCGTCCCCTGGTAGTCCACTTCCTCGATCCTGGTGATCCGCCCGGCCGCTCCGACCTCGGGCAGTTCCACCAACTCCACGTCGCCGGGCGGCAGTCCGCTGCCTTCCGCCTCGGTGCCGAGCTGCATGGCGGCCGCGACGACGAGGTCCGCCAGATCCTCCGACTGTTCCTCGGGAACGGAGAGCCGGAGCACGACCATCGTGGCGCTGAGCACCAGGGGGCCGCTGCCCGCGCGGAGGATCCTGAGCATCCCCGACGCCCGCAGCGCGCCCTGCGCGTGCGCCTCGCGGGCGGTCCGCCGGGTGGTGCGGATCAGCGCGTCCACCTGCTCGCGGGAGAGCTGCGGAGCCTTCTCCACCTGGGCCTCGATACGGCGGCGGATCGACGCGTCCCGGGTGCTCGGGTCGAGGTCGAGTTGCCACCAGGAGTCGGGGAACCTCAGCGTGTAGCCCGCGGGCGCGCCCTCGGGCCGCTCCGTGACCGGTTGCGTCATGACGCCTTTCCCTTCCGCGCGACGTTTCCGCTCACGCGTCCTTCTTCTCCAGCGCCTTGACGCTGTCGTCGTCCGTCTGCACGAAGTTCTCGGCGATCGTGTCCACGTTCTCGGAGAACTTCTTCACGTTGTCGTGGACCCGCTCGTGGCCGGCCGCCCACGCCTTGTCGAACTCGTCGAGGGCGTGCGCGAGTTTGCTGTCACCGGCGATGCGCTTGAAGTCATCCCGGTCGCCCGCGGCGTGGTAGAGCGTCGCGGAATCCCCCAGCAGATCCCCGATGTTCTGGAGCTCCTTGACCGTGTCCTTCAGGTCCTGCACGGGAACGCTGATGGTCCCCATCGGTGCCTCCTCCCCTGCTCCGGCCGTCCGGCCCCGCCCTCACGGGGAGGGCGGGGCCGGACGATGCGGGGCACGTCAGCCGATGGAGCCGGCCGTCTGGTCGTCGGTGTCGACGAACGCGTCGGCGACCTGCTTGATGAACTCGCTGACGCCCTGCAGGCCCTCGATCGCCTTCTCGGTTCCGTTCTTGTACTCCTCCCAGTACGGGCGGAACTTGCTCTCGGAGCCGGGGGTGGCGTAGGCGGCCTCGACCATCTCGTCCATCTTGGTGTTGGCCTCGTGGAGGCTCTGCTGCATCAGTTCCTTCTGGTTCTGCAGCCAGGTCGACGCCTCGCGCATCTCGTCGGGGCTGATCTTGATGTTGCCGCCGGCCATGTCGATTCCTTCTCTCGTTGGGTATCGCTGCGGCCGCTGAGCCGCGCACACCGGGCTGTACGGGGCACCTGCCGAGGCGGTTCACGGCTGTTGCGGAACGGTGACAAACACGGCAGAGCGGCCACGCCGATCGGGGCTGCGGCCGCGTCCCCGCAGGTGAACGGCGGTCAGCCAAGAGGCCGACGGGGACGGCGGGACAAGTCCGGAGAAGGCCGGGAGAAGGGCCGGGAGAAGGACCGAAGAAGGGCGGGAGCATAGGCGACGGCAGCCGTCCGCTGCGCGCTTTTGCGCATCATCGCTGAATCAATTCGCTTGCCCAATGCAAAAGTTAGCGTGGTGCGTGCCCCAGCAATGCCAGGCGCAACAGCGCCCGCACGACGAATCGTCGGGCACTTCAGGAGGCATGATGAAATCTCACGCACGGAATCCGAGGGCCACATCCCGTCGTGGCCGCCTGATAGCCGCTGCCGTCGCCCTCATGGCAGTTGTCGCCGCCGTATCCGTGTGGCTTGCGCAGAGAAACAGCTCCGCCGACGAGTCGGTCTCCGCGAACCTCCCGCTGTCGGGGACCGGTCAGGCCGCACCTCAGGCGAGTAACACCGGCCCACTCAGCGCGCTGGACAAGCTCTTCCTCACCAAGGTCCGGCAGGCCGGCCTGTGGGAGATGCCGGCGGGCCGGCTCGCCCAGACGCACGCGTCGAGCGAAGCCATCAAGCGCGCGGGTATGCATCTTCTGGAGGGGCACAGCAAGCTCGACCAACTGGATCGCGAGGACTCCGAGGCGTTGAACGTGCCGATCCCGGACCAGGCCACCGCGGAACAGCAGGGCTGGGTCGAGCAGTTGAAGAATGCCCGGGGCCACGCCTTCGACCAGCTCTTCGTGGACCTGCTCCGGGCCTCCCACGGCAAGATTTTCATCACCATCGGTGAAGTCCGCGCAAGCACCAAGAACGACCTGGTGCGGCGATTGGCGACGCAGACGAACAACACCGTCCAGGACCACATGGACGTCCTGGAGGACACCGGTCTCGTCAGGGACGCCACCCTCGACGATGTCGCCTCGACCATTCCCAAGTGACCTCCACCGGGACGTGTCGTGGAACGCAGCAACCCGGAAGCTCGCCTCCCGGTCGAGGGTTGACGCCCCTGGGGCCGGAAGCTTTAGTGATCGTGACCGCCGCAGAACGATCAACGCGTAGTGATCCACGCTCTCCTGGGGGAATTCGATGCGCACTCTCACATCGGCCGGAGCCGTCCTCGCCGCCGTCGGCCTCAGCCTCGGCCTGAGTTCCGCACCGGCGTCCGCGGCACCCGCCGCGCCTGCCGTGTCCGGCGCTTCCCAGCTGCTCGCCGCGACCGCACCGGCAGCAAAGGCCCCGCCGAAGTCGGGGAAGGACAGCATCAAGTGCAACGAGTCGAATGGGCGGGTCAACTTCTCGTGGAAGACCGGCTGGTCGAGCACCACGGTCTACTACAACAACCACTGCCTGGGCGGCACGCGCGTCACCGCTGCCTTCAAGTTCTACAACGACGGATCGACGCCGTTCTACAAGTGCGTCACCTTCCAGGGCGATTCCCAGGGCAAGTACAAGTTCGCGCACATCAACGAAATCATGGACGTCAACAAGGACACCAAGAAGTGCAAGAACAACTAGGAACTGTCCGGGCGGTCACGCTCGACGTCTGAATGGCCTTGACCTCCGCAGTCACGTCGGCATGACGCACCGTGAAGCGGAAAGTCCGCCGCCCCGGTGTGACACTCCGGGGCAGCGGACTTCTCGGCGCCGCGTCGGCGCCACGAGGGGCACCGGCGCCTGTTACGCGTGGGCGCTGATCACACCGCCGCTGCTGAGCACGATGTAGATGCCGTTGGCGTCGAGCCCGACGTCGTGCTGGTTCGTCTCCAGCGTGGCGGCCACGCCGTCGTGGCCGATGATCTGTGCGCGGTACCGCAGCTCGCCGACCTTCGTGACCTTGGCCGTCCAGCCGCCCGCGAGCTTGAAGGTGCCCGGTCCCTGGTGGCCGCCGCCCATCCAGGAATGGACCTGGCCGTCCAGCGTGAGCGTGACGAACATGTCGTTGGCGTCGAGCCCGTCGTCGTGCCCCTTCGTCTCCAGCGTCGCCAGGACCGAACCGCGGGCGACGATCTTGGCGCGGTAGTGCTGGTCGCCGAGCTGGTAGATCTCGGCCTTGCTGATGCCGTCCGCCAGGCGCTGGGTGCGGACCGGGGATGCCGCCTTGCCGCCCTTGGCGGCGTGCGCGCCGCCCGACTGCTTGCCCAGGACGTCCGCCTTGGCGCCCGTGCTCTGCAGCCCGGACCAGCCCGAGGCGGTGGACTCGGCGGCGGCCGAGCTGGTGTTCGTGCGGCCCGCGGACCTCGCGTCGGCGGCGTCCGAGCCGGCGCAGGCGGTCAGGGTGAGGCCGGCGGCCGCGATCAGGGCCGCGGCGGCGACGCGCACGGTGCGGCGACGAGCGGTGCGGACGGAGGTGCTGGAGCTCATGTGGGGTCCCCCCAGGACAGTCGGTTGCGTTGTCTCCTCGGTACGTCACCCACTCTGTCCGGGGCCACTAGCGCACGGCTGCCGCTCCGCTAATGCCCGGCTAACACGCTTTTGCGCAGCGGAAGGACGCCGCGGAGAGCCCGAGGAACCGGGCCGATGCCGCCTGCGGGGCGCCGGGGGCGGGTCAGGCCATCCAGAAGAAGACCGCCGTCATCCGTTTCTCCTCCAGAGTGGTGCCGCAGTAGCCGGTGGCCGTGTGAATCAGGTTCGCGGAGTAGAGCAGCAGCCGGTTGGGGCGGTGCGGAACGCGGACGTCCTCGACGAAGGATTCCGGCGCGACGAAGCGGGTGCCGAGTGCGTCGACCAGGTTGTTGTGCGGAGCGGCCACCTGGTTGCCGCCGAGGGAGCCGCCCGGCAGGCTCTGCCGGTAGAAGCTGGTACCGAAGTCCTTGGGGACCAGGGGATTGAGGTAGAGCACGGCCGCGTAGCGGCAGAGGTTGCGGGAGTCGGTGTGCGGGCGGGGCTCGCACTCGCCCGCACCGACGACCTGGACGCAGTTGTGGTTGAAGGTGCCGCCGCCGGCCGGGCGTTCGGCCCAGATCTTCGAGGCACCGGTCGCCTTTCTCACCAGCTTCTCGACGCGGGCCAACTCACCGGGTTCCAGGGCCGGCATGGTCCGCAGGCCCGGCCAGCTCTCGGGCTTGTGGGGGTAGCCCTCGGTCCAGTCGTTCCTGGCCAGGCAGCGTTCCCGTACGGCGCCCGGATCCGGCAGCACGTCGTCCAGCAGCCAGTAGTCCCGGCCACGGGTCGGTTTGCGGTACGGGAGGACCGGCAGGGTGGGGGCAGTGGGGCGTGGGGGCATGAAGGGAACGTAATTCGCTCCCTTCAGGAGCTCGCCACGCAAGCGGTCAACCTTCAGTCAAGGGTTCCCACCGTCAGTCAAGGGTTCCCCATCCGCCCTGCCGGGCGCCTGACCGCCAGGAGATGGTCCCCTCGGACGGGGGAGGACGGCGCTCGGGGGAACACCCCGTCGTAGGCGGGAGGGAGTGCGGGACGGGGCCTCGCCGAGGGGTGGGAGGCCCGCGTCCCGGCGCCTCACGGGTTGTTCAGGTAGGCCAGCACGGCGAGGACGCGGCGGTTGCTGTTGTCGTCGTCGGTGATGCCGAGCTTGCCGAACAGGGAGGTGGTGTATTTGCTGATGGCGCTCTCGCTGAGGAAGAGCCGCCGGCCGATGGCCTGGTTGGACAGTCCTTCGGCCATCAGGCCGAGCACCGAGTGTTCGCGTGCGGTGAGCGCGGCAAGCCGTCGGTTCGAGGGCCCGGTGGACAGCAGTTTGCCGATGACGGCCGGGTCCATGGCGGTCCCGCCACCGGCGACGCGTTCCAGGGCGTCGATGAACTGGTCGGCGTCGAAGACGCTCTCCTTGAGGAAGTAGCCGATGCCGCCGGTGCCGTCGGCCAGGAGTTCGCGGGCGTAGAGCTGTTCGACGTGCTGGGAGAGGATCAGCACCGGCAGTCCTGGCACTTCGCGGCGGGCGTCGAGGGCCGCCCGCAGGCCCTCGTCCGACTGGGTCGGCGGCATGCGGACATCGACGACGGCGACGTCCGGCCGCCACGTCAGCAGCGCGTCGAGCGTCTCGGGCCCGGTGGCCGCCGTCGCCACCACCTGGTGTCCGTACGCCTCCATGAGGCGGACCAGGCCGTCGCGCAGCAGGTAGAGGTCTTCGGCTACAACGATGCGCATGGCACCACCATTCTCACGCGGGTCGGGCCACCGGCCGGGCTGGTGACCTCCAGGGTGCCGTCGAAGACCGCGAGGCGGCGGCGCAGCCCCGCGAGGCCACCCCCGGCCCGCACCTCGGCTCCGCCGCGGCCGTCGTCCTCGACGTCCACGACGATCGCGGTGTCGGCGGCGTCCCGGGCGAGGGAGATCCGCGCCCGGGTCGCGCGGGCGTGCTTGACCGCGTTGGTCAGCAGTTCGGCGATCCCGAAGTACACCGCGGACTCGACGGGCGGGTCCAGCCGGAGCCGCCCGTCGGCGCCGACCTCCGCTTCGAGCGGGCTGTCCAGGGCGAGCGCGCGCACGGCGTCGATGAGCCCCCGCTCGTTCAGCACCGGCGGGTTGATGCCCCTGACCAGTTCGCGGAGTTCGGTCAGCGACGTGGCGGCGCCGGCCCGCGCTTCCCGCATCAGCGCCTTGGCCCGGCCGGGGTCGGTTTCCATGAGCTTCTCCGCGGTCGCCAGGGCGAGTCCCAGCGCGACCAGGCGGGCCTGCGCGCCGTCGTGCAGGTCCCGCTCGATCCGGCGGATCTCGGCGGCCTGTGTGACCGTGGCGTCCGCGCGCTGGGCCGTCAGCTCGTCCACCCGGTCCGCCAGCGCCATCGCGGGCGAGGCGCGCAGGAAGCGGACGGCCACCGGCCGGACGGGCCGCCAGGCGTACGGGGCGCCGGCGACGGCCACGACCAGTCCGAGCCCGCCGAGCAGGCGCGCGGGCAGCCCCGGCTGGGACAACCCGAGGACCGCTGACGCGATGCCGGCCACCGGAACGGCCGCCACCACGCCCGCGGTGAGCGGCGCGATCCCCGTGAACCGCAGGTCGCGCCAGTTGGCGGGGTCGCTCCACCGGACCCGCCACTTCTGGTCCAGGAGGGCGTCGCGGCTGGTGCGTTCGTAGCTGAAGCCGTTCCACCAGTACCCGGTGGACATCTGCGTCACCGGCCCGGCCTGCCGGTATCCGTCGGGGATGACGGTGGCGGTCCACCTCGCGACGAGATGGCGGACCACCCGGCAGACCGGGCGGGACAGGGCGAGCGTGCCCACGCACACCAGCACGACCGGCGCGAGCCACGACCACGGGTTCGCCGCGCCCCACCAGATGCCCAGCGCCACGGCGGCGGCCCACACGGCGGGGACCAGCATGGTGACGGCCACCACCACGCACGCCCGCACGAACCCCACGCCGGCGCTCGCCACCCACGACCTCACCTGATGCATGCTCGTTCCCCTCATGTGCCAACTCCGGGCGCGGCACCACGCGGTGCCGCACTGCCCGGCCCGGGCCCGTTCGACCAGGTGCCTCCACTCTGCGCCGCGAGAAGCCCGGTTCCGGCCGGATCACCGCGGAAGTAGGTCTGGCCCCACCCACCCGTACGTCCAGGCCCATACCGCGTCCTCCCGGCGCTTTCTAGCGTCAACACCATGACGACGACACGAAGCAGCAACGCCACGGGAACCGCCGCCTCCACCACGGCCGGCGCGGCCCGCCTCCACCACCCGGCCACCCGTCGCACCTTCCGCAAGGTGAAGATCCTCGCCGCGGCCTACGCAGCGCTCAGCGCCGCCGTCCTCCTCACGGTCGCCGTCCTCGCGAGCACCGGACACACGGTGACCTCGTTCATGTGGGGCCGATCGGGCGGCATCCTGGCCAGCGCCGCGGTGGTCTGCTGGATGACCGTCCTCGCCTCCCGGGGAGCACGCTGGGCCTATCTCCGCGTACGGGTCCTCTCGGTCGTCATGCCGATCGCGATCATCACCGTCGACCTGATCCCCGGCGTCTGCCCGCTGTGGTTCGCCCTGGCCCAGGCCACCTGCGCCCTCCCCCTCGCCGCCGCCGCTTTCCTCAGCAACGGCGCCGAACTGCGCGCCACCTTCCCCAAGCCCTGACCGCCCCGGCCTGTCGGACGCGGTAGGGGCGGGCAACGCCGGTGCGTAGTAACCTCTTCGCTCGTGTCGAAGCCCGATGAATTGCTCGTTGACATCGCCGCCAGGGTCGAGTCGGAGCAGAGCAATCAGATGTCTCTGACCGTCGTCGTCCAGGGTGCGGTCATCACCGGACGACTCGCCCCCGAGGCCGCGTGGCGGCAGCGTGTGGCCGAGGTGCTGGAGAAGTCGGAACGGCTGGGGCCGTTCTCGGCCCTCTTCGCACCGGCCGGCGCGGGCACCCGTGCGCCGGACCCGAACGCGCAGCCCACACACCTGTACTTCCACGTGGCGCGGATCCTGCAGGGAAGCGTGGGCCTCCCGGAGACGGGCGGTATGTACCGCGTCGCCATCGAGGATGTCGCCGCCTGGACGGTGGGCGACCTGAGCTACTCCGACCACTGAACGGACGGGTCCGCCGCGGGCGGCGTACGCCGGCAGCCGGCGACGCAATCCCGCGGCGGACCCGAGCCGGTCGTCGGTTTGTGTACGGAGGGCGGGGCGTCGCGCCCTATTCCGCCGACGCGACCGCGCGTGCGGGGCGTACGCGGAGCACCAGTACGCCGGGCACCAGCACACCCAGGACGCCCAGCCCGGCGCATCCTGCGACCACCTGTGCCAGTGCTCCCCAGGGCAGTACGTCGGCAACCGTGAGATGCGGCCCGAGCCGCGCCGCGAGGCCGGCGAGGAAGATCGTGATCACCACCGCCGCCATCAGCAGCCCGCTGAGCACCACGGTGGCCGACTCCCAGCCCAGCATGCGCAGGAGCTGCGCCTTCGTACTGCCCGCCAGCCGAAGGGCGGCGAACTCCTGGCGGCGCCGGCGGGTGGCCAGCAGCAGGGTGTTCAGGATGCCGAGGGCCGCGTAGACGATCAGCGGGGTCATCAGGATGCGCATGCCCACGGCGTTGTTCTGCTGTTGGAGTGTGCTGTGGGCGGTGACGGTCGCCTGTGACACGGCATTGCCGCACAGCAGCATGGCGCTGAGCCCGGCTGCCAGCAGTACCGGACCGGCCATGGCCGCCACCCGTGGCCCCGCCGCCGCGCAGTTCGCCGCGCCCAGCCGCCCCGTACAGCGGGACAGCAGTCGCCCGGGCAGCGCGCTGAGTGCCGCCACCGGGCGCACCACGAGCGGGAGCAGGAGCCAGGCCGCGATGAGCAGCGTCAGGCACAGGGCCATCGCCCCGTTGATCGCCTCGTGCACTCCGCTCTTGCGTCCGTAGCGGTCCCAGACAGCCCACGCGAGGGCCAGGGTGGCCACTGCCGCGATCGTGCGCCCGACAGGCAGCGCACGGCCCTCCACCGACCCGTCGCGAACGGCGGCGATCGGGGACATCCGCAGCGGTCCGCGCACCGCGGCCCAGGCTGCGGGGACCGCGATCACGACGGTGGACAGGACACCGACGGCGAAGCCGACGGGTGAGAAGCCGGCCTGTGGTCCGGTCGGCAGGACACCGTGCCGGATGAGCCACTGCAGTACGGGGCTGAGCGCCGCGGTGCCGACGGCCGCGCCGGTCACACCGCCCAGTACGGCCACGACCACGGCCTCCCCCACGATCTGGCCCCGGATCTGCGGGGCGGTCGCGCCGATGACCCGCAGGGTGCCGATTTCCAGGCGGCGTTGCTGGGCGACCAGGACCAGGGTGTTGGCGACGAGCAGCAGGGCCGCGAAGCCCGACGTGCCGCCGACCAGCCCGAGCAGGGACTGGGCCGCCCGCTCGGCGCCGTGGCCCGGCGCGGCGCGGTGGACGCTGTCGAGGACGGAGGCCAGCAGGGTCAGCAGGCTCGCGCTCATGAAGGAGACGAGAAGGGCACCGGCGTACTGCCACAGGCGGGTGCGTACGGAGGCGAGAACGAGGGTGAGCACGGTCGGTCACACCCCCAGGTCAGCCAGGCGGGCCGCGATCGTGTCGGCTGTGGTGTGGGGCGCGGCCAGTCGGTCGACCAGGCGTCCGTCCGCCAGGAGGAGCACCTCGTCCGCCCAGGCAGCCGCCTGTGGGTCGTGGGTCACCATGACGACGGTGGTGCCCAGGTCATCGACGGCACCGCGCAGGAGCGCGAGCACTTCACGGCCGGTGGCACGGTCCAGGGCGCCGGTCGGCTCATCCGCGAAGACCACCTCGGGCCGCGTGACCAGCGCACGGGCCAGAGCCACGCGCTGCCGCTGACCGCCCGAGAGCTCACCGGGCCGGTGCCGGCGACGGTCCTGGAGTCCCACCCGCGTCAACAGGTCGTCCCGCCAGTGCGTGTCGGGTCGGCGTCCGGCCAGGCGCAGTGGCAGCTCCACGTTGGCGGAGACGCTCAGCGCCGGAACGAGATGGAAATCCTGGAAGACGAAGCCGACATGGTCGCGGCGCAGGAGCGTCAACTGCCGGTCGGACAGTTGGCTCAGATCCCGCCCACCGAGCTCGACGACGCCTGCGGTGGGCCGCTCCAGCCCCGCAGCGCAGTGCAGCAAGGTGGACTTGCCCGAGCCGGAGGGACCCATCACGGCGGTGAACGTGCCGTGGGTAAAGCCGTGGTCGATGGTGTGCAGGGCGGTGACCGCGCCGGGCCCCTTTCCGTGCACCTTGCGTAAGGAGCGTAAGTGGACGGCCATGCGTTCGCCGCTCACGGGCCGGTAGTCGATGGGCGGCGGAGAAGTCCTCTTCATGAGCCCATCCAATCCCCGGCAAGGGGTGTTGTCAGTGGAACGTGAGGGCATCCTTCGTCTCTGGTCCCCCGATCCCCCCTTTCTCCGCTCTGTTGGGCCGCTGGGCGGAAGTAGTCGGGGCGTTTCGGTGCGCGTGGGCGGGGAAACCCGCGGGCGCAGTCTTCGTGGTGACGGGGGGTATCCCTGGATTCAGGGGACATGTCGGGTGGGGAGTGTGGGGGTGGTGGGGGATCTGCACACAAGCGTCACAAGGTCTACGCGATGCCTTCGGTGGGTGCCGTTAGCGTTGCTGGCCGCTCGATCCCGCGTGCGAACGTGGCCAGATCCCGGCGTCCCTGGCGGCGCAGTCAGCAGAGAAAGAACGCAGATGGACTACTGCTCCTCGTGCCGCCGGAACCTCAACGGGGCGCTGGTGTGCCCGGGATGCGGCGATTACGCCCCTGACATAGCCCCGCCCGGCCGCCACCGCGGTGGCGCGGCGGCCGCTGCCGCGGCGCCGTCGTGGGACAGCTGGCCGGCGGAGGCGACCGCCGCGAGCGCCCCGCACGTTTCGAGCGCGCCGCACGTTCCGAGTGCCCCGCAGGTTCCGGATGTCTTCGACGCGGCGCCGGTCGGGAGCAGCGCGGCGCAGAGTGCCGCGGAAGGGGCGGACGCCGGTACGGAGAACGGCTTCGACGGCTCCTCCAGCACCGGGCAGGGCCGGGCCGCGCGGCGTCGGCAGATGGCGCGCTGGAAGAAGCACCGGCGCCGGGCCGCGGCCGCGACGGCGTTCGCGCTCGCCGGTGGCGCCCTGACCGTGGCGCTGCTGCCGAACAAGCCGTCCTCGGGTCAGACGCAGGCGGCCGGATCGCCCGACCCGGAGCTGGCGGGCACGCCCCGTACGGAGAACACCGACGCGGCGTCGGAGCAGCCGGACGCGCGGGCCTCGCGGCACCTCGACAGCCGTCCGCCGAGGGCGGCCGGCCGGCCGCCGCAGGGCACAAGCCCCGCCTCGGCCCCCGCCGCGACGAGCCGGCAGGCGGCCCCCGCCGCGCCGAACCACCCTGCCGCGGCCCCGAGCACGGCGCCGCACAGCGCGTCGGCACCGGCCGCGGCCCCGCACACCGACAGCGCCGGCAGCGGCCCGGCGGCGGCGCCGCGGACGAGCACGCCCGCTCCTGCCGGAGGGTCCGACGCGGGCTCCTCGTCGGTGAGCCACACGCCGTCCACGCCGACTCAGACGCAGCCGCAGACCCAGCAGCCGGCTCCCACGTCGCCGTCGGCCGACCCGACCTCGCCGTCGCACCTGTGCCTGCTGGGGGTCGTCTGCCTCGGCTGACCGGGGTGCTGCGGGAGCGGCCCGGCCCTTGTCGCCCGGGGCCGTGGCCGAAGGCTCCGGCTCCGTGATCTCTTTGCGCCGGGTGGGGGCGGGCCCCACGGGGTGCGCGGGTCGTGGCGGTGTTCGACCATTTATGGGCGGTTGTTACGCAACCGCCGGATTGCTGTAATACGCGGCGGGGAGCATCATCGTCCGCATCCGCTGCCGGCCCGCGCTCCTGGACGTACCGTGCTCCTTATCCGTTCCCTGCCCGTCCCCGGTCCGGCGCGGACCGTTTCGCTCGCCCTTGTGGTGATGGGTGCGACGGCGACGCTGGCGGGGTGCTCGGACACCGGGCAGCCCGAGGGGGCCGGCGCGACCCGGGTCGCCTCGGCGCCGGCGCGGCTGTGGCCCGAACGGCCGCCGGCGCCGCAGCCCCCGACGGACCGGAGCGGTCAGGACGGGCCGTCGCCGGTGCCCGGGCTGCGCCGGGAGGCGTCCGGGGACATCCGCAAGGTGGACCTGCTCTCCGTCGTACGGGCACAGATCGCCTCGGACGCCCGGGCGCACACGCCGGCCTTCGACAAGGCCACCGAGCGGAGGATCGCCCGCTGCGCCACCGAGCCGGCGCGCTGCCCCGTGCGGGCGCCCCAGTACCAGGACCTGACGCACGACGGGAAGGCCGAGCTGATCGTCGGCATCGAGGGGAGCGAGCACGTCCTCGCGGTGTGGGCCTACACGCTCCGGGGCGGGGTGGTGAACCGGATCCTGGACACCGCCGGCACCCCGTTGTCGGTGGAGGTGGCGGACGGCGATCTGATCATGCGGGAGCCCACCGGCTCGCCCGGGTACGAGATGCGCACGGTCCACTCGTGGGACGACAAGCGGCAGACGATGGAGATCCGGGCGATGGAGTTCGACCGGGCGGTCTCCTCGCCCGCCCCGGGCCGTTCCGCGGGCGCCGCACCCTCCCCGGGCCGTTCCGCGGTCTCCCCGCCCGCCCCGGAGCGCACGCCGTGAGCGCCGCCCGGCGGCGGGCGGCGCTGCGGCTGCCCGGCTGGACGGCCACGCTCTACTGGAAGTTCGCCGTCTTCCTCACCGTCATGTGCTGCACCCTCGCCGCGCTGCTCGGCGTCCTCGTGCACGTCCTGGTGGGCCGGCAGACCGAGGGCCAGGCGCGCGGCGCGGCCCTGGACGAGCTGGACAACGCCGTGGCCACGTACGTCGCCGGGGAGCCGCTCGGCCGCAACGCGGCGGTGGACCCGCCGGACCTCCCCCGCCCGCTGCGCGAGATGGCGCGCCACAAGGAGCGCGGCACCCAGCTCGGCGACCACCGGGGCCGGCCGACGATGTGGGCGGTGGCGCCGGTCGACGGCGGCAGGGCGCTGGCCGTACGCCTCGACTACAGCGACCGGGCCGCCGCCACGCAGGGTCTGGACCGCGCCATCATCGGCTCCTCGGCCGCCGCGATCGGGGCGACCGTGCTCGTCGGGCTGGTCGCCGTCTCGCGCATCACCCGCCGGCTGCACCACACCGCGCGGGTGGCCCGCCGGATCAGCACCGGCGATCTCGATGCCCGCGTCAACGACCCCCGGGCGCGGCGCCCCGGACACGCCCAGGACGAGGCGGCCGCGGTGGCGGCCGCGCTCGACGCGATGGCCGCCACGCTCCAGGCGAAGCTGCGCAGCGAACAGCGCTTCACCGCCGATGTGTCGCACGAGCTGCGCACCCCGCTCACCGGGCTGCACGCGGCGGCCGAGCTGCTGCCGCCCGGCCGCCCGACGGAGATGGTGCAGGAACGCATCCGGACCATGCGCCGGCTGACCGAGGACCTGCTGGAGATCTCCCGGCTCGACGCGCAGGTGGAGCGGGCCGACCTCGACGTCCACCAACTGGGGCCGCTGGCCGAGCGCGCGGCGCGCGCCACGGGGACGTCGACCGAGGTGTGCGTCGTACGGGACGCCCGGGTGGAGACCGACCAGCGCCGGCTGGAGCGGGTGCTCGGCAACCTCGTCGCGAATGCCCACAAGCACGGCCGCCGGCCCGTGGTGCTGACCGTCGACGGCCCGGTGGTGACCGTGCGGGACCACGGCGACGGGTTTCCCGGCTACCTCCTCGACGAGGGTCCGCAGCGCTTCAAGAGCAGTTCGGGCGACGGCCGCAGGACCGGCCACGGACTGGGGCTGACGATCGCCACCGGGCAGGCCCGGGTGCTCGGTGCCGCGCTGCGGTTCTCGAACGCGCCCGACGGCGGGGCGGTGGCCACCCTCCGGCTCACCGGGGCGAGCGGCACCCGGCCGGGGGAATAGCCCGTCCGCGCGGGCACTTGACGCTGACATGTACGCCGGGTCCCGCGAAAGGCAGCCATGAGCGAGTCCACCCCCGTCAGCGCACTGACCGTCCGCTATCTCGGAGGGCCCACCGCGGTCCTGGAGACAGCCGGCGTACGGCTGCTGACCGACCCCACCTTCGACCCGCCCGGCGACTACCCGATCGGCGACCGTGCCCTGGTCAAGACCGCCGGTCCGGCGCTGGACGCGGCGACGCTCGGGCCGGTCGACGCGGTGCTGCTCTCCCACGACCAGCACCCGGACAACCTCGACCGCGCCGGCCGGGCCTTCCTCGACGGGGCGCCGCTGGTGCTGTCCACCGCCTCCGCCCAAGCGCGGCTCGGCGGCACCGTAAGGGCGCTGGCCAACTGGGCGGAGACCGCCCTGCCACTCCCGGACGGCAGAACGCTGCGGATCACCGGTGTGCCCGCCCAGCACGGCCCGGACGGCTCCGAGCACCTGGTCGGCGAGGTCACCGGCTTCCTGCTGTCCGGTGAGGAGCTGCCGACCGTCTACGTCAGCGGCGACAACGCCTCCCTCGACGTGGTGCGCACGGTCGCCGAGCGGGCCGGGACGGTCGATGTGGCGCTGCTGTTCGCCGGCGGCGCGCAGACCCCGCTGCTCGGCGACGCCTACCTCACGCTGCCGAGCGACCAGGCGGCCGAGGCGGCCCGGATCCTGGGCGCCCGGGCGGTGGTTCCGCTGCACTTCGAGCACTGGAAGCACTTCACCCAGGGCGCCGAGACCCTGGTCGCGTCCTTCGAGCGGGCGGGCCTCGCCGACCGGCTGCACCTGCTGGAGCCGGGCGGGCAGTTCGTCGTGCGATGACGGGTGCGGCCCGCGGATCAGCCGCGGGCCGCGGCACCGGGCCGGGCGGCGGCCGCGGGCGCGGCGTCCGCCGTGCCGCGCGGCGCGGCGGCGGCCCGCGGCGGCCGGGTGCGTGCCTTCAGGACCTGGGCGCCGACGGCGAGCGTGACCCCCAGCAGCAGGACGTAGAAGACGCCTATCTTGTTCAGGTCGTCGAGGAAGAACCAGACCGAGGTCAGACCGGTGAACCAGAACGCGACGAGGGCGAAGCCGCCGCTGTGCTCGTCCCGGTACCCGGCGGCGAAGCAGAGGGCGGCCACGGCGCCCAGCAGCAGGGCGATGACGACATAGCGGGTGTCCCAGCCGAGGTAGCCGCGGGAGAGCTCGGACCACACGGCCACCGCCTCCGCCACCGGGCCCCACACCACCGCGCACGCCAGCCGCGCCGACCACAGCAGCAGCACCGCTCCCGCCACCGCGGCACCCAGCGCGACGTGCGAGAACCGGCCGACCTCGATCACCTCGCTGCGGGAGATCACCAGCGCCAGGACGCAACCGAGCAGCGCGACCGCCCCCTCGGCCGTCGGCCGGAACACCACCCGCGCCGGCCACCGGCGCACGGCCCGCGCCGCCGGCTCGCTGCGGGGCGGCGCGGGGGACGGCTCCGGCACCCCGGCGGCGGCCGCGCCGGCCCGGGGATCGAGCGCGGTGGGCGTCCGTACGGGGGCGGCCGGAGCCTCGGCCGCCGCGTCGAGCGCCGCCTTCATCGCCGACGCGTCCGCGAACCGGTCCGCCCGGTTCTTGAGCAGCGCCCGGCGGATCACCTCGTCGACGGCCGGCGGCAGCCCCGGCCGCAGCGCGGACGCCGGCGGCGGTACCGCGGCCAGGTGCTGGTGCATGACGGAGAACGGCGAGTCCCCGGTGTACGGGGGCCGCCCGGTCAGCAGCTCGTGGAGCAGGCAGCCCACCGCGTACAGGTCCGTGCGGTGGTCGGTCTCGGCCCCGTTGATCTGCTCCGGCGCCAGATAGGCGGGGGTGCCGACCGCCACGCCGGTCCCGGTCAGCCGGGTGGCCACCTCGCTGAGGGCCTTGGCGATGCCGAAGTCGACGACCTTGACCCGGCCGGTGGCGGTGAGCATCACGTTCGCCGGCTTGATGTCCCGGTGCACGATGGCGTGCCGGTGGCTGTGCTCCAGCGCCTCCAGCACCTGGCCGGCGATGTCGACCGCCTGCGGCACCGGCAGCAGGCCGTCGGCCAGGACCTGGCTGAGGGTCCGGCCCGGCACGTACTCCATCACCAGGTAGGGCTCGGCGCTGCCGCCGCCGGCGTCCTCCCCCACGTCGTGGACGGTGGCCACCCCGGGGTGGTTGAGCGCCGCCGCGGCGTGCGCCTCACGCTGGAAACGGGCGAGGAACTCGGGCTGCAGCGCCAGCTCGGCGGAGAGCGTCTTGACCGCGACGGTGCGGCGCAGCCGGCGGTCGACGGCACGGTGGACCGTGCCCATCCCGCCCTGCCCGAGCTGCTCGACCAGCTCGTACCGTTCGCCCAGGATTCTGTGCTCCACCGGTTCCTCCACGGACCGTCTGACGCCAACACGCCGGAAGACGGCCTGGAGCGCGCGCCGGTTGCCCGGGACCGCTCAGTCCCCGACGCCGACCAGCGCCAGCGTGATGTTGTCCGGCCCGCCCGCCTCGATGGCGGCCCGCCACAGCTCGAAGGCGGCCCGGCCGTCCTCGTGGGCGCGCAGCAACTCGTCCAGCTCGTCCTGCGGCACCGGGTCGGTCAGGCCGTCGGTGCAGATGAGGTAGCGGTCACCGGGCGTGAGCGGGGCCGTGCTGACGTGCGGGGTGATCGGGCTGAAGCCGGGTGCGCCGCCGAGCGCCTGGGTGACCAGGGAGGTGGTGCGGCGGCCGGGCTGGAGGGGCGGGCTGTCGTCGACGCTGACCTGCCGCAGGCCGTCCTCGGTGACGCCCAGGACCCGGCTGTCGCCGACGTTGAAGACCAGCAGCGACTCCTCCAGGACGACCGCGCCGGCCACCGTCGTCCCCATGGTGAGCAGTTCCGGGTCGCGGTCGGCGGCCGCGTACACCGCCTGGTTGCAGAGCTTCAGGGCGTCCTGGACGGCCTGCGCGCCGTCCAGCGCCGGGCCGACCGCCGCCAGCTGCCGTACGGTCAGCGCGCTGGCCACCTCACCGCCCGGCTGGCCGCCGATGCCGTCGGCGACCGCGACGACGAGCGGGTGGCCGCGCGGGAACACCAGCGTCTGCGGATTCTCGGTCACGGTCGCGCACAGCGTCCACGGGCCGGCCACCAGGCTGTCCTCGTTGTGGTCCCGGATCAGGCCGGGGTGGCTGAGGGCGGTCACGGTGACGTACGGCATGGCGGGTTCCGCCTCTCTCTCAGTCGTCCGCCCGGTCGCCGTTCTCCCGGGCGCTCAGGGTGCGCCGCTGCATCAGCCGGGTCACGTCCTTGCCCGTGACGATGCCGACCAGCCGGCCCGCGTCCAGGACCAGCAGCCGGGGCCCGGTACGCAGGGTGAAGCGGTCGACGGCGTCGCTCAGCAGGTCGTCCGGCGCGGCGACGGCGCACTGGGACAGCGGGGTCGCCACCTCTCGCACCCGGGCCGTCTCCCGGCTCGGGGGCGGCACGGAGGCGAGCCGCTGGAGTTGCACGAGGCCGCTGGGGCGGCCCTCGAAGTCGAGCAGCGGCAGGGCGGAGTGGTGGGCGGGCACCGCCACCTCGTCGATGAAGCGCCGCACGGTCAGCCAGTCGGCGCCGGTGACGACGGGGCTGGACATGGCGTCGGCGACCCGTACGCCGCGCAGCGACGTGTGCAGCGCGGCACGGCGCCGCTCCGCCCCGGCGACGACCATGATGAACAGGCCGACGAAGACGATCCACAGCCCGCCCGGCGCCCCGCGCAGTACGGAGATCCAGCCGGCCGCCACGAGCAGGACGCCCATGATCTGCCCGCCGCGGGAGGCCGCCAGGTCGGCGCGGTCGCGGTCCTTGGTGCGCCACCACAGCACCGCCTGCACCACCCGTCCGCCGTCGAGCGGCACCGCGGGCAGCAGGTTGAAGACGCCCAGGAAGAGATTGGCCCAGCCGAGCCAGAGCAGGATCACCGCGGGGAGCTCCGCCCAGCCGGCCAGGCGCTGCAGCCCGATGCCCGCGCCGAGCGCCGCGCCGCCGAGGACCAGGCTGGTGAGCGGGCCACTGACGGCCACCGCGAAGGCCGCGGCGGCGGACTGCGGGCGGCCCATCCGCGTCATCCCGCCCAGCGCCCACAGCGTGACGTCCTCGACCGAGATCTTCCGGCGGCGGGCGGTCGCCGCGTGGGCCGCCTCGTGCAGCAGCAGGCTGCCGGTGAGCAGGACGGCGCCGACGACGCCGCCGAGGGCGTACACGGCCGACGGGCGGCCCGGCATCCACGCGGGCAGGGCCTGCCGGCCGAGTCCGAACGCGAACAGGCCCACCAGGAGCGGCACGCTCCAGTGCATGCGCAGCGGCACCCCGACGACCTGGCCGATCTGTACCGATCCGTTCATCTCATCGCCATCCACACCAATTGTCGCTCGTGGAATCTACGCTGGACCTGTTGGCAGGACTGCTGGACTCCCGGAGGTGCGTCATGGGGCACAGCCATCACTTCCACCTGGACCAGGGCGGCCACTCGATCACCGTGAACGTCGGCCCCGGCCGGGACGGTGAGATCGAGCTGCTGGTCAATGGCAAGGTCGTCGCCTATCAGAAGGAGCACGGCCCGGGGATGAACGTCCTGACGGGCGAGCTCCCCGACCAGCCCGCACACCCCTTCCGCGTCCTGCTGCGCCAGCCCCACCTGGTGCCGTCCATGCCCCGCTGCACGCTGGAGCTGGACGGTGTGGAGCAGCCGATGCCGGAGCGGCTCGTGCTATGAGGTCATGAAGGGCATGAAGGGGGGGTGCGGGACCCGGCAGGCGGCTGCCCGGCACCGGGCGGCGGACGCGTGGTGATCTTCAGCCCGGCCGCGGCGCTGCGCCGCCAACGGCGACGGGGCCGGTGGGTTGTTGGGCCACCCGGCTGATTCTGGCCGACGAGCGTTTTACTCCCTGCGGGTTGAACGACGATGCGGGTGGACAACGGCAGCACGATACGTCTGGCATCGGAACGATGAACAGGCGAGGAGCATCGTGAGAAGAATTGCGCAGGCAGGAAGTGTGATCGGGGCGTGCGGGCTGGTGCTGTTCGGCAGCGGGGCCGCCGCGGCCGTGACGGTTCCGGGAGAGTCGCTGCTGCAGGCCGCGGTGGGCGCGGACGTCGGTGACATCACGGGCATGGTCTCCGGCGTGATCTGCAACAACCGCCTCGCCGACTTCCATTACAAGTCGCCGGTGTACAAGTCGCCGTCGCCGCACCCCTGCATCAACGGCCCCGTGCGCAGCGGCAACAGCCTCAACAGCGGCAACTTCATCAACCACGGCAACCCCAACAACAGCGGCAACCTCTCCAGCACCAACGGCTCCACGAACAGCGCCAACTCGGCATCGGGTTCGTCGGTCGGCAGCAGCAACAACATCCAGCGGGTCTTCAAGATCCTCGGCTTCTGACAGGCACGCCCCGCGCCGGCCGCTTCCTCGCGGCCGGCGCGGACCACACGAAGCGGCCCCGTTCCCCGGTCGGTACCGGGGAACGGGGCCGCTTCAGTGGCGCGTCAGGTCACAGACGCGTCGAACCGGGTCCGTTGTGCTGGATGTCGTTACCGGTCTTGTTCTCCGCACCGGTCGTGCCGCCGCTGTCGACGTTGGTGTTGCCGTTGTCGATCGTCGGGCTGCCGCTGTCGCTGTTGTTGCCCGACATGTGGACGTTCTGCGCGTTCCTGACGTTACCGCTGTTGAGCGGACCGTTGACGCAGATCCTCGCCCGGGGACCACAGCGGAGCACGGTGTGGAAACTGGCGAGGGTGTCGCTGGCATATACGCCGTCGCCGCCGTACCCCCCGTCGAACCCGTACGCCAGGGCGGGAGATGCCCCACCCGCAGCCAGGAGCAGGCCACATGCTCCTGCGATCACGAAATTGACACGTGCCATGTTCTTCACTGTGTGCTCCTGCACCTCGCGGTTTGGTAACCCGCGGTCTTGCTACCGGGCGTCACGGCATCCACCAAGCCTGAGCAACGGCCCGTCCTTTGTATTCACCCTGTCCGACCACTGGATTCACCGTGACGGCCCTCCGTCACGCGGCGCTCTGGCAGGCTGCCGGCATGGACGACGACGCGGTGGCCGGGTTCGTGCAGATCGCCCGGCCGCGGGAGCTGACCGCGCGGTGGCGCGCGGAACTCATCGCGTGCTGGACGGCGGTGGCCAACTCCGGCGGGGCGGTCGTCCCGCTCGCCTTCCCCGTGCCGCCGGTCAGCGCCGAACAGGTCGCGCCGGCCGCCGACGAACTCGCCGCCGGGCTCGACCCGGACCGCGGCCGGCTGCTGCTGGCCACCGTCGACGGCACGCTCGCGGGCTGGTTGGTCGTCCGCAGGGAACTGCACCCGCTGATCCGGCACTGGGGCGTGCTCAACCACGTGCAGACGCACCCCGGCTTCCGCGGCCGCGGAATCGGCAGCACGCTGCTGCGGCGGGCCCGGGACACGGCGACGGACATGGGCCTGGAGCAACTGCACATCGGGGTCCGGGCCGGGCTGGGGCTGGAGGACTTCTACCGGCGGCTGGGCTGGGCGGAGGTCGGCCGGTGGCCCGGTGCGCTGCGGCTCGCGCCGGGCGACGACCGGGACGAGATCCTGATGGCGCTCGACCTGCGGGCGGCCGGCTGACCGGAACCCCCTTTCCGCTGCGGGGGTAAACGGCGCACGAATGGAAAGGGTCTCTGTGCCCGTTCGACCCTGATCCACCGGACGGGCCACCGGGCCGCCGAAGAGGAACCGCGGCCCGCCATTCTCATGCCTCGCAGGGGAGGGAACGTCCGGGATGAACGGTGCCCCTCTTCATCTGGAACCGCACCTGGAACCACCGCTGGCGACCGTACTGCGCGCACCGGCCTTCCTGCACACCCTGGTCGACGCGCTCGGCTCACCGCTCAACGTCGTCCTGCCCGACCGGATCGCCGCGAACGTCGACCGCTTCCGCGCCGTCCACGGCCGGCACAGCCTCGCCGGGCAGGTCTTCTTCGCGCACAAGGCGAACCGCTCCCGTGCCCTGGTGCGCCGGCTCGCCGCCACGGACGCCGGCATCGACGTCGCCTCGCTGGGCGAGCTCCAGCACGCGCTGGGTGCCGGCTTCACCCCGGACCGGATCGTGGCGACCGGCCCCAAGGACCCGCAGTTCCGGTGGCTCGCCGCCCGCACCGGCGTCACGGTCAGCGTCGACGGGGAGGGCGAACTGACCGGGCTGGCGGCGCTGGTACGCCGCCACGGCCTCCCGCCGGTGCGCGTCCTGCTGCGGTTATCGGGGTTCGAGGCGGCGGCGTCCGGGATCCGGGTGCGCTCCCGGCAGAGCCGGTTCGGCACCTCCGTGACGCAGCTGGACGGCCTGCTGGACGCCGTCGAACGCCACCGGGACGCCGTCGAACCGGTCGGCGTGGGCCACCACCTCGACACCACCAGCCTCGACGAGAAGGCGCTCGCCCTGGAGGGCGCGCTGCACGCCATGGACGCGCTGCGCCGCCGCGGCTGCCAGCCGCGGGCCATCGACATCGGGGGCGGCTTCGGCGTGAACTACCTCGCGGACGGCGCCGCCTGGGACCGCTGGACCACCGCGCTCACCCACGCCGTGCTGGGCAGCCGCCCCCCGCTGACCTGGGGCGGACACGGCTACGGCCTGCGGGCGGAGGGCGGCACCCTGCGCGGCGCCCTCGGCCTCTACCCGGCCCACCGCCCGCTCGCCGGCCCCGCCTACCTCGACGCGCTGCTCGCCCGCCCGGCGGCGTCGCTGGGCGGCCGCCCGCTGGGCACCCTGCTGCTGGAGAACCTCTACGACCTGTACAGCGAGCCGGGCCGGGCCCTGGTGGACCAGTGCGGGCTGTCCCTGGCGCGGGTGCTGGAGGTGCGCACCACGGCCGCCGGCGACCGGCTCGTACGGCTGGCCATGACGGCGAACGACGTCAGCCTGGAGGAGCACGGCGTCCTGATGGACCCGGTGCTCGTACCGCACGACGGACCCGAGCCGGCCGCCGACGGCGCCGGGAGCGACGGCGCCGGGCCGGCGGCGCACGGCGTGTACCTCACCGGCAGCCTGTGCCTGGAGTCCGATCTGATCACCCGCAGGGCGGTCTTCCTGCCCCGCCCGCCGCGCCCCGGCGACCTGCTCGCGTTCGCCAACACCGCCGGCTACTGCATGGATTTCAGCGCCACCCGCGCGCAGGCGCAGCCCGTCGCGCACAAGGTCGCCGCCTGGGAGGAGGACGGCTCCTGGCGCTGGTGCCTCGACGAGCAGTACTGGCCGCTCACACCTTCTGGGGGACTCACGGCATGAGGTACGACAGCATCACCGACGCCATCGGCGACACCCCGCTCGTGCGCATCGACCCGGCCGTGCACGGCCTGCGCCACATCGACCTCTACGCGAAGCTGGAGATGCTCAACCCCTTCGGCTCGGTCAAGGACCGGGCGGCCTGGAGCATGGCCCGGCCCGGCCTGCCCGACGCGGTGCGCCGCGGCGCGACGATCGTCGAGCTGTCCAGCGGGAACACCGCCAAGGCGCTGGCCGTCATCGCGGGGATGCACGGGCTGTCGTTCAAGAGCGTCACCAACCGGATGCGGGTGCCGGAGGTCAAGGAACTGCTCCTGCTGCTGGGCGCGGAGATCGAGGAGCTGCCCGGCCGGAGCGAGTGCCTCGACCCGACCGACACCGAGGACCCGCTCACCCTCTTCCACCAGGAACTGGCCCGGCCCGGCCAGCCGAGCCTGCACACCGACCAGTACTTCAACGACCTGAACACCGCGGCGCACGCGGCCGGCACCGGCCCGGAGATCATCGCCGACCTGGACGGCCGGGCCCCCGACTGGTTCCTCGCCTGTGTCGGCACCGCCGGCTCGTCCACCGGCGTGGCCAGGGCGCTGCGGGCGCACGATCCCGCGGTCCGGGTCGTCGGGCTGGTCGGCGAGAAGTCCGACTTCATCCCGGGGATCCGCACCCTCGACGAGGTGCACGAGGTCGGCCTCTTCGACCCCGCCACCTACGACACGATCGAGGCGGTCGGCGCCGACGACGCCCTGGACGGGATGCTGACGCTGATCCGCCGCTGCGGTCTGCTCGCCGGGCCCACGGGCGGCGCCGCGTACCACGGCGCGGTGCGCCATCTGCGGCCGCTGGACGACGGACTGGCCGCGGAGGCGGGCGCGGACGGCCGCCGGCGGACCGCCGTCTTCATCGTCTGCGACCGCGTCGAGAGCTACCTCAGCTACATCCGCGAACGCCGGCCGGAGCTGCTCGGCCGGCCGCCCGCGCGGAACTCGGTGGCCACCCTCACCGACGCCGAGATACGGGCGACGACCGTCATCGACACCACCGACGCCCGGAAGTGGATCGCCGCCGAACGCCCGCTGGTGGTCGACCTCCGCGGCCCCTTCGCCTACGCCGCGCTGCACATCGACGGCTCGGTCAACATCGTGGACGAGCTCTTCGACGAACTCCTGCGCGGCGGGCTGCCGTTCAGCAAGCGGCAGCCGGTCCTGCTGGCCTGTCCGGTCGGCGAGAAGTCCGTACGGTACGCGGCGCTGCTGACGCGGATGGGCCACCCCGACGTCCGCAGCCTGGCCGGCGGCATCATCGCCTGGCGCGACGCGGGCGCTCCCCTGGTGCGGGACTGACATGGGCCGTCCCGTGGAGGAACCGCCCCGGCGGCAGGCGCCGGACGACGACCTGGCGGAGCTGCGGGCGTGGCAGCGTCCGCTGCGCGCCCAGTTCCCGATCATCACGGCCCACCCCGGCCTCGCCTATCTGGACAGCGCGGCCACCTCGCAGAAGCCGCAGGCCGTCCTGGACGCCGTGCTCTCCTACCTCACCACCTCCAACGCCAACGCGGGCCGCGGCACCTACCCCTGGGCCAACGCCACGACGGCCCTGGTGGAGGCGGTCCGCGACCGCGTCAAGTCCTTCCTGCACGACCCGCGTCCCGAGCGCTCGACCGTCCACTTCACCAGCGGCACCACCGAGGGACTGCGCACCGTCGCCCGGGACTGGCTGGCCACCTTCCTGACCGACGGCGACGAGATCGTCGTCCCCTTCGCCGACCACGAGGCGAACCTGGCGCCGTGGCTGGAGGCCCGGGACCTGCTGGCGCGGCGCGGCATCCGCGTCCGGGTCCGCGCCCTCCCCTGCCAGGAGGGCTCCGGCGACTACGACCCGGCGGCGCTGGCGGCGCAGCTCACCCCGCGCACCCGCTTCGTCGCCGTCACGCACGTGCACCACGTCTACGGCGCCGACATGAACGTCCACCGCATCCGCGAGGTGGCCGGGCCCGCCGTACCGATCTGCCTCGACGCCGCCCAGAGCATCGGCCACCTCCCGGTCTCCACCGCCGAACTGGACGTGGACTTCGTGGTGTTCTCCGGGCACAAGGCGCTCGCCCTGCCGGGCACCGGCGTCGTCTGGGCCCGCGGCCTGCGCGGCCCCCGCTTCCGCCCCGGCGGCTGGCAGGGCACCCCCAACACCGCCGGGATCGCCGGTCTGGCGGCGGCGCTCGACTGGCTGGACGCGGCGGGCACGGACCGGATCGAGCGCTGGACGGCGGCGCTGGCCGCCCGGCTGACCGACGGCCTCGGCCGGCTCGACGCGTACGAGATCCTCGGCTGCCGGGAGAGCCTGTCCGCCGCCTCGCGGGTCCAGCGCCGCCGCAGCATCGTCACCTTCCGGCACCGCGGCATCAGCTCCACCGACCTCGGCTTCATCCTCTACAGCGCCGGCTTCATGGTCCGCTCCGACCACCACTGCCAGGCCGGCGCGCAGGACGGCCCGCAGGACGGCTCCGTGCGGGTGAGTCTGCACGTCCACAACACTCCCGAAGAGATCGACGCGCTGGTCTCCACGCTCACCAGTCTGCAATGATTTTCACAATCATCGGTGCAAGCATGGGTGGCGCGTGGTGTCGGGGTCGAGCGGTACGGCAGAGGTGCGGAGCGACAGCAGCGTCAGTGTCGCGACGGCGGCACGCTGGGTGCGGCGCTGGGAGGACCAGCAGCAGCGGTACGCGGTCGACCGCGAGGAGCGGCTCACGGTGATCACCGACGTCGTCGAGGACGCCACCGCCGGCCGCGCCGGACCGCTGGTCGTCGACCTCGGCTGCGGCCCGGGGGCCCTGGCGGCCCGGCTGGCGGCCCGGCTCCCGCACGGCGAGATCGTGGCCGTCGACGCCGACCCCCTCCTGCTCGGGCTGGGCCGCTCGTACTACGGGCCGGCGGTCCGCTTCGTCGAGGCCCTGATCGGCCGCCCCGGCTGGCTCGGCGCCCTGGCCCTGGACCGCCCCCTGGACGCCGCGGTCTCCACCACCGCCCTGCACTACCTCGGCGAGGCCGCGCTGCGCCGGGTCTACCGCGACCTGGCCGACCGCCTGCGCCCCGGCGGCGTCCTGGTCAACGGCGACCACCTCCGGCAGGACACCGGACGGCTGTGCGAGATCGCCCGGGCCGTCGGCCGCCGCCGGGCCGAACGCCAGCGCGTCCGCGGGCACGAGGACTGGGACTCCTGGTGGGCCGCCGCGCACACCGACCCCGAACTCGCCGCCCTGCTCGCCGAACGCCGCAGCCGCCCGCTGCCCGCCAGCGAGGGCGAACACCTCACCCTCTCCGCCCACCTCACGCTCCTGCGCGAGGCCGGCTTCCGCCACGCCGGCCCGGTCTGGCAGTTCGGCAACAGCCATGTGGTGGTCGCGGTGCGCTGACCGCCCACCGCCTCCGGCGCGTCCGGCCGGGCCCGGCCCGGGCTCAGGTCCGAAGGCGCAGCCGCTGGCCCGGGTAGATGTGGTCGGCGCCGTCGGGGAGATGGTGTTTGTTGAGGTGGTAGAGGGCCTTGGTGCCGCCGGGGGTGTGGGTGCGTTCGGCGATGGCGGAGAGGCAGTCGCCGGGGCGGACGACATAGGTGTGGGCGGCGGCCGGGGCGTGCCGCGGGACCGCGCGGGTACCGGTGGTGTAGGAGCAGTTGGGCCAGGCGGACATGCCGCGGTCGCGCACGATGCGCCGGGCGACGGTGATCTGCTCGTCGCGGGTGGCGAGGTCGGCGCGCGGGGCGTACCGGCCGCCGCCGTACGCGCGCCAGGTGGTGGGGTCGATCTGCAGGCCGCCGTGGTAGCCGTTGCCGGAGTTGATGTGCCAGCGGCCGTTGCTCTCGCAGGCGGCGATGCGCTCCCAGTCGGGTACCGGGGAGCCGAGGGGAGCGCCGGCCGCCACGGCGGGGGCGGCGAGGCCGAGGACGCTCAGCACGGCCAGCAGCACGGACAGCATCGTCACGACGGAACGCTTGGCGAGGGGCGACGGCATCACGGGATTCCTCCGCTGTGCTCCGGCAACGCCGTGACCGCGTGCTCGCCACGACCGGTGGGCACGCACCAACTAACCCGGCAATATGGTTTTCGCCCAACCGGCGAAGCACGACATGCGCGCGTTTCACCCGGCTGGGCCATTACCTGTGCCGGCGCCCGCGGCCGCCGATGTCAAGGCGTGAATTCAGGCCAGGGGCAGGGAATTCGCCGAGGCCGTGCCCGCCTGCGCGGGAAACGGGCAATTACGTGACCGAATAGGCGAAGGAAGGGGCGATCGGAAGGGGTTCCGCGGTCGCCACGGCGAACTCGTAAGAGGCGGCGAAGGCGAAGTTCCTTACCGAAACGGGGACTTCCAGACCATACGGGCCCGGCACGCTGACCGTGCCGCGGTCGGTGGAAAAGCCGGCCTCGATACGCTCCGGAGCGATGGACAGACCGCGGCCGACGGCCTGCATGGCGGCATCCTTGCGGACCCAGAAACGGGTGATGAGACGTTCCCGCTCGGCGGCCGGGCAAGTGGCCGCGAGCTGCGCCTCCCGGGCGGTCAGCACCTCGTACGGGGTGGACGGCGCGGCGGTCTCGCGGCGCACGGACTCCACCGAGAAGCCCATCCGGCGGGCGTCCTCACCGCACGCCACCACCAGCAGGCCACGGGTGCCGTAGAGCTCCCAGTGGGTGGCGGCGGCCATCGCGGTGGCGACCCGGTCGGGGAGCCTGGCCAGCAGCCAGTTGCGGGACGCACCGTCGAGGGTCGCTCTGGAGTGGCCGTTCAGGCCCAGGCAGTTGTCCGGGGACAGCAGACTGGTGGAGCCGTCGAGCGCGGAGGACACTGCGGATACCGCGGACGGCGCGGTGGGGGAGGCGATGGGGACGACGAAGATCGGTACGGGGACGGCCGCCGCGTCCGGGTGGTCGTGCCGGTGCGGGTGAGCGGTCGAGGGTGCGGGTGCGAGCGGTGCCGGAGGGGTCCGGACGAGGTGGTGCCGAGGGTCAGGAACGTCCTGGTCAAGGGGTTCCGGACAGAGTTCGAGAAGAGCGGCGTTCGTTTCCACGTACTTTCCGTCCTCCACAGTTGAGCGGTGCCGAGGCCGCACTGGGTGAGTGACAGGCCGTCATACAGGTGCTGTCTCCCCCTTTTTCGCCTACATCGATCGATACAGACAGCCCAAGGTTTGCAGATCCTCCGGATCCTTCGAGTCATCCCTCCTGCTGATGTACGGCTACATACTTCGATGTACGGGAGACCGACCCAAATTCGGGCGCCAGGGCCAAGAGAACGGGCAACACGCCCCAGTACTGTCCTCGTGTGTGGTTACGTCTTTTCACAAGTACGCACGCGCGCCGCCGCCCCATACCGCTCCGCGACCTCAGATTGGCCGTGGGATTCTTCGCCGGCTGTCTGATTCTGTACGTGGTGGGCGGCCCCCGGGTCATGGGGGGCGACATCACCGCCTGGCAGGCGGTCCTGCCGGTGCTCGTGCTGTGTGCCGCGACCGCTTTCCGCAGCACGCTGCCGCCGCTGGCGGTCGCCGTCGGCACCGTGACCGTGCTCGTGGAGATGACGTCGAGCGGCGGCCTGGGCCCCGTGCTGATCTACACCGACCTGCTGTACGCGGCCGCCCTGTACGGGGCCTCCTGGCTGTGCCGGCTGCTTCAGTTCGGGACCGTCGCCGTCACGCTCGCCACCACCATCGCCCTGATCGCCCTCGGCAACCGCTCGGAGGGGGTGACGACCGGCGTCATCGTCGCCCTGCTGCTCATCTCCCCCGTATGGACCGGGGTGTTGATACGGAACCACAAGGAGCGGGCGGACGCCGAGCGGGAGCGCGCGGTGCAGATCAACCGGCTGGCGGAGCTGGACCGCAAGACCGTGCTGCAGACCGAACGCACCCGGATGGCACGGGAGTTGCACGACCTGGTGGCCAACCACCTCAGCGCCATCGCCATCCACTCCAGCGCCGTGCTGTCGCTGAGCGAGGCCAAGCGGGAGCAGGAGGGCGGCCGGGACGACGGCGGCGAGGAGGACCCGGTGCTGCGGGCGCTGGCGGTGATCCGCGAGAACAGCGTGCAGGGGCTGGCCGAAATGCGCCGGATGGTGGTGCTGCTGCGCTCCGACCGGGGGGTGGACGACGACTGGGACCGGCCGCAGCTCAACGCGCTGGGCGCGCTGGTCGAACAGGCCCGGCCGGCCGCCGACGCCGCCGCGCTGACCCTGCACACCGACTTCCCCGAGAGCTTCCCCGAGGTGTCGTCGGTGATCGAGGTGACCGCGTACCGCATCGTGCAGGAGGCGCTGACCAACGTCCTCAAGCACGCCTCCGCGGGCCGGGTGCGGATCCGCTGCGAGGCCGGCGCCGAGCAGCTGACCATCTCGGTCGACAGCCCGCTGGCCCGCCCCGACGGCCGGGCCCGGCAGCGGCCGGTGGCCCAGCTGACCACCGGTGCCGGCGCCGGACTCGCCGGGATGTCCGAGCGGGCCACGCTGGTCGGCGGCATCTTCGACGCGGGACCCGACCGCACCGCCCCCGGGCGCTGGCGGGTACGGGCGGTGCTCCCGCTGACCCAGAACGCATAGGGGGACGACTCCCGGGGCGACACGGCCCCGGGTCCGGGACGGGGGCGGTGAGAACGAGAGGTGGAACAGCCAGTGAGGCAGCCGGTGGAGGACAGCGTGCAGGACGCGACGGCGGACGTGCCGAGGGAGAGGACGGACCGGCGGCCGCCCGGCATACGGGTGCTGGTGGCCGACGACCAGGCCGCCGTGCGGTCCGGGCTGGTGCTGGTGCTGCAGACCGACCCGGGCATCACCGTCGTCGGCGAGGCCGGGGACGGGGAGGCGGCGGTGCGGATGGCTGCCGAGCTGCGGCCCGACGTGGTGCTGATGGACGTACAGATGCCGCTGCTCAACGGCGTCGCCGCCACCCGCAGGATCGTCGAGCGCGGACTCGCCGAGGTGCTGGTGCTGACCACCTTCGACCTGAACGAGTACATCTTCGGGGCGCTGCGGGCCGGGGCCGGCGGCTTCATCCTGAAGAACGCCGAGCCGGCGGTGCTGGTCAGCGCCGTACGGGAGGTGGCGCACGGCGACGGGTTCCTCACCCCGTCCATCGCCCGGCGGCTGATCACCGAGTTCAGCGGCCGCTTACCGGCGGCCGGACCCGCACTGCCGGCGGGGGCCGGGCTGCCGGACGACACCACGCAGGCCCTGGACTCCCTCACCAAGCGGGAGCTGGAGGTGCTCGCGTGCATCGCGCGCGGGCTGCCCAACAGCGCCATCGCAGAGACCCTCAGCCTCGCCGAGGGCACCGTGAAGACCCACATCAGCCGGATCCTGTCGAAGCTGCACCTGCGCAGCCGGGTGCAGGCGGCGATCCTGGCGCAGCAGTACGGGATCGCGCCGCGCGGGTGACCGGCCCGGCCCGGGGCGTGCGGCCCCGGCGCCGGGCGGGCGCTCAGTCGTCGCCGAGCAGGCGGCGGGCGATCGCGTCGTTCTGCCGGAAGTAGACGGCGTTGGTTCCCGGGCGGGGGAACTGGGCCGGCCCGGCGACGATCCGGTCGCGCTGCTCGGTGCCGTCCGCGCCGATCGGGTGCAGCCCCGCGCCGGACAGCCGCAGCATCCCGCTCGCGGCGCCGTCCGCGGTGCGCTCGACCGCCAGCTCGCCGCGGGTCAGCAGGGCGCGCAGCAGCGGATCGGCGGCCCGCTCGGGCGCGGGCGCCGCCAGCCGGGCGTCGAGCAGGACGGCCGCCTCGTGGGCGACGCCGGGCAGGGCCGGGCTGGTCGCCCGGTACACCGTGCGCCGGCCGGCCGTCGCGGTCTCCACCCGCATCCCGGGCCCCACGAACGTCACCACGCCCGCCTCGGCCAGCGCGAGCAGCTGCTCGGCGCGCAGCGGCGGCGGACCCGAGCTGAGGTGGGTGCCGATCGCGAAGAGGCCCAGCGCCTCACTGACCTGATCGGCCGCCAGGTCGCCGGCCCGCCACAGCTCCTCGATGACCGCGCCGGCCCGCTGCAGGCCGTCGACCAGGGCGGTCGCGACCCCGCGCGCGGGTCCGGTACGGCGGCGCAGGACCTCGGCGAGATGGCCGCGCACCTGCCGCTGGAGGTCGTCGGCCCGGTCGAACCGCAGCCCGGCGAGCGGGTCCGCCAGCCGGTCCAGGTCGAGACGGTCGGCGGGGTCGGGCACCGCCTCGCGGGCGAGCTTGGCCAGCCGCTCGGGGTCGGTGTGCAGCAGCGCGTACTGGTCCTCGAAGTCCTGCCGGCTCATCCGGGTACGGGCGGGCTGCTCGGCGAAGAGCGCGCGGTAGTGGCACCACCCCAGGTCGGCGAGCACCAGCGGCCAGACGTCGCGGCCGAAGGCGGCGGCGGGCCGGGCGAGCCGGGCACGGCAGGCGTCGAGGGTGGCGAAGCGCGGGGCGGCGGGGGGCGCGGCCGGGGCGTCCGGGGCGCCGCGCGCCGGTTTGGGCGGCAGCGGGACCCCGCGGCGGGAGCCCGCGTACAGCCGGGGCTCGCGCCCGGAGGGCAGGTAGCGCAGCGGCCCGCCGGGGGCGGTGCGGACGAAGCGGCCGCCGCGGCCCTCCGTGAGCAGCGCCAGGCAGTCGATGAAGACCAGCCCCAGTCCGCGGACCAGGACCGGCTCGCCGGGCGGCACGGCGGCCAGCGCGTCCGGGTCGGCGGGGCCCGGGCCGATCCGGGTCAGGCCGGGCGGCGCGGGGTCGGCGCGGGTCTCCGGGTGGCCCTGGGCGAGGACGACCCGGTCGGCCAGGAAGGGCGGCTCGCCGGAGTCGAGGACCACCTGCTGGCGGCCCGCCGGGGTGCCGCCGGGCTGTTCCCCCGGCGCGGGCGGCAGGCCGTCCGCGGTCACCCGGCGCAGGTCGACGGCGCGCGCCCGGTGGACGTACAGCCGGACCGTGGCGGGGCGTTCGCGGGTGACGGTGTCGAAGAAGTGGCGCAGATAGCGGCCCTGGTCGCGGCGGGCGGCGTAGGCCCCGTCGTGCAGCGGGGCGTCGAGCCAATCGGCGGTGGTGGGCCCGGGGCGCGGCGGCCCGGCGCAGTCCACGCTCTCGTCGGGGTAGAGGGTGACGTGCCCGGCGGCGGAGTTCATCCACAGCAGGCCGGGCTGGTCGGTGCGCCAGGTGCGGCCGGCGCCGGGCGGGTAGGGGTCGACGAGGTGCAGGTCCAGCGGCCGGTCGCCGTACAGGGCGGGGACGTTGGCGAGGATCCGCTCGACGATCGAGGTGCCGCGCGGGCCGCAGCCGATGACGCACAGGGAGCGGGCCGGGCCCACTTGCCGGTTCAACTGGCCTCCGTCCGTTGGCCGGTGGCCGTGCGAGAGTGCCCGACGGCCGGGGGACTGACGTCAGAAAACACAGGGGCCCGGTGGCCCGCACCGAAGTGCGGGACCACCGGGCGCCGTGTCAGCAACCGCCGCTGATCGTGGAGCCGAGCGCCTGGGCGTCACGCTCGCCCGGCACCTCCAGGCCCTGAAGGTCCATGATGGTCATCTGTCTACACCTCCTTCCGAGAATCGGTGAACGTGTGTACGGTGGTATGCACGGTGCGTGGTGGAGACCGAGCACCGTGTGATCAAGGTCGTGGTGAGCAAACCTCGTGTGATCAAGCACCGTGTGGACAAAGGGTCAGCTGGTTCAGCAGCCGCCGCTGATGGTCGAGCCGAGCGCCTGGGCGTCACGCTCGCCCGGCACCTCCAGGCCCTGAAGGTCCATGATGGTCATCTGTCTGCACCTCCTTCCGATGATGAGTCGCGGATGAACGGTGGTGACGTACCAGGTGCCGTTGCGGGACACCTGGAGCCGGCGGGCCGTGCATTCCGGTGCGCGGCCCGTCCGGCGTTGCGTCAGCAGCCGCCGGAGACGGTGGAGCCGAGAGCCTGGGCGTCACGCTCGCCCGGCACCTCCAGACCCTGAAGATCCATGATGGTCATTTACGACACCTCCCTTCCGTGGTGCGCAGTGCCCGCTGCCCCGGACGGGGCGGTGGGGGTGACGGCGCCGTGGGCGCCGCCTACGCGTCCCGGTGCGGCCGGATGAACGGCCGCCGCGGGGCGCGAGTCTGTGAGGAACGGCAGCAGCGGGGTGCCCCGTTCGGTGGTGGAGAGCGCCAGCAGGACTCCGGCGCCGCCGCCGGCCAGATCCATGGAGATCCGGGCGCGGCCGTCGCAGGGGAAGACCACCGCCCCGTTCCGCGTCATGGCGTGCTGGCCGAGGTTGGTCAGGTGCCGGCGCAGGTAGCGGTCGGTCCGTTCCGGTGGGAGCGCCGCCCGTTCGCGGAGGGCCGCCAGTGTGGCGAGCAGTCCCGCGCGGCCGCCCAGCAGGCCGGACTCGATGACGAAGTCGGCGGCGCAGGCGCGCAGCAGGGCGGGCAGGGCGCGCTGGATCCGGTCGTCGTCCCGGTGGTCCAGCAGCGCGGCGGCCACCAGGGCGATCCCGGCGCTGCCGTTGTCCAGGTAGGGCAGGAGCCGGAAGCCCTCGTCCACCTGAAGGGTGTCCTGCGGGCCGGGGGAACACCGGTCGAGGTCGCGGTGGACGGCGAGCACCGCCTGGTCCAGCAACCCGGGGTCGCCGGTGGCCTGGTGGGCGCGCAGCAGGAAGAGTGCGGCGCCCGACCAGCCGTACATCAGGCCGGCGGCGTCCTGCGCACCGCGTCGGCGTCTGCGCTCGACGGGTTCGGTGCGGGCCGCGGCCAGCCGGTCGGTGACCCGGCCGGCGAGGTCGAGGGCCTGCTGACGCAGGTCCGGGCGGTCCAGGACGTCGGCGAAGTGCAGCAGGTTCAGGCCGACGCCCGACAGGCCGCGGTAGAGGCTGGGGCAGTGGCGCACGGGGATCCGGTCCGCGGCGCGGTCGAGGGCCCGTTGGGCCGCCTCGTCGTCGCCGAGCTCCTGTAAGACGTAGGCCATGCCGTGCAGGCCGTCGTAGAAGCCGATCCGCTCGGCGGGGACCCGGTCGACGGCGGCGCGCAGCCAGGCCGCGCCCTCCTCGTCGCGCTCCCCGAGGACGGTGTGCCGGGCCCACAGGACACCGGCGGCGCCGTGTCCGAAGCCCGCGCCGCCCTCGACGAACTGCTCGAAGTCGCCGGGGAAGAGCCGGTCGGCACGGTGCGGGGTGGCGCTCTCGCGCAGCCCGCGGCCCAGGGAGGCCAGGACGTCGGTGGGTGGGAACGTCCCCGGCAAGGAGCGGAGTTCGGACGTGGTGTCGTCGTTGGGGGCCAGCTGCGGCGCCAGCCGCGCCACCAGTGCGTCCGGCAGGGCGTAGCGCTCGGCGGCGGTGGCCAGCAGGGCGGGGGCCTTGTCCGGGGCGAGCCCGCCGAGGGCGGCCAGCGGCAGGAAGAGCCACAGGCCGATCGCGGCGAGGGCGTAGTGGTCCCCGTCCGCGCCGGTCGCGTCGGCGCGGTGGAAGCCGGGGGCGCCCAGGCTGCTGGGAGTGGCCCGGTCGAGCTCGTCGGCCACCTCGAAGTCGAGGAGGACGGGTTCGTCACCCGGCCTGATGATGAGGTTGCCCGGGTGCAGGTCGCCGATCCGGACGCCGCGGCCGTGCACCGCGGCGACCAGCGCCTCGATGCGGCCGAACAGGGCGAGGGCGCGGTCCCTGTAGTGCGCGACGGCCTGCTCGTCGGGGTCGGGGACGGTCAGCGGGTGGTGGGCGGCGAGCCAGGTCTGGAAGTCCTGGCCGTCGATGTCCTCCAGGACCAGGAAGAGGTGGTCGCGTACCTGGAGGGTGCCGAAGGTGCGCGGGATCCCGGGGAGGCCGGCCAGCCGCTGGAGCATCCGGTGCTCGTGGGCGAGGCGGGTGACCGCGTCGCGGCCGACACCGTCCGTCCCGGACCAGGGCCGTCCCTCCTTGAGGACGACGCTGGTCTCGCCGGCGCCGAGGGCGTCCGGGCCGAGCGGCGCGGCGCGGTAGACGCCGCCGCCGTTGGAGAACTGCAGCGCCCCGGTGATCCGGTAGGGGAAGTCGTCCAGCGCCTGCCGGGCGGCCAGCGATTCCTTCAGGACGTCGGGGACCGTGACCCAGTCGGGCGTGTGGAAGACGGGGGTGCGGCGGTCCGGCTCCGGGGTGCCGTCGGGGCGGTGGAAGGCCGTGACCAGTTCGCCGTCGGCGTCTTCCGTGAAGTGGGTGCGGAAGCCGCCGTAGCGGACGTACAGCGGCCCCTCGCGGAAGCGCAGGTCGGTCAGGACGTACGGGCCGGGGCGGCCGCCGACCAGCGCGTCGAGCCCTTCGAGGGTGCGGGCCAGCTCGGCCTCGTCGACGGGGTAGACGGTCAGCAGCTTGCCGGCCGAGGAGCGCTGGGCGTACTTGCGGCTCAGGGCGCGCAGGACGTTGGCGCTCTTGAGGTACTTGAACGTCAGGCCGTGCCGGATGCAGTAGGCGGCGACGTCGGCGATGGTGCGGGGGGCGTCGTCGGGGGCCGCGCTGACGTGGATCTTCCAGCCCTGGTCGGGCAGGCGGTCCTCGGGCGGGCGGCAGAAGGCCCATGCCTCGTTCTCGTCGTGGGTCCAGCCGTCGGGGAGGGGCGGGGCGGGGAAGCGGGTGGCTTCCAGGTCCCAGTTGCCCGGCCAGTCGAAGAAGGTGCGGTCGGCCAGGGCGAAGCTCTCGGCGCCGTCTCTCATGCGGCACCTCGCGCGGGGGCGGGCGCGCCGTGGCCGGCGGCGTCGGACGGGTCCGCGGGCACCGCGGCCGGGCGGGGCGCCGCCACGTCGAGGTAGGGCGCGAGTGCGGTGCGCCCGGTGGCCGCCAGGTGCTCCGCGAGCACGGCGCGGGCCTGCGTCTTGTCGTCCTCGGGGACGAAGTCGGCGAGCCCGACGGCCAGTACGCGGTTGTCGTCGCTGGGCTTGAGCGAGGCGTAGTGCTCGTCGCGCAGCAGGCCCCACACGATCGCGTCGTGGTACTCGCCGTCGAGGTAGCAGTGGTCCCGCAGGATGCCCTCGACCACGAACTGGGTCTTGGTCATCAGCCGGATGATGCCCTTGTTGTAGCCGGCGGTGGTGACCTGCACCTTGTGGGCGTCGAGCTGGTGGAAGAGGTAGTCGACGAGCAGGACGACGGCCTCCGCGCCGTAGCCGCGGCGCCACAGCTCGGGCGAGCCGATCGCGCCGCCGACGGTGTAGCCGCCGATCCGGCCGGAGCGCTGGTAGCTCACGGTCCCGATGCGCTCGCCGTCCTTGGCGCGGATCACCAGGTTGTGCACCCGGCCCGAGCGGTTGGCCTGCTCGACCTCGGCGGCGCCCAGCAGTTCCCAGTCCCCGCTGAGTACGGCCGCCGGCGAGCCGGGCCGCAGCCAGGAGGCGATCGCGGCCCAGTCGTCGTCGCCGGGCCATTCCAAGGTCACCAGTCGTCCCTGCACGGTGCGTTTACCTCCTTCTCTGTGGGGTGGGTCAGCGGGTCCAGCGCTTCAGTACGAGGACGGCGTTGTGGCCGCCGAAGCCGAAGGAATTGCTCAGCACCACGTCGCCGTCCCACTCGCGGGCGCCCTTGACGACCAGGTCGAGGTCTTCTTCCTCGGGGTGGTCGCAGTTGCGGATCGGCGGGATCACGCGGTCCCGGAGGGAGAGCACCGCGGCGGCTGCCTCGGCGGCTCCGGAGGCACCGAGCATGTGCCCGGTCATGCTCTTGACGGCGGTGATCGGCGTCCGGCGCAGCTGGTCGGGGCCGAGCACCTCGCGCAGCGCCGCGGCCTCGATGCGGTCGTTGAGGACCGTGCCGGTGCCGTGCGCGCTGACCTGGCCGACGTCCTCCGGGGTGCATCCCGCGTCGGCGAGGGCGCCGCGCATCGCGCGGACGGCTCCGGCACCGGTCGGGTCGGGGGCGGTGGCGTGGTGGGCGTCGGTGGTGGCGGCGTAGCCGGCGACCTCGGCGAGGATCTCCGCGCCGCGCCGCTCGGCGTGACCGGCCTCCTCCAGCGTCAGGACGGTGGCCCCGACGGACATCACGAAGCCGTCGCGGTCCCGGTCGAAGGGCCGGCTGGCGCCTTCGGGGTCGTCGTTGCGGCGGGAGAGGGCCTGCGCGTTGGCGGTGCCGGCCAGGTCGACGGCGGTGAGGGAGTCGTCGGTGCCGCCGGCCAGCGCGAGGTCCGCGCGGCCGTGGCGGATCATCTCGACCGCCTCGCCGATGGCCACCGCGCCGGTGGCGCACGCCGCCGAGACCGCACAACTCGGGCCGCTGATCCCGTACTTGATGGACAGCAGGCCCGCCGGGTGGTCGATGGCGGTGAGCACCGAGTGGTACGGGGAGACCCGCCGCGGCCCGTGCTCCCGCAGCACGTCGTACTGCTGCTGGATGGCGATGGCGGCGCCGTAACCGGAGCCGATCACCAAGGCGAAGCGGTACGGGTCGATGCCGGCCGGCGTTTCGAGGCCGGCGGCCCGCATCGCCTGGACCGCGGCGACCACCGCATACTGCGTGAAGTTGTCGCTGCGCCGGGCCTCCTGCGGGGTGAGGCAGCCGGTGGTGTCGAATCCGGTGAGCTCCCCGCCGATACGGACCGGAAGCCCGGAGGCGTCGAAGCGGGTGACGGCGCGGATTCCGCTGCGGCCGTCGAGAAGGGCGTTCCAGAAGTCCTCGGTGGTGTTTCCCACGGGGGACACCACGCCGCAGCCGGTGACGACTACACGCCGCCGATCCGTGCGCAACTCCATGAAACCCACCTCCTGATTTCCGGCCCCGTTGTCACGCTCGGGGCGTCCTCATGACCAGAAAGATGACAGCTGAGTCATCTGCTTGTCAACAGTCGGTCGGAGAGTCAGCGCGCCCTCGGTGTGCGACTCCTGCCCCGACCAAGCCCCGTACCAGCGAAAACGCTCTCAGACACATGACTCGCACTGTCATGAAAATTGACTGTAGGGGCCAGGACGGCGATGCCGGAGGGGGGTTCGCAGCGGCCGGGCGGCGCCTCGGCGGGGCCCGGCGGCCCCCAGGTAGGGGCCGGAGTACATAGAAAGTGACAGACGCCGGGTCGGAAAGTGCCTACCTGCGGATGATCCGAATGGCCCGGTCTGACGGGACGCTGGTCCGTACAACTGGCCCCGCGGCATCGTGCGGGGCACCGTCACTAGGGACGAGGGAACCGATGAAGGGTATTGCGGTAGGTATTGTTCTGGCGATCGTCGGGCTGATCCTGTGGCTGACCACAAAGGAAGTGGAGACTCCGGTGGTCTCGCTCCACAAGGCCGGTCTGGTGCTCGCGATCGTCGGCGGCGCGGAGGCGCTGTTCGCACTCCTGGGCCTTGGAAAGAAGGCTAATAAATAAGCGCGCATTGGGCGCAATAACGGCATTTGCGGCGCCGCGGCGCTTTCTCCCGCCGGCGTCAGCCGCGCTTTTCGAGGAGGTCCGCCAGCCGTTCCCGGGCCCGCTCGGCGTGCCGGTACGCCTGGGCCCGCCGGAACAGCTCCGCGGAATACCGGAAGTGTCCGGCCGCCCTTTCCCGGTCCCCCGTCCGCTCACACGCCGCCGCGATCTCACCGAGCGCGGCGGCTTTCTCGTGGCTGCGGCCGGTGTCGGGCAGCGCGGCGACCTCCTCGCCCAGCGCGAAGAGCCGGTCCGGGTCGCCGGCCGCCTGGGCACACACCGCCTCCGCGGTGCTCAGCCACAGCGGGAAGTCCGGCTCCTGCGCCACCGAGGCGACGACGAGGCCGCGCTCGACGATGCTGCGGGCCGCCGCCGTCTCGCCGCGCTCCAGGAGCAGCAGGGCGTAGTGGCCGCTGATCTTCTCCCAGAGCGGGAAGCCGGCGGCCGGGGTGACCCGGCGCGCGCACTCGCCCAGCAGCTCGGCGGCGCGCGCCACCTCGCCCCGGTCGCGCAGATCGAGCGCCCGGTGCAGATCGATGGTGGCCCGCGGCCCGGGGAGCACACCGTCCGCGGACGGCCGGCCGTGGTCAGTACCGGGCGCCCAGTCGGGGCAGCCGCTCCAGTACGCGCAGCGGGTCAGCACCTCCAGCACGAGCAGGGCGTGGAAGCCGCTGCCCGGGCTCCGGTCGGCGCATTCGAGGAAGCCGGTGAGCGCGTAACGCAGCCCGTCCTGGACCCGGCCGGCCGACTCCAGCAGGTCGGCGAGCGCGATCAGGGCGCGCAGCCTGGCCTCGGCGTACGGGGCGGGGGCCAGCGCGTCCAGCATGCGCAGCAGGACGTCGGCGCCCTCGTCGGCGCGGCCCAGCGTGCCCAGTATTTCGGCAATGGCGAGCTGGGCCTCGGTAAATACGTCGTCCTGCCGCCCGGCGGGGTCAATCTCGGCCAGTGCGCGGAATTCTGACAGCGCACCCTCGGCGTCGCCGCCCTCCCATTGCCGGCGGGCCGCCACCAATCGTCCGACCAGGTCCAGCCGGCGGACCCGGCTGGTGGTTTCGACCGGCTCGGCGCCTCTGGATATTTCGTCCACGCCGACCCCGAGGCGTTCCGCCAGGATCCGCAGCGCCCGGCCGCTGGGAATGCGCTTCCCGCGTTCGACGAGCGAGATGTAGCTGGACGACATCTCGGCCCCGGCAAGGTCGTGCTGTGTCATTCCCGCGCTGACCCGAAGCTCTTTGATACGCCGCCCGGTGTCCGCCAGCTCAGGCATTCGACAAGCCCTCCGGATTTCGAACGTTGGATGACTCCGGCCGGCTGTATCAAATCGGCGAGTCACAATGAGTGCTGCGCACTTTACCAACTAGTCAAGAAGAAGTCGACCGATATTCGGATTCCTTCACCGTTCTTCACCGGCCCTCCGAGATCATTTCGCCGGAGGCCCTGGGCGCCGTAAAAACCGGCTGCCGAGTACACCGAACTGTGTGCCCCGCCGCCACGGGTCAACCTTTCGATGTACTACCCCACGCCGATGTCCGCGCCCGGTGTGACGTGGTCCGATGAGGCGACCGACGTCCCACCCCTGCCGGACCCCGCGGAGGCACTCTCCATGACGCAGCCCCAACGCCCCGATCTGCACAAGGATCTGGCGCCCCCGTCCGCCTCGTCGCGCTCGGTGCTGGCGTCGGACGCCGAACGCGAGGACATGGTCGAGCGGCTCCGGGAGGCCACCGCCGAGGGCCGGCTGACCCTGGAGGAACTGGCGGAGCGTTCCGAGGCCGCGTATCTCGCCCGCACCCGCGAGGAGTTGAGCTCGGTCGGCGAGGACCTGCCGCACGTCACCGCCCCCGAATCCGCCCGAACCGCCACCGGCCAGCGCAGCTTCCGCGCCGCCTTCGGCGACGTCACCCATCACAGCCCCTCCCTGGAACACGGCATCGAGGCCACCGCGGTCTTCGGAGACCTCACCCTCGACTTGTGCGCCTCCCCCGCCCCGTCGACCGGCGAGCTGACCATCCAGGCCCGCGCGATCGTCGGCGACGTCCACCTGCTGCTCCCGGAAGGCGTCCGGGTGGAGATGAACTGCAGCACCGTCCTCGGCGACGTACGCAACCTGATCCGGGAGCACTCCGGCCCGGAAGCGATCACCCCGCGCGTGCGCATCACCGGCTCCGCCGTCTTCGGCGACATCATCGTCGCCCACCCGAGCAGCGACCGCCGCACGTACTGGCAGAGGTGGCTCGACGAACGCCGCGGCCGGGCGTGACGGCGTATCAGGCGGCGCCCCGCCCCGGGACCGACGCCCCGCTCGCCGACGAGGGACGGATACGCCCGCGGGCCATGGTCCGGCACACCGGGGCCCTGGTCCGGCGCAACCTCCTGCAGATCCGGCAGAACCCCGAGTCGATGACCGACGCGCTCCTCATGCCGATCGTGCTGACGGTGCTCTTCGTCTTCGTCTTCGGCGGCGCGGTCGGCGGCTCCCGCGCCCGGTACACCGCCTTTCTCGTACCGGGCCTGATGGTGATCCTCGGCATGACCATCGCCATGGCCGTGGGCACCGGCGTCAACGACGACTTCCGTACGGGCGTGATGGACCGGTTCCGTACGATGCCCATCGCCCGCTCCTCGGTGCTGCTGGCCAAGATCGTGGTGGAGACCGGCCGGATGCTGGTCGCCCTCGCGGTCCTGCTGCTCGTCGCGGCCGTGCTCGGCTTCGACTTCACCGGGCGCTGGCCGGGCATCGCCGCGGCCGTCGGACTCACCGCCGTCTTCGGCACCTCGCTCATCTGGATCTTCATGCTGCTGGGCCTGACCCTGCGCTCCGCCCAGGCGATCCAGGGGCTCTCGGTCCTGGTGCTGACCCCGCTGCAGTTCGGCTCCTCGATCTTCGTGTCCCCCACGACCATGCCGGACTGGCTCCAGACCTTCACCCGCATCAACCCCCTGACCCACATGGCCGACGCGGCCCGCGGCCTCACCCTGGGCACCGGCCCGGTGGCCGGCCCGGTCCTCTGGACCCTTGCCTGGTCCCTGACCCTCACCGCGGTCACAGCACCTTTGGCTATCGCCAAGTTCCGCTCCAAGACGTAGGCGCGCCGCTTGGGGGCTTCCCACGTTGTTGTCCGTCCCGCCGTGGTGGTTGCTCGCCGTTGCGCCTGCGGCGGGCCGGGTTGTTGTGGGTGCGGTGACGGACCTCCGGGGCCTGTTCTGTGGACTGCTTCGCTTTACGTCCACAGAACAGGCCCCTCCGGCCCGTCCCCTCCCGTGGGAGAGAAAGTTGAAGGCCGGTGGGGGCGGACGTCGTTACTGACGCCCGCCCCCACCGGCCTTTGTCTATCCACTCACGGGAGGGGCTGGACCGAAGGACGAAGTCTGGAGGGCCGGCACCGCACCCGACCACCCACGCCCGCCGCAGGCGCAACGGCGAGACGACACACGGCGGGAAAGCCGACAACGTGCGGCGGCGCCGCAAAGCGCAACGGCGAGCAACACCCACGGCGGGACAGACAACAACGTGGGAATTACTCCCGCAAGGGAAAGTCGCCGGATGCGGCTGTCATTCCGGGCGGCGTGTCCGGGAGGGCGACGGCTATTTCGACGATCGAGGTGGTGCCGGCGGCGACCCGTTGCCAGGCGGTGGACAGCGCGGCGGGGAGGTCGTCGGGGTGCGTGACCCGGGCGTAGCCCAGGCCGTGGGCGAGGGCTACGCCCTCGGTGCCGGTGGGGCGCGGGGTGGTGAAGGAGAAGCGGGAGGCGGGGCCGCTGACCCGGTCGAGGTTGGACTGGAGCCAGCCGTAACCGCCGTTGTCCAGCACGAGATAGAGCACCGAGGCGCCGGCGTCCGCGACGGTGGGGAGCTCGCAGCGGAAGAGGTTGAAGGCGCCGTCACCCACCACCGCGACCACCGGCCGGCCGGCCGGCTCGGCCAGTCGTACGCCGACCGCGGCCGCCGCGCCGAAGCCCAGCGGGGTCTGCTCGCTGGGCACGACGGACCCGCCGCCGGTGCCCAGCACGTAGTGCGGGAAGAAGTACGACCACATGTCCTGAAGGCCGTTCTCCTGGACCAGGACCCGGTCGGCGGGGACGGCGCGGTCGAGGGCGGTCAGCACCTGCGAGACCGGGACGGCCCCCTCGGGCACCCGCTTGACGGCCTCCTCGGCACGGTCCGCGGCGCGCTGCGCCAGCGCGGTCCGTGCGGTGCGGATCCGCTCGGGCCAGTCACCGGTTGCCCGGTGCCCGCCCAGCAGCGCCGCCCAGCCGTCCACGATCCGCCCGGCGTCACCGAGGACGTGTGCCCCGGGCCGCTCCATGACCAGGCTCTCCTCGCTCACCACGGCCTGGATGACGGGGAGTTGCGCGGCGTCCTCGGGCCAGCCGAAGGTGGCGGTCTCCTCCAGGCGGCTGCCCAGGGCGATGACGAGGTCGGCCTCGCGCCACAGCGCGTCCATCGGCGCGACGGTGTAGAGGCCGCTGACGCCGCAGTACAGGGGGTGGTCCTCGGCGACCGCGCCGCGGCCGGAGGCGGTGGTGAACACGCCGGCGCCGAGACGCTCGGCGAGCCGCTCGATGCGCCGGCCGGTGTTGCGGTGCCGGGCCCCGCCGCCGACCAGCAGCAACGGCCGCTCGGCGGCGGCGATGCGCTCCGCGGTGGCGGCGAGCGCGTCCTGGTCGGGGGACGGCCGCTGGGGCGCAACCGGGCGCCAGGGGCCGTTGCGGGTGACCTGCTGGTCCGCGAGCTGTTCCGCGAGCTCCAGGTAGACGGGGCCGGGGGTGCCGTTGACGGCGAGCGCGGCGGCCTTCTCCAGGGCGCCGGGCAGCCGGTCGGCGTGGTCGATGCGGGCCGCCCACTTCACGTACGGGCGGACCGCGGTCAGCTGGTCCAGCTCCTGGAAGGCGCCGGTGCCCAGCCGGTCGAGCCGGGTGCCGTCGGCGATCAGGATCAGCGGGGCGGCGGCCGACCGTGCCTCCAGGACGCCGGTGAGCGCGTTGGTCAGCGCCGGGCCCTTGCCGATCACGCAGACGCCGGGGCGGCCGGCGGCGAGCGCGTAACCGGTCGCCATGAACAGGGCGTTGCGCTGGTCGCGGCAGAGCACGACCGGGGTGTCGGCGCGCTCCAGCTCGCCGAGCAGCGCCATGTCGTCGCCGGGCAGCCCGAAGACCGGCCCGCTGCCGAGGTGGCGCAGATAGTCGGCGAGCGCGGCCCAGGCGGTGGGGTGGGTCGTCGCGGTCATCGGGCGGCTCCCGGGCGGTGGGCGGCGACGGCCTTGGAGATCAGGACGGGCTCGGCGCGCACCTCGTGCCCGTCGGAGATGTAGTTGGCCATCCGGCCGTAGCCGCCGAACGGGGCGTTGCCGTCGTCGATGGACAGCAGGGTGGTGTCGAGGGTGACGGTGGTTCGCCGGCGCAACGCCTCGACCAGGCGCGGGGCGTGGCCGTAGACGCTGGAGCCCAGGGCGCGTTCGGTGAACATGCCGGTGGTGAGCGTGGTGGCGAGGGCGTCCTCGTCGCGGTAGGAGGCGACGTTGAAGATCGGCGCGAAGAACTCCGGGACGTGGGTGCGCGGGGTGACCTCCTCGCCGACGACGACAGTGGGGTCGAGCCGGCGGCCGCGGAAGTCGACGTGTCCGCCGTGCACGATGTCGCCGCGGTGGCGGGCGAGGAACTGCGCGCCGTCCTCCAGCGCACTGTCGTAGAAGATCGGCCCGAAGTCGGCGTCCGGGTCGGTGTAGGGGCCGTAGCGCAGCCCCTTCAGCTCGCTGACCAGCGCGTCGACGAACGGTTCGAGCAGCGGCTCGTGGACGCTGAAGAGGTCGGGACCCAGGCAGTCCTGGCCGGTGTTGAGGACCCGGATGGCGATGGCGTCGCGGGCCGCCCGCTCGACGTCGGCTCCGGGCGCGACGACGAACGGGTTGACGCCGGAGCCGAGGAAGAGGAACAGCTGACCGGGGGAGAGCCGGGCACGGATCTGCTCGGCGTTGGCGTAGGCGCCGGTGAAGACCACCACGTCGGCGGGGAGCACGTGGTCGTGCAGGAAGTCCCGCTGGCTGGCGGTGGTGAGCTCGATGGGCAGGCCGTGCTGTTCGGCGAGCAGGGTGTGCAGCCGGCGCATCTGGTCCTTGACCCGGCTGGAGGGGCGGAAGACCAGGCGGTCGGTGTAGAGGGCGGGCACCAGGAGGTAGAGGGCGTAGGAGTAGAGGATGACGTTCGACGGCATGAAGGCGGCCAGGCGGGGGACCCGGCCGGGCCGGTGGGCGGCCACCTCGTCCAGGGCCCCGTCGAGGGTGGCGACGGTCGACTCGATCTCGTAGCGCGCGGCGCGGTGGGTGGAGATCTCGCACAGCAGCTCGTGCACGGTACCGGCGTCGTTCACCAGGAAGTCCCGGACCCGGTGCACGGCCGCCGCACGGTGGCGCGCGAGGCTGCCCTCCGGCTCGGCGGCCACGGTCGGCCATGCGGGAGCGGAGCTCATATGTCCCTCCTGGGGGCGTAGTCCATGGAGGGTCAGCGTCAGCCAATTGTCATTTATTGTCAAGTAAAGTCATTGCACTCGACTGGCCGATGTGACAAGCGACTCCGCCCTCGACGGCTCCCGGTCGCCCGGCCGCGCCCCGCCCCCTCGTGCGCCGTACGGCCCGGCGCGCCTCTCAGCTGTCGTAACGCCCACCCGACGGCAAGGGGAATCCCGGCGTCCATAAGTGACAAAAAATGACTCCCCGGGCGAGGGAACGTTGTCCACAGGCATCCCCGAGCGGACGACCGGTGAGTAGACTCCCCGTCATCACACGGCCTCCGTCCGGAGCCGTCCGTACATCGTCACCGTCCGTCCACCCCTCTCAACTGCGAGCGATTTTCTTGGTGATTGAGCAGCCTGCTTTCGGGAAGCGCGTGCGGGAGACCCGGCGCGCTCAGGGTCTGTCGCAAGGGGACCTCGCCGGCGACGACCTCTCCCCCAGCTATGTCTCGCTGGTGGAGAACGGCCGCAGAATTCCGGGCGCGAAGATCGCCCGGTCGCTCGCCGAGCGGCTCGGCACGACAGTCGAGGCGCTCAGCGCCGCCGAGGAGCCGGGCGACCGGCTGACCCACCGGCTGGGCCTGGTCGGCCAGTTGGTGGCGGCCCGCGCCAGTGCGCTGGCCGGCGACTGGCCCGCGGCGCGCCGGCAGCTGGAGTCCCTGGTGGAGCAGACCGGCGGCGCCGACCAGGACGAGGTGCGCTGGGAGGCCCGCTGGGAGCTGGCCACCGTCCTCGGCCGGCTCGACGAACCGGACCGCCACGAAGCGGCGCTGCGCCACCTCCTCGACGACCCGCTCACCCGCTCCGCGCCCGTGCTGCACGCCCGGGTCGCCGTCGAGCTGGCCCAGCTGCTGCGCGCCGCGGGACGGCTCTCGGAGGGGGTGCGCTTCGCCGAGGAGGCGGTACGGGTCACCGGCGAGCTGGAGCCCGGGCGTCCGGAGCGGGCCCAGGCGCGGGTGGCGCTGTTGTCCGCGTCCGTCGACAGCGGCGAGTGGAGCCGCGCCGAGCAGCTCGGGACGGAGCTGAGCGCACAGGTCGAGCCGCTGCCGGCCGGTGAGCTGCGGGCCGGCGCGCTGTGGGCGGTGGCCGGCGCTCGCTATCTGGGCGGGCATCCGGAGCAGGCGATGGAGCTGATGGCCGAGGCGGAGCAGCAGCTCGCCTCGACGGACGGGGTGCGGCTCCGGCTGCGGCTGGCGCGGGCCCGTACGCTGCTGGCGCTCGCCGCGGGCACGCCGGCGCAGGCGGACGCGCTGCTCACCCGCGCCCGGCAGGCGGCGGCGCTGGTGGACACGCCGTCCTCGGCGACCTGGCTGGCCGTGCTGGAGACGGCCGCGGCGCTGCGCGCGGGCCGGCCCGGGGCGGCCGCCGAGCACGCCGCGGCGATCGATCCCGCCTCCGGTGACCTCTCGCCGCTCGACCGCGCCCGGTGCCTGCTGCACACCGCCCGCGCGCACCGTGCGAGCGGCTCCGAGGACGCCGCCGAGGCCGCCTTCAAGCAGGCCGCGGAGGGGTACGAGCAGGCCGGCGCGTTCCGGCTGGCGCTGGAGAGCTGGCGTGAGCTGAGCGCCGGCGGCCGGCAGGGCGACGGGCCGGATCCGCATGCGGTACTGATGCCGTAGCGGAGCCGGCGCGCCCGGTGGCGGGGCGTACGGCTCAGCCGGCGGGCGCCGTGCCGGCCGGCGCGTCGAGGCAGTCCGGCCGCCAGATGCGGACCTCCGGCGCCGGGGCGGCGGTGGCCGCGCAGGCCACGGTCTGCGGGCCGGCGGGCAGGTCGCGGACGTAGGCGATGCCGCCCGGGTGGGCGAGGGACGCGGGGATCACGACCTTGCCGTCCCGCGCCTCGCTCAGCGCGTCGATCTCGTCGGCGATGGCCAGCCCGCCCGGTCCGGTCAGGCGCAGCGACGCCTCCTTGCGGGTCCACAGCTGGGCCAGCCGGCGGGCCCGGTGGCCGACCGGGGCGTCCTGGACGTGGCGGCGCTCCAACTCGGTGAAGGGGAGCAGCAGTTGGCCGACCGGGCCGTGCGGAACGGTGTGCACGGACAGGGCGACGGGGAGGTCCCGGGTCACGGCGAGGAGCTGGCGGGCGGGGTCCGCGGCGATGCCGAGACAGAGCCGGGCGCCGGGCGGCCAGCCGATGCCGGGGGGCGGCTCGGCGAACACCGGCCGGCCGAAGCCGTCAGGGACCACCGGAATATCGCTCGGAGAACAATGGAGTAAACGAGCGAGAAATGCCGTCAAACAACTGACTTCGCGAATGTCGCCGACCGTGGGCGAGAAAATGTGCAAACTGCCGTCGGCTAATTCGGAGGAGTGGGGAGGCCCCCAACTCCCGCTGCTTACAGGCTCCTTGGGCGTACGCTCCGGTCCGTGCCGGCTGCCGTCATGGTTGAGCGTATGCGCGCCACAGAAAGGCTCGTCCCCCCGCATAGATCCCCTCGCACCATGGTCTCCTTTCTACGGATCGTCACATCCGAGAAAGCAGTGCACTGAGTCGATTTGATTTACCCTCCGGAGATCTTCAAGGTAACCCTGGTCTATGCCTGCGTCAACAAGCGACGACTGAAAATCAACTTTGGTTTACCGCCTGGGATTACCAGTTTTCGCCGATCTGAACGACTGTCAACCGACGAATCCGGGGGCGGGCAGGAGTGATGCGGGTGCGCCCCTGCCGGGTGGTGCGGGCCGGCGGGAGCGCACCGGCCGACGGGCCGCTCCGGTGCGCGGCACGTGGGCGCCTCAGGACGCCAGCTGCTTCTCCACGCGGAGCACTATGTCCAAAACTGTACGCATGTCCTTCATCTCCTCTTCGGGCAGAGCGATCCCGAAGCGTTCCTCGGCTACGACGATGACTTCCGCCATCGCCAGCGAGTCCACGTCCAACTCCTCGACCAGGGACTTCTCCTCGGTCACGTCGGCCGGCAGCACGCCGGCCACCTCGTGCAGGATCTCGGCGAGCTGAGCGACGATCTCTTCGCGGGTGGGGACGGTCATGACGGTCACCTCTCTGCGGAAGGGCGCACCCTCCGTGACATCAGAGTCATTCTTTTGACTATGCTTGACTGTTCTAGTCAACTGGAGGTCCGATAGGTTGTCAACGACGACCTTTCAAGACCATGCCAGGACAATGCTTCTGAGTTATGTTCAGTGACTCTGGAGTCGAGAACGAGTCAGACGGAGGAACCGCATGAGCGGTCTGCTCGACGGAAAGCGCCTGGTTGTCACGGGTGTGATCACCGAAAGCTCCATCGCCTACGCGGTGGCCCGGCTCGCCCAGGAAGAGGGCGCCAAGATCGTCCTCACCGCGTACGGACGGCCGAGTCTGGTGGCCCGGCTCGCCCGCCGGCTGCCGGAGGAGCCCCCCGTCGTGGAGCTGGACGTCACGGACGAGACGCAGCTCAGCACCCTTGCCGACCGGGTCGGCGCCCACCTCGACGGGATCGACGGGGTGCTGCACTCGGTCGCCAATGCCCCGGCCACCTGCCTGGACGGCGGCTTCCTGACCGCGCCGTGGCGCGATGTGGCCGCCGCGCTGCACACCTCGACCTACTCCCTGGTGGCGCTGACCATGGCCTGCCGTCCGCTGCTGCGCCCCGGCGCGTCGGTCGTCGGCGTGGACTTCGACGCGTCCCGCGCCTGGCCGGGCTACGACTGGATGGGCGTCGCGAAGGCGGGACTCGAAGCCTGCTCGCGCTATCTGGCGCGGGATCTCGGCGACCAGGGCATCCGGGCCAACCTCGTCGCGGCCGGCCCGCTGCGCACCCTGGCCGCGCGGGGCATCGGCGGCGACGGCCCGTCCTTCGAGAAGAGCTGGTCGAGCCGTGCCCCGCTGGGCTGGGACCCGCAGAACGCCGAGCCGGTGGCCCGTACCTGTGTGGCCCTGCTGTCGGACTGGCTGCCCGCCACCACCGGCGAGATCGTGCACGCGGACGGCGGCCACCACATGATCGGCGACTGACCGTCATGACGGAAAGACCGGCGCCGCCTCCCCCGGCCGCGCCGCCCACCGTCCTCCGGTGCGGCCCGTACGCACTCGACCGGGAGCGGATCGCGGCGTTCGCGGCCGCGCTCGGTGACCCCCACCCCGCGTACACCGACCCGGCCGCCGCCCGGGCCCTCGGCCACCCGGACACCCTCGCGCCGCCCACCTACCTGGCCACCCTCGCCGCACACGCCGAGGACCAACTCCTGGGCGGCTGGGACGACTTCACCACCGACGGGGCGGTGCACCGCTCCCAGTCGCTGCGCCACGCCCGCCCCGCACACGCCGGCGACACCCTCCACGCGACCGTCCGCCTCGCCGGCACCACCACCCTCGCGGACCGCCGGCTGCTCACCGTCGAGTGCGCGTTCCACGACGCGGACGGACTGTGGGTGGCCACCACCACCTCCTCACTGCTGTGCCCGGCCACCGCCCCGCGGCCCGGGCGGCGCCCCCTCGACCCCACGGGATCGGAGCACCCATGACCGACACCATCGCCCCTCCGGTCGCCGCCGCCCGGCTCGTCGACGGCACCGCGGCCCCGCTCGGCGGCGGCCACCTCGACGGCCCGGCGCTCGACCGCCGGGTCGGCAGCACCGCGGGCGCCCTGCGCGGACTCGGCCTCCGCGCCGGCGACCGGGTCCTGGTCCAGGGCGACAACAGCGTCGACTACGTCGTGACGCTGCTGGCCCTGATGCACCTGGACGTCTCACTCGTCCCGCTCGACCACCGGCTGCCCGCCGCCGACGCCGCCGCGGCCGCCCGGCAGGCCCGGGCCCGCTGGCTGGTCACCGCCGCCGACCGCCCGGCCGGCTTCCCCGGCATCCCCGACGAGCGCGTCATCCACTATCCGCGGCTGTCCGCCGACGCCCCGCCGCCCCCGCCCGCCGGGGTCGACCTGGACCGCTGGTTCCACCGCCCCGACGCGCTCGTCCTGTGGTCCTCGGGCACCACCGGGCGGCCCAAGGGCATCGTCAAGCCGGGCCGTGCGGTGCTCGACAACTCGCTGCGCACCATCGAAGCCATGGGCTACCGCGCGGACGACGTGTTCGCGCCGCTGCTGCCCTTCTCCCACCAGTACGGGCTCTCCGTCATCCTGCTGTGGTGGCTGGCCCGTTGCACGCTGCTGGTCACCCCCTACCAGCGGCTCGACGCGGCCGTCACCCAGGCCGCCGCGCACGGCGCCACCGCCGTGGACGCCGCCCCGTCCACGTACCACTCGCTGCTGGGCGTGGTGCGCCGCCGCCCCGAGGTACGCGCCGGACTCGCGGGCGTACGCGTCTGGGGCGTGGGCGGCGCACCGCTGCCCACACCGCTGGCCGAGTCCTTCCGCACGACGATGGGCCGCCCGTTGCTGGACGGCTACGGCCTGACGGAACTCGGCAATGTCGCACTGGCCACCCCGGAAACGCCGCACGGCTGCGGGCGTCCGCTGCCCGGCGTACGGCTACGCGTGAGACGGCCCGACGGCAGCGCTGCCGGCCCCGGCGAGCTCGGCGGCATCGAGGTGCGCTCCCCCGGGCTGATGGCCGGCTACCTCCAGGAGGACGGCTCGCTCACACCCGTCGACCCGGACGCCTGGTACCCGACGGCGGACCTGGGCAGCGTCGACGCCGACGGCACCGTGCGGGTGGTGGGCCGCAATCAGGCCGTCCACCGGCTGGGCTTCACGCTCTATCCCGAGAGCCTGGAGCGCCGCGCCGAGAGCTGCGGGCGACCGGTCAAGGTGCTGGCGGTCGAGGACCAACGCCGCGGCAGTGCCCTGCACTTCGTCGTCGCGGACCCCGCGGGCGAGGCCCCGCTCGTCTGGCGCCGGCGGCTGGCCGAGCACCTCGCGGAGTACGAACAGCCCAACGCGGTCCATGTCGTCGACCACTTCCCGCTCACCGCCAACGGAAAGCCGGACACGCGCGCGTTGCGTGCACAGCTGGGGCTGGAGCTGGAGCCGGGAGAAGGTCCGGGACCGGTACCCCGACCCGGGGCCGGGCGCTAGAACTCCTGTCGTGCGAGGGGCGATTGCCCCTGCGGGCGTTGTCCTACGGGTGGCAGTCCTGGCAGTCCTGCGGCTGACAGTCCTACGGGTGGTTCACGTCTGGGGGACTTCTCGTTCTGTCCTAGGTCTACTGTCTTCTGCCCTCTGGCGTCTGGCGTCTGTCTTCCGCTCCGACGTCTCGGCCTTCCTCGCGGTCTCCTCCGCCGGCCGATGTTTCACGTGGAACATCCACACGCTCTCATCACCTCGGCGTCGTCCGCGCGTTCAGCGTCCTCGTCGCTTCGCCCTCGTCTACGTCTACGTCTGCGTCTGTTCCTGTGCCTGCATCGTCCTCGTCACCGTCGCCTCGTGTGCGTCCGGTCTGCTCGGCGCGGAGCTGTCACGCGCCGCGTCCCGTCCCTGTCCGGCCGACGGGCCTGGCCATGGGACATGTCGCTGCCCGGCTCAGACGGTACGGGCGGCGTCCACCCGCCGGCGCGCGGCCGGGATGGCCGCGGGACGGGCGTCCGCGTCGGTGGCGTGCTGCGGAGCGGCGTACTCCTGCGCGCCGTCCCGCGGCGCGGGGGTGTGCGGCGCGGCGTCGTGCGGCACGGGGGCGCCCATCAGCGGCTCCAGGCCGCGGGTGACGCGGCTGCGCAGACCCGGCGAGGAGCCGTGGGCCTCGGCCCGGATGCGCTGCTTGATGGTCGGCGGCAGCTCGGGCCGGGCGACCGTCCGGCGGGTCGGCCAGGCGTGGTTCACCTGCGGCACGGCACGCGGGGCGGGCACACGGGGCACGGCACGTGCCGTGGGCACCGTAGGGGATCCCGCGTCCGGATCACGGTGCGGTTCGGCGCTGGACACCCCCTTTGGCACCTCGGCGCCCGGCGCGTCGGTACCCGCGCCCCCGTTGCCCAGGGTGCGCTCGTACAGTGCGGCCTCGCGGCGCGCGGCCGAGGCCGGCGCGGAGACACCCAGCGATGCCAGCAGCTTGCCGAGCACGGCAAGGCACACCGCCCAGAACTTCATGACCTTGGTGGCAGCCATGGTCATTCCCTCTCTTTCGGTCAGGATCTCCCCGAGAGATCCGGTGCTTCGTGGTCTGGTCCTGCTGTCGTGCGAGTACGTCCGTTGCATCGCAGCAGTTGCGGCACTTCGCTCGCATCGCTTACGTTGCGTCGCTTCTGTTGCGTTTTCTTATGATGAGTACGCAATGGGAGGATTCACGGACCGACGCCCCCGGATCGGCGTTCTTCCGATGAACACCACCCGTACGCAGTAGCCACGGACCGGGAGCAGCAGGTCGGCGGCGGTCGCAGGGCCCGGTCAACCGCTCGGCTGAGGCCGGTTCGACCGCGACGGCCGAGGTGCCGGAGGATGCGCGCGGCGGGTTCTCGGGTTATGGCCGGTTCCGACGCTTCCACGGGCGCGGGCAGCACGACGCCCGTCGGTGGTGCCGACGGGCTGCCGGGGGCGGATCCTCGCCGTTCAGGCGGGTGTGGGTGCTCCCGTGCGGGCCATCTCGGCCATGATGCGGACGGCCTCGGGCTCCGGGGTCTCGGGCCGGATGATCAGCAGGTCCCAGCGGCCGTGGCCGGGGGAGACCAGGCAGACGGTGTCCGGGCCGGGGCGGCCGACGGTCCGGCGGAGGCGGACGACATGGCCGTAGACCAGGGTGTGTGTGGGCAGGGCCGGCCAGCCCGCGCCGTTGACCGTGGCGTGGGTGATCCGCGGCCAGTCGAAGGGCAACGCGGTCAGCAGCTCGGGGAGTTCGGCGAGCAGGTCCGCCGTGTGCGGCCACCAGGCGCCGTCGATCCGCCGCACCGTGTCGGTGTGCGGGGCGATGGCAAGGCGGGCGACCGGCGGCGGGCTGTGGTGCCGGTGCGGCGCCGGACGGGCGCGGTCCCCTGAGTCGATGGTCATGCGGTGCTCCCGATGCGACGGGCCGCCAGACGGTCGGGGTCGGGCCAGCGGACGTTCCAGACCCAGCCGAGGCGTTCGAAGAGCCGGATGACCGCGGCGGACACGTCGACCTGACCGCGGTCGACGCCGTGCCGCGCGCAGGTCGGGTCGGCGTGGTGCATGTTGTGCCAGCTCTCGCCGAAGGAGAGCAGGGCCAGCGGCCACAGGTTGGTCGCCCGGTCGTGGCGCCGGGTGCGGAACGGCCGCTCACCGATGACGTGGCAGAGCGAATTGACGCTCCAGGTGACGTGGTGCAGCAGCGCGATCCGGATGAACCCCGCCCACAGCAGCGCGGTCAGCGCCGTGACCCACGTGCCGCCGAGCACCCAGCCCAGCGCGCACGGCAGACCGAGGGTGACCAGGCACAGCGCGGGGAAGGCCCGGTCCACGGCGCGGATTCCGCGGTCGGCCAGCAGATCGGGGGCGTAGTGCCGGTGCGAGGTGGGGTCGTCGCCGAAGAGCCAGCCGATGTGGGAGTGGACCATTCCGCGCAGCTGGCCGTGCAGGCTGGTGCCGTAGCGGTACGGGGAGTGCGGATCGCCGGGCCGGTCGGTGAAGGCGTGGTGCCGGCGGTGGGTGGCGACCCAGTCGATGACGGCGCCCTGGAAGCTGAGCGAGCCGGCGACGGCGAGCGCGATCCGCAGCGCGGGGGTGGCGGTGTAGCTGCCGTGGGTGAGGCCGCGGTGGAAGCCGATGGTGACGCCGAGGCCGGAGACGACGTAGAAGACGGCCAGGAGGACGAGGTCGGTGAGGTGGACGACGCTGCCCCACAGGAGGGGGATGGCGACGGCCAGGCCGACGAACGGGGCGACGACGATGATGCCGGTGATCGTGACGTACAGCCGCCGGCCGCCGCTCGGCGGACGGGGGGCGCCGCTCTCCGGGAACGGCGAGGTCCCGTCGTAGTCCTGTGCAGACGGGGTGGGGCGGTCGGTCGAGGTCACAGCTCGTTCTCCGGCTTGCCGGAGGGCGGGGGCGAGGAGGCCACCTGCGGTCCGGGAGGGGCGTCACCGCGTGGTCGCCGATGCCTGCGCTGCCGGATCGACTCCCGCCAGTCCGCATAGCGATGGCTGGCCATCCGTCCCGCCTGCTGGGAATTGAGCCGGGCGATGAACAACGCCCCCAGGCCGACCAGCGCCAGCAGCACGACCACGGTCAAGAGAGTCTGCATGGAGCTCACCTCACCGAACCCTCGGCATCTCCGGGCATCCTCGGTGTTCCGGTGCTTCCACGGTACCCCGGCACACCCGTGCAAATCCCCTTGTAACGGGCGATATTCCACCTCTGGCCAACGGGTGGCGCGCCCGCGCTCCCGCGGGGTCACGGCACGTATCCGACGGGGTCACGGCACGTCTTCGGCAGCCGCACCCGCACGCCTGTGGCGGGTCCCGGCGCGCTGGACGCGAGGGCCACGGCCCGGCAACTTCTACAAGGATGTAGATTTTACTTCCGCATGGCCATTGCTTCACACCGAGCAGGCGCTGCCCCGAGAGGGGTCGAGGGCGAGGCCCGCGGCCCGGGCGGCCGGTCCGCTCGACCGCCGGGATCCGGCCACCCGGCATGCGGGCGGTAAGTAAGATGCCCGACGTCCCGGCCGGCGGGACACCGCGCGACGGGAGGCCACGACATGGGCGGCACGCCCTTCGGGAAGTCGCTGGGCGACCTCGGCGGGTCCGGCCGCGAGCGCGCCCGCCGACGCGGGCAGGGGCAGCTGGAGGCCCAGGTGCTGGCCGCGCTGCACCACTCCTCCGGCCCGGCCACCGCCGCCTGGGTGCAGCAACGGCTCGGCGGCGACCTCGCGTACACGACCGTGATGACGATCCTGTCCCGGCTGCACGCCAAGCAGGCCGTCACCCGCGAGCGGTCCGGCCGCGCCTACGTGTGGACCCCGGCCGCCGACGAGGCCGGGCTCGCCGCACTGCGGATGCGCCGCGTCCTGGACGGCGAACCGGACCGGGACGCCGTGCTGGCCAGCTTCGTCTCGGCGCTCTCGGCGCACGACGAGCAACTGCTGCGCACCCTCCTCGACCGCGCCGCCGACGACGGGCCGGCCCCCGGCGCGGCGGCCCCGGACGGCCCCGGCCACCGCGACCCCTCGGACCACACACCCGGAGGCTGACCGGTGGGCGTCTTCGTGTTCCTGCCGCTCGTCCTGCCGGTCACCGCACTGCCGATCGCCCGGCTCGCGGAGCAGCACCTCCACCCGCGCGTCAGCACCCGTCTGCTGACCCTGCTCGCGGCCGTCCTCGGCCTGTGCAGCACGCTCTGCCTGGGCCTGCTGATGGTCGTCGGCACCGCGCAGCTGCCCGGCAATCCGCTGCCCGACGGCTGGTCGGACCCGGAGGTGCGGGCCGCGGTGCCGTACGCCGAGATCGCCGGCGCCGCCGCGATCCCGCTGCTGGCCGCGGCGCTCACGGCGTGCGGCGCGACGCTGCGCCGGCACCGCCGCATCCGGGCCCGCGCCCACCGCGCGCTGGACGTCCTGCCGGCCGGCGCCGACCCGGCCGTGCTCCCCGACGACGAGCCGTACGCCTACGCCGTGCCCGGGACCCCCGCCCGCCCCGGCCGGCCCGCCCGCCCGGGCCGGATCGCGGTCTCCCGCGGCATGCTGCACAGCCTGGACGAGGACGAGCGGCGCGCCCTCCTCGCCCACGAACGCGCGCATCTGCGCTGCCGCCACCACCGCTATCTGCTCGCCGTGCGCCTGGCCGGCTGCGTCAATCCGCTGCTGCTGCCGCTGCGTTCCGCGGTCGCCTTCGCCACCGAGCGCTGGGCGGACGAGGAGGCGGCGCGGACGGTCGGCGACCGGCGGCTGACCGCCCGCGCGGTGGGCCGGGCGGCCCTGATCGCACGGCCCGGGGCCGCCCCGGAACTGGCGCACTTCGCGGCGCCCGAACCGGGGCCCGTACCGCGCCGGGTGGCGGCACTGCTCGGTCCGGTGCCGCCGGCCCGGCACTGGCCGCCGGCGCTGACCCCGGCGGGCCTGGCGGCCCTGGTCGCCGCGGCGGGTACGGCCGCCTCCGCGCTCTCCGCCCTCAACGCGGCGGTGGCGCTGTTCCTCGTCCTCAAGGCGGCGACCCCGCTCTGATTCGCCGGGTTTCGCCCCGGATCACCGAGCTGCGCCGGTTTTCCCTGATTTCCCGTGGCTCCCGAGACTCCCCCTGCGCCCGGTTTGACGTTCTCGGGGCACCACGTCCGCTCTACGTGCACACTGATCCCTGACTCTCCCGGGGGCGTGCCCCGCGGAACGCGGTGAGCGGGCGCATGACCGGCGACTTCTACAACCTTGTAGAACTTCCCGGTACAGTTGCGCGCACACATGCGCAACGGGCGCGGCCGGAGGGGGAGATGGCGACGAGGTGCGGACTCCTGAGCTGGGACTGCCCGCCTCCAGAGGCGGAGGTGCGATGGGTCTATCAGCCCGTGGAGGTCCAATACCCGGACGGCACGTGGAGGTTGGGCCGGATCAACGCCTGGTGGACGGACGACGCGGGCGAGTTGTGGTGCCGGCTGCGTACCCTGCCCGGCGGCGACGGCCCGCGCTGGCACTGCTACGACCCCGAGTCCATCCGGCTCCTGCCCAGCACCGGCATCTGACCCGTCACCTCCGCCCGGCGCCGCTGCCGTCGGCCTCGCGGGCCGTTTCACGTGAAACCGCCCCTTTCCCCGCACCATCTCACTCTCATCACCCGCATCAACGGGAACAGAAGGACCAGAAGGGCCATCGGCGTGCATGACAGGCAGACGCACCAGCAGACGGCCCGACGGGGCGGCGCACCCGACACGTCCCGTACGGACGGCGACACCTCTGGTCGCAGGTCCGGCGGTTCCGCACGCCGCGCCGGCGGCTCCCGCCGAGCGGGCAAATCCGGTGGTGTGCGGGTGACCCGGCGCGGTCGCATCGTCGCCTGGACCGGCGGTGTGCTCGGTGTCCTGCTGCTCGCCACGGCCGGTGTCGGGGCCTGGATCTACCAGCACCTGGACGGCAACATCCACGGCGTGGACATCGGTGTCGACGGCAAGCGGCCGGTCAACCTCAGCCCCGGGTCCAAGAACATCCTGGTCGTCGGGTCCGACAGCCGTGCCGGGGCCAACGCCAAGTACGGCAAGGGCCTGACCACCATGCAGTCGGACACCCTGATGGTGCTGCACATCGCGGCCAACCATAAGTGGGCCACCGCGGTGTCCTTCCCGCGCGACTCCTGGGTGAAGATCCCCGCCTGCAGCCGGGGCAACGGCTCGAAGTCGTCCCCGCACCACTTCAAGATCAACGAGGCGTTCTCGATCGGCGGCGACTCAGGCGACATCCGCAAGGCCGCGGCCTGCACCATCAAGACCGTCGAGCAGAACACCGGGCTGCGCATCGACCACTTCACCTCGGTCGACTTCCAGGGCTTCAAGGGCATGGTCAACGCGCTGGGCGGCATCGAGGTCTGCCCCAAGCACGCCATCCACGACAAGAAGGCCCACCTCGACATGGAGGCGGGGTGCCAGAACGTCCAGGACGAGAAGGCGCTGGGCTACGTCCGTACCCGCTACAGCGTCGGTGACGGCTCCGACCTCGGCCGGATCGGCCGCCAGCAGGAGTTCATGAAGGCGCTCGGCGCCAAGGCGCAGGAGAAGCTGACCAGCCCCGGCGAGCTCTACGACTTCCTGGACTCGGCGACCAAGTCGATCACCACCGACAACGACCTGGCCGGACTGACGCAGCTCTACGACCTGGCGTCGACGGTCAAGGACATCCCCTCCGACCGGCTGACCTTCCTGACCGTCCCGAACTACTACCGCCAGGCCGACGTCCCCACCGACAAGGCCAATGTGGTCTGGCAATACCCGCAGGCCACCGAGCTGTTCAGCGATCTGGCCCACGACCGCGAGATCGGCGCCGCCGGCAAGAAGAAGTTCGCCGAGGCCGCCAAGAGTCCCATCACTGCGCACGCCGTCCAGGTACGCGTCCTCAACGGCACCGGGACCCCGGGCCAGGCCGCCGCCGCGGCCGAGCAGCTGCGCAAGATGGGCTTCACCGTGATCGCCACCGGGAACGCCCCGGCGACGGACAAGACCACCGTCACCTACCCCGCCGCGCTCAAGACCCAGAGCGAGGTGCTCGCCGGGCACCTGCGCGGCATCAAGGCGACGGAGTCGGCCGCGGCGGCACCGGGCGCGGTGACGCTGACGATCGGGCCGGACTTCTCCGCGGAATCGACCGGCTAGGGCGGACACGCCCTAGGCCCGGAGCACGGGGGTGCGGCGCGGAACGGGGCCACCGGCACACCTCGGCTCGCGCCCCGGCCCGCGTGGCACACCGTGCCGTACGGGCCCCGGCACCGCTGCCGCGTTCGCCGGGGTGCGGCCCCGGCGGCCCTCATGCCTGGAGTCGCTCCACCGGCCGGGCCGTGTGCACCTCGATGTCGTGCGCGGCCCGCTGGAGCAGCTGGTGGCTGAGGTCCGACATCGCGCGGGCCACGGCCAACTCGTCCCCGATGGCGGGGACGTTCTCATCGGCGGGGTTGCAGCGGGCCGACCCCTGGCCGACCATCTGCCCGCCCTCCTTGCCTCGGAGCCTGGCCTCGGCTCTGACCTCGCTGTCGGTCTCGGTGATGGTGATCTCGGCGTTCCATGTCTTCGTGGTCACCGGAAGCCTCCTCTACGTCCCCTGCGCAGCACAGGACCTGCCCCCACGAAAATCGTCGCACCGCCGCCCGCGCCACGCACCTGGGGCTCACCGCACCGCGACCGTGGGGTTTTCCCCATGGCAGGGGCCACGGCCGCGGCCCTAGCGTGAGGCATCCGGCCGGCGGCGGGGGATGACCGGCCACCTCAGCAACCACCGAGCCCACCGGGGGACTTCATGCACCTGCGCGTCCGCACCATCGGGGCCGCCACGCTCGTCTGCGCCGGGACCCTGGGCATCGGCGCCTGCGGCCTGCTGCCGGGCAAGACGTTCCGGGACGACGCCGTGGTGCCGAAGAAGATCACGGCGGTGCGGGTGGACAGCGCCGCGGGCGACGTCACGCTCCGCGGCGGCACCGCACCGGACGGCCGGAGCAGCGGCACGGTAGGGGTCCACCGCTCGGTCACCTACCACGGCCACCGTCCGGCACGGCCGACCCACCGCGTCGAGGACGGGGTGCTGGTGCTCGGCGGCTGCGGCGACGGCTGCTCGGTGGACTACACCGTCGCGCTGCCCGCGGGCCTCCCGGTGAGCGGGCAGACCTCGAACGGTGAGCTGGACCTGAGCAGGGTCGGGGCGGTGGACGTGCGCACCGGCTCGGGGGCCGTCGAGCTGGACGCGGTGACCGGCCCGGTCGACGTACGGACCTCCAACGGCCGGATCACCGGCCGCGCCCTGTCCGGGTCGCACATCGACGCCGAGACCACCAACGGGGAGATCGACCTGACCCCGGCCACCCCGCAGAGCGTCCGGGCGAAGACCTCCAACGGCTCCGTCACGGTACGGGTGCCCGAGGCCCGCTACCGCGTCTCCGCCCGGACCAGCAGCGGCGACAAGGACATCAGCGTGCCCGACGACCCGTCGGGCACGCTGCGGCTGGACCTGACGACCGACAACGGCGACATCACGGCCGGCACCACCGCCTCCTGACGCCCCGCGCCCGGCGGCGGTGCGGCCCGTCAGCCGTCCTCGCCCTCCAGCTCCCCCTCGGTCTCCAGGAACGCCTCGCGCAGGGCGGCCAGCGTCTCCGCGTCCGGCTTCTCCCACATGCCGCGGGACTCGGCCTCCAGGAGGCGTTCGGCGATGCCGTGCAGGGCCCAGGGGTTGGCCTCCTGGAGGAAGGCACGGTTCTCCGGGTCCAGGACGTAGGTCTGGGCGAGCTTGTCGTACATCCAGTCGGCGACCACGCCCGTGGTGGCGTCGTAGCCGAACAAGTAGTCCACGGTCGCGGCGAGTTCGAAGGCACCCTTGTAGCCGTGGCGGCGCATCGCCTCGATCCAGCGGGGGTTGACGACCCGGGCCCGGAAGACCCGGGAGGTCTCCTCCACCAGCGTCCGGGTACGGACCGTCTCGGGGCGGGTGGAGTCGCCGATGTAGGCGGCGGGCGCCTTGCCCTTGAGCGCCTTGACGGTGGCGACCATGCCGCCGTGGTACTGGAAGTAGTCGTCGGAGTCCGCGATGTCGTGCTCGCGGGTGTCGGTGTTCTTGGCCGCGACCGCGATCCGCTTGTAGGCGGTCTCCATCTCGGCGCGCGCCGGACGGCCCTCCAGGCCGCGGCCGTAGGCGTAACCGCCCCAGACGGTGTAGACCTCGGCGAGGTCGGCGTCGGTGCGCCAGTCGCGGGAGTCGATCAGCTGGAGCAGGCCCGCGCCGTACGTACCGGGGCGGGAGCCGAAGATCCGGGTGGTGGCGCGGCGCTCGTCGCCGTGTGCCGCCAGGTCCGCCTGGGCGTGGGCCCGTACGTAGTTCTCGTCGGCGGGCTCGTCCAGGGCGGCGGCCATCCGCACGGCGTCGTCCAGCAGGCCGATGACGTGCGGGAACGCGTCCCGGAAGAAGCCGGAGATGCGCAGGGTGACGTCGATGCGGGGGCGGCCCAGCTCGGCGGGGGCGATCGGCTCCAGGCCGGTGACGCGGCGGGAGGCGTCGTCCCACACGGGCCGGACGCCCAGCAGGGCCAGCGCCTCGGCCACGTCGTCGCCGCTGGTGCGCATCGCGCTGGTGCCCCACAGGGACAGGCCGACCGACTGCGGCCACTCGCCGTTGTCGGTGCGGTAGCGCTCCAGCAGCGAGTCCGCCAGGGCCTGGCCGGTCTCCCAGGCCAGACGGGAGGGGACGGCCTTGGGGTCGACGGAGTAGAAGTTGCGGCCCGTCGGGAGGACGTTGACCAGGCCGCGGAGCGGGGAGCCGGACGGGCCGGCCGGCACGAACCCGCCGTTCAGCGCGTGCACGGCGTGGTCGATCTCGTCGGTGGTCGCGGCCAGCCGCGGGACGACCTCGCGGGCGGCGAAGTCGAGGATGTCGGCGACCGCGGCCGGGTGGCCCTCGGCGACGCGGGCCACCGCCGCCGGGTCCCAGCCGGCGTCCTCCATCGCCTGGACAAGGGCCCGGGCCTTCTCCTCGGCGTCGTCGGCGGTCGTACGGGTCGCCGCGGACTCGTCCAGGCCGAGCGCCTCGCGCAGCCCGGGCAGGGCCGAGGTGCCGCCCCAGATCTGCCGGGCGCGGAGGATGGCGAGGACGAGATTGACCCGGGCCTCGCCGGTCGGCGCGCCGCCGAGGACGTGCAGACCGTCGCGGATCTGGGCGTCCTTGACCTCGCACAGCCAGCCGTCGACGTGCAGCAGGAAGTCGTCGAAGCCGTCGTCGTCGGGCCGCTCGTCCATGCCCAGGTCGTGGTCGAGCTTGGCGGCCTGGATCAGCGTCCAGATCTGGGCGCGGATCGCCGGCAGCTTGGCCGGGTCCATGGCGGAGATCGCCGCGTACTCGTCGAGCAGCTGCTCCAGGCGCGCGATGTCGCCGTAGGACTCGGCGCGGGCCATCGGCGGGACGAGGTGGTCGACGAGGGTGGCGTGCACCCGGCGCTTGGCCTGGGTGCCCTCGCCCGGGTCGTTGACCAGGAAGGGGTAGACGAGGGGCAGGTCGCCGAGGGCGGCGTCCGGCCCGCAGGCGGCGGACAGCCCGGCGTTCTTGCCCGGGAGCCACTCCAGGTTGCCGTGCTTGCCCAGGTGGACCATGGCGTCCGCACCGAAACCGCCGTCGTCGGCGGAAGCCGCGATCCAGCGGTAGGCCGCCAAGTAGTGGTGCGAGGGCGGCAGATCGGGGTCGTGGTAGATCGCGATGGGGTTCTCACCGAAGCCGCGCGGCGGCTGGATGAGGATCAGCAGATTGCCGCGGCGCAGCGCGGCCAGCACGATGTCGCCGTCGGGGTTGCGGCTGCGGTCGACGAACATCTCGCCGGGCGGCGGCCCCCAGTGCTGCTCGACGGAGTCGCGGAGTTCCTGCGGGAGCGTGGCGTACCAGCGCTTGTAGTCGGCGGCCGGGATGCGGACCGGGTTGCGGGCCAGCTGCTCCTCGGTCAGCCACTCCTGGTCGTGGCCGCCGGCCTCGATGAGGGCGTAGATCAGCTCGTCGCCGTCGCCGGATTCCAGGCCCGGGACCGGCTCGTTGCTCTCGTCACCGAAGTCGTAGCCCTCGGCCCGCAGGCGGCGCAGCAGTGCCACCGCGCTCGCGGGGGTGTCCAGACCGACCGCGTTGCCGATCCGGGAGTGCTTGGTCGGGTACGCGGACAGCACCAGCGCGAGGCGCTTGTCCGCGGCCGGGATGTGGCGCAGCCGGGCGTGGCGCACGGCGATGCCGGCGACCCGGGCGGCCCGCTCGGGGTCGGCGACGTAGACCGGCAGACCGTCCTCGTCGACCTCCTTGAAGGAGAACGGCACGGTGATCAGCCGCCCGTCGAACTCCGGGACCGCGATCTGGCTGGCCGCGTCCAGCGGGGACAGCCCCTCGTCGTTCTCCTCCCAGGCGCTGCGCGACCCGGTCAGGCACAGCGCCTGGAGGATCGGCACGTCGAGCGCGGCCAGCGCGCCGGCGTCCCAGGACTCGTCGTCGCCGCCGGCCGAGGCCCCGGCGGGCTTGGTGCCGCCCGCCGCGAGCACGGTGGTGACCAGCGCGTCCGCGGTCCGCAGCGCGTCGAGCAGCTCCGGTTCGGGCGCGCGGAGCGAGGCGACGAACAGCGGGCGGGCCCGGCCGCCGGCGGCCTCGATCTGCTCGCACAGGGTCCGTACGAAGGCCGTGTTGCCGCTCATGTGGTGGGCGCGGTAGTAGAGCACCGCGATGGCCGGGCCGGTCGCGTTGCGGGACTCCCACTCCAGGGGCCCCCAGGTGGGGGCGGCGGCCGGCGGCTCGAAGCCGTGGCCGGTCAGCAGGACGGTGTCGGAGAGGAAGCGGGCGAGCTGGTCGAGGTTGGCGGGGCCGCCGTGCGCGAGATAGGCGTGCGCCTCGGCCGCGATGCCGACCGGCACGGTGGACTGCTCCATGAGCTGGGCGTCGGGGGCCTGTTCACCGGTGAGCACGACGACCGGGCGGTGCTGGTCCTCGGCGAGCAGGACGTCGAGCCCCTCCTGCCAGGCGCGGATGCCGCCGAGGAGGCGGACCACGACGAGGTCGGTGCCTTCCAGCAGGGCGGGCAGCTCGGCCACGTCGAGGCGGGCGGGGTTGGCGAGCCGGTACGGCACGGGACCCGTGGCCGCGCGGGCGCTGAGCAGGTCGGTGTCGGAGGTCGACAGCAGGAGAAGCATGCGGGCGCAGCCCTTCCTCGGGGTGTCCGCGCCCCGGGTGGTCGTAAGGACGGCGGGAGTTCCTGACTCACCCGGACCGGCCGGGTTCACAGTGGCGGGACCGCGCCGGATTCTCACCGGGCTTCCTCCCTCGGGCCGCAGGGCCCGGCGCCGTCGCTGGCGTCCGGCGGGTCAGCCGACCCACCGACCTGCATAGTAAGGGCTGTGGGCCGGGGAGGTAAGCGGGCCCGGGGAGCTGCGGTCGCGCGGGGCTCCCCCGCCCGGCCGCGGCCGGTCCGTGGCCGGATCCGCCCCGGATCCACCGCCCGCCGTCGTGGGTATGCTCGCCGCCATGCCGCCCTCCCCCTCGATCCGGCCCCTTGGGTCCGCACCGCCCCTACGGGACCGCGGTGACGCCTGCCCGGGGGCGCTGCGGCTGCATGCTGCCGCCGACGGACTGCTCGCCCGAGTGCGCGTCCCGGCCGGAGATTTGACGGTACGTCAGGCCGCCGCGCTGGCCGACGCCGCGGAGCAGCTGGGGGACGGTTTCCTGTCCCTCACCTCCCGGGGGAACGTGGAACTCCGTGGCCTGCCCGACGGCTGCGACGGCCGGCTCGCCGGCCTGCTGGGCGACGCCGGGCTGCTGCCCTCCGCCCGCCATGAGCGCATCCGCAACATCCTCGCCTCCCCCCTGGCCGGACTGGACCGGCACACCCCCGCTGACGTGCGGTGGTGGGCCCGGCGCCTGGACGCCCTGCTGTGCGCAAGCGAGTCCGCGACCGCGCTGTCCGGCCGTTTCCTGTTCGTCCTGGACGACGGGCGGGGCGATGTGGCGGCGCTCGGCGGCGATGTGAGCTTGGTCGCAGAACGGGACGGGGCGGGCGAGCGCACGGACGGCGACGGGGGCACCGCGCTGCTGCGGGTCGGTGACGACCCGGCAGCGCTGCGGATCGCCGGCCCGGACGCCCCGCGCGCCGCACTCGCCGCCGCCGAGGCGTTCCTGACCGCCGCGGAGGCGAGCGGCACCGGCGCCTGGCGGGTCCGCGAACTGCCGGAAGAGCACGCGCTGACGGCCCGGGACGTGGCCGGGGCGCTGCGGGCGGCGGGCATCGCCGCGACGCATGTCCCGGACGGGGCACGGCCCTTCACCGCGACGACCGGGCCCACGACGACGCACCCGAACCCGGACCCCGCGGCCGGACCCACGACGACGGACCCGAACCCGGGCCCCGCGACCGGACCCACGGCGACGTACCCGAACCCGAACGCGGCCCCCGCGGCCGGGCCCGCCCCGGCCGCGGCGGACTCCTCCGCCCCGGGTGTCGTCGAGGGCGCCGACGGCCACCACGCGCTCGCTGTCCTGGCTCCGCTGGGCCGGCTGAGCGCCGCCCAGTGGCGCCTGCTCACCGCCACCGCCGCGCAGCACGGCTCCGGTGAACTGCGCCTGACGCCCTGGCGCGGCGTCGTCCTGCCCGGCCTGCCGGCCGCCGCGGCCGCCGACCGGCTGGCCGCGCTGTCCGCCGCCGGCCTGATCACCGACCCGTCCTCGCCCTGGCACCGGCTCGGCGCCTGCACCGGCCGCCCCGGCTGCGCCAAGTCCCGCACCGACGTCCGCGCCGACCTGGCGCACGCGGTCGCCGCGGGCGCGCCGGTGCCCGGCGGCTCCCCGGCCCCCGCGCCCGGGGCGCCCGTCTACTGGTCCGGCTGCGAACGCCGCTGCGGCCACCCCCACGGCACCTGGGTCGACGTCCTGGCAACGGCGGACGGCTACCAGGTCTCGGTCGTACGGCCGGACGCATCACCAGCAACACAGGAAACGAGGCCACAGTGACCGCGTTCGAATACGAGAAGGACGGTGCGGCGATCTACCGCCAGTCCTTCGCCACCATCCGCGCCGAGGCCGACCTCGCCGGGCTGCCCGCCGACGTCAGCCAGGTCGCGGTCCGGATGATCCACGCCTGCGGCATGGTCGACCTCGTACGCGATCTGGCCTTCACCCCCGAGGTGGTGGCGAGCGCCCGCAAGGCGCTGCGCGACGGCGCGCCGATCCTGTGCGACGCCAACATGGTCGCCAGCGGCGTCACCCGCAAGCGGCTCCCGGCCGGCAACGAGGTGCTGTGCACCCTCGCCGACCCGTCCGTCCCGGAGCTGGCCGCCCGGATGGGCACCACCCGCAGCGCCGCGGCGCTGGAGCTGTGGCGGGACCGGATGGACGGCGCCGTGGTGGCGGTCGGCAACGCGCCCACCGCGCTCTTCCGCCTGCTCGAAATGATCGAGGAGGGCGCGCCCCGCCCCGCCGCCGTCCTCGGCATACCCGTCGGCTTCATCGGCGCCGCCGAATCCAAGGAAGCGCTGATCGCGCACCCGTCGAAGCTGGACCACATCGTGGTGCGCGGCCGCCGGGGCGGCAGCGCCATGGCCGCGGCCGCGATCAACGCCATTGCAAGCGAGGAAGAGTAAGCGTGAGCGAGCAGCAGGCACCCGGCCCCGGTACGCAGACGACCGGCCGCCTCTACGGAGTGGGCCTCGGCCCCGGTGACCCGTCCCTGATGACCGTGAAGGCCGTACAGGTCATCGCCGGCGCCGACGTCATCGCGTACCACAGCGCCCGGCACGGACGTTCCATCGCGCGTTCCATAGCTGCCGAGCACCTGCGCGCCGACCACATCGAGGAGGCCCTGGTCTACCCGGTCACCACCGAGTCGACCGATCACCCCGGCGGCTACCGCGGCGCGCTGGACGACTTCTACGAGGCCGCCGCGGCCCGCCTCGCCGCGCACCTCGACGCCGGGCGCACGGTCGCCGTCATCTCCGAGGGCGACCCGCTCTTCTACGGCTCCTACCAGCACATGCACAAGCGGCTGGCGCACCGCTACCCGACCGAGGTGATCCCCGGCGTCACCTCGATCAGCGCCGCCGCGGCCCGCCTGGGCAAGCCCCTCGCCGAGGCCGACGAGGTCCTGACGATCCTCCCGGGCACGCTCCCCGAGGAGGAACTGACCGCCCGTCTCGCCGCCACCGACACGGCCGTCGTCATGAAGCTCGGCCGCACCTTCCCCACCGTCCGCCGCGCCATGGAACGCTCCGGCCGCCTCCCGGAGGCCCACTACGTCGAGCGCGCCACCATGGCCGGCGAACGCACCGACGCCCTCGCCGCCATCGACCCCGAGACCGACACGGTCCCCTATTTCTCCGTCACGGTCGTCCCCAGCCGCGTCGCCGAGCAGTCCTACCGCGCGCCCGGATCGGAGGCCGACGAGGCCACCGCCCCGTCCGGCCCCGGCGAGGTCGTGGTCGTCGGCACCGGCCCGGCCGGCCCCCTCTGGCTCACCCCCGAGTCGCGCGGCGCCCTGGCCGCCGCCGAGGACCTCGTCGGTTACACCACCTACCTGGACCGCGTCCCGGTACGCCCCGGGCAGCAGCGGCACGCCTCCGACAACAAGGTCGAGTCCGAACGCGCCGAGCTGGCCCTCGACCTGGCCCGGCGCGGCCGGAAGGTGGCCGTGGTCTCCGGCGGCGACCCCGGCGTCTTCGCCATGGCCACCGCCGTCGTGGAGGTCGCCTCCCAGGACCCGTACCGCTCCGTCCCGGTACGCGTCCTGCCCGGCGTCACCGCCGCCAACGCCGCCGCCGCCCGCGCCGGCGCCCCGCTCGGCCACGACTACGCGGTCATCTCCCTCTCCGACCGCCTCAAGCCCTGGGAAGTCATCGCCGAACGCCTCCACGCGGCGGCCTCCGCCGACCTGGCCCTCGCCCTCTACAACCCCGGCTCCCGCAGCCGTACGTGGCAGGTCGGCAAGGCCCGCGAACTCCTCCTGGAACACCGCGCCCCGGACACCCCGGTCATCCTCGCCCGCGACATCGGCGGCCCCGAGGAATCCGTCCGCACCGTCCGCCTCACCGACCTCGACCCCACCCAGGTCGACATGCGCACCCTCCTGATCGTGGGCTCGTCCCAGACCCAGGCGGTACGGCGAGACGACGGCACGGAGGTGGTCTGGACGCCGCGGAGGTATCCGGAGAAGTAGGGCGGCCGGAACTGACGGATGGCCCCTGGATCCCAGGGGCCATGCCGCTACTTGGACCAGTAGGGATCCTGCACGTCTGGGGTGTAGTCGGGGCCGCCGTTGGGCGCCTTCGGAAATGTGTCGCCTTCCTCTCCCTCAACGTGAAACCCGTGTCCGGGAGATATGGCACCGACACCGGCATCGAAACGAACCTGCCCGAAGCCGCCTACCGAGAACTTAACAATGCAGCCGTCTGGCGCCGCACCGGAAAGCGAGGGCAATTTGGGACGCACCTGCACGATCTTGAACCCCGCAGCTCTCCAAGTCCTGTCGACCGCACTAAGCAGCTTGGTCATCTTCCCCTTCGACACCTTGGTGCGCACATACCGAGTCCTACCAATAGTCAATTCACCATTTGCGGTATTGGTGAACGAATTCCTGCGTTCCGACGTTCTTACTGGGCCATCGCGCCACTTGAGTCCGGGGCGTACCGCTTTGAAAGTATCGTCCAGAACCGAGTCGACCCGCTTGACAGCCTGATGCGTGTTCAGGGTCGGCTCAGGGTCGTCATCCCCACGCAGGACCGAACAGCCGCCAAGGCATCCCGAGACAAGCGTCATGCTGGCGGCTGCCAGGGAGAATTTCCGCCAACCCATCACCCTTACCGCCTTCCCTGGAATGTAACTTTTTCTGGGTGGCCAGCCACAATCGCACCCATATTAGCTAGCGAGTCGCCACCCTTATCCCCGTCAAAGTAATCGGAGTGAGAGGCCGGAGAATCGCCGTCCGCGACGCCGAACCGCCGCCCGCCGAACTCCTCGCTGGCCGGGTCCTGACCGAAGTGCAATTCGTGCGGATCGATCAAATGTGCTATCGCGCCGCCGGGGAGGGTTTCAAAGTCAGATGGGGCATGCGTGACCAGATCACTCTCCGCTGCACCTGCCCACACGTGGTCCGCTCCCACCCCAAGCTGCTCGGCCCTCTGGGCTCCGGTTCCGGGACTTCCCACCAGAATGATGTCGTCGGCAGGAATCCCGCCCTCGCGCTGGGCAGCCTGCCCCACGGTGAATGACCCATAACTGTGCCCAATGGCCGTCACATGGGGACGTTCACCTTGATGCGTCGCCTGGACGCCATCGAGAAACTGCCCAAAGGCCGCACCGCCCTTCTGGCCCCGCTCCCGGTCAGCGACCGAAAGGTCACTATCGGAGAGCCTGTCCGTGTCTGCCTGTGGAGCGTCGTACCCCAACCAGACGATCGAAGCCGTTGTCTTACGTCCGTCGCTGGCATCCTGAGCCGAATCCCAGACATGCAAAGCACGGTCGCCGTCTTCAGCCCCCACATCCCTGAGCTGGGTGTTGAGCCCGGGCACATAGGCAGCGACATTGTCCGCCGTGTCGGGATCTCCGTACGACAGGATGGCCCGTCCCTGACCTTCTGGGCCGATGCCGAGCAGAAGCGGTTCCGGTTCCTTCCCCGAGTCCCCCTCCAAGCGATTCTTGATTGCCTCGAAGCCCTCACGCTGCCGCGCCACGGTGGGTGACACCGGCGTGCCCGGCGGATACATGGCGATCAGCCGGTCAAGGTTGACGCGATTCGCCTTGTCACGCGTCTTTGCCGGAATGCCGTCGAGGTTGCCGATGAGGCTCGGGTTGAGCGCCAGTTGCTCCTCTTGCTCCTCCTTGCTCAGGCCCTTCCACCAGTCCCGGACCTTCTTCGGGTCCGTGCCCTTCGCGGGAGCCGAGTCGAGCCCGACGGCCACGCCCGCGATCTTGGAGATGGCTGCCGCATCCCTGCCCGATTCCAGACCGTTCACGGACAGCCCACGGCCGACCCGCAGTTGCGCCAGCGCGAGGCGGTAGCGCGCGTCGATCTCTTCCGCGCCGCGCAAGGCGTCGAATATGTCGTTCTCCAGACCGAGCCGCTCCTGCTCCTTCGCCGGCACTCCCGCGTCAGGATCTCCGGTGGGTATGTCCCCCTCGTCGGCGTACATCACCTCCCCCGTCGGAGCCACCCGGTAGCCCTTGCTGGTCGCATCGTCCAGCACCTGGTGCAGGAGCTTCTGCTGCGCCCGGAGCTCGGTGATGGCTCCGTCCAGGGTCGTCTCCACCAAGGCGCATTCCTGGCTGCTGAACTGGAAGTTGTCGCTCAGGCGGGTCATGCGCTTCTGCGCCTTGTCGGCCGCTTCTCCGGACCAGTCATGGCTCAACGGCCGGAGCATGTGAGCGTCCACCCGGTCGCAATAACCCCCGAGGCGCCGGGCGATCTGCGCCCATTCATCCTTAGCGCCTTCCAGCGCGGAAAAGCGGAGGTTTTGGAGGTCTCGCACGGTCAGAGTCATCGGGCGTCATCCAAAGGGGCTGTCGTAGCGAGCAGCACTCTGCATCGCCGGGCGGACGGAAACAGAGGTACCGGCAGCCGGCCGGAAGGCATTGGCCGTCTGCTCGTCGTTCTGCTCGTAGTTGTCCGCGGTCCCCCTGAGCGAGTGGGCGACCTCGCCGCACTCCTTCTTGACGTCACCGAGCCGGTCATGCCAACTCTGCAGCGTCCTTATGAGCTCGCCGGAGAATTCGAATCCCCCAGTCTCCCCGGGTACGCCCTGATGCTGAGCACTCAGATTTCCGACGGCAGCTCCGACCCCGGATTGCATCTCTTCGCCATGCCCGGCAGCTGATCTGAGCGTCTTTGGATTTACTTTGACACCCGACACGATTCCCCCGATCCCCGTTTCTTCTGTTGCGGCAGCGTCAGCCTGCCGCGGTCCTCAAGCGCACCGGTTTTTACAGCTCAACCGGCATTTGACAGCCTGTCACCCTACGTGGTGTCGGCTGTTCAAGCCTCAGCAAGCTGCGATCTGGCCAGTTTTCAACCAGAATCCATCTGCCGGAATGCGCCCCTACGTGAGCAACTCAGGCGCCTCTGTAGAGCCCCGGTGGGCTAATGGAGGCCCTCGCTCACGCCTCGGCGACCAAAGCTTCGTCCCGCCCGGCCCGGCACACCGCGCACCGGTCCCTGCCGTCCCACGCCTCCCAGCCGAAGGCCGTGGGGGAGAAGGAGCCGTCTTCCAGTTCCTGGCGTACGGCCACGCGATAGGCCCAGACGGCGTCCAGGTAGGGGTGGTAGACGTCGTGGAAGGCGGGTGACGTATGCCGGGCGCCGGCTGCGACGACCCGCTGGAGGGCGCGGAGTTGCTCGAACATCGCCTGTCCGGCGCCCGCGATCTCGGTCGTCGCGTCGATGTACAGGCGCTCGCGTACCTCGTGGATCCCGGCGTCGGTAAGCGCCAGCCGGGCGGCGGCTTCACAGTCCGCCTCGGCGTCCGGGTCCTGCGCGATCTGCCGCAGCCGCGCGTGGCAGACGCCGGCCGCCGTGATGAACTCGACGTACACCGCGCGCCGTCGCGTCTCGCTGCTGCGGTCGTTTTCGTGACGGCGCCGCAGCTTCTCGGCGAGCACCGTGCCGGAAATGGCGATCACCCCACCACTCACCGTCGCGACGAGCGTCCCCCAGTCCACAGGTCCCCCTTCACCGTGGCTATGAACGACGACCAGGCTACGGCCGGAAAGCACAGCACCGGGCCGTGCGGGTCCTTGCTGTCCCGGACGGGGACAACGGCAGCCGGAATGACGTCGGCGACCTCGACGCAGTTGGCGTCCCCGCCATTGCTGTAGGTGCTCTTACGCCAGGCGCGGCAAGCTCGGCCGGGGTTCGTGTTCACGGTCTGCTGTCCTCCAGTAGCTGCTCGACGAATGAAGCAGAGTCCTGCGGCGAGAGCGCCATGTCCCGCACGCGATCGTAGGACAAGCGGTACTGGGCGACTTCTGACGGATCGTCGATCAAGTCCCCCGATTTGTTGCCTTCGAGATAGGCAACGGCAGTTCCGTCCGCCATCCACAGCAGCGACAACGATCCTCCTACGAGGTCATGCGGCCCCGCGGCGAACCGAAGGACCTGCAGTGTGATGCCGGGCCGCCTGGATGCCTCCACGAGGTGGACCAGTTGGTCCCTCCAGATCTGTGCATCACGAGGGGGTCGCATGAAGGCGGCCTCGTCCAGAATCACCCGCACACAGGGGGGAGGTGAAGCCCGCAGCAGTTCTTGTCTGCCCATGCGTGCGGCGACAAGTTCATCGAGCTCATCGGGGTCGACCGGCATGGGAGCCGAAGCGAAGACTGAACGGGCGTAGCCCTCCGTCTGCAGCAGCCCCGGGATCCCCAGCATGTACTTGTGCATGATCGTCGAGTTGGCTTCGTGCTGCATGAACAGCTTGTAGCGGTCCATGAAGGCGTCTTGCCGCGCCAACCGCCACAACCGCACCAACAACTCCCCCGTCCCGTAGACCGCGTCCAGGGCCTCCATGACCGGGAGCTTCGAGAGGCGTTCGCCGGTTTCCAGGCGGTGCAGGTACGTGCGGTCGTAGTTGGTCTCCTCGGCCAGCTGGGCCAGGGATCTTCCGGATGCCTCGCGTAACCGGCGGAGTTCGCAGGCGAGGACCCAGCGGGCGGAATCCTCGTTCTCGGAATTCTTTTCGACCATCCCCACTCTCCCCTTGTTGCCTTTCCACCCGGCAACGCCGGCTTCGTTTCGCCAGCGGCGTCGGGTCCATAACTCTAGTGAGCAGCAACGGAGTTGGCATCACTCGCCAGGATCCGAATCGAGCGAGAGGGAAGAAAGAGAAATGGTGGAACGCAGCCGGGCGGCCCGGACGGTCAAGGACGCGGAGGACGCGCGGGACGAGCTGCGGGCGGCTCTGAAAGGGGCGGGCGTGACCCTGCCCTCGCTGGCGCTGGACGGGGTGTCGCTGGTGGGGGACTTTCCCCGGCCGCTCGTCGACCTGGGGCGGTGCACGCCGCAGACCGCGCGTCGGCTGGCCGGGGCGTTGCGCGGGGACGTTCGGTGAACGGTTCGGCGGGCGGCGAAGAGAAAGAGCCGGAGGCGGCACGCAGGGCGCGGAACGCGGAAGCCGCGAGTCGGCGGATAGCGGAATTGGTGCGGCGGGTGCGGGAAGCCAATCGGTTCAGTGTGAATCGGCCCCGCTGAAGCGGAAAAGGTGCCGGAGCCATTCCGCTGCCTCGGCCGGGTCGGCTGCCTCCGGAATTCCTTCCGGTGTGGGAGGGCGGCGTACGACCACCACCGGGATTCCCGCCTCGCGGGCCGCCGCCAATTTCGGGGCGGTGGCCGCCGCGCCGCTGTCCTTGGTCACGAGGACGTCGATGCGGTGGGTGGCCAGCAGGGCGCGTTCGCCGTCCGGGGTGAAGGGGCCGCGGTCGAGCAGCACCTCCATCCGGGGCGGGTGCGGGGGCTCGGGGGCGTCCACGGAGCGGACCAGGAACCAGAGGTCCGTGAGGTGGGCGAAGTGGGCCAGGCCCATCCGGCCCGTCGTGAGGAAGACGCGGCTGCCGAGGGCGGGGAGGGCGGCGGCGGCTTCGTCCAGGGAGGTGACCTGGTGCCAGGTGTCGCCGGGTCCCGGCACCCAGCCGGGGCGGCGGAGGGCCAGCAGGGGAACATGGGCGGTGGCGGCCGCCCGGGCCGCGTGGAAACTGATCGTGCCGGCGAAAGGATGGGTGGCGTCGATGAGCGCGTCCACCGCGTGCTCGCGCAGCCAGCGGGCGAGGCCGTCGGGGCCGCCGAATCCTCCGATGCGGACCTCCCCGGCGGGCAGCCGCGGGGCGGCGACCCGGCCGGCGAGCGACGACGTCACGCGCAGCTCCGGTTCCGCCGCCAGGGTCGCGGCCAGGCGGCGGGCCTCGGTCGTACCGCCGAGGATCAGTACGTGGCGTGGCGGGCGTGCTGCGTCGGACATGGGATGTGGGTTCCTCCGTGGGTGAAGCGCAACCGCAGGGTACGGGGCCGGGCACCGGGCAGGCCGCGGGAGGGCGTGGTGCGCAGCTCGCGCACACCGGGCTGCGGCACGGCTGGACGACCGGTGCGTGTGCGACGGCGGCGAGCACGGCCGCGTACACCGCGCTGCTGAGCGGCGAGTTCCCGGACCCGGTGACGATCACCCTGCCGAAGGGGCAGACGCCGTCCTTCGCGCTGGCGGTGGAGGAGCTGGACGCCGGGTCCGGCAGCGCCATGGCCGGGGTGGTCAAGGACGCGGGCGACGACCCGGACGTCACGCACGGCGCGTTGATCCGCGCGCGGGTGCGGGTGCTGCCGCCCGGGTCCGGCGTGGTGTTCAAGGCCGGGCCGGGGGTCGGGACGGTGACCCGGCCGGGGCTCCCGCTGGACGTCGGGGAGCCGGCGGTCAACCCCGTACCGCGGCAGATGATGCGGGAGCACCTGACCGAGGTGGCCCGCCGCTGCGGCGGCGCCGCGGCACCCGGCGCGGAGCCGGACGTCGAGGTGGAGATCTCGGTCGATCACGGGGAGGAGATCGCGCGCAGCACCTGGAACCCGCGGCTCGGCATTCTGGGTGGGCTGTCGATCCTCGGCACCACCGGGATCGTCGTTCCGTACTCCTGCTCGGCGTGGATCGACTCCATCCGGCGCGGGGTGGATGTGGCACGTGCGGCGGGACGTACGCATGTGGCCGGATGTACGGGGTCCACGTCCGAGAAGACCGTGGTCGCGCTGCACCGCCTGCCCGAGGACGCGCTGCTGGACATGGGGGACTTCGCGGGGGCGGTGCTGAAGTACCTCCGGCGGCACCCCGTGGACCGGCTCACCATCTGCGGCGGATTCGCCAAGCTGTCCAAACTGGCGGCGGGCCACCTCGATCTGCACTCGGCGCGGTCGCAGGTGGACAAGGGCTTCCTCGCGGAACTGGCCCGGCGCGGCGGGGCGGACGAGGCGCTGGCGGGCGCGGTCGCGGAGGCCAACACCGGGCTGGCCGCCCTCCAGTTGTGCGCGGCGGCCGGGGTCCCGCTGGGGGACCTGGTGGCGGCGACGGCACGGGACGAGGCGCTGGCCGTGCTGCGGGGTGCGCCCGTCGCGGTCGACGTCATCTGCATCGACCGGGCGGGGCTGGTGGTGGGGCGGGCGGAGCCGCGGGGGCCCGGCGACGCGCGCCGGAACACCCCGTCCCGCTAGGCGTCCGCGCTACTTGCGCCCTCTCTGGGCGGCCCGGACGTGGATGCCCATCCGGTCTCCCACGCAGTCCCGGCCGTTGCCGGTCAGCGCGGTCAGCGCCGTCCCGAGGGCGCAGGTGGTCAGCCGCAGCGGGTTCTCCCGCATCCAGTCCGGGCGCTCCTGGCGGTCGTTGGTCCGGGCCGTGGACTCGCGGGTCCGGCCGGCGTAGTCGGTGGCGGGGGTGCGGCCGGCGTAGTCGTCGTGCATCCAGCGCGAGTGGTCGGTCGTCGGCGCGGGGTCGGTGGTGGTCCGCGGGGTGGTGGGCGCGTTGTCGGCGAGGGCGGCGCTGCTGCCGAAGAGGGTCAGCAGGGCTGCGGCGGCGACCGATCCGGCGGCCAGTCTGGTGCGCATCGTGGCGTGCTCCTTCGTTTCGGTTGATCCGCTCGTGCTCCGTTGATGCGGTCTCCCTTGGGTGTTGCACGTTGCTTACCGGCCCCCGCGGGCCGGATAACGGACATTCACCCCGATGCGGTCATATAATCAGTCAGATGTCCCAGCTGACCCCATTGCTGACGGTGTCACGGACTGATCGAGCGTCAGCTCCGGTCGTACGGACCGGCGTTGCACGGCCCGTGCGGGCGCTCCCGGTCCGCCGAGTACAGATGGCTGTCGCGGAACTGCTCGGCGCCCAGCGTGCGCCCGACGATGATCACCGCCGTACGGACCACGCCCGCGGCCTTCACCTGGCCCGCGATGTCGGCGAGGGTGCCGCGCAGGACCAGTTCGTCGGGGCGGGAGGCCATGGCGACGACGGCGGCCGGGCAGTCGGCGCCGTAGTGCGGCAGGAGTTCGTCGACGACCCGGTCGACGTACATCGCGGCCAGGTGCAGGACCAGCAGCGCGCCGCTGCGGCCGAGCGTGGCGAGGTCCTCGCCCTCGGGCATCGGCGTGGCGCGCTGGGCGACGCGGGTGAGGATGACGGTCTGGCCGACGGTGGGCACGGTCAGCTCGCGCTTGAGGGCCGCGGCCGCCGCGGCGAAGGCGGGGACGCCCGGCACCACGTCGTACGGCACCCCGGCCGCGTCCAGCCGGCGCATCTGCTCGGCGACCGCGCTGAAGACCGACGGGTCGCCGGAGTGCAGCCGGGCGACCTCGTGCCCCTCCTCGTGGGCGCGGATCATCTCGGCGGTGATGGTGTCGAGGTCCAGCTGCGCGGTGTCGATCAGGCGCGCGTCGGGCGGGCACTCGGCGAGCAGCTCACGCGGCACCAGGCTGCCGGCGTACAGGCACACTCCGCAGGCGGCGAGCGTCCGGGCGCCGCGCACGGTGATCAGGTCGGCGGCGCCGGGTCCCGCGCCGATGAAGTGGACGGTCATGGCTGTTCGGTCTCCTGGGGGACGGGGACGGGAGGGGGGACGGGCGGGTGCCCCTCGCGGCGGGTGGCGGCCCCACCGCGGGCGCGGTGACGGGTGGCTACCCCGCCGGGGGCTTGACCGCCGACCACTGGGTGACCGGCATCGCCTGCCGCCATCCCGTGAAGCCGCCCACCGGTACCGCGTGGGAGACGGCGAGGCGGACCAGTTCGCCGCCGTGCCGCCGGTAGCGGTCGGCGAGCAGCGCCTCGGACTCCAGCGTCACGGTGTTCGCGACGAGGCGGCCGCCCGGGGGCAGCGCCTCCCAGCAGGCGTCCAGCAGGCCGGGGGCGGTCAGCCCGCCACCGATGAACACCGCGTCCGGCGTGGGCAGGCCGGCCAGCGCGGCGGGCGCCGGACCGTGCACGACGCGCAGCGCCGGCACCCCGAGCGAGCGCGCGTTGCGGCCGATCCGCTCGGCCCGTACGGCGTCCCGCTCGACGCTGACGGCGCGGCAGCCGCGGTGGGCACGCAGCCATTCGACGGCGATGGAGCCGGAGCCGCCGCCGATGTCCCAGAGGAGTTCGCCGGGGGCCGGTGCCAGCGCGGCGAGCGTCGCGGCGCGGACATGACGCTTGGTCAGCTGGCCGTCGTGCTCGTAGGCGGTGTCGGGGAGGCCGGGGACGGTGGAGAGCGGCGGGGTGCCGGGGGCCCGGGCGAGGTCGAGGGCGAGGACGTTGAGCGGGTCGGCGGGCGGTGCGTCCCAGTCGGCGGCCAGGCCCTCGGTCAACCGCTCGCGTTCACCGCCGAGTTGTTCCAGTACGCGCATCCGGGTCGGGCCGAAGCCGTGCGCCCGCAGCAGGGCCGCGACCTCGGCGGGGGTGCCGGCCCCGGCGGACAGCACGAGCAGCCGGTGGCCGTCGTACAGCGCGCGGAGGAGGTTCTCGGCGGGCCGTCCGACGAGCGTGACGACCTCGGTGTCCTCGACCGGCCAGCCGAGGCGGGCGCAGGCGTAGGACACGGAGGAGGGGTGCGGCAGGACGCGGAGGCCGGGGTGCCGGGCGCCCGCGGACCCGGCGGACTCCGCGGCGGATTCCGCCAGCACCTCGGTCAGGGTCCGCCCGATGCCGTAGAACATCGGATCGCCGCTGGCCAGCACGCACACCCTGCGCCCGGCATACGTGGCGAGCAGTCCGGCGACGGCGGGGCGCAGCGGGGACGGCCACGGGACGCGCTCGCCCGTGCACCGGTCGGGCAGCAGCGCGAGCTGCCGGGCGCCGCCGATGAGGACCTCGGCGTCGCACAGTGCCTGCCGGGAGGCGGCGGGCAGCCCGGCCCAGCCGTCGGCTCCGATGCCGACGACGGTCAGGCGGTCGGGATCCGCCGGGGCGGGTGGTGCGGGGCTCACTGCCGGATACCTCGAAATCGGAGACTGGCTCGGTGACGGAGCCGAACTCTACTGACCGGTCGGTGCGCCTCCGCGACCGGGACGGTGCGCGCAGCGGCCGGCCGGGCACCGTGAGCAGGACCGCTGCGGTCCCGGACCGCCCCCGCCCTCAGCTCAGCAGGGCGATCAGGAACTGGCCGGCGAAGAGGAACGACGTGCAGAAGCCCACCACCGCCAGCAGCCACTGCCAGCCGCCGCGGGGCGCGTCGAAGCAGACCAGACAGCCGAGCACGGCGGCCACGCCCAGCAGGGAGCCCAGCCAGAAGGGGAGGCCCTCGTGGTGGGTGGCCAGCACCGCGACGGCGGCCACCAGGCCGAGCGTCGCCAGGAGCTGGCCCCGGCCCGGTGCGGACCGCCGGTTCTCCGCCATGTCGTTCCCCCCGTAGCGGTCGTGTCGCCGGATGCTATCGGCTGCCGCCCGGCGCCGGCCGGAGCCCGCCCGCCCTCGGGACCGTCCGTTTCCCGGATTCCGCGCGCGCCCGTCCGCACCGCTCTGACCAGGCACGATCGGCCGTTCGACGGGAATGACAACGGTCACCGATGCAGCCTTTGGATCTTTTGCCGAAGTGCGGTTTGCTTCGCAACGAGCCCTCGGGAAGGAGCGCCGACATGACCGAGCACGCGCACAGCCACGGGCACGGCCACTCGCACGGGGTGTCACCGGACGCCGACCGGCGCTGGCTGCGGGCAGCGCTCCTGCTGCTCACCGCGTACATGGCGGTCGAGGTCGTCATCGGCGTGCTGGCGCAGTCGCTGGCGCTGATCTCGGACGCCGCGCACATGCTCACCGACGCCGTCTCGATCGTGCTGGCGCTGATCGCGATGCGGCTGGCCGCCCGGCCGGCGCGCGGCGGCTACACGTACGGGCTCAAGCGCGCCGAGATCCTCTCCGCGCAGGCCAACGGCATCACCTTGCTGCTGCTGTCGGTGTGGCTGGCGTACGAGGCGGTGCAGCGGCTGATCTCGCCGCCCGCGGTGACCGGCGGGCTGGTGCTGATCACCGCGCTGTCCGGGATCGTGGTGAACCTGATCTGCACCTGGCTGCTGTCCAGGGCCAACCGCTCCAGCCTGAACGTCGAGGGCGCCTACCAGCACATCCTCACCGACCTGTTCGGCTTCGTCGCCACCGCGATCTCCGGTCTGATCGTGCTCACCACGGGCTTCACGCGGGCCGACGCCATCGCCTCGCTGGTGGTCGTGGCGCTGATGCTGCGGGCCGGTACGGGGCTGGTGCGCGAGTCCGGGCGGATCTTCATGGAGGCCGCACCGGCCGGCCTGGACCCGGACGCGCTGGGCGAGCAGCTGGTCTCCCGGGACGAGGTCGTCGAGGTGCACGATCTGCACATCTGGCAGATCACCTCCGGGCAGCCGGCGCTGTCCGCGCACATCCTGGTGGCGCCCGGCGGCGACTGCCACAAGGTCCGCCGGAACCTCCAGAGCCTGCTGAGCGGGGAGTACGGCATCACGCACGCCACCCTCCAGGTCGACCACCTCGGCGAACAGGGTTCCGCGGACGACGTGCTGACGCTGGGCCCGGGGCCCGGCCCCGCGCCCGCCGACGGGTCGGAGCGGCCCGGCGGCGAGCACTGCGAGGACACGCACGGGCCGGTGCACCGCCAGGGGCCGCGCCGCCCCTGAGCCCCGGGCCCGTTCCCGTCCCCGGCCCGGCCCGCCCCTCACTCGGGTGAACCCGGGCCGCGCGCGGGCCGCCTGCCGCCGGTGGCGGGGGCCGCGGTGCTCGGATGACGGCATGAGAACCGCCGTTGTCTGCGCACTGCTGTGCGCCGCCACGCTCCCCGGCCCGTTCGCCGCCGCCTCCGCCCCGCAGGCACCCCCTTCCGTCTCCGTGACGGTGGAGGTGACCGACGGCACCGACGACGCCGAGTCGGGCCGCCGGCTGGACTACCGCGTCACCGTGCACAACCTCGGCGCCGACGCGGTCCAGGGCGCCCGCATCGAGCAGCGGATGCCGGCCACCACCACCTCCGCCACCGCGCCCGGCGGGCTCGTCCGGGGCCACGGCATGGGGCAGCAGCAGGTCACCTGGCACGCCGATCTGCCGGCCCACGACGTCCAGGTGTTCACCGCCAGCGCGATCCTCGGCGACCGCCCCGGCCCGGCCACGTCCGCCGCTCCCGGCACCCTGCGCGCCGCCGCCACCGCCTGTGTCTACGTGAACGAGTCCTACGCCCCCGCGGCCTGCTCGGGCGATGTCGACGACCTCCCGGAGTCGCGCCCGGCGAGCGCGGGCGACAACTGGGCGGGGTGGGCGGTGGGCGCCGCGGCGGCGGCGCTGCTGGGGCCCGGCGTGGTGCGGGCGGTCCGCCGGTCCCGGGCAGCACGCGCGGGCTGACTGCCGGGCCGCGCGGGGGTCACCCGTTGGCACCGGCCCCGGTCGCGTGCGGCGGGCGCCGGTACTTGCCTGGAAGGTGGCCGCAGTCCACCGCCAGGAAGGACGACGCGATGTCAGCGAGCGCACCCGTACGCCCCGGCGGGCGGGTGACGGCGGGGGAGCGGCCGCCGCGGGGGCGGGGGCTCGGCCGGGCCGTGGCCGGCGGGGTGCTGCTCGTGGTGGGGGCGCTGCTGCTGCCGCTCGGCCTGGCGGCCACCCGCGCCCGGGCCGAACTGACCGAGACCGACAGCTATGTGGCGGCGGTGGCGCCGCTGGCCGGGAACGACGCCGTACAGAAGGCCGTCGTCGACGACGTGACCGACGGGGTGATGGCGCACGTCCGGCTCGACGGGCTGCTCAGGGCCGTCGCGCCCGCCGAACGCCCGGCCGTACGGACCCGTTTCACCCGCGGCATCCGCGACTTCGTGGCCAAGCAGGTCCGCCAGGTCGTCACCGGCCGCGGCTTTCCCGCCCTGTGGAACGGGGTGCACCGGACCGCCCACCGGACCCTCGACGGCACCCTGGCCGCCTCCGGCCGCTCCCCGGTCACCCTCGATCTGACCCCGGTGCTGGAGCGGGTCAGGCACCAGCTGTCGCAGGGCGGCACGGGGCTGGACCTCGTCCGCCGGGTGCCGCGGTCCGGGGTGGAGATCGTGCTGCTCCGGGCCCCGGACGTGCCGCGGATCCGGGCGGTCTACGACGCGGTGCGGGACGGGGCGCTGCTGCTGCCGCCGGCCGCCACGCTGTCGCTGTGCGGTGGCCTGCTGCTGGCGCGGCGCCGGCGGCGGGCACTGATCTGGGCGGGGGCGGGCTGCGCGGCGGCCGCCGCCCTGCTGACCGCGGCGCTCGCGCTGGCGCGCGGCCGGGCCCTGGACGCGCTGCCCCCGATGGTCTCCCGGCCCGCGGCGGACGCCTACGCCGACGCCCTGACCGGCCCGCTGCGCACCGGCGTCTGGCTGGTGTTCGCCGCGGGCACGCTCACCGCGGCGCTGGCCGCGGCGGGGCCGCCGGCCCTGCGGGCGTGGCGGGCGTGGCGAACGGGGACGGCCGGCCGCCACCCGTGACGGCGGCCCGGACGGCCTGGACGTCCCAGGGCGTCCAGGCCGGTTCAGGTGTCCGGGACGGCGGTTCAGATGTCGAGGACGGTCTTCCCCTGCGCCCGTCCGGTGCGGCTGGCCTCCAGCGCTTCCGGCGCCTCCTCCAGGGCGACCTCGCGGCCGACGAGGACGGTGAGCCGGCCCGCGTCGACATGGCCGGCGAGGATCTCCAGGAGCTGCGGCGAGGGGCGGTTGACGAAGTTGAAGCCGCGCAGGTTGCTCTCGGTCAGCTCGTCCGCGTCGGCCGAGCCGATGAGCGAGACGGCCGTGCCGCCGTCGCGTACGGTCCGGGTCAGCTCGGCGAACTCCCCGGGTCCGCCGGCCATGTCGATCAGCACGTCCACGCCGTCCGGATGGGCCGCGAGGACCTGGTCGGCGACCGGCCCCGCGGTGTGGTCGACGGTCTCCGCGGCGCCCAGATTCCGCATGAGCTCCGCCATGCCCGGGCGGGAGGTGGCGATCACCTCGGCGCCGCGGCCGGCCGCGAGCTGGGTGGCGAAGGTGCCGACGCCGCCGGTCGCGCCGACGATCAGCACCCGCTTGCCCTCGCTGATCCGGGTCTCCTCGACCAGGTTGTACGCGGTCATGCCGGCGGTCGGCAGCGCGGCGGAGGTCGCGTAGGTGACGCTGCGCGCGGCGTGCGCGATGCGGTCCTCGTCGGCGAGGGCGAGTTCGCAGTACGAGCCGCCGCCGTGCTGCGGGCGCTGGAACTGGCCGAACACCGCGTCGCCGACGGTGAACCGCCGTACGCCGGGGCCGATCGCGAGCACCTCGCCCGCCCCGTCCGACCCCAGCACGAGGGGGAAGGACGCCGGGACGGCGTCACCGAACATGCCGTCGGCGAGCTTCCAGTCGATGGGGTTGAGTCCGGCTGCGGACAGCCGCACCAGAACCTCCCCGGGCCCTGGTTCGGGCTGTGGCAGTTCCATGAGCTGCGGCCGTTCACCGAATGCGCTGACTGCTACGGCTCTCATCGTGGCGTTCCCTTCCACCCGTCCGACCGGTGGCCGAAGTGGATCGTAAGCACGCCGGTGCGGCCGGACGCGGCAGGAGGAGAGGCGGTGCGGCGGAAGCAACTCGTACGGCCCCGCCGGGCGGACCCGGCCGGACCCGCCGGGGCCCGGCCGGCGACGGCGGTTCGGCCCGGGCGCCTCCCTCGAAGAAAGGTGCTCCTCGGGTACATATGGACCCCATGCGCGTTCTGGTGGTGAAGGACGAGGAGTCCCTCGCGGAGGCGATCGGCGCGGGGCTGCGCCGCGACGCGGTCACGGCGGAGACCGCCCGTGACGGCCGTGAGGCGCTGGCGAAACTACGGCTCGGCGGGTACGACGTGCTCGTCCTGGACCGCGATCTGCCCGGCCTGCACGGCGACGAGGTCTGCCGGCAGGTGATCGGCCAGCGGCTGCTGACCCGGGTACTGATGCTGACCTCCCCCGGCACGGTCCACCAACGGCCCGACGCCCCGGGGCTGGGACTGGGGCTGGGTGCCGATGACTACCTCACCAAGCCTTTCACGCACGAGGAGTTGCTCGCCCGGGTCCTGGCGCTGGGCCGGCGGCCCCGGCCCGTCCCGGCCCCGGTCATCGCGCACGCCGGCGTCACCGTCGACACCGCCCGCGGGCTGGCGGCCCGCGACGGCCGGCCGCTGGCCCTGTCGCACACGGAGTTGGGCGTGCTGGAGGTACTGCTGCGCGCGCGGGGCGCGGTGGTCAGCGGGGACGACCTGATCGAGGAGGTGTGGGAGGAGCACACCAGCTACCGCACCAATGCCGTCCGCGTCACGCTCGGCACGCTGCGCGCCAAGCTCGGCGACCCGCCGCTGATCGAGACCGTGCCGGGCGCCGGATACCGGATGACCGGCGGGCCGGACGGCGGGGACGGCGCGGACGTCTGACGGCCCGTGGCCGCGCCCCACCCGATTGCCCGCATGACGGGACCGCCCCGGGGCAGCGGGATTCAATGGCGCAATGATCCGGTTCGCGTCCGTCACCAAGCGCTACCCCGACGGCACCACCGCCGTCGACGACCTCTCCTTCGAGGTCGAGGAGGGGGAGCTGGTGACGCTCGTCGGGCCGTCAGGGTGCGGCAAGACCACGACGATGATGATGGTGAACCGGCTCATCGACCCCACGGACGGGAAGATCTACGTCGACGGCGCGGACGTCGCCGGCGTCGACCCGGTCCAGCTGCGCCGCCGGATCGGCTACGTCATCCAGCAGACCGGGCTCTTCCCGCACCGCACCGTCCTCGACAACACCGCCACGGTGCCCTTCCTGACCGGCTGGAAGAAGGCCAAGGCACGCGAGCGGGCCGCCGAACTCCTCGAACTGGTCGGCCTCGATCCGGCCGTCCACGGCTCGCGCTATCCCGAACAGCTCTCCGGCGGTCAGCGCCAGCGGGTCGGGGTGGCCAGGGCGCTGGCCGCCGATCCGCCCGTCCTGCTGATGGACGAGCCGTTCGGCGCGGTCGACCCGGTCGTCCGTGAACGGCTCCAGAAGGAGTTCCTGCGTCTCCAGGCCACCATGCACAAGACGGTGCTGCTGGTCACCCATGACATCGAGGAGGCCATCCGGCTCGGCGACCGGATCGCGGTCTACGGCGAGGGCCGGATCGAGCAGTACGACACCCCGGCGAGCGTCCTGGGTGCCCCGGCCACCCCCTACGTTGCCGAATTCGTCGGCAGCGACCGGGCGTTGAAACAGCTGTCGGTCACCGGCATCGACCGTGGGGACCTGGAACGCCCACCGTTCGCCCGTCTCGGGGAGCCGGCCGCCGGGGCGGCCCGGCGCCTGCGGGCCGAGGGCGCCCGCTGGGCGGTGGTGCTCGACGAGAACGGCGCCCTGCACGGCTGGGTGGGCACCGAGGAACTGGCCGGCAGGGACGGCACGGTCGCGGACCACGCCCGCCGTATGGAGGCGTGGGTACCGGTCACCGGCACCCTCAAGGCCGCCTTCAGCGAAATGCTGAAGCACGACGCCGGCTGGATCGCGGTCCTGGACAGCCGGCGCTTCCTGGGGGTGCTCACCCCGACCACGCTCCATGAGGCGCTGCGCCGCACGATCGACTCGGACGAGCGGGGGGTGCCGCGGGAGCGGGCCGAGGTGGATTCGGTGCCCACCGAGTGAGCACGCCTCAGGGGTGGGCGGGGCCGGTTTCACGTGAAACAGCAGCGGGGCCGGCTTGGCGCCGCTTCCCCTGACACGCCGGCCCTGACTGCCTCGGTGGCGTTTCACGTGAAACACCTGCCCGGCGGCCCTGCTGGACGGTCTCCCGGAGGCACCACCGGCCGCCCGCTCAGCTCTTCGGCAACAGCCCCTTCGCTTCGAGGTAGTGGCGCGCCACATCCGCCGGAAGCCGCCGCCAGCTGTCCACCTGCTCGTTGAGCCGCGCCAGATCGGCGGTGGTCAAAACCTTGTTGAGGCGGTTGAGCGCGGCGGCCGGTCGGGGACCGCCCGCGCGGGCGCGGTTGACGACGGGGAGGACGTAATCGGCGTTCTGGAGCTTCTTGTCGTCGGTGAGCAGCACCAGCCCGAACTGGTCGAGGGTGGCATCGGTGCTGGTGGTCAGCACCAGCTGGTCCTGCCCGTTCTGCACGGCCTGCTTCGCGGGCGTGGTGCCGACGCCCTTCGGGTCGATGGCGGTGATGTTGATCCCGTACTTCTTCTTCAGCCCCGGGGCGCAGAACGGCCGCTGGACGCACTCGTCACCCGCCGCGAGGCGCACCGGCAGCTTGGCGCGGCCCAGGTCGCTGAGGGTCTTGAGGTGGTGCTCGCGGGCGTAGGCGGCGCTCACCGCGAAGGCGTTCTGATCGACGGCCCGGCCGGCCGGGAGGGCGGTCAGACCGCGGGGTGCGGTGAGCCCGCGCAGCGCGGCCATTGTGGCGTTCAGGTCGGGCGAGGCGACCGGGGGCGCCTTGGAGCCCCTGTTCTTGGCGTGGAGCCAGTCGGCGAAGGTGGCGGCGTACTCGGGGACGACATCGATCTGGCCGGCCTCCAGCGCGGGTTCGTACAGCTCACGGTTGCCGACGGTGACGATATGGGTCCGGTAGCCGGCGTGGTCGAGCAGCGCCGCATACATGTGGGCGAGCAACTCGCTCTCGGTGAAGCCGGCCGAACCGATCGCCAGATCGCGGCTGTCCCCCGGCGCGGCGGTGATCGCGGAGCGGGTCTCCAGGGAAGGACCGGTCGCACAGCCGGTGAGGCCCACGACCGCGAGGACGGTGGCTGCCGCGAGGGCGGTGCGCCCGGCCCTCACCGGGCCCGCCCCCGTACCCACCCCGGCGCCCGCCGCTCGACGAGCTCGAAGGCGGCCTCCATCAGCAGCGCGAACACCGCCACCAGCACCGCACCGGCCACCACCTGCGGGGTGCTGGCGAGGTTGAAGCCCGCGGTGATGATCCGGCCCAGCCCGCCGCCGCCCACCAGCGCGGCGAGTGTGGCGGTGGCCACGAGCTGGACCGCGGCGATCCGGATGCCGGTCAGCACCAGGGGAAAGGCGAGCGGCATCTCGACCCGCCACACCAGTTGTGTCCCGGTCATTCCCATCCCTCGCGCGGCCCGTACGACGTCCTGGTCCACCTCGCGCATACCCACGTACGCGTTGGTCAGCAACGGCGGAATGGCGAACAGCACCAGCGCGATGATCGTCGGCCACTGCCCGTGCCGCCCGAGGGGGGTGAGCAGCAGCAGGACGAGGACGGCGAAGGTGGGCACCGCGCGTCCGACGTTGGCGAGGTTGACCGCCAGCGCGCCACCGCGCCCGAGGTGGCCGAGGGTCAGCGCGACCGGCAGGGCGATCAGGGCGCTGAGGGCCAGACAGGCGAAGGTGAGCACGAGGTGCTGTTCCAGGCGGTGCCAGACGCCGTTCTCCCCCGCCCAGTTGGCACCGGTGGTCAGCCAGTCCCAGACCGCGGAGAGGGTGTTCATGTGCGCCGCCCCGGCGCCGCGACCGGCCGCCTGATCCCTGATCCGGCCCGGCTTCGCACCCGGTCCTTGCCGCTCGCCCGCCGCCAGGGCGTCAGCAGCCGTTCCGCCCCGAGCAGCAGCAGGTCGAGGACGACCGCGATGACCACGCACAGCACGGACGCGGTGAGCACCTGCGCCTTGAAGAACGAGTTCATCCCGGCGTAGATGAGGTTGCCCAGTCCGCCGTACCCGACGATCGCGCCGACGGTGGTGAGCGCGACCGCGGAGACCGTGGCGATCCGCAGCCCGGCCATCGCGGTGGGCAGGGCCAGCGGCAGCTCGACGGTGAGCAGTTGGCGCGTCGGCCCGTAGCCCATGCCGCGGGCGGCCTCCTTGGCCTCGGCGGGCACGCCGTTCAGCCCGGCCAGGAGGTTCCGCACGAGCAGGGTGAGGGAGTAGAGCGCGAGACCGACCACGACGAGGGTCGCGGAGAGCCCGTAGAACGGCAGCAGCAGCGAGAACATCGCCAGCGACGGGATCGTGTAGATCAGCGTCGTGATGCCGAGCACCGGCCCGACCGTCCAGCGCCGGCGGCGGGCCAGCAGCGCCAGCGGCACCGCGATGACCAGCCCGAGCGCCACCGAGACGACGGTGAGCTGGAGGTGCTGGAGGACCGCGTCGAGCAGGATCTGCCGGCGGGTGCTCAGGTACTCGCCGCAGATCCATGCGTTTTGGGCCAGGCAGTCGTCGGGCGGCGGTGCGGTCACGCTACGAGTCCACCCCGGCGGGAGCGGAGCGGCACGGCGGAGGCGTCCGATCGTGCGCCCGACCGTACACACCCCACGTATACATCGAGTGTGTACTACCTATGTATAGTGCCTTTCGAGCCCCTGGAACCGGTGCGACCGGTGGTCGGCGCGGCCGGGCGCGCCCCGGCCCGCGCCGGCTTCGCCCTGCCCGGAAGCGGGCTCGCCCTCGACCGCCCGCGTCCGAAAAGAGCCCCCATGCCGAAGACCCCCACGGCCCGGAGCACGTCCATAGCCGGACTGCTGACGGCCACCTCGCTGGTCCTGGCCCTCAGCGGCTGCGCCACCTACGACGTCACCGCGCCGGCCGACGCCCGCGCCGACGCACCGGCGGCCGCCGTGAAGGAGAAGGACGCCCGGCTCGCCGCGGACGCGGACGGCAAGAACGGGGCCGGGAAGAACAGTGCGGGGAAGGACGGGTCGGCCAGGGACGGGGGCGGCGCCGGGCCGGAGGTCGACTGCCGCAAGGCCAAGTGCGTGGCGCTCACCTTCGACGCCGGCCCCAGCGAGAACACCGGCCGCCTGCTGGACATCCTGAAGAAGGAGCAGGTGCACGCCACCTTCTTCATGCTCGGCAAGAACCACGTCGACAAGCGCCCCGCCGAGGTGAAGCGGATCGACGCCGAGGGCCATGAGCTGGCCAACCACACCTGGTCGCACCAGATCCTCACCGAGATCGACCCCGCCGAGGCCAAGCGCGAGCTGTCCCGCCTCCAGGACGCGGTCCACAGGATCACCGGCAAGACGCCCCGGCTGATGCGCCCGCCGCAGGGCCGGACCGACGGCGAGGTCTCCCGGATCAGCAAGGAACTCGGGCTGGCGCAGGTCCTGTGGAGCGTGACCGCCAAGGACTACCAGACCAACGACTCGGCCCTGATCACCAAGCGCGTGCTGGAGCAGACCGAACGCGACGGCATCATCCTGCTGCACGACATCTACCGGGGCACCGTGCCGGCCGTCCCCGGCATCCTCAAGGAGCTGAAGAAGCGCGGCTACACCGTCGTCACGGTCTCCCAGCTGCTGTCGCCGGCGAAGCCGGAACCGGGCATGGTCTACCGGCCGTAGAGCGCCGCGGGGCCGTCGCCACCGCGCCCGGCGGGCGTCCTCAGCCTTCCGCGCCCGAGGACTTGGCGCCGGCCGCCGGCCGCCCGCCGGACAGCCGGTGCCACCAGTGCCGGCGCCGCGGATGGACGGCCCGCCCGAGCCGGCGCCCCAGCAGCAGATAGCCGAGCAGCGCGCCGGCGCAGTTGAGGATCACGTCGTCGATGTCGAACGCCCGGCCGGTGACCAGCGCCCCCTGCACCAGCTCCACCAGCAGCATCACCAGTGCGGTCGCCACCCCCACCCGCACCAGCCCGCGCGCCCGCGGCTCCAGCACCGGCCACAGCACGCCGAACGGCACGCCCAGCACCACGTTGCCGCCGAGTTGCTTGGCCGCGTCCGCCAGGTTCGGCGCACCGAGGTAGTCCCGGATCGACGCACCCGGACGCAGATTGGGGTGGGTCAGCGGGACCGAAGCGGCCGACGGGGTCAGTGTGATCCGGGCCAGCAGCGCCGCGAAGGCCACCATCGCGGCGAACGCGACCACCAGCAGCAGGATCCGCACGGCCAGCGGGGCGCGCGCAGCCGCCAACGGCCGCCCTTCATCAGCCGGTTGCGTACGCACCATGAGAGCCTCCCGGGTCGACGGGACGGGCCGTGTGCCCGAGGTTCCGTCGGTTACCCGCGGCCGCAGGGATCATGTACAGATCACGTGGGCCCCAGAGGCGGCACGCCCCGAACAAACAAACCCCCGGCGGGATCCCCTCCTACGCAGAGAGGGGCGCCGGGAAAGTCCCGGCGCCCCTGCGCTGTTCCTGTGCGGTCAGTTCCGCGGTCGCTCCGCCTCCACCCGGCGGCGGCCGTCGGACGTCGCCGGTGCCTTGCTCGGCCCGGCCGTCCTGCCCGGGGCGCTGCCCTGGCCCGCCTTGGCGGGGGGCGTCTTCCGCGGCGGCACGGCCTCGGTGTCCTGCGGGAACGTCAGCTGCCGGCTCTGCCACTCCAGGGCGGGCACGACCTCGCGCCGCCAGGTCGCGAACTGGTGGCTGCCCTGCGGCAGGATGATCGAGTCGACCGTCATCGGCGCCTTGGCCGCGTGGATGAACTTCATGGTGGCGCCGTAATCCGCCTCGCCCTTGCGGCTGCTGGCCACCAGCGCGGAGATCTGCGGTGCGGGCAGGTTCTTCAGCCGCCACAGCAGGTCGTGCTCACGCTCGTGCTGGGCGCCCGCCGGGCCGGCGCCGAAGAGGCTGCCGGTGGTCAGGTCGTCCTTGATCGCGTAGTCACCGGAGAGCGAGACCGCCGAGGTGTACGCATGCGGGTTGCGCATCGCCAGCTGCAGCGAGCACGTACCACCGGACGAGTACCCGAACGCGCCCCAGGCGCTGGGGTCGTGGCCCACCCGGTAGGCCGACCGCATGGCGTCCGGCAGGTCCTTGGTGAAGAACGTCTCGGCCTGCGGCCCGCCCGGCACGTCCACGCACTCGGTGTCCCGCGGCGGCGCGATCGTCGGCCGCACCATCACGATCACGGTCGGCTGCATCCTGCCCTGGGCGATCAGCCGGCCCGCGTTCTGCGGCACCTGGAGGTGCTGCGCGAGGTTCATGATTCCGCCGGGGTAGCCGCTGATGACGACCATGACGGGGAAGCGCTGCCGGCGGAACTGCTGCTGGAAGTACTGCGGCGGCAGGTAGACGAAGCCCGGGTTGATGGCGCGCGTACGGCGACCGATGATCCGTACGGACTCGACCTTGCCCACCTTGTCGGCGGGGCCCTTGGGCAGCCCGGTCACCCGGTCGAGGCCCTGCGGACCGGCCGGCTGGACCAGCCCGCCCTTGAGGTTGCCGACCGAGGCGTACTGACCGGCGCCCTGGCTCACGGAGGCCGGCGCCTCCTCGTTGTTGCCCAGCAGCTCGTCCCAGTTGCCGTAGAACTCGAAGTTCGCATTCACGGCGAGGGCGAGCGCGCACACGATCGACACCTGGGTGACCACGATGGCGCCCAGTCTGCCCAGCACGGGTCCGACCCCCTGCTTCGACAGCCGGGGCCACAGCCACACCGTGGCGGCCACGCAGACCACCGCCAGCACGACCACCGTGTACTCGAGCGACTGACTGGTCAGCCCCATGCGCCCACATCTCCCGTCACCCTCGGAAGGGTTCTTGCCTTCTTACCGGCCGCCTAAGGCACAACGGGCGGCTCGGGACAATGGTCACCGGAGAAGACGGGCACACCTGCGCATCGGATACCTGAACGACTCAGTTCTTACCCACCTCTTGCCACTTCGTTTCCGGGGCGTGATGTGGCGGCGGGGGGAAAGTGCCCGAGAAAGCGGAGAAAAGTGAAATCTGCCGCACGGGACGGTTTCCTGCCCTGATACCCCGCCATCTCCCCCTACACACACGGAACACCCCCGCTCCCGCCACCCTCCTCCCTCACAACTCCCCTGCCTCATCTCAACTCTCCGTCCCCCTGCGCCTCTTGCAGCCCGGACCACTCGGCACGCATCATCAGGCGCACCCGCATCACTGACGCTCGACCCCCTTGACGCCCGACGGCCACCGATCAGCCCCGTACGCAGCACCGATGCGACCGCGGCAAGATCACCCACCGCCGGCCGAAACCACTTCGCCCGACAGACCCCCCGGATAGCCCACCACGCAAGGCGCGGGGTCCCACGATGAGGCCCTTCCCGGCCGCTACGCTTACGTATCCGTCCTGGTCAGGGACATGTCCGCGCTTCACGGACATACGCCGCACCCACCACCCGCAAGAGAGGTTCGCCGATGGGCATTCGGAGTCTGCTGCGCAACGCTTTCGGTCGCTCCAAGGCGACCCGTGAAGAATCCGGCGCGGCCCCGAGCGGCGCCGGCAAGCCGGAGTCCGCGACCATCCCGGAGGCCCGCGAGGAATCCACGCCGGCCGCCGCCCCGGAAGCCGAGGTTCCGGCCGCTCGTACGGCCCCCTCGGACGACCGTGCCACGGACCCGGCGCCGACGCCCGCCCCCACCCTGCCGGCCCAGGGCAGCCCGGTGGACCGCACCGAGTCGCCCGCACGGGACACCGCCGACGTCGTCGACGTATGGGACGCGGCCGACGTGCGGGACGAGCCCACGACGGAAGCGGCCGAGAAGACCACGGCCGAGCCGGAGCCCACGGCCGAAACCGAGCCCGCGGCCGAGCCCACCGCCGAAGCCGAGCCCGAGGCCGAGCCGAAGGCGGAGACCACGGCAGAGCCCGAGGTCGAGGACAAGGCCGAGGCCGAGGCCCCGAGCACGGAGCAGGCCGAGGACGAGGCCGCACCGGCCACCACCGACCTCGTCAGCCAGGCTTTCGACACGCCGGCCCCGGAGCCGGCCCCGGTCGCGACTCCTGCCGCCGAGCCTGTCGTCGAGGCCGTCGAGCCTGTCGTCGAGGCCGTCGAGGAGCCCGTCGAGGCGAAGACCGCAGACGCGGAGCCGCAGTCCGAGGCCGAGGCCGAGGCCGACGCAGCGCCGGAGGCGGAGGCAGAAGCCGAGCCGACGAGCGAGCCGCAGCCGGAGACGGCCCCGGAGACGACCGCTGAGGCCGCCACCGAGCCCGAGGCGATCCCGGAGACGGCCCCCGAGCCGGCCGCGTCGGAGCCGGAGGCCACCGAGGCCGCTGCGGTCGCCGACGCCACCGCGGTCACCGAGGCCGCCGAAGACGCCGCCCCCGGTGCCTCCCTCCCCACCGCTGCCCCCGCCCTCCTCGGCCTCTACAAGGCCGCCGGGGCCACCCTGGAGAAGCACGGCCTCACCAGCCAGCGCGCCGCCGTCTACCTCGTCCTCGACCGGTCCGGCTCGATGCGCAACTACTACAAGGACGGCACGGTCCAGAACCTCGCCGAACAGGCCCTCGGCCTCGCCGCGCACTTCGACGAGGACCCCACCGTCCCCGTCGTCTTCTTCTCCACCGACATCGACGGCACCGCCGACATCGACCTCACCAACTACGAGGGCCGCATCGAGGAGTTGCACGCCGGCCTCGGCCACATGGGCCGTACGAACTACCACTGGGCCGTCAACGCGGTGGTGGAGCACTACAAGAAGTCCGGCAGCACCGCCCCGGCCTTCGTCCTCTTCCAGACCGACGGCGCCCCGACGTCCAAGCCGGCGGCCGAGCGGGCCCTGTGCGAGGCGGCCGAACTGCCCATCTTCTGGCAGTTCATCGGCTTCGGTGACCCGGAGGCCAAGGGCTTCGACTTCCTCCGCAAGCTCGACGACCTGACCGTCCCGGAGAAGCGCCGCGTCGACAACGCCGGCTTCTTCCACGCCGGCCGCGAGCCCCGCAGCCTCTCCCACGAGGAGCTCTACCAGCAGCTGATGGTCGAGTTCCCCGAGTGGCTCACCGAGGCCCGCACCGCCGGCGTCCTCAAGGACAACTGAGCACCGGGCCCACCCGGCACTCCGCACACCCAGCAGCACCACCGGCCGCGGCCGGGCCCCCGGTGGCCCGCCGCGGCCGCCGCTTTTCCCGCCCGCGTTCCCCGGCCCCCACGGCGCGCTCCCCACACAGCAGGCGAGCCCCCGCTCCCCTCCCTAGGCTGAGTGGGTGAAGCGCTCCGATCGCGCCCCCACGGGCGGCCGGCGGTCGGGGTGATCGTGCCGGCCGGATGAGGCGGGTCGCTATGAGTGGCACGAGCGAAGGCGCGGGGGCCGGGCCCCCCGCTGCCGCCGGCGGCCCGACCACCACCGGCTGGGCCGCCCCCGCGGAGCCGGATCCGCGGCGCTGGTGGGCGCTGGTGGTGATCGCCATCGCGCAGTTGATGGTGGTGCTGGACGCGACCATCGTGAATATCGCGCTGCCGTCGGCCCAGCGGGACCTGGGCATGTCGGATGCGAACCGGCAGTGGGTGATCACCGCGTACACCCTCGCGTTCGGTGGGCTGCTGCTGCTCGGCGGGCGGATCGCGGACCTCGTGGGCCGGAAGAAGACGTTCATGGTGGGACTGGTGGGGTTCGCCGTGGCGTCGGGACTGGGCGGCGCGGCCGGCGGGTCGGGCCTGCTGTTCGGGGCGCGGGCCCTGCAGGGGGCGTTCGCCGCGTTGCTGGCGCCGAGTGCGCTGTCGCTGTTGACCACCACGTTCACGGTGGGCAGGGAGCGGAGCAAGGCTTTCGGGATCTACGGGGCCATCGCGGGCGGCGGCGCGGCGATCGGGCTGATCGCGGGCGGGCTGCTGACCGAGTACCTGAACTGGCGCTGGTGTCTGTACGTGAATGTGCCGGTCGCGACGGTCGCCTTCGCGGCCGCGGCGGTGGTGCTGCGGAGCAAGGCGGTACCGGAGCGGGCGCATCTGGACATACCCGGCGTGCTGCTGGGGTGCAGCGGGCTGGTCGCGCTCGTTTACGGGTGCAGTGAGGCGAGGCCGCGCGGGTGGGGCGACGGGCTGGTCGTAGGGATGCTGGTGGGCGGCGCGCTGCTGCTGGGGGCCTTCGCGTGGTGGCAGACCCGGGCACCGCATCCGTTGCTGCCGCCGCACGTCGTGCGGGACCGGAACCGCGGCGGGGCGTTCCTGACCATGGCCCTCGCGGTCATCGCGATGTTCGGGATGTTCCTCTTCCTGACCTACTACCTGCAGACCGTGCTGGGCTACTCGCCGCTGAAGGCCGGGCTGGCCTTCCTGCCCATGGTGGCGGCGATCGTCATCGGCTCGACGCAGATATCCGCCCGGCTGCTGCACCTGGTCCCGCCGCGGTTCCTGATGGTTCCGGGCGCGCTGCTGGCGTCGGCGGGACTGTTCACCCTGACGTTCCTGACGGCGGAGTCCGCGTACGTCGCGCACGTGCTGCCGGCCGAACTGCTCGTGGGGCTGGGCATGGGGCTGACCTTCATGCCGGTCATGGCCACGGCGACCACGGGGGTCGCGCCCCAGGACGCCGGGGTCACGTCCGCGACGGTCAACACCGCGCAGCAGGTGGGCGGTTCGATCGGTACGGCGCTGCTGAACACCATCGCGACGTCGACCGGTGCGACGTATCTCGCGGGCCGTCTGGCCGACGCGGCGCGGCACAGCGGCGGGCACCCGGTCCCGCCGGCGGTCCGGGAGGGCTTGGTGCGGGCGGGGGTGGTGCACGGGTTCACGGTGGCCATCGGAGTCGGCTCGGTGATCATGCTGGGCGCCGCCCTCGCCGCCGGACTGATCGTGAACGGGCCGGCTCCCCGGCAGAACCAGGTGCCCGCGGCGGGCAGCGCGGACAGCGCGGAGTCGGCGGTGCGGTGATCCGGGCGCACGGCGGGCCGGGAGTGGAGCCCTCCCGGCGCCCCTGAGCCCCGCCGTCCCGATGCCCCGCCCCCGGCCCCCGCGCCCCGTCGACCGCCGCGGCCCCGCACGCCCCCGGCCCCTGCCCGGCCCCTCACCGGCCCCGAAAAGCCCGCGCCGGACCCGCCACCCCGTCCAGTACGATATTGACGTTCCGTAAAGCAAATCCTCACTCACCGTAGCGACTTGGGAGCAGCCGGCAATGGCTCGACACCTCATCACCAGCGCCCTTCCGTACATCAACGGGATCAAGCACCTGGGCAACATGGTGGGGTCCATGCTCCCGGCCGATGTCTACGCCCGGTACCTGCGGCAGCGCGGGCACGACGTGCTCTACATCTGCGCGACGGACGAGCACGGGACCCCGGCGGAGCTGGCGGCGAAGGACGCCGGGCAGTCGGTCGACGCGTTCTGCGCGGAGCAGCACGACAAGCAGAAGGCGATCTACGAGGGCTTCAGCCTCGAGTTCGACTACTTCGGCCGCAGCTCCTCGCCGGAGAACGTCGAGCTCACCCAGCACTTCGCGCGCAAGCTGCACGAGAACGGCTTCATCGAGGAGCGGGCGATCCGCCAGGTCTTCTCGGTCGCCGACGACCGCTTCCTGCCCGACCGCTACATCGTCGGAACGTGCCCGCACTGCGGCTACGACAAGGCGCGCGGCGACCAGTGCGAGAACTGCACCCGGGTGCTGGACCCGACCGATCTGATCGACGCCCGCTCGGCGATCAGCGGCAGCGGCGACCTGGAGGTGCGGGAGACCAAGCACCTGTTCCTGCTCCAGTCGAAGCTCCAGCACGAGGTCGAGGGCTGGCTGGAGGGCAACGGCAGCAAGGAGTGGCCGACCCTGGCGTCCTCCATCGCGCACAAGTGGCTGACCGAGGGTCTCCAGGACCGGGCGATCACCCGTGACCTGGACTGGGGCGTCCCGGTGCCGGCGGACGTGTGGCCGGAGCTGGCGGCCGAGGGCAAGGTCTTCTACGTGTGGTTCGACGCCCCGATCGAGTACATCGGTGCGACGAAGGAGTGGGCCGACGTCGACCCGCAGAACCGCGACTGGAAGGCGTGGTGGTACGAGGCCGAGAACGTCCGCTACACGGAGTTCATGGCCAAGGACAACGTCCCGTTCCACTCCGTGATGTTCCCGGCGACCCAGCTGGGGACCCGTGAGCCGTGGAAGAAGGTCGACTTCCTCAAGGCGTTCAACTGGCTGAACTACTACGGCGGCAAGTTCTCCACCTCGCAGCGGCGCGGCATCTTCACGGACGCCGCGCTGGAGCTGCTGCCGGCCGACTACTGGCGCTACTTCCTGATCGCCAACGCCCCGGAGTCGGACGACACCTCCTTCACCTGGGAGCTGTTCTCCTCCTCGGTCAACAAGGACCTGGCGGACACCCTCGGCAACTTCGTGAACCGGGTGCTGTCGTTCTCGCGGAAGCGGTTCGGCGACGAGGTGCCCGCGGGCGCCGAGGCCGGGGCCGCGGAGCAGAAGCTGGGCGAGGAGATCGCCGGGCTGCTGGCGGAGTACGAGGGCCACATGGAGGCCCTGCAGTTCCGCAAGGCGGCGGCCTCGCTGCGCGCCCTGTGGAGCGCGGGCAACTCCTACCTGGAGGAGAAGGCCCCGTGGCTGGAGATCAAGACCGACAAGGACGCGGCGGCGCTGACGCTGCGCACGGCCATGAACCTCATCCACCTGTACGCGGTGGTCTCCGAGCCGTTCATCCCGGCGTCTGCGAAGGCGATGCGGAGCGCCTTCGCGCTGGAGAACGACACCGCGCCGTGGGTCTCCCAGGACGAGGCGAAGGCGCTCGCATCGGTGCCGGCCGGTACGCCGTTCACGGTCCCGCCGGTGCTCTTCGCGAAGATCACCGAGGAGGACCTGGAGTCCTACCGCGAGCGCTTCGGCGGCGCCGAGCAGTAAGCGCGGAGCGCACGGACACCTGCGCGCCCGTCCGGTCCTCGGGACCGGGCGGGCGCGCTTCGCGTGCCGGGCGGGCGGGTCAGGGCCGGGCCGCCGGGGACAGGTAGGCGCTGAGCCGCTTCAGGCCGGGCGTCGGCGGGAGGCGGACCGGGCGCCAGTCCCGGGCGTAGCGCGGCGGCTTCCGGCCGGCGGCCAGCACGACGGCGGCGGGGTGGCGGGCGCCCAGCCGGGTCAGGCCCGCCGGGCTGATGCTGGCGTCGTGGCCGCCGGGCTGCCGGGCCGCGCAGTGGATCCCGTACGCCAGCCGTACCGCCTCCTCGCCGCTCACCGCGCAGGGCGGCCGGACCCCCGCGGTGCGCAGCGTGCCGACGATGCGGCCGACGTCGTGCTGGGCGCGGACGGTCGCCCGGTGCATCTTGTACAGGATCGCCAGCTGCGTCCCCTCATGGGCCAGCAGCGCGAGGACCAGGGCGGCGATCGCCCAGCCGTGCCGGCGGCGGGGCAGCAGGGTCAGCCAGTACAGGAACCAGGCGGCGGGCATCAGCAGCAGGGCGTAGGCGGGCAGCAGGAAACGCGGGGCGGCGTAGTCCACCATCAGCAGATAGGGGAGGGCGAGGCAGAGACCGACCAGGGCGGGGAGGGCGATGGGGCCCGGGCCGTAGCGGTGCCGCGCACCGCCGGGGTCGCGCAGGCTGGAGGGCGGCCAGGCCGGTCCGTACCGGTGCATCGCGCCGTCGAGGCCGAGGCCGACCGCCCGTACGGGGTTCAGCCCGAGCGTGCCCAGGCGTACCGGCTCCAGGCCGAGTTCGCGGCGGCCGCTGCCCGGTGCGCGGCCGCGCGGGACGGGCCACACCGGCCCGTAGCGGTGCAGCGTCCCGCCGGGTTCGTGGGCCCGCGACGCCGCCCACACCGCTCCGGCGACCGCCAGGGGCAGCGCGAACCACCACACCGCCGTGACCGGCTGGTCCCAGGCCAGGTCGCAGGGACGGCAGAGCGTCTTGCCCTGGAGGGCCCGTGCGTGGTCACCGAAGGACGGGTGCCAGCCCAGCCCGCCCTGGATCTCCCCGGCCTGCCGCAGCCGGGCCAGCAGCCCGCCGTAGGACGTGAATGCCTCCACGATCCACTCGGTGCAGCCGAGGACCAGGCCGGCCGGCACGGCCAGCAGCACGGTGGAGCGCCGCCAGGCGGGTACGCAGAGCGCCGCGGCAAAGAGGGGCAGGGACAGCCAGACGGCGTCGAGGGGACGCATCAGGCCGGCCACGGCCACCGCGACGGCAAGGCCGACCGCCGCGCTCCGGCCGGCGCCCGGGGCCAGCTGCGCCGCCGGCTGCCGTACGGCCAGCAGGAAGCAGCCCGTGGCGACGAGCGCGGCATAGGCGGTCCACAGGTTGGGCATCGCCTGCGGACCGTAGAAGAGGGTGATCCACAGACCCGCGAACAGCGCACCGCCCAGGGCCGGTACGGGGGCGGGCAGCAGACGCCGCCAGAGGCACAGGGTGAGCAGGAACCCGGCGCCGGAGAGCACCGCGAGGTAGCAGTGCAGGACGGGCGCCGAGGTGGTCAGGGCGGCGACCGGGGCGAGGAGCAAGGTGATGCCGCGGGCGCGCGGGGCGCTGAAGAACGCGGCCGGGGCGCGGGGGTCGACCTGGCTGACGTAGACCGTCTCGTCCCATCCCAGGCCGGGCGTGCCGACGGCCAGGTAGAGCTGGGCAGCGGTGAAGAGCACGGCCAGCGCGATCAGCCATCGCAGATCGCGGACCGGAGCGAAGTGTGCCGTACGCGTCCGCGTGCCCAGGACGGACGTGCCGGGGAGAAGGCTGGCTTGCTGCATGGGCACCACAGTGCGTGCGCGGCCGGAACCCGGCCACAAATGTGGTGCGGTTGGAGCACGCGGCCGCTTACGCCGAAGGGGCGGTGTTTCACGTGAAACACCGCCCCTCGGCGTCTGTGCGGCTCCGCCGGCGCTACTTCACCTGCGGCTTGCGGACGTTGAGGTGGAGCTCCTTGAGCCGGGCCTCTTCCAGCTCGGTCGGGGCGCCCATCATCAGGTCCTGCGCGTTGCCGTTCAGCGGGAACGCGATGGTCTCGCGGATGTTCGGCTCGTCCGCGAGCAGCATGACGATGCGGTCGACGCCGGGGGCGATCCCGCCGTGCGGCGGGGCGCCGAAGCGGAAGGCGCGCAGCATGCCCGCGAACTTCTCCTCGACGGTGTCCCGGTCGTAGCCCGCGATCTCGAACGCCTTGAGCATGATGTCGGGCTCGTGGTTCCGGATCGCGCCGGAGGAGAGCTCGACACCGTTGCAGACGATGTCGTACTGCCAGCCCAGGATGTCCAGCGGGTCCTGGGTCTCCAGCGCCTCCAGACCGCCCTGCGGCATGGAGAAGGGGTTGTGCGAGAAGTCGATCTTGCCGGTCTCCTCGTCCCGCTCGTACATCGGGAAGTCGACGATCCAGCAGAAGCGGAAGACGTTCTCCTCGAAGTGGCCGGCCCGCTTGGCGGCCTCGACGCGCACCGCGCCCATGATCTTCGAGACCTCGTCGAACTCGCCGGCGCCGAAGAAGACCGCGTGGCCGGGCTCCAGGCCGAGGCGCTCGTTGAGGAGCTTGACGTTCTCCTCGGTCAGGAACTTGGCGATCGGGCCGGTCAGCGAGCCGTCCTCACCGACGCGCACCCAGGCCAGGCCCTTGGCGCCGTGCTGGACCGCGTAGTCACCGAGCTGGTCGAAGAACTTGCGCGGCTGGGCCTGAACGGCCGGCACCGGCAGCGCACGGACGTGCTTGCCGGCGAACGCCTTGAACTCCGAGCCCTCGAAGACGTCGGTGATGTCGACCAGTTCCAGCTGGGCGCGCAGGTCCGGCTTGTCGGAGCCGTACTTCAGCATCGCCTCGCGGAACGGGATCCGCGGGAACGGCGAGGTGACGTGGCGGCCACCGCCGAACTCCTCGAACAGCTCGGTCATCAGCTGCTCGATGGGCCGGAAGACGTCCTCCTGCTCGACGAAGCTCATCTCGACGTCGAGCTGGTAGAACTCGCCCGGCGAGCGGTCCGCGCGGGCGTCCTCGTCCCGGAAGCAGGGGGCGATCTGGAAGTAACGGTCGAAGCCCGAGATCATCAGCAGCTGCTTGAACTGCTGCGGGGCCTGCGGCAGCGCGTAGAACTTCCCCGGGTGGAGGCGGGACGGCACCACGAAGTCGCGGGCGCCCTCGGGGGACGTGGCGCTGAGGATCGGCGTCGCCATCTCGTTGAAGCCGAGGGTGGTCATCTTGTGGCGGATGGCCGAGATGACCGCCGAGCGCAGCATGATGTTGCGGTGCATCCGCTCGCGGCGCAGGTCGAGGAAGCGGTACTCCAGGCGCTTCTCCTCGTTGACGCCGTCGTCGGCGTTGATCGTGAAGGGGATCTGCTGGGCCGCGCCCAGGACCTCGACCTCGGAGACCTCGATCTCGATCTCGCCGGTCGGCAGCTCCGGGTTCACGTTCTCGGCGCCGCGCGAGACGACCTTGCCGTCGACGCGGACGACCGTCTCCTTCGTCAGCTTGTCCAGCACCTCGGCGGCGGGGGTGCCGGGGCGGGCGACGAGCTGCACGAGACCGTAGTGGTCCCGCAGATCGATGAAGAGGATGCCGCCCAGGTCACGACGATTGTGCAGCCAGCCGCTGAGGCGGACGTCCGTGTCGACGTCCGCGGCTCGGAGCTCGCCGCAGTTATGGGACCGGTACCGGTGCATCGCTCATCCAAGTCGTCGCGAGTGTCGAGGTGAGGAGTTGTCGGGAGCAGAGGAGAGGGATCGGAACACGGGCTCACACGCCCGGTCGCTCTCCCCGTCGGTCGCCCGAAAGGCCACCCCAGGATTGACATAACCGCTCCAGGTTACCGTCCCGGCCCCCGCCTCTTCGTTGACATATACGCATCAGCCGTTTCGGGATCGGAAGAAGGGCTCCCGACTGGGACGACGGTCACATCCCGGCTCGCTGTTGCGCCCCACCAAACGCCCCTAAAGTGAGGCAATGCGCACCAAGGACCTCCTGGCCGCCATCGCGACCGGCCTGTGGCGCTGGGACAACGCCTCGGGGCAGGTGGCCCTGGACGCCGAGGCGGCCCGGCTGCTCGGGCTCCCCGCCGAGCCGGTGGAACTCAGCGAGGCCGCCGTACGCTCCCGTTTTCATCCCGTCGACTTCGCCGAGGTCAACGGGATCGTGCAGCTCGCGGTCTCCGAGGAGACGCTCGCCGAGGCCCGGCTGCGCATCGTGGACGAGCACGGGCGAGTGCTGCGCATCGTCCGCTCCCGCTCCCGGCCCCGGCTCGTCGACGGGGATTTCGAGCTGGTCGGCACCCTCCAAGAGGTGCCCGAGCCACAGCCGGGGACTTCGGCGGCGCACACGCCGATAACCGGCGACTGGCGCCGCTCCCGTGAGGCGTTCCTGCTGGACGCGGGGCGGGCGCTGGCCGAGGCCCGGTCCACCGCCGAGGTGCTGCGGGTGGCGGCCGGGCTCTCCATGCCCGGCTTCATGCCGGACGGCCTGGCGGTCTTCGGGATCGAGGGCGACCGGATCTCGGTGATCGGCCACCACGGCCACCACCCGGACGACGAGAAGCCCTTCCTCGACATGACGCTGGACACCGACTATCCGGCCGCCGAGGTCATCCGCTCCGGGCGGGCCCTCTACCTGCCCAGCCCCGAGGAGTACAGCCGCCGCTACCCCGCCACCTGGCCACTGGCCGCCCCCTTCGGCCTTACGTCATGGGCGTTCCTGCCGCTGGTCAACGCGGGCCGGACGATAGGCGCCTGGATGGCGGCCTTCGCCCAGCCGGTCGCCTTCACCCCCGACGAGCGCTCGGTGCTCACCACCGTCGCCCGGATGCTGGCCCAGGCACTGGCCAGGGCCGGGATGCAGGAGGAGCAGCAGGAGCTGGCGCTGGGCCTCCAGCGCAGCATGATGCCGACGGTGCAGCCGGACATCCCGGGGATGACGGTCGCGGCCCGCTACGTCCCGACCGGCGGGGGACTGGAGGTCGGCGGCGACTGGTACGACATGATCCCCCTGCCGTCCGGCCGGCTCGCGCTGGTCATCGGGGACGTCCAGGGGCATGACGTCCGGGCCGCCGGCCTGATGGGGCAGCTGCGGATCGCGCTGCGCGCCTATGCGTCCGAGGGCCACCACCCCGATGCGGTGCTCGCGCGGGCCTCCCGCTTCCTCGCCGGCATCAACGCGACCGGGTTCCACGGCCACGCCGAGGACGACCAGCGCTTCGCGACCTGTCTGTACATCGAGGTGGACCCGGCGACCGGCCTGCTGGACATCGCCCGGGCCGGGCACCCGGATCCGGCGATCCGGCTGGCCGACGGCACGATGCTGGTCCGGCCCACCGCGGGCGGGCTGCCGCTGGGCATCGTCCCGGACGCCGACTACCCCACCACCCGGCTGGTGCTGGAACCGGGCGAAACCATGGTGGTGTGCACCGACGGGCTGATCGAGACCGGCGGCCACGACCTGGAGACCGGCTGGGCGCGGCTGCGCGACATCATCGAGTCGCATCAGCCCGACGCGGACCACGAGGACCTGGAGCAGCTGGCCGATGCCCTGGTCCAGGCCGTGCACGGGCCGTCCTCGCACCACACCACCGGGCCGCTGGTGGACCGCCGTGAGGACGACATCGCCGTACTGCTGCTGCGCCGCGAGGGCGCCAGCTGCGGGGTGGGCGCCGGTGGCCCGCCGGACCGGCGGCCGGTGCGGCGCACCGTGCTCGCCGTCGCGCAGGCCGAGCCGCAGCGGATCGCCGAGGCCCGCCGGCAGGTCCGCGAGGTGCTGCACGACTGGGCCGATGCCGACCAGGTCGACTCGGCGGTGCTGATGGTCTCCGAGGTGATCACCAACGTCCTGACGCACACCGACGGCGACGCACTGCTGGTCGCCGAGATCTCCGGGGCACCGGGCGCCCGGCGGATCCGCGTCGACGTCTCCGACAGCAGCGATGAACTGCCGCACCGCCGCAGCCCCGGCGAGCTGGCGTCCTCGGGACGCGGACTGGTGCTGCTGGAGCTGCTGGCCGGGGCGTGGGGGGTGGATCCGCGCGGCGACGGCAAGTCGACGTGGTTCGAGCTCTACGAGGACGCGGCGGAGGCGGCGGGCCCGGTGTCACCGGAGTCGGAGCCCGCGTCGGAGGCCGAGCCCGCGGCGTAGTGCTTGCGCAGCTCGTGGAGCACGCCGGAGACGGCGGCGGTCAGCGGGACGGACAGCAGCATGCCGAGGATTCCGGCGATGCTGGCGCCCGCGGTGATCGCCAGCATGACGGTCGCCGGATGCATCTGGACGGTACGACTCTGGATCATCGGCTGGAGCACATGCCCCTCCAGCACCTGTACGGCGAGGACCACGCCGAGTGCCCAGAGCGCGATCACGAGGCCCCGGTCGGCGAACGCCACCAGGACCGCGACGGCGCCCGAGATGAAGGCACCGAGGTAGGGGATGTAGGCGCCGACGAAGACCAGCGCGCCCAGGCCGGCGGCGCCGGGCACCTGGAGGATCAGCAGTCCGACGGTGATGCAGGTGGCGTCGATCAGCGCGATGAGCGTGGTACCGCGCATGAAGCCCTCTATGGCCTGGAAGCCGCGGCGGGCCATCCGCTCCAGCTGCGGCGCGGAGTTGCCCGGCGCCCAGTCGTGCAGCCCGCGGACGGCCTTGCCGGAGTCCCGCAGGAAGAAGAACGTCAGCAGCAGGGCCAGCACCGAGGCGGCGATGAACTGGCTGACCACGCTGACCCCGGCCAGCAGCCCGGAGGCCGCTTCGCCGCCGAACTTGCCGACCAGGCTCTTGGCATTGGTGGCGAGGTCGTCGAGCGAGGTACCGGCCGCGCCGAAGGTCTTGGAGAGGTCCTTGGCGGCGTCCTTGAGCGAGGCGAGGATCTGGTCCCCGGTGTCGATCAGGGCGCTGACCACGATGTAACCGGCGCCGCCGACCACCACCACGAGGACCGCGCAGGTCAGCCCGGCCGCCAGCGAGCGGTTGAGCTTTATCGCCACCAGCCGGCGGTAGAGCGGCCCGAGCAGCGCACTGCCGAGCAGCGCCAGCAGGACGGGGGTGACCGCCGCGCTCAGGAAGACGCACAGCCACACCCCGAGGGCCAGGACGGCCGCGATCAGCAGCGCGACCAGACACCAGGCCGCGGCGCGGCGGGCCTCGATCGGCAGCAACGGCTTTTCGGGCAGCGGCCGTTCACCGTCGGCGCCGCGGGGGTCGTGATCCGAGTCGTTTCGCACTCCGACAGTCCACCACGGCCACCCGCGCCGGGACGGAGCCGGAACGTGACCGGGGGCGGTGTTTCACGTGAAACACCGCCCCCGGTCACCTTGTGGCCGCCCGCCCGACGGGGCCTCAGAGCTCGTCGGCCGGGATGGACCCGAGCCGGCCGGCCTGGAAGTCCTCGAACGCCTGGGCCAGTTCGGCGTGGGTGTTCATCACGAACGGGCCGTAGTGCATCATCGGCTCGCGGATCGGCAGCCCGCCCAGCAGCACGACCTCGAAGTTCGGGCTGCGCGACTCCTGGGTCTCGTCCGCCCGGATCGTGATCGAGTCACCGGTGCCGAACACGACCGTCTGCCCCATGCGGAACGGACGTCCCTCGGCGCCGGCCGCGCCACGCCCGGCGAGCGCGTAGGCGAGGCCGTTGAAGTCCTTGCGCCAGGGCAGGGTGAGTTCGGCGCCCGGGTTCACGGTCACATGCATCATCGTGATCGGGGTGTGCGTGATGCCCGGTCCCCGGTGGCCGTCGAGGTCACCGGCGATCAGCCGCAGCAGCGCACCGCCGTCGGCGGAGGTCAGCAGCTTGACCTGGCCGCCGCCGATGTCCTGGTACCGAGGGGCCATCATCTTGTCGCTCTTCGGCAGGTTCACCCACAGCTGGAGGCCGTGGAAGAGACCGCCGGACATCACGAGCGACTCCGGCGGCGCCTCGATGTGCAGCAGGCCGGAGCCGGCCGTCATCCACTGGGTGTCGCCGTCGTTGATGGTGCCGCCGCCACCGTGCGAGTCACGGTGCACGAACGTGCCGTCGATCAGGTACGTGACGGTTTCGAAGCCGCGGTGCGGGTGCCAGGGCGTGCCCTTGGGCTCTCCCGGCGCGTACTCCACCTCGCCCATCTGGTCCATCATGATGAACGGGTCGAGGTACTTGTAGTCGATGCCGGCGAACGCCCGGCGCACCGGGAAGCCCTCGCCCTCGAAGCCGCTCGGAGCGGTGGCAACGGCCAGCACGGGACGGGGCTGCGCGGTGGCGGGTGCCGCCACACGCGGCAGGGCCAACGGGTTCTCTACGGTCACAGCGGGCATGACGGCCTCCTCGGTCGTGCAGTCAACTTAGTTGAATACTGAACAACCTGCAAGGCGTGCCGCATTCCCACCCGCGTTTCCGCAGGTCAAATGGGTCTGCAGGGGTTTCGACGGGAGCCGTCAGCCGTACATCCGGCGCATCGCGAAGTCCACCATCTGCTCCACGGCCTTCGCGTCGAAGACCATGCGGTGGTCGCCCTCCATGTCGAGCACGAACCCGTAGCCGGTCGGCAGCAGGTCGAGCACCTCGGCGCCGGTGATCACGAAGTACTTGGACTCCTTGCCCGCGTACCGCCGCAGCTCCTTGAGCGAGGTGAACATCGGGATCACCGGCTGCTGGGTGTTGTGCAGCGCCAGGAAGCCGGGGTTGTCACCGCGCGGGCAGTAGACCTTGGAGGTGGAGAAGATGCCCTGGAAGTCCTCGGCGGACATCGAGCCGGTGGTGAAGGCACGCACCGCGTCGGCGAGGGAGGGCGGGGACGGCTCGGGGTACAGCGGCTGCTCGCCGTACCCCCCGGAGGCCGGTTGCTGCGGCGGGGGCGGTGGCGGTGGCGCGCCGTACTGCTGCTGCCCGGCACCCGCGTTCTGGTCGTAGCCGTACATGCGCCACAGCGTACTGAGTCGGCGATTCGCCGGGGGACGCTCGTCACAGATGGGTGGAAGGGGTTGATTCTTATTACCCACGGGTAGCATCATTTAACTACTAGCCGGTATTGCGTCTGAGGTCCCTGCCTTGGGTCCTCTCCCGAACCCCTACGGAGCCGTACCCATGGGCCACTACAAGTCGAATCTCCGCGACATCGAGTTCAACCTCTTCGAGGTGCTGGGCCGTGACAGCGTGTACGGCACCGGACCGTTCGCGGAGATGGACGTCGACACCGCCAAGAGCGTGCTGTCCGAGATCGCCCGCCTGTCCGAGAACGAGCTGGCGGAGTCCTTCGCGGACACCGACCGCAACCCCCCGGTCTTCGACCCGGACACCAACACCGCGCCGATTCCGGACACCTTCAAGAAGAGCTACCAGGCGTACATGGACGCCGAGTGGTGGCGTCTGGGCATCCCGGAGGAGATCGGCGGCACCACCGCGCCGCGCTCCCTGCTGTGGGCCTTCGCCGAGACCATCCTGGGCGCCAACCCGGCGGTCTGGATGTACGCCTCCGGCCCCGCCTTCGCCGGCGTCCTGCACGACGAGGGCACCGAGGAGCAGCACCGCATAGCCCAGCTGATGGTGGACAAGCAGTGGGGCTCCACCATGGTGCTGACCGAGCCGGACGCCGGTTCGGACGTCGGCGCCGGCCGCACGAAGGCCACGCAGCAGGCGGACGGCACCTGGCACATCGAGGGCGTGAAGCGCTTCATCACCTCCGGTGAGCACGACATGTCCGAGAACATCGTGCACTTCGTCCTCGCCCGCCCCGAGGGTGCCGGTCCGGGCACCAAGGGCCTGTCGCTGTTCATCGTGCCGAAGTACGACTTCGACTGGGAGACCGGCGAGCTGGGCGAGCGCAACGGCGTCTACGCCACGAACGTCGAGCACAAGATGGGCCTCAAGGCGTCCAACACCTGCGAGATGACCTTCGGCGCCAACCACCCGGCCAAGGGCTGGCTGCTCGGCGAGAAGCACGACGGCATCCGCCAGATGTTCAAGATCATCGAGTTCGCCCGGATGATGGTCGGCACGAAGGCCATCGCCACCCTCTCGACCGGCTACCTCAACGCGCTGGAGTACGCCAAGGAGCGGGTGCAGGGCCCGGACCTGGCGGCCTTCACGGACAAGAGCGCGCCGCGCGTCACCATCACCCACCACCCCGACGTGCGCCGCTCGCTGATGACGCAGAAGGCGTACGCCGAGGGCATGCGTGCCCTGGTGCTCTACACCGCCACGGTCCAGGACGAGATCATCGCCAAGGAGGCCGCGGGCGAGGACGCCAGCGCCGCCAACCGCCTCAACGACCTGCTGCTGCCGATCGTCAAGGGCTACGGCTCGGAGAAGTCCTACGAGCAGCTCGCGCAGTCGCTGCAGACCTTCGGCGGCTCGGGCTACCTGCAGGAATACCCGATCGAGCAGTACATCCGGGACGCCAAGATCGACACCCTCTACGAGGGCACCACCGCGATCCAGGGCCAGGACTTCTTCTTCCGGAAGATCGTCCGTGACCAGGGTCAGGCACTCACCGTGCTGTCCGACGAGATCAAGAAGTTCCTCGCCGACAACGTCGGTGGGGACGAGCTGGCGCAGGCCCGCGGCGAGCTGGCCAAGGCTGCCGCCGACCTGGAGGCCATCGTCGGCGCCATGCTGACCGACCTCGCGGCGACCGAGCAGGACGTCAAGTCCATCTACAAGGTCGGTCTGAACACCACCCGCCTGCTGCTGGCCTCCGGCGATGTCGTCATCGGCTACCTGCTCCTCAAGGGCGCGGCGGTGGCCGCCGAGAAGCTGGCCGGCGCCTCGGCGAAGGACAAGCCCTTCTACACCGGCAAGATCGCCGCGGCGAAGTTCTTCGCGCACAACGTCCTGCCGGGCGTCGGCGTCGAGCGCGGGCTGGCCGAGTCCGTCGACCAGTCGCTGATGGAGCTCGACGAGGCCGCGTTCTGAGCACCGTGACCGCGGGCCCGTCCGCAGCGTTCTCAGAGGACTCTCAGATTGGCCTTGCAGACTGACGCCGCCCGCCTCTCTTCCCCCGGAGAGGCGGGCTTCGTCATCCCCGTCCCCCGCCCGCATGCGGCCCGTACGGCGCCGCATGTCACCGAACGACCGGAATCGCTCAGTCCAGCAAGGTTTTCGGCCTCGAATACGGAAATCGTGGCCGGAAGGGTACGGAGTCGCGCCGCACGCGCGCGGGGAATGCGGGGCGCTGCTCCTTATGCTGAATCCATGACCAACTCCGCCCGCTTCGATCGCGGCCACACCGACGACCTGATGTCCTTCCTTGCCGCCAGCCCGTCGCCCTACCACGCGGTGGCGAACGCGGCGGAGCGGCTGGAGAAGGCCGGCTTCCGGCAGGTCGCGGAGGTCGACGCCTGGGACGGCGAGAGCGGCGGGAAGTACGTACTGCGCGGTGGCGCGATCATCGCCTGGTACGTGCCCGAGGGCGTGGCCGCCGCCACTCCGTACCGCATTGTGGGGGCGCACACCGACTCTCCCAATCTGCGGGTCAAGCCGATTCCGGACACCGGCGCCCGCGGCTGGCGGCAGATCGCCGTCGAGATCTACGGCGGCACCCTGCTCAACACCTGGCTCGACCGCGATCTGGGGCTGAGCGGCCGGATCACGCTGGCGGACGGAAGCCACCGACTGGTCAATGTCGACCGGGCGTTGATGCGAGTGCCGCAGCTGGCGGTGCACCTCGACCGCTCGGTGAACTCCGAGGGCCTCAAGCTCGACAAGCAGCGCCACATGACGCCGATCTGGGGTCTGGGCGAGGTGGCCGAGGGCGATCTGATCTCCTTCGTCGCCGACGAGACCGGCGTCCCGGCCGAGGACGTCAAGGGCTGGGACCTGATGGTCCACAGCATCGAGCCACCTGCCTACCTGGGCCGCGACCGCGAGCTGGTCGCCGGACCGCGGATGGACAACCTGCTGTCCGTGCACGCCGGTACGGCCGCGCTCACCGCGGCTGCCGCCGCCGGCAGCCGGCTGACCACCATCCCGGTGCTGGCCGCCTTCGACCACGAGGAGAACGGCAGCCAGTCCGACACCGGCGCGGACGGCCCGCTGCTCGGGACGGTGCTGGAGCGCTCGGTCTTCGCGCGCGGCGGCTCGTACGAGGACCGGGCCCGGGCCTTCGCCGGCACCGTCTGCCTCTCGTCCGACACCGGGCACGCCGTACACCCCAACTACAGCGAGCGGCACGACCCGAGCCACCACCCGATGCCCAACGGCGGCCCGATCCTCAAGGTCAACGTCAATCAGCGCTATGCGACGGACGGCAGCGGGCGGGCGGTCTTCGCGGCGGCCTGTGAGCGGGCCGGGGTGCCGTGGCAGAGCTTCGTCTCCAACAACGCGATGCCGTGCGGGACCACGATCGGTCCCATCACCGCGGCCCGGCACGGTATCGCCACCGTCGACATCGGCGTGGCGATCCTGTCCATGCACTCGGCACGTGAACTGTGCGGCGCCGAGGACCCCTACCTGCTGGCGAACGCCCTGACGGCCTTCCTGGAGGGCTGAGTTGGAATTCTCACTGCTCGGCCCGATCGCCGTGACGACCGGCTCCGGAGAGCTGTCGCTCGGGCCCGCCAAACGGCGCAGTGTGCTGGCGCTGCTGTTGCTGCAGCCCAACACCACCGTCCCACTGGAGCAGTTGATCGACTCCCTGTGGGAGGAGGAGCCACCCGAACATGCCCGTACGGTCGTCCAAGGCCATGTCTCCCGGCTGCGCGCCACGCTCGCCGAGGGCGGGGCGGAGGCGTACGGCATCGAGCTGACCACCCATGGCTCGGCCTACCTGCTGCGCCTGCCGGAAGAACTGATCGACGCCCACCGGTTCGGCGAGCTGGTGGCGCTGGCCCGGCCCGAGGCGGCACCGGCCGACGCGGTACCGCTGCTGCGCGAGGCGCTGGGGCTGTGGCGCGGTCCCGCGCTGACCGGCACGGTCACCAGCCCGCCGTTCGCGGCCGCGGCGCATGCCCTGGAGGAGCGCCGGCTGACGGCCGTCGAGGCACTGGGACGGGCGCACGGCGCGCTCGGTGAGCATGAGCAGGCAGCGGCGATCCTCTACTCCGCCGCCGTCAACCACCCCTTGCGGGAGGGCCTGATCGCCGGTCTGATGCGGGCGCTGTTCCGCACCGGCCGGCAGTCCGACGCGCTGGAGTGGTTCCACCGCACCCGCCGGCTGCTCAACGAGGAGCTGGGTGTCGATCCCGGCGAGCGGCTGCGCGAGGCGTACGAGGAGATTCTGCGCGCCGAGGCGGCGGGCGCGGGGCGTCAGCCCAGCCGGCCGGCGGACGCCACCCGCGGGGCGGGCGAGGGGCCCGCGGGGGCACCGTCGTTTCACGTGAAACACGGCCAGGGCGGCCGGGTGCCCCTCCAGGGAGGCGCCGACGCGGGAGACGCGGTCGAGGCGCCCGCCGGGGAACCCGCTGCCGGTGGCGCGAGCGGCGCCCGGGGCGGCACGGAAGGCGGCTCGGCGGCCGGTGACGGCTCCGGGCGGACCGGTGCGGCACCGCGGCTGCTGCCCAGGCCCCCGGCCCGCTTCCTGGCGCGGGAGGAACAACTCGGCGCACTGACCGAGGCGTTGACCGACCGTACGACCGGTGAGAGTCCACTGGCGGTGGTCGCGGGCCCGGCCGGGGTCGGCAAGACCGCCTGCGCCGTGCAGTGGGCCCATCTGCACGCGGACGCTTTCCCCGACGGGCAGCTTTTCGCGGACCTGCGGGGCTTCGGCGAGGGCGACGAGGCGGCGCCCGCCGAGATCCTGCGCGACTTCCTGCTCGCGCTCGGTACGCCCCCGGAACGGGTCCCCGGTTCGGCACAGGCCGCCTCGGCGCTGTTCCGGTCGCTGGTCGCGGAGCGCCGGCTGCTGGTCGTCCTCGACAACGCGCGTAGCTCGGCGCAGGTCCGGCCGCTGCTGCCCGGCGGCCTGCACTGCGCCACGGTCGTCACCAGCCGCAGCCGACTCGACGGTCTGGTCGCCACCGACTGCGCCCGTCCGGTCGGGCTCCAGGCGCTCGGCCATGAGGAGGGCGCGGCGTTGCTGGGGGCCATGCTCGGTCCGGAGCGGGTGGCCGAGGACCCGGCCGCCGCCCGGGAGCTGGTCGACCTGTGCGACGGGCTGCCGCTGGCCCTGCGCGCCGCGGCCGCCCAGCTGACCGCCCGGCCGCGCTGGCGGCTGGCCCGGCTCGCCGCGGCCCTGCGCGACGAGCGGCGGCGGCTGGCGCTGCTGTCGGCGGAGGACACCGGGATGGCGGCGGCGCTGCGGATGTCCGTCGCCCGGCTGTCGGCGGACGACGCACGGCTGCTCAGTGCCCTGGCGACCAGCGCGGACGGACACCTCAACGCCTCGGTGGCGGCGGCACTCGCCGGGTACGACCCGGAGCGCACCCAGGACGGCCTGGACCGGCTCGCCGAGATGCATCTGGTGGACGAGGAGGCCACCGACGTCTACACGATCAGCACGCTCACGCAGCTCTTCGCGCGCGACGAGCGCGGGGAGGGCGGCAAGGGCAGGAGGAGCGGTGCCGGTGAGGAGAGCGGCGAGCGCGGCTGAACGGCTGAGCGGCACCAGGAACTACGGGGGCCGGGGCGGAGGCAAGCAGCGGGTCGCGGTCGGCCCGCCTGACGCCCGGCCGCCGCACCGGCCGCCTCGTGCGCCACGGGGACGTTAGGCGCACGTTAGTGACACGGCAACGGCCGGCGGCAGAGTGGTCCACAGAACGCACGACCACCACCGACCCGGGGGAGACCGGAGATGCCGCGCAGCCTGAGCCACGCCAGCAGCCCTCGTACGTCCCGCACCGTCCGCCGCCGTACGCTGCGGATCGCCGCGGCCGGGCTGACCGCCGTCGCCGCGCTCACCCTCACCGCCTGCGGCCAGGACAACCCGCTGCGGACCGGCGCCGCCAAGCCGTACAACCCGGTACAGCAGGACGCCAAGGGCCCGGCGGACGGGACGCCGGACACCGGCGCCGGCACCCCGGCGACGGGTGGCAGCGTCGCGCAGGGCGGTGCGCGGCCCGCCGGGGGCGGCGCGGAGCAGGCGTCCGCCAAGGATCTCCGCAGGACCGCACCGGGCGCCGGGGCGGGCTCCCGGGCGCAGGGCGCGGGCAAGGGCGGCAGCGCACCGGCCGTGCGGCACAGCGCCTGCGACGCCGCCAAGATCCGCATCGTCGCCCAGCCGCTGAAGCGGCCGGTCAATCACCTGCTGCTGGTGGCCACCAACACCTCCGGCGCCACCTGCGACCTGTACCTGGCCCCGTACCTGAGGTTCGACGAGGCACAGGCGCCGCTCGCCGAACTGCCGGACAGCAAGCCGCAGGCCGTGGTCACCCTCGCCCCCGGCGAGTCCGGTTACGCGGGTGTGATGACGTCGTCCGCCGACGGCTCCGGGCACAACGGCCGCACCATGACCTCCCTGTCCGTCAGCCTCCCGGGCCGTGACGGCAAGGGCAGCGTCGGCGGTTCGGCCGCCGTGCCGATCCCCGGCGGCTCGGTGTACGTCGACGACAGCGCCTGGGTGACGTACTGGCAGTCCGACGCGAACGAGGCGACGACCTGGTGAGCCCGAGCCACTGAGCCACCACCCCTGAGCCAGGGCGCCCGTACCCCCGACGGGCGCCCTTTCGCATGCCCACCGTCCCGTCATGTCTCGTGCGACGGTCCCTCCTGTCTCACGCGGACGACGTCCCCGCAGGTCACGGCCGCGCACAGGGCCGGGACGTCCCGCGGGACGCAGAACCTCCGACGGGCCCGCGCCCCCGGCTCACGATGGTCTCCGTCGCCGCGGCCAGACCACCCGGCGGCTCACCGACAGGCCGACAGGCACGACGCCAACCGGCCGTCCACGGAGGGGAATCGGCATGTACGAGCACAGCAGCACGCACCCGGCGGACTCCACCACCCCCACGGACCACACCGCCGCCGCGGGCGGCCCGGCGGAGCACCGGCGGTCCCCGTTCCGCAGGGCGGTGGTGCGCCGGGTGCTGCCCGCGGTGGCCGCGGCCGGCCTCGGGGTCACCGGGTTCGCCGGCTTCGCCCACGGCACGCCGGCCGGCCCGTCGGCGGGCGCCACCAAGCTCACCCGCGACACCGCGGCAACGGCCACCACCGTCTCCGCCCGCACCACCGGAGCCGGTTCCGTACGCCAGGCCGCGGCCGCCGCCGACTTCCCGACCTGGGGCACCCGGTGGGTGGTGCACGCCACCGCGGACACCGGCTCCCCTGCCGTCGGGATGATCAACAAAAGCGCGCCGGGCCAGGACCGGATCACCGCCGACTACCAGGTCGACACCGGCCGCAAGGTCTGCGAGGGCTCCGCCTGCTCGACGTTCATGGCCCACCTCACCGGGCCGGTCACGGGATTCCTCAGCGTGGTCGCCGTGGACATCCCGCAGGACCGGCTGCCGGGCGTACCGGTCCAGGGCGGCGGCGGTCAGCCGCAGCCCGGCGGCTCCCGGCAGGAGATGCTCAACCGCGCCGCCACCTGGCTCACCGCCAACAACGGCTCCCAGGTCCCGTACAGCCAGGCCAAGATCTGGAAGGACGGCTATCGCCAGGACTGCTCCGGCTACGCCTCGATGGCGCTGGGACTGCCGACACCGGGCACCAACACCGTGGGCCTGGCCACCGACCGCAGCATCACCCGCCCCATCGCGCTCGGTGAGCTGAAGCCCGGTGACCTGCTCATCGACGCGGCCGGCGACAACAACAACCGGCATGTCGTGATCTTCGAGAAGTGGAACAACGACGCGCACTCCTCGTACACGGCCTACGAGCAGCGCGGCGGTCACGGCACCGACCACCGGACGCTGACCTACGGACTGCCGGGCGGGGACGCGGAGTTCAAGCCCTACCGGCCCGTCACGTTCGGCGACTGACCGGCCCGAGCGCAAGGCCGGTACGGCGCAACCCGGCGTTTCACGTGAAACATCCGTGGGTTTCACGTGAAACGTCACCAACCGACCCGGGTCCGATCCGGATCGTGTAACGAGGGGCACTTCCGTCACAGGGGAGCGGAAGTGCCCCTCGCGCGGGCATGTCCGCTGTGCTGGAATGCCAGACGTGCCTGGCAATCAGAACCACGCCGCTCATCCCCGCCGCAAGCCGCTCGCGCCGCTCCCCGACGAACTCTCCGGACCGGTACGGGACTTCGTCGCCGCCCTGCGCCGCATGCACGGCGAACTGGGCTACAGCCTCAAGGAGTTGGAGGGCCGGCTGCCTGCCAGCCGCTCGTCCCTCTCCCGCTATCTGCGAGGGCAGAGCCTGCCCGACGAACGGCTGCTGGTGCAGTGGTGCAAGCTCTCCTTCACCGGCGAGGACCGGCTGCCCGCCCTCGTCGAACTGCTCCACCGGGCCCAAGAGGCGGCGGACGCGGGTGAATCCGGCGTGACGCCCTCGCCGGAGCCGGCAGGAGCGACGGGTGCGGAGCCACCGGCCGGGGGCACGACGGCACCAGCGGCCGGGCGGCGCCGGCTGCGGCTCGCCCTCGCCGTGCTCGGTACCGCCGCCGTACTGACCGCGGCGGCACTGGCGGTCCCGGCATTGACCGGGCCCGACGACTCCCCGGACGGCGGTGGGACCCCGCCTCCGCAGACCCCGGCCCGGGGCACCGGCTCGGCCCTGATCACCGTGCACAACGTCGAACGGGACTGTCAGCACCGGCGGACCGAGAACTGCGCCCTCTCCCTGGCCCGGGACCCGTACCGGGTCTACCGCCGCTCCAACGTCGTGGGACACGTCTGGCACGGCGATGTGCTGCACGCGGTCTGCCGGATCGCCAACGGGGTGACCGTCACCGACGAGGTGGGCGGGCACAGCAGCATGTGGTTCCGGATCGATCACGAGGGGAAACAGATGTGGGTGCCGGGCATCCGGATCCGCCCGGAACAGCTGGAAAACACCGCATTGCCCAGTTGTCCGGAATGAGCCTCGCCCACCTCCCGCCCACCGGCCCACCCGACCCACCTGACCTGCGCCGACGTACTTCCGGCCGGGTGCCCCGCGCACCCGCCCTGGCGCATTCGACCGCGCTCGATATCGTGGCCGTGCCATGACAGACACACCTCGCTGACCGCAGCGACCCACTGGGGGAACCACCCATGACCGCAGCCCGCTCCCGCCGCCGCTCCGCCGCCTACGCCGCGCTCGCCCTCGGACTGGCCGGGTCACTCGCACTCACCGGCTGCAACAGCCACTCCTCGAAGAAGTCGAAGAAGTCCTCTTCCTCGTCGTCCAAGAGCAAGAAGCGCAAGATCATCGGTGGTGGTGCGGCCGCGGCGGGCGCAGGAGCGGGTGCGGCGTCGCGACGTGTGCCCGACTGCTACCCGAGCACGTACAAGCTCAGGTTCTCCCAGCAGACCGGCGCCGACAGCCACGTGACCGTGAAGTTCAACAACAACACGAGCCGCGACTGCAAGCTGTACAACGCCCCGCTGCTGCGCTTCAACAACGCCAAGAACCCGCTGCCGCTGCTCCAGGGCACCCCCGGTCAGTTCGACGGCACCCGCATCACGGTGCCCTCCCACGGCTACGCCTACGCGGTCATCCCCACCAACACCGCGGCCGCCAAGGGCACCGAGCAGAAGTCGGTCGCCGTCGACTTCATGGGCACCTCGGCCAGCTCCGTCACGCACGGCCCGGCCACCGTCAACTTCGCCGAGAAGCGGCTGCACATCTCCGTCGGCAAGAGCAAGGTCACCAACTGGTCGTCGAGCATCCACGGCGCCGAGCTGGCGGCCGGCGTCGGGAAGTAGCCCCCGCACCATGCGTGCCCGGGCCTGCCGGCAGGCCCGGGCACCGAGCCGCTACTCCGCGTCCAGCCCCGCGAGGACCAGCCCCAGCCGGGCCACCCCGCCGTCGACGACCTCCACCGGAACGCCCCAGTCCTGCTGGTGCACATGGCAGGCGGGGTACTCGATGTCCGGGGCGTCGTCACAGGACGCGGCCATCGCCGAGACGTGCAGCACGCCCTCGGTGACACCGTCAGCGAGCACCAGGTCGCGGGCGAGATCCGTCCCCGCCCCCTCGCCCTCGGCGAGCAGCTCCGGCGGGGTCGCGCTGACCAGCAGCCGGGTCGACGGACCGTAGCGGGTGTCCAGCTTCTGGCCCGCCGGGGCCTGGAAGACCACCTCCAGCCGCAGGGCGCCCGGGGTGACCTCGGTGGCCGCGCGCTGGGTGCGGTGCGCCACCGACTCGACGCGCACCGCCTCCTCGGGCAGCCGCAGCCGGGTCAGCCGGTGCCGCGCCGACTCCACGACCACGATGTCGTCCTCGGCCAGCACCGCGGCGGACGGCTCCCGCAGATCCGTCGCCAGCGTCGTGACCTCGCCACTGGCGGGGTCGTAGCGGCGCAGGGCGTGGTTGTAGGTGTCGGCGACGGCGACCGAGCCGTCGGGCAGCGCGGTCACGCCCAGCGGGTGCTGGAGCAGCGCCTGGTCCGCGGGCCCGTCGCGGTGCCCGAAGTCGAAGAGGCCGGTGCCGACGGCCGTGCGGACGACATAGCCGTCACCGCCCTCGGCGCGCTCGACCCAGCGCACGGCACTGGTCTCCGAGTCCGCCACCCACAGCCGGTCGCCGGCCGCCGCGAGCCCGGACGGCTGGGCGAACCACGCTTCGGCGGCCGGTCCGTCGACCAGGCCCTCGTTGGTCGTGCCGGCCGCGACCTCGACCGTGCCGGTGGCCGGGTCGTACGTCCACAGCTGGTGCACGCCGGCCATCGCGATCCACAGCCGGTCCTGCCACCAGGCGAGGTCCCACGGCGAGGACAGCGCCACCTCGCGGGCCGGGCCCGAGGTCGGTGAGCCCTGCCACCACTGCTTGCCGGTGCCGGCCACCGTCTCCAGGGCGCCCGTCGCGGGGTCGAACACCCGGAGGGCGTGGTTGACGGTGTCCGCCACCGCGACCGTGCCGTCCGGCAGCAGCGCCAGGCCCTGTGGTTCGTTGAAGGAGTCCGGCGTCAGGCCGCGCTCGCCGCTGCCGATCCGGCGCAGCACCTGCTCGCCGTCCGCCGCCAGCTCCACGAGCTGGTGCCGGGTGGTGTCCGAGACCAGGAAGGTGCCGCCCGGCAGCCGTACGGCCTTGCCGGGGAAGCGCAGATCGGTGGCGACCGGCTCCGGCGGCACGTACGGGCCGTCGCCGCGCCGCAGCGTGCCCTTCGCGCCGTGCTCGGCCTCCAGTTCCTCGACGAGCTTCGCGAGGGCGTGCGCATGGCCCTCGCCGGCGTGCTGGGCGACGACGTACCCCTCGGGGTCGATCACCACCAGCGTCGGCCAGGCCCGGACCGCGTACTGCTTCCACGTGGCGAGCTCGGGGTCGTCCAGGACCGGGTGCTCGACGCCGTAGCGCTCGACGGCGTCCACGACCGCCTGGTGCTCGGCCTCGTGCACGAACTTCGGGGAGTGCACACCGATGATCACGACCGTGTCGCGGTGCCGCTCCTCCAGCTCCCGCAGCTCGTCCAGGACATGCAGACAGTTCACACAGCAGAACGTCCAGAAATCCAGGACGACGATGCGTCCTCGCAGGTCGGAGAGGGTGAGATCCTTGTCGCCGGTGTTCAGCCAGCCGCCCTTGCCGATCAGCTCGGGGGCCCGGACGCGTGCACGTGAAGCCATGTGGACATTCAACGTCACTCCGGTGCGTGCGCATTCCGCAGGGGCACCGGGGAACACGTCACCCATGCAGCCATCCCCCGCGGGGGCTCCCCCGCGCTCCCGCAAGTACCTCGTACGCGACCGGATCTTCGGCATCGGCGACGACTACTGGATCGAGGACGAGCACGGCCACCACGCGTTCCTCGTCGACGGGAAGGCGCTGCGGCTCCGGGAGACCTTCGAGCTGAAGGACCCCGAACGCCGGGTGCTGATCACCATCCGCAAGAAGATGCTGGCCCTGCGCGACACGATGACGATCGAGCGGGACGACCAGCCGCTGGCCACCATCAAGCGCAAGCGGCTCTCGCTGCTGCGCAACCACTACCGCGTCGAGCTGGTGGACGGCACCGCACTGGACGTCAGCGGCAAGATCCTGGACCGCGAGTTCGCGGTCGAGTACGAGGGCGAACTGCTCGCGGAGATCTCCCGCCGCTGGCTGACCGTCCGCGACACCTATGCGGTCAATGTCGTACGCGACGACGCGGATCCGCCGCTGCTCATCGCCATCGCGGTGGGTGTGATCCGGCTGGCGGAGCGGGAGCGCGGCGAGGACTGAGGAGCGGGCGCCGGAAGGGCCGCGGCCCGCTGCGGCAGGGGCACATCCGCCTACGATGGTCCCCCGAAAGCACTGCCGGGGTGCCCGTGCGCAGCGTAACTTAACTGCACAGACAGCAGCCCGCGTACGAACCGTCCGAGGGGTCCCGTGACCGTCCATCCCAGCCTTCAGTCCTCCATCGATGCCTGGACGCACTCCATAGAAGCGATAACCGAGCTGGTCACTCCGCTCGTCGAGGGCGAGTGGAACAAGGCGACATGCCTGCCAGGATGGTCCGTTCGCGATGTGGTCTCCCATGTCATCGGCCTGGAATGCGAAATGCTGGGCGACCCACGGCCGATCCACACACTGCCGCGCGACCTCTACCACGTACGCAGCGAATCGGCCCGCCGCATGGAGGTGCAGGTCGACGTCCGCCGGCACCACACCGCTCCCGAGATGCTCAGCGAGCTCGAATACACCGTCATCCGCCGCTCCCGGCAGCTGCGCAACGAGTCCCGTCAGCCGGACGCCGTGGTGCGCAGCCCGCTCGGCGAGGACCGTTCGCTGGAATTCGTGCTGCAGCAGCGGGCGTTCGACGTCTGGGCGCACGAGCAGGACCTGCGCCGCGCGCTCGGCAAGCCCGGCAATCTGGACTCCCCCGGCGCGCAGATCACGCGCGATCTGCTGGTGAAGGTGCTGCCCGGCGTCGTCGCCAAGCGCGCCCAGGCCCCCGCCGATTCGGCCGTCGTCTTCGACGTCAGCGGACCGCTGGAGTTCCTGCGCACGGTCCGCATCGACGCCGAGGGCAATGCCACGATCGACGGCAGCGTCTCCCTCGGCCCGACCGTGACGCTCGCACTGGACTGGGACACCTTCCACCAGCTGGCCTGCGGCCGGGTCCGCCCCGCGGCCGTCGCCGACCAGATCAAGATCGACGGCGACCCCGAGCTCGCCGACGCCATCCTCACCAACTTCGCGGTCACGCCGTAGCGGAGAGACCGGGAGACGGGGCGGGGGCGTCCCGGCGGGACGTTTCACGTGAAACAGCGGGCCCCCGCCACCGACTCACGCCGGTTCTCGCCGCCGCCTCGGGCCGGCCCCCACCGCCTCACGCCGGGACGTGCACCGCCTCGACCCGGCTGACGACCAGCCGTTCGCTCTCCCGCCGTGCCGCACTGCGGCGCAGTCGCAGGATCTGGGACACGCCGACCGCCTCCAGGACGAAGATCGAGGCGAGCGCGATCCGGTAGTTGTGGCCGGTGGCGTCCAGCAGCACGCCGACCGCCAGCAGGGTCGTCATCGACGCGGTGAAGCCGCCCATGTTGACGATGCCGGAGGCGGTGCCCTGGCGCTCGGGCGGGTTGGCGGGCCGGGCGAAGTCGAAACCGATCATCGAGGCCGGACCACAGGCACCGAGCACGGTGCAGAGCGCGACAAGCAGCCCCATGGGCGCGTGCGCGGACGGCCAGGACAGCACGATCCCCCACATCAGCGCGGTGGCGCCGACGGTGCCGAGGGCCAGTGGCGTACGGGCGGCGTGGTGGCGGGCGATGACCTGGCCGTAGATCAGGCCCACCGCCATGTTGGAGAGCACCACGAGCGTGAGCAGTTCACCCGCGGTGCCGCGGGACAGGCCCTGCGCCTCGACGAGGAACGGCAGGCCCCACAGCAGCAGGAACACCATCGCCGGGAACTGGGTGGTGAAGTGCACCCACATGCCCAGCCGGGTGCCGGGCTCCCGCCAGGCTTCGGCGATCTGCCGCCGAACGAAGCCGGCGCCGGTGTGCGCGGCGGGCGCGGGCGGCGGCTCGAACCCCTCGGGGTGGTCCTTGAGGAAGAGCAGCAGGACGATCAGCACGACGATGCCGCCGGCGGCACTGGTGGCGAAGGTCGGGGTCCAGCCGAAGGTGTGCAGGAAGCGGGCGAGGACGAGCGTGGAGATCAGGTTGCCCGCCATGCCGACCAGGGCCGCGATCTGCGCGATCAGCGGGCCGCGGCGGGCCGGGAACCAGCGGGAACCCAGCCTCAGCACGCTGATGAAGGTCATCGCGTCACCGCAGCCGAGCAGGGCGCGGGAGCCGAGCGCCATCGGGTAGGACGAGGAGAGCGCGAAGCCGAACTGGCCGGCGGTGTAGAGCACCACGCCGATGGTCAGCACCTTCTTGGCGCCGAGCCGGTCGACCATGAGGCCGACGGGTATCTGCATCCCCGCGTACACCAGCAGCTGAAGGATGGAGAACGTGGACAGCGCCGAGGCGTTGATGTGGAAGCGCTCGGCGGCGTCCAGCCCGGCCACGCCGAGGCTCGTACGGTAGGTGATCGCGACGAAGTAGACCGCGACGCCGATGCCCCAGACCGCCATCGCCGTGCGGCCGCCGGGCGGATCCGCGGACAGCAGCCGGGCGGGGGAGCCAGCTGTGCCGGAGCCCTCCGGCCCCCCGGTGCCGGCGCTCATCGCACCTCTCCCTGCGCGAGGTTCCGGACCCAGCTGACGTGCCGGTGCACGGCGTCGGTCGCGGCCTCCGCGTCACCGGCCCGCAGCGCCTCGAGGATCTCCGCGTGCTCGGTGATGTTCTTGGCGATCCGGTCCGGGTGGGCGTGCATCACCGCGACGCCCATCCGCAGCTGACGGTCTCGCAGCTGCTCGTAGAGGCGGTCCAGGATCTGGTTGCCGGCGCTGCGCACGATCGCGGCATGGAAGGCGCGGTCGGTGACGGAGACGGCGGCCAGGTCACCGGACTCGGCCTGCGCCCGCATGGTCTCCAGCAGCTCGGTCAGCTCGCCGATCAGCGCCTCGTTCGCGGGCGCCGCCTTGGCCGCGGCGTGCTTCTCCACCAGCAGCCGGGTCTCGACGACATCGGCGATCTCCTGCGCGGAGACCGGCAGCACCAGCGCGCCCTTCTTCGGGTAGAGCTTGATCAGCCCCTCCACCTCCAGCCGCAGCAGCGCCTCGCGCACGGGCGTCCGGGACACCCCCACGGCATCGGCCAGCTCGCCCTCCGTGAGGAGCATGCCGCCCTCGTAGCGGCGGTCCAGGACGGCGTCCTTGATGTGCGTGTAGACCCGTTCGGCAGCGGGCGGCTGCTTGGCGGAGGGCTCTCGGGCAGGGGCGGCGGGCGGCGACGCGGCAGGCATGCGCACAGGATAGATACAACAGGTATGCGTCCGACGCCGCATTCCGCGATGCGGACAGTCCCGGGGGTGTTTGTCCTGGTAGTTGGCCTCTTGAGCCGCCCGGAGTCCCGCCTCAGCCCTGCATAAGGCCCTGCGCGATCAGCCGGCCCACGACCTGGCGGTGAGCGGGAGCGCAGCGCTCGTGTGCCTCCCGGCGGTCGAACCAGGCGTACTCGGCGATCTCCCGGCCCGGGGCCGGGGCGATGTCCTGCGGCCCGCCGGTGAAGCAGGTCATGTGCAGGCGCCGTCCGCCCTTGCCGTGCGCGACGTCATGGATGACGAACGCCTCCCGCAGCTCCTCGGCGGGGACCACCAGCCCGAGCTCCTCGGCCAGCTCACGGGAGAGCGCCTCGCGCGCCGTCTCGCCGGGCTCGTACTTGCCGCCCGGGAGGTAGAACGTGTCGTTCCCGCGGGTCCGTACGCTCAGCAGCCGCCCCTCGCGCAGATGCAGCCAGCTCACCGACTTCAGCGGTGCGGCGCGCTCCAGCGCGACCAGCGGATGGCCGGTTTCCTCGTCCGTTCGCCGCCCCCGCTCGCTGAAGCCGAGTCGCGCGTAGAAGCGGCGGGCCCGGGCGTTCTCCTCGAAGACCTCCAGGGACAGCGCGCCGTGGCGCGCCGCCGCATGCTCGACCAACTGCCGTCCGACACCGGCACCTTGGGCCTCCGGCGCGACGAACAGCCCGCCGACCTCGGCACCGGGGCCGTCGCCGTTCCGTCCGGCCGGCAGGAGCCCGAGCAGCCCGACGACGGTGCCGCCACACTCGGCGACCCAGTTCTCGGCCCGGACGAGATACACCTCGCGGAGGATCCGGGCGCGCTCACCCTCGCCCTCGCCCACGAGGAACGGATGCGCCTGCCGTGCGGCCCGGGACCACAGGTCGCTGACAATGTCCTGGTCGGCGGCCTGGTAGCGCCGGATGATCACTTCGTTGCTCATTGCGCCGACCGTAAACAGCGCGGTCCTCGGCGGCAAACGCTTTACGGGCGCGGGGCGATCGCCCTCGTGAAGGGGGACCACAGGCGGACGTAGGGTCCACCTAAAGGTGGACGGCAGTCCCTACCTGGCGCGTACGGATCGGCCCGAATCCCATGGGTGAATGGAGGCAGGGAGCCGGGGAGGCTCCGAACCCAAGGGGAGTTGACCATGCAGTCCAGCACGAACGCCGGCCGCCGTATGCGGAACACCGTCGTACTGGCTTTGATCGTTGCCGGCCTGTGGGCAGGCGTCGCGCTGACCCGCGGCGCGGCACACGCCGACGAGTCCGGCCCGACCGGCCCGGTGGCGCACTTCAGCCGCGCGGTGGAGCTCATCCGCGGCTGACCGGCCCGGTGCCGCAGGCCCGCACTGCAGGGCCGCCGCCAGACCCGGAGCGCCGTTTCACGTGAAACGACGCCGCTCCGCACGCGACCCGGCCCCGGGGCGTGGTTTCACGTGAAACCGCACCCCGGGGCCGAATGGTCCCGTATGCCGGCTCAGCCCCAGGTGATGAGCCGCTTCGGGCGCTCCAGGACGGCCGCCACATCCGCGAGCAGCTTGGAGCCCAGTTCGCCGTCGACCAGACGGTGGTCGAAGGACAGTGCCAGGGTGGTGACCTGGCGGGCCTTCACCTTGCCCTTGTGCACCCACGGCTGGAGCTTGACCGCGCCGAAGGCGAGGATCGCCGACTCCCCCGGATTGAGGATCGGCGTACCGGTGTCGACACCGAAGACACCGACATTGGTGATGGTGACCGTGCCGCCGGCCATCGCCGCCGGGGACGTCTTGCCCTCGCGGGCCGTGGCGACCAGGTCGCCCAGCTCGGAGGCGAGTTGCGGAAGCGTCTTGGCCCCGGCGTCCTTGATGTTCGGGACGATCAGCCCGCGCGGGGTGGCCGCCGCGATGCCGAGGTTGACGTAGTCCTTGTAGACGATCTCCTGATTCGCCTCGTCCCAGGCCGCGTTGGCCTCCGGGTGGCGCTTGAGCGCGACCAGGAACGCCTTGGCGACGAGCAGCAGCGGGTTGACCCGCAGCCCCGCCATGTCCGGGTCCTGCTTCAGCTCCTGGACGAGCTTCATCGTCCGGGTCACGTCGACGGTGATGAACTCCGTGACGTGCGGAGCCGTGAAGGCGCTGGCGACCATCGCCTGGGCGGTGGCCTTGCGTACGCCCTTCACCGGCACCCGCCGCTCGCGTGCGGCGGTGTCGACGGTGCCGGGCTCGGCCGCGGCGACCGCGACGGGCGCGGGCGCCTCGGCCGGTGCCGCCGCCGGAGTGGCGGCGGCGTGCACGTCCTCGCGGGTGATGATCCCGTCCGGGCCGGTGGGGAGGATCGTCGCCAGGTCGATGCCGAGGTCCTTGGCGAGCTTGCGCACCGGCGGCTTGGCCAGCGGCCGGCCCGCGGCGGGTACGGCACTCCCGGCCGGAGCGGCCGGAGCGGGCTGAACAGCAGGCGCGACGGGGGTGGCGGGCGCCGCCGGAGCGGCCCGTCCGTTCAGCTCGGCCTGGAGCGCGGCCTTCGCCGGCTCCGGCTGCGCCGGTACGCCCGGCTGCGGCTTGCGGGCCCGGCGCTTGGTCGAGGACGGCGCGGCGCCGTAGCCGACCAGCACCGCCTGCCGGCCCTGCGGCTCGGCCTCCTCGTCGGCCGCGGCCTCCTGCGGCGCGGCGGCCGGGGCCTCGGCGGGACCTGCGCCGGGGTCGGTGTCGACGGCGATGATGGCGGTGCCGACATCGACGGTGACGCCCTCGCCGAAGCGCAGCTCGTGCACCACCCCGGTGTAGGGGATGGGCAGTTCGACGGCGGCCTTGGCGGTCTCGACCTCACAGACGACCTGGCCGTCGGTGACGGTGTCGCCCGGCTGGACGTACCACTTGAGGATCTCTGCCTCGGTCAGCCCCTCGCCCACGTCGGGCATCTTGAACTCGCGGAAGCGCTGAGCGTTGGCGGTACTTGCAGTCATGGTCACGAACTCTCCTCAAACCCTCAGTACGCCAACGCACGGTCAACGGCGTCGAGCACCCGGTCCAGCCCCGGCAGGTACTCGTCCTCCAGGCGGGAGGGCGGGTACGGGGAGTGGAAGCCGCCGACCCGCAGGACCGGTGCCTCCAGCTGGTAGAAACACCGCTCGGTGATACGGGCGGCGATCTCCGCACCGGAGCCGAAGAAGACCGGTGCCTCGTGCACGACGACCAGCCGGCCGGTCTTCTGCACCGACGACTGCACGGTGTCGAAGTCGATCGGCGACAGCGACCGCAGATCGACGACCTCGACCGACTTGCCCTCCTCGGCCGCGACCTTGGCGACGTCCAGGCACACCTTCACCATCGGGCCGTAGGCGGCCAGCGTGAGGTCGGAGCCGTTCTGGACGACCCGGGCCTTGTGCAGCGGGTCGGGGATCGACTCGGTGTCCAGCCGGGACTTGTCGTGGTAGCGGCGCTTGGGCTCGAAGTAGATGACCGGGTCGTCGCCCGCGATGGCCTGCTGGAGCATCCAGTAGGCGTCGGAGGAGTTCGAGGGAGAGACGATCTTGAGGCCCGCGACGTGCGCGAACAGCGCCTCGGGCGACTCGGAGTGGTGCTCGACCGCGCCGATTCCGCCCGCGTACGGGATGCGGATGACGACCGGCACCTTGACCTTGCCCAGCGCGCGGGCGTGCATCTTGGCGAGCTGGGTGACGATCTGGTCGTAGGCGGGGAAGACGAAGCCGTCGAACTGGATCTCGACGACCGGGCGGTAGCCGCGCAGCGCCAGGCCGATGGCCGTGCCGACGATGCCGGACTCGGCGAGCGGGGTGTCGATCACCCGGTCCTCGCCGAAGTCCTTCTGCAGACCGTCGGTGACGCGGAAGACGCCGCCGAGCTTGCCGACGTCCTCGCCCATGACGAGGACCTTGGGGTCGGCCTCCATGGAGGCACGGAGCGATTCGTTGATCGCCTTGGCGATCGTGATCTTCTCGAAGACGGCCATGGTCAGTTCCCCTCCGCGCTGGCATCGGCATCGGCGAACGACGCCTGGTACGCGGCGAACTGCGCGCGCTCCTCATCGACGAGCGCATGCCCGTCGGCATAGACATTCTCGAAGATCGCCATGTGGTCCGGGTCGGGCATGGCGCGCACGGCCTCGCGGACCCGCTTGCCCAGGGCCACGCTCTCCTCCTCGATCGACGCGAGGAATGCCTCGTCGACCAGGCCCTCGCTCTGCAGGTACACCCGCAGCCGCTGGATCGGGTCCTTGGCCTCCCAGGCCGCCCGCTCCTCGTCGGCCCGGTAGCGCGTCGGGTCGTCGGAGGTGGTGTGCGCGCCCATCCGGTAGGTGAACGCCTCGATGAGCATCGGCCCCTGGCCGGTACGGGCCCGCTCCAGCGCCGCCTTGGTCACCGCCAGACAGGCCAGTACGTCATTGCCGTCGACCCGTACGCCGGGGAATCCGAAGCCACGGGCGCGCTGGTAGAGCGGCACCCGGGTCTGCTTCTCGGTGGGCTCGGAAATCGCCCACTGGTTGTTCTGGCAGAAGAACACGACCGGGGCGTTGTAGACCGCGGAGAAGGTGAAGGATTCCGCGACGTCTCCCTGACTGGAAGCACCGTCACCGAAATACGCGATCACCGCGGAATCCGAGCCGTCCTTCTGCACACCCATCGCATAGCCGGTCGCGTGCAGCGTCTGCGAACCGATCACGATCGTGTAGAGGTGGAAGTTGTTGCTGTTGGGGTCCCAGCCGCCGTGATTGACGCCGCGGAACATGCCCAGCAGATTCGTCGGGTCGACGCCACGGCACCACGCCACACCGTGCTCACGGTAGGTCGGGAAGACGTAGTCGTCGTCGCGCAGCGCGCGACCGGAGCCGATCTGGGCCGCCTCCTGGCCGAGCAGCGAGGCCCACAGGCCCAGTTCGCCCTGGCGCTGGAGGGTGGTCGCCTCGGCGTCGAACTGCCGCGTCAGCACCATGTCGCGGTAGAGACCGCGCAGCTCTTCGGGGGAGAGGTCGATCGAGTAATCCGGGTGCTCGACCCGCTTCCCTTCCGGGGTCAGCAGTTGTACGAGCTGATCCTGCTCCGCCTGCTCGGGCCGGCCGGCGGTGCCGGTCTTGGCCGAGGACGCCTTCTTGGCCGGCGTCGCCTTTTTGGCGGTGGTGCGCTTGCTGCTGCCGCGGGCGTTTTTCCGCTGCGCAGTGCCTTCCACGGTCACGTGCTGCTCCTCCGTCTGTCCGGCCCCCGGGGTCCGCCGGTGGCCGTATTGCGGCTCACCCGGTATCCGATACGGCGCACGGGGTGGGTGCGAACGCGGCCGAATCCGGGTGGAACAAAGCTCCCGGAGGGTGGCCTGCTCATTGCACGTTACCCATTGTCAAAGCCGAAGTGGAAACGGCGCTGACCTGCGATTTTGCTTGGATTTCCAAGTAAATCGCGGAGGCTTGGAACAACTCCTGGTCACAGCGTTGCAGGCCGCCGGGACAACGGCACGTTATATCGATGACCTGGAGCACGGGAAGACTTGATGTGTGAGACTGGGTTGGTGCGCGAAGACGGAAAAATCACGGTATTCCTGCTCGATGACCACGAAGTCGTCCGGCGCGGCGTCCACGAAATGCTCGCCGTCGAGGAGGACATCGAGGTGGTCGGCGAGGCCGGCACCGCCGCAGATGCCCTGGTCAGGATCCCGGCGACGCGTCCCGACGTGGCCGTGCTCGACGTCCGGCTGCCCGACGGCAGCGGTGTCGAGGTCTGCCGTGAGATCCGTTCGCAGAACGAGGACATCAAATGCCTGATGCTCACCTCTTTCGCGGATGACGAGGCCCTCTTCGACGCGATCATGGCCGGCGCGGCGGGTTACGTCCTCAAGGCCATTCGGGGCAACGAGCTGCTCTCCGCGGTCCGCGACGTGGCCGCCGGGAAGTCGCTGCTCGATCCCGTCGCCACCGCGCGTGTCCTCGAACGGCTGCGCGACGGCAACGTCTCCAAGGGGGACGACCGGCTCGCGAGCCTCACCGACCAGGAGCGCAAGATCCTCGATCTGATCGGCGAGGGGCTGACCAATCGCGTGATCGGCGAGCGGCTGCATCTCGCGGAGAAGACGATCAAGAACTATGTCTCCAGCCTGCTGTCCAAGCTCGGCATGGAGCGCCGCTCCCAGGCCGCCGCGTACGTCGCGCGGCTACAGGCCGAGAAGCACTGACCCCGCGGGCATCCCGGACGGCGCGCAGGCCGGATCGGGGTGATTCGGGACCATCGTCCTGTTTTCTCCGGGCTGCTGGGCCCTACTGGCCGGCCGGGCCGACCGGCAAGGTGGTGCCATGCCCACCGACACCTACCGTGCCATCGAGTTGCTCGGCCGCATCCCCTACGGGCGGGTCTCGGCCAGTCGGCGGGCGCTGCCCTTCACCACCGTCACCCGGCATCTCGTCCTCGACGACGGGCGGCTGATGCTGCGGCTGCACCGCGGCTACGACTACCACCGGGCGCTGGACGGCAGCGTGGTCGCGTACGAGGCCGACAACGTCAACAGCGGCGCGGCCGACACCTGGTCCGTACAGTTCACCGGCACCGCGCGGGTCACCGCCCCGGCGGCCGCCGAACGGGAGCGGTTCGGTGCCACGCCCCGGCTGGCGGACGGGGAGCCCTTCGATCCGGTCTTCCTGCGCATCGAGCCGGAGTTCGTGACCCTGCACTGGCTCACCGAGGTACCGGCCCACCACCTCGCGCACTCTGCGTAAGGCTTTCCGCTTCACCCACTCCGACGGGTGCAGTTGATCTAACATCTGGCGCGTGCTGCGCTCATCTGTAGTCCGGACGGCGGCGACGCCCGACAGAGACACCCTGGGATCCCTGCTCCGCCACTACACCGGCGCCGGCGCGCCGCTGTCCTGCGAGCCGGTCGCCGAGGGCCTGCTCAACCACGGCTACTTCCTCGCCACCACCCGCGGCCGCTACTTCCTCAAGCACCACCTCGACGGCGACCACGCCGCCCTCACCCGCCAGCACCGCGCCACCCGGCGGCTCGCCGCCCTCGGCCTGCCGGTCGCCCCGCCCGTCGCCGACGCCGACGGCCGCACCGTCACCGTCCTCGACGGCCGCTGCTACGCCCTGCACCCCTGGGTCGAGGGCCGCCACCTCGGCGGTGCCGCGCTCTCGGGCGGACAGTCCCGCCGGCTCGGCGCCCTGCTCGGGCTCGTGCACACCGCACTGGAGCAGGTCATGGCGGACGAACCGCACCCCGCCCGGCCGCCGTGCACGGACACCGGGGCCGACCCCGAGCGCACCTTCGAAACGATCGACGAGCTGCTGGCCCTGGCCCGCGGCGCCCGCCCGCGAACCAGCTTCGACGAGCTCGCCGAGCACCGGCTGCTGGAGCGCCGGGCCCTACTGGAGCGGCAGGCGCACCGCCGCCCGGCTCCCGGCGCGGAACCCACCGCCGGCTGGGTGCACGGCGACTTCCACCCGCTCAACGTGCTCTACCGCGGCGCGGAGCCGACCGCGATCGTCGACTGGGACAGGCTGGGCGTCCAGCCGCGCGCGGAGGAGGCGGTCCGTGCCGCCGCGATCTTCTTCGTACGCCCCTGCGGCACGCTGGACCTGGCCAAGGTGGCGGCATACGCGGGCGCCTACCGCAGCGCCTGCGGGGCCGACGCCGACGAGCTGGCCGCGGCCGTCCACCGGGTCTGGTGGGAGCGGCTCAACGACTTCTGGATGCTCACCTGGCGCTACCAGCTCGGCGACCGCCGCACCGATCCGCAATTCCCGGCGGCGGCCGCCCTGGCCGTGTGGTGGACCCGCGAATACCACGCCGTGCAGGACGCGTTCACCCGCTGAGGCGGGCGGCGGGGCCGCCGCGTCAGCCGGTGGTGCCGAGCGTGGTGCCGCCGTCCGTGCCCGTGCCGGCGGTGGCGCCGCTGTCCGTACCGCCGGTGGCGCCACCGTTGTCGGTGCCACCGTTGCCGGTGCCCCCGTCGGTCGTCCCGCCGTCGGTCGTCCCGCCGTCGGTGGTCCCGCCGGTGGTGTCGGTGGGCGGCTCCGTCGTCGGCGTCTCGGTCGTGGGCGGCGGCGAGCTCGGCGGCTCGGACGTCGGCGGCGTGCTCGGCTGCGACGTCGACGGGCGGCTGTACGTACCGCTGTCGCCACCGGTGCCACCGGGCTCGGTCTGCGGGGTGCTCGGTTCGTCCGACGGCGGCTCGCTGGTCTTGTCGTCCTGCGACGGCGACGGCGACTGGGTCGCGGGGGTCTGCTGCTTCTTGTTCCCGCCGCCGGTGTTCTGCAGGGCGAAGGCCACGCCCAGCGCGATGGCGATCACCGCGAGCGCCGCGATCAGCAGGAACTTGCCGCGGCCGCCCTTGGCCGGCCGGGCCCCGCCGTCGAAACCGCCGTCGTCGTCCCGCATGCCGGACAGGATCGGCTGGGCCGTGGTCTGGCCCCCCTCGGGGTACGGCAGCGCGGTGGTGGCCGCCGTGCCCATGGCCGGGCCGAGACCTCCCTCGTGCATGGCCACCGGGCCGGTGCTCCAGGTCCCGGTGTGCCCGCCCTGCTCCTGCAGCATCTGCAGCGAGTACTGGACCAGGCCGCGCATCTCCTCGGCGGTCTGGAACCGGTCGTCGGGGTCCTTGGCCAGCGACCGCATGACCAGGCCGTCCAGCTCCGGCGGTACGTCGGCCACCTGCGAGGCAGGCACCGGCATGTCCTGGACGTGCTGGTAGACGACCGACAGCGGGGTCTCGCCGGTGAACGGCGGGCGCAGCGTGAGCAGTTCGTACAGCAGGCAGCCGGTGGCGTAGAGGTCGGAGCGGGTGTCGACGGTCTTACCGAGCGCCTGCTCCGGGGAGAGGTATTGGGGCGTACCCATGACCATGCCGGTCTGCGTCATGGTCGACTGCGCACCGTGCAGGGCACGGGCGATACCGAAGTCCATGACCTTGACGGCGCCGCTGTTGGTGATGATCACGTTCGCGGGCTTGATGTCACGGTGCACGATGCCGTGCTGATGGCTGTAGGCCAGCGCCTCCAGCACACCGGAGACGATGATCAGCGCCTGGTCCGGCGGCGGGGCGTCGGCGTTGAGCAGCAGATCGCGGATGGTGTGGCCCTCGACCAGCTCCATCACGATGTACGGCACGGTGTTGCCGCCGACGAGGTCCTCGCCGGAGTCGTAGACCGCGACGACCGCGTGGTGGTTCAGCCCGGCCACGGACTGTGCCTCCCGCGTGAAGCGGGCCTTGGACACCGGGTCCTCGGCGAGGTCGGCACGCAGCAGCTTCACGGCGACGGTCCGGCCCAGACGTACGTCCTCGGCCGCGAACACCTCCGCCATGCCGCCACGGCCGAGCCGCCGCGTGAGCCGGTAGCGGCCGTCGCCGACCAGCCCGCCGTTGCCCCACATCTCCGGTGCGTCGGGGATATTGGAGCCGGTGGCCTCAGGGTCGGACGGGCCCTGTGGGCTCTGCGTCGGTGCCATCGGTCCTCGCCGTCGAATCAATCCGCATGAGAGCGGTAAGGTCATCGGTCTTCGCTAGAGCACGCTACAGGCTCCGCGGCACCCGCCGGTCCGTCGTGGACCGGCCATCAAACCTGCCGGGCGCCCGGTATCGCAAGCTCACCTGGGGTAATCAAAGGCGCCGAACGTCTCACCGCCGTGACGGGATCTTGCACATCTGGTCACGGAACGGGCACACGGCTTGACGTGTCCGGGGCCTGGGGCAGACTTGGCGGGAGAATTTCAGATTTTGATCGCTACACGTGCGGGTTGTGCGCCGTGTGCCTAGGGGGAAGCGGAACGATGAGCCAGGACGGCGCTCAGGGCCAATTCGAGGGCCGTTCGGTCGGCGGAGGACGTTACCAGCTTCGTGATCTTCTCGGGGCCGGCGGCATGGCGTCCGTGCACCTCGCACACGACACCGTCCTCGACCGCGACGTCGCGATCAAGACACTGCACACCGAGCTCGGTCGTGAGCAGGCTTTCCGCGAGCGCTTCCGCCGCGAGGCGCAGTCCGTGGCGAAGCTCACGCACACCAATATCGTCTCGGTCTTCGACTCCGGTGAGGACGAACTCGACGGCGGCATGGTGCCGTACATCGTCATGGAGTACGTCGCGGGCCAGCCGCTGCGCTCCGACCTGGACAACGACATCGCCCAGCATGGCGCGATGCCGACGGAAAAAGCCCTGAAGATCACTGCCGATGTGCTGGCGGCGCTCGAGGTCAGCCACGAGATGGGGCTGGTCCACCGCGACATCAAGCCCGGCAACGTGATGCTGAACAAGCGGGGCGTCGTCAAGGTCATGGACTTCGGCATCGCCCGCGCCATGCAGTCCGGCGTGACCTCCATGACGCAGACCGGCATGGTCGTCGGCACCCCGCAGTACCTGTCGCCGGAGCAGGCGCTGGGCCGCGGGGTGGACGCCCGCTCCGACCTCTACTCCGTCGGCATCATGCTCTTCGAGCTGCTGACCGGTCAGCTGCCGTTCGACGCCGACTCCCCGCTCGCCATCGCCTACGCGCACGTCCAGGAAGAGCCGCCGGTCCCGTCGAGCATCAACCAGTCGCTGCCGCCGGCCGTCGACGCGCTGGTCGCCCGCGCGCTGAAGAAGAACCCCAACGAGCGCTTCCCGACCGCCGAGGCGATGCGGGACGAGTGCCTGCGGATCGCCGGGTCCGGGCAGTCCGGCGCGACGCCGCTGATCATCGGCGAGGGCCCGCGCGCCCGCACCAGCGGTTCCTCGGTCTCCTCCGCGGTGTTCCCCACCGCCTCCGGCACCCCGCACACCCCGGTGTCGCCGAACGTGCAGCAGCCGTACCAGCCGACGCAGGCCGCCGGGTACGGGCCGCAGACGCCCCCGCCGCTGAACAACGCCTACCCGACGCCGGCGCCCGGCCCGATCCCCGGCCCCGCCCCGTTCAACAGCGGCGGCTTCCAGGCACCGCCCCCGTACGCCCCGCCGCCCGTGACGGCCTCGATGCCGACGGCCGGCCGCCCCGGCGCGCGGAAGAACAACACCCCCGTGATCGTCGTCGCGGCGATCGTCGGCGTGGTCGTGGTCACCGCCATCGCGGTCGGCATCGGGCTGAGCGCCGGCTCCAGCAGCGACAACGGCGGGGACTCCCCGACATCGTCGTACACGCCGTACTCCTACACCCCTTCGCCCACCGACAACGTCCGGCCCGAGGACAAGTCCGCGACGATCCTGACGTCGGAGTGCACCAGCCCCACCAAGAGCTATTCCGACAAGGGCAAGATCCTCATCCCGTCGTTCCGCTACAAGAACCTGGACTCGGTGAAGAAGTGCATCGAGGCCGCCGGTTGGCATTACAAGATCGTCGGCGAGGAGGACAGCGCGATCTGGGGCAAGAACACCGTCACCCAGCAGAAGCCGGACGCGATCAGCTGGTGGTACCCGAGCAAGGACGACACCATCGAGCTGACGATCTCGACCGGCCGTAGCGGCTGACGGCGGACGGCCTCGGGCCGGAGAACATGACGGAGGGGCCGGCACGCGTGCGTGCCGGCCCCTTCTGTCGTTGCCCCTCCCGGCCCGGGTGGTCCCGGGCTTTCTCCAACCGCCGAGCCCCTACAGGTACGGGCCCGAGCGGGCACCGCCCTGGCCGGGCTTGCCCTCGTCGCCCTCCAGCCCGACACCGGGCGGCAGCGCGCGGCGCATCTGCTCCAGCTGGGCGCGGGCCGCCATCTGCTGGGCGAACAGCGCGGTCTGGATGCCGTGGAACAGGCCCTCCAGCCAGCCCACCAGCTGGGCCTGGGCGATCCGCAGCTCGGCCTCCGTCGGCACGGACTCATCGGTGAACGGGAGCGACAGCCGCTCCAGCTCCTCCACCAGCTCGGGCGCCAGCCCGTCCTCCAGCTCCTTCACCGAGCTGGCATGGATCTCCTTGAGCCGGACCCGGCTCGCCTCGTCGAGAGGCGCGGCCTTTACCTCCTCCAGCAGCTGCTTGATCATGCTGCCGATGCGCATGACCTTCGCAGGCTGTTCGACCATGTCCGTCACCGGGATCTCTCGGGGCTCATCGCCATCGTTCCCGCCACCGGTGCCGGCGCCGCCGAGCGCCATGCCGTCCGGGCCGACAACCAGGACGTGCGGATTCTCCTGCGACCGTTCGTTCATCGGCATATCCATGCCGCCATTCTCTCGTACGAGCGCTTCTCAACGGTGGTGCCCCTGGGAGAAGGTGATCCACCCTTCCGCGCGATGCCGAGATGCGGTTTCACGTGAACCCCCACGGGAGGGCGAGGAGCGGTTTCACGTGAAACCACCGGATTCCCGCTGTTTCACGTGAAACGGTGCGTGTTTCACGTGAAACCACCGGGAGCAACGTTCCGTTTCACGTGAAACAGGGCGGGTGCCGTCCCGTTTCACGTGAAACCGGCGGCGCGGTCAGCGACGCCGCAGTCGCAGGCCCAGGAAGGCCAGCCCCAGGCCGGTCAGCGCCAGGCCGGCCCCCATCGGCAGCACCCTCTCGACCGGGGCCGCAGGGGCTTCCAGGGCGTACGGCCTGGTGTCCGAGGCGCCGTCGGCGGTTCCCGTAGCAGGGGACGGCTGCTCCGGCATGGTGGGCGTCGGCAGCGGCGGCAGCGCCTCGTACGGCGTCCGGGGGCCCCGGTCCACGGCATCGACGCGGCGGGAGGACGGACGCCAGGTGTCGGGGGACGCGGACGCCGAGGGCTGGTGCTTCGGGGCCGAGGCGTGCCGGGGGTGTGCCCGGTCCGCGCCACGCGGTTCCGCCGGCCGTGCGAGCCCGAGGTCGCCGTCACCGGGGTAGTCGGGGTACCGGCCGTAGTACGACGGGCCCGGCCCGGAGAAGTCGCGGCCGAACGGGTGATGCGGGTGGTGGTACCACCGCCCTTCCCAGCCGTGATGGCGGTGCGACGGCCGGTGCGCCATGCGTCCGGGGCCGTACGGCAGGTCGGGGAAGCGGTCCGGCAGGTCCCGGAAGCGCCCCGGGCGGCCGGGAAAGCCCCCGTCCGCTGCCGTCTGCCCGGCGCCCGTCGGCAGCTCGCTCAGACGATCGTCGACCGCGAAGTCGTCGGGTGTGAGCATCTCGGGCGTCAGATCATCGGGCGCGTAGTCGTCGGGCGTATCGCCCGGCTGGACGAGGTTCGGCGGACGGTCAACCGGCGTGGCCTGTCGGTCCGAGGCCACCGCGGAGGTGGCTCCCAGGGGGACGGGCAGGACGACGGCGGCGACCACCAGACCGGTGGCAATGCGCGAACGGAATCCTGGAGCGACCACAGTGCCCCTCCCGTGCCGAGCCGTCGGGTGACTTGCCCAGCGTCACATGTGATCAGATTCACGGCATCTTGAAGCCGTCGGCGGGGGTACCCGGCGACGGCTCGGGAGGGGCGGGGCGGCCTTCACGGCCCGGTTCAGACCGTCAGGATGACCTTTCCGACGTGCTGGCTGGCTTCGAGGATGCGGTGCGCCTCGGCGGCCTCGGCCATCGGCAGCGTGCGGTCCACGATGGGCCGGACCTGACCGTTGGCGATCAGCGGCCAGACGTGCTCCCGCACGGCGGCGACGATGGCGGCCTTCTCGCTCAGCGGGCGGGCGCGCAGCCCGGCGCCGGTGATCGCGGCACGCTTGGCCATCAGGGCGGCGAGATTCAGCTCCGCCTTCACCCCGCCCTGCAGCCCGATGATCGCGAGCCGTCCGCTGACGGCGAGCGCCTTGACGTTCCGCTGCAGATACTTGGCGCCGATGATGTCGAGGATGACGTCCGCACCCTTGCCGTCGGTGCCCTTGCGGATCTCCTGGACGAAGTCCTGCTCGCGGTAGTCGATGAGGAGGTCCGCGCCCAACTCGGCGCAACGGGCCAGCTTTTCGGGACCGCCGGCGGTGACCGCGACCCGCGCGCCGACCGCCTTGGCCAGCTGGATCGCCATCGTGCCGATGCCGCTGGCACCCCCGTGGACCAGCAGCGTCTCGCCGGGCCGCAGGTGCGCGATCATGAAGACGTTCGACCAGACCGTGCAGGTCACCTCGGGCAGCGCGGCAGCGGTGACCAGGTCCAGGCCGGCCGGCACGGGCAGCAGCTGCCCGGCCGGGACGGCCACCTTCTCCGCGTAGCCGCCGCCCGACAGCAGCGCGCACACCTCGTCGCCGACGGCCCAGCCGTGCACGCCGGGACCGAGCGCGACGATCCGGCCCGCGCACTCCAGGCCGGGGTAGGGGGAGGCGCCGGGCGGCGGGTCGTAGAAGCCCTGACGCTGCAGCAGATCGGCGCGGTTCGCGGCGCTGGCCGCGACCTCGATCAGGACCTCGCCCTCTGCGGGCTGCGGATCGGGGACTTCGGCCCAGACAAGTGCTTCGGGGCCACCGGGCTCCGGGATAGTGATCGCTCGCATGGGCGCGAGGCTACTCGCCGTCCGCCTGCGGAGCGACGGTGCGGGGGCCGACGACCACGGCCGGGTCGGCCTGCCACCCGTTCACACCATCGGGTTATTCATCCAGCCGGCGCATCGGGGAGACGCCGGTGCCGGGGAGCGTCGGCTTCGCGGGCTTCTTGCCGGGAACGGCCGGTTCCTCGGTCGCGGCCGCGCGGACGATGGTGATCAGCCGGTCGGTGCTCTGCAGCGGGCTGGCCGCCGGGTCGTCATATCCCAGGAGCCGGTGGCCACGCAGGACCGAGACAACCAGATCGGCCGTCTCCCGTACGGACTTGCCCACCTCGGACTTCACCACCGGACGTTCCACCAGGTCCAGGCCGCTGCCCTGCTGGATCAGGTCCTCCATGACGGTGCCCGCGCTGGGGCTGTGGACGGAGAGCCCCAGCAGCCGGCCCGCCGCGCTGGCCGAGGTGATCACGGAGTCGGCACCGGACTGCCGCAGCAGCGGGGCGTTCTCCTCCTCCCGCACCGCGGCGACGATGGTCGCCTTCTTGTTGAGCTGACGTGCGGTCAACGAGACCAGCACGGCGGTGTCATCGCGCTGGGTGGCGATGACGACCTGGTGGGCGCGCTGGATCTCGGCCCGCAGCAGCACATCGCTGCGGGTCGCGTCACCGACCACTCCGGCGTAGCCCTCGGCCACCGCCGCGTCGATCACCTTGGAGCTGGGGTCGACGATGACGATGCGGTCGCGGCTCAGCCCCGTCGCGCGGAGGGTCTGGACGGCGGAACGGCCCTTCGTCCCGAAGCCGACGATGACGGTGTGGTCGCGCAAGGCGTTTCTCCAGCGTTTCAGTTGCCACTGCTCGCGGGTGCGCTCGGTCAGCACCTCCAGTGTGGTCCCGACCAGGATGATCAGGAAGAGCACCCGCAGCGGCGTGATGAGCAGGATGTTCAGCAGCCGCGCGCTGTCGCCGTAGGGCACGATGTCGCCGTAGCCCGTGGTGGAGAGGGTGACGGTCGCGTAGTAGAAGCAGTCGAGCAGGTCCACCGTGCCGTTGGCGTTGTCGTGGTACTCGTCGCGCTCCATCCACACGATGAAGACCGTGGCGAGCAGGACGAGCAGCGCCATCAGCAGCCGCCGGCCGACCTGCCGCAGCGGCGCCTTCGGCGCGCGGCGCGGCAGCATCACCCGGTGTGAGCGGTCCTCGGGTACCTCGCGTGCCGCGGCGTCCTGCAGCGGGAGCTTCACGCGGCGCCCCCGGAGAACCCGTACGGCGCCCCGGCCGCGGGCCCAGCCGCCGACGAACCCGGCGCCCAGCCCGCTGACCAGGGAAGTTCCAGCAGTTCGAGCTCCGTGCCGGGGTCCGCGCCGCCGGGCGGGACGACCGCGAGCGCGTCGGCGGCGGCGATCCCGCGCAGCATGGCCGGGCCGTGGAAGTGCAGCGGCTCCGCCGTCAGGCCGTGCCGCTCGTCGTCGCGGTAGACCACCGGGACGAGCCGGATGTCCTGCGGATGCCCGTGGACCGCGGCGGCCAGCGGCGCACGGTACGGCTCCACGGGCCGGCGGGCCGCGAGGGTACGGAGCAGCGGCTCGGCGAGCGTGCAGAGGCCGGAGACGGCGGCGAGCGGGTTGCCGGGCAGGCCGACGAGGTGTCGGCGCGGGGCGAGCCGGGCGAGCAGCATGGGGTGGCCCGGACGTACCGCCACCCCGTCCACCAGCACCTCGGCGCCCAGCCGGCGCAGGGTGGGGTGGACGTGGTCGACCGGGCCGGACGCGGTGCCGCCGGTGGTGATGACCACGTCGGCGGTGGACCGGGCGAGGGCCTCGTACAACGTGTCGGCGTCATCGGCCAGGTGGCGCGGGGCGGGCGCCTCGACGCCCAGGGCGTGCAGCCACGGGACGAGCATCGGGCCGAGCGCGTCCCGGATGCGGCCGTCCTGGGGCAGCCCGCGGTCCAGCAACTCATCGCCCAGGACCAGCACTTCGGCTCGCGGCCGGGGGTAGGAGGTCAGCTCGTCGTAACCGGCCGCAGCGGCCAGGCCCAGCACGGCGGGGGTCACCAGGGCCCCGGCGGAGAGCAGTTGGTCGCCGCGACGGCACTCCTGGCCGCGCGGGCGGATGTCCTGGCCGGGCGGTGCGAGCCGCGGTGCGTACAGCCGCCGCCCGCCGTCGGCGAGCTCCCGCACCTCGCCGTGCTCGTTGCGCAGCACGGCGGTGGCGCCGGCCGGGACGCGTGCCCCGGTCGCGATCGGGACGGCGTGGCCGTCGAGGAGCGCCTCGGTGGGGGCGTGACCGGCGAGGATGCCGGGGTGCGGGGCGGTCGCGGCGTCGTCCGCGGGGTGGTCGAGGCGCCAGGGACCGGGGCCGGAGACCGCCCAGCCGTCCATCGCCGAGGTGTCGAACGACGGCAGATCGGTGAGCGCGGTCAGCGGCTCGGCGAGCGTCCGGCCGAGCGCTTCGCCGAGCGCCGTGGTCGTCGGCTCGGGCGGCCCGGACACGGCGCGCGCGGCGATCCGGCGGGCGGCGTGCCAGGGGAGGTCGGCCGGCGCACGGCGGGGTGCGGGGGCGGCGGAGGGATCCGAGCCGCAGGGGCGGCCTTCGGGGCGCCCGTCCCGGCTGACGACGCGGTCGCTGTGAACGCCGGGCAGGTCGCCGTCGGAGGCGGGGCGCTCGCCGTCCGAAGTGGGGCGTTCGCCGGCGGCGCCACCGCCGGCTCCGGCGTCGGCCGCCACGGTGACCCGGCCCTCGTTGGCCAGCGCCAGCGCATCGTCGAACAGGTCGCCGGGCCCCTCGTCGCGGGGCGCACGCAGCCCGCCCCGGGGCACTCCGCCCCTGTCCCCGTCGGTCATTCGGCGGGCTTCGCTTCGGCGCCCGTGGCGCCGGCGTCGGGCGCGTCGGCGGCCTGCTCGGTCTCCGCCGCCCAGCGGTTGGCCAGCGCGGCGACCTGGTCGGACAGCACCTTCACGTCCCGGTCCTGCCGGCCCGCCGCGTAACCGATCAGGAACGTCGTCAGCGGCGCGGCCGGGCGGGCCACGCCGTGCGCCGCGTCCCGCGCGAGATCGAGAAGCGCCGCCGTGTCGACATCGAGCTCGATGCCCAGTTCGGCCTTGACTGCGGTGATCCATTCGTCCAACACGAGTCCATGCTCCCTGATACGGGCGCGCGCTGCGCTGAGGGCCTCCCAGGTGTCGCAGTCGAAGGATGCCGTGGCGGCGGCGTCCTTGATCCGCGCGAGCACCAGCCGGTTGGTCACGGCGCGCAGCGGCAGCCCGGCCAGGGTGCCGTGCTCGGCCCGCACCTCCGCCAGCTCGCGGCGCAGCGAGGCGGCCCGGTAGGCGGCGATCAGCGGCTGGTCCTTCCCGGCGGCGTCCTGGAGCAGCGCGCCGTCCGCCGCTCCCTCGGCCGCCTCCAGCAGGGTCCGTACGGTCGCGGGGGTCAGGAACGGCAGGTCGGCGGAGAGCGCGAGCACCACCGCGGCGGTGGTGTGCCGCAGACCGGCGTCCAGCGCGGCGAGCGGGCCGCCGCCCGGCGGGTCCTCCAGGGCGCGCACGACGGCCCGGGCGGTCGGACGGCCGGGACCGACGACGACGGTGGTCACCGCGTCGGGGCAGGCGGCGAGCACCCGGTCCAGGAGGGCGCGGCCGCCGACGGAGAGGGCGGGTTTGTCCGCCCCGCCGAGCCGCCGGGCGGCGCCTCCGGCCAGGATGACGGCGTCGTGCTCGATGTGGTCGTTCACCCCTTGAGTATCACCAGGGGCAGCGCGCTCACACAGCGGCCGCACGGGACGGGGCGCCGGGCGCCTCGTGGATGCCGTGGCCGGTTCCGGTGAGCTGGCCGGTACCGGCACGGTGAGGGCTCGGCGAGGTGGCCGGCTGGGCCGCAGAGTAGTCAGCTCGGACCCCGTCGCCCTCACCTACGCGGCTCTCCGCGCGCACAGGACAGGGTCTCCGCGGGCACGGGACCGGTCTGCCCGCTCGCAGGACCGGTCCCGTGCCCTTCGCGCTCTTCGCGCTCACATCCCCCGCAGCAACAGCGCGGGCTGCTCCACGCAGTCGGCGACGAACCGCAGGAAGCCCCCGGCGGTGCCGCCGTCGCACACCCGGTGGTCGAAGGTGAGCGACAGCTGGACGACCTGCCGGACCGCCAACTCACCGTCGTGCACCCAGGGTTTGGCGGCTATCCGGCCCACACCGAGCATCGCCGCCTCGGGGTGGTTGATGATCGGCGTGGAGCCGTCGACGCCGAAGACGCCGTAGTTGTTGAGGGTGAACGTGCCGTGCGTCAGCTCGGCCAGGGACAGCCCGCCCTCCCGGGCGGTTTCGGTGAGCCGGGCGAACTCGGCGGAGAGGTCCTCGACGGTACGCGCATGGGCGTCCCGTACGACCGGCACCACCAGGCCGCGGTCGGTCTGCGCCGCGAAGCCCAGATGGACGGCCGGCAGCCGGACGATCTCCTGGGTCTTGGTGTCCACGGTGGAGTTGAGCTGCGGGAACCGCGCGAGGGCGGCCGTGGTGATCCGGGCCAGTAGCGCGAGCAACGACACCTTGGGAGCACCGGGCACATTCATCGCCCTGCGGGCGGCGAGGAGTTCGGTGGCGTCGGCGTCCACCCAGCAGGTGGCCTCCGGGATCTCCCGGCGGCTGCGGCTGAACTTCTCGGCCGCCGCGCCCAGCATCCCCCGCAGCGGAATCCGCTCCTCGCCGGTCGGGGCCGCGGCAGCGGCGCCCACCGCGTCTGTCACACCGGCACCAGCCGTCGCGTGCTCCTGGCGCGTCCGGATCGCGCACTCGACGTCCGTACGGAGAATGAGCCCGTCCCGCCCGGAACCGGTCACCTCCCGCAGGTCCAGGTCGTGTTCCCGGGCCATCCGACGTACCAGCGGCGAGATGACGGCCACCGTACGACTGCGGGCATCCGCCGCACGGGCGGCGGCCGAGCCGTTCGCCCCCGTACGTGCCCCGGCCGCCGCCACGGCCCCGGCCCGGGGGACCCCCGCAGCCTCCGCGCCGGAGCTGTCCTGCCCCGCCGCCACCTGCTCCGCCGGCCGCGACGCCCCTGCCGCGGGGCCCGTGCCGCCCGGCCGGATCCGGCGCCGCCGCGCCGCCGCCGCGCTCGTGCCGTACCCGACGAGCACGTTCCCGGACCCGGCCTCCGCCGCGTCCGCAGGGCCCGCGGGCGCTCCGGCCTCTGAACCATGGGCCGACGGCCCGGTGCCCGCCAGATCGTCCGGCACCGCACCGACCGCGACAGTCACCAGCGGTGCGCCCACCGGGACTTCAGCACCCTCCGCGCCGAAGCGGGCGGTCACCACCCCGCCGTACGGGCAGGGCACCTCCACCATCGCCTTGGCGGTTTCGACCTCCACCACGGGCTGGTCGACGGCGACCACCTCGCCGACCTCGACCATCCACTGCACGATCGTCGCCTCGGTGAGCCCCTCCCCCAGGTCGGGCAGGGTGAATTCGCGGACCACGGCCATCACTCACCACGTCCCTCGGTCCAGTCCGACTCCCACTGGAGGCGGGCGACGGTGTCCAGGATCCGGTCCACGCCGGGCAGATGGTGCCGCTCCAGCATCGGCGGCGCATACGGGATGTCGAAGCCGGCGACCCGCAGCACCGGCGCCTCCAGGTGGTGGAAGCAGCGCTCCGTGATCCGTGCGGCGATCTCCCCTCCGGGACCGCCGAACCCGTTGGACTCGTGGACGATCACGGCACGTCCGGTGCGGCGCACCGACGCGCAGACCGTCTCGTCGTCGAACGGCATCAGGGAACGCAGGTCGACCACCTCCAGGTCCCAGCCCTCGGCACGGGCCGCCTCGGCGGCCTCCATGCAGACCGGCAGCGACGGCCCGTAGGTGACCAGCGTGGCGCTGCTGCCGCGGCGCCGGACCTCGGCCCGGCCCAGCGGGGCGACCGGCGCGGGCTCGTCCGGCGACCAGTCGGACTTGGACCAGTAGAGCCGCTTGGGCTCCAGGAAGACGACCGGGTCGTCGGAGGCGATGGCGGCCCTGAGCAGCCCGTAGGCGTCCTCGACGGTCGCCGGGGTGACGACCTGGAGCCCCGGGGTGGCGAGGTAGTACGCCTCGGAGGAGTCGCTGTGGTGCTCGACGCCGCCGATCCCGCCGCCGTAGGGAATCCGGATCGTCAGCGGCATCGGCAGCGCACCGCGGGTGCGGTTGCGCATCTTCGCCACATGGCTGACCAGCTGCTCGAACGCCGGGTAGGCGAACGCGTCGAACTGCATCTCCACGACCGGCCGCAGCCCGTACATCGCCATGCCGACGGCGGTGCCGAGTATGCCGGCCTCGGCGAGCGCGGTGTCGGTGCAGCGGTCCTCGCCGAACTCCCTGGCCAGGCCGTCGGTGACGCGGAAGACGCCGCCCAGGGTGCCGACGTCCTCGCCCATGACGTGGACGGACGGGTCCTCGGCCATGGCGTCGTGCAGGGCGCGGGTCAGTGCCTGCGCCATCGTGGCGGGCTTGCGCGCGGTCGCCGGAACGGTGGTCGTCATGGCCTGGCCTCCTCGGCGGACCCATCGGTGCCCGCTGCGTCCTCGGTGTGTCCGGCGGCCTCGGCATCCAGCTCGGCGCGCAACTGCTCCGCCTGCTCACGCAGTTGGCTGGTCTGCTCGGCGAATACGTGGTTGAACAGGTCCATCGGGTCGAGCACCGGATCGGCGTTCATCCGCTCCCGCAGGTCGGCCGCCATCTGCTCGGCGCCGTCCCGGGTGGCCCCGACGAATTCCTCGGTCAGCAGCCGCCGCGCCTCGAGTTCGCGCTCCAGGAGCGCTATCGGGTCGTGGGCCCGCCAGGTCTCGACCTCGGCGTCGGCGCGGTAGCGGGTGGCGTCGTCGGCGTTGGTGTGGGCCTCGATGCGGTACGTGACGGCCTCGACCAGCGTGGGACCGCCGCCCCCGCGGGCGCGCTCCACGGCCTCGGTGAGCACCTCGTGCACCGCGGGCGCGTCGTTGCCGTCGACCAGGCGTCCCGGCATGCCGTATCCGACCGCCTTGTGGGCGAGGGACGGCGCCGCGGTCTGCTTGGCGAGCGGCACGGAGATCGCGAAGCCGTTGTTCTGGACGAGGAAGACGACCGGCGCCTGCCACAGCGCCGCAAAGTTCAGCGCCTCGTGGAAGTCGCCCTCGCTCGTGCCGCCGTCGCCCACCATGGCCAGCGCCACCACGTCGTCGCCCTTGAGGCGGGCGGCGTGTGCGAGACCCACGGCGTGGGGGAGTTGGGTGGCGAGGGGGGTGCACAGAGGGGCGATGCGGTGTTCGTGCGGGTCGTAGCCGTTGTGCCAGTCGCCGCGCAGCAGGGTCAGGGCCTGTACGGGGTCGAGGCCACGGGCCACGGCGGCCAGGGTGTCGCGGTAGCTGGGGAAGAGCCAGTCGCGCTCTTCGAGGGCCAGCGCGGCGGCCACCTCGCAAGCCTCCTGGCCGGTGGAGGACGGATAGACCGCCAGCCTCCCCTGCCGGGTCAGTGCCGTGGCCTGGGCGTTGTAGCGACGGCCGCGCACCAGCTGGGCGTACAGCCGGGTCAGCAGTCCGGAGTCGAGTCGGCCTGCGGCGTCCGTGCCCAGGAGGCGGTACGGCGCCGCGTCGGGCAGGAGGGGCGCGGGGTCGACGCGCGGCCGCCAGGCGGGCGGCGGGCCGGCCAGGCTGCTCTTGTTCCTGCTGCTGCCGGGCTGCTCTAGGACCGTCATGTCGAGCACCTCCTCGGATCAGGGGGTGGCGCGCGGGCGCCTCATTGGGGTGGTGGGCGGACGGCGGATGGGCAGGATGGAGTCGGTCGGGGCGGCTGAGCCCTTCCCTACCGATTGTTCGGTCGCTGATGCATTTTGGCTACAGGCGGGTTCAGCCTGTGGACAAACGGTTCTCCACAGCTTGAGATGAAGACAGGGCGTCCACAAAGGGGAGGCGGGACCATATGCCGGACGAACAGATGGCCAACACCGGAGGACAGTCGTCACACCCCGCTCCGCCATCGCCGGCCGCACGCCCGCTGGACACCATCGACCGCTCGATCCTGCGCATGCTTCAGACCGACGGACGGGCCTCGATACGCTCCGTGGCCGAGCGGGTGCACGTCTCGCGCGCCAATGCGTACGCGCGGATCAACCGGCTCATCGACGACGGGGTGATCCGCGGCTTCAGCGCCCTCGTCGACCAGGAACGGGCAGGCCAGGGCGCCTCCGCGTACATCACGCTGAAAATCGTCCAGAACTCCTGGCGGACCGTGCGCAAGCAGCTGACGTCACTGCCGGGCGCCACCCATATCGCGCTGGTCAGCGGCGATTTCGACGTTCTGCTGCTGGTCCACACCAAGGACAACCGCGAACTGCGCGAACTGGTCCTCACCCGCATCCAGTCGATACCCGAAGTACTCAGCACCAGGACGTTGCTGGTCTTCGAGGAGACGAACCTGGGGCCGGAGGAGGCGTAGGGGAGGTGGGGCGGGGGCGGCCACCGGCGCCTGACGGGAGAGGCAGGGCTGCGGCCACTGGCGCCGACGTGGGAGGGGCTGCCGCCACTGCCGTTGGCCCGGGAGAAACGGGGCTCGGGCTCAGCCGCTGACCGCGAGAGCCGGAGCTCGGGCTCGGCCCCTGCCCGCCGGCCAGGAAAAACCCGGCCTCGGGCTCGCCCGCTGACCGCGAGAAGCCGGCGCTCGGGCTCGGCCCCTGCTTGCCCCGCGAGGCTTCCGCTGCGGCTTCCCCCGCCCCCTCCCCCTCCCCCCCTTCGGGGGAGGGGGCGGGGGGTGGGTTCGGGGGTGGGGGGGTGCCAGCGGGGCTCAGCTC